>CAWEHH010000016.1:0-384723 GCA_963808765.1 uncultured beta proteobacterium
CTGGCTTGCTGTGTGCGGGGTTGCCACCATCGCGCTGCTGGCACTCTCACGCGCTTCCGTCGGCAGGGACTGAAGCGCCGTAGCCGCTTAGGCGGTTCGACTTTCGTACCCCCGCTCTAAGGCCTATTCATCCGAGCCCGGGGCTCCGGTATAGATGCGCCTACGCTGCTCAAAGGGACGGACCGGTGATACGCAGCAACTTCATCGGCCTGCTCAGGAAGGACATAGCGCCCTTCTACGAAATCCGTTTCCGTCTGAACAACCAGGAATACAGGCAGATCATCGAAGAAACGCCCGATGCGATGACCCAGTTCAGGGTGACTGCCGTGCGCTTCCAGCCTGGCGCGCAAGTGCAGGCAATCGCGGCGGAGATCAGCTCGGCAGTGGCTGCATTGCCGGCGTCGGACGAGAAGAAACAGCTGGTGTCGGCATGGAACGAGGTTGTTGCGGCGATCGCCAAACCGCCGGCCGCCGCTTCAGGCGCTCCGGACGCGCTGGCGCTCGACCAGCTCCAGCGACTGAAAGCGCAGATCGACGACAGCGTGCAGCGCGCGCTCGCGAAGAATGCGGAGTCGGCCTTACGGCGAGGTGCTCGCCAATTACAGAGGTGCTCCTCACGCGCACCAGAGAAACCTCAAGGTCGTCGAGGATGCTGCGAACAGTCCGAGTCGCTCGAGCCTCCAAGCAACGAACTTCTGAACGCGGTGATCCTGGTGCGTCCAAGCGCTTCTGAAGCACCGCGAAAGCAAATAGGAGACGACCATGCCTGCACTCACGAGAGAAGCGGTTCAGGAGCAGTACGCACTCGCGAAATCGAAGCTTCTCCCATCGCGTTTTCCACCTCGCCGGCCGTAACGAAGGAGCAGAAGCAAGCTGCGAGAGATGCGCTCGACGACATAGACGACGACTTCATCCGCGCCGCAGTGGAAGACATCCACGGGTCGTACACGGAAATTCCAGGAATTCATCGATTTCATGGAAAATGTGCTGCTCGAGCTGTCACAGGTCGGCCTGCTGCCTGCGCTCAACGAAGTGCAGGGCGTGCTCGACCACTCGAAAGCGCTGCTGCAAGCCGCGAACAAGTAAGGAGGACCGCATGGCCGAATCTCACGCTGAGCATACCGACGGTTGCGACCTCGACTTTACGGCCGATGCCACCAGCGATGCCGAGCTGCCGCCGGCTTCTGGCGGCGTGCAGCGCGGAGTAGAGTCGCGAGAGCGCCGCTCCCGATGACACCGACGGATGCGACCTCGACTTCGACAAAGCCGCGGTGACCAAGGACGAGGAATTGCCCGTCGCTACGGGGGATCGTCTGAGATGGCCTATTCATTGATCTGGTTACCGGAAGTGCTGGAAGAAGCGGGGCTCAAGGTCGCCGAGCAGCCGGGCTGGCGCACGCGCGGGCACGGCGACGTCGGCGCGATCAGGGGCGTCATCTGCCATCACACCGCCGGCGCTCGAACCGGAAACATGCCGAGCCTCGGTATCGTGCACGGACGGGCGTCCGACCTGCCGGGCCCGCTCTCGCAGCTTTGCCTCGGACGCGACGGCACGTACTTCGTCGTCGCTGCCGGGCGCGTTCGACGCGGCGCCGGCACGTGGAGGGGATCACGACCGGCAACTCGAGCTTCATCGGGATCGAAGCCGAGAACACCGGCGCGCGACGACCCGTGGCCTGCCGTGCAGATGGACGCGTACCGCCGCGGCGTGGCAGCGATCCTGAAGAAGATCGGCGCGAAGCGATCATGGCGTGCGGCCACAAGGAATACGCGCTGCCGAAGGGCCGCAAACCCGAACCGACGTTCGACATGGAAAATTCCGCAAGGCGTCGCCGAGATATCGCCGGTACCGCGCCGCCGCCGGTGCTCATCCCCGCCGTCGATCCGGGGGCGCGCCCGACGCTTCGGCGCGGCGCGAGGGCGCCGCCGTGGAAAGAGCTTCAGGCGAAGCTCGGCATCAAGGCGGACGGCATTTTCGGTGCCGGCACGGAAGCCGCGGTGCGCGAGTTCCAGCGCGGGAAGGTCTCGTGCCCGACGGGATCCTCCGGCCCCCGCACCTGGAAGCTGATCGCCGGCGGCTGAAAAGGCCGCATGCGACGCAGAACCAGTTTGTCTACACAGAAGAAAGCCGAAAGGAGGATGGATAGTTCCCACCCTTTCTGGGGATAATCGCGTCTCGCGATGCGTTCGAGCGGGGGAGGCGCTATGCCAAAACGATACGGTGCCGGGGTTATCGGAATTGCGGCGCTGGTCCTGTCGGGCATCGCGCCGGCATACGCACAATCGATCGCGCCTCCGCAAGCGGAGCCTACGGATTTCAGCGAGACATATTACGGCAGCAAGATCGCCGATCCCTATCGCTGGATGGAAGACGGGACGAATCTCGAATTCAAGGCATGGCTCAAGGCACAGGCGACGTACGCCGGTGCGCAGCTCGAACGGCTGCCTCTGCGCGCCGATCTGATGACGCGGCTCGAAGAACTGAGCAACTCCAACCACGAGGTCTCTGTCGTGAGGCGCGTGGGCGAGCACTATTTCTACTTCAAGACGGCGCCCGGCGAAAACGACCGCAAGCTCTACGTGCGCAGAAAGGTCACCGGCGCGGAACGCCTGCTCGTCGATCCTGACAAGATCGCGGCCGACGGCAAGCGCTATTCAATTACCGCCTATAGCGTGTCGCCCGACGCGCGTCATGTCTCCTACATCGCATCCGCCGGCGGAGCCGAGACCGGAGAGCTGCGCGTGGTCGACGTGGCAAGCGGCCGCGATCTGGGAGAGCGCATCGACCGAGCGCGCTGGTCAGCCGGAAACTGGCTGCCGGACGGACGCTCTTTCGTTTACTGGCGCCAGCGCAAGCTCGACCCGGAGATGCCGGCGACCGAAGCATTCCAGAAAAGCCGCACCTATTTGCATGTCCTCGGCGTCGATCCGGAGCAGGACAAGCCGCTGCACGGCTACGGCGTAAATCCCGCGCTCGATGTCGACCCGGTGCTGTTTCCCTGGGTCTGGGTGCCATACGGATCGAAGTACACACTGGCGGTGCTCGACACCGGCGTGTCGCCGAACTACGCCTTGTTCGTCGCGCCCCTGGCGAGTCTGGGACAGCCCGCCATTCCCTGGAAACGGATTGCCGACTTCAGCGACCAGATCAAGTCGGTCGTGATACGCGGCGACGACCTTTTCCTGTTGAGCTACAAGAATACGCCGCATTTCCGGGTTCTCCGCACGAGCGCGAAGAACCCGGATCTCACCCATGCGCGGGAGGTCGTTCCACCCGGGACGGCAATCATCGATCGCATTGCCGGTGCGCACGACGCCTTGTACGTGCAGTTGCTGGACGGCGGCATCGCGCGACTGCTGCGGGTCGATTACAAGGACTATTCGCGTCGCGAAATCACGCTGCCGTATCAGGGGAACATCTCCGAGCTATACGCCACTCAGCAACAGGCGGGCGCGCTTGTGGCGATGGACTCCTGGGTGAAACCGCCGGCCTATTTCGTTCTCGATCCCGGGACGTCAACGTTGGCGGCTACATCGTTGCAGCCGCCCTCGCGGCTTGACGTAACACAATTCGAATCGGTCGAGGTCGCCGCGCGGAGCCACGATGGCACCATGGTCCCTCTCTCGATCGTCCACAGGCGCGGGTTGAAGCGCGATGGTACCGATCCCACGCTGCTGATCGGATACGGCGCATATGGGTTTCCGCTGCGTCCGGGATTCAATCCGCGCAACGTGGCATGGCTGGAACGCGGCGGAGTCCTCGCATTCGCGCACGTGCGTGGCGGCGGCGAGTACGGGCGCGAGTGGCACACCGCAGGACAGAAACTCACGAAGCCGAACACGTGGAAAGACTTCATCGCCTGTGCCGAATACCTGATCGCCGAAAAATACACGAGCTCGCGACATCTCGCCGGACAAGGCCGCAGCGCGGGCGGCATCCTGATCGGCAACACCATCGCCGAGCGCCCCGATCTCCTCGCGGCTGCGATAGCGCAGGTGGGAGTCATGAATCCATTGCGCTTCGAGACGACCGCAAACGGGCCGCCGAACATACCCGAGTTCGGCTCGGTCAAGACCGAGGAGGGATTCAAGGGGTTGCTCGCCATGGATTCGTACACCAAGATCCGCGACCACACCCCGTATCCTGCCGTCCTGCTGACTCACGGCATCAATGACCCGCGTGTCGAGCCGTGGCAGTCGGCCAAGATGGCCGCGCGCCTGCAGGCGGCGACGAACAGCGGCAAGCCTGTATGGTTGCGCGTGGAGTACGACTCCGGCCATGGTGTGGGCGCAAGCAGGCGCCAGCGCATCGAAGAGCAGGCCGATACTTACGCGTTCCTCTTCTCCGAGTTGACGGCACAGGAAACGCCGCACTCGCCGTAGTACCGCTGGCGGTACGGAGCGCACCTTAAACGCCCACGATTCCCATCCAATAGTGAGTCTTGCCCGCCGCGTCGACGTCGTATTTGCGGACGAAATCGAGCTTGCCGTCCACGCCCACGCGGAACACGGACAACGCAGCGGGCACGACTTTAACGTCCGAGCCTTCGCGCACGTTCATCGGCTTGATGCTCGCAGTGACCATGAGGCGCCCGCTCGGATCGAAGCCGAACGTGCGTACGTGGAACGAGTGGGTGTCGGCGTACTGGATCGGCGTGGGCTCGCCCGTCGCCGAATCGATCTCGAATACCGTTATCGTGTTCTCTCCGCCGCCGAAGACCTTCTTGCCATTGAAGTCGACCGTATGGTCCGCCCGATTCGCGATGTAGACGAAACGGCCATTCGGATGCACGTGTACCGTGCTCGGCTGCTGTCGCGGTTTGGCGTTCGCGCGATCGAATAGAGTGTCTCTGGTGTAGGCCGCTTCGGGCTCGATGCGATCGCCAGGCATGCGGAACATATGGAGCTGGCTACGCTTCTCGTCGGAGACATACATCCACGGCTTCTCCGGATGGAAATCGACATGGCGCGGCCCAAAGCCGTATCCGCCATTGGGCGCGACCACTGCCGGATTCGAAAGCACACCGTCCTGGAAGCTGAAGGAGCGCAGCGCACCCGGATCTTCGGGTTTGCTCTCCTCGGCCTTGTTGCCGCGGTCGACAATCACGACAGTGCGGCCGGAGGGCGCCACGTTCACCTGGTGCGGATACGGCCCGAAGTTCAGCCCGGCGGGCTGCCGCACCTCCGAGCCGAGTGTGCCGTCGTCGTTGATGCGATGGATCGTGATACCGCTCTTCGGGAGGTTATGCGCGTTGATCGCGAACTTGCCGGAGCGATCGATGCATACGTTGACCGCGCGATGCGGCAGAGGCATCGGCTGCCCATGCAGCGCGAGAGCGCCGGTTGCCGCGTCGATGCGATAGGCGCTCACGTGGTTCACGTCCGCCTTCAGGCCCGGTCCGCGATTGCTGGTGGTCAGATAGAGGTGCGTGTGGGAAGGATGCGCCCATCCCTCCTGCACGTTGGACACCACGCGTACCGAGCCGCGGCGGGTCAGCGTAGCAGCGTCGACGTCGACATCGTAATGCGTGACTTCGTCGTCTATCGCGCTATATAGCATCACTCTTGAAGTCACGTTCGATCCTCTCATTCAGACGACTGGAAGCACACGTTCAACCATGAGACGCGTTGCCCTATGCTCGGCGTAGTTTGCCCCAATGCCGTTCACGGGGCGAGAGGACTTCCAGGATTCGGCGGGAACAGACCGTGCTCCGGCTCGCTCGACGATCTGCGTGCATCCTCACTCCTACAGGTCAACAATCGGACATGACGTCAGCCCCGCCGCGCCGCCTCGATCGCCGCGATGTCGATCTTTTTCATCGTCATCATCGCATCGAACGCACGTTTGGCCGCCGCACGATCGCGGTCCGTGACCGCGGCGAGAAGGGCGCGCGGCGTGATCTGCCACGACACGCCCCACTTGTCTTTACACCAGCCGCACTCGCTTTCCTGACCACCGTTTCCGACGATTGCGTTCCACAAGCGATCGGTTTCCGCCTGATCATCGGTCGCGATCTGAAAAGAGAACGCCTCGTTGTGCTTGAACGCCGGCCCACCGTTAAGCCCGACGCATGGGATGCCGGCTACGGTGAACTCGACCGTCAGCACGTCGCCTTGCTTGCCATCGGGATAGTCGCCCGGCGCGCGCATCACCGCGCCCACCGCGCTGTCTGGAAAGGTTTCGGCATAGAACCGTGCGGCGTCCATGGCAGTGCCGTCGTACCACAGACAGATCGTGTTCTTATTCGCCACTTCCGTTCTCCTTTGAGAGTAAGAGCATTCACTTCGTGCGTGGCTCGCGATCCCCGCACCTGCAGCTACCCTGAAAGGGAGTCTGCTTCAGTGCCCGGGAGAGTCATCCGTTGGCCCCTCGTTTTGCCACGCGAGCACTGCTGCAACGGCGAACGCAATCGCGGCGACCGCGGCCAGGCTGCTCCAGCGATGCACGCGCAGGTGCTCAGCCGACACCTCGGCGGCATGCCGTCCGTGCTCGGCGAGTTTCTGCTGCAGAGGACCGAGATGCTGCTCAACAGCTGAAAGCGTGTTGCGGGTCCGTTCCCGGAGCCTGGCGAATTGTTCACCGGATGGGCCGGTCTGCTGCAGCAGCTCGCGTGTATCGTTCGCGAGGACCTTAAAGTCCGCGATGAGGTTTTGCACCGCGCGCCCGGTGCGCTCGTTACTACTGCCGCTTGATCTTTCATTCATGATAAGTCTCCGTTAGCACTGCACGTTAGTAGCTGATTCACAAGGGTGCCGCCCTGTGGGGCGAAGGACCGCGACTGGCGAATGTGCGAAATGGGTCGCCTGGCTGGTCGAATGCAAGCGCGGTGCCTTAGCAGACGCGCGCGAACTGGCCGAGTCCCGCCACGCTCGGCTTTGCCTGTGCACTTGCGCGAGAACGCGTTATTGCAGAAGAATAGAATACCGCTCCCGTAATCGACATCCGGTGCCGCTTTGACTGACAACATCTCGAACTCCCCCCGCAAGACACAGATCGATGCCGTGCTTCTCAAACTTCCGGGCGTAAGCGCAGGGAAAATCAACGGTCTCGACGCCTACTTCGTCAAAGACAAGATGTTCGCGTGCATCAGCGGCAAAGGAGTCGGGCTTCGTCTACCCGCTGCAGTAGCGAGAGAGCTGCAGTTCTCCAGGGACAACGTCGAGCCCTTTCAGCCCGGCGGTACTGTGAGCTCGAGCGAGTGGATACAGATCGACCGCGCTGACGCGGCAGAGTACGAGAAGGACCTCGAATTGTTCCAGGCGTCGCTCGCGTTCGTGAAAGCGGCTCGCAGTCGTTAGTTCGAACTCGGGCGTCTACAGAGCGCTCCCGCCCGCACCCGGAGCGTCGGAACGCAATCACGTCAGGCGATTTAGCGCTGTCCGTTTTCAGCGGGGCGCGCGTAAACTCGCACCAATCCCGCTTAGATCGCTTGCTTTGATTTTATGGCAGTGCCTCGACTTCTTCGCCGCGTCAAATTCTGCGATGTTGCCATCGGTGAACGGTTCTACGATCCAGTCAGCGCGGAATACTTCGTGAAACAGACCGAAAGCATGGCGGCGATGGTCACCGGCATGGGTGATGGCTCAGTCGCCGACGAATTCGAGCCCGACGATCCGGTCGGCATCGACTTGCATTAGCCGGGTACCTGCCGGAAGCGGTCCTCCCACGTCACTGAATTCAACCGCTGTCTTGTCCGTGGTTGCTTGCATGTCGTGATCGGCGATCGCACGGATCTGTAGCAGGCCCGCGTCCAGGACTCCACGCGGGCGAGTAGGTAGTGCTGTTACCTTTTCTTGCCGGACTGCGGCGCCACCCGGGGCGGCACAACAGAAGACGAAGCCGGAGCGGGGATCTTCTTGGGTTGCTTTGGTTTCTTTGCTTCGCGGTTGCCGCGTTGTTGGCCCTTGGGCATTTGAATCTCCTTGTTTTCCACGCATGGTTGGCGCTCTCGACTTTGAAACAGCAGAGAGCGGCTCATTATGGCCGGAAGCAGCTTCGTCTACCGGCGAATCAGAAGTACGTGAGGCGCCAAGTCTACGCGGACTGCCCGCGCCTACGGCTGGCAAAGCGCCGGGCCGATGTTCAGCTTCACTTTCATGCGAGTGCGCGGGACAATCGCTTCATCATGCATGGCGGTCGGCCACATGATGAGTCGCAACCGCGCGGCATTGGGGGCACTCTTCGATACAAACATCCTCGTCGGCTAACTGAACGGCGTCGAGGCCGCCAAAGCGGAAGTCGAACGTTACGAGCGTCCCGCCAGCGCTGAAGAACAGCGCTTTGGGGTCGTTTTCAGTAGGTTGCACGAGCGAGGCGCTTGGCACGTGGGATCAACCTGCCACATCACTCGCCGCAACCTTCTTCCGTGCCTTGACGCCCTCCTTCGCAGGCGCAAGCCGGAAATCGAATTCGAGCTTCTCGAACGGATTCGTGAGGCCAAGCTGCTTCGCCAGCGCCGTGTCGTCGACCTTCTCGTACTTGCCGACGAGCGAGTTCTTCACCGCGAACACCGCGTCGCCGTCGAGGTACGGGTCGCCGTCGACGAAGACGTGCGTGATGACTTGCTGGTAGCCGGAGGCGGAGACGATGGCATGCATGTGCGCCGGCCGCATATGATGGTTCCCGGTCGCGCGCACGACCTCCCCCACCGGCCCGTCGACCGGGATGCTGTAGGACGTCGGCTTGTAGCTCGCGAACGCGTATTCGCCTTTGTCATTCGCCTTGACGCGGCCGCGCAGCTCGAACTCGCCTTCGGTCTGGAGATCGTAGATGCCGTCGGCTCTCACTTGCCAGATCTCGAGCACCGCATCGGGGACGGGCGTGCCGTCCACTGACAGGACCCGGCCGCTCACCCAGACATCGTCCCCTTTCATCGTGGCGCCCTCGCGCAGGTCGGCGCCGTAGCCGTATTCCTTCGCACCGTGCGCGAAGAACGGTCCGAGCACGGTCGCCTCAGTGGCGCCGGGTGCGGTCTCCTGATTGAGCGCGACCACCATCATCGAGAGGCCGAGCACGTCGGAGAGCAGGATGAACTCCTGGCGCTTGCCGTCGCACTTCTGCCCGACCTCGGTGAGGAACTTGATGCCCTCGAACCATTCCTCCTCGGTGAGATGCACCTCGCGCGCGAAGGCATGCAGGTGCTTGACCGCGCTCGCCAGGATCTCGCGCAGGCGCGGATTCTTCGTCTCCTTCATCCGCGCGACGACCTCGGCGGTGAGCGTGTCCTCGTTCAACTGGCGCATGGGACCTCCAACGAATTTCAGCCGTTAACGGTGTCGTTAATCGGATCCAGAGTAAGATTCAGACTGAGATGGACATGATCTGAAATCTTACTCTGACCCCGTAATCTCTTAACGCAGCTCGACCACGCGGTCGATCGTCGGCAGATCGGGGCGGAAGGTGGCCCGCCACGCTTCGAGTCCGTTGATCCTCGCCACACTGCCGGTCCAGCTCCCAACGAGCTCGATCAGCTCCAGAATCTCCTCCGGAGTCGCTCCTGCGTTCTTTGCGGCGTGCATGTGACACCGCAGGTGAGACGTCGAATCCTTGAGCGCGACGCAGGCGACGATGATCGCGAGCTCCTTGGTCTTGCTGTCCAGGAGGCCTTTCTTCAGGTAACTGGCCTCTATCGCGTCATTGTGCTTTTTCAGCGCCTCTGCACCTTTCAGCTGCGCGACGAAGTCATGCAGGCCGAAACGAAAACCACGCAAGGCCGTCGTGCGCTCGAGCTCCTGCTTCATGTCGACTGCCATCTGCTGCTCCTTTGGGTTGTGCGACGATGCGGACGGTAACGCGACTCAACGCGGTAGCCTATAGGTCGTAAAGAAACGATAATCTCGCAGGCGGAAGAATCTCTATGGAGGAGCGCACATGAAGCCACTGAAGCGGATCGCGGTTGCGGCGCTGTTGCTTGGCGCTGCCGTGCAAGCCTGGGCGCAGTTGCCGCCGGGATTTCCATCGCGTCCGGTACGTTTCATAGTCGGGTTCCCGCCCGGCGGTACGAACGACATCATTGCCCGGCTGCTCGCGCAGAAGCTCACCGAGCAAAGTGGAGTCTCCTACATAATCGAGAATCGAGGGGGCGCCAATACCGCCATCGCCTCGGAAGTGTTCGTGCGCTCCGCACCTGACGGCTATACGATCATGCAGGTCGCGCCCGGTCACGCGACCAACCCGGCGATGCTCGATCTGAAGTTCGACCCGATTAAGGACTTTCAATTCATCACCGTGGCGGCCGAGTCGCAGAATCTCCTGGTGCTGCATCCTTCGTTTCCGCCAAAAAGCGTGAAGGAGCTGATCGCGCTTTCGAAGCAGCGGCCCGGTGACATCAACTACGGTTCCTCCGGGATCGGCACCACCGTGCATCTCTCCGCGGAGCTGTTCCAGTACATGACCGGTGTGAAGTGGCTGCACGTCCCGTACAAGGGTGCGGGTCCGGCAATGATCGAGTTCTTCTCGGGGACGTTCGTGCTCTATTTCGGCAATCTGCCGAGCGTGATCCAGTATGCGCGCTCGGGGAAGCTCCGCGGCATCGCGGTGACAGGCGCGAAACGCGCGAGCGCAGCGCCCGAATACCCGACGGTCGCCGAGAGCGGCATACCGGGATTCGAGGTCACGACCTGGTACGGCTTTGCAGCGCCGGCCAAAGCGCCGCGCGCGATCGTCGACTATTTCAATGGTGAGATCGTGAAGGCGCTGAATGCCCCCGATCTCAAAGAGAAGCTCGTCAACCAGGGCGCGGACCCCGTGGGTAACACGCCCGAGCAGGCAACGGCGCACGTGGTCAAGGAGATCGCGAAGTGGACGAAGGTCATACGCGGCGCCGGCATCAAGGCGCAGTGAAGCAGGGCCTGCAGCCACACCGTCATCCCGGCGCGAAGCCGGGATCCAGGCGACAACCCGTTGCCCCCGTCCTACCTTCCCCCGAAGCGCGGGAAGGGGGTACCGGATCACTTCGCACATGCGTGCGGTCCGGCATGACGAGCCGAATCAGCCGAGCTTGCGGGAGAGCACACTAGATGCGCATCGTTCTGATCGGCGTCTCGCACTGGCATACGCCGTTCTATGCCGACCCGGTATTGGCGATGACTGACGCCACGATCGTCGGCGTAAGCGATCCCGATGCGGGCCGTGCGGCTCCGCTCGCCGAGAGAGCGAAGTGCCGCGCTTTCACCGACTATCGCGAAATGTGCGCGAGCGTGAAGCCGGACTTCGCTTTCGCCCTCGGCCGCCACTGCGACATGGCCGACGAGGCCCGCTTTCTGATCGAGAGCCGCATTCCATTCGCGATCGAGAAACCCTGCGCGCTCAACGCCGCGGAGGCGCATGACATCGCCCGCCGCGCCGCGGCCGCCGGAGTGTTCGCCGCCGTGCCGCTGGTGATGCGCTACTGTCCGATCATCGCGACGATACGGGAGATTGCCGCGGGCGAAGAGATTCAGTACCTGTCGTTCAAGTTCGTCGGGGGAATGGTCGACCGTTACCATCAGCAGAAAGTGGAATGGGTGATCGATCGCTCCATCTCGGGCGGCGGGCCGCTGCTGAATCTCGGTATCCATCACGTCGATCTCTGCCGCGTGCTCCTGGACAACGCGGAGCTGACGGTAACCGGCGCGATGATGTCGAATCGCGCCGCCGGCCTGACGATCGAGGATCATGCCGTCATGCTGATGCGCGGCAGGGGCGCGAGCTGCATGGTCGAAACGGGCTATCTCTATCCGGCGCCGAACTCGGTCTTCGACATGCATTACAGCATCCGCACCGAAAAACACTATTTCGCGGCGCGTGACAACGCGACGCTGGAGATCGTCACGAATGACCGGCAGCGCACGACGCGGGAGATGAAGCTGACGAATGCGTTCTTCTACCCGGAGTTCGTCCGCGACACATTGCGGCGGGTGCGCGACGGCCGTCCGCCGATCGCGGATCTGGCGGACAACGCCGCCTCGGTCGCGTTGATCGAGGCGGCGTACGCGATGTCGCCGATTTAGCTGGACTTAGTAACCGCCCGTACTCCCTGGAGCGGCCGGCGCGCTCGGTGTCCATCCGGTAAGGCGGCCGATCTCCGCTTTCATGTAGTTCGACATCGCCGCACGGTCGGCTCCAAGCATGACCATCTGAAAGCCCTGGTCGAGATACCGTTGCGTGAACTTGGAGCTCGCCGTATGGATGCCGCCGATCTTCTTGTGCCGCTTGCACGTTTCGAGAATGCGATTCACCGTCTCGACATGCTTCGCCTCGTCATTGTCCATGACAGGCGGCAAACCTAACGCGAGCGCGAGATCGGTCGGTCCGATGTAGACCGCATCCACGCCGGGGGTGGACACGATCTCGTCGAGCTTCTCGATCGCCTCGGCCGTTTCCACCATCACCGCGCAGATCACTTCCGCGTTTGCGTGTTTCTGATAATCGGCGCCGGCATAGAGCAGGACGCGGTTCGGCCCATTGCTGCGCATGCCCTGCAGGGGGATAGCGACACGCGGCGACGGCTCGCTCGGCCTCGGCGCGATTGCTGACCATCGGCACGATGACGCCGTAGGCGCCTGCGTCCAGCACTTTCATGATCATCGCGGGCTCGTTCCAGGGTACGCGCACGAACGGGGTGACTTCCGTCGTCGAGATCGCGGTCAGCATGTTCACGGCGTCCGAATAGTCGATACAGCCATGCTGCATGTCCACGCACAGCCAGTCGAGGCCGGTGTGCGCCATCACCTCCGCTGGGAAAGCGTGGGGAATCGAAAGCCAGCCGCCGACCGCCGGTTTGCCTTCACGCCAGAGTTTTTTTACGCGGTTCATGCGCATGTCGTTACCCCGTATCGTCCGAATTGGAAATGCGGATTATCTCAAAACGATCGCTTCCCGCGTATCGTCGCCGTCTCAGCTCTCGACGCTCGCGTCGACTTTTACGTCCGGCGTCGCAACTGCGACGCTGCCGTAGAGCGGTCACCTTCGCTTGAAGCGCTCGACGAGGTCTCTCGCCTCCTCGGGTGTCACGCCCCCGATGCGAAAGCGCAGGTCGACGGAATTGAAGACGGTCAGGTCCTGTCGTACCGGTTGGCTGCGGTCCATGGACGCGGAGATCTCAACCGCAATCGATCGCGGCGAGAGCTGCTGTTCCCTCGCGATCACCTGCATCAACTCGACACCGCAGGCCGCGACGCCAGCGATGAAAATCTCGGCGGGACCGAGCGCTTCGCCCGGACAGCCGTTCTGCACGGGGCCGTCTACGACGAAATGCTGATCGCGGGCGCTGCATAGCACGCGACCGAACGTGTCGGTCGAGCGTGCCCGTACCGCGTAGCTTCTGATGTCCGTTTGTGCCATTGCGATCTCCCGTTAGCATGTCCTACCGATTTGGTGAGCGGCGCCCCTGGGACAGGCTGTCGACGCGAACGTAACGTTCGAACGCCGGTTAGCACTCAGTCCCATTCTGCGAGGCTTGCGGCAGAGGATCATTTTGCGATGCCACGTCCTCACGTTCAAGGATCAGCAAGCATGACCATGCGCCTGCACCCGACGCCCGTTCATCCGGTCTAGCAGCGTGTCGGGCTTGCCATCAAACACGCGACGAAAGGAAAGGAGGTTACGGAGCAATGGCACTATCTTAAGAAGGTAGCGACATAGCGCTCCTGGTGCTGAAGCAACCGGGCGCGGACCACCGCTCGGGGTTCAGCCAGTCGTTTAAACGGCTTCGGTCTTCGCTTCACTTCTCTGGGTTCCACCCGCCAAGGTCGATGCGGTATTCTCATCTGGGCGATCCCGGCGAGCACGTGTGCGTGACGTATTCGCAGCCGAGCCTGTGGGCTATGACGCAGATTTTGTTCGAATGCCCTGAGCACTTGCAGCGCGCCTTTGAAACTCAGTTGCCGCGGCAATAGGCCGGCTAGACAAGCTGCGCGCGCCATCACCGAGCGTACCAGGTTGTAAGCCAGCAGGTGGGTCGCGATCTCCTTTTGTACCATCAACGGGCTCTTGCAGCGTAGCAGGTCCATTTGCATGACGTTCTTGATCGCGCGCAGGTCCAGCTCCACCTGCCAGCGGCTGCGATAGAGTTCGAGCAGCTCCTGCTTGCTCACCTCCTTGGCGTTGGTCAACGAGGACACCAGGGTCCAGCCGCCGACGCGCACCTCGCGCATCGTGAGCGTCTGGGGCATCGAGGCATAGGTCGCGGCATCCATCCAGTCGGGGCGTTGGGGACGTGGCCAGCTCATCAGATGATCACGCTGGCCCAGTGCCTGACCACGCCGGAAATCGGTGCGCCGGCGCGCATGCTGCCGAATCACCACATCGACGCCGCAACGCATCAGCCGCGCGATCATGAAGTAGCCGGCATAGCAGCGGTCTGCGACCACCACATCGCCGCTGCGCAGCCGCGGCGCAAGCGCCCACAGCAGCGCCGTTTCCCCGCTCTCGCGCCCCTCACAGGGCCCCATCGCCCATTCGAGCAGCGCCCCGCACGACAACGACACAATCGCCACCACGCGCGCCAGCGGAAAGCCCAGCCCGCGACGCTGCTCACGATGCTGTGGGAACTCGCGCTGGTTCTCAGCCGTATCGGGCATCGACACCGTGGTGCCGTCCACCAGCTTCACCTCACGCCCGCGCCAGCGCCAAGCCGAGGGCTGCTGCTCGCTCAAACGCGCGCCCACCTCGCGTGCCACCCGCTCGATCAACCCCAATGGCAAGCGTGCTCGCGCCTTACAGGACGGTCCGCTATTGAGGCTGCACGGCCGCTCTCCCAGCGCCACGCGTGCACTTAGTCCGCGCGCCACCGCATCGACACAACTCTGATCGGCACTGAGCACCTGTTCGATAAACAGCGTCAGCGTGATCAACGGACTATAGATTCGATCGCGGAAACGCCCGGCTTCCTCTGTGACCCAGTGCGTTAACAGCGTCGCCGGAATCACCTGCCCAAGCAGCGCATCGGCCGCCTCTACAAACCGCGCCCGAAACCGCCGCACTTGCTCGGCCAGGCGTTTTTTTTCTACTATCCATCAAGGCTGATCCTCCAGGTTATCTATTACGGCTTTCGACAACCCGCATGATAACCGTGAGGCTCTCAGCCTTACTTCTATCTCGCTGATCGCAAATGCACTTCCGCTTAAGATAGTGCCATTGAGGTTACGGAGGAAAACCTTTGGTTGTCCTCTGTTCCGTAGGGTGGCGAGGCCCGAGCCGAAGGCGAGCGCCGCCCCCTAGACGCTGGGCCGCTGTACTCTTGCCGACACCCATCTGATACCAGACCTTTCGTGGCTGCTCGCGGGGAAGTATAAGGGCGTCTAGCCTGCGGCAAGGCGCTCACGAAAAGGAGAACATCATGTCGGTTATCCTGGGCAGCGGGGACCATCGCTATCGTGTGATCGAGAACTGGGCGCAGTTCCGCCGGGCTGGAATTTCAACGACGTGGGCGGCGTCGGCGTGGACAGCAAGGATCGGGTCTACGTCTTCAATCGCGGCGAACACCCGATGATCGTGTTCGATCGCGACGGCAAGTTCCTGCGCTCGTGGGGCGAGGGCCTGTTCAAGCGCGCTCACGGGGTGCTCATCGATCGGGACGACAACCTGTACCTCACCGACGATGGCGATCACACCATGCGCAAGTGCACGACCGAAGGCAAGGTGCTGTTCACGATCGGCATCCCCGACAAGCCGGCCCCATACATGAGCGGCGAGCCCTTTCATCGCTGCACGCACACGGCGCTATCTCCCAAAGGAGAGCTCTACATCTCCGACGGCTACGGTAATGCGCGCGTGCACAAGTATTCGCCGGATGGGAAGCTCATGTTCTCCTGGGGCGAGCCCGGGACTGATCCGGGAGAGTTCAATATCGTCCACAACATCGTCACCGACGCGGAAGGTTGGGTATACGTGGCCGATCGCGAAAATCACCGCGTGCAGGTATTCGACGGCAACGGCAAATACGAAATGCAGTGGAACAATCTGCACCGGCCTTGCGGGCTGTACTGCCACCAGGGGGCTCGCGCGGAATTCCTGATCGGCGAGCTCGGTCCGGGCATGAACGTCAATCGCAACCATCCGAACCTGGGTCCGCGCCTCACCTTCGTCGACAAGTACGGCAAGCGCATCGCGCGTCTCGGAGGCGAGCACGGCGCGGGCGAGGAGGTCGGCAAATTTCTCGCGCCGCACGGCGTCTGCATGGATTCACGCGGCGATATCTACGTCGGCGAAGTGTCGTATACGAACTACCGCAACATCAATCCGGGCAAGTCGGCGCCGGAGTATCTGCGCAGCTTGCAGAAGCTCGAGCGCGTGACATGAACGCCCGCCCGCAGCAGCTTGCTGCAAAAAGTCTGGCTAGAGACTCGTCATTCCGGCGTAGGCACGGAATCCGAGCGGAGCCAGGTCTCTCGCGGTGTGTTGATACCCTGGACCCCGGCCTCGCGCCGGGGTGACGAATCATTTTGCACCAGGCCCTTAGACGAGCTCGTCCCACATTTCTTCCTGAAAACCCGTCGTGCCGCCCTTGGCCGTTAACAGGAAAGGCCGCTTGATGAGCTTGCCGTTCTTCGAAAGCAGCGCGATCGCCTCCTGCTCGGTCATGCCCGCCTTGATGCGGTCGCCGATCTTCAGCGCGCGGTACTGCTCGCCCGACGTGTTGAACAGGTTTTTGAACGTCTTGCCGTTCGCCTTGAGGTAGCCCAGCATCGTCTTGAGCTCGCTCACCGTCGGCGGCTGCTCCACGATCGGCACCCTCTCGTATTTCTTTTTTCTGCCGTCGAGATACTCGAGCGCCTTCTTGCACGTGCTGCAGCCGGCGTATTCGTAGATCTTGATGGCCATCGAAAGTTCTCCCATTGGGGGGCGGCGTCCCCTTGCGCTCGGGGGCTGGCCGCCTATGGAACAGAAGGAAACGTATGGTTTCCCTCCGTAACCGCATTTCTTTTTCGTGTGTGTCGGAAGCCAAGTCCGACACGATCCTGAAAGTCGATCATCCCCTTGCGTCAACGCTGCGCGAGCCAGTGCTCGAATGCCTCGAGATCGGCGACGGTGTCCGGCACGTCGTCGCCCGGCCACGAATGACTCGCGCGGTTGATCCACACCGCGTGCAGCCCCGCGCCGCGTGCGCCCCGGACGTCGAGCTCGATGTCGTCTCCAAGGTGGACCACCTCATCGGGCGCGCAGCCGAGCTCGCGGCAGGCGAGGTGAAACAGCGCGGGGTCAGGCTTGCTCGCGCCGTGGGAATGCGCCGCAATCATGGCGTGAAACAGGTGATCGAGCCCGATCTGCACGAGGCACGCATTGCCGTTGGAAAGCGACGCGATGCGATACCGCGCCGATAGCCGCTCGAGACAGGCGCGCACTTCCGGATAGAGCTCCACGCGATTACGCCCGGCCATGTAAACGTCGAGCGAGCCTTCGATGATCGGCGCGGATTGCACGTCGTCGGCTCCGGCCTCGCGGAACACCTCTTCGAGGGCAAGCCGGCGAATCGGTACGGAAGTCGTGCTTGAGCTCGGGACGAGCGGCGTGGATCGCCATGCGCCGCTCGCGCAGCCGATCGATGGACCAGGGCGCGATGACCTCGGGCACACGCTCGGTCAGCCATTCGAGCGCGAGGCGCTCGGCGCGTAAGAGCGTCGGTTCGCACGGCCACAGCGTATCGTCGAGGTCCAGAGTGACCGCCCGTATCGACCGCCTTCCGTTAACACCCATCCAATCCGGCTTTCGTGGCTGCTCGCGGGGAAGTATAAGGTAAGGCGCAAAAGACAACGCTAGGCCAGCGCCTACCGTCTACTGGCCGCACTGCGGCGGATCGTCACTCGAGGTCATGGTGGACCTTGATCGAGGCTGGCAGCGACTCTGCGGACTCACGTAAATCAGGTTCGCGCGTCGTGCCTCTCCAGCGCGTGAGGCCAGCTCAGCAGTTTGTCGTCCGCGGTCATGAGGGCGGCGCCCTGTGCGAGAGCGGTGGCGACGATGAGGCGATCGGCTGGGTCATCCGGCAATCCACGGAGCTCGACGGCATGAATGCCGATGGCGCCGTTTACCGGCAATTCGACAAGCCCGGCGGCGAGGCGCTGTGCGCGCCAGTCGCCGGCGTCGGTCGGCAGTCGAATGCGTCCTTTCGATTGCAGGAGCGCGATTTCCCAGAATGTCATCGCACACACGGCAACTTCGCCACCGTCCCACAGCCGGTCGATCAGCGCTCTCGCTTTTCGCCCCAACTTGCGCTCGTCGGCGGCCGCCCACACCAGCACGTGCGTGTCGAGCACAATCACTTGAGCGCCTTCCAGAGCCCGGCGCCGACCGGCGAGACGATATCGCCTAAAATCTCGATGCGGCCCTTGTCGAGACCGATCAGAGACTTGGCGCGCGGGGGGCGATGCGGTCGAAGCTCGGCAATGGGTTTCCCGTTTTTGGTCACGAGTATCGTCTCGCCGGTGCGCGCCACTTCGTCCATCAGCGCGAGGCATTTGGCCTTGAACTCGGAAGCCTGGATGGTTTGCATATTAAGGCCCTGTCTTCATTGACCAGCATTCTGCCCATGGTCACCAGACTGGTCAACCAAGCCCGCTGGTTGCGCGCGGAGGCGTAGGGAATATTGACCGAGCTCGACCGTTTGCTGATGCGCCATATCGCGCGGCGGTCTCGCTTTACTGCGCGGTCGGCAAGATTGATCCGCGCAGCTTGCCGGGCAAACGATAACCGCTCCAGGAGAGGCCATGAAAGTCACCCGCATCGAAACGCTGCGCTGCGACGCCGGCTGGCGGATGTTCTCGTTTCTCAAGGTCATGACCGACGAGGGGCTGATCGGCTGGTCGGAATACAACGAGAGCTTCGGCAGCCACGGCCTGTCCGGCGTCATCGAAGCGCTGTCGCCCGTCGTGATCGGCAAGGATCCGCGCGACATCGAGCTCATCAACTGCCACCTGCGGACGCAGACCGTGCAGTCGCGCGGCGGCATCAATCGCCAGGCCGTGGCCGCCATCGAGAACGCGCTGCTCGACATCAAGGGCAAGGCGCTCGGCGTGCCGGTCTACGATCTCTTCGGCGGCGCGGTGCGCAAGCGCATTCCCGGTCTACTGGTCGCACTGCGGCAGCTATCGCGCGCGCTATCCGGAGCTGCTCGGGCGTGCCGAGGGTGTCGAGCTACGACGATCTCTCGCGTCTCGCCGAAGAAGTGAAAAGCCGCGGCTACGGCGCGTGCAAGACCAACGTGATGATCCACGACGGCAAGACGCTTGCCGCCTATCGCCCGGGATTCGGCGCGAGCAAGGGTTATCCGGAGTTGAACTGGAGCAACGACATCGTCGATGCCGCGTTCAAGACGGCCAACGCCTTTCGCGAGGGCGGCGGACCGTCGCTGGGCATCATGATGGACCTCAACTTCAACTACAAGACCGAGGGGTATCTGCCGCATCGCAAAGGCCGTGGAGCCGATCGGCATGAGCTGGCTGGAGATGGATACGCACGATGCGGCGTCGCTCGCGCTCATCCGCCGCGGCACGTCGACGCCCATCGCCTCGTGCGAGACGCTGTGCGAGCGGCGCGACTTCAAGCCCTTCTTCGAAGCCTACGCGATGGACGTCGCGATCATCGACGTGATCTGGAACGGCTACATGGAATCGCTCAAGATCGCCGCGATGGCCGACGTCTACGAAATGAACGTCGCGCCGCACAACTTCTACGGCCATCTGTCGAGCGTGATCTCGGCGCATTTCTGCGCTGCCGTGCCCAACCTGCGCATCATGGAGACGGACGTCGACGCGGTGCCGTGGCGCGACGAGCTGGTCGACGCGCCGCCGGTCATCGAGAACGGCGAGTTCGTGCTGCCGACGCGGCCGGGCTGGGGCGTAGAGGTGAACGAGGCCGCGGTGCGGGCGCGGCCGCCGAAAAGTTAGCAGCGTGTCTGCCATTTACACCCCGCTGAGCTCGCTCCACCTGATCCCGCGGTCGCTGGCATTCGCTGATCGGATCCGGTGTCCGACCTCTGGCCGGTTCACCTCCGCAAGCGCTTCATCCATAGTTCGAGCCGGGTAGGAGGAGGCTGGCTCTGCGCACCCACTCGCGTCGGTCGACTCGAAGCTCTTTACTGCCGGCACTGCCGCACACGACGGCACTCCTGACCCGGAGTCGTTCGCTGACCAGCTCGTCACGCCAACAGACGGTTACACGACAGCAACCAACTGTTTCGCACGAGACATCTGGAAGAAACTCGCCTCGTTCACAGTGACGTTGAGCAGATTCGTGTCAAGGAGAAGCCTAATGAAGATCTTGCGGAAGAATCGCAACGCACGCTCTTTGATGAACACCGCGGAGCTGGGCCTGGCCCTGTCAGTTCTGCTCTCCCTGGTTCTGATGCTCGCAGGGGCGCTCAGCGAGATGCCGGCCCCGAGAGATGCGGGGGACTCGACGGGCTTGTCTGCTATCGTCTCGGCGGCAACGGCAGCAGTGCCGGCCACGGAGATGCTTGCGCCGGCCGCACCTCCCGTTATCGCCGCCGATTCCCGTCTCGATGAATTTCGGCTCGACCGCGATAGCTGCTGCATCAGCCACTACTGAGGTTTCGCAAGCCGCACTTCCGCTGCGCATACCTCGTCCGGGCAAGCTTTTCAGCGACAGGCCGTGACGACCGGCCTGTCGCTCGGTGGGCCGCTATTTCTCGTACTTGAAAGAAAGGCTGACGCGCGCGCGATACGCGGTGACCTTGCCGTCTTCGATGACGACGTCGAGCTTGCCGACTTCTGCGACGCGTATGTCCCGGAGAGTGGAAGCCGCGGTCCTCACTGCATTGCTCACCGCTTCTTCCCACGAGCTCGGGCTGGTTCCTACGAGTTCCGTAATTCTGTAGACGCTGTCCTTCGACCTTGCTTTTGCCATATCGCTCTCCCGGTGAGTGAGGTTGTGAAGCGTCCCGGCCCGGCGACTTAGTCTTTGCCGGGCACGGATGCTCACACTACTCCCGTCGTGCGCGGCGGGCCAGCGTATCCTGCGACAACGTGTTCCAGTCAGGCGGGAACCGGGACGCGGTGCAGCTTCACACCCATCGCGACCGAGCTGTAGTAGCCCAGCAGCGCCAGGACCTCGGCAATGCCGTTGCGGCCGAGTAACCGTTCGGCACGCGTGAATACCTCGTCCGGGCCTGCGCCCGGCTCCATAGCGATTCTCGCCAGATCGTAGATGGCGCGCTCGCGCTCGTTGTCGAGCACGGGGTCCTGACCGGCACGGATCGCGTCGAACACGCTCTGCGGGATCCCGAGCTTGACGGCGGTCCGGGTGTGCACGGTCCAGACGTACTCGCCCTTCCAGTGATTCGCGATGATGCAGATCACAAGCTCGACCTCGCGCTCCGACAGCGAGCCCTTCTTGTTGAGAAAGGTGCCGATCGTCTCGAGCGCCGCGGCGAGCCTGGGCGAGTGGATCCAGATCCTGTAGGGCGTCAGCAGCCGACCGCGCCCGGCGACGAGGTCCTTGAATACTTTCGCCTGCTCGGGCGTCAGCTCGTTTTCGGGAATGTCCTTGATGCGAACGGGTTCGGGCATCGGTGTAGGCTCCAGGGTTATCAGTGCAAAGTTAGTCCCAGGCCGGGCCGTGCGGCGGGTTGACGACCCGCATTCCGCGGGCCAACGCCGAGATAGCGGTCATTTCGTCGCTCGTCAGCGTGACTTCGAGGACCTTCAGGTTGTCGCGCAACTGTTCGACGTTCACGACCCCAGGGATGGCGACGACCCGTTCCTGCTGGACGAGCCACCGCAGCACGACCTGCGCGACGCTCAACTGCCGCCGCGTCGCGATCTCCTGCAGGACGGGGTCGTTCAGGACCGCCCCGCGGGCGAGCGGAGAATGGGCGATCAGCACGAGCCCGCGGCTGCGCATCAGGTCCAGGAGTGGACGCTGGCTCAGGTAGGGGTGGTACTCGATCTGGTTGGCCGCCAGGTCGCCGACGATCTCCAGGGCCTGCCGCAGCAGGGCCGTCGGGAAGTTCGACACGCCGATCGTGCGCGTCTTGCCTTGCTCGCGCAGCGCTGCGAACTCACCCAGGGCCCACTCCAGCGACACTTGCGGGTTGGGCCAGTGGATCAGTAGCAGATCGACATAGTCCGTCTGCAGGAGACGCAGGCTCTTCTCCAGCTCCAAGCCCAAGTCCGGCTGGGGCGGCGTCTTGGGGTGCAGGAGCTTGGTGGTCACCCAGATGTCGCCGCGCGGGACCGAGGAACGCGCCAATGCCCGTCCGACCGCCTCCTCGTTGCCGTAGAACCTGGACGTGTCGATATACCGATAGCCCTCGGCAAGCGCCGCTTCGACCAGCGCGCAGCCGGCATCGCCAACGTTGCCCAGCGTCCCGAAGCCGATACCGGGCATCGTGTACTTCCCTATGAGTTCTTTTTCCATGGTGGGGCTATCATGTGACGGTCATGAGTGACGCGCAAGGGGATGACGTGTGACGAAATATGCGTGGATGACATCGGTGGCATTCGTCGCCCTCCTGTTCAGCGCCGCCGGCATCGCGGCGAGCTCGCAACCCTATCCCTCCCGTCCCGTGCGGCTCCTCATCGGCTATGCGCCCGGCGGATCCGACGTTTCCGGGCGCCTGCTCGCGCAGAGGCTCGCGGAGAAATTCGGCCAGCCCTTCGTTATCGACAACCGCCCCGGCGCCTCGAGCATACTCGCGACCGATCTCCTCTCCAAAGCGCCGCCCGACGGCTACACGCTCATATACTCGACTGCGGCTCATGCGGTCACCGCCGTGTATTACGAGAAGCTGCCCTACGATCCGATCCGCGATTTCACGCCCGTCTCGCGAGTCGGCTCCGTGCCTTTCGTACTGGTGACGCATCCGTCCTTCCCCGCGACAACGCTCAAGGAGTTCGTGGCAGTCGCCAGACAGAAGCCGGGGCAGCTCAATCATGGCTCGGCCGGCACCGGCGGTATCGGGCATCTCGCCCAGACGCTGTTCTGCAAGCAGGCGGGATTCGAGGCGAGCCACGTCGGATACAAGGGGACGGGACCGGCGGTGCTGGCGATCGTCTCGGGCGAGATCCACTTCGGCATGCCGAATCTCGTCGGCGCGCTCCCGCAGGTGCGCGCAGGCAAGCTGCGCGCGTACGGGACTGCGACCGCAGCGAGAACGACGATTGCACCGGAGATTCCCACGCTTGCGGAAGCCGGGGTGCCCGGTGTCGAAGCGGGCACCTGGTATGGCGTCAACGCACCGCGCGGCACGCCGCAAGCTGTCGTCCAGCAGCTCAACCGTGAGATCGTGGCCATCCTTGACAGCCCCGCGTTGCGCGAGCAGTTCGCGACACTGGGCGTCGTGCCCGAGCCGAGTACGCCGCAGGAATTCGGCGCCTTCATCCGGTCGGAAATCGAGAAATGGAGCGGCGTCATGAAGTTCGCCGGCATGAAGCAGGAAGCGTATTGAAGTAGGGAAGTGCAGATAGATCGAAGGCCCGCAGGTGGCTGCGATGCGGGTCACGAGCTCCTTTCTCTTTTGCTCGGCAAACGTCTAGGCGGTAGCGAACACCGGCATCACTTCGCGTGCGAAACGTCGAAGGCTCTGCCGGCCCCGTTCACCGCCGCCGGAGCCGCCGCCGTTCAGCAGCAGATAGCCGGCGCCGGCGTCACGAAGCGCTTCGATGTTCCTCACGATCTCATCCGGCGTGCCGTACATCGCGCTCGCCAGATTGACCTCGACTGGATCGCCGTCCGCGCGATCCGGTCCGCCGAGCACTCTGCCGTCGGGTGTCGTCGCGAGCTTCAGTTGCCGGAGCCGGTTCGCCAGCCGTCGCTCCAGCGCTGCCTCGCGTTCGCGCGCATCGTCGGTCACGAAAAAAGCGCGGGTCACGCCGACGCGCATCGGGTCCCATCGCTCGCCCTTCGCCTCGACTGCATCGCGGAAGGTCGCGATGTTGCGGCCGACATCGGCCGGCGAGGAGTACTGGCCCAGCAGCAGATTGAAGCCGCGGCGGGCGACATCGCGAATCGAGCGTTCGTTGCCCGCGCCCATCCAGACTGCGGGGTGCGGTCTGCGGAACGATTGCGGCTCGACGACGATGTTGGTGAAGGTCCAGTACTTTCCCTTGTGCGAGAAGGGCTCGTTCGACGTCCAGGCCTCGAGAATCACGTCGATCGATTCCTCGAATTTCTCCCGTGCCTCGTCGATGGGGAGGTCGAAGCCGACGAATTCGTTAAAGCGGTAGCCGGTGCCGATGCCGAAATCCAGTCGACCGCCGGACAGAAGATCGAGCGTCGCCGCCTGTTCCGCCAGCAGCACCGGGTTGTGCCAGGGCAACACCATCACGGCGGTGCCGAGCCGCAGTGTTTTCGTGCGGGCGCCCAGCCAGGTCAGCAGGTTCAGCGTAGCCGAAACCTGACCGTAGCCGGTGAAGTGGTGCTCCACGCAGAACGTGCTGCGAAAGCCCAGGGCTTCACCCTCGACGTTGTATTCGATCCAGTCGTGGTAGCCCTCGGTGCTGTCGAACTCACCACTGCCTCGACGTGCCGAGGCGCTGCCGAACAATCCAAACTGCATCGAACTCTCCCGGTTGCGTTTGCGTTTGCGCGAACTCCGAACCTATCGCCAGGGCCGGAAGCGGTCAATGGGAAGTGCTTAACGTGGACTTTCGGTCTCTCGGAAATCGGCAAATGGAGCGGCGTCACGAAGTTCGCTAACATGAAGCATGAAGTAGCGTATCGCTTCGGTCCGCAACGTGGCCCTGAAAGTCTGTCTTCAAAGGAGGAGAGTATGACCAGCAAGCATTTCCGCCGTCCCGTTCTTGAGTGGGTCCTGTGCGTTCTCACCATTTTCGCCCTGGGCGCAAGTTACGCGCACGCACAGGCATATCCCGCGAAGGCCATCGAGTTTGTTGCCCACACCTCGGCGGGCTCGGGCACCGATCTTTTCAACCGCAACGTGACCGGCATCCTCGAGAAGGAAAAGATTCTCAACGTGCCCTTCGTCTACGCGAACCGCGTCGGCGGCAACGGCGCGATCGCCTACAACTACATCAAGAGCAAGAAAGGCGATCCCTACGTCGTCATCGCGATGGCCGTCTCGACGATCCTGACCCAGTCGATCCTGCCCGATACCGGACTCTCGCTCGATACCGTTACGCCGATCATTCGTATGGCGCAGGACCCGCAGGTCGTGGCGGTGCGCATCGAATCGAAATTCAAAACCTACAAGGAGCTCATCGATGCGGCCCGCGGCGGCAATGTCGTGGCGGGAATCACCGGACCCACCGGCAGCGGACGCATGGCGCTCTATTCGATCGAGCGCGATACCGGCGCCAAATTCAAGTACGTGACGTTCAAGGGCGGCGGTGATGCCGTTCTTGCCACACTCGGCGGCCACGTCGAAGTGACGACCGAGAACATGAGCGAGATGCTGCCGCTGGTCGAGACCGGCAAGATGCGCATCCTGGCGGTTACCGGGGAGCGACGCTTCAAGCAGGCGCCGGACATTCCGACGCTGAAGGAGCTCGGCTACAAGACGGTGGTCGCAACCGGGCGCGGCTTCGGGATGCCGGCCGGCGTGCCGAAGGAGGCCGCGGCGGCGATGGAACAGGCGCTGAAGCGCGTCTACGACAGCCAGGCCTACAAGGACTACGCCAACCGCAATATGTTCGAGGAAGCGTATCTCAACAGTGCGGACTTCGCGAAAGCACTCGTCGTGCAGCGGGCGGAGCAGCTCGAGTTTCTCAAGGCGGTCGGCATCGTGAAGTGACGGCGTATCACGTGCGAGCAGCCCTCCGTGACTGATTGACGGTCCGCGAATGAGCGTGGACGTTGGGCGGAACGGCGGCGCGCGGCGGCATCGCGAAGCCTTTCACCGCAACGCGCTGGATCGGCTTTCTGATGAGCCGCTCGATCGCACGAAGCAGGCCGATTTCCGACTGGTCCACGAGAGACAGCGCCGAGCCAGTGGCGCCCGCACGGCCTGTGCGGCCGATGCGATGCACATAGTCCTCGGGCACATTGGGCAGCTCGAAATTGATCACTTGCGGCAGTCCCTCGATATCGAGCCCACGTGCTGCGATGTCGGTTGCCACCAGGACGGGCACCGTGCCGGATTTGAAGTCGGCGAGTGCACGCGAGCGGGCGGACTGGCTCTTGTTGCCGTGAATAGCTGTCGCACGGATGCCGTCCTTTCCGAGCTTGTCCGCAAGCCGGTTTGCGCCGTGCTTCGTTTTCGTGAAAACGAGCACCTGGCTCCAATCGTTTTCGCGCAGGATATGGCACAGCAGACGGGGCTTCTCGCCGGTTGCACAGAGATGCACGCCCTGGTCCACCAGCTCGATCGGGGCGTTGCGTGCGGCGACGTCTATCGTCACTGCGTCATTCCGGAGAATGCCCTGGGCGAAAGTCCGTATTTCGTTGGGGAATGTCGCCGAGAAGAGCAGGGTCTGCCGCGACTTGGGAAGCAACGCGAGCACGCGTTTGATGTCGGGCAGGAAGCCCATGTCGAGCATCCGATCAGCTTCGTCCAGCACGAGTATCTCGATGCCCGACAGATCGACGCTTCGCCGCTCGACATGATCGAGAAGACGCCCTGGCGTCGCAACGAGGATGTCGACTTGCCGGCGTAACCTCTCGATCTGCGGCTGAATGCCGACCCCGCCAAACAGGACGACCGCTTTCGCTTTCATGTGTATGCCATACGTGCGCACCGCCTCCTCGACCTGCGCGGCGAGCTCGCGCGTGGGCGTGACGATCAGGCAGCGGGGCGCGCGAGGACGCGCTTGGCTCGGGCTCTGTGCCAGCCGATGCAGGATCGGCAGCACGAAGGCTGCGGTCTTGCCGGTGCCGGTTTGCGCAGCGGCAAGAACGTCGTTTCCAGCGAGAACTTCAGGAATCGCGCTCGCCTGAATGGCCGTGGGTTGTTGGTAGCCCGCTTCTGCAACAGTGCGCAGGAGAGGCTCGGCGAGCCCAAGGGCCGCAAATTTCGAATCGATGTATCAATGTGAACTCCAGCGACGGCCCTGTCGCTTGAGCTCAAGAGACACCAATCAGGCTGACGAATCGTTTGTGTTTAGGGACGTGAACTACAAGGCCGCTACGCTGATTGGATCGCGCAGGGAGCGCCGAGTGTATACCTAAAGGGGCCGGGTAACCAATCGGAGTTGCTACATGGCACCGCCGTCAGTCGCTCGCGACAAAACCCAGCTTCAGCGAGACAACCCGGGAAACACGATCGACTTATGGCTCCATGCGCCGCTACGACACCCCGCACGCTAGTGCTGCGGCAGCTTTGCAGGAACGGAAAACGGCCGTGTCGCGTCCACCACGAACATGATCAGGGCCGTCAGGTCTGTCGTGCCGGCATTGAATACCTCCATGGGAATATCGGCGTCGTTGCCGTTCAGCGTATGTCCGGCTTCGACATATCTCTCGCCATTCGGAGTCTTCTGTCCAAGTCGGCCGGCAGCGACATAGAAGGCCTCCGAGCCGGGATGCGTGTGCACGGCAGTCCGTGATCCTGGTGGGCCGGATCCGTGATTGACGCGCAGGAGATACTCCGGAGCGGTGATCGCCGGCACGGGTCCTATCTCCGCGACGGGCGTGCCACCGGGCGTCTTCCCGCCCTTTGCGCCGAGCGTGAACAGCCACACTTTGCCGGCAACTTCCGCGGTGAGCGACGGCGATCCCTCGTAGGACACGGTATCCGGATTCCAGCGGTACGGGCCGGCAGCAACTTTCGCCTGCTCGACGGTGGGAAAGTTCTCGATCCGCCAGTAAAGCTGCCCAGCCGGCAACTGCCGCGTCTTGAGCTCGGCGACGGGTTTCACGACATAATTACTCTGTGCAGCGGTCGGGGCGGAGCGCGGCCGCCAGCCCTGCTACGGCCATTGCCGAAAGCAGCAGCCGGAATCTGCGCTGCACGCCCAGAGGGCGCATGCTCTGAAACAAACATCTCTCGAAGAGTCTGGGTCTCTCGATATCACGCGCGCGCTGTTCCATTTCTGTGCTCCTGAGCAAGTGAGGCCATTGCATCCCTGCCGGTCGAACAGGTCGGCACCGACGGTAGGCTCGGAATCACCATGCCTCAGAACGGCGACGACGGCTTTCAGAGCGTCTTATGGTTCCGTCACGATTAGCTCTATTTTTGCGCCACGAGCCATGCTATTTTCTTCGGGGCTGTACGTCCGCCCACGTGGAATCCCAGCGTGCGCTATCTGTTCGAGAACTATGTGCTGGACCCGGATCGCCGCGAGCTGCTGCACGGCAGTATCGGGGTCGCGGTTGAACCTCAGGTGTTCGACCTGCTGCTCTATCTGATCCGCAACCGTGATCGTGTCGTGAGCAGGGAGAATGTCTTCGCGTCGGTGTGGCGGGGGCGGATCGTCTCCGAATCCGCGTTGAGCACTCGCATCAATGCCGCCCGTACGGCAATCGGTGACAACGGTGATTCGCAGCGTCTCATCAGGACCCTGCCCCGCAGAGGCTTGCGCTTTGTGGGAACCGTTCTGGAAGAACAGAACTCTGCCGCGCCCGACTAGCCAACGTGCCGGCTGCGGCTTGCGACAAACCCTCGATCGCCGTGCTGCCGTTCGAGAACCTCAGCGGCGATCCGGAACAGGATTATTTTTCGGATGGCGTCGTGGAGGACATCACGACCGCGCTGTCGCGCAATCGCGCGTTCCTGGTCATCGCCCGCAATTCGTCGTTCACCTACAAGGCCAGGCGCCTCGACGTGCGGCAGGTGGCCCGGGAACTCGGTGTGCGCTACGTGCTGGAAGGAAGTGTGCGCAAGTCAGCGGGCCGGGTGCGCGTCACGGCCCAGTTGATCGATGCCGAGTCCGGCCATCACCTCTGGGCCGACAGGTTCGATGGCAGCCTGGCTGACATCTTCGAGTTGCAGGACCAGATCGTCACGCGCGTGGTCGGCGCGATTGCGCCGCAACTGGAGAAAGCCGAGATCGGACGCGCCCGGCGGCGCTCAACGGACGATCTTGCCGCTTACGATCTCTATCTCCATGGGCTGGACCAGTGGAATCGATGGACGCAGGAGGGTAACGCAAAGGCGTTGCAGCTCTTCAACGCGGCAATCGAAAAGGACGGTGATTTTTCGACCGCCTACGGTTTGGCCGCTTCCTGCCATCTGCTCGCGAAGGCGAACCACTGGGCTGCGACGTTCGATACGACGGCGATCGCGCTGCTGGTGGAAAGAGCGTCCCGCATCGAAGTCGACGACGCGGTAGCGCTTTGCTGGGCCGGCCACGCGCACGCGTACTTTTTCAAGGACGTTGACCGCGCATTGCTTCTGATCGACCGGGCATTGGAACTCGATGGCAATCTGGCGATCGCGTGGCAGCGCAGTGGCTGGGTTCGCGGATACGCCGGCGATCCCGATGGCGCGATCGACAGCCTCCACAAGGCGATGAGGCTGAATCCGTTGGAACCGCGAATGTTCTTGACGCAGAGCGCGATGGCCTTCGCACATTTCATCGCCGGCCGCGACGATGCCGCGGCGCACTGGGCTCTCATGGGCTTGCGTGTCAAACCGAATTGGCTGCCAGCGCTGCGTGTGGCGATTGCCGCAAATGCAATGCGGGGCCACCTGGATGAGGCACAACGGGCCCTGCATGCGTATCGAGACATCGACCCGCAGGTACACATCGAAAGAATCTGCGAATACTATCCCCTGCGTCGCGATATGGATCGAGAACGGTTGATTTTTGCCATGCGCAAGGCCGGCGTGCCCGACAGGCCACAATGAGGCGGCCCTTGTCAACGGGTCGTTCCGCAGCATCGGTTTCTTTGTCGTCGGCTTGAACCGATCGACCATGGGAGCACGCGACGTGTTGCTCGTCTCTTGCGTGTCGCCCATACACCGGGACCATCAGTATCGCCCGGGCGCTGAATCAAACGACCTTCGCGGCCGGATCGCTGTGCTCTCTGGAAGCCAGGAGCACAGCGAACCCACCCACTCTCATGCTGTTCCTGCTCCTATTGTCCAGCGGGCACGAAAGGCCGGCTCGCCGGAATTCCCGTCTCCATGGCTCTCGACGCGATCTTCTGGGCGATGTTCAGGCCCTCGTCGACATCGATGCGGTAGTGGATGCCGGCGTAGATTCTCGACTCGCCGGCCTGGCGCGCCATCGAGGCGAATCGCCCGCGGTATCCGGAAACTGCGCGTCGAGCACGAGTCCCATCGCGCCCGAGATGCATGCATGGTTGCTGGGATAGGACGGATGGTTCGGCGCGCCGACCGCGAGCTGGATCTGGGGATCGACTTGCGTCGGCCGGGGGAACCAGTAGACGTACTTCGAATCGTGGCACGCCAGTATCGAGTCGAAGCCGGCCATGTGCATCTGCGCGAGCACGCGCGCCGATTCTGCTTCGCCCAGACCGCGCGCGGCAATCGCCTCACGCGCGAACTCGTTCCACACACCCGCGGTAAACGCGCCGGAGAGGTTCTCCCAGTAGCGCGCATAACGCAGTTGCTCGTAGCTGCGCGTATCGGAGATCCTGCGCACCTCATTGAGTGTCGCCATGAACTCCGCCGATTTCATCGGCGGCGGCGGCGGCGCGCGAAATTCAGAAGCGCTCGTCATGAAGAAGGGCCGCACTTCGCCAAGTTGCGGGCCGAGCGGCGGACTCGGCGGCGTATTGAGGCTTGACCACTTGTCTTCGGTGCCCGGCAGCGTACCGGACCATGCGACGCCGGAGCGATCTGCCTTCGCCATGGCAATCACGTCCGCGGCCGCGGTCCGGCCGACCTCGACGCCTGCCATGAAGTCCGCACGACCGGATGTGCCCAATGCCGCCGTTTCGGCGTCGAGGCGTGCCGAAATCGCCTTCTCGTCCTTCGGAAAGAGATAGGCGAGCGTCGCCGCTGCCGAACCCGCCGCGGCTCCTTCCAGGCGCATGCGCTTCGTGCCAGCGAGGACCATCGCGTTGTTGATCCCGAGATTGACGTAAGCGAGCGTGCGTAGCGCGGGATACTGACCCGCCTGATTGCGTGCAATCAGCTCTGATGCGAATTCGTTCCATTGCGCAGTCGACGTCGGGGCAGCCCACGGCGAGGATGGCGCGGGTGACTGTGCGACAGGTGGTTGCGTCGGCTGGTGCGTGCACCCGTGCACGAACGCGCCGATGGTCACGGCCAAAGCAAAACTTCCGAAGGTGCGTACTGCTTGAAGCGATTGCGTCGTACGATCGACTATCGCGCTCATGGCTTCTCCCCAGGCTTGGCATTCAATTGATGTGCGGCGCAGCCGACAGAGTTGAAAGAGTGCGTTCAACTCGGTTCGTTGCTGTCCACTGCGGCTCGCGGATCGAACTCTATCGGGACAGCGTTTCACCCCGACGTCAGCGTCGAAACAGTTTGTTTCGATGGGGTAACGGCGCGAAGCCGGGATCCGTGCGAAACGCCCATGCCGCCGCAGGAGACAAAGGGCGGCATGGGAGCTCGATCACTCGGCTGGCTACGGCGGATGTCGCCCTGGTGCGACACATGTTAGTGGCGATGGAAACGCAAAAAAATTCGTCACGACGATTACCGCGCCCGATATCGGAGAGTCCCATCGGAATACACACTTACGCTTTGCCATGCGCGGTTGCTTTAACCAAGCGGTACGCGCTTTGCGTAAGGAAGAGGGAGTGTGGAGATCACACCCTACAACTACGTTTTATGAGGACTGACATATGACCAAGGAACTGACCATAGCAGCGAGCGTCGCGCTCGCATTGGCAATCGCAGGCTGCGGCGACGATCGATCCGCGGCGAACAAGAGCCCGTCGAGCTCGACCGCCACGAGCACGCCGGGCACATCCGGAACGGGATCGAGCAGCGGCATGGGCTCGAGCGCTCCAAGTGTGAGCGGCACGGGCGCTGCCGACAGCACCACGAGCGCGCCAGGAGTGGGCAGCATGGGCGCCGGCACCGCGACCGCTCCGACCGACACCGGCGCGATGAGCTCCGGCAGCGCGAGCAGCACCGGTGCGGGCGTCAGCCCGGCGCCGGGCCCGAGCGGCGACGCATCGGGGACACCGGGTTCGGCAGGCGTGACGCCCGGAACCGGTGCGAGCAGCGGGATGGGCGCAGGCGGAACGGCGAGCGGAGGCGCGAGCCGCTAACTTAAGTAAGTCAACAAAGGAAGGGAGGTTACGGAGGGAAACCATCGGTGTCCCTCTGTTCCGTAGGGCGGCGAGGCCCGAGCCGTAGGCGAGCGCCGCCCCCTTACGCCCCTTCGGCCGCCTCGGGGTTCCACTGTCCCTTACGCATGCGCGTGATCGTGATGTTCGCAAACGCGCCATTCTGCGTGAACGGATCTCCGTCCGAGAACGCCTTCGCTTCGGCGCGGCTTCCCACGTTCACGACGAAAAGACTGCCGACTGCCTGCGTGCCATCGTCGTTCTGAGTCGCGCCCGCGAGCACGAGGATCTTCTTCTGACTTTGCAGGTAATCGCGATGGGGCTGCAGGTGTTTATCGCGGACCGCCGCGCTGTCCGGTTTGTCGACGCAGGAAATGACCCAGAGCATTGCTTCTCCTTTCCGGTTTGTTCGCATCAAGAACGGTATCAGTGGCTCGCGAGCCGCCTGAAGAGCTTCAGCCGCTGGGCGTTGTCGCCCGCGAGATGTGTCCAGATGATCGCGTCGCGCACGAGCTTGTCCGCAGTGGCATCCATGCCGGCGCCATCCGCCCCGTGAATGGCCATGTTGAGCCCGGTCACCCGCTGCACGGTCGTGTGCGAATAATTCATGACGAGTATCGGGCCGACACCGTGCATCTTGTTGTCCATCTCCCAGCGCGGTGCGCAGCACGTGCGAGCGCAGGGCCTCGGTGAGCATGTGCATCTCGTTCAACTTCAACTGAACGAGCTGATGATCGTAAACGAGCTTGCCGCCCCGCCGGTGCTGCTTCGCGAAGCGCATCGCGCTCTCGCATGCAGCGTCGCAGATGCCCAGCGCGTTCGCCGCGAGCTCGAGATCGCCGAACTCGGCCGAGGCGCCGCTTCTCACTTTCATGCCACCGTTCACCTCGCCGACCATGTTCGCATGCGGCAGGCGCGCGTCCTCGAAGATCAGCTCGGCGTTCTGATAGAAACGCCAGCCGGCCTTGTTGAAGACCTTGCCAATTCGAAAACCCGGCGTGCCCAGAGGCACCAGGAACACGGTCGTACCCTCGCGCGCCGGCACGTCGAAATTCGTGCGCGTATTCACAAAGAAGAGCTTGCCCACGCTGCCGTTCGCGATAAATGCTTTCTCGCCGTTCAGGATCCACTCGTCGCCTTTGCGTTCGGCGCGAAGCCGAAAACCCGCCTTCGGCGCGTCTTCGGGCGGATAGCGGTTGTCCGAGCCGGCATTCGGCTCCGTGCTGCCGGAGCCGATCACGTAGGTATGGTCGGCCATGAACGGCTTCAGGAATCGTTCCTTCTGGTCGACCGTGCAGAACTCGGCGATCTGGTGGCTCCACTTCCAGTTCTGGCTGAACGCCTTCGAAATCGCGCTGTCGCCTCTCGATAGCTCGGCCATGACGAGCGCCTGCGTGACGAAGTCGGTGCCGGGCCCGCCCCACTCCTCCGGCACCGCGAGCGTTCGAAAGCCGAGCTTCGAGCCCTTGGTGATGATCTCCCAATCCCAGGGCTCCCGGCCGCCTTCGATCTGGTCGCGTGCAAGCGAAATCGGGGCGATCTCCTCGTGAGCGAACTCACGAGCTTTCATCTGCCAACCGCGTTGTTCTTCGTTCAAGGCGAAATTCATCGACGTCCTTCGCGTGTGAGGATCGAGTGCGATCGCGCGGCGCCGAAAGGCCGGACACCGTCGCCAGGCGACTCGCTCGGGGTTTGTCCGGCTATTTTACGGCAGTCCAAGGTGCAGTAACCTGTCGCTCCCATCATCCAGGAGGTCTCGAGCATGAGCCATCGAAAAACGCTTTCCGTGTTGATGTTCGCCGCAATCGCGTGCGCGAGCTGCGCGAGCTCGGACGAGCAGTCCGGCAATCCGATGACGTTCTTCGTGACGAGCGCAGGCCCCGGCAAGGGTGCCGATCTCGGCGGTATCGCCGGCGCCGACCGACATTGCCAGTCGCTGGCGCAAGCCGTGGGCGCAGGGGGCCGCACCTGGCGCGCCTACCTCAGCACGAGCGCGGCGGACGGAAAGCCCGCGGTCAATGCACGCGATCGCATCGGACGCGGGCCATGGCGTAATGCGAAAGGTGAAGTGATTGCCAAAGACGTGAACGACCTCCACGGCAACAACAACCTCACGAAGCAGACGGCGCTCACCGAGAAAGGCGCCGTCGTGAGTGGACGCGGCGATCCCGTCAACATGCACGACGTCCTGACCGGATCGACGCCCGATGGCCGTGCCATGCCACCGGGCAAGGACGCGACGTGCGGCAACTGGACGAGCAGCAACGAAGGCTCGGCGATGGTCGGACACCACGATCGTCAGGGCTTGCGCGACGACGATGCCTCGCGCTCGTGGAACTCGTCTCATCCCTCGAAGGGATGCGGCCACGATCACCTGCGCGGAACGGGCGGCTCCGGGTTGTACTACTGCTTCGCGGCGAATTGAGCTCGTTCTTGCACTTCGGGCCGCCGTTGCTGAAACGGGGCCCAGCCCCGCTTCCGTCGCCGTCACACGACGTTCCGTGGTTGACCACGGACTAAGCCTGCCGGAGGTGCCTGCGAGGCTGATTCACGTGTCTGATTTCAACGACAAAAAGGCAGGGACCGACCTGACAGCTCATGGCACCCGGCTTGCATCAAGAGGTGTGCAACACTTCCAACACCAATGAAGGAGCTGCCATGCACAAACGTACATATCTCATCTTTGCCAGTGTCCTCGCGTTTTCTGCCCCCGTGTTTGCACAAAGCGGGACGTCCGGCGGTTCGACTGCCAGCCCAAGCTCAGGCGCGGCTCCGAAAGGGGTAGCGCCGGCGGGCAGCCTGGAAGCGGGCACCGGCAAGGCCACCGGCATGACAAGCGACACGGCGGGCGCGTCTACTGAAGATCGCAAGGCCGCGAAATCGCAAAGCGCGAAATCGCAAAGCGCCAAAGGCTCGACCGATACCGGGACGTCGAGCGCCGCGGGGGCCGGCGGAACGGCGGGCTCGTCGGCGGCGCCCGGAAAGGCCGGCGCGTCGACGGGCGGAGGAGTCGGCAGCACCTCGTCAGCGGGTGCGCAGCCCGGCGGCGAGGCCAAGGGCAACCGCTAATCGCACGCGGCACGAACAAGCAAAGGCACCCTCGGGTGCCTTTTGCTTGCACCGTAGGTCGTAGTTCAGTGGTCCGGGATGACGTATGGCGGCGTCATTCCGTTGCGAGAACGGATCCAGGCGCCGTCTATGTAGCGTTCGGCTCGGGCCGCCCGAAATTCGCGAGCTCGTCGTAGAACGAGATGATGTTCGCACTGTCCCATTCCGCCCTGCCCTTCGCGATTTCGGACGCGAGCGCCTGCGCGTGCAGGCTGATGAGCGGCAGGGGGCAGTTGAGCCGCTCGCCCAGCGCGAGCATGAGCCGCACGTCCTTGTAATAGAACGCCGTCTTGCCGGCCGCCGGCAAGAACTGCTTGCGGACCATGCGATAGCCTTTCTGATCCATGATCTTCGAGGCGGCCGCGGATTGCTTCAGCACTTCGAGCGTCTGAAGCGGATCAAGTCCCGCCTTCCTGGCGAGCGTGAGGCCCTCGGCAAGCGCCATTCGATTCAACCCGAGTACGAGGTTCACGACGAGCTTCGTGATCGCGCCAGCGCCGTTCGCACCCATGTGGATCACTTCGCGCGAGATCGAAGAGAGGAACGGGAGGCATTGCCCGAATGCCGTTTCGCTCCCGCCGACCATGAAGATGATGTCCTTCACGGCGCACATCTCGCTCGTGCCGCTAACGGTCGCGTCGAGCATTTCGATGCCTTTCGCACGCAGTTCGCTTGCGAGCGCGGATGAAAGCTCCGGGTCCGCGGTGGATGCGTCGACCACAACGAGTCCTTCGCGTCCAGTCTGCGCGAGCTGGATCGAGTTGCGAACGACGTCGTCGACGATTTGCGAGCTCGGCAGCGACAGCATGATCGCGTCGACGTTGCGCGGGATCTCATGGGGCGACGCGATACTGCCACCCGCATCGACGATCGCCTGCACCTTCTTCTGATCGATGTCATAGCCGACGACGTCGTAGCCCGCCGCGAGCAGGTTCTTCGCCATCGCGCCGCCCATCAGACCGAGGCCGATGAATCCGATTCGTTTCATGTGATTACTCCGCTTTGAGGTTCGCCACCTTCACGAGCTTCGCGTGCTGCGCGAGGTCGCGCTTGATCAGCGCGGCGAACTCTTCGGGGGTCGCCGATTGCGGTTCGAGGCCCTGCCTGCTCAACGTCTCTTTCACTTCGGCCGAGCTCACCACCTGTCCGATTGCGGCATGGAGGCGCGTGATGATGTCTTTCGAAACGTTCGCGGGGGCGGCCATGCCGTACCACACGGTGTAGTCGTAGCCGGGCAGCGCAGCCTCCGCCACTGTAGGGATTGCCGGCAATAGCGCCGTTCGCTTCTCACCGGTCACGCCGAGCGCGCGGACCTTGTTCGCCTGAAGCGTCGTGAGCGCGCTCGCGACGCTCGCGAAGCTCAGGTCGACCTGGCCGCTTGCCGCCGCGAGCGTGCTCTCGGCGCCGCCCTTATATGGCACGTGCGTGATGTTGACCCGCGCCATCACGTTGAAGAGCTCCTGCGCGAGATGGTTGGCCGTGCCGACGCCCGGAGAGGCGCCGTTCAACTTGCCGGGCTGCACACGCGCGAGCGCGATCAGGTCTTTCACGCTGCGTGCGGGCTCCGAAGGATGCACCATCAGCACGAACGGGCCCCTCGCGACGAGCGAGATCGGCTGGAGATCCCGCTCCATGTTGTAGCTCAGGTTCGTTCGCAGAACGGATTGCACGACTGCGGAGGTCGGCATCATCAAGAGCGTGTAGCCGTCGGGCGGCGACTGGGCGACACGCTCGGTGCCGATCGTGCTGCCCGCGCCGGGACGGTTCTCGACGATGACCGGCTGCTTGAGCTGCTCCGGCAGCTTCTGCGCGAGCAGACGCGCGCTGAAATCGACCGCGCCGCCGGGCGCGTAGCCGACGACGATGCGAATGGGTTTGACGGGATAGGATTGGGCGCCGAGGTGAGGCGCAACGAAGGCGCAGGCGACGAGCGCGGGTGTTATATATTGCGAACATCTCGTCGTGCGTCGCAATGCCCGCGCCCCGCGCGGCGAGATCGTTTTCCACACGCTCGAAGACTTCGACGTCCCACGCGCACACTTCACGCAGGACGTTTGCTGCAAAAAAGACCGCCGAGAGAACCGCCGATGACGAGTGCGCGCGGCCGTCCTGTCATTCCTCGAAGCCCATGGCCCACGAGATGCCGTCGTGTCCCGGCCTGTAGTCCTGGTTCGACTGCACGGGATTGCGATTGATCATCGGGCGCCCAAAGAGCGGATGGGTGACGCTGCGGATCTCGTGCTCGAGCTCGTAGCACAGATCCCCGCTGTCCGGATCGACGATCTTCATGAAGCGATACTGCACCGGATTGCTTTCCTCGGTGACCAGCCCGCGTTCGACCAATTGCCGGTGCGGCCCGGAGAAGTTCACGACGTAGAGCTGGATGTGGTGGCCGTCGTATGGCGGCAGCGTTCCGCTCGTCTCGTTGAAGATGAGGTGCTGGTTGATGCCGACGTGCACCTTCGCGGACGCGCCGGCCCTGCCCTTCTCCACGGTCGAGGGTGCACCGATGATCTTGTTGTAGAACTGTGCGATGCCCGAAGCCGCGCCTTTCGGCACGTCGAACGCAATGTGCGCCATGCCGAGAACCATCGGACCGAACTTCTTGCGATCCGGTGCGTGGATATGGAACGTGTTGCCCCACGGGCAGGTCACTTCGACGTGGCCGTTGCGTTTCGAGTAACCGAACTTCGTGTTCGACAAGCGCTCCTTGACCATTTCGAGGCGCCGCTGCAGCGCCGCGAGGTCCGGCATCACGAGCGTGACGTGGCCTCGCACTGCCTGCGCGTCCTTGATCGGCAGGTGGAACTGACTGCGGCCGACGTTCACCCACATGTTTACTAGACCGGTGACGAGATAGGGGTCGCGCGTGAGGCCGAGTCCGCTGATGTAGAAAGCGATGGCGGGCTGCTGGTCGGGAATAGTGAGGTTCAGATGTTCGAGCCCGACGGAATTGCCGAGATCTTCCTGCGTGCGATCGAAAGTGGTCTGCATGTGTCCTCCGGAACGAGTAGAAGCGCCCGCGGCTGCCCGGCGCCGGATGCGTCAGGCGGATATGTTCTCAGGTTTTGAGGAGCACTGCTCGGCTGCCTGCAACAACGATTCCGGAAGTCGACGCGGCGCGTTCGCGCGATGGCCGCCGCAGCCCGGGGTGCTCGACAGGAATCATGCGCCCCTGCGCTGGCCCGCCAGCAGATCCTCATCGAATCGGCCATCCAGGAGCACGAAAAGAATCCGGCACGGCTTGTCCGACTTGTTGCGCCAGGCGTGGTTCGTTCCGCGCTGGATGACGACGTCGCCGGCTGTGAGATCGACGTCCTGCTCGTCGAGGATCAGCGTGAGCTCGCCTTCGAGGATCACCGCATAGTCGACAGTCTCGGTGCGGTGCATGATGGGATGCCGGCCGCCGCGGCCATACGTGGAGGCGTTTTCGTTCCCCATCGCCTTGAAGATCTCGCGCGCGACCTGGGGGGAGAGGTTGCGAATCTCCTCCGGCTCCGGCGCCCACTCGGCAACGCGGATCACCGTTCCGCGCGGCTGCGGATGGATGGTGCGTGGGCCGTCGAGCGTCGGATCGGGTTCGTTCGGGGTGATGGGCGCGGGCGTCGCGCTCGTCCTCCAGACTTCGGTCGAGCGATGTCCGGGCCGCAAAGGGTTTGTCTTGAGCGTCGGCGTGAGATCGTCCGAGATCACGATCGCCTTGCCGTTCGCGTCGTGGCCGGTGACGACGCGGCGGACGAAACCTCTTGGCTCGCTCATTCCGGCTGAATCCCTGCGATGCGCGTCAAGCTCGCCTGCACGCTTGATCGCGCCGATGAGGAACTGTCTGAACTCGGCCGGCGTGTCGCCGACGGGATCCACGCCGAGTCCCGCCAGGCGTTCCTTCACGCCCGGCGTGAACAACGCGGTGCGGATCTCCGAGTGGAGTTTCGAAAGGATCGGTGCGGGCGTCGCAGCCGGCGCGAGCACGCCGTACCAACCCGGATCCATCTCCATGCCCTTCACGCCTGATTCGATCATCGTCGGCACGTCGGGAAGGAACGGCGCGCGGCTCTTGTGGTTGTAGGCGAGGGGGCGCACACGGCCCGCCTTCACTTGCGCGATGATCGTCGCGGGATTCGTGAACACCACCTGGATCTCGTTCGCGAGCAATGCGTTCGTAACCAGTCCGCCGCCTTTGTAGGGAATGTGGGCGAGCTTCGTTCCCGTCCGCGCATTGAAGAGCTCGGCCGCGAGATGCGTGGCATTACCGACGCCGGACGACCCGTAGGCGAGATTACTTCCAGGCTTCTTCGCCATCTCGATCAACTGCTGAACGTTCTGTGCAGGAAACGAGGCGTTCACGAGCACGAGCATCCCCGGCGAGCTCGCGAGATTGGTGACCGGCGCGAAACTCCGGATCGAGTCGTAGGGAAGCTTCCTGTAGACGCTCGGATTGACGGCGAACGAGGCGGAAGTGACCAGCAGCGTGTAGCCGTCGGGGTTCGAGTTCGCGACCATCTCCGTGCCCATGATGCCGTTCGCGCCGGGACGGTTGTCGAGCACCACGGATTGTCCGATCTGCGCCGTGAGCTGCTGTGCGACGACGCGTGCGATGTTGTCGGGCGCACCGCCGATGGCGAAGCCGAGGATCCAGCGGATAGGTTTCACCGGAAAGTCCTGCGCCGCGGGGCGGGATACCGGGGCGGCCAGCAACGCAGCCGCCGCGATGGCAACGAGCAGGCAACGGGAGTGCATCTTTGACTTGCCCCTCGCCCCAGCCCTCGCCCCGCGCGCGGGGCGAGGGAGTATCTTGCGGCCACGCCTCACTCCTTCGCCTTCACTCCTTCCACGTTTCACTCTCTTCACCATGTGATCGAGCTCCCGTGCCGTTTGAAGAAACGGATCCGGTGAGCGGCGCCTGGATTCCGTTTTAGCAACGGAATGACGATGAGAGGCGTCACCCAGTGAAACGACCGCATACGCGGAATCCCGAACGAAGTCGAACGACGCCTGATTCAGTTCTCGCAACGGAATGACGATGAGCCGGGTCATCCGGTGAGGCGACGGCATACGCGCCGAATCCAGAACGAAGGCGAAGGAACTCAGAACAGAACGAAGCAGAACTTGGATTCCGTGCAACTGTACTGACGAGAAAGGGCATCATCCCGGGTGTGCGTGAAGCACACGCCGGGATCCAGGACAAACCCCAACCGCTTTCGACTTACGCCGCCCGGCGCTCCATCTGCGCGAAGCCCTGCTGTGCTTTCGCGACGAGCCCGGTCGCCTCCAGCTCGGCCTTCATCTGCTGTTTCTGCTCGGCCGTGAGTTCCTGCTGCTGCGCGCGCACCGGCCCGCCCTTCATGCCGATCAGCTCCATCCAGTATTTCTGTTCGGCAGCCGGCGTGCGTCCGCCCGCGGTGCCGTAGCCGGGAATCCACTTGGAGAGCACCGTGCGCAGCGGATTCAGGCTGCGGGAAATCTCGACCGCCTTCGTGTAATCGCCTTTCCGCGCCGCGGCCGTGTAGTCGTTCACCGGCAGATAGCCCGGCACCTGATACAGGTGCGGGCAGTAGTTGAGCAGCCAGTGATCGCCGAAGACGCCCATGTTGTAAACCCACGGCGCCTCGTCGGCCACGCTGATCTCGAGTTCCTGACCTACGGCGGCGCGCAACGCGATCGTGGACGAGATCTTCGAGATGCCCTGTTTGAACGCGCAGATGTTCGGAATCCTGACCAGACGCTTCGCCAGATTCGCCGAGATCGGATAGGTCGCCTCGGTGTTGAACAGCACCACGCCGATGTCGATGCGCTCGCAAACGTACTTGTAGAAATCGTAGATGGCATCGTCGCCGCGTGCGGCGACATAGGGCGTCAGGATGATGACGAAGTCGATACCGGCCGACGCCGCGTGATTCGCAAGCTGGATCACTTCGTTCGGATTCTGATGATGGCAGCCGGCGATGAGCGGGACGCGACCCTTGTTGACATCGACGTTGATGTCCATCACGCGCATGCGCTCTTCGTTCGTCATGCACCAGAATTCGGACACGTTGCCGAGGCAGTAGTGGCCTTCGAGCTTCAGCGTCGAGATGCAGTGTTCCAGATTGAAGCGATGCGCCGCTTCGTCGAGCCGGTCGTCGGGCGTGAAATTAGTCGGCAGCGCCGTCCAGACCCCTTTCAGCGATTCCTTTGCGGCTTCTTTCGCTTCGTTCTTGCGGTATTTCATAAGACCTCCGTGCTATTCGAAAAACGGGACAGACCCACTTCTTCGGTCTGACGGGCACCTTGGCATCGACGGGAAAATGGGGTCTGTCCCGTTTTCCCGATTCTAACGCGAGGCGCAGGTCGTGCCTCCCCGCGCGACTGTGCAGTGCAGTCATGCGCACGGCTCATCCTTTCAGTTGCTTCACCCGCTCTACGAACGCCGGCAGGACTTCGCGATAGTCTTCGACGACGCCATAGTCGGCGCGGAAGAAGATATCCGCGTCCGCGCTGTTGTTGATCGCGACGACCGTTCGCGCAGCCGATATGCCCGCGAGATGCTGCGCCGCGCCCGATATGCCGACCGCGATGTAGAGATCGGGCGCGACCATGGTGCCGCTCAGGCCCACCTGATGCGTCGAGGGCACCCAGCCGGAATCGGCGACGGGCCTCGAACAGCCGACCGCTGCGCCGAGTGCGGCCGACGCTTCCTCGATGTAATGCCAGTTCTCGGGGCCGCCCACGCCGCGGCCGCCCGACACGACGATCTTCGCGTCCTTGAGCCTCGGCCCGGCCGAAGCGGGCGCCGTTTGCTCGCCCAGCACCGTGACGCGTGCGGAGGGCGGCGGAGGCACGTCCAGACGGATCTGCTCCCGTGCGGCTCGCCGGACGCAGCCTGGAACGCGCTCGCGCGCAGCGTCGCAAGCCGCGGCGTGCCCGCGGATCGCATACTCGGCCGACACACCGCCGCCGTTTACCGGCTTCGTCACGATGAGGGAATCCGCGTCCGTTGCCACGCCCGTGCAATCCATGACGAGCCCGGCACCGATGCGGGCCGCAAGCTGCGGCACCCAGTCGCGGGTATCCGCGCCATGGGCGAACAGCACGACGGACGGCGAGGCCGCCTCGATGATCGCGCGCGCGGCGGCGATCAGGGCTTCGGCGTTATACGGCTGGTAATGCGGCGCTTGCGCCAGGTAGAGCGTGCTGACGCCGCACGTGAACTCGTTCGTGGCACGCTCGAGATCCCTGCCGATCAGCGCGCCGACGCAGGGGCTCACGAAGCGCGTCCGCCACGCTCGCCGCCGCGGTGGCGATCTGGAGCGTCGAACGGGCGAGCCCGCTCTCGCTCGCGTCGCCGAAGATCAGTACGCCCGCCATCAGATCAAACCTTCGGCACGGAGCTTATCGGCCAACGCGACCCCTTTCGCGGCCGGCGTCTCGCCTTCGATCAGCTGAGCGCGCGTGGTCCTCACCTGAAGCTCGAGCCGGCGCAATTCCACCTTCGCGTCGAATCGGCGGCAAGGTGAGATCGGCTTTCTTCCATCCGGAAATGAGCGCCCGGCCCGCGGCCATCGTGCCTTTGAGCGACGGCATGCGCGGCTCGTTGATCTCGCTGGAGATGGCGAGCAGCGCAGGCAGACCGACGCGCAGGCGCTGGAAACCCTCTTCCGAAAGTCGATGCACGACGAGGCCGTCCGGCTCGACGGCTTCGATCTTCGCGACGGGACCGACCGCCGCGAGGCCGAGCGCCTCCGCGAGCCAGTACAACACCTGACCTCCATCGGTGTCGGAGGCCTGCCGTCCGCACAGCACGAGATCGAACGCACCGCTTTTGCGGATCGCCGTGGCAAGGACATGTGCCGTGCCGGCGCTGTCGAGATTGAGCCAGGCCGGATCGTTCAGCAGCACCGCGGCATCGGCGCCCATCGCGAGCGCGCGCTTGAGCGTGTTGCGGCTCGTGTCGTCGCCGAGACATACCGCCGTGATGCGTCCACCGTGCGCTTCCTTCAACTGGAGCGCGGCTTCGAGCGCGTTCGCGTCGTAGCCATTCATGACCGGTGACACGCCGAACGGCGAGACGATGCGCTTGCCGCTCGGATCGAGATCGATGTAGCTCGGCGGCAGATTGGGATCGACGACCTGCTTGACGGTGACGACGATGTTCATCAGGCCTGCGTCGCAAGCGTGGACGCGCTCGTCCCCGCGATGCGGCCGAACGTCGCGCCGGCCATCATGCCGGAACCGGACGCATAGCCGCCGACGAACAGGCCGCCGACCATCTCACCGGCCGCGAAGAGGCCCGGAATCGGTCGCCCCGCGACGTGCTGCACCTGTGCGGTTTCCGGATTGATCTTGAGGCCCCCGAACGTGAACGTGATCCCGCAGCGCACGGGCCATGCCTCGAACGGCGCCTCGTCGATCTCGAGCGCGTAATTGCTCTTCGGCGGCGTGATGCCTTTGGTGCGATTTGCCGTCGAGCTGGTGGCGGTCCGGGTTGTAATGCCCCGGCTGCACCGCCGCATTGAATTCGCGCACGGTCTTCACGAACGCCTGCACCGGCAGATCGAGTTTCTCCGCGAGCTTCTCCAGCGTGTCGGCGCTTTCCGTCGTCGCCTTCTTGTAGTTCGACGTGTAGAGATTCATCTTGCGGATCTTCGCATCGAGGATCTGGAACGCGACGCCGCCGGGCTGCGCGAGGATCGCGCGTCCCATGCTTGCGTAGGTGCGCCCGCGCGTGTCCCACACTTCGTCGACGAAGCGCTCGCCCTTGGTGTTCACCATGATGCCGTACGGGATACATGTAGCGATTCGTGCTGTCCGCATGCACGTGGACAGACGGCACGGTGAACACGGGAATATCGATGTCCTGCGGCGACGCGTGGCACGTCGTCCAGCTTCCGTGCGGCATCGCGCCGATGTCCATCGCCATGCGCAGGCCGTCGCCCGTGTTGAACGGCACGCCGCGCACACGGATCGTGTCCCAGCCCGGTCCGAGATAGCGCGCGCGCATCTCGGCGTTCGCTTCGAAGCCGCCGCACGCGAGCACGATCGCTTTCGCGTTGAAGACGGCGAATCCCTGCGGCGTGAGCGCGCGCACGCCGGTCACGCGGCCTGTGCCGATCCTGCGATGAGCTCGATCGGCCGCGGTCTCGTAGTGGAAGGCCACGCCGTTGCGCTCGAGGATCTCGAAGTTGCGCTTCTGAAGTCCCGCGCCGCCGCCGTTCATCGTGAGCACGTTGTCGTTCGTGAGACTCGCCGGCACCCAGTCGTGCCCCTTGGCTGCGAGCCACTGCACCGTCGGAAGCGACTGGGTCACGTGCACCTGCAGAAGGTCCGGATCGCTCTGGTTGTTGGTCGCGCGCATGATCTCGTCCCAGAACGTCTGCTCGTCGCGCTTCGGCAACCCGCAGTCGAGCAGCTTGCGCAGATCGTCGTCGGACATGCCGCGCACGAGCGGCTTCAGGTCCTCGATGCCGTTGAAGACGAAGCGGATGTGGCCGGTCATCGCGCTGTTGCCGCCGCGGTCGCGCTTCGTCGATTTCTCGATGATCGCCACGCTCTTCGTCTTCTCGAGCGCGGCATGGGCAGCGGAGCACGCGGCGTTGCCGCCGCCGACGATGAGCACGTCGTAGTTGTAGGTCGGGTCGTTCATTCGGCACCTCGCTCTTTCTTGAATCCGGTCGCAGCCAGCATCTTCGTGATGCGTTCGATGTCCATCGCCACGTAATCGCGGAGCTCCTTCGGCGTCGTGCCCGCGGGCTCCACACCGCCTTTGAACAGGATCTCCTTCAGCTCCGGCTCGATGCACCGCTTTGACGATTTCCTGGTGCAGGCGGTCGATGATCGGCTGCGGCGTCTTCGCCGGCGCGAAGAACGCGATGCTGGACGTCGATTCGTAGCCGGGCACGGTCAGCGCGATCGGCTCCAGCCCGGGCGTGAGCGGCGAGGGCTTGAGCGATGCGACGCCGAGCGCGCGCAGCCTGCCCTGCTCGACATGGTTCCACACGGAGCCCGCACCCGGGTACATGAGCTGCGATTCGCCGCTCATCACGCCGATCATCGAAGGCCCGGTGCCCTTGTAGGCGACGCGGACGATCTTCACTTTCGCCATGTAGTTGAACAACTCGCCCGCGAGGAACGGCGTCGCGCCGATCGTTCCGGAGGCGTAGTTCAGCTCACCCGGCCGCGCACGCGCGAGCGCGATCAGATCCTTGACCGACTTCACCGGCAGCGAAGGATGCACGACCAGCACGATCGGCGAGAGCATCGCCATCGTGATCGGCGCGAGATCCCTCAGTGGATCGACGCTCGTCTCGCGGAAAAGCTGCTGAGTCCAGGCGGCCGGGCCATAGAAGATGATCGTGTAACCGTCCGGCGGCGACTTCGCCACGACGTCCACGGCGAGACCGCCGCGATTGTCGACGAGCACGCGCTGCCCGAGATTCGCCGAGATCGCGTCGCCCACGAGCCGGGCGCCCCAGTCGTTGTTGCTGCCCGGCGCGGATGTGACGATGCGGATGGGCTTCGACGGATACGGCGCCTGTGCGGCGGCAAGCCCTGCCGCCAGCACGAGAGCGGCCGTCGCCAGAATGCGCAGCATGTTCGCTTCCCCCTTCTGGCTCGCGGCTATGCTGCGAACGCCGGCTCAGGCCTGGACGCGCCCGCAACGCTCGACCGCGCAACATCGGCCGACTCGAGCATCGCGGTCAACTCGCGCGTCGAGGCCGAGCGTCTCCAGCGTCCACACTCTCTCACATACTGCGTCGGCGACGTCAGGCGTAAGGACACGCGTCGCGCAGTCCCTGAACTTCGCCTTCAGATCCTCGGCCGGTATCGCGTTCTCCGCCGCACGGCCGAGCGGGCGATCGACTCTCGATTCGTATACGCGGCCGTCCTTCATGACGACCTTCAACAACGCGTCGAAGCGTTCCGAGTCGTCGAAGAACGGGCCCTGATACGGAATGGCCTGCGTTTTCGCGAGCAGCGCCTGCGCGGCGGCGTCCTTCAGCGCGTCGCCTTCGAAGTAATCCATGACGACCTCCCCGTGAATCAGCGCACGCGCGACGCAATACTGCACGCTGAACTTCGCTTCCAGGCCGCTCCGCGGCTGCGCGCGGTCGGTGTGGGCAAGCGCGCGAGACGAGGTGCGCGATTCGACGCGCTCGACCTTTTCCGGGTCGAACTTGCCATGCTCGCGCACGAGATCGCGTGCCGCTTCCACCGCCGAGTGCGTGCTGTAGCAGCACGGATAGAGTTTGTAGCTCGCGCCGGGTGACACGCTGTCGAGCGGCTTGCCCCAGTTCTCGAGCATGCGCTCGACATCGTATTTGCCGTCGGCGCTGAAGAGTTTCAGGAAACCCTGCTTATGTTCGAACGCATCCGGATTTGCGGTGAAGCCTTTCTTCGCGAGCATCGCCGCCATGAGCCCGCCCCGCGCGCACTGCCCCGCGTGCAGCGGCTTCGTCATCGTGCCGAAGTTCGCTTTCGTGCCGGCGGCGAGCGACGTCGCAAGCGCCAGCGCGATTTCGGTTTGTTCGAGCGTCAGGCCGAGCAGTCGGGCGCACGCGGCCGTGACCGAGAAAACACCCAGCGTCGCCGTCGGGTGCCAGCCCCTTTCGGAATGCTGCGGATTCAAGCCGTAACCGATGCGCGCGGTCTCGTAGCCCGCCGCATGCGCAAGAAGAAGATCGCGTCCGCTGCTCGCCGCCGCGTCGCCGCCCGCGAGCATCGCGGGCACCATCACCGCGGCCACGTGCCCGCCGAGACTCGCGGCCGTATTGTCGAAATCGAGCGCATGCGCCGCGGTGCCGTTCACGAGCGCCGCATCGAGCGCACTCGCGCGACGCCGTGTTCCGAAAATGAGACTCGGACCGGCGGTGGCCGAGCCGAGAACTTCATCGAGGATGCGCGGACCTTCTTCGAGCGCGCCGGCGAGCGTCACGCCGATCGTATCGAGGATGGCGATCTTGCCCCAGTAGAGGGCTTCGTCCGGCAGACCGTCATAGCTCATCGCCGTGATGCGCGCCGCGAGCTCTCGTGCGAGTCCCATAACTCCTCCAGCAAATTTCAGGAGCGCCGATACTACAATTTTGTCCCCATCGCGTCACCGGCAGCCGCGCGAGTTCACGATATGGCGGCTCTCACGATCATGTAGATGCCGAGCACGACGAGCGAGGCGAGGACCGTCGGCGGAAAATTGCGGGGTGGATGCGCTGGCGCAGGCGCTGTCCTGTCCACATTCCGGCAAGGCAAGCGCCGCCTCTACGACCCCGGAACGATCCCGGGCTCGAGTGTACGGCAGTAGTCCGACACGTCGGCCGGGCGGCACTTCCACACGCGATCCATCCACCTCCCCGCAAAGCAGTGCTGGAGCGCTTTGCGCAGCGGACGCAGGCGGAACGGATAGCCGAACACGTACGGATGGATCGAGACGTTGCACACGAGCGGATGCTTCGCGCTCTGCTCGACCATCTCCTCGAAGTGATCGACCAGCATGTCGCAGAACTCGCGGCCAGTGTGCTGCCGATGGATGATCTGCGGCGAGTCGTTGAGCTCCGCAGGATAGGGCACGGACAGAATGGGACCGGCACGCGTGCGCATCCAGATCGGCTGATCGTCGTGCGGCCAGTCCATGAGGTACTCGTAGCCCGCTTCCTTCAGGAGATCCGGCGTCCACGGATTCTCGTACGTCCCCGCGCCCATCCACCCCTTGGGGGCGCGCCCTTCGTTACCCGCGAACGCTTCCGTCACCTCGCGGATCGTGCGCGCCTCGTCCTCTTCCCATCGGAAGTCGTGCAGATTCTCCGAGTTGGTGCGCCCATGGCCGACGATCTCGTCGCCGCGGCTGCGCAGGCGCTCGAAGATCTGCGGGGCATAGTCGTAGAGCGCGCTGTTCGTGTTGTGCGCGAGCGGCATGTCCAATTCGTCGGCGAGATCGAACAGTCGCCAGATTCCGACGCGATTGCCGTAGTCGCGCCATGAGTAGTTGCGCTGGGTCTGCGGCTCGCCGTGCTTCGCGTTGTCGTGTCCGCGGCCTTTGCCGTAGGCGAACCACTCGATGTTCGTCGTCACGCAGAAAGCGAGACGTTTCCCGTTCGGCCAACTGTAATCGCGTCTCTGCGTGATCGGCGAGTAGTCATAGCGATTGTGGTGCGGCAGCTTCATGAGATTCTCCTCACGCGAGCCGATAGCGCTCGACCGCGCCCCAGTCGATTTCGATGCCGAAGCCCGGCTTGTCGTTGAGATGGATGTAACCGTCGCGCAGTTCGGTCCCGCTCACGAAGAGGTGATGGCGCAGCGGGTCACGGGCATCCGAGCCGTGCGATTCGACGCAGTAGCCCACACGCGGCATGGCCGCGACGAGGTGCGCGTGAAACTCCGGCGCGGTGTGCGGGGCGACGAGAACGCCATACTGCTCCGCGAGCTGCGCCACGCGCAGCGACTCGCTGAAGCCCGCCGCGCGCGTCGAATCGAACTGGAGATACCGGATCGCGCCGCATTCGATAAAGTCGCGCACGGTGTAGCGATGCATCTCCCGTTCGCCATGCGCGAGCGGGATGCGCGTGTGGGCCGCGAGTTGCACGTAGTCTCGCGGCTGGAGATACCAGTGCAGCGGCTCTTCGAGCCAGGTGATGTCGTAGGGCTCGACGCCGCGCGCAAAGCGGATGCAGTCGTCGAGATCGTAGGCCGCGTTCATGTCGAGCATGAGCAGCGGCGCGGGGCCGATCGCTTCGCGGACGCCGGCAACGCGCGCGATCTCTTCTTCCAGCGTGAAGCCGCCCGTCTTGAGCTTGACCCCGCGATATCCCTTCGCCACGTAGTCCGCCATCTCGCGCGCAGCGGACTCGGCCGTCGCGTCACGCGGATAGTAGCCGCCCGTCGCATACGTGAAGAGCGGGCGCGGCTCGCCGCCCAGGAGCTTGTACACGGGCATCTCCGCCGCCTTGCCTTTCAAGTCCCAGAGCGCGAGATCGATGCCGCCGATCGCCGCCATCACGTGAGGGCGGCTCGGACGCGCGATCGGAGGAAACACGCCTTCGCCGCCAAACATCGCGCGGGGGCGCGGCACTGTCAGATTGAAGAGTTTGTTCCAGACGATCTCGTGCGCGGTCGCATCCATCCCGACGATCGTTTCGCCCAGCCGGCTCACCCATTCCGCGATCGTCTTCAGCGGCGAGCCCTTGACCTCGCCTAAGCCGGTCAGTCCCTCGTCGGTCCGGACCTCGACGAGCACCATGCTCGAATCGCGCAGCGCCTCATGCGCGGTGAACAATGCCTCTTTCAGCGGAATCGCGAGCGGATGAGCACGTACTTCGGTGATCTTCATGGTTGAGCTCCGTTCGAATTCGAAAAGCGCGCCAAGGCGCGCTCTCTGGTGGCCGCTTTCGGCCGATCAGCGCGCGTGTGCCTGCGGCGGCGCGTCTGTGAACGCGGCGGCGTACTGTTTTTCGAGACCCGTTTCGCGAGCGATGCGCGCAAGGTCCGCTGTCGTGTCCTCGGGCAGAGTGAGCCCCTCGCGTCGATTACGCTCGTCGTTGCGCGCTTCGATCTCTCCCGGATAAAACACTTCGTCGAAGCCTTTTGCGCGCGGTGTCGCCTTCAGCTCGGCGATGTAGGCTTCCATTCGCGTATTGAACTCCGCGAGCGGCTGAAACTTCTCGATGTCGATCGCGACGAAGAAGTGGCCGCAGTTGCTCTTCTCCGCCGTCTTGTAGGGGCTGTGCACCTGACTCAAGAAGCCGCTCCCGGTGAGCACGCCCGACATGACGTCCACCATCATCGCGATCGCATAGCCTTTGTGCTCGGCCATGGGAAGGATGATGCCGTCGATCGCTTCCTGCGGATCGGTCGTCGGCGCGCCCGCCGCGTCGAGTGCCCAGCCGAGCGGTATCGGTTCGCGGCGCTGGCGTGCGAGGTAGATCTTGCCGCGCGCCACACCGGTGTTCGCCATGTCCATCGCGAAAGGCGCGTGACGACCCGCGGGCGTTGCGACGGACCATGGATTCGTCCCGATGATCTTCTTCATCCCGCCCCAGGGCGGCATCGCCGGCCCGCCGTTGCTCGTGAGGAGCATCGCGCAGCCTTCGCCTGCGCCGCGCATCGTGTAGTACATGCACGTGCCGAAGTGGTTCGAGGTGCGCACGCCGACGGCCGCAATACCGTGCGCCTTGGCGCGCTTCACGGCCTCCTGCATGGCAAGCATCGCCAGCACGTGTCCGACGCCGTCGTGGCCGTCGATGAGCGCGATCGTGCTCGTGTCCACCACGAACTCAGGCGTCGTCTGCGGTTTCATGACGCCGTTGCGGATGCGATCGAGATACCAGCCGAGCCGCAGGGTCCCGTGAGATTGATGTCCCCACAAGTCAGCCTGCACGAGGGTGTCCGCGACGAGCCGCGCATCGGCGGGCGGTACGCCGACGCTCTCGTAAACGGCCGAGCCGAAATCGATGAGGCGTTCGGGATCGATGCGGTTCTGTGGATTCATGGAAGAAGGTGCCCGGCGCTGAAGGCAATGCGGCCGAGAGTTTCTCATGCTTTCAACCCTGCGCCTATAATGAACGAGAGCAACAGCCGATGGATTCTCGAGAGCCATGAAAGCGATTCAAATCTCCGCGCCGGGCGCTCCGGAAGTGCTGAAACCGACCGAGCGGCCCATGCCGCAGCCCCAGACCAACGAGATCCTGGTGCGCGTCGTCGCGGCCGGCGTGAACGGCCCCGACATCATGCAGCGCAAGGGCCTCTACCCCGCGCCTCCCGGCGCTTCCGATCTTCCGGGATTGGAGATCTCAGGTGAGGTCGTGGCAGTCGGCCAGGCCGTCAAGCGCTGGAAGGTCGGCGACAGCGTGTGCGCGCTCACGAACGGCGGCGGCTATGCCGAGTACTGCGTCGCGGACGCGGAGCAGTGTCTGCCCGTGCCCAAAGGCGTCGAACTGCGAGACGCCGCCGGACTACCCGAGACGTTCTTCACCGTGTGGAGCAACATTTTCATCGGCGCGCAACTGAAGTCGGGTGAGAACTTCCTCGTGCATGGCGGCGCCGGCGGCATCGGCACGACCGCGATTCAGCTCGGAAAGGCGTTCGGAGCGAAGGTAATCGCGACCGACAGTCCTGAAGCGCGCTGCCGCATCTGCCGCGAACTCGGCGCCGATCGCGTGATCGACTACAAAGAAGAGGATTTCGTCGAGATCGTGCGCCAGGAGGGCGGCGCGAACGTGATCCTCGACATCGTTGGCGGGCCGAACATCGAGCGCAACTTCAAGGCCGCGAGCCACGATGCGCGCCTCGTGCAACTCGCATTCGCGCTGGGCTCGAAAGTGGAGGTGAACTTGATGCCCGTCATGCTGAAGCGTCTGACCTACACCGGTTCGACGCTGCGCACCCGGCCGTCCGCCTTCAAGGCCCGCATCGCGCGCGAGCTCGAAGCGCAGGTGTGGCCGCACATCGAAGCGGGCAGTATCCGCGTGGTGACGCGGCAAACCTACCCGCTCGCGAACGCGGCCGAGGCGCACGCAGCGATGGAAAGCGCCGCCCACGTGGGCAAGATTCTGCTGGTCGTCTGAGGCTCGTGAGCGGTCGGGCCTGAGCGCCGCGAGCAAAGCTCGGTCCATCGGATCCTGCAAGTCGATTCCGCCGAGGAGCCATGGCTGAGCCTACCCCCGACACCGTTTTCGCAAAGACCGAAAAGGGCATCGAGGAGATCAGGAGCCGGACGGTGAAGCTGCCCCGCGACGTGGGGCTCGTGTTCCTGTCCGTCGATGGTGGCAGCAGCGTCGCGGATCTGCTGCCGCGCTCGGGGATGGCCGCGGCGCAGTTCTATCGCACCCTCGAGACGCTCGTGGCAGACGGCTATATCGAGCCTGCCGCGATGCACGCCGGGGGCTTTGCACCCGCCGAGGGCGACAGCGCTCGCCCGCGGGACCCGGGTACTGCGCTCAACTTCGATATGGGTGGGCCCTACTCGCGCCTCCCACAGGCCGCGAATACGCGCGAGAGGATCGGCGTGTCCGACGAAGAGATCTCGGTGCGCGTGCGCGAACTGAGGGCCCGGGTCGAGGCCGGACGTCGTGCGCGGGAAGAGGCCGAGCGCACGTTCCACGAAGCGCCGCCCTTCGACCTGCCGGTCGCGCCCGAAGGCGAGACGCCCGCAACGCAGGCACGTTCTTCGACGCCGGACCGGCACGAAAACACGAACCGAACCCTCGATGCAGGGCCGGATGCCGCCGTCGGGCGCGTGCCGTTCGTACAGCGCGAAGTCGCGGGAGCCGCGCCTTCGGATGCCGCAAGACCCGGTGGCGGTCTTCGTGAGCAGGCAGGAGCCGCTACGCTGCCTCACGCCGGTTCGCCAACAGCACCCGCTGGTGGGGGCCTCACGCCATCCGCAGCCCTTCGCATCGAAGGCGACGGGTCCGCACGCGAGAAGCTCCATGTCGACCGCACGGCCTACGATCTTCTCGCCGAAGCGGCACAGTCGCGCCGCGCATCCGAAAGCGCGCTGCACGCCCATGTGCGTGCCGAGCACGCGCATGACGATGCCCAGCGTGTAATTGCGGGGCGCCGTCGCAGGCGGTGGGCGCTGGGTATCGTGGCGATCGTTCTGTTCGTCGTGTTACCCGTGCTCGGCGTGCTGTGGCTTCAGTTCATGCCCCTTACGCACTACACACCGGAAGTCGAGCGGGCGCTCTCGGCGCATCTGAACCAGCCGGTCAGATTGAAGAGCGTGCGCTATGTGCTCATGCCCACACCCCGCGTCGTCCTGCAAGGGATCGCGATCGGTCCGCAATCGGGTGTTCGGGCGGATCGCATCGAAGCGCACGCCTCGCCTTTCGCGTTACTGGGCCGGCCGAAGCAATTCGGAGCCATCGAAGTAAAAGACGCCGTGGTGGCGCCCGCGATGCTCGCCACGCTGCCGTCCTGGCTGGGCAACGAACGCAGCGGGTCGGACGTGCGCGTTTCGAGCGTGCAGTTCTCGAATCTGCGCATCGACGTGGCGGGCGCCGCGATCGCGCCGTTCGATGGGGACGTCTCGTTCGAGCCGGATGGCAGCGTCGCGCGAGCCATGCTCGTCAACGATCATCTGAAGATCCGATTGTCGCCAGGCCCGGGCGGTGCCGACCTGAATGTGGATGCGACCGCATGGACGATCCCCTTCGGCCCGCCGGTGGAGTTCAGTTATTTCACGGCAACCGGCCGCCTGACCGAGCGCGATCTCGCGATCGACGAATTCACCGGGCGCGTCGCGAGCGGCTACTTGCAGGCGACTGGGACGCTCAGATGGCCCGGGCCGCTCATCATCAACGGCACGTTCGCATCTCAGAATATGCGCCTGGAAGAGCTGCTGCCCGCGCTCACCCCCCATGTCTCGGCCAAAGGCGTGCTGGAAGCAAACGGCCGCTACGAGATGCGGGCCGAGAGCGCGGAGACGCTGGTGGCGAGCACACGGCTGGACGCGGAGTTCAGGGTCTCGCGCGGCGAGATCGAGAACCTCGACCTGCTACGCGGGTTCCATGCGCCGGGCGCCAGCGCTTCGCGAGGCGGTCGCACCCCGTTCGACAAGCTGACCGGAACGTTTCATCTGTCGCCCGCAGGTTATCAGTATCGGCAGGTGCGGCTTTCTTCGGGTCCGTTCAACGCCTATGGCGCATTCGAGGTCGCGCGCAATGGCAAGCTGAGCGGTCGCGTGAACGCGGAGCTCGTCGTGGGCACGCACCTCGCCGCGCGCTCGTCCTTCGAAGTCGGCGGATCGGTGAGCGAGCCGGTGCTTAGCCTAACTTCCACAGTTCGGTAGTGCTGGTGCCGAAAGCAGCGGGGTGTCGCGCAGCTGCAACAACGAGTGCGCAGAGTGAGAACGCATAGCGAGATGCAGATGCCGGGGCTGATTTTGGGTGAACGATAGCAAAAGCGGCGTGTAGTGGCGACCCAGTCGGTTGCGGCGAATGGGGTGTGTGCTGAGAATGTGTGTTCATGTATCTGCGACACACGACGCGACGCAAAGACGGCAAGACGCACGTGTATTGGCAATTGGTGCGCTCGGTGCGCCGTGGCCGCAAGGTGGTGCAGGAGACGGTAGCGCAGCTCGGTGAGCTGGATGCACGGGGGCGTGCGCGCGCGGCCGCGCTGGCGCGCAGCATATCGGGTCACGCGGGTGGATATTCTCAGCGCAAGCTCTTTGAAGGCGATGAGCCGAGCGCCGCGGTAGCGGTAGAACTCGATCGGGTTCGTCTTGAGCGCGCGCGCAGCTTCGGTGCGGTATGGCTGGGCTGGCTGCTGTGGCAAGCACTGAAGTTCGATGAGCTGTGTAGCGCGCTCATGCCGCCGGGTCGTGAAGCGGTGGCGTGGGCCGATGTAATTGCGATTCTGGTGATTGGTCGGTTGTGCGAGCCCTCGAGTGAATTGCATGTGGCCGAGCGCTGGTATCGCACCACGGCACTGGAAGATCTGCTCGGGGTGAAGAGCGAAGACATCTATGACGAGCGGCTCTACCGGGCGCTCGATCGGTTGTTGCCGCACAAGGAGGCAATCGAGCAGCACCTTGTGAAACGACTGGGTGAGCTCTTTGAGCTCGACTACGATCTGCTGCTCTACGATGTGACGAGCACCTACTTCGAGGGTGTCGCCGACCCGAACATCGCGCGACGTGGCTATTCGCGCGATCATCGTCCCGATTGCGTGCAGGTGAACATCGCACTGGTGGTCACGCGCGAGGGCATGCCGCTGGGCTACGAGATCTTCGCCGGCAACACGGCCGATGTCAGCACGGTGCAGGAGATCGTAGCCGGTATGGAGCGGCGCTTCGGGAAAGCCCAGCGCGTGTGGGTGATGGATCGGGGCATGGTCAGCGCCGAGAACATCGCCTGGCTCAATGAAACGGGCCGGCGCTACGTCATAGGAAGCGCGCGTGCGGAGTTAAAGCGCTGGTCCCGAGAGCTCGCTGAGAAGAACGATTGGCGCCACATTCGCGAAGACGTCGAGGTCAAGATCTGCCGCGGCCCTGACGGAGCCGAAACCTTCCTGCTGTGTCGCTCGGCGAGCCGGCTGGAGAAAGAGAAGGCGATGCACGGCCGCTTCGCTTCTCGCATCGAAGAGGGGCTCGACTCACTCGCACGGCGCATCGAGAAGAGCAAACGTGCGCTCGATCGCGGTGTGCTCGAGCGACAGATCGGCCGGCTGCTGCAAAAGAATTCGCGTGCCGCTGGCCGCTACGCGATCGCGATTACCGAAGATAAAGCCGTGCCGGCGCGCCTGAGACTGAAGTGGAGCGCGCGTGCCGAGTGGGATGACTGGGCCAGCGTGAGCGAAGGCACCTACATCCTGCGCAGCAACATCCACGAGTGGTCCGACGAAGAGCTCTGGAAGACCTACGTCCAACTGAGCGAAGCCGAGGCTGCCTTCCGCATTCAGAAGTCTGATTTATGCATCCGCCCGATCTGGCACCACAAGGAAGAGCGCATCAAAGCGCACATCCTGGTCTGCTTCCTCGCTTACGCGCTGTGGAAGACGCTGCAGCAATGGCAATCGCGCGCCGGCCTCGGTGATGCACCGCGTAACATCCTGACCGAGTTCTCACGAATTCACGCCGCAGATATCGTGCTGCCGCTCGCGGAGGCTTCGCGCAGAGAGTTACGGTTGCGGTGTGTGGTGCGCCCGGATCGCGAACAGGCGATTCTTCTACAGCATCTCGGCCTCACCTTACCGGAGCGTCTGCGCCCGCCACACAGTACCGAAATGTAGTGGCGACCCGTGACACTAAGTTATTGATATTCCACAATACCGCCCTTCGAAATGTGGAAGTTGGGTTAGGCGCTGAAGGAGTTGACGGAGTGAAGCAGTGAGCCAGCGAAGGGTGAAAGGGAGCATTCCCTCTCCCCGTGCGCGGGGAGAGGGCTAGGGTGAGGGGAGTCCTTCAGGCCGCTGCCCGCAGGGCCGCGATGCGTTCTTCCAGCGGCGGGTGAGACATGAAGAGGCGCTTCAGTCCCCAGCCCGTCGTCCCGGAAATCCCGAACGCCTTCACCTGATCGGGCAACTGCGGCGGCTGGCCGTATTGCTGCCCGAGCCGCTCCAGCGCGCCGATCATCTTGTGACGGCCGGCGAGGTTCGCACCACCCGTATCCGCCCGGAACTCGCGATAGCGGCTGAACCACATCACGACCATCGTCGCGAGGATACCCAAGATGAACTGGGCCGCGATGGTGGTGATCCAGAACGCCGGACCGTGCCCGCGCTCGACCTTGAAGACCACGCGGTCGACGAGGTACCCGATCACACGTGACAGGAAGATGACGAAGGTATTCACCACGCCCTGGACGAGCGCGAGCGTCACCATGTCGCCGTTCGCCACGTGGGAGACTTCGTGGCCCAGCACGGCTTCGGCTTCGTCCTGACTCATGTTATTGAGCAGCCCGGTGCTCACCGCCACCAGGGCGCTGTCCTTGTTCCAGCCCGTCGCGAACGCGTTGATCTCCGGCGCGTCGTAAATCGCCACCTCCGGCATGCCGATACCCGCCCTCTGCGCCTGCCTTTGTACGGTATCGAAGAGCCAACGCTCCGTCATGTTGGCAGGCACTTCGATCACGTGCGCTCCGGTCGCTCTCTTGGCCATCCATTTCGACATGAGCAGGGAGATGAACGAGCCGCCGAAGCCGATGACCGCCGCCATCACGAGGAGGGCGTTGTAGTCCAGGCCCGTGCCCTCGGCATCGAGAATACGGTCGATGCCGAGCAGCCGCAGCGTCACGCTCAGCACCAGCAGCACAGCAATGTTCGTTACCAGAAACAGCAGGATACGTTTCATTCGTTCGCTTTCTCGTCGGGATGACGCATGCTTAGATCGAGGCGGCAGCCTGCGAGTTCAAGTTTGCTCCTCCCGCCGCGGAAAGTGCATGGAGCGACCGCGACGCCGACGGCATGCAGCGCCCTCCTCCATGCCGCGCCCCGCCCGCCTTGGCCGGGTGCGTGGACCGGCGCGATTGTAGCCTGGCCGTTCGTCGGGAGCATCCCCCGGGATCGGCAAACGCCGAACACTGTTAGATAGTTCATTAGGGCTTTTATTGAAGGGTGGTAAATAGTCACGCCAACAACCTATAAACAAAAAGGTTTCCGTTGTTCAAGCACAGTCTTATCTTCGACTCGACCTTGTCGGCCGAAGAATTGCGTGGCTTTACGCGGACGGTCGCCGAAATCGAATGGCTGACCCTCGTCCTCGTCCTCCTCTACCAGGTCATGTTCTCGCCCGGGCCGGAAGCCTCCGCCGCGCTGGGCATGGGAACGCTGGTGTTTGCCGGTTTCGTGCTGAGCTTCCACTACCTCAACTTCTACAAGACCGAAAGCACCTGGAAGCTCGCGATCGAAACTTGGGTGATGATCGCCTACATCACCTGGGTACTCGTGCACACGGGACGGCTCGAGAGCCCGCTCATCAATCTCTATCTCCTGGTCGTCATCACGACGGCGCTCACGCTCGGCAAGGTGGCAACGCTGCTTCAGACCGCCCTGATCGCCGCCTGCTATCTGTGGCTCGCCGACCCGGCCGTCGGCGATGTTCCGCTGCATCTCAGGCTTGCCGGCCTCGCAACGCTCATCGCGCCGCTCGTGCTGGTTGCCTACGTCACCACCATGCTTTCGTCCGACATCCGGCGCGCGCTCATCCAGATCAAGATGCTGTCCGAGACCGACGAGCTCACGCGCGTGCTCAACATGAGAGCGTTCGGGACGATTGCCGATCGGATATCGCGGCAGGCTGCCCGCTACACGCATCCTTACACGATTCTGATGGTCGATTCCGACAACCTGAAGCGCGTGAACGATCAATACGGGCATCAGGCCGGCAACACGCTCCTGCAACTGGTTGTCCAATGCATCCAGGCTCAGTTGCGTGAAACCGACGTGCTCGCGCGCTACGGCGGGGACGAGTTCATCGTCCTGCTGCCTGAAACGTCGGCATCCAACGCACAGGTCGTTGCGTCGCGCATCCGGCAACGCGTCGAAGCGGCCGTGTTCATGGCGCGCGAGACATCGTGCACGAGCACCGTGAGCATCGGCGTCGCGAGCTATCCCGAGCACGCGAGCGATCTCGAAAGCGTGATGGAACGCGCCGATCAGGCGTTGTACGCGAGCAAGACGAGCGGCAGAAACTGCGTAACGACCGCGAGCGGCCGCACTCGGCTCGCCGTGGTCGGCTGACACGATCCGACCGGCCCTCACTGCGACGGCCGGACCCGACGCCCGGGGCGAAAATACCCCGCATCGTCGTAAAACGCCTCGAACGCACTTTCGCGCGACCACCCCGGGATTCCCAGCACCGGCAGCGGAGCAAGCATTCGCGGCGCGTCGAAGGCCGGCCCCGTTCGAATGCACTGGGCCGCTTGTCGGTCGAGCTCCATCAACTGTGACGACAGCGCCGATTCCATGAATGGCGCGCTCACGGGCAGGAGGATCGCGTGAGCCGTCAGACCGACGTAGGGCGACAGCAGTTTTTCGGCCAGCGCGTGCCCGACGACGAATACACGCAGATGCGCCTCGACGCGCCCGCGATGCGCCCAGAAAAGCCGCTTCCACTCGAACGCCCGGATCATTTCGAGCAGCTCCGGATCGGCTGCGGCGACGATCGCGCCGCTCTCGTCGAACAGCGTCAGGGCGTCGCGCACCGACGTGCGCCTGCCCTCACGCGAGGACGCCGAGTCACATCGGGTCGCCTCCTCGTGATGACGCGCGTTCAGCGCTGCTTTGGTCCTCGGGTACGCGATCCACGCGAGCACGTTGAAGAGATCGTGCCAGCTACGCTCGCGCACGTGCATCTCTCCGCGAAGACGAAGACGGGTCTCGAAAGGCTCGCCGTTCGCCTCGCCGACGAGGCGCAGCGGCATGCCGCACGCGTTCACGACGGCGCCTGCATCACACAAGTCCTGGAGCAGAGTCAGGCGCGGCCAATCGCCGCACGCGCGCAACACCACCGCAGCCTCCGCGAGCGGGAAGAGCGCCAGAGAACGATCGATGAATGACGGGTCCCAGTGCATGCTCATAAGGGGGCCCCGCACGTTCTGCTCGAGGCCTCGTATTTCGGATGGCAAGTCGACACGCTGCTAAAATCCGCCGCCATCAGTGAACACTCGCGACGGGAATGCCTGAAGCAATCGATTGTGCCGTAATCGGCGCGGGCGTGGTCGGCCTCGCCGTCGGACGCAGGCTCGCGATGAGCGGCCGCGAAGTCGTGGTCCTCGAAGCGGAGGAACACTTCGGCACGCACACGAGCTCGCGCAACTCCGAGGTCATGCATGCCGGGATCTACTATCCCACCGGCTCGCTGAAGGCGCGGCTCTGCTTCGCCGGCCGTAACGCCCTCTATCGCTATTGCGCCGAACACGGCGTCAATCATCGACGCATCGGCAAAGTCATCGTCGCGTGCGACGACTCCGAGCGCCCGGGCCTTCAGAAATACCACGATCAGGCGGTCATCAACGGCTGCGACGATCTGCGGATGCTGAGGGCAGCCGAGCTCGCCGAGATGGAGCCGGAGGTGCGCTGCGTGGCGGGCTTTCTCTCGCCGTCGACGGGCATCATCGATGCGCACGGGCTCATGCTGGCCTATCTCGGCGACATGGAAGCGCATTCGGGCGCGCTCGCGCTGGCTTCTCCCGTGCTGTCCGGCAAGGTAACGGCGGAAGGCTTCCTGCTCGAGATCGGCGGCGCAGAGCCGATGGAGCTTCTCTGCCGGTCGGTCGTGAACTCCGCGGGATTTCACGCGCAGGCGGTGGCGCGCACGATCGACGGCGTGCCTGAAGAGACGATACCGCCGACGCACTACGCCATCGGCCACTACTACACGCTTACCGGCAGGGCACCGTTCAATCGCCTCGTGTATCCCGTCGCGCGCCAGGACTGGCTCGGCGTGCACGTCACGATCGACCTCGGCGGTCAGGTGAAATTCGGCCCGGACTTCACGTGGATCGACCGCATCGACTATGCGTTCGACGAATCCCGCGAGCAGGCGTTCTACACCGCGATCCGCCGCTACTATCCCGGCCTCGCGGACGGCGCGCTCCAGCCCGGCTACACCGGCATACGGCCCAAGATCCACGGCCCGGGCACGCCCGGACCCGATTTCGTGATTCAGGGTCCGCGCGACCATGGCATCGACGGTCTGGTGAATCTTTATGGCATCGAGTCGCCGGGCCTCACGTCGTCGCTGGCGATCGCGGATTACGTGGAAGGCCTGCTGGGCGCTACTGTGTAACCTTGTTTTCCCGCGTCTCGGCCTTCGCGGCGCTGCGCGCTGCCTGTTCCAGGAAAGCACCGAGCGCATTCACCCACTCGGGCCGCATGAAAACGAACCCGTCGTTGTGGCCTCCGCGCAATTCGAGGAACGACTTCGGCTCGCGGGCTGCGGCGAACAGGCGCTCGCCATGTGAATACGGAATGATGTCGTCGGACTTGCTGTGCGCCACGAGCACCGGGGCCTGAACGTGCGATAGCGCATCGACCGTGTTGTATTGAAAGCGGCTCAGCAGCCGCACCGGCAGAAACGGATAAACCTCCGCGGCGAGGTCCGGCACCGAAGTGAACGTGGAAGCCAGCACCAGCGCACGCGGCCGTTCGCGTGCCGCAAGCCAGGCAGCCACCGCACCGCCCAGTGACTCGCCGAAGAGCACGACGTCGTCTGCGCGGAGGCCTTTCGTTTCCGTAAGCCATCGCCAGCTCGCCGCCGCGTCGCGGTACGTGCCCTGCTCCGAGGGCAACCCGGTGCTCCGGCCGTATCCGCGATACTCGACCAGCAGGGTGCTGAAACCGAGGCGGTCGAACATCGCCGCATAATCGATCCGATGCGAGATGTTGCCGGCGTTGCCGTGGAAGAGGACGACCGCCCCGCGTCCGTCCTTCGCCGGGATCCACCAGGCGTGCAGCGTCTCGCCGTCCTCCGTGGGAATCGCCAGATCCTCGAAAGGCAACCCGAGCCGCGCCGGTGTCGCCGCGAGCTCTCGTCCCATGCTTGGGAAATAGAGAAGCCTGTCCTGCTGGAAGTACATGAGCGCGGCGAGTCCCGCATAGGCCAGAGCGAAGATCAGGGCCAATTGTGGGAGCCACCACAAACGGTCAGATCTCCAGCGGCGCTTCGTCGAGCACCGCGGCCTGCTCGCGTAGCGAGAGAATCTGGTCCTGCCAGTAGTGCTGCGTGTTGAAGAAGGGAAAGTTCTGCGGGAACGAGGGATCGTCCCAGCGTTGCGCGAGCCAGCCTGAATAGTGGATGAGCCGCAGCGTGCGCAGCGCTTCGAGCAGAGCGAGCTCCCGCGGATCGAAGTCATGGAACTCGCGATAACCCTCGATCACCGACGCAAGCTGGCGCTGCATGCTCTGCCGGTCACCGGAGAGCCACATCCAGACATCCTGGATCGCAGGCGCCATGCAGGTATCGTCGAGATCGACGAAGTGCGGACCTTCATCGGTCCAGAGAATGTTCCCGCTGTGACAGTCGCCGTGCACGCGGATCGGGCGGACCGCACCCGCGCGATCGTAAGCATGGCTCACGCGCTTCAATACATCCGCGACCACACTCTCGTACGCGACGCGCAGGTCCTCCGGCACGAAGCCGTTCTCGAGCACGAAACGCGCAGGGCGACGCCCGAAGCTCTCGATGTCGAGCGCGCGCCGATGCTTGTAGCGCTCGAGGGCGCCCACGGCGTGGATGCGCGCGATGAACCGCCCGAGCCAGCGCAGCGTCTGATCGTCTTCGAGCTCGGGCGTGCGGCCAGGACGCCGCGGATACAACGCGAAGCGGTAGCCGCCGTGTTCGCTGAGAGTGGAACCGTCGATAACGAGCGGCGCGACCAGCGGGATTTCACGGCTCGCCAGCTCGAGCGCGAACGCGTGCTCTTCGAGTATGGCGGCGTCGGACCAGCGCTGCGGCCGATAGAACTTCGCGATGAGGGAAGACCCGTCTTCGAGCCACGCCTGATAGACGCGGTTCTCGTAGCTGTTCAGCGCGAACAGACGCCCGTCGCAGCGGAACCCGCGCGACTCGATCGCGTCGAGGATCAGGGACGGCGTGAGCGCGTCATACGCGGCCATGCGCGCACGTTAACACATCACGGCGCCGAGCTAGAGATCGAGGCGTTTACTGCCTGGGGGAAGGGAGGTTACGGAGGGAAACCGTGGAAGGTTTCCCTCTGTTCCGAGGCGGCCAGGCCCGAGCCTTCAGGCGAGCGCCGCCTTAGTCCAGGATATTGGGGTACACGAAACCGAACGTGCAAAGCGCCAGGGCGAACTTGCCGATGAAGGCGATCTTCTGTGTGATCGTCATGCCGTCCCACTTGCCATCCGTATTCCAGTTTCCTGCGTTCGTGGCGCTCATGTGCGTCCCTTCGTGATTTGGCCCTCGGCCGACCCTATCTTATAGCGGAGCGTCCGTGATGTTTCTGTGAAGTCCAGGGGCCCGCGGCGGCGCTTGTTCCCGGCAAGACCCCCGCGGATGTAAAGTTTCGGCGTGCGCATACTGATCATCGAAGACGATCCCACGATCGCCACGAACCTCTACGACTATCTCACCGCGCTCGGCCACGCGGTCGACGCGGCGGCCGACGGTGCGACGGGCGTGCACCTCGCCATGAGCCAGCCCTTCGATGCGATCGTGCTCGATCTGGGTCTGCCCGGACTCGACGGCATCAAGGTGTGCCAGAAACTACGTCTTCAGGCCCACCTCGAAACGCCGGTCCTGATGCTGACCGCCCGCGACACGCTCCAGGACAAGCTGCGGGGGTTCGAAAGCGGCGCGGACGACTATCTCGTCAAACCCTTCGCCCTGAAGGAGCTCGAAGCGCGCCTGCACGCGTTGCACAAACGAAGCCGCGGGCGCGTGACGCAAAAGATGCTCGTCGTGGGCGATCTCACGCTCGACCCGCAAACGCTCGAGATTCGCTTCGCCGAAAACGAGGTGAAGCTTCCGCCCAAGTGCATCCGGCTGCTCGAGATGATGATGACGCAGCCGGGCCGGCTCTGCAGCCGACGCGAGCTCGAAAGCGCTGTGTGGGGCGACACGCAGGAGACGAGCGACACGCTTCGCACGCACATGCACGTGCTCCGCCGCACGCTCGTGGAGGCGGGCGGTCGGGATCCCATCGAGACCGTGCACGGGCTCGGCTACAGGCTCGTCCCGAATGCGCCGCCCGAAACTGAAACTTGATCTGCGCCTGAGGATCGCTGTCGCGCTCGCGACGGTGTGCATCGCGATCGTCGGCGCGCTCGGCATCACGCTCTATGCTGCGTCCGAGGAACTGGAGCGGGCGCTGGTGGAACAGCTCGTCAAGGAGGAGCTCGATTCTCTCGTCGATCGCGCAAGCCGGGCGGACGGGTACGTGCCCGCGGGCGGCCCGAATCTCGAGTACTACGTCTCGGGCACGCCGGGCGGGCAGGATCGGACACCGCGCGAGCTGCGCGATCTTCCCACGGGACAGCATGAAGTCGTCACGGAGGCGGGCGCGCGGCACGTCGGCGTGCGCGAAACGGACGGGACGCGCTACATCGTAAGCTACGACATCGGCCCGCACGAGCAGCAGGCTGCCCACTTTCGCGAGCTTGTCTATCTCGCGCTCGGCATCGTGGCCGTGCTCGCAATCGCACTCGGCTACTGGGTCTCCGGGATACTCACACGGCAGTTGACCGAGCTCGCCGGACGCGTCTCGAAGTTCAGGTCGGATGAACCGCATCCGCGACTCGAGCAGCCTCACCATGACCGGGAAGTCGCCGCCCTCGCGCGCGCGCTGGACGACTACCATGGGCGCATCGTCGAAGTGCTGCGGCGGGAGCAGGAATTCACGGCCAACGCGAGCCACGAGCTGCGCACGCCGCTCACCGCGATTCAGACCACCTGCGAGTTGATCCAGACCGACCCGGTCCTTCCCGAGAAAACGCGCACGCGCGTTGCCATGATCGAGAACGCAACGCGCCAGATGACCGAACGCATCGAAGCGCTGCTCCTGCTCGCGCGTCAGGGCAAGCAGGAGGAGATCGAGAAAGTGGACCTGCGCCGCTGCGTCGAAGAAGCCGCCTACGCCTATCAGGACGAAATCGCCCACAAGGGGCTTGCACTGGAAGTCGCGATCGAGCAGGGCGCGATCGTGGAGCTCGACCGGAAAGCCCTTCAGCTCGTGCTTGCGAACCTCATCAGGAACGCCGTGCGCTATACCGATCGAGGGCGCATTCGGATCTCGTACGACGCACCGAGAGTGATCGTGGCCGACTCCGGCGTCGGGATCGCACCGGAACACCAGCCGCAGCTCTTCGAGCGCTACTTCCGCGGTGACCACACGCCCGACGGGCTCGGCCTCGGCCTCGCCATCGTGCGCCGCATCTGCGATGACTTCGGCTGGAAGGTCGAAGTGCAAAGCCGTCCGGGCGTCGGCTCCACGTTCACCGTGGTGCTGGGGTAGGGGGCGGCGCTCGGTAGGGGGCGGCGCTCGCCTCCGGCTCGGGCCTCGCCGCCCTTCGGAACAGAGGGAAACCCCATGGTTTCCCTCCGTAACCTCCTTTCCTTCGGCTGCGAGCCCGAACGGGCTGCGGGGCACGCCCCTGTGGCCTCCCCAAGCTACTCACGGAAACTTCACAAGCCTGAAAGCATGATCGGGGCTTCCAGAACGGAGGCACCGATGGCAAAGAAAATCCCTCAGCCCGAGAAACGCTTCACCGAGATGCATTCGGGCGAGAAAGTCAGGTTTCTCGGCAAGGCGCTCGTGTTCTTCGTGAGCGGCGGCTTCGTATTCCCCACGATGTGGATCGATTAGTCGAGGCGGGCCGGCTCGACCACCGTCGCATGGAGCAGCGCCCCGGTTGAACCGCGGTCGGGCAGCACGGTGGGCGAGACGTGCGGAGGCTCCAGCCGGCATTCGGCAATCATGTCCGTGATCGTGCGCGCGATCTCATCGATGTCCTCGGCGGGATGCAGCGGCCAGCGAAAGCCTTCGGTCAGGGCATCGTCCAGCGGCGTCCAGAGCGTGACGCGCACTTCCCCGCCCTCGTGTGACGAAAGCGTGACGCTCGGGTCGCCCACAGCCATGCGGAAACGGCGCAGCGTATTGCTCATGAACAGATTGAACGCTGCCTCGATGGCCGCCCTGCGCCCGCGGGTCGCGGCCGTGTAGAGTCCGGACGGCGGTCGCGGCATCGCCAGCACTTGCACGCCAGGCGTTGCGAGTTGCGCACCCATCGCTTTCAGCGCAGCCGTTCCCCACACGCCGATGTGAGCGCCGGTCTCGACAACCTCGGGCGCATGCGCGGGCGCGATGGCCGCCCCGAGCAGGAATCGCAAGTGAACCTCTTCGACGCCACGCAACACCGCGATGGGAGCCGGCGCCACCTCACGTATCGACGGGCTTTCCCATCCCCGCAGGACCTCACTTGGCGCCAGTCGTTCGATGAGATCCAGGGCGCACAGCGCGTTACTCCATCCGACGCTCCGGCTCGGACCGAGCACGCCGTGCTGCTCTAAGACGCGCGCGAGGGCGCCAGGGTCCGGCAGCACACATGGGATCGTGGCGGGAGTCGAACCCGCGCAGACGATCACCCAGGGAATCGCGAACAGGCGCGTGCCGACATCGTCCGCCGGCGTTTTCTCGAGCGCCGCGCAGAGCGCCTGCCACAACGCGCGCGTAGGTCGCTGGTGAAGTCGTTGCGGCGAGCGCGGCGCGGATCTCGTCGTTGCGACCCGCGGCTGCGAGCGCGCGAAACGTCTCGATGAGATCAGCGGGCGGCTCGCCCGCGGCTCGCGTGTGCGGCGTAGCGCCGCGGATCCGGCAGCATGCATCAATCCACCTGGGCGCCCGAGGCTTTCACCACTTTCGCCCATTTCACGTAATCGGCTTTGATCGTGCTTGCGAATGCGTCCGGCGTGCCGCCGACGGCCTCCGCCGTCTGCGCAGCGAGCGTCTTCACGAGCTCCGGCGACTTGAGCGCTGCGTTGAGCTCCGAGTTGACGCGCGTGACGATCGCCTTCGGCGTGCCCGCCGGCGCGATGATGCCGAACCAGTTCACGACTTCGTACCCGGGCACCGTTTCAGCGATCGCAGGTACATCGGGGAACGCAGGCGAGCGCTTCGGCCCCGTGACGCCCAGTCGCGCGTAGCTTGCCGCCCCTCACTTGCGGCGTGAGCGGCACCGCGCTCGCGATGGTGAGCGCCACCTGGCCGCCGAGCATGTCGGTGATCATGGGCCCCGTGCCCTTGTACGGAACGTGCACGAGGTCGATCGCCGCCATCGACTTGAAGAGCTCCATCGCAAGATGACTCGACGAACCGCTGCCGCCCGAGGCGTAGTTCACCTGTCCCGGCTTGGCCTTCGCGATCGCGATCACGTCCTTGACGCGTCTTCGCGGGCAGCGCAAGGCCCGAGGCCATCATGAGCGGCACCGACACGAACTGGATCACCGGCGCGAAATCCTTGATCGCGTCGTAAGTAACCTTCTTGTAAAGATGCGGGTTGATCACGTGCGGAATGGACGTGAAGAGCAGCGTGTAGCCGTCGGGGTTCGCGCGCGCCGTGATCTCGGTGGCGATCAGTCCGCCCGCGCCGCCGCGGTTGTCGACGACCACCTGCTGCATGCAGGCCGCTGCGTAAGCTGCTGCGCGGCCATGCGTCCGAGGATGTCCGCCGCGCCGCCGGGAGGAAACCCGACGACGAGGCGCACGGGGCGATCGGGGTACGAGTCTGCTGCGAGGGACGCAGCACGCGCAAAGCGACGCCAGCGCGAGCATGAAACCAGCACTGAACGATGAGCGCATCAACCTTCCGGCTTCGCGCCCGAGGCCTTCACCGCCTTGCCCCACTTCTCGATCTCGCTCTTGAGGAAGGCCGTGAACTGCTCGGGCGTGTCGGCGATGAACTCGGCGCCTTCGGACGCCATGCGGTCGCGGATGTCGGGCAGCGCGAGGATGCGCACCGATCTCCTTGTGCAGGCGCGTCGACGATGTCGCGCGAGGTGCCGGTCGGCACCGACATGCCGAACCACGAACCGGTCTCGAAGCCTTTGAGCCCCTGCTCGCTGATGGTCGGAATGTCGGGCACGGCCGCCACGCGCTTCAGCGTCGTCACGCCGAGCGCGCGCACGCGGCCGCTCTTCGCATGCGGCAGCGTGGAGACCATCGCGCCGAAGTAGACTTCGATGTGCCCCGCGACGACGTCGACGAGCGCCGGCGATCGCGCCGCGATAAGGCACGTGCACCATCTTCACGCCAGACATCGACTTGAAGATCTCGCCGGCGAGATGGTGCGGGCTGCCGATGCCGGTCGAGCCGTGCCGCAGCTCGTTCGGGTGTGCTTTCGCGAGCGCGATCAGCTCCTTCAAGTTCTTCGCGGGCACCGACGGATGCACGACGACGATGCCGGGCACCTTGGCGAAGTTGGTGATGTGCACGAAGTCGCGCAGGATGTCGAAGTTGAGCTTGGGATACAAGCGTGGGGTTGATCGCGTTCGCTACCGTCGGCATGAAGAGCGTGTAGCCGTCCGGCGCCGCTTTCGCCGCAACTTCCGTGCCGATGTTCGTGCCGGCGCCGGGACGGTTCTCGACGATGACCTGCTGCCCCCACGCCTCGGTGAGCTTCTGCCCCACCGCGCGCGCGAGCATGTCGGCGGTGCCGCCCGGCGTGTAGCCGACGATCCAGCGAATGGCTTTGGTGGGATACGCGCGGCATTGACGCGAGCGCGGCGCCGCTCGTCCACGCGGCGGCCAGCACGCAACACAACGCTACGCGTTGCGCAAGCTCATCGTGTCCTGCTTTACGGGCTCGCTCGTCTCTACGTCTACCAGCCGAGCACGTACGCCGGGCGGCGTGAGTCCGCTCCGCCGTGCAGCACGCCGTTCTTGTGGTCCGCGACGATCGTGCACACCGCGCCCGCAAGCCACGTCGACTCCGGCCACTCGTAGACCTTGTGGCCGCGGTCGGCGAGCTCTTCGCGCGTCGCATCGCTCGACGCGCGTTCTCGATGTACAGGCGGCCGGGATAATACGGATGCGGCTCGAACGAGCCCGGGAAGCTGTAGTTCGCGAACCGCGGCGCATCGATCGCGCTCTGCGGATCCATGCCGAAGACGTTGATGTTGAGGAACACCTGCAGCATCGCCTGCGGCTGCACGTCGCCGCCCGGCGTGCCGAACGGCATGAACACCTTGCCGCCCTTGAACGCCATCGCGGGACTCGGCGTGAGGCGCGGGCGCTTGCCCGGCGCGACCGACGACGGATGCGTCGGATCGGCCCACGATTGCGTGCCGCGTCCCGAGCAGAGGATGCCCACGCCGGGAATGATCGGCGTGTTGTTCGGAGCCGTCGCTCGGCGTGCACGAGAACGCGTTGCCGTCCTTGTCGATCACGCACAGGTACGAGGTATCGCCCGGCCCCGGCGCTTCGTCGGACTGCGGCTCGGGCATCCAGCGGTTCGCGATTTCCGTGCAGCGTCCGCGGATCGCCCGCCGGCGGCATCCCCGCCCACGCCTTCTCGATGCTGATCAGCGAGCGGCGCCACTTCGCGTAATCGTCCGACATGAGGCCCTTGATCGGCACCTTCACGAACTTCGGATCGCCGAAATAGTTGTGGCGGTCGGAGAACGCGAGCTTGAGCGCCTCGGTCACGACGTGGATGTAGTCGGCCGAGTTGTGCCCCATCGCACTTCAGGTCGAAGTTCTTGAGGATGTTGAGCGCCATCGGCAGCACCGGCCCCTGCGACCACGGCCCGCACGCATGCAGCTCGATGCCGCGGAAGCGCGTGCGCACCGTCGGCTCGAAGTTCACCTTGAACTCGCGAAATCGTCGAAGCGCATCGGGCCGCCTTCCTTCTCGATGAAGCGCGTGACTTCGCGCGCGATGTCGCCTTTGTAGAACGCGTCGCGCGCGGCCTTGATGCCCGGCCTTGCGGCCTTTCTTGCGCGCGACCTTGCGCTCCTCGTCGGCCATGAATTTGCAGCGTCCTGCCGAGATCGGACTGCACGAACACTTCGCCGGTCTCGCGGCGGGCGGCCTTTCGGCAGGAACACTTTGCGGCTCGACGGCCAGCGCTGGTACGATCGATCGATTCTTCGGTGATGAACTCGCGACATGAGCGGGTGCATCGGGAAGCCTTCGGACGCGAAGCGGATCGCCGCCGACGCCACTTCGCCGAAGCTCATCGTGCCGAAGTTCTCGAGCGCGGTGAGCCACGCATCGGGCGCGGCCGGCACCACGCAGCGCTCGACGCCCGGCGGGATCTTGCCGCCGTGCTTCTTCAGGAAGTAGTCGGGCGTGATCGCCTTCGGCCACACGCCGAGGCCGTCGATGCAGCTGCACCTTGCGGTTCTTCGCGGTGTAGATGATCTGCGGCGCGACGCCGCCGAAATTCACCTTGTCGGTCTGCAGCACGCCGATCGCGATGCCGGCTGCCACGCCTGCGTCGATCGCGTTGCCGCCCGCTTCCAGAATCTGAAATCCGGCGTGCGCCGCGAGATAGTGTCCGGCGGAGATGACGTGCCGTGTTCCCATGATGCTCATGCGGGCTGAGGCCATGGCGTTTCCTCGCGTGATTGGTTTGAGAGCGGCGGGTGGCATCAAATTCTAGCGTCGCTCGCATCCGACTGAGACACGAAGGAAGAGGTTACGAGAAACCATCGGTTGCTCGCGTAATCGACCGAGCGAAGGCAGCGCGCTCCGTAGTATCGATGCAGTGCGCGCGCCAGTAGATGAGCGCGGGCTTCGCAGACCTGCGCTTCGTCCGGACAATCGTTCGCGTTCGATCCCGCGGCGCCTGAAATCCAAAGCACGGAGGAAATCGATGCGTCTCTCGTCACGCCGGCGCGCTCACGCGTCGCTCGCCATTTTTGCGCTCGCCTTTTCCGCGACCGCATTCGCCCAGCAGTATCCGACCAAGCCCGTGCGCATGATCGTTCCGTTCGCACCGGGCGGGAACACCGACATCATCGCGCGCGTCTTCGCGCCGAAGATGGGCGAGATCCTCGGCCAGCAGATGATCATCGACAATCGCGGCGGCGCCGGCAGCACGATCGGCACCGAAGCGGCGGCGCGCGCGGCGCCCGACGGCTACACCCTGCTGATGGTGTCGGCCGCGCACACGATCAATCCCGCGATGATCAAGAAGCTCAACTACGACTCGGTGAAGGACTTCACCCCGCTCGGCGTCATCGCCGACGTTCCCACGGCGCTCGTCATCCATCCTTCGGTGCCTGCGAAGAACGTGAAGGAGTTCATCGCGCTCGCGAGAAGTCAGCCCGGCGCGCTCAACTATTCGACCGCCGGACGCGGCACGGTGGGCCATCTCGCGGCGGAGCTGCTCGCTTCGCTTGCGAAAGTGAAGCTGACGCGCGATTCATTACAAGAGCTCCGGCCAGTCGCTGATCGACGTCGTCGCCGGGCATCTGTCATTTCCAGTTTTCGAGCATGCCGGCGGGTCTCGTTCACACGCGCACGGGACGCTTGCGCATGATCGCGCAGACCGGCGAGACGCGGTCGCCGGCGCGCCAAAGACGTGCCGACGATGGACGAGCAAGGGATGAAGGGCTTCGTCGTTTCGAGCGGCTTCGCGATGTTCGCGCCCGCCGCAACGCCGCGCCCGATCATCGAGCGCGGCAACGGCGCGCTGGTCAAGGCGCTGAACGATCCGGCGGTCAAGGAGAACCTCGCGAAGCAGGGCGCCGACGTCGTCGCGAGCACGCCCGAGCAGCACGACAAGTTCAACCGCGCCGAGATCGCGAAGTGGATCAAGGTCGCGAAGACGGCCGGGATCGAGCCGGAATAGGGACGTGAAGGAGTGAAGCGTGAAGCAGGCAAACCGAGGAGAGCAAATGAAGTGGAGTAGCACCGCGTCGCAGTGCTGATGTGCGCAGCTGGCGATGACAGCGGCGGCGAGCGTGCAAGCGCAGGCTTTCCCGACCAAGCCGATCCGGCTCGTCAATCCCGCCGCGCCCGGCGGCAACAGCGACATGTTCTTCCGGCTGCTCCAGCCGAAAATGAGCGAGGTGCTCGGGCAGCCGGTCGTGATGGACTATCGTCCCGGCGCGGGCGGCACCGTGGGCGGCGAGGTCATCGCGCGCGCGGCGCCCGACGGCTACACGACGGGTCTCATCGCGGCGAGCTTCGTCATCAATCCGGCGATGATCAAGCAAGATGCCGTACGACACGGTGAAGGACTTCACCGCGCTCGGCATCATCGTCGACGTTCCGTCGGGGCTCGTCGTTCATCCTTCGCTGCCCGTGCAGAACGTGAAGCAGCTCATCGCCCTCGCGAAGACGAGGCCGGGGGAGATCTTCTATTCGACATCCGGCCGCGGCACCGTGGGCCATCTCGCGGCCGAGCTTCTGAACTCGACTGCCGGCATCAAGCTCGTGCACGTTCCCTACAAAGGCGCGGGGCCGGCGGTGATCGATCTCGTCGCCGGCAACATCCAGCTTCAGTTCGCGAGCATTCCGTTGCTCGTCGGGCACATGCAAAGCCGGCAAGCTGCGCATGATCGCGCAGACCGGAGAGAAGCGTGTCGACCTTTGCGCAGGACATTCCGACGATGATCGAATCCGGCGTGCCCGGTTTCGTCGTGCGCAGCCCGTTCGGCTTCGTCGGCCCTGCGGGCATGCCGCGGCCGGTCGTCGGAGCGTCTGAACGTCGCGCTCGTCGCGGCGATGCGCGATCCGGAGAACAACAAGGCGATCATCGCCGCCGGCGCCGAGCCGATCGGCAGCAGCGCGGACGAGCACGCCGCTTCGATCCGCTCCGAGATCGAGAAATGGAAGAAGGTCGGCGCGCGACGCGAACATCGAGCCGCAGTGATGTAGGCGGCCCGGTTCAAAGGCGCCTGGATTCCGTCCTCGCGACGGAATGACTACACGACGTCATCCCGGAGGTGCGCGGCACACGCGTCCGGGATCCAGAACACGCGCTGAACGGCGCCTGGATTCGTCCTCGCGACGGAATGACGATGGGGCATGGATCGTTCCCGGATTCGTCCGCGGTGTACCTGCGCGACGGAATGAGGCGCATGGCGCGCGGCCATCAGGACGCATTCGGGACCGCCATGACGCGGGGAACGCAGCGCTATAATCATCGCTTTCCCGCGCCATTCTCCTCCATGAAACTCTTCGACTGGCAGTTTCCCTATCCGTCTCAGCGCATGCCGGTGCTCGCGCGCAACGTCGTCGCGACCTCTCAGCCGCTTGCAGCGCAGGCGGGCCTGCGCATGCTGCTGAAAGGGGGGAACGCCGTCGATGCGGCGCTCGCGACCGCGATCGCGCTGACCGTGGTCGAGCCGACGAGCAACGGCATCGGCAGCGACGCGTTCTGCATCCTGTGGGACGGCAAGAAGCTGCACGGCCTCAACGCGTCCGGCCGCTCGCCAGCGGGCTGGACGTTCGATCGCTTCAAAGGCATGCCGTCGATGCCGCAGCGCGGCTGGGATTCCGTGACCGTGCCGGGCGCGGTGAGCGCGTGGGTGCGATCTCTCGGAGAAATTCGGGAAGCTCCCGTTCGCCGATCTCTTCGAGCCCGCGATCAAGTACGCGGCGGACGGCTTCATGGTCTCGCCGACGATCGCGCGGCTGTGGGCGAACGCGGTGCCCGAGCTCCAGTCGCAGCCCGGGTTCTCGGACGCGTTCATGCCGCGCGGCCGCGCACCCGCAGCCCGGCGAAAAGTTCTCGTTTCCCGCGCAGGCGAAAACGCTCCAGCGCATCGCCGAAACGAAAGGCGAGGCGTTCTACACGGGCGAGCTCGCCGAGAAGATGGCCGCATTCGCGAAGCAGCATGGCGCCGCGCTCACGATCGAAGATCTTGTCCGCGCACACGAACGACTGGGTCGATCCGATCGGCATCGACTACCGCGGCTTCACGCTGCACGAAATCCCGCCCAACGGTCAGGGCATCGCAGCGCTCGATCGCGCTCGGCATCCTCGAGAACTTCGACATGTCGAGCTATCCCGTCGATTCGATCGACAGTCTGCACCTGCAGATCGAGGCGATGAAGCTCGCGTTCGCCGATGCATACGAGTTCGTGTCGGACCCGGCGACGATGCGCGTGAAGCCCGCGGAGATGATCGACAAGGGTTATCTGAAGCAACGCGCGAAGCTGATCGACCTGAAAACGGCGCGCTCGCCCTCCTTCGGGCAGCCGGCGAAAGGCGGCACGGTCTATCTCACGGCGGCGGACGAATCCGGGATGATGGTGTCGTACATCCAGTCGAACTTCTCCGGATTCGGTTCCGGCGTCGTGGTGCCCGGCACCGGCATCAGCCTCCAGAACCGCGGCTCGGGATTCAGCGTGCGGCCCGACCACGCCAACGTCGTCGCGCCGCGCAAGCGGCCGTTCCATACGATCATTCCCGGCTTCGTGACGCGCAACGGGCAGCCGCTCATGAGCTTCGGCGTGATGGGCGGCTCGATGCAGGCGCAGGGCCATACGCAGGTGATGCTGCGCATGGTCGATTACCACCAGAATCCGCAGGCGGCGTCCGACGCGCCGCGCTGGCGCATCGATGCCGGGCGGCAAGGGCGCCGTCGAATACGGCCTGTCGCCGGACGTGCTCGATGCGCTCTGCGCGCGCGGCCATGCACTCACTCAGGCCGATCGCTGGTCGACCGACTTCGGCCGGGCACAGCTCATTTACAGGATGGAAGACGGTTATCTCGGCGCGTCCGAGCGCCGTACCGACGGTCAGGCGGTCGGTTACTGAGTTTGCTACGATCGCCCAGGAAGCGGGTCAAAACACAAGGAGGAGGAAGCCATGCACAAGGCGTTGTTCGCGATCGCCGCGTTGACAGTCGCACATACCGCAACGGCCGCCGAGTATCCCGATCGCCCGATCAAGATGGTGGTGCCGTGGGCGGCGGGCGGCGACACGGACAACATCTTCCGGCCCTTTGCGCCTCTTCTCCAGAAGCATCTCGGCGGCGCGACGATAGTCATCGCGAACGTGGGCGGCGCCTCCGGCACGAAGGGCGCGCGCGAGGCGAAGGACGCCTCCCCGGACGGTTATACGCTCTACGCCGCGCACGACTACATCCACTCGACGTACTACACGGGCGTGGCCGACGTGAACTACTGGGACTTCGAGCCGATCTGCCTGATCTCGTCGACGGCCTCGGTGCTCACCGCGAGCCCCAAGACGCCGTGGAAGGACTGGAAAGGCCTGCTCGCCGATGCGCAGAAGCGGCCGGGACAGATCAGCGTGGGCGCAACGCTCGGCTCGACGAGCCACTTCTTCCCGGCGCTGATCGAGAAGGGGGCCAAGGTCAAGTTCAAGTACGTGTCCTACGAAGGGCTCGCGCCGCGCATGAACGCGATCCTCGGCGGCCACATCGATCTCACCGACTCGAATCTCACGCAGAAGAGCAAAGTGGAAGCGGGGCAACTGAGATTCATCGCGATCGCAACCGAGAAACGGCACCATGAGTTGCCGAACGTGCCGACGCTGAAAGAGAGCGGCGTCAACGTCGTCTACGAAGTGCAGCGCGGGGTGATGGTTCCCAAAGGCACACCGGCCGCCGTCCTCGGAAGGCTCGAGAAGGCCTGCGCGGGCGCGGCGAAAGAAGCCGCGTTCGCGGAAGCGATGAAGGTGCAGGGCACCGACGTGCGTTACCTCGATCGCAAGGGCTACACCGAGTTTCTCAAGAAGAACGACGCGCTCAACAAGGACATCTCCAAAGACCTCGGGCTGCTGAAGCGCTAGGGAGGGGGCACCGCTCGCCTTCGGCTCGGGCCTCGTCGCCCTACGGAACAGATAGGAAACCGATGGTTTCCCTCCGTAACCTCCTTTCCTTTGTTGCGTGTCGGATGACAAGTCCGACACGCTGCTAGGGCCGTCATGGCGCGCGATCTCGCCACCGCCCTCGTCTGCCTCGCCGCCAGTCTCCTTTTTTTCGCGCTGACGCTCGATCTTCCCGGACCGTCGCTGCTCGTTCCGATCGGTCCGGGCTACTACCCGCGGATCATCCTCGGCATCACGGCTGTGCTCTCCGCGCTGCTGCTCGTGCAGACGCTGCTCGCCCGCCGCCGTGCGCAGAATCCGGCATCGCGGACAAGACCCAATTACGGGCTGGTGGCGTGGAGCTTCGCGGTCTTCGGCGCGTACGTCGGCCGTGCTGCCTCTGCTCGGCTTTCGCATCGCGACGCTCGGCTTCATGCTCGCAGCGCAGTGGCTGCTTGGTCGTCCGCGCACGGCGAAAGCGTGGCTCGTGGCGTGCGTCATCGCCGTCGTGAGCGCGTTCGCGACGTTCCATCTCTTCCAGGACTACCTGTCGGTGCTGCTGCCGCGCGGGCGCTGGACCGACTTCTGAACGGCCGCCGTGTACGAGTTACTGCTCGAAGGCATCGTCAACGTTCTCCAGTGGAAGTACCTGGTACCGCTTCTCGCGGGCACGTTCGTCGGCATCGTAGGCGGAGCGCTGCCCGGCATCACCAACACGATGACCGTCATCATGGTCCTGCCGTTCACCTTCGGCCTCGAGCCGCTGCAAGGGCTCGCGGCGATGATCGGCGTATACGTCGGCGGCGAATCCGGCGGGCTCATCACGTCGACGCTGCTCGGCATTCCAGGTAAACCCTCCTCGATCGCCACGATGTTCGACGGCTTCCCGATGGCGCAGAAAGGCGAGCCCGGGCGCGCGCTGTGGCTCGGCATCTGGGCCTCCTTCTTCGGCGGGCTGCTCGGCGCGATTTTCCTCGTCGGCGCAACCGGCCCGCTCGCCGCGATCGCGCTCGAGTTCGGGCCCTGGGAGTACTTTTCGCTGTTCGTATTCGCGCTCTCGATGGTCGCCGGCCTCACCGGTACCTCGATTACGCGCGGACTGCTGTCCGGCGCGATCGGGCTCGTCGTGACCGTCATGGGCAGCGACCCCGTCATGGGCGCGCCGCGTCTCACGCTCGGCATCCCTTTCCTCGAAGGCGGCATTCCTTTCCTGCCGGTATTGATCGGCGTGTTCGCGTTCGCGCAGATCATGTCCGACGTGGAAAAAATGGGCGCCGGTCGCGATGACTCCATAGGCGCCTTCTCCGCGCCGAAGATCGTCGTGTCGCATCTGAAGGTGCTGTGGGAAATCATCTCGCGGCCTTTCATGCTGCTGTGGACCTCGTTCGTGGGCGTGGTGATCGGCGTGCTGCCCGGCATCGGCAGCAGCGCGGCGAACGTGATGGCCTACGATCAGGCGAAGAAGTTCTCGCGACATCCCGAGCGTTTCGGCACGGGAACGCCCGAAGGCATCATCGCCTCGGAAGCGGCGAACAATTCGAACGTCGGCGGCTCGCTGGTGACGATCATGGCGTTCGGCATCCCGGGCGACGCGGTGACGGCCGTCATGCTCGGGGCGCTCACGATTCACGGCATCCAGCCCGGACCGCTCTTCATCTCGCAGCAGCAGACGCTCTCGTACGGGATCTTCGCGGCCTACATCCTGGCGCATGCGATCATGATCGTGATGATGTTTGTCGGCGTGCGCTTCTTTCTGCGCATCGTGAGCGTGCCGAAGGACGTGCTCTTCCCGGTTATCCTCGTGCTGTGCGTGATCGGCGCGTATGCGCTCAGCAACACGATGGGAAACGTCTACGTGCTGGCGCTTTTCGGCGTGATCGGCTATCTCATGGTCAAAGGCGCATTGCCTCTCGCGCCGCTCATCCTCGGCGTCGTGCTCGGCGATCAGATCGAAATCAACCTGGTGCGTGCGATCATGACGGACTCGGATCCGCTGCTTTTCCTGACCCGCCCGATTTCCGGCGTGCTGATCGCGCTCTCCGTGGCTTCCGTCGTCTTTGCGTTGTGGCAGCACAAGCGCCACGAACGCCGCACACAGGCAGCAGCGGAAGACAACGCCGATTTCTAGAAGGAACCGTGAAGGATGGAACGTGCATTGCCCCTTCTGATCGCATTGGCGGCGAGCCCGGCCGTGTTCGCGGCCCAATCACCCGCCTCGCCGGAGAAGTATCCGGAAAAACCGATCCGCGTGATCGTGCCTTTCGCCCCCGGCGGCGGCCTCGACCTCACCGCGCGGCTCATCGGGCAGAAACTCACCGAGAGATGGGGTCAGAACGTCGTCATCGATACGCGTCCCGGAGCGGCGACGATCGTCGGAACGGAGATCGCCTCGCACGCGCTGCCGGACGGCTACACCATCCTCATGATCACGACGACGTTCGCGATCAATCCGAGCCTCTACAGGAAGCTGCCGTACGATCCGCAGAAGGACTTCACGCCGCTCACGCAGCTCAATTCGCAGCCGAACGTCATCGTGGTCCACCCGGGTTTCCAGGCAAGCTCGGTCAAGGAGTTGATCGCGCTCGCGAAGGCGAAGCGGGGAGAGCTCACCTTCGCTTCGCCCGGCGCCGGGTCGGCCCCGCATCTCGCGGGCGAGCTCTTCCAGCGCACGGCCGGCGTGCAGATGATCCACGTCCCGTACAAAGGCATCCCGCCGGCCGTCACCGACGTGATCGGGGGCCGCGTGACGATGCTTTTCACGACCACGATTTCAGCCGCGCCGCACGTGAAGTCGGGCAAGCTGAAAGCCCTCGCGCTCACCAGCGCGAAGCGCTCTGCCGTCGATGCCCGACGTGCCGACGATCGCGGAGACGCTGCCCGGCTATCAGGCGGAGGCCTTTCAGGGTGTCGTGCTGCCCGCGGGCGTGCCGCGGCCGATCGTCGACAAGCTGGCGAAGGAATTCACCGATATCGTCAGAACGCGCGAGATCGGCGAGCGTTTCGAAGCCGACGGCGCTGTGCCCGTCGGCAGCGCGCCTCAGGCATTCGCGGCGTTCCTGAAGACCGAGATGCAGAAATGGGCCAAAGTCATCCGCGACGCCGGCATCCAGCAGGAATGAGCAGGCGCGTGGCGCTTCGGTCGCGCACGATCGTGAGCGCATCCGTTCACACCGTGCCGTAAGCCACGCGCACGCGTGTTACGCAATCGGATGCCGCGTGAGCGCCTCGGCAAGCTCCTTCTCGTTCGTGAGGTCCAGTCTGAGCGGCGTCATCGACACATAGCCGTGGTCGACCGCCTACCGGTCGGTGCCCTCCTCGGTCTCCTCGATCGGAATCACGGTGAACCAATAGTGCTCGCGGCCGTAGGGATCCTTGCCGGGCACCACTTTGCCGTCGGTACTGTTTTACCGATTGACGCGTCCAGCGCATGCCTTTCGGCTCGCCCACCGGGAAGTTCACGTTCACGAGAGTAAGCCGGCGATCGGGTAGCAGCATTTCCAATGCCTTGTGCGCCCATCGTTTGATCATCTCCCAATCCGGCTCCTCCTCGCCGACCGGCGTACTGAACGCAAAGCCGCGCATCCCGAAGAGCACGGCCTGCTTCGCCGCCGCCAGCGTCCCGGAGTGCCAGAGACCGTTGCCCAGATTCGGCCCGAGGTTGATCCCCGAGAGCACCACGTCGACCTTCTCCCAGTGATACGCGCCGAGGGCCACGCAGTCGCCGGGCGTGCCGTTCACGCGATACGCCTCGATGCTCTTGATCGGCGTGCGTTTGTAGGAGAGCGGCCGCGATGCGGTGATCGAGTGGCTTGCCGAGCTCATCTCCACGTCGGGCGCGACCACCCGCACCTCGCCGAATTCCTGCGCGCACTGCGCGAGTGCGCAGATTCCGGGACTGTAAACGCCGTCGTCGTTCGCAATCAGTATTCGCATTGGGATCTCCTGCGCCCGCCGCCGGTATGCGAGTTGCAGAGTGGCGTGCCGGGACTTCATCCCAGGGACGCAATCTTCGTGCGCATCACATTGATTCACAATCCGGGAGCGGGAGACGACGACCAGCCCGACGGCGACGAGCTGCAGACGCTCGTGCGCGCGGCGGGCCACGCGGTCCGCTATCAGGCCTGTTCCGATGACGACTGGGCGAAGGTGCTCGACGAGCCCGCCGACTTGATCGCGGTGGCGGGCGGCGACGGCACCGTCGGGCGCATCGCCAAGAAGCTCATCGGGCGCGACATCCCCGTGGCGCCGTTGCCGCTGGGGACCGCCAACAACATCTCGAAAACGCTCGGTCTGACCGAAGCTCTCGCTCGGCGAGATCATCGCGAGCTGGAAGCACGCGCGGCCCGTCACCTTCGACGTGGGCCTCGCCAAAGGCCCGTGGGGCTCGCGCTATTTCATGGAAGCGTTCGGCATGGGCCTTTTCGCGTGCACGATGCCGGTGGCGGACCAGAGCCTGGCGCTCAAGTCGCTCAAGGATGCCGACGCGAAACTCGCCACGCGCGATCGGCATGCTGCGCGACCGGCTCGAACGCTGTCCGCCGCACACGCTCGATCTGCGCCTCGACGGTAAAGACGCGTCAGGCGATTACGTCCTCCTCGAGACGATGAACATGGCGTTCGTCGGCCCGAACCTCTATCTCGCACCGGACGTCGACCCGAACGACGGCATGCTCGACGTGGTCGTGGTCACGACTGCGGAGCGCGACAAACTCCATGACGCGCTCGCGACATGGCAGGAGGGCGAGCTCGAGCATCCGAAGCTCACCCGACGCCGCGCGCGCTTACTCGAGCTCGAGTGGACCGGATTCGAAGTTCACTTCGACGACGAAACGTGGCCCGAACCGAAGCAGGAGGCGCCGGCGCATACGCGCATCGAGGTGAGCGTCGAGCGCAATGCGCTCGAGTTCGTCGCACCGGCCTGACGCGAACGAGTCGTCTCACGGGCGCAGCGTGCCCGAAGCGTCCTGCTCGCACATCGCCCGCAGCGTGCGCGAGGCGAACTCCCTGCGGTAGAGCACGGCGACGACCCATGCCGTGCCCGCGATCATGAGCCACGGGTGCAGAAACCAGGCGAGCGCCGCGAGCGCGAAGTAGTAAGCGCGCAGCCCGTTATTGAAGTGCTCGCCGGCGTACCGAGGTGATCTTCGCGATCGCGTTGATCTCGACGGCGTGCTGTTCGGGATTGTCTTTCGTCGGACCCGGTGCCGCCGCAACCATGATGCCGGAGAAGTTGAGCTGCCGGATGGCCCAGGAGAATTTGAAGAAGGCGTAGACGAAGATCGCGACGAGCAGGCCGATCTTGATCTCCAGGAGCCGCGCGGAGCCCCTGACCGTGAACGGCAGTCCGGCCACGACGTCGAGCGCCTGCTGCACATAGCCCGTCAGCGCGATGAGCGCGCCCAGTATCAGCATGGTCGTCGATGCGAAGAACTGCGAGCTTCGCGTGACGTTGCGCATCACGTTCACGTCGACCATGCGGTTGTCGCGCTCGATCATGCGCACCATCCACAGGCGCCGGATAGTGGTCCATGCGATTGTGCAGGCTCGGGACGATGCTGCCGTGGCGCGAAGCGAAGTCCGCGTAGGCGATCCAGCCCACGATGAGAAAGCAGAACGCGAAAATGTCGAGCGCTGTCGCGCTCAGCTCTTCGATGAAGGCCATCGGCTGCGCCGTCCCCTACAGAAAGAGCGTCAGGACGCCGGTGTAGCCGTAGAGGCGGTTGTGCGAGATCTCGCCGTTACAGAAGAAGCCGACCAGCGGGATATCGCCCAATCCGTTCTGGATGAACTTCAACTCCTCCGAGTTCGGCCCGAACAGGCTCGCGCCGCGCCCCAGACACGAGTAGTAGATCGCCCCCCGGGGCGGCGCATACAAACCCTGCTTGATGCTCCCCAGCATGCGCTTCATGTCCTCCTGCGCCGTCTGAGCGTTCCTGCGGCAGAACATGATGCGTGCATTCGGCTCGAGCACCTCGCCGATCGCGAGCAGCTTGTTCGTCGGATCGATGCCGACGAGATTGCGGACGAGATAGTCGCCGGTGTCGCTGCCCGGAATCGAGATGCCGACGAACACGTGCGCGCCGATACGCTCGATCTCGGCCGCCAGCGATTCGCCGATGTCTTCGAGGAACACCTCGAGCGCAGGACGGCCGTCCAGCGTGACGATCACGTTGCGCTGCGCGTTCGTCACCGTGTGCTTCGGACCGATCGGCGAACAGCCCTGGGTGAGACGCGTCGCGATGATCACCGAGTCGGAAAACGCGACGCCGGACAGCCCGCCTTCCATCACCCGGTCGGCGATCTGTAGGTTCTGCTGGCGCGAGCTCGTGAGCCCGCCGAGCAGAAACCCGCTTTCCACTTTCTCGGCGAGCTTCGCGACGAGCTGCGGCGCGTGAGAGTTGTAGGGATCGACATGCACGAGCGCGAATGCCGCCTGCGACCCGCCGCACTTCAGATCGAGGCGTTTGACGTCGCCCTCGCTCGCAACGCCCGAGAAAACCTTGAACGAGCCCGGATCGAAATCGCCCACCATCGCGGCAGCCGCGGGCTCATCGAGATACTCGTGGCCCGTCGCGCAGACGCCGACGCCGACGGTGCCGACCCAATGCGCGACGCTCGTCGCTTTGCGGCAGGCCGACAGGACATCGCCCAGATGATCCGCGAGGCGGTCGGTGGCATACAGAAAACCGAGGTTGCCGTTCGCGCCCTCGAGCTGTTCGGCACAGCTTCGGGCGACCTCCCGCCAGTCCTCGCCGCGGGCATGGGCGTATGTGAATTGGGGCATGATTCTTCGGCCGGCGTCGCGCGCGCCCTGAAGGTGACGCGGGAATGCTAGCACGATCGGTCGGCGGTCACGCGATGGCTATAATGTCCCGGGCAACGCGCACGAGCGATCCGAACGTTCATCGAGACGAATTCCGGAGACCCGCCGGCGAGTGACACACACCCGGGACGATGGCCGACGCGTTCGCTTTCAACCTCGAGCGAGACAACGATGGACTCTCCGCACGTGACTACCGATCAGCTTTTGCGCAGCGACAGTGGCGGCGTCGCGACGCTCACCTTGAACCGCCCTCAGCAGTTCAATGCCCTGTCTTATTCGCTCCTCCTGGCACTCAAGCGCGAGCTCGACGCGATCCGTCACGATGCCTCGGTTCGCGTGATCGTCCTCGCGGGCAACGGTCGGGCGTTCTGTGCGGGCCACGATCTGAAGGAGATGCGTGCGCAGAACGACTCGGGGTTCGTCGAGAAGGTCTTCGGCATGTGCTCGGAGATCATGCTTACGCTCACCCGCCTGCCACAGCCCGTGATCGCACGGGTGCACGGCTTCGCCTTCGCCGCCGGCTGTCAGCTCGTCGCGCAGAGCGATCTCGCAATTGCGGCGCAGGGTGCGACCTTCGCCACCTCGGGCGTGAAGTTCGGGCTCTTCTGCAACACGCCGGGCGTCGCACTGGCGCGCAATGTTTCGCGTAAAACTGCGCTCGAGATGCTTCTGACGGGCGAGCCGATCGATGCCGCTGCCGCGCTCGCTCGCGGCCTCGTGAATCGGGTCGTCGCGCCCGAAGCGCTCGATGCCGAAGTCGCGAAGCTCTGTGAAGCGATCCTCGACAAGACGCCTGTTGCCGTCGCTGCCGGCAAGCGTACGTTCTACGAGCAGCTCGAGACGGGCCTGGAACAGGCGTACACCCTCGCGACCCAATCGATGGTCTGCAACATGATGACCGAGGACGCGGCCGAAGGCATCGATGCGTTCACTGCCAAGCGCAAGCCGGTGTGGCGGGGGAAGTGAGGCCGCCGCGGGTTAGAAAGATCGCCAAGGCGTACCGCCATCCGCTGCTAAGCGACTGGCGACTCCCATCGCTCCTGAGTCGCGTTCGGCCTGCGGACAAATCCCACCGAACGTCCGCAGTCGACCCCTATGTGCAGATCGCAACTATGCGCAGGTGGCAAAACACGGACGGTGCCGCTACGGGCGTCGGCGCGATGTTTGGTTGCCGTTGAGCGCGGGGCTATTAGTTCAGCAAGCCTGCCCGCCGCCTCCGATACAGCCGTTCAGCGCCTTCAGCAGCTTCTGGAAGTTGGGGTCCTCGTTAAGCAGCCGGCGCCCGACGGCGCGCAGCTTATCGACGGACTCGCGAGGCAGCCCGAAATTGGTCGGAAGGTTTTTGAACCAGGTACGCTCCTCCGGTGAAGCGATGTACTCGAAGGCCACCTGGACGGGATACAGGTCGACCTTATGAGGCGCCGGAAGATTCAAGGCGCATTGTTCGGCTCTGCGCGCGGAGAGCTTGTTGCAGCCCTCCACCAGACGGGCATCCGTATTGAACTCGTTCACAGCCTTGCTTAGCAACTCCACGGTGTCGAACGAGTAGTTGTCCAGCGGTACGGTGGCCGCCGTGGTCAGGGTATCGATGAGGCCCGGAACGGCCGCGGTCTGGTCGCGGTCCGTCGCGGGGTTGGTGGCGGCATTCACGACGATCACCACCAGCGTGTCGATTTTCTGCTGGTTCATCCTCTGCAGCACGCTCCACGGATGGTTCGTCGAGACGATTGCGTCGAGCGGCCCGCGCAAGCCGATGTTGTCGGCCACACCGCCATCGGTGAGATGGATGTAGGGACGCCGCGCTGGCCCTTCGGCGGCGAGGAGCAGGCGGTTCTCGGCGCGCGCCGTGCGGCGTGGATTAACGCGAGAGGCATGGTCTTCGACAGCCAACTCCACCCAGGGAGGCTGGCGGTACCCGCAGGTGCCGGCGTAGTTTTGGAACGTCAGCGCCGTCAGGCCACCCGGAAACGCCGACGACGAGGCCGCGGCGCGGGCGAGCGGCACGCCCGCGAGATCCGAGCACATCAGGTCGAACTGGTCCTGGATGAACGGAAACTGCGTGCCGGTGGTCATGTCCGTCGCGTTCAAGATCACGAAGGGCCGCCGGTTGCGCGCGATGACGTCGGCGTAGGTGGCGCCCCCGAACACCTCGCGGTGATAGAACTCTGCGGCGAGGTCGCTGCGTCCGTACGCCGGCGCGGCGAGCCTCAGCCAGTTTGTCGGCGACAGGGCGAGCCTGATGAGATCGTTCTGCACCGGCCGGTAGAGGAAGCGGTCCGGGAACTCGTCGAAAATCTGCCGCCCGCGCAACGCGTAGTAGGCGGCCGGAAAGCTGCCGCCCGAAATCGACGAGATCACGTCGACTTCGTCGAGCAGCGGCACCGAGCGGCCGCGCCATTGGATAGTGGTGTCGCGCAGCGCCTCGAGCACGCCGTAGGCCATCGCCGCGGCGCGTGTCCCGCCGCCGGAAAAGGTCACAATGATGAACAGCTCGTCGCTGTTGTTGTCGCCGTGCTCCAGCCGCTCGAAGCGGTAGCCGGCATCCGGCGCGTACTGCGCAAGGGGAGGGTTGGAGGGGGTAAACGGCGCGCACGCCGCCAGCAGCAGCGCGGAGACCAAGCCCACGATTGCTCGCATCATCAATCGTCCTTCCGGTAGAACGCGATCTCCAGCGGCTCGAGCACCGTGGTGTCCTGCACGGTCACCTTGCGCGATGCGGGCCGGAAGTTCTGGAGATTGCCGAGCTCGAACACATGCGTGCCCGCCGCGACCCGCAGCACCTCATTCGTGTTGCCGTTCTCCTCGCCGTCGATGTATACGAGACGATTCGTGGGAAACGTGACTTTCACGTACTCCATGGCTCCTCCCCCGAGTACCCTAAAGCGCAGCAAGCTTCATCACTTCCAAGACGCTTTTCGATATGGTCGGCAGCATCCCGCCGGGCAGTCTTGGCGGCTTCGAGCAACCCTTCGGCGCTCGGTTTGCACCATTTCTTCCGCCTAAAAAATGGAGCCGGGTTCTTCATTATCCAGCTTTTAAAGTGAACCCGACCCGTTTGTCATTCGGGGCGCCGCTGATCTGCAAGGCCTATGAGGCCGATCAGCTTGAACGTCCGGTCCTGGCCGACAGTCCTACCTCGCAACGGACAGCTCGCGACCCTGAAGAGACGCTCGCGAAATCACCCGACCGGCTCTCGACGATCCAGAACGCTCTGGAGAAGGGCGCCCGGCTTACAGAGATGTTGTGGGGCGCGAAACTCGCCTGCTAAGGCTAGTGTTGTGTCCTCGAAATAACCGGAGTTTTCTTCTTCCGGCTTCGAGGCGCGGTGCAGCCGGGTTTAATCTGCTCGAGCGTGTCACGACTGCGCGTGTGTTTAGCGAGAATCGAGTCAACGCTCGCAGTCCAGACGAATGGGTTTGGCTGTTCGTTCCACGTCTCGAGGAACTGTGTGATGGCGCGTTGCAGATCATGGACGCTGCTGAATGTGCCCCGGCGCACTGCCTTGTTAGTCAATTCGGCAAACCAAAGCTCCACCAGATTCAGCCATGAACCCGAGGTCGGGGTGAAATGGAATTCAAAGCGCCGATGACGCGTCAACCACGCTTGCACCTTGGGGTGCTTGTGAGTGCCATAGTTGTCCATAATCAGATGCAGCGGCACGTCCCCGGGAAACTCCCGATCCAGACGACGCAGGAACTTCAAGAACTCCTGATGCCGATGGCGAGCGTGGCACTCCCCGATCACTTTGCCTTGCAGGACTTCAAGCGCAGCAAACAGGCAGGTCGTGCCATGGCGTTTGTAGTCATGCGTCATCGTGCCCAATCGGCCTTTCTGAAGCGGCAGGCCCGGCTGCGTGCGATCGAGCGCCTGAATCTGGGTTTTCTCGTCTACACACAGCACGATCGCTTGCTCCGGCGGATTCAGATACAGCCCCACCACGTCGGTGAGCTTCTCCACGAAGCGCGCATCGCGCGAGAGCTTGAAGTTTTTGACCCGATGCGGCTTCAGGTTATGGCTGCGCCAGATGTCGCTGACCATGGACTTGCCAACACCTTGTGCTCGCGCCATGTCGCGGCAACTCCAGTGCGTCTTGCCACGCGGTTTGGTATGCAGAGTGGCCTCGACGATCGCCTTGATCTTGTCCGCTTCGTAGACCGGCTTGCGCCCGCGCCCCGGCGCCACATGCCACAGGCTCTCCGGTCCGGCTGCAGCAAAGCGCTTGCGCCACAGCGCGACGGTCTTCACATCAACGCCAGCCGCCGTGGCGATCGCCACATTGTCCTCACCGCGCCCCGCGGCCAACACGATGCGGCAGCGAAGTGCCACTTGCTGAGGCGTCGTATGTGCCGTCGCCCACTGCTCGAACTGTTCTCGGGCTTGCGTCGTCAAATTTACAGGGGAAGCTTTTCTCGGCATGCTTCAGCATAGCTGGGCTCCGAAAGAAGTACAAGTCATTTCGCGGACAGAACACTAGTTGGTACTGTGTCACGCTCGCCGAGCGACCGCTCCGCAGCACGGGCATCGTTGAAGTCGACGCGCGATCTCGGTGCTCACGAGATGGCGCAGTGTGGGTATCGAGTCCGGCACATGGCGCTGCGCTCGGCCGGCTGCCGCGAGGTCTGTAATCTTCGGGTAAGGCAAGCGCCGTTGGTCGATTGGAGTTTTTTTTGGAAGCATTCTGCAGTCGCTGTGCGAGTAGAAAGCCATAGGCGGCGATGCACACCGTTGCGTGATGGTGAAAGCCAGTCCAGCCGCGGCCCTCGTAATGAGACAAGCCGAATTCGGATTTAAGCTCGTGGTAGTCCTGTTCGATGCGCCAGCGCATCTTCGCGGTGTTGACCAGATGGCTGATGCTTATATCGACCGGCAGATTCGACAGCCAATACTTCGTGGGCTCGGCTTCTTTGAGTGGCCATTCGATGAGCAGCCACTGCTCTTCACGCAGGCTCGTTCGCAGGTAATCGCGATGCGCCGCGCGCACCCGCACCCGTGCAAAGCGCGAAGAGAGCACTTTATTCGTACCTTCACGCCAAGCGACTCGCTTCCACGCCGAGCGCTTCAGCGCCAAGGCGAGTTGCTTCACGCTCAGCGGCTCATGGCCCGGCCCGCGGCGCAGGCGTGTCGGTGGCCGGCCTCGGCCTGGAGCCGATGTCGTCGGCATCGGAGTGCTACCCGGCGCCCATACCGTGATGTCCGAGCTCACTCCCACTGCATAGGTAAGCCCCAGCTCATCCACAGCTTCGCGAAATGCCGTGTCTCTGCCGTATCCCGCGTCGGCCAGCACGATACCCGGCGCAACCCCGCGTTCCTGGGCTGCCCGGATCTGCTGCAGCGCGATCTGCGCCTTGGTCGCAAAGCGCACCGTCTCCGGTACTTTCGCTTCGCGCCTGCGCTTCACATCGCTCGCCCAATCTTGCGGCAGATACAGCTGGTAATCCACGGGCACACTGGCTTCGGCCGTGGCCAACGACAAGCTCACCGCCACCTGACAGTTGTCCTGCTTGCCGAGCCTGCCGCAGTATTGCCGTGCGACGCCCACCGAATGCCGGCCACACTTCGGATGCGCAGTGTCGTCAATGATCCAATAGACGCCGTGCTCCAGACCCAAGTGCGGCTCGACGTATTGTCGAATGCGCTCCAGCAGTCCCCGATCCGACCAGCGCGCATTCGCCACGAAGTGATGCAGCGCCTGATGTTTCGCAGGAACGTTCAGCGGATCAGCATGCGCCGCGAGCGGTTCTACGCTCTTACGCTGGATCGGCAACATCAGTCCGCTGCAATACTCGAGCAAACTCTGATGACGAGTCGAGTAGCCCAGTCCTTCACACAAATGCGCCATATAACGATCAAACTCTGCAAGATCTGCCATGAATCTTCACCCCCGCTAATGAAGATCCCGGCATGATGGCATTAACCGTGACACAGGACAACTAGGAATCGCCCTTTTTTGATTCGAATTCGTGCCAATACAAAGGCAGAGTTCGGTTCGACCCGCGATCACGGTGAGCCGGGCTTGGCGCGCGTAACGGTGCGCCCCGATTCCTTGGGGCGATCTTGCAGTTATAGTGGCGGCTTGACCACGGCAAGTCCATATAACGGCGCAGTCCGCTGCGACGCTCAACGCGCAAAAGGGAGAAGAGATGGACACCACTGCTACGCCGAAATCTTTGGCTGCGGTTACGCATAAGCCCGACAGCACCGGCGGCCTGTCCATTGTCGACAAGCGCGCGCTGCCGCGCCATCTGCAGGAATACCTGGCGCTGCAAGACTTCATCGATAGGGCGCGCAAGATTTTGCCGCGGCCGATTTATGGCTATGTTACGGGCGGCGTGGAAGACAATGTTTCGCTGCGCGGCAACCGCAATGTATTTGATGAGATCGGCTTTGTGCCCAAGCCTCTAGTCGACACCACCGCGCGCAGCATGAAAACCACCCTCTTCGGAGAAACCTACAACGCGCCGTTCGGCTTCGCGCCGATGGGCGGCACTTCGACCGCGTGTTACCGCGGCGACACGGTGCTCGCTGGCGTCGCAGCGGAAGCGAACATTCCGATGATGATGAGCGGTGCATCGCTGATGAAAATGGAAGACGTCAAAGCCGCCGGCAGGACCGCAATGTTCCAGGCCTATCTGCCGGGCGACATCGAGCGCATCACCGAAACCTTCGAGCGCTGCGAGCGGGCAGGCTTTGACACCATCGCCGTCACCGTCGACGTGCAGGTGCCCGCCAACCGCGAGAACAACGTGCGCAACGGCTACAGCACGCCGCTGCGGCCTTCCCTGCGGCTCGCTTGGGATGTGGGCATACGGCCCAAGTGGCTGTTTGGCATGTTCCTCAAAACGCTGATGACCGACGGCATGCCGCATGTTGAAAACATGGGCCCGCGCGTGCCGATGCTGTCGGTCGGCAGCAAGCGTGATTACGGCCGGCGCGACCGGCTGTCCTGGACGCACATTGCGCACATGCGCAAAATCTGGAAGGGCAATCTGCTGATCAAGGGCGTGGTCGACAAAGACTCCGTGCGCATAGCACGCGAGCATGGATTGAACGGCGTGATGGTGTCCAACCACGGTGGAAGGCAGTTGGACGGCACCGTCTCTCCGGCGCGCGTGCTCCCGGGGATCCGCGAAGCCGCGGGCAAGGACATGGCGGTGATCATGGACAGCGGTTTTCGGCGTGGCACCGATGTGCTGAAAGCGCTGGCGCTGGGCGCGGATTTCTGTTTCATCGGCCGTCCGTTCTTGTGCGCCGCAGCGTGTGCCGGTCGGGGCGGCGTGACCCACGCGGTGAGTCTGCTGATGGACGAGATCGACCGCGACATGGCGCAGCTCGGTATCAACCATCCGAAGGAAATCACCAAGGACTATTTGATGCCGATGACGGGGGCGGATTTCATAAAATAAATTCGGCCAGCAGGGGGCCGGGATGCAATTTCACTGGTGCGATTCGCCCGAAAGGGTGACCGGCAGGTTCTGGCCGATAGCTGCTACTGGCGTGACGATGTGACGATGTCTGCGAGAGCAAATGCCTGCCCTCGCATTCCATCGTCGATTGCGTGAGCCTACGGACTCATCGCCAGCACGAGCTGATTAAGCCGCTTCACGAACCCCGCCGGGTCTTCGAGCTGACCTCCCTCGGCGAGCAGCGCCTGATCGAAAAGCACCACGGTCCAGTCTCCGAACCGCGCCTCGTCGGCTTCGTTCTTCAATCGCTGCACGAGCGGATGGTGCGTGTTCACTTCGAGGATCGGCTTCACGGACGGCACGCTCTGTCCGGCCGCCTTCAGCAACCGCTCGAGATGCATGCCCATGTCGTGCTCGTCGGCGACGAGGCACACGGGTGATTCGGTGAGGCGCTGCGTCGCGCGTACGTCCTTCACCTTCTCACCGAGCGCCTTCTTGATGCGATCGATCAGATCCTTGTACTCGCCGGCCTCCTTCTCCTGCTCCTGCTTCTCCGTCTCGTCTGCAAGCTTGCCAAGATCGAGGCCGCCCTTCGCGACCGACTGGAGCGGCTTGCCTTCGAACTCCGTGAGGAACGAGAGCGCCCACTCGTCCACCCGATCCGAGAGCAGCAGCACCTCGATGCCTTTCTTGCGGAAGACCTCCAGATGCGGGCTGTTCTTCGCTGCGGCAAACGTTTCCGCCGCGACGTAATAGATCTTGTCCTGCCCCTCCTTCATGCGACCGACGTAATCGGTCAGCGAAACGTCCTGTTCCTCTGAATCCTTGTTCGTCGACGCGAATCGCGCGAGCTTCGCGATGCGCTCGCGGTTACCGTGGTCCTCACCCAGCCCTTCCTTGAGGACACGTCCGAACTCCTTCCAGAACGTCGTGTACTTCTCCTTCTCGCTCCCGGCGAGATCTTCGAGCATCGACAGCACGCGCCTCACCGATCCGGCGCGGATCATCTCGACGTCGCGCGACTCCTGAAGGATCTCGCGCGAGACGTTGAGCGGCAGATCGTTCGAGTCGATGACCCCGCGAACGAACCTGAGGTAGGCCGGCATCAGGTGTTCCGCGTCGTCCATGATGAACACGCGCCGCACGTAGAGCTTGAGTCCCCGGCGATGATCGCGGTCCCAGAGATCGAACGGCGCGCGCGATGGAATGTAGAGGAGCTGCGTGTACTCCTTCGTGCCTTCGACCTTGTTGTGCGTGTAGGCGAGCGGCGCCTCGAAGTCGTGCGCGACGTGCTTGTAGAACTCGTGGTACTGCTCTTCGGTGATCTCGTTCTTGGAGCGTGCCCACAACGCGCCGGCCTGATTCACCGTCTCGTCTTCGTCCGTGAGCCGGTTCTCGTTCTTGTCCTTGTCCCATTCCTCCCTCTTCATGAGGATGGGGAGCGTGATGTGGTCGGAGTACTTGCGGATGATCGAGCGGAGCCGATAGCCGGTCAGAAGTTCGTCTTCACCCTCGCGCAGGTGCAGCGTCACCTCGGTGCCCCGTTGCGGCCGATCGACCATCTCGATCGTGTACTCGCCGCCGCCGTCCGATTCCCATTTGACGCCGTGCTCGGCGGTGAGCCCGGCGCGCCGCGTGACGACGGTGACCTTGTCGGCCACGATGAACGAGGAGTAGAAGCCCACGCCGAACTGCCCGATGAGATGCGCGTCCTTCGCCTCGTCACCCGTCAGCCTCTCGAAGAATTCGCGGGTGCCGGATTTCGCGATCGTGCCGATGTTCTCGATCACTTCCTGCCGCGACATGCCGATGCCGTTGTCGGCCACGGTGACCGTGCGCGCGTCCTTGTCGACCGTGACCCGGATCCTGAGCTCGGGATCACTCTCGAAGAGCGCCTTGTCGGTGAGTGCCTCGAACCGCAGCTTGTCCGCGGCGTCGGACGCGTTGGAAACGAGCTCGCGCAGGAAGATCTCCTTGTTGCTGTACAAGGAGTGAATCATCAGGTTCAAGAGCTGCTTGACCTCGGCCTGGAAGCCGAGCGTCTCGCGCGTCTGGGTCTCTGGCATCTTCTGTAACCTCCACGAAAGCGCTGATTAGATCAGGTTCGGCAAGGACTTTTTCAAGCCCTGTGCGCACCCAAGGCACAGGCCTCCTGCTAGAAGGGGGCGGCGCTTGCCTTCGGCTCGGGCCTCGCCCGTTCTGCTCGGGGCCTCGTACATCTTGATGGAAATACTGACTAACCTGGAATGTTTCGTTCGCGGGGACCCCGCTGCTCCGCAGCCCCCGCTCACCAATTAGGGTTGGTTCTAAGCAAGGTTCTCCTCCGTAAACTCCTTTCCTTGGGTCGCGTGTCGGATGCAGAGCCCGACACGCTGCTAACATACGGCCCCGAGGCGTTGCGGAAGCGCCTTCATTCAAGAGGGGAACCTGTCCGTCATGACACGCAAGTGCCTGCCGTGGGCCGCAGTGGCGCTCGCTGCCGCCGTCTTTTCATCCGCGCTGCCCGCTGCCGAGCGCTCGTCAACGTATCCGGACAGACCGATCCGCCTGATCGTGCCGTTTCCCCCCGGCGGCGGGACCGATCTCGTCTCGCGCACCATACAGCCTGCCCTTTCCGCGCGGCTCGGCCAGCAGATCGTCATCGACAACCGCGGTGGCGCGCAGGGGATCGTGGGCACGCATATCACCGCGACCGCCGCGCCGGATGGTTACACGCTCGTGATCGCGGAGATCGGCGCGACCGCCGTCGCCACCGCGCTCACGGCCAATCCCCAGTTCGACGTGGTGAAGGACTTCGCCCCGATCACCCAGTTGATCGTGCAGCCCTACATCATGTCGGTGAATCCCTCGGTGCCCGCGAAGACGCTTCCGGAATTCGTAAAGCTCGCGCAATCGAAGGCCGGTGCGCTCAACTACGGCTCGGGCAACGTGACGGCCCACGTCATGCAGGAAGTGTTCTTCCGCACGGCGAAGATAACGCTCACGCATATTCCCTATCGCGGCTCGGGGCCGTCGGTCGCGGCGCTGCTCACGAACGAAGTGCAGACCATCTTCTCGGGCCCCGGCGCGGCGATCCCCCAGATCAAGGCGGGTAAGATCCGTGCGCTTGCGGTAACGACGCTCAAGCGCTCGCGCGAGCTGCCGGAGGTGCCGACGATGGACGAATCCGGCTACAAAAGCTTCGAGATCAGCGGCTGGTACGGCATCATGGCCCCGGCGAAAACGCCTGCGGCGATCGTAAACCGCCTGAACAAGGACATCGTCGCGGTGCTCACGACGGGTGAGACGCCCAAGCTCCTGATGGCGCGCGGCTACGATCCGGCGCCGACCACGCCCGAAGCATTCGCGAAGTATCTGCACGCGGAAGTCGTCCGCTGGTCGAAGGCGGTGAAGGAATACGGAATCAAATCGATCGATTAGCGGCATGAACGAACCCGAAATCTACTGTCCGCAGTGCGAATGGCGACCGCGAGCGGAGGATCGGTGGTCCTGCGTGCCGAGTTGCGCCACGGTGTGGAACACGTTCTGGACACGAGGGACCTGCCCCGGCTGCAGCTATACGTGGCAGCTCACGCAATGCCTCGCGTGCGGTGAAGCATCGCCGCACACGCAGTGGTATCACTATCCGAAAGGGATGACGCCGGAGCAGGTGCGCGAGCTCGAGACGTTCACCCTCTGACGCGCGCGCTTCACTCGACACGCTTTACGCTCACGAAAGGACCACGATCGTGCTACTTCGCCCGTTCATTGCCGCGACCTTCGCGCTCGCCGGCGCGCTCAGCGCCGGACAGGCCTTCGCACAGAGCTGTCCCGAAAAGAACATCCAGTACTGGCAGGCTTTCCCGGCAGGCGGTGAATCGGACATCTCGGCGCGGCACCAGCAGGCGGTGCTGAAGAAGCGCTGTCCGAAGATCGAGACGATCGTGCAATACAAGCCTGGCGCGGGCGGCGGCCTCATGTGGGCGCAGATGAATCAATTGCCCGGCGACGGCTTCAACATCGTCGGCATCAATCTGCCGCACATCGTCCTCCAGCCGCTCGAAGGTCAGGTCCAATACAAGACGGAGGACATCACGCCCGTCTACTGGTTTCACTACACGCCGGACGCGATCATCGTTCACGACGAGAGCCCGATCAAGACGTACGCCGATCTCGATCAAGATGGCCAAAGCTCAGCCCGGAAAGCTCACGTTCGGCGGCTCCGGGACGAACTCGGCGAACCACGCCGCCCATGAACGGCTCAACATCGTCGCCGGAATCAAGACCACGTACGTTCCGTTCAAGGGAACGGGCGACATGACCACGGCCGTGCTCGGGCAGCACGTGAGCGGCGCGATGTCCTACTCCGCTTTCGCGATCAACAACAAGGGCAAGCTGCGCGCGATCGCGATCGCGCATGGACAGGCGCCATCCGCTGCTGCCTGATACGCCGACCTTCAAGGAGCTCGGCATCGACTGGATCGACGGCGCGTACCGCGGAATCGGCATGCCGAAATCGACGCCTGCCGACGCGCGCAGGCGCATGTCCGATCTGTGGGCGAGTCTCAATGCCGATCCGGAGATGAAGGAGCTCGCTTTCAAGAGCGGTTTCGAGCTGATCGACGTGGGCGTCGAGAGGATGCGTCCCTTCATGGCGGAACGCACCCGGGCCTACATGGAAGTCGCGAAGCGGCTCGGACTGAGCAAGTAAGCAAGGGTTGCGATCGCCGCCATCAGGGGGAGGTCTCCAGCATGGTCGTCGTGATCTTCGAGGTGTGGCCCGCTGAAGGCAGAACGGGAGAGTATTTCGACCTGGCCGCGGGCCTGCGCAGCGAGCTCGAGCAGATCGAGGGTTTCATCTCCATCGAACGCTTCGAGAGCGTCACGGCGCCCGGCAAGTTCGTTTCACTCTCGTTCTGGCGCGACGAAGAGGCCGTTCGCCGCTGGCGCAACGTCGAGGGACACCGCCAGTGCAGGCGCAGGGGCGGGCCGGCATCTTCGCCGACTATCGGCTGCGGGTCGCTTCCGTGATTCGCGATTACGGGATGCGTGAGCGCGGCGAAGCGCCGGCGGACAGTCGCGATCGCCACGACACGGCCGGCCGATGAACGGGCGCGCCTCCGCGTCGTCGACGGCTCTTGGTTTGGAGACCTCGCGCCCGCCACGACGCGTGTCGCCGAAGAACGGGCTGCGTCCGGCGCACTACGTTCTCATCGTGACGACGCTCGCCGCCGGCCTCGCAGCGGACATCCACACCGACTTCTTCGGCGCAGCTCGCGATCGGCGCCGCCGTCTGGGCGATCCTCTTCTACCTGCTCGCGCATGTCGATCTTCACGAGCGCAGAATGCTCTTCGCGTGCCTCGTCATCGCGACGATCGGAGAGATCGTCCTCTCGCTCGGCTGGGGGCTGTACGTCTACCGGCTCGACAACATCCCGCACTTCGTTCCGCCCGGGCACGTGCTCATGCTGATGCTCGGCATCGCACTCGCGCGCCGGATCACCGACACGATTGCGCTTGGCGTGATCGGTGCCGCGACGCTCTACGCGCTCGCTGCGGCGATCGGCGGCTTCGATACGTTCGCGGCGGCGCTTGCACTCGTGTTGCTCACGCTCTCGCTTGCGCTTCCGGCGCACCGGCCACTCTATGCGAGCACGTTCATGCTCGCGCTCGCGCTCGAGCTGTACGGCACCTGGCTCGGCAACTGGACGTGGGAGGCGACGGTACCGGGCTTGGGCCTTACGACGACCAACCCGCCGGCGCTGGCAGGCGTGTTCTACGCTACGCTGGATGCATTCGTGCTCGGCACGATGATCGCCCTCGGACAACGTCGGCGGCGGGACGCCGCGCGGCCCACGCTCGCCCCGGCCGCTGACGCTGTTCCGAAGCTCGTCTGAGAAGCACGTGCTCGATACGCGCCCGCACGACGTCTTCGTCACCGGCGGCTCCGGATACATCGGCCGCGCGCTGATTCCCGCTCTCCTCGGCCGCATGCACCGCGTGCGCGCGCTGGCGAGACGCGGCTCCGAAGGCAAACTGCCGGGCAGTGTCGACGCGATTCTCGGCGATGCGCTCGACGCGGCGACCTATCGCGACGACGTGACCCCTGCCGACACGTTCGTCCATCTCGTCGGCACACCGCATCCGGCGCCGTGGAAAGGGCGGCAGTTCCGGGAGGTCGACCTCGTGTCGATCCGCGCAGCCGTCGACGCCGCGGTTCACGGCCGCGTGAGTCATTTCATCTACCTGAGCGTCGCACACCCGGCGCCGATCATGCGCGACTACATCGCGGTGCGCGAGGAAGGAGAAGCGCTCGTGCGATCAGCCGCGATGCGCGCAACGATCGTGCGTCCGTGGTACGTGCTCGGACCCGGCCACTACTGGCCGTTCGCGCTCGCGCCGGTCTACGGCGTGCTCGAAAGAATCAGGCCGACGCGTGAAATGGCGACGCGACTCGGGCTCGTCACGCTCGACGAGATGGTTCGCACGCTGGTTCATGCCGCCGAGCATCCGCCGGCGGACGTGCGCATTGTCGAGGTACCGGAAATCTCGCGGGCGCCGCCTCTGGAGCCGCCGCCGGCGGTAAGCCGGAGTGACATCCGCATCGAATGAGCGAACTCGTTCACGCACGCCACGGAGGATCCACATGACATTCCAGAGACTCTTTGCGACATCTCTTCTCGCCACGACGCTCGGCTCGGCCCCTGCCGTTCATGCGCAGTCCGCGCCGTCGTGGACCGTGCCCGAGCCCGCACAGCGGTGCCCGTCGAAATGGGGCGCGGGCGACGAGCGCGGATCGATGAATCACATGAAACCCGCAGCCGTGTTGAACGCGACGAAGCTCATCAAGTCCGGCGAGGTCATCGAGCTGGGACACGTCCTGAACGGCCAGATGCCGTTCTCCGGCACGCGCCGGTTCGATCTGCATACGAAGCGCACGTTCATGAACCCGCAGAGCAACCGCCGCGGGTCGAACGAGGAAACCGTGCTGAGCGAGATCGGCCAGGTCGGCACGCAGTTCGACGGCTTCGCGCACCAGACGCACGGCGAACTCTTCTACAACTGCATCAAGGTGGACGAGGTCGCGACCCGTTCGGGCTTCACGAAGCTCGGCATTCACAACGTCGGCACGATCATGACCCGCGGCGTGCTGATCGACGTCGCCGCGCTGAAGGGCGTGGACATGCTCCAGGGCGGCTACGAGATCACCATCGAGGACCTTCAGGCGGCGCTCAAGCGCCAGGGCACGGTGCTGCAGCCCGGCGATGCCGTTCTCATTCACGGCGGCTGGGGCAAGCTGTGGGGCAAGGACAACGCGCGCTACCAGACCGGCGGACATGCGGGCATCGGCGTGCGCGCCGCCGAGTGGCTGATCAAACAGGACCCCATCCTGCTCGGGGCGGACAACGGCACCGTCGAGATATCGCCCAATCCGGACAAGCAGATCTCGCTGCCCGTGCACCAGCTCGCGCTCGTCGTGCACGGCGTGCATCTCCTCGAGAATCTCAAGCTGGACGACCTCGCCGCGAAGAAGGTGTACCAGTTCGCTTTCATCATGCAGCCGATGAAGATGCAGGGCGCCACGGGGTCCACCGTCGCGCCGGTGGCGGTCCGATAGCGATCGGCATGCGCAGGGGCCGAATCGGGCTTCGAACGGTACTCGCGGCGGCCGGCGCGACGTTGCGGTAACGCCGCCACGCATCGGCCGTGTGTTTCAGCAGGGCGTATTCATCCGGGGGACAGCGCGCGTGGCAGGTAGAAATACGCGGGTGGTCGTGAACGACCTGATGCAGCGGGATTATTCATACGTCCTTGCCGCACGCCCGGACGGGACTTCCACGCCGGCTTCGAGCCTCAGTTGACGCCGCGGGAGATGCTGCGCATCGGCGTATTCGGCGGCAAGTACATGACCGACTGCACCGGCGAGTTTCCGGAGGCGTGGTTCGAGCACGCGAAGCTCTGTCCGGAGCGGCACGATGCGAGACTCAACTGCTTCGGCGTGAACGCATCGCAGCCCTTGTCGGAGTGGCGGCGCAAGGGCTGGATCTATCACGAAGATCCGCGAGGCTGGTTCCAGTGGTACTGCCGCTACTACATGGGACGCCGCTGCGCGGACGACGAACGTCAGATCAAACGCTGGCGCGCCGTGACGCGCCATCTTGCGCAGATCCGCAAGAACTGCACGCGGGGCGATCTCCTGTGCCGCCCGCGACAGCGGCAGGCGCTGCTGCACTGGGCTTACGACACACGTAAGGTATAGAAGGAACCACCCGTTTCCGGTGAGCGGGGGGCGAAGCCGGGGCCCCGCGAACGAAACATTCCGGCGGCCGTAAGCACTCTCGTCCGAGAGTACGAGGCCTCGAGCAGAACCCGGGTCCGAGCCGAAGGGAGCGCCGCCCCCTACGCGACGCAATCGCAGCTCCCCCGGCCGAACAGGTATCATCCGCTCGCCGCGGAGCGGTCGCGGCGCGTGACGTCAACCGCCAGGGTGACGATCCCGAAGGCGCTCGACCCGTCGCCGTTACCGGTTGGCAGACCGCCGATTCATCCTTTCACCGGAGGAGACACATGTCAGGCAAATCGGCATCACCGAAAACGCTCGTCCTGTCCTGCTTGGCCGCATTGGGTATGGCTTCGGCCGGCGCCACCGCGCAGGGCGTCATCAACATGCCGAAGATTTCCGCCGCGCTCGCGAATCAGCTCGTCGGCGATACGGTCGCGAACTGCGCCCAGAAGGGCTACCGTGTCGTCGCCGTCGTCGTTGACCTCGATGGCGTCCGCCAGGCTCTGCTGCGCGGCGACGGCGCACCGATCCACTCGATGGACAACGCGTACTTCAAGGCGTACTCCGCGGCGTCGCTCACGCTCGGCCGCAAGGAAGGCAGCACCAAGGAAGTCGCCGATCGCATGGCCAAGAACCCGCCGTCGAATGTGCCGCAGACGCCGCTGCCGAACGTCACGTACGCGAGAGGCGGCGTCACGATCAATGCCGGCGGTAAGATCATCGGCGCGATCGGGCGTGAGCGGCGCGCCCGGCGGTCAGTTCGACGAAGAATGCGCGAACGCGGCGCTTTCGAAGATCCAGGACAAGCTGAAGTAGCGCCGCTCAGACCGCGACTTTCCGCTTGCGCGCGATCAGCATAACCGGGATCCCGAGCAGCAGCACGCCAATCCCCAACTGCGCGCCGATGCTGCCGGGATTCTTCGAAAGCGCATAGCTCGTGCTCGACCACAGCATGAAAGCGCACATGAGGATGAAGAGGATCGGCGTGAGCGGATAGAGCGGCACGCGGAACGGGTTCGGCTGCGCGGGCTCCTGCCTGCGCAGGATGAACAGCGAAATGCCCGTGAGCATGAAGAAGAGCCAGAACGCGGGCGCGGTATACGCGACCATGGTTTCGAAGCCGTCCGGCGTGAGGGACGCGAGCAGCACGAGCGCGATCGCAATCGCACCTTGCAGCAGCAGCGCGTTGACCGGCGCGTTCGTGCCTTCTTTCCATCGGCCGAGCGCCAGAAGATCGCGTAGTCGCGGCCCACCGCGTAGTTCGTTCGCGCGCCGGTGAACACCGTCGCGTTGAGCGTCGAGAGCGACGCGGCGATCACGATCAAGCTCAGCACCACCGCTCCGGCTTCGCCGAATGTGAGCTTCATCATGTCGGAAGCAAGCGCCTTGGACTCTTTCATGCCGTCGAGTCCCATCACGTTCACGATACGCAATGTTCAGAAGAACGTAGAGCACCGTGACCACCAGGATGCCGATCACCAGCGCCCGCACGATATTGCGGCGCGGATCGCGCACCTCGGCGGTAATGTAAGCCGCTTCGTTCCAGCCGCCGTAAGTGAGCAGGATGAAAATAAGCGCGAGCTGCGAGAACGGCGCACCCGATGAGCTGGCCGCGGCAGTCGCTGCAGGAGCCTGCGGTCTCGCCGAAGAAGCCGGCGAGGATGACTGACGCCATCGCCGGCGCGAGCGCCGCCGTGAGCGCCTTCTGGAAAACCTTGCTCTCTCTCGTGCCGGCGACGTTCAGCGCCGTGATCGCGACCACGGCGATGAGCGCGTAGATGACCGAGCCCTTGCTCCCCGAGCGGCAGGAGCTGCAGTGCGTAGTCGCCGAAGACGAACGCGATCGCGGCGATCGCGCCCGTTTGCACGACCGTCATGCGCGCCCACGCGAACAGAAACGCGAGCGCGGCCGCCATAGGCGCGCTGCAGGAAATGGTATTCGCCGCCCGCGTTGGGGTAAGCGGTGCCGAGCTCCGCGTAGCAGAGCGCGCCGACGAGCGAGATGACGCCGCCCGCTACCCACAAAGCGATGAACAGCATCGCTTCCGTCGAAACGCTGCCCGCGACGATCGAAGGCGCGCTGAAGATGCCTGCGCCGATGACGATGCCGACGATGATCGCGACCGCGTCGAACAGCGAGAGCGTCTGCTTCGGTGCTCCCTCGCTGGGCGGCCGCCATCTCAGCGCGCCGCCAGTCGTCGGCTGCGCGCTCGAGCTCGCCGCGCGCGGTCAGCTTGCGCCGTCCAGTTCGCTCTCGCGCGCTGCTGGGTCCTTCGCCGATGCGCACGGTGCCTTCGATCGTGTCGCCGGTCGACGCGTCCGTCGAACTCGTGCCGCTGCCTTGCCCGGGCTGCCTTTGGGCTGCGTCGTGAACGTGATCTGGTCGCCGTTCGAAACGCGGCCGCGCAGCGGCGCGCTGTCGTCGATCCCGCGCGCAGCGTGCCTTCGAGGATCTGGAAGAGCTGGTCGAAAGCGAGCTCGTATGGCATGTCCTTGCCCGGCCGACGTTCAGCTGCGCCTGCCATTTGCCGGCGACCGCGCGGGCACGACCCAGAGATAGACGTAGCTCACACCCGGCGTGCCGACGACTCTTCTCCGGCACCGGAATGTCCTTCTGCTCGTCGGGATACCAGTCGCCCATGTGGTAGTCGTGCGCGACGACGCGCGTGCCGGGCTTCAGCGCGAGGATCTTCGGCCGCAGTTTCAGGTTCATCTCCGGCAGCAGATACGTCGAGATCACGGTCGCCTTGCGAAAGGTCGGTCTCGAACAGGTTCTGCTCGACGAAGGTCGCGCGCTCGGCGACGCCTTCCTTCTTCGCGCCGTCGCGCGCGATCTTCAGGAGATAGGTGTCAAGATCGACGCCGAAGCCCTGTGCGCCGAATTTCTTCGCGGCCGTGATGACGATGCGCCCGTCGCCCGAGCCCAGGTCGATCAGGAAATCCTTGGGCCCGATCTTCGCCATGCGTCAGCATCTCGTCGACGACCACCTGCGGCGTCGGCACGTACACGACGTCGCCGCGGCCTTCCTGCGCGGATGCGCGAGCCGTGAGAGCCGATGATCGCCGCGGCACAGCCACAGTTTCCTGATCCGTTCATGTTCTATTCCCTTAAGCGATGAGCGACGACCGCTCGGAATCCCGCGTCGCATCGATGTCGATCCTGCCGCGCGCGACGCGTGTCGCCTGCCAGTGTCGCGTCCGGGCTCGGCAACCGCGACGCGCGTTTTGCCGCGTATGGTGTCGCCGCGACAGGCGCCCGCGAGCTCCTGGCGCATCTCGCGCCCGTTCGCAGTCGACGACACGACCAGCGCGATCTCGTCGCCGCGCAGGCGCACGCTTCTCGATGCGGGCCGGGCTGTCGCCGCCGCGCGCGCCGCGCCTCGCAGCACCTGGAACGTCTGCTCGAGTGTCACCTCGCACATCGCATCGCGCCGCCTCGACCGGCATGCGCCACTGCCAGCGGCCGGCGGCATTCGCCGGGAACGATCCAGAGAAACACATCGCTCACGCGGCGGCCCGTACGGCTTGTCCGGCACCTTGACACGTCACCTGGGCGTCGGGCTTCCAGTTGCCGAAATCGAACTCGTGCGACACCACGCGGCTGCCCGGGCTTCAACTGCGCGAAGATGCGCGGCCGCAACTGGTGCAGGTTGAGTCGCGGAAAGAGATACGATCGTGAGCACCGTCGCGCGATCGATGTCGGTGATGAAAAGATTCTGCGCGCGGAACTCGACGCGATCGGCGACGCCCTGCCGCTCCGCTTCGCGGCGCGCGTCGTTGACGAGACGCGCCATCGAGCTCGACGCCGAAGCCGCGCGCGCCGCGTTTCTTCGCGGCGCGCGATCACGATGCGGCCATCGCCCGAGCCCAGGTCGATCACGAAGTCGTCCGCGACCGACCTTGCGCGATCTCGAGCATCGCCTCGACGACGTTCATCGGCGTCGGCACGTAAGGCACGTCCTGCCCCTGCGTGCGATCTGACCGTCCTGGGCCCGCGACCGGCAAAGACGCCATGGCCATGCACAGGAACGCGGGCAACAACGATGCGCCGATCGATCGGCCGAAGCATTCGCGCCGCGTCGTCCGTCCGCTTCGCCGCAGTGAGCCGTCACGTTGCCTCGTCGCTCGCCACTTGAAGCGCGTACTGCGTTGCCCACCCCGCGCACGCCCTCGCCTTCCATCGCGTCGCCGGCGACGCGGCCGTCGAAATAGAGCCTCGCCTCATGGTCGCGGTCGCGGCTGTCGACGACGACGAAGCGGATGCGGTCGCCTTCGAGCTTCGCTTCCCACAAGCCGCCGGGCGGCGGGCCCTCGATCCGCGCGAAGCCATCGAGGTCCTGATATTTCTGGCGCAGCTCCAGGTCGAAACCGAACGGCGCCTGCGGCAGCCCGACGCGCACCTGCCAGCGGCCGCGCGACCTGCGCCGGAACGATCCACAGGAAGACGTTCTTGCGGATCGTCGTCTTCGCGTCCGGGCGCCAGTCGTCGAAGTCGAAATCGTGAGCGACGAGCCGCGTGCCGGGCTTCAACTGGAGCATGCGCTCGCGCAGGCGCTTCATGACCGCGGGCAGCAGATAGAGCGTGACGACGGTGGCCTGGGAGAAATCGGTCTTGAAGAAATCCTGCTGGAGAAACTTCACGCGATCGCGCGACGTTCGCCTGCCGCGCGCTTTCCTCGCTCTGGTAGATGAGGTGATCGTCGAGCTCGACGCCGACTGCCGCGCGCGCCGAACTTGCGCGCGGCAGTGATCACGATGCGCCCGTCGCCCGAGCCGAGGTCGTAGACGATGTCCTTCGGACCCACGCCGGCGAGGCGCAGCATCTCGTCGACGACCACCTGCGGCGTCGGCACGAAAGGCACGTCGAAGAACTGCTGCGCGCAGACGGGCATGGTGAGGATCGCAACGACGCGGTGCCGCCGCCGATGAAGCGGCGGCGCGAAAAATCGGCATCCGAATGGGCCGCGGCGTCGATCGGCACGCTCATCTACTCTTCTCCGTCCTTCAGGCCCGCGCGCACGGCCCGCCACGGTCGCCTGCCTGCTTCGGCCCGGGGCCCCAGCGCACGCTGCCTTCGATCAGGCTGCCCGCGACGCGTCCTTCGTAGCGATAGCTCACGTCGTCTTCGATGAGCACGAAGCGCGATGCGCTCGCCGGAAAGCCGCGCCTCGAACGCCGGCAGGAAGCCGCCCGCGACGCGCGCGCCGCCCTTGACTTCCTGAAAGCGCTGCTCGAATTCGAGCTCGTATTCGCGCGCGCCCTCGGGCAAGCGGCGCGTGAGGCGCCACTTGCCGCCGACCTGCGCGGGCACGACGTAGAGATAGAAATTCTTGGAGATCTGCACGTGCCGGTCGGGTTTCCAGTCGCGAGAATCCGTATTCGTGCGCGACGATGCGCGTGCCGGGCTTCAACTCCGCAGGAGCTTGGGCTGCAGGCGATTCACGAGCGGCGTGAGCAGATACATCGTCACGACGGTCGCTTCGCGCAGATCCGCCTTGAACACGTCGCCTTACGTGGAAAGCCGTCCGATCGGCCACGCCTTCGCGCTTCGCCTGTTCGCGGCTTTGCGCGACGAGCTCGCCGTCGATCTCGATGCCGACGCCCGCGCGCCCCAGTCGCGAGCCGCGGCGATCACGATGCGCCCGTCGCCGGAGCCGAGATCGTAGACGACGTCGTTCGGCTGAACATCCGCAAGCCGCAGCATCTCGTCGACGTTCCGCGGGTCGACGGCACGTACGGCGTCGGCACGTCGAGCGCTGCCGCCGCAGCGCACGCCGCAGCGCCGAACGCGATGATCGCGCAGGCGATACGCGGCAACGCGATCCGCTCGCAAGCGTGGTCTCGCGAGATACGCACTGACGAGGCCGCTCACTGCGGCGGGATGAGCGTCGGCGGCGGCAGCGTGAAGTGCCGCGGCTCCCACACTTCCGTGCGCGCGGCACTCCACGGCGCCTGCTTCGCGCGTGCCGCGCCGTGCGCACCAGTGCCGTCCATGCCGTTATTGACGATGCGGCCGCTCCACTTCGCTGGCACCGCGGCGATCGAGCTTCGCGACGAAGGTCACCTCGTCGCCGTCAGCTTCGCGTCTTCGATCGGCACGGTCTTGCCGTCGACGGACAGCGTGCCTTCGACTTTCTGGAAGATCTGGTTGAGCGCGAGCTCGAAACTGCGCTGCGGACCGTTCTCCGGGCGTTCGTACCAGCGCCATTTGCCGCTCGCCTTCGCGGGGACGACCCAGTAGAACACCTTGCTCTTCTGGTCGCGGCCGACGGTCTTGCCGGGCGCATCCATGGTGAAAGAGAGGTCGGGCGGCCACTCGCCCATGTCGTAGTCGTGAGAGACGACGCGCGTGCCGGGTTTCAGCATCGCGAAGAGCTTCGGGCGCATCATCAGGTTCACTTCGGGCAGCAGGTAGATCGTCACGACGCTCGCGGGGCTCAGATCGGTCTGATAGATGTCGCGCTCGTAGAACACCGCGCGCTCGGCAACGCCCGCTTTGGCCGCGAGCCGGTTGCTCAACGTGACCAGCCGCCGGTCGAGATCGACGCCGAAGCCGCGCGCGCCGTGCTTCTTCGCCGCGGTGATGATCATGCGTCCGTCGCCCGATCCCAGATCGATCACGAAATCCTTCGGGCCGACCTTGGCGACTTCGAGCATGCGGTCGACGACGTTCTGCGGCGTCTGCACGTACGGCGTGTCGCCGTAATCCTGCGCGGCTGCCGGCGTGACGACGAAGAGCGACCGCGGCCATGAGGGTTGTTCGCGCGATACGGGTCGCGCCATCGAATCGGAGAGTCATCGTGCTGCCTGCAATATGCCGATGCACGCGCGGCTGGCGCGCTCGTGCGCTTTGCAGTCCAGTCGAGCTTCGCCTGAAGCTTCGCGCCGGCGAGATCGGCCGTGCCGCTCATCTCGGCATCGCCGACCTGGGCCGCTGAACACGTGTTTCATCGGCGCGCCTGTCGACATCGGCGGTGAATTCGAAGACAGTTGATCGCCCGACGAGTTCGACGTTCTGAAGCTTCACGGTGCGCCCGGCAACGCGTGCCGATCCCGATACACGACTGGAACTGCTGGTCGAGCGCGAACTCGTAAGCCACCGGTTTACCGCGGACCTGCAGCGCGACTTGCCACGTGCCTGCGACTTTCGCCGGGATGATCCACAGGTAGATGTCGCTCAGGCCGCCCGAGCCGCCGTACTTGTCCTTCGAGTTCGATCTCCTCGTGCTGGTCGGCTTTCCAGTCGCCCATCGAGAAGTCGTGCGACACGATGCGCGTGCCGGGTTTCAGATCGAGGAGCTTGGGCCGCAGCTCGAGATTCACCCGCGGCAGCAGATACATCGTGATCGACGCTCGCCTGCGTAAGATCGGTCTCGAACAGATCGCGCTGATAGAACTGCACCTTGTCGGTCACTTCCGCTTTGCGCGCATTCTCGTTCGCTTCGGCGATGCGCGTGGGATTGAGGTCGACGCCGAAGCCGCGCGCGCCGTACTTCCTCGCCGCGGTGACGACGATGCGCCCGTCTCCCGAGCCCAGGTCGATGAGATAATCCTGCGGCCCGACCTTTGCCATTTCGAGCATGCGATCGACGACGTCCTGCGGCGTCGGCACGTACGGAACCGATGCGTCGGTGGCCATGGCGGCCGAGGCCGTGAATGCCGCTGCGACCAGGATCGCGCGGCTCCAGGTGCGCGGCTTGATTCCACAAAGGAAGGCAACACGGAAAGGATCTCCTTTCGAGCTTGCGAAAACATCAGATTTTCCGTGCGGTCCAGCGCGCGCTGCGGCCGCCTCCCAGGCTCGCGGTGCCCTGCATCGAATCGCCCGCGACGCTGCCGCGAAACTGGCGGCGCGCAGTTCCCTCGCCGAGCGTGAACGTAATCTCCTTGCCGCGCAAAGCGATCTGTCCGATTTTCGAAGCGCCTCCCTCGCCGCCGGTGCTGCCCGTGACGACCTGATAGTTCTGGCGCAGCGAGAGCTCGTGCTTCTCGCCCGAATCGAGCTGGACTTGCCACGTCCCGGCGACTTTCGCCGGCACGATCCACAGCAGGATCGTCGCTTTCGGGACGCCGTTGATTTTCTCCTTCTCGGGCACGTCGAGGACGAACGTGATCGTCCGGGCGCCACTCGTCGAAGTTGTAGTCGTGCGACACGATGCGCGTGCCCGGCTGCGCCTCGAGAAAAATCTTGGAGCGCAGGTTCACCATCATCGAAGGCAGCAGGTAGAGCGTGATCACGGTCGCCTTCGAGAGATCGGCCTTGAAGACGTCCTGCACGTGGAAGGCGACTCGGTCGTCCACGCCGAAGCGCTTCGCCTCGGCGTTGCTTTGCTTCACGAGCTGAGGATCGATATCGACGCCGTAGCCGCGCGCGTTGAATTCGCGTGCGGCGGTCAGCACGATCACGCCGTCGCCCGAACCCAGGTCAACCACGAAGTCCTTCGGGCCGACGTTCGCCATGCCGCAGCATCTCGTCGACGACGATCTTGCGGCGTGGGCACATACGGCCCGCCGGTGCGCTCGGGCTCTTTCTCCGCCGCCGTCGCCATCGCGCCGCACAGCGCGCTCAGCAGGACGGCCATCAAGAATCCAAGCGCTTCCATTCCCCTGCACCCTCCTCTCCCGCCTCCGGGGCGAGGGCTGTGTTCTCGTCACTCGTTCACTCCTTCACGTTTCTCGGCTTCACGGCTTCACGAACTTCAGCACGAACTCGTCGTTCGGCACCGGGTTCTTGAAGACAGTGACATCGCGCGGGTCCTCCGGATTGCGCAGGAAATCGGCTGAATCCTGCAGCTTGAAACCGGCCGCTGCGATTTCCTTGCGCACGACGCTCTCCTCGATGCGGTGCAGGGACTTGGTCACCGTTGCGCCTGCACCGGGCCGCGCCGAATGGTCGGCGACGATGAGATGCCGCCGGGCTTGAGCGCCTCGAACACCGCGCGGTTCATCCTGGCGCGATCGACTCCGAGATGCACCGTGTCGTGATAGTTGAAATTGAACGTGATGAGATCGAGACTCGCGCACATCGGGCGGGCACGGGGTCGTCGAACTCGCGCAGCACGTGCACGACGTTCGACATGACCGGCTTTTTCAGGCGCTCTTCGAAGGCGGCGCTTGCCGCTGCCGGAAGAGGCCGGCGTGTTCTGCGCGTAGACGCGTCCGTTCGGCCGACGACGCGCGCCAGGAGCTCGGCGTTGTAGCCGCGGCCGGCGCTCATGTCCAGCACCCGCATGCCGGGCCGCACGCCATAGAACGCGAGCAGCATGTCGGGCTCGCGGCGCTGTCGAGCGCGCGATCGGCCTCGATGCGATCGGAGCTGCGAACGATCTCCGAATAGTTCGGCGCGGGCCCGATCGTCGTGCACGCGGCCAGCGGTAGCAGTATCGACAGAAAGACGGCGCGCGCGAAGTGGAGCGACATCATCTCCTCTCTCCTTTATGGTGCGAAACGACGCGGCGTATCTTACCGCAGAGACGGCAGGGGAAACGGATCACTCACGGCGCGGGGCGCTTGTGCGTTATCGCGTGGCTCCGATGCTCGGCGCCGGGGGCGCGCCGAGCAGGAACTCGAGCTCATAGAGCGTGAGCTTGCCGTTGCGGTCCCAATCGACCTCCTCGAACCGCGGGCCCAGGGTGATGTCGTATTCTTCGAGCTCCTCACGGCTCAGCATGCCGTCCTTGTCGCGGTCCGCGCGCAGCATGGCGCTCATTGCGGGCGACTTCAAAGCGGATTGGGGCCAGTCGACCGACACGGATCGCTCGGACGCCCCCGCCAGCTCAGCGCAAAGGCTCGTCGACCGCGACGAGCATGGCGATGCGCGTCATGCGCGCCGTGAGAACCTGTGGTCTGGCAAATTCCATCGATCTCGAATCCATACCCTTACTGAATCCGGGGCAACGCTTGTGCCGGCACGCGGCATTCCCCGAGGACACTCTCCGAGCAAATGGTGTTTCAAGCTCACGGGCGGCACGTTTCGTCGCCGTACCGCGACTCAAGACGAGTGGACGAGACGCAGATCTCTGTTCCAACCGCGCGTTTTTGTCTGCGCTTGACGACACTCGTTAACGCGAGGACGGAGCCTGCGCCGCTGGGCTCGCGTCGCGAAGTGCCCGCCGGCACATTCACTGGCTGCCCCGCGCCGCGCAGCACGCAGGACAAGGGTATATACGCAGGGCATGCGTTGTGCGCTTCCGCTACGATCACGGGGGTGAGAGTATAAGCACGTGTGCGACGAGCAGGTCCCGGCCGGGCTGCACGTCAGCCAACCGAGGAATCAACCGTGTCCGCCAAACCGCCCCCGCACGCGCCTTCGGACGCAGCGCCGCTCTGCGCGGCGCCCGATCCCGCTCCGCGCAAGCCGCGGGTCGTGATGCCGCGAAAGCATGCGATACCCACGCGCACATCTGCGGACCGATCGCGCAGTGGCCGTATTCCGATCGCCGCGTCTACACGCCTCCGGACGCGCTCGCTGCCCGCGTACCGGCACATGCTCGAACGCTCGGCGTCGAACGCGCCGTGCTCGTGCAGCCGAGCGTCTACGGCACGCGACAACCGCGTGATGCTGGCCGCGATGACGGAGCTCGGGCAGACGCGCGCGGTGTCGCCGTCGTGGAGAACGACATCGGACATGCCGAGATCGAGCGGCTGCACGAAGCGGGCGTGCGTGGCGTGCGCGTGAACGTCGTCGACGTGGCGGAGGGCAAAGGCGTGTATCGACATGGCGCCGCTCCGGCGTCTCGCCGAGCGCATCAAGCCCTACGGCTGGCACGTCGAGTTCCTGATGCACGCGGACGAATTTCCGGACATGGTGTCGCGCATTCGCCGATTTCCCGGTCGACATCGTGCTCGGGCACCTGGGCTACATGAGCACCGACAAGGGCCTCGAGAACCCCGGGTTTCAGGCGATGCTCGCGCTCATGCAGCGAGGGAAGTGCTGGGTCAAGCTCACCGGCCCCTACCGCATCTCCACACGAGCCTCTTCCGCACGCCGACACCATGCCGTACGCGCACGCGCTGCTCGATGCCGCGCCCGAGCGCGTGATCTGGGGCACCGACTGGCCGCACGTCATGGTGAAAGGCGCGATGCCGAACGACGGCGATCTCGCGGATCTGCTGCTCGATTGGGTGCCGGACGAGACGTTGCGCGAGCAGGTGCTGGTCGAGGAATCCGGCGAAGCTCTACAGTGGTGACTCGTAGGCTCGTGACTAAGCGGATCGTAATTCGTGCGCGTGGCTCGTGAGCCGTCACGAGTCGCTTCGTCACTGTTCGTCCAGCCCCACCTTCGCCCGCCAGTCCTTCTTCCGCTGAAGAGCGGCTTCAATCCGAGGAGCAGCAGCACGCGCCCGAGGATCAGCATCGTCAGCGCGATCGGGCGCTGCAGGAAGATCGAATAGTCGCCCGCGCTCATCGCGAGCGACTGGCGCAGCGAAAGCTCGAGCATCGGCGCGAGCACGAGTCCCAGCGCCACCGGCGCGAGATCGTAGCCGAACTTCCGCAGCACGTAGCCCATGCCGCCCATGATCAGCATGATCCACACGTCGATCGACGCTGTTCGAAACCGAATAGCAGCCGAGGATGCAGAAGCACAGGATGGCCGGATAGAGGTAGGCGTAGGGGATGCGCAGCAGGTTGACGAAAAGCCCCACCATCGGCAGGTTCAGGATGAGCAGCACGGTGTTGCCGACGTACATGCTCGCGACGAATCCCCAGAAGAGCTCGGGCTGCTGCTGGATCAGCATGGGGCCCGGCGAGATGCCGTGGACCATCACCGCGGCGATCATCACCGCCGTCACCGGGCCCGTCGGAATGCCGAGCGCCATCATCGGCACGAAAGCGCCGGTCGCCGCCGCGTTGTTCGCCGATTCCGGTCCGGCGACGCCTTCGATCGCGCCCTTGCCGAAGCGCTCCGGATGCTTCGACAGGCGCCGCTCGATGCCGTAGGAGACGAACGAGGAGATGACGTGCGCGGAGCCCGGGATGATGCCGATCAGGAATCCGAGCACGCTGCCGCGCGCGATCGGGCCGACCGACCGCCGCAATTCCTCGCGCGAGGGCAGAGCTCGCGAAACTTCGGCCGCTGCACCTGCGGGCCTTCGGCCTGCCCCGCGGTGATCAGGATCTCCGAAATGCCGAACAGTCCGACGGCGACGGGCACGATGCCGACGCCATCGCCCAGCTCGACCACGCCGAAGCTGAAGCGCGTGTAGCCGCTCATCGCGTCGATGCCGATCATGCCGAGCAGCAGGCCGAACGCCGCCATCGCGAGCGTCTTCAGCATCGAGCCGCCGCTCATGTAGGCGAGCACGAAAAAGCCCATCAGCAGCAACGCGGTGTATTCGGGCGGCCCGAAGCGCAGCGCGAAAGCGGCGAGCGTCGGCGCGAGCAGCATGAGCCCGAGCACGCCGAGCGTGCCCGCGACGAACGAGCCGATCGCCGCGATCGCGAGCGCCGCGCCGGCGCGGCCGTTCTGCGTCATCGCGTAGCCGTCGACGCACGTCATCACCGACGCGGCTTCGCCCGGGATGCGCATGAGGATCGAAGTCGTCGATCCGCCGTACATCGCGCCGTAGTACACGCCGCCCAGCAGCACCATCGCGATGATCGGATTGAGGCCGAACGTCGCGGGCAGCAGCAGGCTGATGCCGGCGAGCGGCCCGAGGCCCGGCATCATGCCGACGAGCGTGCCGATGATGCAGCCGGCGAAACGCGTAGACGAGGACGTTCGGACTGCAGCGCGACCTGAAATCCGAGCAGGAGGTTCTGAAACGTCTCGGCCATGTCGGGGCGTTACCAGCCGCAGGGGCCGAGCGGCAGCGGAACGCGCAGCAGCGTGCCGATGAAGTAATACGACAGCAGCGAAAAACCGATCGCGACAGCAGCGACCACCGCAGGGCTTCTTGCGCTCGATCACGCCGAGAAAGAACACGAGCAGCGCCGCGATCGTGATGCGATAACCGAGCGGCTCGAGCGCATAGGTCGCGACCCCGCACGCGAGCAGGATGATCGCTGCGCGCTTCGCTTCGGGCCAGCGTGTGTTCTGCGATGGCGGCCGAGCCGCCGCCGCTCACCGCGATCAGCAGGCCCAGCGCGCCGAGGAAAATCGCAATCAGGAGCGGCGTGTAGCCCGGTCCGGGCTCCTGCAGCGAGCCGAGCGGATACGCGCGGTTCTGCCAGCCGACGAACAGCGCGAGCGCGAGCAGCATCAGTCCGGAAAGCTGATCGTTGCGAAGCGAGCGCAGGCGCGCGAGGAACCCCGGCTTATCGCTCACGCGAATGACCGGTCATTTCTTTTCTTCGACTTTGCCGACGACTTTCACGACCTCGGCGAGCCGCTTCGCGTCGTGCCTGCCAGAACTTCGTGAACTCGGGCGCGTCGAGGTAATGGACCGGCGAGTTCACTTTCGCCATCATCGCCTTGAACTCGGCGTCTTCCACGGCCTTGCGCGCCGCATCGCGCAGCACCTTGATCACCGCTGGGGACGTCGCCTTGGGCACGAACATGCCGGCCCAGATCAGGTATTCGATGTCGTAGCCGAGCTCCTTGAACGTCGGCACGTCGGGATAGCCTTCGTGACGCTTCGGGCCCCAGCTCGCGAGCGGCCGGAGCTTCCCTGCCTTCACGTGCGGCGTGATCGCCGCCGGACCGCCCGCGGTATATCGACGTGGCCGCCGAGCAGCGTGGTGATCGCGGGGCCGCCGCCGGTCGTCGGCACGTGGCGCATCTTGAGCTTCGCCGCGTGCAGGAACATCTCCATCGGCATGTGAAGCGCGCCGTAGATGCCTGAAGAGGAGAACGAGAGCTGGCCCGGCTTCGAGCGGCGCGAGCGCGACGAGCTCTTTCACGCTCTTCGCCGGCAACGACGGATGCACCGTCAGGATCGTCGGATCGGCCGTGATGAGCGCGATAGGCGCGAACTGGTCGAGCGAATAGGCGGGCTTGCGGTCGAACAGCGCGTCGGCGGCCGGGATGACCGAAATGCTCGAAAGCGCCATGAGGATCGTGTAGCCGTCGGGTTTGGCGTTCGCGACCGCCGCGTTGCCCACCGCGCCGCCTGCGCCCGGGCGGTTCGAGACGACCACCGGCTGCTTCAGAATCTTCTCCATCGCGTGCGCGGTCGGGCGGCCGGTTACGTCGGCAACACCTCCCGGCGGGAAGGGCACGATCATCGTGATAGCGCGGGTGGGGAACGTGTCCTGCGCGATCGCCGCGCCCGTCGCGAGCGCGGCGGCGAGTACGACAAACACGGAGCTCACCTTCATGGCATTTCCTCGGGTTATAGGTTGTGATCGCGTCGCGTCCAGGAAGCGCTGAGCCGTAATGTCCGGTGCAGGCCGCGGCGTGACTCTTATGGAATCAGGATACCGCATTCGACAACGTGCCGATGGGCTCGATCGTGATCGCCACGACGTCGCCCGGCTTCAGAAACCGCGGCGGATCGAAGCCGATGCCCACACCGGCGCATGTACCGGTCGCGATCAGATCGCCGGGCTCGAGCGTCATGACTTTCGAAACCGTTTCGATGAGGGCGGGAATGTCGAAAATGAGCTGGCTCACGAACGCGTCCTGGCGCAGCTCGCCATTGACGTTGGTCGTGAGACGTAGCTGGGTCACGTCCTCGATCTCATCGGCCGTGACGATGCACGGCCCCATCGGGCAGTAGCCGTCCAGGCTTTTCCCGAGAAACCACTGCTGGTGCTTGGTTCTGGAGCGTGCGCGCGGTCACGTCGTTCACGATCGTGTAGCCGTAGACGTGCTCGTAGGCGTTGTCCTGGCTGATGTTGCGGCCGCCCTTCGCCGATCACGACCGTCAACTCGCCTTCGTAGTCGGTGGAATTCGTGTAGTCGTTCGCGCTCGGGATCGGCTCCCCGGGGCCGATGACCGAGTTCGGCCACTTGGTGAACATGATCGGCACGTCGGGGATCGCTTCCTTGCCGCGCTTGCGTCGAAGCCGCTCGCGTGAAACTCGCGCGCATGATCATGATAGTTCTTGCCCACGCCAGGATGTTCTTCGCGGGACGCGGGAAAGGCGCATGAATCTTCACGCCGTCGATGGGGATGCGGTGCTCGCCCCACTTCACCGTGCGGCGCGCGCGCTGCAAGCCGTTCTTGCCGAGCGCGACGAACTGCGTCATGTCCTTCGGCAGGCGGCTGGCGGCCGTCAAGTCGACGATCGTATTCGGATGCGGCATCATGGACGCCGATGCGCGTGCCTTGCGCATCGGAGAACGTCACGAGTCGCATGCAGGAATACTCCTGTGAATGGGGGCGGCGCTCGCCTGCGGCTTGGGTCTCGCCGCCCCTACGGAACAGAGGAAAACCAAACAAGGTTTTCCTCCGTAACCTCCTTTCCTTGCTGGGAGGCAGCCCGCGCCTTCGGCTCGGCCTCGCCGCGGAAGCGCGCGCGAAGTATGCTGGCCGCAGCGCGGCAGCGTCAATGCCGAGCGCGAGGTGTATTGCCGCTCGCACGCCGCTCCTGCGCGCGGCCGAGCGCAAGCGCGAGCACGAGCCACGCTGCCGCGACCGGCACGGTCACGGCTGCGATCGCTGACAATTCGAGTCCCACGGCGCGCAGCCGTTGAAGATCCATCCGCTCAACGCGTCGCCGCCGCGAAACACCACGCCATCGATGAGGTATTTCGCCTTGTACTTCTCTTCACGATCGACGACCGTGAAGAGGACTTCGCGAGCGGGGTTTGAAATCGCGAAATTCGCGGTGCGCTGCAATGCCTGGAATCCGAAGACGAGCACCAGCGCGGGCAAAGCGGCGAGCGCCCCGAATCCGAGCGCGAACACGAGCGGCAGAAACGCCGCGGCGCGCCCCACGCCGAAGCGCTCGATGATGCGCCCCGTGACGAGAAGCTGGACGAGGAGCGTGAGAATGCCCGCCGCGAGATCGATGGAAGCGAAGATGCGCGTGCGCACCGCAGGATCGTCGGAGGCCGCCGCGACGATGTTCGCCTGCATGAAATAGAGAAACGTCCCGGCGAGCGACAGCAGCAGCACCCATAACGCGATGCCGGCGAGATAGGGCGAGCGCACGAGCAGCACGAATCCCGCGAGCGCGCCGCCGCCGATCGGCGCCTGAGCGGCGACTCTTGGCGCGTCTGTCGATACAGGCTCCGTTCGCTGGGGCGCGACACGTTCCAGCACCATCGCGGCGGCGACGGCCGCTTCGAGCAGCAGCGCGGCGATCACGAGCAGGTTCACCGGACCGATCGAGCCCACGAGCCATACCGTCAGCCCCGGACCGCACAGCGCGCCGGCGGAACCGCCCGCGGCGATGAATCCGAAGAGCCGCTTGCCCTGCTCGGACGTAAAGAGGTCCGCCATGAACGACCAGAAGACGGACACGGCAAAGAGGTTGAAAACGCTGATCCAGACGAAGAAGACCCGCGCGACTTCGATGCGCGCGATATCAAACGCGAGCAGCAGCCAGAAGATCGCGATGTTCGCGACGAAGAAATGATAGACGAGCGGGATGAAGCGGCGGCGCGGCAAACGCGCAACAACGGCGCCGAAGAGCGGCACCGCGGCGAGCATGACGACGAACGTCGCACTGAACAGCCAGTGCAGGTTGCGCACGCCGCCGGCGACGCCCATCTCGTCGCGCAGCGGACGCAGCACGTAATAGGCCGCGAGGAGGCAGAAGAAATACGCGAACGACCAGAGCATTGCACGCATTTCGCCGGGCTCCACCTTGACGATCCGCCGGAGCCGCTCGTGAAACGCGCTTTGACTGTGGGCTGTCAACTGATGGTCCAGTCATTCCCAGCTTTTATCATCCACGCGGGAGCTCAAAAACCAATCGCGTCGATCGCTTTCTTCTTTGCGTACTCTTTAGAGCAAGGCCTCGAAGCGCGCGAAATCGAGCAAGTCCGGACGTCCGATGTGCTGCCCGATCGGCTCCAAGGCGGCCCAGCAACAAAAAAGGCAGGACCATAAGGCCCTGCCTTTACAAACCAATTGATTTTGAGGCTCTTACTTCTTCGCCTCCGGGCACTTCACTTTCTTGCCGTCGACCATCACTTCCTCACCGGCCTTTTTGCCTTTGCAGGCGTCGGCCACGCTTTCACCTTTCTTGTCGGCCGCGAAAGCGACGGAGTAGAGCGATGCGACGGCGAATGTGGCAGCTACCAGAGCGGACAGAATCTTCTTCATAATATTTCCTCCCTATCAAGGTTTACGGCTTAACGCCGCGGCAAAGACTACCACTAAACTTTCACGAACCGCTATACCAGTTATAGCCCTGGTCTTCCCAGTAGCCTCCCGGGTAGTTGTTCGTCACGTAGAGCGCCGTGATGTGCTTCGGGTTCTTGAACCCGAGCTTGGTCGGCATCCGCAGCTTCATCGGGAACCCGTACGGGGCGGCAGGATCTCGTCGCCGAACCAGAACGTGAGCAGCGTCTGCGGATGCAATGCCGTCGGCATGTCGATGCTGGTGTAGTAGTCGTCGGCGCATTTGAAACCGACGTACCGGGCGGTCGTGTCCGCGCCGATGCGCTGCAGAAAATCGCTGAAGCGCACTCCGCTCCATTTGCCGATCGCGCTCCAGCCTTCGACGCAGATGTGCCGGGTGACCTGGGAAGTTCTCGGCAGCGCGTAGAGCTCCGGCAGCGTCCAGGCCCTCTTCTCGCGCACGAGCCCCGAGACTTCGAGGCGATAGGCGGCTGGATCGACCTTGCGCACTTCGTCGATGCCGTAGAACGCGTTGAACGGAAACGGGCTGGTGATGCGGCTTTCCGGAAACTCGGGCGCGAGACGCGATGGATCGAAGATCCAGTCCTGAACTTGGTCGTTCCAGCGCGACATCCCCCATAGCACTTTCTGCACCGACTCCTGGTTGGTGACGTCGCAGCCCGACAGCAGCGTGAGCGCGCCGAGGCTCAAACCGCGCCTCATGAACAGCCGCCGCTCGATGCTCGCAATCTCGCGGCTGGAAAAATCCGCCAGGCCCGTGGCCATCGGTTTTCGTTTCATACGGATCTCCGTGTCTCCAACACCTTGATGCGGCCGGTGAACATCGAGGGAAACGTGCGCGGGACGAGCGACGACCATGAGCACGTGGACGAGAACGAAGAACACGACGCCTGCCATCGCGAAGAAGTGCACGTAGCGCGCGCCTTCGTAGTCGCCCATCCACATCCCGAGCGAATAGAACTGCACCGGCTTCCAGAGGACGAGGCCCGACAGGATCAGCACCATGAGGAGCACGATCACGCCGAGGTAGGCCGCGCGCTGCGCGGCGTTGTAGACGGTCAGGTCGTCGTGAGCGAGCTTGCCGCGCAGCCGCAGCCGCGAGGTCGCGGACGACGCGCACGCGGGGACAGCGGAACGAGCTTGCGGCGCAGATGGCCCGAGACGAGGCCGTAGCCGAGGTAGACAAGGCCGTTCAGCGCGAGCAGCCACATCGCCGCGAAATGCCATTGCAGCGCGCCGGCGAGCCAGCCGCCGAGCGTCCACTCGTCCGGGAATTGAAAGCCGAAGAGCGGGTCGGCGTTGTAGATCCGCCATCCCGACGCGACCATGATGAGAATCGCGAGCGCATTGATCCAGTGCGTGATCCGCACGACCAGCGGATGGACCTTCACGTAGGCATGCGCGGCCATGAGGCCTCCTCTTCCCGGACCCTGACTCAGTCGCAGACAAGGCCCACTTCTTACACGGAGTCAAGTCTAACCGATCGCAGCGTGGCTCCTTCGCTCGAACGCAGTGCCCTCCGATGGCGTGAGCGCATCGGGCCGGTGCGCGCGATGCTATGATCGTCGGCCTCGCCCATGCCTCCATGAATCCGTCTTGCAGCGCATCAGGCAGCCGGGGCCGCCGCCTCGTGCTCCAGAGTCTCGCTGGCATGCTGATTGCGGGCCCACGAGCGTTTTCAGCCGTCCCCACAGAGACGCCGTCCATGTCCACCCGCGCGATTCCCCGAACGGGCGAACTTTTACCGGTCGTCGGCGTCGGAACGTGGCAAACGTTCGACGTCGGAGCGAATGCGCCGGAGCGCACCGAATTGCGGGACGTTCTGCGGCTGCTTGCTGAACACGGCGGCAGGGTGATCGATTCGTCTCCAATGTATGGAGAGGCGGAGCGCGTCGTCGGAGATCTCACCGCCGAGCTTCATTCGAGAGACAAGTTCTTCTTCGCCACCAAAGTGTGGACGCGCGGGCGCGACGCGGGCATCCGGCAGATGGAGCAGTCGTTTCGTCTGATGCGCACCACGCGCATGGACCTTATGCAGGTCCATAATCTGCTCGACCTCGAAACGCACCTCGCCACGATGCGCGAGTGGCAGAGCGCCGGCCGCATCCGCTACATAGGCATCACGCACTATCACTCCGGCGCATACCGCGACCTCGAGCGCCTCATCGCGACGAAGCAGTTCGACTTCGTGCAATTCAACCTTTCGATGGCCGAGCGCGAGGCCGAAGAGAGGCTGTTGCCCGCGTGCGCGGCGAGCGGAACGGCGGTCATCGTGAACAGGCCGTTCGCGGAGGCGAGCCTGTTCCGCGGCGTGAAGGGCAAACCCTTGCCGCCATGGGCCGCGGAGATCGATTGCACGAGCTGGGCGCAGTTCTTTCTCAAATGGATACTGGGGCACCTGGAGGTGACCTGCGTGATCCCCGGCACGCGCCGGGTCGAGCACATGAAGGACAACGTTGCGGCCGGCAGCGGCCGATTGCCCGACGCCGCCCTGCGCAGGCGGATGTTGGACTATATCGAGCGTCCCTAACATAATGGAAGCGGGCGCGCGCCTCATGATGTCGGGCACGCCCGGGGTCCTCGGCGCGAGCGCAGCGCCCCGGCGCCGCTCGATCCCTAGCCTTCCGGCGGGTCAGAAACGATGAGCTTTCTTTCACCAGGTCTGCTGTGGCTGCTGCTGGCGGTGCCGCTCCTCGTCGCCGTTTACGTCTTTCTGCTCAAACGCCGGAAAGTGGTTGCCGTGCGTTACACGAGCGTCGGCCTCGTGCGCGAGGCGCTTGATCGGCGTCAGTCGCTGCGCCGGCATCTGCCGGCGGCGCTCCTGCTTCTGGCGATCGCCGCGGCGATCGTCGCTGTAGCACGGCCCACGGCGATCATCACGCTTCCGTCCGATCAGCGCACGGTGATCCTCGCGATCGACGTCTCGCTCAGCATGCGGGCGACCGACGTCGAACCGAGCCGGCTTGCCGCGGCACAGGAAGCAGCCAAGGCATTCATCGAAGAGCAACCGTCCGACGTGCGCACGGGCATCCTCTCGTTCGCAGGCACGGCGCTGCTCGTGCAGGCGCCCACTCATAATCGCGAAGATCTCATCGGCGCGATCGACCGGCTGGAGCTACAGCGCCACACCGCGATCGGGAGCGGCATCATCATGTCGCTCGCAACGATTTTTCCGGAATCGGGCATCGATCTCGAGTCCGCGATTTTCGGCAGCCCGACTCCGCGCTATGGCCGCGGCATCGCGATCGACCAGCCGAAAAGGGCGGAGACGAAGCCGTTCACGCCCGTTCCTCCGGGTTCGTATGCGTCGGCCGCGATCGTCCTGTTGAGCGACGGGCGCCGGACCACGGGCCCCGATCCGTTGGACGCAGCGAAAATGGCGGCCGACCGGGGCGTGCGTATCTTCACCGTCGGGTTGGGCACGCCGCAAGGCGGCATGGCCGGCTTCGAAGGCGGGTGGTCGATCTACATGAGATTCGACGAAGAGACGCTGCGCGCGATCGCAGACGTGACCCGCGGCGAATACTTCTCGGCCGGCAGTGCCGCCGACCTCAAGAAGGTCTACAAAGCGCTCAATACGCGTTTCACTCTGGAGAGGAAGCAAACGGAAATCAGCGCGCTGTTCACGGCAATCGCGGCGTTTTTCTCCGCTGCCGCCGCCGGCCTTTCGCTGCTCTGGTTCAATCGCCTCGTCTGAAAGCGTCGCCTTCTGGCGACGGCGTGGCAGCGGCTCCCGGAAATGATGCGATAACGGTACGGCTGAAGCCGCGACGTCGGGCGGCGCCGTACAGGTGCTTCGCCGGGCAATGAAAAGCCCCGAACACCGTGCATTTGCGTAAACCTCGCAGCGCGACTATCGTTACGACCGCGCTCCATCAGAAGACGCCGGTTCTGTGGCTTGACGACAGCTCGGAGGTTCTTTCAGGCCTCCGCCTTGCCTGTCGCACATGTGAACCGTGACCGCGAGGAGGTCCGACAGTGCTTACGCGTATGAAACCCGCTGCTCGCGCAGCCGTTTTCGTCGCGCTTGCGGCCATCCTCGTCTCGTGCAGTTTCACCCGCCTTGCATACAACCAGGCAGACACGGCCGCGAGCTGGATGGCCGACGATTACTTCGACCTGAACGGCAATCAGAAGACCGACTTCCAGGAGCGCTTCACCCGTTTTCATGCGTGGCACCGAGGCGAACAGCTTCCCGATTATGCGCAGTTCATGCGGACCGCCCGGAGCCGGGTCCAGGATGGGCTCACGTCCGACGAGGTCCTGTGGTTCGTGGACGGCATCCGCGCGCGCTACCGCACGATGGCGCGGCAGGCGGCGCCCGATGCCGCCGCATTGCTCGCGACGCTGACCCCCTCACAGGTCGAGAACATGCAACGCAAGTGGGATAAGGACAACCGCAAATACGTGAAGGAGCACAAGCTCAACGGCACGCTCGAAGAACGGCAGGAACGCGAAGCGAAGCGCATCGTCAAGTATTTCCGGGAATGGCTTGCGCCGCTCAATTCCGAGCAGGAGCAGCGCGTGGCCGCGGCCGTGAAGCACATGCCCGATCTTTCACGAGAGCGCTACGAGGAGCGCCTGCGCCGTCAAAAGGCTTTTCTCGAGCTGCTTGCGAGCCGCAACGACGATCCGCAGCGCTTGCAGGCGCGTCTCACCGAATGGATGACGAGTTGGGAGCGCACTCGCAGCGCCGACTATCAGAAACGGTTGGACGCGCTGTGGAAGCAGCGCGCCGAGCTGTTCGCGCAGCTTGAAAGCGGGTTCTCGACCGAACAGCGGAACGCCTCGTTACAGCGAATGGCGTCCTACGCCGAGGACTTCACGCAGCTCGCGCGAAGAGGCGGGGACGCCCCGCGCACCGCCGCGCGTTAACGACCACGCCGTAACGTGTCGGTCGCGAGAGCCCGCGGCTCCCACGGTCACCCACCTTCTGCCTTGGCCCTCGTACGCTCGGACGAGAGTGCTAAACGACGCCGGAATGCATCGTTCGCGGGGACCCCGCTGCTCCGCAGCCCCCGCTCACAATACGAGGGTGGTGCTAACTTACTAGAATACCCGCATGCCTCACTATTCCGGCCGGATCCAGTCCAAGCTCCCCCAAGTCGGCACGACGATCTTCACGGTGATGTCGCGGCTCGCCGCCGAGCACGACGCGATCAATCTCTCGCAGGGCTTCCCCGATTTCGACTGCGCGCCCGAGCTGCGTGCGCTCGTTACGAAGTATCTGAATGCAGGCCTGAACCAGTATCCGCCCATGGCCGGTGTCGCGTGCCTGCGGGAGGCCGTCGCCGAAAAGGCTTCGGCACTCTACGGGTGCGACTACGATCCGGAGCACGAGGTGACCATCGTTCCCGGCGCGACATACGGCATCTACACGGCGATGGCCACGCTCGTGCGCCCCGGCGACGAAGTGATTCTGTTCGAGCCCGCGTACGACAGCTATGCGCCGGCCGTCGAAGTGCATGGCGGAAAACCCGTGTACGTTCAGCTCACGTATCCCGATTACGCGATCGACTGGCAGGCCGTGCAGCGGGCGATCAGGTCCGCGCACGCGCGCGATCGTGATCAACACACCGAACAATCCGACGGCGAGCGTCTTTTCCGCGGAGGACCTGCGGATGCTGGAAGGCTTGCTTCGCGGAACCGATATCGTGCTCGTGAGCGATGAGGTCTACGAGCACATCGTGTTCGACGGGCACAGGCACCAGAGCGTCGCGCGGTTCTCCGGGCCTCGCGGAGCGCAGCTTCGTCATTTCCTCGTTCGGCAAGACGTATCACGTCACCGGCTGGAAGATGGGCTACGTGCTCGCCCCGCGGGAGCTGATGGCCGAGTTCCGCAAAGTGCACCAGTTCAACGTCTTTGTGCCAACAGCCCCATGCAGTACGCGCTCGCCGAATACATGAAGGACAAGGACGCGTATCTCGGACTTGCGGCGTTCTATCAGCGAAAGCGCGATTTCTTCCTGGCAGGGCTGCGGGGCTCACGCTGGCAGCCGCTGACTTCGCGCGGCACGTTCTTCCAGAACCTGTGTTACGACGCGATCAGCGACGAGCGCGGACACCGAGCTCGCGGTGCGTCTCACGCGCGAGCACGGCGTCGCATCGATACCGGTTTCGGTGTTCTACCGCGAGCCGCCGCAGCACAAGGTGCTGCGGTTCTGTTTCGCGAAGTCGGAAGCAACGCTCGCGAAAGGCGCGGCGATCCTCAGCCGGTTGTAGCGGCGGCGCTCGCCTCCGGCTCGGGCCCGCCGCCTGCAGAGGGAAACCTTCCACGGTTTCCCTCCGTAAGGGGGCTTTCTTCCTGGTCAAGCTCGCTGCGGGATTAGTGCCCCGTCGCCTTCCACGGTCGTTTAGCCGCGCCCCGCGGATCACCCGAATATGCGCATGAGGGCATGCCGGCATGCAGCCAACGTCGTGGCCGTGGATCGGCAGATCGGGAACGTGCTTTGCACAGTGAGACCCATCGCGGCGAGGATCTCATAGATGATCGCCAGGCTCTATCCGTAAGTGCGGCGCTGTTCGTCGAGGGCGTGCCGCGAGGCCCCATGCGTCGATCGCCAGATGGCCAGGTTGCGACGGGTCGCAGGAAAAGACCCAGGAGATACCCATAGAACGACGTGATGCCGATGCTCGGCGCGTCGCCCGGCGGTGGAGAGACCAGGGCCGGCACGAAGCCGAGCACACCAGCGGCGATAAAGGCGATTCCGAACACGAGGGCAAAGTTGCGTGCTGTCATGTTTCATCTCCTCTGCAACCGGGGCTTTCGCCCCGAAAGTCGTTGAAATGACTGCGTCAGTCGCGCGGGCAACCCGCCACGGGAACGTCGTTTGCCTCGAAAGCTGCGTGACGTTCGTTGGAGTGCATTATGACCTCCCGCGCCCTGATGCTCGCGAGTGTGCTCTTGTTTGTCAACGGATGCGACTATTCGCAGAAGAAGCCCCAAACACGGTTCGGCTCGAACGATCCGCACGTCGAATCCCGGGGTGCGGTGCCGACCACTCTGGCCGCCGGCGCTGTCGTCCCCATCGGGCGGGAGGCCATTACCGGGGACAACCGGAACTGAATGAACGAGGAGATCCCATGAACCATCGAAAGATGACGGGCGCCTCATTGGCGCCGCGGTCTTCGGGACTCGCCGCCTGCGCGTACGCCGACGCCGCGTACCCGGCGGTGCGAACTATCCTGCGTATCCGAGCCAGGCGGTGTTCGCTACGGTTACGTCGAATCGGTCGAGACTGTGACGCCTGAGCGAAACACAGGCATAGGCGGCAGTGGGGTAGGCGTCGAGCGCAATCGGCGGCGCGATCGCTGGCGGCGTTCTGGGCCACCAGATCGGCAGCGGCACCGGCAACACCGCGGCGACGATCGGCGGCGCGGTGGCAGGCGGCGTGGTCGGCAATCAGGTCGAACAGCGGCGTGCGCGGCAATCAGACCGCGGGCGTGGAGTACGTCTGCCGCGTGCGCATGGACGACGGCAGCTACCAGACCCTCAGGAGAGAGAAGCGCGACGGGATGCGCGTGGCTGATCGCGTGCGTATCGGCGATGCAACATATTCGCCTCTGAGCGAAGCGGCGCGCTATCGTAGACGAATCGTGCCACGCGGCAGCGGCCGTGACGAACGGACGGGAACGGCTGATCCCGGTTACGCAGTGAGCACACGGCGAACGCATCATGGACGAACGGAAGAAAACCGCTCGCTTCTCCGTGTCCTGATCGGCTCGCTGGGTCCTTCGCCGCCCGCTCGTTGGTGCGCGGTAACAGACCGCAAATCCGTTATCCGCGGTGCTTATCAACGCCCGCTACGCAGGTATCGCCTTCACAATCGAAAACCATGATCATCGCAATCCCCGACGACTACCACGGCGTCGTCCCGACGCTCGATTGCTTCCAGCGCCTCGAGGGGCACGACGTGCGCGTTTTCCGCGACGCGGCGCCGCCTTTCGACGCGATCGTCGAACAACCTTCGCGACGCCGAGATCATCGTGCCGATACGCGAGCGCACGCGTTCACGCGCGAGCTCATCGAAGCGCTGCCGCGGCTGAAGATGATCAGCCAGACCGGGCGCAGCACGCACCACATAGACGTGGCGGCATGCACGGAGCGCGGCATCGCGGTCGCGGCGGGCACGCACGCTTCTCCCTACACGGTCGCCGAGCATACGTGGGCGCTCATCTTCGCTGCGCTGCGCCATATACCCGAAGAGGCGGCGCTCATGAAGCGCGGCGAGTGGCGGCAGCACATTCAGCCGCGGCCTGCAGAGGCCGGACGCTCGGCATGTTCGGTCTCGGCAAGATCGGCAGGCTCGTCGCCGCAACCGGCGCCAGCTTCGGCATGCGCGTGCTCGTATGGGGCCGCGAAGCGCAGCCGCGAGGCGGCGCTGCGCGGCGGGCTATGCGCTGGCTGAAAGACCAGCGCGCGCTCTTCCGCGAATCCGACGTGCTCTGCCTCAACGGTGCGGCTCATCGCCGGAGACTCGCGGCATCGTCACGGCGTCGACGATCTCGCCGTCGATGAAGACCGGATGCGCTGCTCGTCAACACCGCTCGCGCGGAGATGATCGAGCCGGGCGCGCTGGAAGAGGCGCTGAGCGATGGGCGGCCGGGCTCGCCGCGGTGGACGTCTACGAAAACGAGCCCGTGCTGGCCGGCGACCATCCGCTGCTGCGCCTGCCCAACGCTGCTGTGCACGCCGCACACCGCATGGCTCGAGCAAGCGACTTACGAGCTCTACTTCGGCGAGGCATTCGAAAACGCGGCTGCCTTTGCCGAGGGCCGGCCCGTCAACCTGGTCAATACCTGACGCTTTGAGACACTGAACCGCGGAACAGGCCTCCGCGTCTCCGCCGTTAGCTGTTCTTTTGAGCTAAAAATTGCATGGCTGAGGAATCCAATGCTCCCAAACTCTTCGACGACGAGCTGCACGAAGCGATGCAGCAGCTCTTCGACGAAACGATCGAAGCGATCCAGCTCTCCAAGGTGAGCCCCGACCTGGACGATCTCGCGGCGACTTTCGCCGTCGCGCTGCTGAAGCTCGGGCTGGCGACCGGTTTCGTCGAGCAGCGCCATCCGGGCTTCGCCAAGGACGTCGAGGAAAAGCGCCAGCGCGTGATCGCGGCGCTGACACAGGAGCAAGCGACTCAGCAGCCAGAAGCATTGAACCGACGGATACGCAGGAGCGCGTGCACGCACCGCCGCCGCATCATCGACGCACTCACAGGGCTCATCGGTAAGCACTGATGACGTTGAAACTCCCGATCTATCTCGACAACTGCCGCGACGACCCCGCTCGATCCGCGCGTCGTCGAGAAGATGCTGCCGTATCATGACCGAGCACTTCGGCAATCCGGCGAGCACGAGCCACGAGTTCGGCCGCGTCGCGAGCCGCGCCGTCGAAGAGGCGCGCACGCAAGTGGCGCGCGCTGATCGGCGCGGACGAGCGCGAAATCGTGTGGACCTCGGGCGCGACCGAATCGAACAACCTCGCGATCAAGGGCGCGGCGCTCGCGCGACAGGCAGCGCGGCAGGCACCTCGTCACCGTTGCAGACCGAGCACAAGGCGGTGCTCGACACGATGAAGCGAGCTCGAGCGCGCCGGCTTCGAAGTGACGTATCTCGAGCCCGAGACGAACGGTCTCGTCGATCCTGCGCGGTTCGAAGCGGCGCTGCGCCCCGACACCGTGCTCGCCTCGGTCATGCTGGTGAACAACGAGATCGGCGTGATCCAGGACATCGACGACGCTCGGGGCGCTGTGCCGCAGCGCGTGGCGTGCTGCTGCACGTCGACGCGGCGCAGGCGACGGGCAAAGTTCCGATCGATCTGGCGCGCTCGCCGGTCGACCTCATGTCGCTCACCGCGCACAAGACTTACGGTCCGAAAGGCATCGGCGCGCTGTACGTACGCCGCGACAGCGCGTGCGCATCTCGAAGCGCAGATGCACGGCGGCGGTCACGAACGCGGAATGCGCTCGGGCACGCTTGCCCACCCACCAGATCGTCGGCATGGGCGAGTGTTTCCGCATCGCCGCGTGAGGAGATGGCGACCGAAGTGCCCGCGCATACGCGCACTGCGCGATCGCTTGTGGGCCGGCCTTCGCGACTGCCCGAGCTCCGCGTGAACGGCGACATGGAGCGGCGCATCGCCAACAATCTGAACCTGAGCGTCGCGCTCGAGAACTGCGATGCGCTCGTCGACCTCGCTCACCGACATCGCGGTGTCGTCGACTTCCGCGTGCTCGTCCGGAAGCGCCGTGCCTTCCCACGTGCTCCAGGCGATCGGCGCCGACGGCGCGAGCACGCTGCGCCTCACCGTGGGCCGCTTCAACACCGAAGAAGAAATCGACCACGCGATCGCGCACCTGCGCGAGAAGCTGGACGAGTGTCAGGCGCACGTCGCCGCGTGATGCCGGCCCCCGCACGGACGACATGGCAGAACGATTGCGGGTAAACCGCCGCCGCACAGCGGTGAGCCGGAACACGGGGCTGCCCCGCTTTTTTGCGGCGCTCCTCGCCGTAGCGAGCGCATGTGCCTACAGCGCCACCGCGGAGCCTCAATGCGGCAGTGTGAAGGGCAATCCGGAGCTCGCGATCGACGTCTGCACGCGCCTGATCGAGTTCGCCGGCCTCGATCGCCCCGACCTCGCCAAAGCGTATTTCACGCGCGCCGCCGAATGGGCGAGTCAGGGCAAGCACGATCGCGCCATTCAGGATCTCGACCTCGCGATCGAGCTCGACCCGAAGGTTCCGGGACAGTATCTGAACCGTGCGCTGTCGTTTTCGGAGCTCGGAGAACACGAGCGCGCGATCCGCGACTACGCCGCGGCGATCAAACTCGCGCCGGACGACGTGCGCATGTACATCGGACGCGCCGTCGAGTGGACCGTGACGGGCGATTACAAGCGCGCGTCAGCCGACTACGAAGAAGTGATCCGTCGCCAGCCGAAAAACATGAGCGGCCATTTCGGCCGCGGCCGCGTGCGGTTCTATGCGGGTGAGTTCATGCAGGCGGCCTCCGACTTCCTGCGTGCCCACCAGCTCGACGCGAGCATCTACACTGCACTGTGGCTTTTCCTCGCCCGCAAGCGCGGCGGCATTCCCGCCGAGCAGACGATCGCACAGGATGCGGGCACGAGCGGCGCCGGTGACTGGCCCGATCCGGTGGTTGCGCTGTATCTCGGCAAGGCTGCACCCGAAGCCGTTCAGAAAGCGGCGGCGCACCCGGATCCCAGGCGCCAGCGCGATCGACGCTGCGAAGCGAATTTCTACATCGCGCAGTGGCACCTCACGCGTGGGGAACGCGAAGCGGCGTCCCGGCTGCTCAACGACGCGCGCTCCGGCTGCCAGACGTCGTTCCTGGAGCACGAAGGGGCGGTGGCGGAATTAAGGCGGCTTCAGCAGAAGCCGTGAAGCTCGCTTTGGGCGGCGCTCGCCCTTGGCTCGTGTCCTTCCCGTTCTGCACTAAAGCCTCGTACGATCGGATGGAAATGCTAACGGGCGCCGGAATGATTCGTTCGCGGGAGCCCGCGGACGGAGGAGCAGTGCCTGCCGCGGGCGCGGGAGTAGCGAAGCGGTCGTGGCGACCCGGAAGCGGGCTGAGGCGCGCTTAGAACCGCGTGCTTATGCGCGCCTACGCCGTCGGATCCCCGTAAACGGGGCCCCTCCTTCCCGGCTTCAGCGCGCCCGCCGTTCCACGGCCCCCGCTCTCCGAAAAGGGGTGGTTCTAACCTGCCCGTTCAAGCGCCGCCTCGACGATCGAGGCGATCAGCTCCGGATAGCTCACGCCCGCGAAACACCGGTCGCGTCCGAACGTGTGGCGCGTGAGATCGGGATTGGGGTTCGCTTCGAGAAAGTAGAGCTCGTTCGAGCTCGTGAGCCGATAGTCGATGCGGGCGTAGTCGCGCAGCTTGAGCGCGCCGAAAATCTTCCGGCTCGCGTCTTCGATTTCCGCGAGCACGTCGGTGGTCAGCCGCGGCTCGCGATAACGGACCCGCCAGCGTGTGCGGTAAGTCGCATCGTTCTTGATCCGATACGTGGCAAAGCGCGGCGACCCTGGACCTTTGCGGCCGACGATGAGCTCGAGCGGCGGCATCACCCTGGGCTCGTTCCCGAGCAGCGCGACGAAAATATCGCGTCCTTCGATGAACTGCTCGCACAGAAGAGGCTCGTCGCTGCGGCGCCGGATGGCCGCGAGCCGCCGCGCGAGCTCACGGGCATCTTTTACGAGCGCGCCGCGGGCGATGCCATCGGATCCATCGCCGAATTGCGGCTTCACGAAGGCGGGGAACGGCAGATCGCCGTCGGGGACGCGGCCGTTCAGAATCGCATGCCGGGGCACGCGAATTCCGAGCCCGGCGACGATGCTCTTGGCCATCGCCTTGTCGCGCGCGAGTTGCATCCCATCCGGTCCGCTGCCCGTGTACGGGAGGTTCATCATCTCGAGCACGCCGACAATGGCGGCATCGAGACGGCGATCGCCGCCCACCCACTCCGTCAGGTTGAAGACGAGGCGCGGCGCGAGCGCGCGCAGCTCTTCGATGGTCGGCGTGATCGCCGGGTCGAACGGCACCACGGATACATGCGCATGCCGCGCGTCGAGGCACGAGAGCACGTGCGCTTCCATCGTGCCGGGATCGACGACGAACCGACCGCCTGCGCCGCGCGTGCCGATCTCTTCATCGACGAGCAGTGCGATCTCGCACGGCTCGCGTGCTGGGGATTCCCCTTGCATGGGCGCGATTGTAACGATGTGGATGCCCGACAGTGCATCGCGATTCGCGTCCGCTCTTATAATCGGAAGCGCGGTCCGGTCCGTCGTGTCCGAGGCATGACTCGAATCAAACGACGACCCTGCCCGCACGCGCACCCGTAACGTCGAACCCCTCATGGAGCACGTATGCTGCAAATCGAACCGACCGGCCGGATCCTCGGCGCCACGGTCACCGGCATCGACCTCTCGCGTGCACTCGCGGCGGATGACTTCTCGACCATCATCCAGGCGCTGGGACGCTACGGCGTGCTTCATTTTCCGAGACAGAAACTCGACGCGCCCGCCCTGCGTGACTTCTCCCGGCGCTTCGGCCGCCTGCAGGAATCGGTCACGGGCAAATATCAGGTGGCGGGCGTGCCGGAAGTCGGCTACCTCTCCAACGTGATCGAGAACGGCGAGCCGATCGGTCTTGCCGACGCCGGCCAGGACTGGCACACCGACATGACGTACAACGCCACGGTCGGCTTCGCGAACGTGCTCTACGCGATCAAGGTGCCGCGGCGCAACGGGAAGCCCCTGGGGGCGACACAGTTCGCGAACATGCACGCGGCCTACGACGATCTCGACTCCACGCTCAAGGCCCGGCTTGCGAACGCGACGGCGACGCACGACTTCAACAAATTCTGGGAAAAGATGCGAACGCGGCCCGGCAGCATCCGGCCGGCGCTGACGCCGGAGCAACGCGCGAAGCGGCCGCCTTCGGTGCACCCCGTCTTCCTCACCCATCCAATCACGGGACGCAAGGTGCTCTACTGCAATCCCGGCTACGCGATACGCATCAACGAGCTCGACGAAGGCGAGAGCGAACGCGTCCTTGCGCGCCTCTTCGAGCACCAGCTCCAGCCGAAATATCAGAGCACGCACGAGTGGACCGAGAACGACGTGCTCATGTGGGAGCATCTCGGCACGCTCCACAACGCCGTGCCCGACTACAGGGCCGACGAGCCGCGCGTAATCATGCGCTGCCAGGTGATGGCGGACCGCATCTTCGATCCGGATTTCGTGCAGCGGGCGCTTGCGGTCGAGAACGCTGGCTGAGCGCGCCGCCCTGACCGGGAGGTGGGTTTTGTCCGCCGCGCGGTGAGAGTGATTCGGCGAGCCGATTTGTGGCGCAGTCATGGAGCGGGCGCTTCGTGTGCGGGTAGTCGTGTGTTGACTGCCCGCCGCGAAGCGGGTTTCCCGCTCCGATGACGCGCTTTGCGACACCATAAGGCTCGACGAATCGCTCGGCGCGCACGTCAACAGACGCGAAACAGCCCACGCGGCGCCTTGTGCAGCCGCTCGAAACCGTGCTCCGTGATGTGCACGAGCTCGCCCACCTGCACGCCGGCGCGCTCGTCCTTCGTGATCACGTTGGGCTGGACCACCACGGTCATCCCGGCTTCGAGCGTCATGTCGGGCGTGGTCGGCGTGGGACGACTCCGGCTCCCGAGGACGGGCGGGAAGTAGCCGCCGCCGTAACCGTGCACGAGATCGTCGCACGTCGTGAAGCCGGCTTTCTCGATCACGCCTGACGCCTCGATGATTTGATGAGTCGTCACGCCCGCGCGCAACACCGCGGCGATCGCATCGAACGCGGCCTCCGCCGTTGCGTACAGATCGCGGTAGAGGGGCGTTGCATCCGCGCCCACGCTGAACGTGCGCAGAACCTGCCCCGGATAGTCCCAGAAGGCGGCGCTCAGCTCGCAGAACATGACGTCGCCGGCCTGGATCGTACGGTTCTCGGGAAACTGGCGCGGCACGCAGCAGTCGGGATTCGCCATCGAGGTCACGCCGAAGTAATGGATGTGCGTGAAACCGCCGGCGGCGACATAGGCGCGTTCGGTGATGTCACAGAGATCGCGCTCGGTGAGACCCGGCTTCACCTCGCGGCGCAGCGCATCGATCGCCGCGTCGCTGAACGCGGCGCCCACGCGAAGCCAGTCGAGCTCCTCCTGTGACTTCACGAGCCGCAGCTCGACGTAATCGCGGTTCATCTCCACCAGCGCTTCGAACGCGCCTTCGAGCTTCCTGCACTTGCGGTAGGCGAGCGGCCCGATGAAGCCGATGCGCTTCGCGCCGCGGCGCTGAAGCTCGACGATCACCTTGTCGATGCCGGCGTGCTCGCCCCACCTGACGTCGGTCTCGTGCGCAAGTCGCCGGGCGAGCGGGAAGTGGTTGTAAAACTCCATGAACATCAGATTCTTCTCGCGCGGAGAGACGATCACGAGCGCTTCCGTGGTCGCGGGCCAGCCGGTGAGCCACGCGACGCCCGACCCCACGCGCTGCTCGCCGCAGACGAGCAGATGATCGACCTGCATCTTCTGCATCGCGCCGAGGAGCGCCTGCCGCCGGCGCGCCATCTCGTCGCCGGAAAAGCGCGCATACGGTTTCTGCTCGACGAGGGCCTGCAGGCGGGGCTCGAGCTGCATCGTCATCGTGCGTCCTCGAAAACGAGGTCTGTCCCGTCTTTCAGGGGCAGCGTTTTTCGTACCAGGGATACGCGTTGGTCTGAGAAAACGGCACCGCCGGCGCGGCCGGCCTCACCCACGACGGATTCAACTGGCCGATGGACGTGACGCCCATCAATCCCATCGCCGTGCGAATCTCGATGTCCATCAGCTCGAGCATGCGCTGGAGGCCCGCCTGCCCTCCCGCCGCGAGCGACCAGCCGAGCAGCTTGCCTACGCCGACCGCGCGCGCGCCGAGCGCGAGCGCTTTGACGACGTCCGTGCCGCGCAGCACGCCGCCGTCGAACAGCACTTCCGCGCGCCCCGCCACGGCGTCGACCACCTCGGGCAGCACTTCGAGGCTGCCCTGGGCCTGATCGAGCTGACGCCCGCCGTGATTGGACACGTACACCACGTCCGCGCCGTACTCGACCGCGAGCCGCGCGTCTTCCGCCGTGGCGACGCCCTTCACGATGAGCGGCGCTTTCATGTGCTCTTTCATCCAGACGAGATCCTGCCACGTCATGCTGGCCTGGAAGCGCGGGTCGCCGAAGCCTTCGCGCACGTTGGCGCGGCCGAGGATGTCGCGCTCGCGGCGGCCGTACCACGCGCGGTCGACCGTCACGCACAGCGCGCGATAGCCGGCGTTCTTCGCCCGCGTCGAGGATCTCGCGTATCCAGTCGTGGCCGGCGCGCACGTAGAGCTGAAAGATGAGCGGCTCGATCGACGGCCTGCTGCACCGCTTCGATCGACGGCTTCGCCGCGGTGCTGATGAAAGCCGTCGTGCCGTGCGCGACCGCGGCGCGCGCGACCGGTATGCCGCCATCGGGATGCGCCATGCCGAGAAAGCCGCCGACCGGCGCAAGGAACACGGGCGTCGCGAGCGTCTGACCGAGAAGCGTCGTGCGGATGTCCAGGTCGGCGACGTTCACCATGACGCGCTGGCGCAGCGCGAGGCTGTCGAGCGCGAGGCGGTTGCGGCGCAGCGTCATCTCCGAATCGGCGCCGCCCGACAGATGGTCCCAGAGATCCTGCGGCAGGCGCTGGCGCGCCGTGGCGACGATCTCCTGAAGCGACACGAAGTCGCGATTCTCGGGCACCGGCGCTTGCGCGGCCTGGATCGGTTGTTCGGTTGACATCGGCTTCCTTGTTGGAGGTTCGATATTGATGACGGGTCCGCCGCATGCGCGAATCGCGCAGGCGTTCAGTTTTTCGCTTGTGACGCCTGGACGCTCAAAGGCGCCTTCAGGCTCGCCAGATCGCGCGCGACGGGCAGATCGTTGCGGTCCTTCAGCAGCTCATAAAAGCGCGCGGCGAGCGCCAGGTCCTGCAAGGCGGTGCCGACCGACTTGAAAGCGATGAGACCCGCCTCGGGCAGCCGGGCCTCGCCGGCCGCGACGCGCGCAAGCGTGATCTGCCGATCGGCCGGCAAAGCACCGCTCCTCACCGCCTGCTGCAAATCGCCGGCCTCCTCCGCGGCGCGAAGGCTGTCGACGACGATGGCAGTGGCTACCCCGAAGCACGTCGGGTCCACTTCCACCGATTCGGGCCGCGTGCTGCCGACCGCACACAGCAGACGGCAGCCTTCGAGCCACTCGTTGCGCAGCACCGGTTCGCTGCTGCGCGAACTGGTCGCCGCCACGACGATCCGCTGTCCGCGAACAGCATCCTCGGCGCTGCCGGCCGGCTCGACCCGAATGCCCAGTTTCGAGGACATCTCACGCGCCATGCGCTCGCGGTTCGCAGGCGTGCGGCTGAACACGCGCGCCGAGCGCACGTCGTACACGCTCGCCAGACATTCGAGCTGCATGCGGGACTGGTGACCGGCGCCGACGAGACCCACCGACACCGGACCGTCGATCTTCAGTCTGCGCGCCACGACGCCGCTTGCGGCTCCGGTGCGAAGATCGGTGATGAGCCGGCCGTCGAGCAGCGCGAGAAGCGCGCCGTCGGCCAGGCGATAAAGCGAGACGACATAACGCACGCCCGCGCCCTGAATCATGTGAAACGCTTTGGTCGCCGCATAGCCTGCCGCGTAGTCGGCGGCGAACATCATGCGCATCCATCCGCCATCGAATACGGAATTCAGACGCGGTGAGATGAACGTGCGGCCGGCCGCTTCGTGCCGCGACGATTCCTCGAGCAGATCGATCGCCTCGCGCATCCCGAGGACACCCTCGAGCGCGTCAGCGCCTAATAACAAAGCCATGAATCAGCTTCCCCTCAATCAGCCTTGATTTTCGCCGCCCGGATGATCTCGGCGTTCTTCGATACTTCCTTGCGCACGAACGTCGCAAGCTGCTCGGGCGTGCTGCCGACGAGCTCCGAGCCTTCCTTCGCCAGGTAATCCTTGAACTCCGGCGTGTTGATCCCTTTCAGCACGGCGGCGTTCAGACGCTGAACGAGCTCCTGCGGCGTGCCGGCCGGAACGAACACGGCCTGCCAGCCGCCGAACTCGTAGCCTGGAACGGTTTCCGCGACCGTCGGCAGATCGGGAAGCGAGGGCAGGCGCTTCAGGCTCGTGACGGCGAGCGTGCGCAGCTTGCCGGTCTTCATATGCGTAAGCGCCGTGGAAACAGGCGAGAACGAGAGATGCGACTCTCCGCTCACCACCCCGACCACCAATTGCCCGCCGCTCTTGTACGGCACGTGCGTGAGGTCGACTTTCGCCATGCGCTTGAACAGCTCGCCCGCGAGATGGCTCGTCGAGCCGCTGCCGGCGGAACCCATCAGAAGCTCGCCGCGCCTCGCTCGCGCGAGCGCGATGAACTCCTTCACCGATCTCGCGGGCACGGAGGGATGCACCGAGAGCGCGTTGTAGAACTGCGAGACGAGCGATACGGGTGCGAAGTCCTTGATGGGATCGTAAGCCACCTTGCCGTACATCGCGGGACTGATGGCAAGCGATACCGAGCCGCCGACGTAGAGCGTGTAGCCATCCGGCGCAGACCGGGCCGCGACCTCCGTGCCGATGATGGCGCCCGCACCGCCGCGATTGTCGACGATCACCTGCTGCCCGATCGCCTCTCCGAGCTTGTGCGCGAGGCTGCGCGACATGAGATCGGTGCCGCTCCCCGCGCTCCACGGCACGATCAGCCGGAGCGGCTTCGACGGATAGGTCTGCGCGCCCGCGCCCGCGGCGCACCCGGCCGCGATCACCGCGGCACCGAAGATAATGGCCGATCTCATTTCGAACAAGAATCGCTCCTCGCGCTTGAGTGACGAGCCTTCGAGTGCGCCCGCTTTCGCCCCGGCTTGACCGACATCGACACGATCGACATCACAAACCGACACCTCTCAGGACGTTCTCCATGTAACGCGAACCCGCGCCGCGGCCCGGTGAGAAGGTACGCGACAGACGCTCGATGATGTCGCTGTCGATCACGATGTCCGCGGCCGCCGCATTCTGCTCGACGTTGGCCGCATGGCTGGTGCCGGGAATCGCGACGATGTCGTCACCCTGAGCGAGCAGCCACGCGAGGGCGACCTGCGCGGGCGCGACATTCTGTTCGGCCGCAATCGCCTCCAGCTCGCTTACGAGCTCGAGGTTGTGCTCGAGGTTCTCCGGCGCGAAGCGCGGATGAAGACGTCTGCGGTCTTTCTCCGGCAGATCCTCGAAGCGTCTGATGCGTCCGGTCAGCAGGCCGCGGCCGAGCGGCGCATAACCGACGTAGCCGATTCCCAGCTCGCGACACGCCGGGAGAACGTCGCGCTCGACGTCCCGGCACCACAAAGAGTATTCGGTCTGGAGCACGGTAATGGGATGCTCGCGGTGCGCGCGGCGCAGCGTCCTGACTGCGGCTTCGCACAAGCCTATGAAGCGCACCTTGCCCTGCGAAATGAGCTGCGCCATGGCGCCGACGGTGTCTTCGATCGCCACGTTCGGATCCACGCGATGCAGGTAGTAGACGTCGATCACGTCCACGCCGAGTCTTTTCAGGCTCGCCTCGCAGCAGGACTGGACGTACTCGGGACGCCCGTCCGTCGCCTTTCTTCCGCCCGGCAGATCGATGTTGCCGAACTTGGTCGCGATCAGCGCATCGCCACGGCGGCCTTTGAGCGCGCGGCCGAGCAGCACTTCATGCCGCGTGCCCCAATAGGCGTCGGAGCTGTCGAAGAAGTTCACTCCGAGCTCGAGCGCCCGCGCGATGGCCGAGTTGAAGTCGGCCTCTAGCGGATCGCCGAACCGGATCGGCGTCGCGCCGCGACCCTGACTCACGGCCGACACCTGCGGGCCGCTCTTGCCCAGTCGCCGGTATTTCATCGAAGAACACCCGGTTCGTAGTCCCGCCTCGAGCATTTCATGATCAAAACGGGAGGCGGGAGGTGGAGCACCGCAGTAAAGCGTGAAGCGGCGGCGCAACGAGCGGACGTCATAGGCCGTCGCCCACCTGCACGTTCTCGGATTCGAGCTGCATTCCCGACGCCTTCGCCTGGAGCAGGAGAAGCGTCGAGAAGTCCTGGTCGGTGTAGCCATGGCCGATCAGCGTCTGGATGAGATCGCGTGTAGTCGACGCGAGCGGCATCGGCACGCCGAGCGCCTTGCCCGCACTGAGGCCCAGGTCGATGTCCTTGCGCAGGAGCTCCGGGGTGAAGGTCACGTGGAAATCGAGGTTCGCGAGCGCCGGTGCCTTGTAGCGCGTGAACATGGAGCCCATCACGCTCTTGTTGAGGAAGTCGAGGAACGCGTGGCGCTTCATGCCCGCTTTCTCGGCCAGGATCGTGATCTCGCACAGGTTCTGGATCACGACACCCAGCATCACGTTGTGGCAGATCTTGGCGATGCGCGAGAGCTCGCCCTCGCCGACGTACGACACGCCCTGACCGATCGCGGCGAGGTACGGCGACACCGCATCGAACGCGTCCTGCGGACCCGACGCGACGACCGTGAGCTTGCCCGCCTTGATCACTTTCGCGTTGCCCGAGACAGGCGCCGCGAGGAGCTTCACGTTCTTCTCGGACAGCTTCTGCCGGATCTCAGCCGATTCCTCGAGCGATATCGACGTGCTGTCGACCACGATTTTCGGCGCTTTTCCTTTGGACATGACGCCCTGCGCCCCGAAGAGCACCTCTTTCACGTCCTTGCCGGCGGACACCATCGTGAACACGATGTCGCATTCGGCAAGATCGCTCAGTGTGTTCACGACCTTCGCCCCCGACGCCGCCAGCGGCTCGGCTTTCGAACGCGTGCGGTTCCATACCGAGATGTCGCAGCCGGATTTCGCCAGCCGCTCGGCCATTGCGTAGCCCATGCGCCCGATGCCGATCCAGCCGAGCTTGTGTCGTTTCATGTCTGCCATCGTCTGCTCCTGTTGGGCTTCCGGACAATGAGTGCCGCTCATTCGCCGGACGGATCTCCCTAGCCTTTCGGGAGAGGGGTCGGGGGTGAGAGGGCCTGTCGATTCAACTCTGAAGGTCCTGCGCCCAGTGGCGCGTTTCCACGATCAACTTCAGTTCTCGCAGGAAAGCGGCCGCATATGCGCCATCGAGCGCACGATGATCGAAGCTCTGCGCCAGCACTCCGATCGGGCGGATCGCGATGCTGTCTCCCTCGGGGGCCTCGACCACGACCGGCTTCTTGCGAACGCCGTCGGTCGACAGGATCGCGACCTGCGGTGCGTTGATGATGGGGGCGGTGATTACCGTGCCGAAGGCGCCGTTGTTCGTGACGGTGTACGTGCCTTCGGTCAGCTCGTCCGGCTTCAGCTTGCCCGCGCGGGCGCGCACGGCGAGGTCGTTCACCTCGCGCGCGAGCTGCGACAGCGACTTGTTGGGTACGTCTTTCAATACCGGCACGGTCAGACCTTCGAAATTCATGTCCACCGCGACGCCGATGTTGATCCGTCGCTCGAGCATGAGCTTCTCGCCGTCGAAGCTCCCGTTCAACTTCGGATAGCGGCCGAGCGCGATGGAGAGCGCCCGCACGATGAACGGCAGGTAGGTGAGGCTGAAGCCCTCGCGCTCTTTCCAGGCCGTGCCCGCTTCGCGCCGCGCCTGCTCGATGCGATGGAAGTCGGCTTCGACGACCTGCAGCACGTGCGGCACGGTCGTCCACGACTTCTGCACGTTCTCGGCCACACGTTTGCGCACGCTGTTAAGCGGCAAGGCCTGGCCCGACGATCGAGGCGCGGGCGGCGGAAGCGCGCCGGTTCCCGCTGTCACGTCGGCCGTGGGCTCGATGCGCTCGGCGGGCGTTTGGGGGACGCGCGACGGCGTTTGCGGCGGCGTTACGGTCGACGGGCGCTGGGCGAGATAGGCTGTCACGTCATCGCGCGTGATGCGTCCGTTGCGGCCGCTGCCGAGTATGGCCGCCGGATCGAGGCTGTGCTGCGCGAGCAGTTTGCGCACCACGGGCGAGAGGCGATCCTGCGCGCCTGCCGCTCGGGGCGCGAGCGGAGGCTTCGCGATCTGCGCTGCGTGCGCGGCCGTCGGGCTCACGCGCTGCGCCCCCGCAGGATCCTCCGCAGTGGCGAGCGGGGCTTGCGCGCGCGGCCCGGACGCAGGCGCGCCTTCGGCGATCACGGCAAGCCGCGTTCCGACCTTCACCGTCGTCCCCGCCTCCACGAGGATCTCCGCAACCACGCCGTTCGCCTGCGCCGGAATCTCGGTGCTGACCTTGTCCGTCTCGACGTCGAACAGCGATTCGTCCGCCTTCACCGGATCGCCGACCTTCTTGTACCACTTCGTCACCACACCCTCGGCGACCGTCTCGCCGAGCTGCGGCATGATCACGTCCATGCCTTCACTCCTTCACCCCTTCACTCCTTCCCTGCCGTTCATACACCACCTTCCCGCCCACCATCGTCATCACGGGCTTCAAGTCCTTGATCTCGTCCGCCGGGATCGTGAGGTAATCGCGGTCGAGCACCACGAGGTCCGCGTACTTGCCCGGTTGTAGTGAGCCGAGATTGCTTTCCTGGAACACGACGTAGCCGTTGTTGCGCGTGTGGGCGATCAGCGCCTGCTCGCGCGTGATCGTCTGGCGATTCACTTCCTTTCCGCCGATCATCTTTCCGGTCACCGCGAACCACAGGTTGTAGAACGGATTGGACGTCGTCACCGCGGTGGCATCGGAGCCGAGCCCCCACATGATCCCGCTCTCCTGCACCATGCGCATCGAAGGCATCGACCACGCGCGCTCACCGTGAAACTTGTGCATGAGCGCGCCCTGGATGAGCGGACGAGTGTGAATCTGCGCCGTCATTCCGAGGCGCTTCATGCGCTCGATCTGCTGCGGCGTGACCTGGTCGAGGTGGGAGAACGCCCAGCGCAGACCCTTGATCGGCTTCTCCTTGTTGATGCTCTCGTAGAGCGCCAGAAAGGAATCGATCGCGGGCTCCATCTCCACGTGCGAGTTCACGTAGATGCCCTGCTGCGCGAGCGCGCGCGTGATGCGGCCCCATTGCGCGAAGTCTTCCTGACGTGTGTTCGCCTTGGGGTTGAGGAGCTGCGTGTTGATCGGGGAATAGACCGATTCGCCGTAACCCACATTGTCGAAGTAGTCGGTACCCTGGAACGGCTTCAGGTTCGGGATTTCCGCGACGACCTTTTCGACATCCTCCGGCGTCCCGGGCTGGCGCACCGTCTGCCAGAAGATACGCACGTCGAGCTCACCGCGCTCGGCGAGCTCGCGATAGGGCTGGTAGTGCTCGTCGCTCATGCCGCGCCCGCCCGCGTCCATCCACGCCGTCATCCCGACGGAGTTGAGATACCGAACGACATCGCGCGCGTTCTTTCGCCACTGCTCCTTGTCGGCGAGCGGCACCTTCGCCGCGACGAACGCGACACCGCCCGCGCCACTGACGAGGCCAGTCGGTTTTCCGGAAGCATCTTTCTCGATGCGTCCGCCGCGCGGTTCCGGCGTCTTCTCGTCGATCCCGGCGGCTTTCATCGCCGCCGTGTTCATGTAGGTGTGGCGATAAATCGCCTGCAGCGCGACCGGATGGTTGGGCGCGATCTGATCGAGCTCCGCCAGTGGAAAGCCGCGCGGGTCGTCCGTGAACTGCTCTTCGGACCAGCCGCCGAGCGCGACGATCCACGTGCCGGGCTTCGTCGCCTTTACGCGCTCGCGGAGCATGCCGATCACCTGCTTGCGCGATGTGATCTCGTCGAGCCGCATCTCTTCATGCCACTTCTCCGCGACGCGAACGAAGTGTGCGTGATTGTCGATGAGCCCGGGAATGACCGTGCGGCCCTTGAGATCGATGGCCTTCGCATTCGCGCCCGCGATCTTCTTGATATCCGCCGTGCTGCCCACTGCCACGATGCGCTGGCCCGAGATCGCAACGGCCTGCGCAATCGTGAAGCGATCGTCCACGGTGACGATCTTGCCGTTGACGAGTATGAGATCGGCTGCGCCCGCGGCAAGCGATGCGAACGCCAGAAGAGACGCGCAAAGCAGGCGTTTCATGCATCCGCACATGACGTCCTCACTCAATCGATCCTCTCCCGAATCTCGCTGACGATCCGATCCACCGAAGGCACCGTCGCGTCCTCCAGCCGGTCGGCGGCAGGAAGGGGAATGTGAGGCGTGGTGATGCGCACGATGGGGCCGTCGAGACTCCAGAAGCACTCGTCCGCGACGATCGACGCGATCTCCGCCCCCCAGCCGCAGAGCCGCGGATTCTCCTCGACCGTGACGAGCCGACCGGTCTTTTCCACCTCCTTCAGAATGGTCTGCGTGTCGAGCGGCACGAGCGAGCGCAGGTCCACGACCGTGCAGGCGATGCCGTGTTCTTTTTCGAGGATCTCGGCAGCCGCAAGCGAACGGTGCACCATCGACGCGAGTGCGACAATCGTGCAGTCGCCGCCTTCGCGCAGCACCCGCGCCTTGCCGAGCTCGTCGACGTGTTCGCCGTCGGGCACCTCGCCCTTCATCGGATAGAGCGATTTCTGCTCGAAGAAAAGGACGGGATCCGGGTCGCGAATCGCGGCAGCGAGCAGACCTTTGACATCGGCGGGGAACGCGGGCGCAACGACCTTGAGGCCGGGGACGGCCATCGCCCAGTTCTCGACCGCCTGGGAATGCTGCGCGCCGAAACGCGAGCCCGAGCCGTTCGCCGTGCGAATGACGAGCGGCAGCGTGATCTGTCCGTTCGTCATGTAGCGCGTTTTCGCGATCTCGTTCGCCACGATGTCCCAGCACACGGCAAGGAAGTCGGAGAACATGATTTCGGCGATCGGCTTCAAGCCCGTCATCGCCGCGCCCATCGCCGCACCGAGAATCGCCTGCTCGGAGATGGGGCAGTCGCGAACGCGCTTCGGCCCGAACTGCTCCAGCAGCCCGACCGTCGCCTTGAACACGCCGCCCGCCGCAGCAACGTCTTCGCCAAGGAACACGACGCGCTCGTCGCGCGCCATCTCCTGTGCGATGCCTGCGGCAACCGCATCGCGATACGTCAGTTCCGCCATGCCACGCCTCCGTCCGCCCAGACGTCTTTCGCGATCGCATCGAGCGACGGCAGGGGCGAACGCCTTGGCCGTCTCGGTCGCCTCGTCCACTTTGCGCATGGCGGTCGCCTCCATGTCCTTCAGCGTCTCCTCCGTGAAATCGAGCTCCAGCAGGCGCGTGCGGTAAAGGTTAAGCGGATCGCGCTCGAGCCACTTCTCGAGCTCGCCCTCGGGACGGTACTGCCCGGGATCGGCACGCGAGTGACCGCTGTGGCGATACGTCATCGCTTCGATCAGCGCCGGTCCGCCGCCTTCGCGTGCACGCTGCATGTACTTCGACGCCGTCGTGTAGACCTCGTCCGCGTCGTTGCCGTCGATCACCACTTTCTCGAGACCGTAAGCAGAAGCGCGATCAGCCGCCGGATGCTCGACCGCCGTCACCCAATGGATCGGCGTGTATTCCATGTAGAGGTTGTTCTCGCACACGAAAATCACGGGCAGCTTCCAGACGACCGAGAAATTGAGGGCCTCGTGAAAAGCGCCGATGTTGGTCGTGCCGTCGCCGAAGAAGCACACGGCCACCTGCTCGGTGCCGCGATACTGCGCGCTCCACGCAGCGCCGGCCGCGACGGGCAGATGCGCGCCGATGATCGCGTACGAACCCATCGCGCCCTTGCTCACGTCGGTGAGATGCATCGAGCCGCCCTTGCCGCCAAGCAATCCGCACTCGCGTCCCATGAGCTCGCCGAGCACGCCCGCCATCGGGGCGCCGCGCGCGAGCGTGTGCGCGTGCCCGCGGTAGGTGCAGAAGGTCCAGTCGTCCGGCCGCATCGCGACGCCGAAGCCGGCTGCGATCGCTTCCTGGCCCAGCGACAGGTGGCTCGTGCCTTTGACGAGATTCTGGAGAAACAGATCGTATGCGCGCTTCTCGCAATAGCGCAGCTCGAGCTGCTGCCGATAGAGCTCCATGCGCACTTCGCGGCCGATGTCGATCTCGGGCGCGGCGCTACGTTTACGCTTCACTGATGAATCCACGTGAGGTCCTCGATGACTTCAAAGACGCCGCAGGTGTGAACCGCGGGCGAAGCGGAGCTTCTTCCATCCCTTCACTCTTCACTCCTTCACCCCCTTCACTTCAGTACTTGTTTGCAATCGGCAATTCCTGCGCCGGGAACAGCGTGATGACCTTCGCGCCGGAGGGTGTCAACACGACTTCTTCCTCGATGCGGGCCGCGGAGACCCCATCCGTCGCGGGGCAGAACGTCTCGACGGCGAACACCATTCCCGCCTGAAGCTCGTAGGGGTCCTTGAACGAGTTCAGCCGCGAGATCAACGGACGCTCGTGCAATCCGAGGCCCAGGCCATGGCAGAAATTCAGCCCGAACGCGGCCATCTCGGTTTCGAAGCCGATCTCCGTCGACTTTGGAAACGCTTTCGCCACCTCGTCGGTCGAGACGCCCGGCTTCAGAAGCTCGATCGCGTCATCCATCCAGCGCCGCGCTTTCTTGTAGGCATCGATCTGCGGCTTTGTCGCCGATCCCACCGTGAACGTGCGGTAGTAGCACGTGCGATAACCCATGTAGGACTGGATCAGGTCGAAGTAGGCCTGATCACCGGGGCGGATCATGCGGTCGGTGAAGTTGTGAGGATGCGGGCTGCACCGCTCGCCGGCGATCGCATTGATCGCCTCGACGCAATCGGAACCCATCTCGTAGAGACGCTTCGTCGCCATCGCGACGATCTCGTTTTCCCGGACGCCTGGCTTGAGCGCCTCGAAGATGTCCTGGTAGACGCCGTCGCCCATGGCCGCGGCCATGTTGAGCAGCGTGATTTCGTCGTGGCTCTTGATCTCGCGTGCGTCGAGCATGACCTGCTGGCCGTCGCGCACGTCCACGCCGAGCTTCTGCAGGGCAAACAGGAACGGCGGCTCGACCACGTCGATGCCGAGCGGCATCTTTGCAACACCTTCCTGCTGAAGGATGTCTTTGACCTCCTGTGCCATCTGCTCGAAAAGTCCCACGCGGGGAGACACGGCGCCGCGCAGACCCGAGAGTCCGGCCAGGCAGTGATTGGTGGGCAGCCACGGCGCGTAGATCCTGTGGTGGCGCGCGGCGGAACCGAAATCCCACACCCACGGTTCGCCGTTGCCGGTGAGCAGACACCAGCGCGTCAACTTGTCGCGCGCCCACTCGCCGATGACGGTGCTCGAGATGTAGCGGATGTTGTGCTGATCGAAGACGAGCAGCGCACCCAGCCCCGACTTCGCCAGCGCGGCGCGCGTGCGGGCAAGCCGATAATCGTGCAGCCGCCGGAAGTCGACGCGCTCTTCGAAGTCGACCTGCATCCGCCCGGGCGCCTGCAGCGGGCGCTCCCAGCAATGGCGAGGGTCGGCTGGATCGAACAACACATCCGGCGCCGCGGACGCCTGCGTTTTCGGATCGACGTCCGTGCGCGTCACACGCTTCGGTTCCGTTCGCTTTTTCGTTCTTGGCATACCTTCTTCCTCAGCCTTCCGCTCGCCTGCCGCTGCGAGTGTGTTACATCGGGCCTGTCGCGGGTACTCTGATCGTCATCCCGCCGCCAGGGCGGAATCCAGGCGACAACCTGCCTGGATTCCGGATCGCGCGCTGTGCGCTGTCCGGAATGACGACGGGGAGTTACCACGCTATCGTTTCGCGACGCCAAGCTGCGACGCCATCCAGTCCGCCGTCTGGTCGCGATAGCGATACCAGAGGTTGTTCACGACGTGATTGCCGCCTTCGATCACGGACAGCACGCACGGACCGGAGACTTCGGCCGCGAGCTTGCGCGCTTCGTCCGGCGAGGTCAGTCGGTCCTTCGTACCCGCCACGATATAAATCGGACAAGTGATGTTCTTCGCGTGTCCACGCAACGTCATGCGTGCGCCGACCTTGCCCGCATCCTCGAGGTTGGTGCTGTGCGTGCGTGCCCGAAAGGCCTCGACGTTGATCACGGGCCGGCCCTCGAAACCCGGCCTGCGCTCGAACGCGCCGGACAACGCCACGCACGCCTTGATGCGCTTCTCGAAACAGGCCGCGCGCGGCGCGTAGTAGCCGCCGAGTGAAACACCCCATACGCCGATGCGCGTTGTATCGACATCGCTCCGCGTCTCGAGGTAGTCGATCACGGCCCCCACGGGTTTCTCGTATTCGGGGCAGATCGGAAAATCGTATTCGGCTTCGCCTTGGCCCGGCCCATCGAAAGCGAGCGTCGCCAGGCCGCGTTTCAGGAACCGTGCCTCGTAGTCGTCCATCTCCTCCTTGGCCGAATCGAGACCCATGCACATCACCACGACCGGCGGCTTCGTGATTCCGGCCGGCTTGCGCAAATTGCCGTAGAGCTGCTTCCCTTCGTACGGGATCGCGACCCGCTCGCCGGGCGGGCGCAGAAATGGAAGCGCCTTGTTGCGGCACTCGACCGCCTTCATGTGCGCTGTCTTGAGCTGCGCCATGTCGTTCACGAAGAGGAACTTGCCGAAGTGGTAGCACACGGCGGCGCGCGTCCAGTGTTCGGCTGCCGAAAGCTCGAAGCCTTGGGCATGCGACTTGTTGCCGAGCTCCTCATGGATCGCAGCGCGCGCGCTCCAGGCGCTGCACCAGTCCTCCCAGCGCTCGATGCTGGCGGTGACTTCCTGAAAGTCCGTCAGCGGCACGCCATTGATAACGAAGCGCGGCGCCCAGTGGGAAATGGCGGCTTCGACCCGAGGATCTCCCTTCGTTACCGGTGTATCCATCTTACAGTTCCTTTTGCGTTCGGATAACGGATTCGCGCACGACCTCGTGCGGCGCTCGATCTCCAACTCCATCGGAAAACGCCGTCACGACGGCGTGCCAGCGCATCGCGCATTCGCTATGTCCTGCGCACGCCGAGCTGCACAGCCATCCAGTCGGCCGCCTGAGTCTGGTACATGTAGCGCCGATTGTTGACGACGTGATTGCCGCCTTTCACGATCTGCAACACCCTGGGTCCCGCGACCTCGGCGGCGATACGCTCGGCATTGGCCGGCGGCGTGAGGTGATCGAGCTCTCCGGCGACGATGTAGATCGGGCACGTGATGTTCATCGCGGCGCCTTCGAGCGTCAGCGTCTTCGCCTTCTCACGCGCTTCCTCCATCGTTCGCGAGTGACTGCGCACGCGAAACGCCTCGCGCGAAAGCTCGTTCCGGCCGTCGAAGATTTCAACCCAACTGTAAGGGCCCGAGAAAGACAGGCACGCGGCGATGCGCTTGTCGAAAGCGGCCGCCCGCGCCGAGTAGTATCCGCCGAGCGATACGCCCATGATGCCGATGCGGTCCGGATCGAGGTCGTCGCGCGATTTGACGTAATCGATCACCTCCTGCACCGGCGTTTCGAAGTCGCCGCGAATCGGCATGTCGTATTCGGCCTCGCCCTGTCCCGGCCCGTCGAACGCGAGGGTCGCCATGCCGCGATCGAGAAAGATGTTCTCGTAGACGTCGAGCTCCTCCTTGGTCGAATCGAGTCCCACGCACATGATCACGACCGCGGCGCGTTCGGGACCGTGAGGCTTGCGCAGGATGCCGTACAACGCCCGACTCTCGTACGGGATCGCGACGCGCTCGCCCGGCGGATCGAGGTGAGGCAGCGCGAGGCCGCGACATTCGACCACTTTGTCGTGTGCGCGACGCATCTCCTGCGGCTCGTGCACGAACATGAACTTGCCGAAGTGGTAACACAGCGCCGCCCGGGTGAGATGGTCGGCCGCCGAGACATGGCAGCCCGCCGCGAGCGCGTCGCGGCCGAGGCCTTCGTGTACTGCGGCTCGCTGCGACCACGCGGCACACCATTCCTCCCAGTGTGTAATGGCCGCCGTGACTTCCTCGAAGTCCGCGAGCGGCACGCCCGCCGATACGAAACGCGGCGCCCAGTTGTGAATGGCGATCTCGACGCGTTTGTCTTTTGTCGTATTCATCTCGCGCCGCGGAGATCGTGGCGAGACCGCCGATCCTTGCATTTCGGTGTCTGTTCGCGATCAATTGATCCGCGCGCCCGCTGCAATGAGCACTTTGGCGAATCGGTTGACTTCCGAGCGGATGAATTTGTCGAACTCTTCAGGCGCGGTCGGGGTCGGCGTAGCGCCCTGCGTGAGCAGGCGCTCCTTGATGTCCGGCAGCGCAAGGATGCGCACGATCTCCTTGTTCAGGGTGTTCACCAGCGGACGCGGCGTTTTCGCCGACGACGAGAAGCCCGTACCATTGGTCGTACTCGAAGCCGGGTATGCCGCTCTCCGCAACCGTAGGCACGTTCGGGAACATGGGCGAGCGGGACGCCGTGCTCACTGCGATCGCAAGCACTCTGCCTGCTTTCACCTGGCCCACGGCCACCAGAATGGGACTGAAGCAGAACTGCACGCGTCCTCCCATCACTTCGTTGACGGCCTCCGGCGCGCCCTTGTACGGCACGTGGGTCGCGTCGATGCCCGCGGCGAGCTTGAACATCTCGCCGTTGATCTGCGTCCCGCTGCCGATGCCGGCGGAGCTGAAATTGAACTGGCCCGGTTTCGCCTTGGCCGCGGCGATCAGTTCCTTCACTGATTTGACTCCGAGCGCCGGCGCGACGATCAGCAGGTTGGGCACGCTCGCCACGCGCGTGACGCCGGAGAAATCGCGTATCGTGTCATACGGCAGCTTGGAATAGAGCGTTGCATTGCCCGCATGGCCGGTGGACACCATCATCAGCGTGTGTCCGTCTGGGATTCGCCTGAAGCACGTACTGCGATGCGATCGTGCCGCCTGCGCTCGGGCGATTGTCGACGACCACCTGCTGTCCCCAGTTCTCGGCCATCTTCTCGCCGATCCAGCGCGCGAGGATGTCCGTCTGGCTGCCCGGCGAGAACGGCACGAGCATGCGAATCGGCTTCGACGGAAACGATTGCTGTGCGGCCGGTAGAACAGCAGGCAACAGCATCGCGGCGGCGACCAGCGTGCGACTCAAGACCAGAATTTTCACTTTTGTTTTCCTCCTCTTTGTCCCCTCACCGCAACCCTCTCCCCCGAGCGCGGGGAGGGGGCGTGTTTGTCACGTTTCACCAGACGCTTTTCCTCATCACGCTTTTCTCTTCACTCTCCTGCTTTTCATCTTTCACGTTTCACGTACCGCCAAGCTGCCGCCCCATCCAGTCGGCGGACTGCGTACGATAGCGATAGGCGCGATTGTTCGCGACGTGGTTGCCGTCCTCGATCAGAAGAAACTCCACCGGCCCGCTTGCCTCACGTGCGAGCCGCTCGGCATGCTGCCACGGCACGAGCCTGTCGAGCTTGCCTGCGACGATGAAGAGCGGACACGTGATGCGCGACGCCACGCCCCGCAACGTGAGACTCGCGCCGTGATCGTGCGCCGCCTCGGGTGTCGCGCACTTGGCGCGCACGCGAAACGCTTCGCGCGTAAGCTCGTTCAACTGCGGCCAGAGCTCGGCCCACTCGAACGGTCCGGATAACGCGATGCAGGCCTTCACGCGCTTGTCGAACGCGGCGGCGCGCGGCGCGTAGTAACCTCCGAGCGAGACGCCCCACAACCCGATCCGCGTGGCATCCAGATCGCCGCGCTGCTCCACGAAATCGATGACGCTGCGCACCGGCGCCTCGTAGTCGCCGCGAATGGCGAGCTCGTATTCGGCCTCCCCCTGACCAGGCCCGTCGAACGCGAGCGTCGCGAGTGCCGCGAGCGAGGAAGATCGACTCGTAGGCGTCCATCTCCTCCTTCGCCGAATCGAGTCCCATGCACATGACGACAACCGGCGGGCGGGCCACGCCGCGGGGATTGCGCAGAATTCCAGCGAGCCGACTGCCTTCGAACGGGATTTCGACGCGTTCGCCCGGAGGATCCAGATGAGGCAGCGCGGCACGCCGGCACTCCACTGCCTTCATATGAGCGGCGCGCATCTGTGCAGGGTCGTGCACGAACACGAACTTCGCGAAGTGGTAGCACACGGCCGCGCGGGTCCAGTGCTCCGCCGCGGAAAACCCGTAGCCGCCGGCAAGCGCATCGTCGCCGAGCTGCTCGTGAATCGCCGCACGCGCACTCCACGCCCCACACCAGTCTTCCCATCGCGCAATGCTTGGCGGTGACCTCCTCGAAATCGGAGAGCGGCACACCGTTCGCCACGAAACGCGGCGCCCAGTGCGCGATCGCCGCCTCCACTCGTGCATCGCCGGGCATCGTTCGCCTCGTCCGCCTAACCGTCGACCGGCCGCGCGAGCGCGCGCGACTCGTACGAAAGATCCATGTATTTCTCCGGAGCGCCCATGGGCTGCGGGTAACCCTCCGCCTCCCAAACGATCTCGACCACCTGATGCATACCCTCGAGCGCAATGCGCGGCCGGGCCCTCTCAGCATACTCGGATAGCGCCTGCGCAGCGGCCCGTGGCGCAAGAGCGAGCCGTGCAGGCAGCAAGGCGAGCGCAGCCGCGCGGTTACGCGGCTCCTGTAGCCAACCGTAGGCGCGCTCGTAGGCGCGAATGAACGCGAGCATCGCGTCCTCGTGTGCAGCCGCCCAGGGGCGGCGGGCAGCCATGACCGAGCCGGGATAGGTCGGGAACACGTCGGCGATGCGCGCGAGGCACGGGTAGCCGCTTCCGAGGAGATTCGCATCGAAGGGCGGATTGAGGAGCGTCGCGGAAGCACCGCCACTCTTCATCGCTTGAAAGCGTTGCTCGGACCCGCCGGTTTCCGCGAACGACACCTGCGACAAGTCGACGCCCGCCCGAGTCAACAGGCGCCGCAAGAGCAGTGCATAACCCGTGCGCGCGCCATCGACTGCGATCGTGCGTCCGCCGAGATCCGTCACGTCATGCACGCCGGGCGCGCCCACCAGCGTGAGATCGGGCGCATGGCTGTGAGCCATGAAAACGAATAGATCCGCGCCGCGTTCGACGGCCCGCACCACGTGGTCCGGCTGCTGGAAGCCGATGTCGAAACGCCCGTCGATCAGCGCCCGCTGCTGCTCCGTGGAAGAGCCCGTGACGGTAACCTCAACCGAGAGACGCTCGCGTTCGAAGAAGGCCTCGGCCTGCGCGACATACAACGGCCAGGTGTTGGTGCCCTCGGAGATCAGTCCCAGTCGAATAGTACGCGGCATGCGGACGGCGGCGGCAGCAGGGTAAGAAATGGACATTTCGCGCGGAAGGAGTCCGGATCGTATGGGAGTCGTCAACCAATTGTCAACGAAATGAACCAATTGACGCGATTGGTTGACCCGCTCACAATAACGGCGTTGGTCGAGACGATCGATGTATATGAATCGAGACATTGCCCGGACAGGCCTGCGGCGTGCGCGCGAATTCATCGTCGACGCCGCCGCGAGCGGCGTCCTGGCGCCCGGAGCGCAGCTACCGACCGAGCGCGATCTCGCGGAGCGCTTCTCGGTGCCGCGACACGCGCTGCGCCGGATGCTGGCCCAACTGGAAGCGGAAGGGGCGATCACGCGACACGTCGGTCGCGGCACGTTCCTCGCGCCCTCGAGCGCACCCGCGCGCGACGAGCAGCCGTCTCGCAGCGTCATGCACACGAGCCCGGCCGAGTTGATGGAGGCGCGGCTGCGGATCGAGCCGGCGCTGGCGGAGCTAATCGTGACGAACGCGACACCCGCCGATTTCACGCGCATGGAGACGTGCCTCGAAAAGGCGGAGGGCGCGGCGACGCTCGACGAGTTCGAACGATGGGATGCGGCGCTTCATCAAGCGCTCGCGACGGCAACGCACAACCGCTTCGTCGTCTGCGTCCTCGACATGGTTGCCGAAATCCGCGAGCAGGCGGAATGGGGCAAGTTGAAGGACCGCATCGTCACGCCGGATCGCCGCGTCGATTATCAGCGCGAGCATCGCGACATCGTGGACGCGCTCAAAGCACGGGACGCCGAGCGCGCGCGGCAGTGCATCCTGTCGCATCTTCAGCACGCGCGGCGCAACCTGTTCGGCTTCTGAAGGGGGCGGCGCTCGCCTTCGACTCGGGCCTCGCCGCCTACCGTTTGAGCACGTGCAGCATGTTGTAGAAGTCGTCGGTCCACACGCGGAAATCCGCGTGCGGCGGCAGGGGTTCGGCGACCGCACGAATGGGCGCCGCCGCGAGCAGCGCCTCGTTGCGCGTGACGATGATCTGGTCGGTGCTCGAATTCCAGTAGCGGTGGTCGTTGGTGTCGGCGGGCTGATCGGAGACGAGCACCGAGGTGAGACCGAACTGCGCCGCAACGCGCTCGACGACCGGGGCGATGTCGACGAACCGGTTCGTCGCCTGGAAAACGATCACGCCGTCCGGCTTCAGGTGTCTGAGATAGGTCTCCATCGCTTCGCGCGTGAGCAGATGCATCGGGATCGAATCGCCCGAGAACGCGTCGATCGCCAGCACGTCGTAGGCCTGAGGACTCTCGCGCTCCAGTGAAAGACGGCCGTCGCCGAGGATGATCTCCATCTGCGCCGGACTGTCCTCGAGGAAGCTGAACTCGGACATGGCGACCGCGGCGACCTGCGGGTCGATCTCGTAGAAGCGGAAGGTGTCGCCCTGGCGCGCGTAGACTGCGAGCGCGCCGGCCCCGAGCCCGATGATGCCTACCTTCCTCGGCGCGGCTGGCAAGCTCTCGAACACACGGCCGTAGCCGCTCGTGCTGCTGAAATACGTCGTGGGCTGACGCCGGTAGCCCGCGTCGAGCAGCTGGCCGCCGTGATTGATCGGGCCGTGATACATCGCACGGAACAGCACGGGATCCGCGAAATCGCGCGTGCGCACCACGCCGTAGAAATTGCGTACCATGATGCGCGCATCGGTGCTGTACCCATGGATGTTCTGCACGGTGAACGCAACCGTCGCGAGCACCACGAGAGCGGCCGCGGCGGTGATCCATCGGGGCGCCCGGCGCGCACGCCACGCGAGAAGCGCCGCGCACGCGACGAGTGTGATGCCGAGCTCGTAGTAGCCCTTGAGCAGGACCGGCGCGGCGAGTCCGACCAGGAGCGCGCCGAGCGCGCCGCCCACCGCGATCATCAGATAGAACATCGTGAGATAACGCGGGCCGGGGCGCGAGCGGTAGAGCTCGCCATGGCAGACCATGCAGCAGACGAACAGCCCGACCGCGTACAGCGGAGCCGCCTTCCACAGATCGAGCGAGTCGATGTACCACGCCATCAGCGGAAGCAGCGCGGCCACGACGGGAAGAAAGACGGGGCGGACGTACCACCGGGGATGATCGAAGCACAGGATGAACGTGATGAGATACAGCGAAAGCGGCACGACCCACAGGAAGGGAATCGACGCGACGTTCTGCGTGAGGTGATTGGTCACCGCGAGCAGCAGACACGAGCCGATGGCCGAAAGCCCGATCCATAGAAGCCGCTGTCCGGCACTGGGCGGGGGTTCGTCGGCCGCAGACTGCCGCGCCGTCCGTGCGCTCGGCAGCGTCTGCCGAAGCGCGCCTGAGCGTCACGATGGCGGCTGCCGCGCACAGGACCGCGAAAACCACATAGGCCACCGACCAGGAAACCGATTGGCGCACGAGCGTGAAGTTGGGCTCGATCAGCACCGGATAGGACAGGAGCGCGAGCAGCGAGGCCGCGTTCGAAAGCGCGAAGAGGCGATAGGGCACAGCGTGATGGAATCGGCGCCAGAACCACGCCTGCACGAGCGGGCTCGTCGTCGAGAGCAGGAAGTACTGAAGGCCGATCGTCGCGAGGAGCAATGCGAGTATCGCGATCGCCGGATTCGTCGTATCGTTCGCGCCCGGCTTCCAGTCGACCTCCGGAATGATCGGCAGCAGGGCGAGGCTGCATGCAAGGAGCGCCACGTGCAGAATCGCCTGGGCGCGGGGCTTCAGCGAACGCGTCGTCCAGTCGGCGTACGCATATCCGAACAGCAGCATCGTCTGAAAGAAAACCAGGCACGTGGCCCACACCGACGCGGCGCCGCCGAACCACGGCAGGATCTGCTTGGCGATGACGGGCTGAACGAGGAAGAGCAGAAAGGCGCTTAGGAATATCGTTCCGGCGTAGAGGACCATGTCGGTTTCTAGTTATGGCGCGGCGCGCGCGGTGGCAGGATGGCGTGATCTATATGAGCGCGCACAGCGATCGGATGTCGGCGTTTCCGCCCGAGAGAATGATGCCCACGCGCTCACCACGGGCGCTCACCTTTCCTTCGAGCAGGGCTGCGGCGCCCAGCGCGCCCGTCGGCTCGACGACGATCTTCAGGCGCTCCCAAAGGTACCACATGGCTCGCAGGAGCTCGCTGTCGTCGACGGTGAGCATGTCGTTTACATGCTGCATGATCAGAGGAAAGGTGAGACTGCCCGGGGAAGACGTGCGCGCGCCGTCGGCGATCGTAACGGGATTCTCGACGCGCTCGATCGTGCCGCTGCGGAAGGAGCGCACCACATCGTCGCCGGCCGCAGGCTCGACTCCGATCACGCGCACGGCCGGGCTGAGATGTCGTGCCGCGATCGCGCAGCCCGACAGGAGACCGCCGCCACCGCACGGCACGAGCAGGACGTCGAGCGGCCCGACTTCATCGACGAGCTCCTTCGCCGCGGTGCCCTGCCCCGCAATGATGTGCGGGTGGTTGAACGGAGGTACAGGTGTGAGGCCGCGCGTGCGCGCAAGCTCCGCTGCGATTGCTTCCCGATCGTCGCGCAGCCAGTCGTACAGGACGACCTCGGCGCCGTAGCCGCGCGTCGCGTCGATCTTCACCTGCGGGGCGTCCGACGGCATGACGATCGTGGCGGCCACGCCGAGGATCTGTCCGGCGAGCGCGACAGCCTGTGCGTGATTGCCGGAGGAATAGGCGACTACGCCGCGCTTCTTTTCGTCGTCGCCGAGATGGTGGAGCGCGTTGTAGGCACCGCGAAACTTGAACGCCCCGGCCCGCTGCAGGTTCTCGCATTTGAAGAAGACCCTCGCGCCGGTGCGCGCGTCGATCGTGCGCGAGGTGAGCACCGGCGTGCGGTGGGCTTTTCCCGCGAGGGTCCGCGCTGCCGCGGCGACGTCGGCGTAGCTCACGGAAGCGTGTGCCCGCGGCCGACCGGATGCGATGTCCGTCACCGCGGCCTGCCCGCGCGACGCGTCCCTGCTTGCCGCCGCCGTGCGGCGCTCATGCGAGCGCGCTGATCAGGCGCTCGCGCGTGAACGGCATGTCGCGAATACGCACGCCGAGCGCATTGAAGATCGCGTTCCCGATCGCGCCGGCGGTGGGCCCGGCCGCGCCTTCCCCCGCGCCGAGCGGCGGCCGCTCAGGCCGGTCGATGAGCGCGACTTCCATCTCGGGCACCTCGGGGAACGTGAGAATCGGATATTCGTCCCAAGTACGGCTCAGCACCCCTTCACGGTCGTAATCGATGCGCTCCTTCAGCGTCCAGCTCACGGCTTGCACGATCCCGCCCTCCACCTGGTTCACCACGCCGTCGGAGTTGATCGCCTGCCCCACGTCGACCGCCGACCACGCACGCTCGACGCGCACGGTCTCGGCTACCGCCACCTGGACGATGACGGCGACATAGCATCCCAGATTCTTGTATTGCGCAAAGCCGATGCCGCGGCCGCGCTCGCCATTGCCGCGTTCGCGCGATGTCCATCCGGCGAGCTCCGCGGCCTTCTCGATCACTGCACGCGCCCGCGCATCCTTGAGGTGGCGCAGGCGAAATTCGACCGGATCCGCACCTGCTTCGAGCGCGAGCTCGTCCATGAACGACTCGATCGCGAAGACGTTCACGTGAGCGCCGAGCGAGCGCAGCGCCGAAGTGCGCAGCGGCGCGGCACGCACGAGATGATTCGTGACCCGCAGGTTGGGGAAATCGTACAACGGGAGCGCGTTGCGATGACTGCCGCCCGCGGGCAGAGGTGGATTGCCGGGTCGCGCGGCCGGGATCGGCGGCTCGAGCTGCCATGCGGAAAGCAGATTCACACCCCCTCGGCCGCCGGGCCGCGTGCTGTGGCCGTGGCTCCACACGTTGTAGGTCCATCGCACGACCGTGCCCGCGGCATCGAGCCCCGCCTCCATGCGCGCCACCATCGCGGAGCCGTACGGTTCCCATGCGAACTCGTCCTCGCGCATCCACTGCACGCGTATCGGCCGCTCCGGGACCGCGCGCGCGATGAGCGCCGCATCGCACGCGACATCGTCGGCACCATTGTGGCCGTAGCAGCCGGCGCCTTCCATGTGAGCGAGCTCGATACGACTTTGCTCGACACCGAGCACGGCTGCGAGATCACCGCGCAGCGGGAAAAGACCCTGACTGTGCGTCCAGATCATATAGACGCCGGCGCACAACTGCGCGACGGCACACGACGGCCCGAGCGACGCATGCGCGACGTGGCCGCGGCTGTATTCGGCCGAGAATGTCCGCTCTGCCGAATGAGCCGGGTCTCCTTTCTCGCCGACGAGCTCCTCTTCGCTCGCGAAGTCGAGCAGATACCGCGGGTCCGTGCCCGGCAGGTCGCCTCCGCCTTCCCAGGTCGCGACGCGAGCGAGGCGGCGTGAAGCACGGATGGCCTGATCCTCGCGTTCGGCCACGACCGCGAGGAAATTGCCGTCACGCACGACCGCAACCACACCTTCCAGCGCATGGACCTCCTGGAAGTCATCGGTCGCGAGCCGCATGCCGGGGCCCGGCGCGCGGACGACGCGAGCGTGGAGCATGCCGGGACGCTCGAGGTCGTGCACATACACCGGGAGTCCGACAACCTTTGCGGGAATGTCGATCCTCTGCAGCGGACGGCCGACGAGTGTGTACTCGGCCGCGCTCTTCGGCTGGACGTCACCCGAGGCTTCGCGCTCGAGGAGCGATTCGTCCGCAAGCTCCCAGTACGAGACGCTGCCGCCCGCGCGCGAGGTGATGACGCCATCATCGGCGGAAAGTTGCTCGATCGAGGCGCCGAGCTTGTCCGCGGCTCTGGCATACAGGAGCTCGCGGGCTTCCGCCGCTGCGAACCGGAGCGCGATTCCGCTTTCCTGAATCGAACGGCTACCCGAGGTGATTCCTTCGTCGGGGCTCAACGTCGTTGCGGCGGGCACGAGCCGTATCCGATTCACCCTGATGTCGAGCTCTTCGGCGACGATCTGTACCAATGCCGTCAATATGCCCTGCCCGATCTCGACTTTGCCGGGGCGCACCGTCACCGTTCCGTCGGCGTTGAACGTGAGCCACTGGGCGAGCCGGCGATTGGTTTCGAGGCTGCCCGGCAGCTTGCGAGGAGGCGTGGCGCTCATGGCGCGGCTCCGCTCGCGACCATTCTGATCGCACGCAGGATGCGCACATGCGTGCCGCAACGGCACAGATTGCGCTCGAGGGCGGCCCGTATGTCGTCTTCGCTCGGCGCCGGGTTCTGATCGAGAAGCGCCTTCGCGGCCATGATGATGCCGCTTGCGCAGTAGCCGCACTGCGCCGCCTGCTGCGCGATGAACGCGCGCTGGAGCGGATGGGGATCGTCGAGCGTCCCGATGCCTTCGATCGTGGTGATCTCTTTCCCTGTTACGGCGCTCACGGGCACGTCGCACGACTGGACGGCCTTGCCATCGATGATGACGGTGCACGCACCGCATTGGCCGAGGCCGCACCCGAACCGCGTGCCCTTCAGCTTGAGGTCGTTACGCAGCACGTAGAGGAGCGGTGTTTCAGGGTCGACATCGACCGCGCTCTGCCTGCCGTTCACATGAAGCATCACCCCCATCGGAAGCTCCCACACGCCGCGTCAGCGACGAACTTTGAATTTGAATGTTCGAAAAAACAGGGCGTTAGATGCAGCGTCGACACCGATGGGAATGCCCGGCCCCCATCTCGTTTTTTGGACTCGTTCGGGCTATACTCGGTTCGTCATGTCGGTCAGGAGGAACACGCCCATGAATCTCGCCACCGACGTTGAAGTGCTCCGGCAGCGTATCGACCAGCTGCACCTCGAGCACCGAGACCTCGACGACGTCATCTCCCGCCTTTCACAAAATCCGATTCAAGATCAGCTTCAGTTGCAGCGACTGAAGAAGCGTAAGCTTTTTCTGAAGGATCAGATCACGCTTCTCGAACGTCAACTGACGCCAGACATACCGGCTTAAGCCTGTCGATCGCGTCTCCCGGCGGCGCTCTGCCGTCGTGGGCGCCGCTTGCGGGCTCACCACGCACTCACCGTCCGGGGCGCGCGCGCGGCGATCACGATCGCGAACGCGCCGAGCAGCACGAACCATACGAGCGACCAGCCCGCGATACTCAGGCCGAGAAACGTCCAGCCGACTTCCGCGCACTCGCCGGAGCCGGCAAGCACTTTCCCCAGCGCTTCACTCAGCGGAAATTGCTCCAGCATGTATTCGAGGCCGGGACCGCAAGCGGGAACCTTGTCCGCGGGGAGATGCTGCAGCCACACCTGGCGCGAAGCCACCGCGGCGCCTGCGGCGGCGAACAGAAAAGCGATGGTGCTGTACACGAACGCGGCACGCCGGCGCGGCCCGTGCAAGGCAGCGATCACGAAAACGGTCATCATCGCGAAGAACGCGATGCGCTGGAGTATGCACAGCGGACAGGGCTCCTGCTGCTCGACGTACTGGAGGTAAAGCGCGAAGGCGAGCAGCCCGATACAAACGACGACACCCGCCGCGTAACCCACACGCGATCTCACGGCTTGCACCGTGCACGCGGAAAAAAAGAGGCCCCCGTGGTTCTCATCGCGCGAGCGGTCTGACGCTCAAGTCGGCTGCTAAGATGCGCGTATTCTAACCGACAGCCGGCGCGGTTCATTCCCGTCACGTGTCGCGCACTCGCGGCTCGAGCGCTTAGGCTCCTTCCAGGATGATACGCATCAACGACCACATCGCGCTCGATGAATCGGAGATCGAGGAGCATTTCGTGCGCGCGTCGGGTCCCGGCGGTCAAAACGTCAACAAGGTCGCGACAGCCGTGCAATTGCGTTTCGACGCGCAGCGCTCGCCGTCCCTGCCTGCGCCGGTTCGCGCGAGGCTGATGCGTCTTGCAGGCACGCGCGCCACCCTGAGCGGCGTCGTCATCATCACGGCCGAGCGCTTTCGATCGCAGAGCCGCAATCGCGCCGACGCGCTGGATCGATTGGTGGAGCTCGTTCGGAAAGCCGCGACACCGATCAAGCCGCGCCGTGCGACGAAGCCGACGCGCGCCGCGCGCGAACGGCGCCTGGAGGATAAAAAACGCCGCGGCGATGTGAAGCGCAGCCGGCGCACGCATCCGCAAAGTCTGTGACGATTCGACCCGGCAATTAAAAATTGGGACGCACACCTTTCTCCCGGGCACGCAAGAAAACTGCGTGCGTCCCCTTGCTCTGACTACTTCTTCTTCACTTCGCCGGCAGCCACCGGCACGACTCGCAGATACGCGATCAGCGCCTCGACATCCTGCGGCGTGAGCTGGCCCGTCGTATTGCGAACGACCTCCGCCATGGTTTCGGACACGATGTCTCCGTCCGGCAACTCGCCGGTGCCCAAAAAATGCTTGAGGTCGGCATCGCTCCATGACTCGAGCCGCGCCGGCGTGATGCTCGGTATCTTCTTGTCTTTCGGTCCCTTGCCACCCGCGAGATAACGATCGCGCACCGGCGCGCCGAGGAAGTTGCGCGGCGTATGGCATTCGCCGCAATGTCCGAGCGCCTGCACGAGATAACGCCCGCGATTCTGCACGTCATTCAACTTGGGATCGTTCGCGAGCGGCCCGCTCTTGAAGAACAGTGCCTTCCAGACCGTGTTGAGCAGCCGCAAGTTGTAGGGGAAACGCAGATCGTGTGCGCGGCTCTGGCGCTCGCTCTGCGGCAGGCTGCGCAGATACGCCCAGAGATCGCGCAGATCCTGGTCGGATATTCCTGTGAACGACGGATAGGGAAAGGCAGGGTAGTAGCTCGATCCGCGAGGCCCCTCGCCGTTGCGCATGGCCCGGAAGAAGTCGGCCTCCGTCCACCGCCCGATGCCGGCCTCGGGATGAGGCGTGATGTTCGGGCCGTAGAACGTGCCGAATGGCGTTTCGAGCGCACGCCCGCCGGCGTATGCAACGGCCTTGTCCACCGCCTCCGTATGGCACCCCAGGCAGCCGGCGGCCTTGGAGATGTAGAGTCCGCGCTGGACGTCGCCCTCCGCCGCGCCAGCGGCCGCCGAAGCGTGAGAAGCAAGCACCAGAGCGATGCGCGACAGGCAGCATGTCATCGAGGAAAACGTGGCAGCCTGTTACTCAGGGCGAAGAGCCCTGAGCCGAAGGAAGGGAGGTAACGGAGGGAAACCATCGGTTGCCCTCTGTTCCTACACCGAGCCGCAGCTCGGGCGCTTGCGCCCGGAGGAATCCTGCCGCGGCAGAAACCCGCCGGGGCGGAGTGTGCGGCGTTGCAAAGCGTTACTGCTTCTCGCGGAAGTCGTCGTGGCAGCCGCCACAGGTCTTTCCGACCACAAGGATCTGCGACTTGACCGCCGACTCGTCGCCTTTTTTCGACACCTCGACAAGCTTCGCGACCTCGCCCGTGAATCGGTCCTGGGCCTGTTTGAATTTCGCCGTGTCTTCGAATACCGCGGGCAGCGCACGGCTTTTCACTTCTTTCGTGGCTGGCGTGAAGCCATCCCAAGGCATCTTGCTTAACGCATCGAGGTAGCCCACGTTGCGCTGTACGACATTGGCATCATAGGGGGTCTTGCCCTGACCCATCGAATTCATCGGGCCGAAGTACTTGCCCATCAACACCATCGCAGACTGGCGTTGCTTCGCCAGCACGTCCGGTTTCTGCTGCGCGGCACAGGGCAGCGCACAGGCGGTGCCGAGCACCAAAGCGGCAGTCACGTATAAGCTCTTGTGTTTCATTGTCTCTCCCGAGTGAGTTTAGAGCGACGCCGGTGGAACCGGCCGCACATGCTACAACAACTCCGCGGACCAGCCTATTCCACCGCACGGGCGCGGCGGTAGCGGTTCCCCAGCCGAAGGCCTGGGCCGCACCGTGGGTTAAGGAAGGGGGGTTACGGAGTGGGTTACGGAGGGAAATCATGGGAGCGGAGCGGTCGGGTGCCCTTCGTTCCTACATCGAGCCGCGGTTCGGGCGCTTGCGCCCGGAGGAATCTTGCCGCGGCAGGTTACGGAGGGAAACCCTTGGGACCGGAGCGGTCGGGTCCCTCTGTTCCGTGGGCGGCCAGGCCCGAGCCGGAGGCGAGCGCCGCCCCCTCCCCCCTTCGGCCGGCCATGCCTCCGAGCGTCACGTAATCGGTCTTCCCGCTTCCGAGCAGCGGCAGCGAGGCGACCTTGACGATGCGCCGCGCAACGGCGAGCTCTTTGGCTTCGATCTCGCGCGCGGCCTTCACCAGGGCGAGACGGTCGAGCCGGGGATCGGTCGTGAAGAGGACCGTGCTCTCGCCGTGGCCACTCACCTGCTCCACCGTCGCCGCGTGTTTGTGCTCCAGCGACGCGGTATAGGCAATGCGCTCGACCAGTTCGAGGGAGACCATCTCGCCCGCAATCTTGGCGAAGCGTTTCACCCGCCCGAGGATCGTGACGAAGCCGTCGCTGTCGACCTCCACGACGTCTCCGGTGTTGTACCAACCCAGGCCCACTTCGGAGCGCGGAGGATGGAGGAGCCCCGGCTGCTCGTAGAAATAGTAGCCGCTCATCAGGTTCGGAGATCGCACGTGCAACGCGCCACCGCGCGCGATTCCGGCGACGTTGACGATGCGCCACTCGATACCCGGAAGGAAACGACCGACCGTTTCCTCGCGGTAGCAAAGCGGCGTGTTGAGCGACATGGCCGGACCGCATTCGGTCGCGCCATATCCCTCCATCACCCGCAGACCGAACTTCCGCAGCCATGACTCGGCGACCTCGCGATTGAGTTTCTCGCCTCCCGACACGACCACGCGCACGCTGTGGAAATCGTAGGGATGCGCCTGTCGCGCGTAGTGGCCGAGGAACGTGCTGGTCCCGAACACGTAGGTGCAATCGCGTGTGTAAGCGAGCTCGGGTATGACCTTGTAGTGGAGCGGCGTCGTGTAGAGAAAAAGCCGTGTGCCCGCGATGAGCGGCATCAGCGTGCAGGCGATCAGGCCGTAGGTGTGATACATCGGCAGCGCGTTGAGATACTTGTCGTTCGGACCGAAATCGATGACGGCTCGCATCTGCGCCATGTTGGCGAGCATCGCATCGTGCGAGATCGCGACCCCTTTCGCGCGCGCTTCCGAACCGGAAGTGAACAGCACCACGGCGGTCGCCGCCGGGTCGTGCTGCTCGATCACCGAGCGCGGCCGCGGCAGCGCACACACGATGAGCCAGAGCTTGTCGCGCACCGACAGCTGTTCCCGGAGGTCTTCCAGATACACGATGCGCAGCCCGCTCAGTCCCTCGACAGCGGCACCGAGCCGGGCGACCTGAATGAACCGCCTGGACGCGATCAGCGTTTTAACGCCTGCGGCGACGCACGCGGAACGCATCGCTTCCGGCCCCGGAGCTGTAGTTCAGCATCGCACAGGCGCGGCCCGTGGCTGTGAGCCCGAGGATGACTGCCACGGTCATAGAGACGTTCGGCAGCAGCACGCCGACGATCTCTCCCCGCTGGGTCACCCGGGATGCGAGCCTTGCGAGCGCGAGACTCGTCTTGAGCAGCGCACCATAGGACTCCGGCTGCTGGCGCACATCCTCGATGATCCGGGTGGATCGGCCGTAGAGCGCCGCGGCGTCGAGAAATGCTTCGAAAAGCGTCTGCCTCGGCCGCGCCTCGAACATCATCCGCTGCATGACGCGCAGCATTTCGTCGGCCAGCCGTCGCCGCCGTTCGCGGGGCGGCATCCAGGAGAGCACAGGTAACTCCACCGGCTGCTGAATCGTGAGGACTACCGGCGGACGTATGCGGCGTGGCCAAGCGCCGCGCACGGCAGCAAAGCGGGTGTGTAGCGAGCCCCCGATGTGTACCGGCACGATGCGCGCGCCGCTGTGAGCAGCGATCAGGCCCGCCGAGTCGTAGATTTTCATCAGACCGCCGGTTGTCGTGAGGCGGCCCTGCGGGAAGATCGCGACGGTCTTCCCCTGCCTCACGGTCCTCACCAGGCTTTTCAGCCCAAGCGGGCGAGCGGGGTCGAGCACGGCGAAACCAACAGCCCGCCCGAAGAAGCGCATGAGCGGGTGAGAAAGCGCGCCGGACTGCACGACCACGATGGGCGAGCCGGGCAGAAAGAGCGCGAGCAGCGCAGCGTCCAGCATCGAGTCGTGGTTGGACACGACGAGCCGCGGCCCCTGATCTAGCTCCCGGGCGTCACCCGCCAGGCGCACCCGAAACAGCCATCCGAGCAGCCACCGCAGGATTGTGCGAATCACATCAAGTGGCGGTTTGACTACGTGAGTTCGCAAAGCTTTTTATCGTCTCCGGCCTTGTCCAATAAAACCGTACGACAAATTATGCAAAAGAAGGAAGTTTTTGACATTAATAAGCGTCGTGCTGTCGTGGGAGCTCCTCGAAGAGCGCGCATGACAGATTGCATTGTCCACAGCCGTTATGTCAAAAAAATAAAACCTATCAGTTTGTTAGATTTGCTTCCTCGAAACAGACGCAGCTAATCTCCGATCATACTTACCGCCGCCGACCGCGCCGATTACCACGGAGATCAATCATGGAAATGCACGTCCCCGCCGCTGTTCTCGAAGCCCGCCAGCAGCCGGTAACCGTACCTCTATCCACCGGCATCGAGTACACGATTTCTCCACAGCTTACTGCGCGCTTCGAGAAGGAGACGCGGGCGTTGTGGTCGCGGTGGTCGGCGGAACCCCGGCCCTGCTTCAATCCGGCGCTGCTCGCTGACATTCGCACGTATTACGAGTTCATAACGGAGACGCGCGGCGTGGTGCAGTGCGAGGGAGAAGAACATCGCCTCGAATACACGATCCTCGCGTCGGGCATACCGGGAGTGTTCAATCTGGGCGGCGACCTGGATCTGTTCAAGCAGCTCATCGGAACGCGCGACCGCGCCGGGCTCCTGCGTTATGGGCGGGCGTGCATCGACGTGCTTTACCGCAACTACATCTCGCACGAGCTCCCCCTCACGACCATCTCGCTCGTGCAGGGCGAATGCCTCGGCGGTGGATTCGAAGCAGCCCTGTCATCGGACATCATCGTCGCGGAAAGGAGCTCACGCTTCGGCTTTCCCGAGATTCTGTTCAACCTGTTCCCCGGTATGGGCGCGTACTCCTTTCTGGACCGCAAGATCGGACAGAAAGGCGCGGAGGAGGTCATCTCAAGCGGCAAAGTCTATAGCGCGGAGGAAATGCTCGCACTCGGGATTGTCGATGCCGTTGCCGAGGACGGCGCGGGCGAAGCCGAGGTCGTCAACCTCATCAAGCGCCGCACCCGCAGCCGCAACGGCTTGCAGGCGCTCGCGGCCACACGCCGGCGCGTCCATTCGATCACGTTCGATGAATTGCTCGACGTAGTCCAGATCTGGGTCGACGCTGCCATGCGGATCAACCTGCGCGATCTGAAACTCATGCAGCGCCTCGTTTCGCGCCAGAACGGACTGAACGAGCCGCAGCAGGTGCACTGAAGCAGCCTCGGAGTATAGGGCATATGCCCTGAACTTCAGCGCCTGCGAGAAAGCGGGTTTGATACACTGTGCGCCTTTGCCGCGATGGCCTCAACGGAGGAGGGCGCGGCGTGTACGGTCGCGAGCGCGCTTAGTGTCCGCATCAGAACTCGAATACAGCATCCAGGAAGTCTCGGAGCTGCTGAGTATTCCCATCCAGAAGCTGCGTCGCTGGGACGAGCAGGGCGTGCTGGTCGCGCTCCGCACCTCGGGCGGTCACCGGCGTTATTCCAAGGAGCTTATCGACCGACTTGCCGCATCCGGGCTGGGCGGCGGCTCCGACAAGGCCTCCCGGGAGCTCGCTACCGTCAAGCGCGCCCTCGCCGAGAAGCGGCGCATCATCCAGCTCCTGCTGGAAAGCGAAAACCGCTACCGCGACCTGGTGGAGACCTCGCACGATCTCATCTGGGCCACCGACGCGCAGGGCCGCTTCACGTATCTCAACACCGCCGCCCACGACATCTTCGGACTCGCTCCCAAGGATCTGATCGGACGCTGCTTCTTCAATTTCGAGTCAGGCACCGCGCACATCGCGAACCGCCGCTTCCTCGCGACCTTGCGCAAGCATGGCGAGGTGAAGAACTACGTCACCCACGTCGTGACCGCCGCCCGTGAAGATCGCTGGATCGGGATCAACGCACGGCTCACGCACGACGACAACGGCGAAGTCCTGGGCATCCGCGGCACTGCCCGCGATATCACCGAGCAGCACCTGGCGACGCAGCGCATCGAGCATCTCGCGATGCACGATCCACTCACGGACCTGCCGAACCGCCACAGTCTGCAGACGAGAATCGAGACGGCCCTCGCCGACGCCCGCGTCGGCGCGCTGCTGTTCATCGACATCGACCATTTCAAGTACGTCAACGACAACTTCGGACACCGTTCCGGCGATCAACTGATCGTCGGCGTGGGCAGCGTGCTACGCGAGGCGGTGCGGCTCGTCGGCGGCGAGCTCTACCGGCTGGGCGGCGACGAGTTCGCCATCCATCTGCCCGAAGCGCTGCGCAAGCAGGCGAGCGACGTCGCCGAGTGTGCGCTCGACGCGATCCGACATTACCGTTTCCAGGTCAGCGATCAAAAAGTCGTGTCGCACATGAGCGCGTCGATCGGCATCGCGCTCTACCCTTTCCACGGCAACGACGTGCCAAACCTTTTCTCGAACGTCGATATCGCGATGTACCAGGCGAAGGAGCTCGGCCGCAACCGCCAGGTCATCTTCGATCAGGCCTCGGACAATCTGCGAAGCACGCACAAGCGCATCCACTGGGCGAAGCGGCTGCGCGATGCGATCGATGACGATCGGGTAACGCTGTTCGCACAACCGGTCGTGAGACTGCGCGACCAGAAGCCCATCCATCACGAGATTCTCGTTCGGCTGCGGGACGACGATGGAGGCTTGATCCAGCCCGCCAGCTTCATCGAGCTCGCCGAATCGCTCGGTCTCGTGCAAGAACTCGACATGCAGGTCATCGAGAAGCTGCTTGCGTTCATGCGCGAGCAAGGCCAGATCGGCAAGAAGCTCCGCTACTTCGTCAATGTCTCGCGCGTCTCGATCTCGGACCAGCGCTGGGTGAAGGGCTGCGAGGCGAAGCTCAAGTCGAGCGGCGTCGATCCGAGCCAGCTCGTCTTCGAGCTGTCGGAAACGGCGGCGATGTCGGAGATCGACGTCACCCTGAGCTTCATCAACCGGTTGAAAGACATGGGCTGCCGCTTCGCCCTGGACGATTTCGGCGCGGGGTTCAGCTCGTTCTACTACCTCAAGCGTTTCGAGGTCGACTATCTGAAGATCGCCGGCAGCTTCATCCGCGATCTGGCCAACGACGAAGGCAGCCGCCTCTTCGTGCGTGCGCTGAACGACGTCGCGCATGGGCTTTCCAAGCAGGTCGTCGCGGAGTGGGTGGAGACGCCCGAAGTGCTGAAGCTGCTGATCGGCATGGGGGCCCAGTACGGGCAGGGCTATCTCTTCCGCAAGCCGATGCCGCTCATGGACACGGTGGCGCCGCCCGTCGCGCACGTCCTTCGCGCAAGTACGGGAATCCCGGTCTGACCACACGCTCGGTCGGTTAGAGCGCTTCGCACGTCTTCCGCGCCCGACGCCCCCGGGAGCGCGGGCAGAGGGCCTTGTCGCGGTTCACTCCCACGTTCCCCGTGAAAGCTTGTCCGCCCACAGCAGCCCGGTCACGGCCTTGGCTTCCGTGATACGGCCCTGCCGGACCCATTCGAGCGCCTCCTCGATTGGCAGCGCGAACACTTCCAGGAACTCACCAGCGTCGAGCGCGTGTCCGACGTGCGTCAGGTCGCGCGCGAGGTAGAGCTCGATGCGCTCGTCCGTATAACCGATCCCGGGGTGCAACGTCGCGAGATGCCGCCACTGCCCTGCTTCGTAGCCGCACTCTTCTCTCAACTCCCGTTTAGCCGTATCGAGCGGATCTTCACCGGGGTCGATCTTGCCGGCGGGCAGCTCGATGAAATGGCGCCGTAGCGGATAGCGGAACTGCCGCTCGAGCAGGACCATGCCTGCGTCCGGAAACGCGAGCACCATCGACGCGCCTGGATGATGGATGTATTCGCGAATCGACTCGCCGCCGTCGGGCAGCCGCACGCGATCCGAGACGACGTCGAGCAGCTTGCCGCGAAAGACGATCTCGGACGAAAGCGTCGACTCTGTGAAGTCCGGCGCCTCGCGTTCGGTCACTTACAAGGACGCCTGGATCGAATACAGGCACAGCGCCATCAGCGGACCCGGCACGATACCGAAGTACAGGATCGCCACGCCGTTCAGGCTCATGAGCACTTTCACGTCGGCCTGCGGCACGATCGGCGTCGTGTCGGCGGGCGCCTCGAAGTACATGAGCCGCACCAGGCGCAGGTAGTAGAACGCGCCGATGGCGGAGAAGATGATGGCAATCACGGCCACCGCCACGAAACCCGCCGAGATCAGCACCTGGAGCACTGCGAGCTTCGCGTAGAAGCCGACCGTCGGAGGAATCCCCACCATCGAGAACATGAGCAGCAGCATCACGAACGCATACCACGGGCTGCGCTGATTCAGACCTTTGAAATCCTCCAGGTTCTCCGCCTCGAACCCCGCACGGGACAGAAGCAGGATCATCCCGAACGCCCCCACGTTCATGAGCACGTAGATAACGATGTAGAACATGGCCGAGCCCAGTCCCACGTCGGTGCCGACGAGCACGCCCAGCAACACGAAACCCATGTGCGAGATCGTCGAATACGCGAGCATGCGCTTCAGATTCGTCTGAACGATCGCCGTGATGTTGCCGATGATGAGCGACAGGACGGCCATGACGATCAGCATCTGCTGCCATTCGATGACCAGCGCGTCGTCCCCCAGCGCCTGGCCGAGCAGCCGCACGAGCAGCGCGAAGCCGGCGAGCTTGGGCGCGCTGCTCACGAACAAAGTCACCGAGCTCGGGGCACCGTGGTACACATCCGGCACCCACATGTGGAAGGGCACCACGCCCAGCTCGAATCCCAGCCCGGCGACGATGAAGACGAGGCCCAGGATGAGCACCGGGGCGCGCGTACTCGTGATCGCCGAGCCTTCGGCGATGACCTCTGCGAGCTCGGTGATCTCGAGCGTTCCCGTGGCGCCGTAAATCATGGACATGCCGTAGAGCAGCATGCCGGAGGCGAGCGCGCCGAGCACGAAATATTTCATCGCGGCCTCGGTCGCCGACGCCGAGTCGCGCTGCAGAGCGACCATGGAATAGAGCGATAGCATCATCAGCTCGAGCCCGAGGTAGAGCACGAGCAGATGATTGGCCGAGATCATGATCAGCATGCCGAGTGTCGCGAAAAGCGCCAGCGCGAAAAATTCTCCCCGGAACATGCCGCGCGCCGCGACGTAGGAGCGCGAATAGGCGAGCACGATCATCACGGCCGTAAGGACGATCAGCTTCAGCACTTCGGACATGAGATCGTCCACGAACATGTTGCTGAACGTGTAGACCTTGGTCGGCGTCGCCCACGCCCACGTGAGGAAGATGCAGCCGAGCAGCGCCGCCTGCGTGAGGCCGTACGTGACGATGCGGTTCTCTTCGGCGACGTAGAGGTCGGCGACGAGGATCACGCACACCGCGATGAGAAGGAACAGCTCGGGGAAAGCAGGCCAGAGAGGAAGAATGAATTCCATTAGGGCGCCGGGATCTTGGTTTGCATCACGTGCGAAATGAGGTCATCGACCGACACGTGCAGCACTTCTGCGAACGGCTTCGGATAGACGCCCATCCACAGCACCGCAAACGCGAGCAGGCCGAGCACGATGAATTCCCGCAGGTTGATATCCGTGAGGTGCGCGACGTGCGGGTTTTCGACCGCGCCGAAAATGACGCGCTTGTACATCCACAGCGTATAGGCGGCGCCGAAGACGAGCGTCGTTGCCGCGGCGAAGGCAAACCAGAAGTTCGCCTTGACCGCGCCGGTGATCACCATGAACTCGCCCACGAACCCGCTCGTCCCCGGCAGACCCGAATTGGCCATGGCAAACAGCATGAAAAGCGCGGCAAAAACGGGCATGCGGTTCACGACGCCGCCGTAATCCGAAATCATGCGCGAATGCATCCGGTCGTACAGGACGCCCACGCACAGGAACAGCGCGCCCGAGACGAAGCCGTGCGAGATCATCTGAATCACGGCCCCTTCGATGCCGAGCGGATTGAAGATGAAGATCCCCAGCGTGACGAAGCCCATGTGCGAGATCGACGAGTATGCGATCAGCTTTTTCATGTCGCTCTGAACCAGTGCGACGAGGCCGATGTACACGACGGCGATCAGTGAGAGCGCGATCACGAACCACGCCAGGTGCTGGCTCGCATCCGGGGTGATGGGCAGGGACAGCCTGAGGAAGCCGTAGCCGCCCAATTTCAGCATGATCGCGGCAAGCACGACCGAGCCTCCGGTAGGCGCCTCCACGTGCGCGTCCGGCAGCCAGGTGTGAACCGGCCACATCGGGACTTTCACGGCGAACGCGGCGAACAACGCGAGGAACAACAGAATCTGCGCGTTCAGGGAAAGCGGCACGCGATACCACTCGAAGAAAGAGAAACTGCCTCCCGAGACGTTGTACAGGTAGATCAGCGCGATCAGCGCGAGGAGCGATCCCAGCAGCGTGTAGAGAAAGAACTTGAACGCCGCATACATGCGGTTCGGACCGCCCCAGATGCCGATGATCACGAACATCGGGATCAGCGTCGCTTCGAAGAACACATAGAAGAGCAGTCCGTCGAGCGCGGCAAACACGCCGTTCATGAACCCCGACAGGAAGAGGAACGAAGCGAGGTATTGTGCGACCCGCTCCTGGATGACCTGCCAGCCCGCGAGCACGACGAGGATGGTCGTGAAGCTGTTGAGCAGGATCAGCAGCAGCGAAATGCCATCGATGCCGAGGTGATAGTTGACGCGGAACGTCTCGATCCAGGGCTTCAACTCGACGAACTGGAAACCGCGGGCGGCCGCGTCGAATGCGGTATAGAGCGGGATCGTGACGAGAAATCCCAGCACTGCGCCGGCGAGCGCCACGACTCGGGCGACCTGAGCGTGGCGGTCGGATCCCGTCGTGAGCACGGCAAGTCCGGCCACGATGGGAACCCAGATCGCAAGCGAAAGAAGCGGCAAACCCTGCATTTTTAGGTTCTCGTTCTCGGAGCGGTCACGTCAGGAAATCATCGCGAGCAGCGGCATCAGACCGAAGATCATCGTGAGCAGCACCAGAATGCCGATGATCATCGTGAACGCATAGTGATAGATGTAGCCCGACTGGAAGTGGCGGATGATGGACGCGACCCATCCGATCGCGCGCGCCGAGCCGTTCACGAAAACGCCGTCGATCACACCGACGTCGCCGCCTTTCCACAAGCCCGTGCCCAAGGCTCGCGCGCCGCGCGCGAACAGGAACGAATAGAGCTCGTCGAACCCGTACTTGCGATCGAGGATCGTGTAAATGAGGCTCAGGTTGCGCTTCACCATCCCGGCCAGATCCGGCTTTATGAGATAGAACAGAATAGCGGTCGCGATGCCGGCGATGGCGAGGATGAAAGGCAGCGTCGTCACGGCATGCGTCATCATGCCGACGACTCCATGAAACTCGTGCGCCATCGCACCCAGGACGTCGTGCTCGGGCCGAACCACGATCGAATCACCGAAGTAACCGCCGAAGAGAACCGGGCCGATCACCCAGCCGGCGGCGATCGACGGGATCGCCAGCGCAATCAGCGGGAGGGTGACCACGGCGGGCGACTCGCGCGGAGCGTGTCCGTGGTGATCGTGCGCGTGGTCGTGTGCCGCATGAGCGCTCGCGCCGCTTTCGGTCGCCGCGTGCTCGCCGTGCCCGTGTTCGCCGCGCGCGTCCGCCACCGGCGGATGCCTGAAGCGCTCGGGGCCGTGGAAAGTCATGAAGATGAGCCGGAATGTGTAGAGCGCCGTGATGAATACGGTCGCGAGCACGGCGAAGTACGCGAAACCGGCTCCGGGCAGAGTCGACAGGCGCGCCGCTTCGATGATCGATTCCTTCGAGAAGAACCCTGCAAAACCGGGGATGCCCGCGCTGGAGATCGCCGCGATCAGCATGGTCAAGTAGGTGATCGGCATGTACTTCCTGAGACCGCCCATGCGCCGCATATCCTGCTCATGGTGCATCGCGATGATCACGGAGCCGGCGCCGAGGAACAGCACGGCCTTGAAGAACGCATGCGTTGCGAGGTGGAAGATGCCGGCCGCGTAGGCGGAGGTGCCGAGCGCGACCGTCATGTATCCGAGTTGCGAGAGGGTCGAGTACGCCACCACGCGCTTGATGTCGTTCTGTACGATGGCGACCAGCGCCATGAAGAGCGTCGTGATGGCCCCGATCACGATGACGACCGAAAGCGCGGTCTCCGAGAGCTCGAAAAGCGGCGACATGCGCGCGACCATGAAGATGCCGGCGGTCACCATCGTTGCCGCATGGATCAGCGCGGAGATCGGCGTCGGGCCTTCCATCGAATCGGGCAGCCAGACGTGCAACGGGAACTGCGCCGATTTACCCATCGCGCCGATGAAAAGCAGGATGCAGACGAGCGTGATCAGCGACCAGGGCGTGCCCGGGAAAATTTCGATCGTGTTACCGGCAAGCGTGCCCGCGTTGGCGAATACCGCCGCATAGTCGAGGCTGCCGAAATACATGAGGATCAGGGCGATCCCGAGAAGAAACCCGAAATCGCCCACGCGGTTCACGAGGAAAGCCTTCAGGTTGGCGTAGATCGCCGTCGGCCGCGTGTACCAGAAACCGATCAGCAGATACGAGACGAGACCGACCGCTTCCCATCCGAAAAAGAGCTGGAGGAAGTTGTTGCTCATGACGAGCATGAGCATCGAGAACGTGAAGAGCGAGATGTACGAGAAGAAGCGCTGGTAGCCGGGATCATCGGCCATGTAGCCGATCGTATAGACGTGCACCATCAAGGAGACGAACGACACGACGAGCATCATCGTGGCGGAGAGCCGGTCGATCAGGAACCCGATCTCGAAGTTGACGTTGCCCGACGAAAGCCACGTATAGACGGGGCCGTTGTAGAAGTTTCCGTCGAGCACGTCCTTGAACACGATCGCGGATGCGACCGTGCAGACGACCATGCCGAGGATGGTCAGGAGGTGCGCGCCCCGGCGTCCGATGAGCCAGCCGAACAGGCCCGCCACGATGGCGCCGACGAGCGGCGCGAGCGGCACGACGAGATAGAGTTTCTGCATTGTTGTCATGGGAGAACTCTATCCTTTCAGCCTGTCCAGGTCCTCGACGTGGATGGAACTGATGTTCCGGAACAGCACGACCAGAATCGCGAGCCCGATGGCCGATTCGGCGGCGGCAACGGTCAATATGAAAAAGACGAAAACCTGTCCCGCCGTGTCCTCGAGGAAGTGCGAGAAGGCGATGAAGTTCATGTTGACGGCGAGCAGCATGAGCTCGATCGCCATCAGCAGCACGATCACGTTCTTGCGGTTCAGGAAGATCCCGATGACGGCGATGGCGAAAAGGATCGCCGCGAGAACGAGATAATGGGAAAGCGAGATCACGGCTGTTCCCGCTTCTCGGACGGCATGGAAACGATCCGCACGCGATCCGCGGGCCGCACGTTGATCTGCCGCGCCGGATCGATGTACTTGGTGTCCTTGCGCCGGCGCAGCGTGAGCGCGATCGCCGCGACGATCGCGACGAGCAGAATCACGGCAGCGATCTCGAACGGGTAAACGTAATCGGTATACAGCACCATGCCGATCTCTTTGGTGTTGCTGTAGGTTGCCGGCAGACGCTCCGGCGCCGGCGCGCCCTCGGCGCCGAAGTAGCTGCGCGTCAGGATGAAGCCCATCTCGATCACGAGCAGCGCCGCGACGACTCCGCCTACGGGCAGATAATTCCAGAAGCCGGCGCGCAGCCGCGCGATGTTGATGTCGAGCATCATCACCACGAACAGGAAGAGCACCATGACGGCGCCGACGTATACGAGAACGAGCGCAATCGCGAGAAACTCGGCTTCGAGCTGGATCCAGATGCCGGCAGAGGTGAAAAAGGCGAGCACCAGGAAAAGGGCAGCATGCACGGGATTGCGCGCCGTGATCACGCGCAGCGCCGCGAAGACCAGCACCGCCGCAAAGAAATAGAAGATAAAGGTCGGAAAGGTCATGTTTTATTTGTGGAGGGAAGAGGTGTGAGGGGCGAGCGGTATTCCGACGACCCGGCGCACACGTGCCGTTGCGCCTCCCGCGTCCCGCCATCCCAAGCTCGGATGGGTTCTTTCACCCCTTTTGCCCTCCCTTCACTCTTTATCGGTACCCGGCGTCTTCCGTCCGGTCCCTTGCAAGCTCTTCTTCGCACATGTCGCCGATCGAGAGCAGCATCGGCTTCGTGTAGATCAGATCGCCGCGTCGTTCACCGTGGTATTCCAGAATGCGCGTCTCCACGATCGAATCCACGGGACACGACTCCTCGCAGTACCCGCAGAAGATGCATTTCGTGAGATCGATGTCGTAACGGGTGGTGCGGCGGGTGCCGTCCGCGCGCTCCTCGGATTCGATGGTGATGGCGAGCGCCGGGCACACCGCTTCGCAGAGCTTGCACGCGATGCAGCGCTCTTCGCCGTTCGGGTAGCGGCGCAGCGCGTGAAGGCCGCGGAAGCGCGGGCTCATCGGCGTTTTTTCTTCCGGGAACTGCACGGTGATCTTGCGGGCGAAGAGATGCCGCCCGGTCAGTGCCATCCCTTTGACCAGCTCGAGGAGAAGGAACGTGCGGAAAAATTCTCGCAGCTTGGTGATCATGATTGCCACCAGACCCACAGCGGCGTCTGCATCCAGATGCCGAGAACGAAGATCCAGACCAGCGTCACCGGTATGAACACCTTCCACCCGAGACGCATGATCTGGTCGTAGCGATAGCGCGGAAACGTCGCGCGGAACCAGAGGAACAACGACGCAACGAACACCATCTTCACCAGAAGCCACCAGATGCCGGGCGCGCCGAGATACGGTACGGATTCCGGGAAGGGCGACAGCCAGCCGCCGAGGAACATGATGGAGCAAAGCGTGGAGATCAGCCACATGTTCGCGTATTCGGCCAGGAAGAACACGGCGAACGCCATGCCCGAATACTCGACGTGGAATCCCGCGACGATCTCCGACTCGCCCTCCGCGACGTCGAACGGGGCTCGGTTCGTTTCGGCGACGCCCGATATGAGATACGTGAGGAACAGCGGAAAGAGCGGGATGAAAAACCAGTTGAGCAGGCCGAGGCTCCCGTGCTGCCCCGCTACGATCTGGCCGAGGTTCAGGCTCTGGGCCGCCATGAGCACGCCGACGAGCGCAAAACCCATCGCGATCTCGTACGAGACGATCTGCGCCGCCGAGCGCATCGCACCGAGGAACGCATACTTCGAATTCGAGGCCCAACCCGCGATGATGATCCCATAGACACCCATCGAGGTGATCGCGAGGATGTAGAGGAGCGAGGCATCGATGTTGGACAGCACGAGCGTGGGTGAAAAAGGCACGACCGCCCATGCCGCCAGCGCGGGCGCGATCGCCATGATCGGCGCGAGCACGAAGAGAAACTTGTTCGCTCCGCTCGGAACGATGATCTCTTTCACGAGCAGCTTCAGCCCGTCGGCGATCGGCTGGAGCAGCCCCAGCGGCCCGACCCGATTGGGTCCGAGCCTCACCTGCATCCACCCGATCAACTTGCGCTCCCACAGCGTCAGATAGGCAACGGCGAGCAGGAGCGGGCCGACGATCGCCACGATCTTCGCCATCGTCCACACGACCGGCCATGTTGGACCGAAGAATTGCTCGAGCGTCGTCAGGAACTCCATGGCTATACCGCCACCTTCTGCTGGGCCGGCACCCGCTCGGCAGTCACGACGGCGAACATCGCGCCCAGCTCCGCCGTTTCCGGACGCGCCGCCGCCAGTCGCACACAGCCGTCGGGAACGCCGACATCGACCCCGACTGCGACCACCGCCTCGCCATCACCCTGTCGCACGCGCAGGAAATCGTCCGGCCGCAAGCCGAGGCGCTCGTACATCGCGCCGCTCATCCAGGCGACGGGCGGCGCCGCATCGCGCGTTCTCTGAAGCGGCGGCGAGCGGCGGACAATGGCATCGGCTGAGTAGATCGGCACTTCGCCGATCCGCTGGAGCCCTTCAGGCGCGCCGGGAAGACTCTGGAGCGCCGCGACATCGAGGCGGTTGTCGAGCTTGTCGGAGATCGCGCCGGCGCCGAGTGCTTCCTCTCTCACGGCTTGCGCGGTGTCCTGCTCGAAACCGGCGAGACCGAGCAGGTTCGCAAGGACGCGCAGCACCTTCCACGCGGGGCGGGTCTCGCCGAGCGGCTGCACGCAGCCATTGAAGCTCTGGACGCGTCCCTCCATGTTGATGAAGGTTCCCGCGGTTTCGGTGAACGGCCCGATCGGCAGCATGACATGCGCGTACTCGACTGCCCGATGCTCGTACGGACTCATTGCGACCACGAGCTCCGCCTGTCTCAGCGCATTCAGCGCGCGCACCGGGTCGTGCATGTCCAGTTCCGGCTCGACGCCGAGCAGGAGATAGGCTTTGAGCGCGTCGGCGACCATCGCCCCCGCGTTCTTGCCGGCAGGCGAGCCGAACGGCGTCGCGCCCGCGATGTAGCCGCCGACGCTGTTCGCCGCTTCGCCGAGAAAACCGACGCGTGCGCCGGTCAGATCTCCGAGCGCCTGCGCGAGGACACGCAGCGTCACCGCATGGGGATGGTGTTGCGCAAGATTACCGAGCAGGATCGCCGAGCGCGCTCCGGCGATGAACTCATCGCGCGAGATCCTGTGTGGCGCTGTTCGGCTCGATTCCCCCGATCGCGGAGCCGACGCTGTCCGGAACGGCCGTATTCTTCGCCTGAGCGACCGCTTTCACGGCTTCGGCCAGCGCTCGCGCCATCGACGCGGGCGGAACGATGGCGCTGTGCGCCACGCGCATGAGGAGCTCGTCGTCGAAAGGATTGATGATCGAGAGCTGTAAACCCTTCTTCGTCCCCTGACGCAGGCGGTGGGCAATCAGCGGATGCTCTTTGCGCAACGCGCTGCCAACGACGAGTACGCGATCGAGCTCCGGCAGTTCGGCGACCGGCAGCCCGAGCCACGGCACGCCCGCCATCTTGCCGTCCGCGCTGAAATCCGCCTGGCGCAGACGGAAATCCACGTTACCGGAGCCAAGGCCGCGCACGAGCTTCTGCAGGAGATACAGCTCTTCGAGCGTCTGATGCGGTGAGGCGAGCGCGCCGACCGACTGGGGGCCGTGCTGCTCGACGATCTTCTTCAACCTGGCCGCGATGAAGTCGAGCGCGACCTGCCACTCGACCGGCTGCCACACGCCGCCGCGCTTCAACATGGGACGTGCGAGACGCTGCTCCGAATTGAGCCCCTCGTAGGCGAAGCGGTCCTTGTCGGAAAGCCAGCACTCGTTGACCGCCTCGTTCTCGGCAGGCAGGACCCGCATCACGCGGTTCTGCTTCACTTGCACCAGCAGATTGGAGCCGAGCCCGTCGTGGGGACTCACGGACGTGCGACGCGTCAACTCCCACGGACGCGCGCTGTAACGAAACGGTTTCGAGGTCAGCGCACCAACCGGGCACAGATCGATCACGTTGCCGGACAGCTCGGAATCCACGGTCTTACCCACGAACGTGATGATCTCCGCGTGCTCGCCCCGGCCGATCATGCCGAGCTCCATGAGCCCCGCGATTTCCTGCCCGAAACGCACGCAGCGCGTACAGTGAATGCAGCGCGTCATGTCGGTGGAGATGAGCGGCCCGAGGTTCTTGTTGACGACGACGCGCTTGTCTTCTTCGTACCGCGAACCGCTCTCGCCGTAGCCCACCGCGAGATCCTGGAGCTGACACTCACCCCCCTGATCGCAAATGGGGCAGTCGAGCGGATGGTTGATCAGCAGAAACTCCATCACGCCTTTCTGCGCATCGACGGCGAGGTCCGAGTGCGTCCAAACCTTCATGCCGTTCGTCGCCGGCGTGGCACACGCGGGGAGCGGCTTGGGCGCCTTCTCCACCTGCACGAGACACATGCGGCAGTTCGCCGCGATCGACAACTTCTTGTGGTAGCAGAAGTGCGGCACGTAGATACCCGCGCGATTCGCAGCGTCCATGATCGTGCTGCCTTCGGCTACTTCGATCGTGCTGCCGTCGATTTCTAGCTGAAGCATGGAGTCATGGTCTCGCTAAATGTAATCGGGCACGAGGCACTTGCCGTGATCGATGTGGTGCTGGAACTCGTCGCGGAAGTGCTGAATGAAGGCGCGCACCGGCATCGCCGCCGCGTCTCCCAGAGCGCAGATCGTGCGGCCCTGGATGTTGTCGGCAACGTCGTTGAGCAGCGCGAGATCCTCGCTCTTGCCGCGGCCATGCTCGATGCGGTCGATCATGCGGTACAGCCAGCCGGTGCCTTCGCGGCACGGCGTGCATTGACCGCACGATTCTTCATAGTAGAAATAGGCGAGACGAAGCAGACAGCGCACCATGCACCGCGTGTCGTCCATCACGATGACCGCGCCGGAGCCGAGCATCGATCCCGCTTTGGCGATCGAGTCGTAATCCATGTCGGTGGCCATCATGATGTCCGCCGGAAGTACCGGCATGGACGAGCCGCCCGGTATCACCGCCTTCAACTCGCGTCCCGGCCGCATGCCGCCCGACATCTCGAGGAGCTTGGGGAACGGCGTGCCGAGCCTCACTTCGTAGTTGCCCGGCCGCGCGACGTCGCCCGACACCGAAAAGATCTTCGTTCCACCGTTATTGGGCTTGCCCAGGCTCAGATACGCTTCGGGCCCGTTCACGATGATCCACGGCACCGCGGCGAACGTTTCGGTGTTGTTGATCGTGGTCGGCTTGCCGTAGAGCCCGTAGCTCGCGGGGAAAGGCGGCTTGAAGCGCGGCTGGCCTTTCTTGCCTTCCAGCGATTCGAGCAGCGCCGTCTCTTCTCCGCAGATGTAAGCGCCGAAGCCGTGATGCGCGTACTGCTCGTGGCTGAAGTTGGCTCCGAGGATGTTCTGGCCCAGATAGCCGGCCGCCCGCGCTTCCGCCAGCGCTTCCTCGTAGCGTTCGTAGATGTCCCAGATCTCGCCGTGGATGTAGTTGTAGCTGACCGGCGATCCCGTCGCGTAGCCCGCGATGATCATGCCTTCGATCACGATATGCGGGTTGTAGCGCAGAAGGTCGCGATCCTTGAACGTGCCGGGCTCGCCTTCGTCCGAGTTGCACACGATGTACTTCATGCCGTTGTACTGCTTGGGCATGAAGCTCCATTTGAGCCCCGTGGGGAAACCCGCGCCGCCGCGTCCGCGCAGGGCCGAGGCCTTCACCTGGTTGATGACCTGCTCGGGTGCGATGCCTTCATTCAGGATCTTGCGCAGCGCCTGATAACCGCCCCGTGCCTCGTAATCTTTCAGCCGCCAGTTGAGGCCGTTGAGGCCCTTCATCAGGATGGCCTCGGGGCCGAAGATTTCGTCCGCGAAAGGAGGAACGGGCAGACCCATTACGTGAGATCCTTCAGAAGCGTATCCAGGCGCTCCGGCGTCATCGCGCAGAGCATGCGCTTGTTGTTGTGCAGGAGGACAGGTGCGTCTCCACAAGCACCGAGGCACTCGGCCTCCTTGAGCGTAACCCTTGCGTCCGGTGTCGTTTCGTTGAAGCCGATGCCGAGCGCCTCCTTCAGATGCTTCGCGGCCGCGGCCGCGCCCTGTAACGCGCACGGCAGATTCGTGCAGATCGCGAGTTTGTGTCGGCCGATCGGCTTCAAGTCGTACATCGCGTAGAAAGACGCGACTTCGTAAACCGCGATCGGCGGCATGTCGAGATAGCGCGCCACGAAGTCCATCGTCTCCGTCGAGAGCCAGCCCTTTTCGTCCTGTGCGATCGTGAGCGCGGTCATGACCGCCGACTGTTTCTGGTCCGCGGGATACTTGACGACCGCCGCGTCGATCTTCGCGAGCGCTTCGGGGGAGAGCAGCATGGGTGCATTCATCGTTCAAGTCCCCGGTCGAGTTCGACGCTCGCGAGCCGCTCGCCCCACTTGCCGGCCAGCACCGCGGACAGGGTCTCCGAGTGCGACATCAGCGGGCAATCGTATTCGTGCGCTTGATCTTGTTCTGGAGCTGGATGATGCCGTAAATCAAGGCTTCAGCGGTCGGCGGGCACCCGGGAACGTAGATATCGACGGGAACGACGCGATCGCAGCCCCGGACGACCGAATACGAATAATGATAGTAGCCGCCGCCGTTCGCGCAGGAGCCCATCGAGATCACCCAGCGCGGCTCGGCCATCTGGTCGTAGACCTTGCGCAGCGCGGGCGCCATCTTGTTGCAGAGCGTGCCCGCGACGATCATGACGTCGGACTGACGCGGACTCGGCCGAAACACGATGCCGAAGCGGTCGAGGTCGTAGCGAGACGCACCGGCCTGCATCATCTCGATCGCGCAGCACGCGAGCCCGAACGTCACCGGCCACAGCGACCCCGTGCGCGTCCAGTTGATCAGTTTGTCACTGGTGGTGGTGACGAAACCTTTGTCGCCAAGATTTTCAGGAGCGCCCATATTCCTGCCTCTCTAATCCCATTCCAATGCGCCTTTCATCCATTCATAGATGAAGCCGACCACGAGTATTGCAAGGAACAGCAGCATTGCGAGAAGACCGAACAATCCAATCTCCTGAAGCACCACTGCCCACGGGAAAAGGAATGCGATCTCGAGGTCGAACAGAATGAACAGAATGGCGATGAGGTAGTAGCGAACATCGAACTTCATCCGGGCGTCCTCGAATGCCTCGAAACCGCATTCGTAGGGCGAGAGCTTTTCCGGGTTGGGACGATGCACGCCGAGGAGTCTGCTCACACCGCCGCCCAGCAGGAGCGGGCCCGCGCCAACGAGCAGGCCTACGGCGACGAACATCAGGATCGGGAAATAGTTTTCGAGCATTTGGCCGTTACGTTATCACCCATCGTTCGCTTCGTTCTCGCGCGAGAGATCTCGCGTCAATTTCATGGTGCCGACGGAGAGACTCGAACTCTCACGGCTTTCGCCACCGCCCCCTCAAGACGGCGTGTCTACCAATTCCACCACGTCGGCGCTGAAGGCCGAAGATGTGAAAAGCGAAAGAGCCGCCCGCTCTTGACAGTGCGCTCTCTCTTCACCTTTTGACTCTTCATCCCTCACGTCACTTGGGTATTTCCTGTGCGCGGCCTGCCTCGCCCGAGCCGGCAGGCCCCGGCCCGGGAGGTGCCGGAACACCCGTCGGTGCACCCTGCCCCGGCACCTGGCCAGGAATCGACTGCGAGGGCACCGGCTGATCGGCCATGATCCCGCGCGTGTCGCCCTTGCGCGTTGAAACGTATGTGAGGCCAAGACTCGTCAGAAAAAACACGAGCGCCAGTGCCGCCGTCGCGCGACTCAGGAAGTTCGCCGACCCGGAAGCGCCGAACAGGCTGCCGGCGGAGCCGCTGCCGAAGGCTGCCCCCACGTCGGCGCCCTTCCCATGCTGCAGCAGTACGAGGCCGCAGATACCTACGGCCGCAAGAACATGCAGAATCAGTATGGCAATTTCCATTGCGCTTTCCTACGGCGCAGGCCGCGCGGCACGGCAGATCGCCGCGAACTCCTGCGCATCGAGGGACGCGCCGCCGATCAGCCCGCCATCGAGATCCTTCATCGCGAAGAGCTGAGTCGCATTGGCCGCCTTCACGCTTCCACCATACAGCACCTGCACGCGGTCGGCGATAGAAGCGTCCTCGCGGGCGATACGCGCGCGTATGTATGCATGCACTGCCTGCGCCTGCTCGGGCGATGCCGTTTTTCCGGTGCCGATCGCCCACACGGGTTCGTATGCGATGACCGCGTGCGCCAACGATTGCACGCCGCAGCGCGACGTTACGGCGTCGAGTTGGGCCGCGATCACGGTTTCGGTCGTGCCCGACTCCCGCTCCCCGAGCGTTTCGCCGACACACAGAATCGGCGTAAGACCCGCCTTGAGCGCCGCCGCGTATTTCAGTGAGACGATCTCGCTCGTTTCGCCGAACAGCGCCCGGCGTTCGGAATGCCCCACGATCACGTAGCGGCATCCGAAATCGACCAGCATCGCACCGCTCACTTCACCCGTGTATGCGCCAGCGTCAAATTGCGAGATGTCCTGCGCTCCCCAGGCTACCCCCGAGCCGCTCAACAATTGCTGCACCTGCGCGAGGTAGGGAAACGGGACACAAACCGCGCATTTCACACCCGCGACCCGGGTGAGATCCGGCATGAGGTTACGCAGCAGATCCTGGTTTGCAGCCAGGTTGCCGTTCATTTTCCAGTTCCCGGCTACAAACTTGATGCGCATCAACTCGAATTAAGCCGCCTAAACCGGTGAATTTTACCCGCCTGCGAGCACAAGGGTCAACGCGGATAAGGCGAAGCGCCGCGAGGCGCGTAAGGGGTATTTTTGCGCCCGAAGCGAAGCGGAGGAGCGGCAGAAGGTGTTTCACCCCGCGTCCCTCACCGCCCTCGCGATCGTCTCCGCCCATTGCTGCACTTCGGGTCCCGCTTTTCCTTCGACCATCACCCGGATCACCGGCTCGGTGCCCGACGCGCGCAGCAGCACCCGGCCGGTGCCGTCGAGCTCGCGTTCGGCCTCGGCTACCGCCTTGCTGACCGCGACGTGCGAAGCGGGGTCAAAGCCGCGGTTTACCGCTACATTGATCAGCACCTGCGGATACAGCGATACGGCGGCCGCAGCCTTGCCGAGCGATGCGCGATCGGCCGAAAGCGCCCGCAGCACCTGGAGCGCCGACACGATCCCGTCGCCCGTCGTGTGCTTGTCCAGACACACGATGTGCCCGGAGTTCTCGCCGCCCAGCTGCCAGCCGCGCTCCTGGAGCATCTCGAGCACGTAGCGGTCGCCGACCTTGGCACGCGCAAAGGGAATGGACAACTGCCCGAGCGCGTGCTCGAGCCCGAGATTGCTCATCTGAGTTCCGACGACGCCGCCCGAGAGCTCGCCTTCTGCGTGCCGATGGCTTGCCACGATATAGAGGAGCTGGTCGCCGTCGTAGAGCGTGCCGTCGGCATCCGCCATGATCAGGCGGTCGCCGTCGCCGTCGAGCGCGATGCCCAGATCGGCGCGCATGCGCCTCACCTCATCCTGCATCGCAGTCGGGTGAGTCGCGCCGCATCCATCATTGATGTTGAAGCCGTCGGGGCTGACGCCGATCTGAATGACGTCCGCGCCGAGCTCGTGAAAAACGTGGGGCGCGACGTGGTAGGCCGCACCGTGGGCGCAGTCGACGACGATGCGCAGCCGCTTCAGATCGAGGCGCGTCGGGAACGTGCTCTTGCAGAACTCGATATAGCGTCCGACGGCATCATCGATACGGCGCGCTTTGCCGAGCCTCGCCGAGCTCATGCACGCGAGCGGCTGCTCGAGCTCACGCTCGATTTCCTGCTCCGTCTCGTCGGGAAGCTTCGTGCCGTCGCCGGAGAAGAACTTGATGCCGTTATCGTCGTAGGGATTGTGCGATGCGCTGATGACGATGCCGGCGGAAAGCCGCAGCGCGCGCGTGAGATAGGCGACGGCCGGCGTAGGCATCGGCCCGACGAGCAGCGTGTCGACCCCGCCGGCCGAGAATCCGGCCTGCAGCGCGGACTCGAGCATGTAGCCGGACACGCGCGTGTCCTTGCCGATCAGCACGGCCGGATGCTCGGTGCCGCCACGGCGTCCCGCCAGAACCTTGCCGGCCGCGTAGCCCAGCTTCATCACGAATTCCGGCGTGATCGGCGGCTGCCCGACCTTGCCTGCGCACGCCGTCGGTGCCGAAGTACTTGCGTGTCATCTGGCTTCAAGCCTCTGCAGAAACGGCGCCGATTGTAGCGCGGGCCGCGGACCACACGGCCAGGGCGTCGCGCGTGGCCGCGACATCGTGCACGCGCACGACCGAGGCGCCCTCCTCGATCGCGATCAGCGCAGCCGCGACGCTCGCATGGACACGTTCGCCGGGCCCTGCCGGTGATGCGGCCAAGCATCGCCTTGCGTGAAAGTCCGGCGAGCACCGGCACGCCGAACGACGCGATGGAGCGCAGATTCCGCAGCAGCGCGAGGTTGTGTTCGAAGTCTTGCCGAAGCCGAATCCCGGATCGATCACGATGCGCTCGCGCGCGATGCCCGCGGTTTCGGCCGCGCGGACCCGAGTCTCCAGGTACTCGCGGACTTCGCGAACCACATCGTCGTAATGCGGATTCTGCTGCATCGTCTGCGGCTCGCCCTGCTTGTGCATGAGGCACACGGCAACCGCACCGGCCGCAACGGCCTCCAGCGCTTCGGGATCTTCGAGCGCGCTCATGTCGTTCACCATACTGGCGCCCGCGGCGATCGCCTCGCGCATCACCTGCGCTTTGCGCGTGTCGATCGAAACCGGCACCCCGCAGCCCGCCAGCCGCTCGAGAACCGGCAGCACGCGCCTGCGCTCTTCGTCCACGGACACCGGCGCCGCGCCCGGACGGGTCGACTCGCCGCCAATATCGACGATGTCCGCGCCTTCGTCGATCAACCTCCGCGCGTGGCCGGCCGCCGATTCGGCGGTCGCGAACTGCCCGCCGTCGGAGAACGAGTCGGGCGTGACGTTCACGACGCCCATGATCAGCGGGCGATCGAGCGCCAGACGATAGCTGCCGCATTGAAGGTGACCTGGGCGCAGAGGCGAGAGCTGGGAGGCGGGAGGCGAGCTACCGCTGGGAAGCGGGAGACGGGAAGCGGGAGGCGTCATGACCGGGAAGGAAGCAGGTGGCGAGCAGAAGCCGCGGAAGCCGAGCGTTGTTGTTACCTGCGCGTTCGATATGGGGCGCCGGGCAATGACCACGAACGGATGCTCCAAATGAAGAAGGGGCAAGGCCATCGACCTTACCCCACCTGTCTATCGCGGCAGTTCTTGCGCCTCCCGCCTCCTCCTCTCGGCTCCCGGCCTTTAAGCCTCCGGCGCCGCCGCCGTCGTGGGCGCCGGTGTGGGCGGCGTCACGTCCCGCGGCGGATGCTGGGCCGGCGGCTGCGCGGGCTTCGGCGGACGCGGCGGGCGGCCTTCCATGATGTCGTCGATCTGCTCGGCGTCGAGGGTTTCCCATTCGAGCAGCGCCTTCGCCATCACCTCGACCTTGTCGCGGTTGTCCTCGATCAGCTTGCGCGCAATCGTGTACTGCTGATCGACGATGCGGCGGATCTCGGCGTCGACCTTCTGCAGCGTCGACTCGGACACGTTCTTGTGCGTCGTGATCGAGCGGCCGAGGAAGACTTCGCCTTCGTTCTCGCCGTACACCATCGGCCCCATCGAATCGCTCATGCCCCAGCGCATGACCATGTTGCGCGCCATTTCGGTCGCGCGCTCGAAGTCGTTCGAAGCGCCGGTCGTCATCTGGCTCATGAAGATCTCTTCGGCGATGCGTCCGCCGAACAGACACCGAGATGTTCTGCAGGATCTGCTCGCGGTCCATGCTGTAGCGGTCTTCCGCCGGAAGCTGCATGGTCACGCCGAGCGCGCGTCCGCGCGGGATGATCGTCACCTTGTGCACCGGGATCGGTGCGGGTCGAGCAGCGCGCGACGACCGCGTGGCCCGCTTCGTGGTAGGCGGTGTTCCTGCGCTCGTGCTCGGGCATCACGATCGAGCGGCGCTCCGCGCCCATGATGATCTTGTCCTTGGCGCGCTCGAAATCGTCCATGTCGACGAGCCGCTTGTTCGCGCGCGCGGCGAAGAGCGCCGCTTCGTTGACGAGGTTGGCGAGGTCGGCGCCCGAGAAGCCCGGCGTGCCGCGCGCGAGGATGTCGGGCCGCACGTCCGGCGCGACCGGCACCTTGCGCATGTGCACCTGCAGGATCTGCTCGCGTCCGCGGATGTCGGGCAGCGGCACGACCACCTGCCGGTCGAAGCGGCCCGGCCGCAGCAGCGCCGGATCGAGCACGTCGGGCCGGTTGGTCGCGGCGATCACGATCACGCCCGAGTTCGCTTCGAAGCCGTCCATCTCGACGAGCAGCTGGTTCAGCGTCTGCTCGCGCTCGTCGTTGCCGCCGCCCAGGCCCGCGCCGCGCTGGCGGCCGACCGCGTCGATCTCGTCGATGAACACGATGCAGGGCGCATGCTTCTTCGCCTGCTCGAACATGTCGCGCACGCGCGCGGCGCCCACGCCGACGAACATCTCGACGAAGTCCGAACCCGAGATGCTGAAGAACGGCACTTTCGCTTCGCCGGCGATCGCGCGCGCGAGCAGCGTCTTGCCCGTCCCCGGATTGCCGACCATCAGCACGCCGCGCGGAATGCGCCCGCCGAGCTTCTGGAACTTGGAGGGATCGCGCAGGAACTCGACGAGCTCCGCCACTTCTTCCTTGGCTTCCTCGCAGCCCGCGACGTCCGCGAACGTGACGGTGTTGTTCGACTCGTCGAGCATGCGCGCCCGGCTCTTGCCGAACGAGAACGCGCCGCCGCGTCCGCCGCCCTGCATCTGGCGCATGAAGAAGATCCACACGCCGATCAGCAGCAGCATCGGGAACCACGAAACGAAGATGTTCATGAGGAGCGAGGGCTCCTCTTCGGGCTTCGCTTCGACGATCACGCCGTTCTTGAGCAGATCGGAGACGAGCCACGGGATCGGACGGCGAGTAGGTGGTGAAGCGCTCGCCGGTCGTCTTCACGCCCTTCAGGACCCGCCCTTCGATCGTGACCTTGGCGATGCGGCCCTGCTTCACCTCCTCGATGAACTGCGAGTACTCCACCGCCTTCTGCGTCGTCTGGCGCGTGCTGAACTGGTTGAACACGGTCATGAGGACCAGCGCGATCACCAGCCAGATCGCGACGTTCTTGATCAGATTGTTCAAGCCGTCTCCTCGCGCCCGGGTACAAGGCGCGCTCAATGGGCAGTCGATTCTAAACTATTCCCGCGGGGATACCCCGCTCTTGCGGCCAGGTTCCCGCAAACCTTTAGCCACCAGATACACCTCGCTCGAACGGCTGCGCGAAGCGTCCGGCTTGCGTGTGTGCACCTGCACGAAAGCACTGGCGCAAGCGAGCGACAAACTCATCGTAGCCTGCGCCCTGGAAAGACTTTGACCAGGAAGTTTCCCTGCGGTTTCAAGTGCTTCAAAGCAAAGTCGAGCGCGAGCTCAGCAAGCTCGACGCGACCGCGCCTGATCGACGCTCGCGATACCGCTCAGATTGGGCGCCATATCGGAAATGACAAGGTCCACCGGGCGTCCGGCAAGCGCGCGTTCGATGCGGCCAGCGTTGCGGCTCGTGGAAATCGCCGCAGATCACCGTCACGCCAGGCACTTGCGGCATCTCCAGCAGGTCGACGGCGATCACGCGGCCGTCGTGCCCGACCGCTTCCGCCGCAACCTGCGACCAGCCGCCCGGGGCCGCGCCGAGGTCGACGACGGTCATGCCGGGTTTGAGCAGCTGGTCCTTCGCGGCGATCTGCTGGAGCTTGAACGCCGCGCGCGAGCGAAAACCCTCGGCGTTCGCGCGCTTCACGTAGAGGTCGGTGACGTGTTCGCGCATCCATGCCTGGCTGGTTTTCGAACGCATGATCGGTGTCCTTAACCTCCGGTTTGAGCCGCTCGTTCTGCCTCAGGCCTCGGTACGACAGCCTGTCCCAGGCGCGCCGTCCTTTTGCCTCAGGCCTCGTACAATTGGACGAGAGTGCTCACAGGCGCCCGAATGCTACGTTCGCGGCGAGAGCCTGTCCCAGGCGCGCCGCTCAACAGATTGGTATTCGATCATCTTACTGACTGCCTCCCAGCGCCGTAACCTCAAGGCCCGCGCACACTCGCTTCAGCCGGTCGTCATGATCGGCGAAGCGGGGCTCACGTCCCGCAGTCCTCGCCGAGGTGGAGACGAACCTCCGCAGCCACGAGCTCATCAAGATCCGAGTGCTGGGCGACGACCGCGCAGCTCGTGCAGGGCTTGCTCCGGCGATCTGCGAGGCCACCGGCGCGAGCCCGGTGCAGCAGATCGGCAAGATACTGGTGATCTATCGTGCGAGAACCGCCGGAAAGCGAGCCCGAAGCGCATCGCGCACACGCAAGCGGCCGCGCCGGACAACGAGCCAAACGCCGTCCGCCGGCCAGCGCCTGACGCGCGGGTCGGCCTCAGATGTACTTCACGTCGAGTATCTCGTACTCGCGCACGCCGCCCGGCGCCTGCACTTCCGCAACGTCGCCCGCCGATTTGCCGATCAGCGCGCGCGCGATCGGCGAGCTGATCGAAATCTTGCCCTGCTTGATGTCGGCTTCGTCGTCGCCGACGATCTGGTAGGTCACGATCTCGCCGCTCTCCATGTCCTCGAGCTCGACCGTGGCGCCGAACACGCAGCGCCCGTCGGCGTCGAGCAGGGCGGGATCGATGATCTGCGCGTTCGAAAGCTTGGACTCGAGCTCGGCGATGCGTCCTTCGATGAAGCTCTGGCGTTCCTTCGCCGCGGCGTATTCGGCGTTTTCCGACAGGTCGCCGTGCGCGCGCGCTTCCGCGATCGCATTGATGATCGCCGGCCGCTGCACGGTTTTCAGCTCCTGCAGCTCGGCGCGCAGCCGGGCCGCGCCATTTATCGGTCAGCGGGATCTTGTTCATGTGAACGGCAGGTCCGTCGGTGCAGGGCCGTGCAGTCCTGACGTGTAGGCGCGCAAGCTCCTGCACCTGCTCCATGCCCATGCAGCCGGCGCGCGCGCCGGCGAGCGTCGTGAAAAGCGAGACGCGCTGCTGCAGCGCCGCGCGGCGAATCTGCATAGGAATCGCGCACCGCCGCGCGCCTGTCTTCGACGGTATTCACGATCATCGCGATCTCGCCGTTCTTGATCATGTCCACGATGTGCGGCCGGCCTTCGGCGACCTTGTTGACGGGCGTGACCGGCAGCCCGGCCGCAGCGATCGCCGCGGCCGTGCCGCGCGTGGCGACGAGCGTAAATCCGAGCGCCGATCAGCGAGCGCGCGATCTCGACCACGGGCGGCTTGTCGGAATCGCGCACGCTCAGGAACACCTTGCCCGAGGACGGCAGCCGCTCGCCGGTCGCCATCTGCGATTTGACGAACGCTTCGGCGAAAGTCTCGCCGACGCCCATCACTTCGCCGGTCGATTTCATCTCGGGTCCGAGGATCGTGTCGGCGCCCGGGAACTTGATGAACGGGAACACCGCTTCCTTCACCGAGTAATACGGCGGAACGACTTCGTGCGCCACGTTCTGGGCGCGCAGCGACATGCCCGCCATGCAGCGCGCCGCGATCTTGGCGAGCGGCAGGCTCGTCGCCTTGGACACGAACGGCACCGTGCGCGAGGCGCGCGGATTCACTTCGAGCACGTAGACGACGCCGTTCTGGATCGCGAACTGGACGTTCATCAAGCCGCACGACCTTGAGCGCGCGCGCCATCGCGACCGTCTGGCGGCGCAGCTCGTCCTGCAACTCCGGCGGCGAGCGAGAACGGCGGCAGCGAGCACGCGGAATCGCCCGAATGCACGCCGGCCTGCTCGATATGCTCCATCACGCCGCCGATCACGACTTCCTTGCCGTCGGAGACCGCGTCGACGTCGACTTCGGTCGCGTCGTTCAGGAAGCGGTCGAGCAGCACCGGCGAGTCGTTGGAAACCTTGATCGCCTCGCGCATGTAGCGCTCGAGGTCCGACCTGCTCGTGGACGATCTCCATCGCGCGCCCGCCCAGCACGTACGAGGGCCGCACGACCAGCGGATAGCCGATCTCTTCGGCGCGCGCCAGCGCTTTCGCGGCGCTGCGCGCGGTGCGGTTCGGCGGCTGCTTGAGCTTGAGCCTGTTCAGCAGCTTCTGGAAGCGCTCGCGGTCCTCGGCGATGTCGATCGAATCCGGCGTGGTGCCGATGATCGGCACGCCGTTCGCCTCGAGGTCGCGCGCAAGCTTGAGCGGCGTCTGCCCGCCGAACTGCACGATCACGCCGTACGGCTTCTCGACGTGCACGATCTCGAGCACGTCCTCGAGCGTGAGCGGCTCGAAATAAAGCCGGTCGGACGTGTCGTAATCGGTCGAAACGGTCTCCGGGTTGCAGTTGACCATGATGGTCTCGAACCCGTCCTCGCGCAGCGCGAGCGCCGCGTGCACGCAGCAGTAATCGAATTCGATGCCCTGCCCGATGCGGTTCGGCCCGCCGCCGAGCACGATGATCTTGCGGCGATCGGTCGGCTGGGCTTCGCACTCTTCTTCGTAGGTCGAGTACATGTACGCGGTGCGCGTCGCGAACTCGGCCGCGCACGTGTCGACACGCTTGTAGACCGGCCGCACGCCAAGCGCGTGCCGCCGCTCGCGCACTTCGGTCTGGTGCGCGTCCGGTCAGCTTCGCGAGCCGGCGATCGGAGAATCCCGCGCGCTTCCAGCGCCGCATCTCGTCGCGCCTCGGCATTCGGAACAGCCGTCCCCGCGATCTCCTTCTCCATGTCGCACGAGATCCTCGATCTGCGCGAGGAACCACGGATCGATGTGCGAGATCTCGTGCACTCTCCTCGAGCGTCGATGCCCGCGCGGAAAGCGTCGGCCACGTAGTAGATGCGCTCGGGCCCGGGATCGCCCAGCTCGTTCTCGATCGTCTCGCGGTCGCGTCGTGCGCTCGTCGAAGCCGTCGACGCCGGTCTCGAGCCCGCGCAGCGCCTTCTGAAACGACTCCTGGAACGTGCGGCCGATCGCCATCACTTCGCCGACCGATTTCATCTGGGTGGTGAGGCGGTCGTCGGCCTGCGGGAATTTCTCGAACGCGAACCGCGGCACCTTGGTGACGACGTAATCGATCGTCGGCTCGAACGACGCCGGCGTCGCGCCGCCGGTGATCTCGTTGCGCAGCTCGTCGAGCGTGTAGCCGACGGCGAGCTTGGCGGCGACCTTCGCGATCGGAAAGCCGGTCGCCTTGGACGCGAGCGCCGACGAGCGCGACACGCGCGGGTTCATCTCGATGATGACCATGCGCCCGTCGTGCGGGTTGATCGCCGAACTGCACGTTCGAGCCGCCGGTATCGACGCCGATCTCGCGCAGGCACGCGATCGACGCGTCGCGCATGATCTGGTATTCCTTGTCGGTCAGCGTCTGCGCCGGCGCGACCGTGATCGAGTCGCCCGGTGTGCACGCCCATCGGATCGAAGTTCTCGATCGAGCACACGATGATGCAGTTGTCCTTGCGGTCGCGCACCACCTCCATCTCGAATTCTTTCCAGCCGATCACCGATTCCTCGATCAGCACTTCGTTCGTCGGGCTCGCGTCGAGGCCGCGCTCGACGATCGCGATGAACTCCTCGCGGTTGTACGCGATGCCGCCGCCGGTGCCGCCGAGCGTGAACGAGGGCCGGATGATCGTCGGAAAGCCGACCATCGCCTGCACCTGCAGCGCTTCCTCCATGCTGTGCGCGAGCGCCGAGCGCGGGCTGGCGAGGCCGATCTTCGCCATCGCCTGCTTGAATTTCTCGCGGTCCTCGGCCTTGTCGATCGCCTCGCGCGAGGCGCCGATCATCTCGACGCCGTACTTCTCGAGCACGCCGTGCTTCGCGAGATCGAGCGCGCAGTTGAGCGCGGTCTGCCCGCCCATCGTCGGCAGCAGCGCGTCGGGCCGCTCGATCGCGATGATCTTCTCGACCATCTGCCAGGTGACGGGCTCGATGTAGGTCGCGTCGGCCATCTCCGGGTCGGTCATGATCGTCGCCGGATTGGAGTTGACCAGCACGACGCGATAGCCCTCCTCCCGCAGCGCCTTGCACGCCTGCACGCCGGAGTAATCGAACTCGCACGCCTGCCCGATGACGATCGGGCCGGCGCCGATGATCAGGATCGACTTGATGTCGGTGCGTTTAGGCACCGGCGCTTCGGCTCCATCGATTTCACGAAACGGTCGAACAGGTAATCCACGTCGTGCGGACCGGGGCTCGCTTCGGGATGGCCCTGGAAACAGAACGCCGGCCGGTCGGTGCAGCGCGAAGCCCTGCAGGCTGCCGTCGAAGAGCGACACGTGCGTCACGCGCGCGTTGCCGGGCAGCGTCGCCGGATCGACCGCGAAGCCGTGGTTCTGGCTGGTGATCATGACGCGGCCGGTCTCGAGATCCTGCACCGGATGGTTCGCGCCGTGATGGCCGAACTTCATCTTGATCGTCTTCGCGCCCACGGCGAGCCCGAGCAGCTGGTGGCCGAGGCAGATGCCGAAGAGCGGCACGCCCACGCCCAGGAAGGTGCGGATCGCGCGGATCGCGTAATCGCACGGCGCCGGATCGCCGGGGCCGTTCGCGAGCAGGATGCCGTCGGGCTCGAGGCCGAGCGCTTCTTCCGCGGGCGTCTCCGCCGGCACCACGGTCACCTTGCAGCCGCGCGCGGCGAGCTTGCGCAGGATGTTGCGCTTGACGCCGTAATCGTAGGCGACGACGTGGAACTTCGCGTCGCCGACGCTCTGCCATAGCCCGTGCCGAGCGTCCACGCCGCTTTCGTTCCAGTCGTAAGGCTTCCTGCAGCTCACGACTTTGGCGAGATCCATGCCCGACCAGACCCGGAAACGCGCGCGCGGCGGCGAGCGCCTCCGCCTCGTCGATCTCGCCCGCCATCAGGCAGCCGTCCTGCGCGCCCTTGTCGCGCAGGATGCGCGTCAGCTTGCGCGTGTCGATGTCGGCGATGGCGACGACGTTCTCGCGCTGCGAGGTATTCCGGGAGACGTCGAGGTCTGCGCGCCAGTTCGACGACGAGCACGGGCAGGTCGCGGATCACGAGCCCGGCCGCATAAATGCGGTCGGCTTCGACGTCTTCCGCGTTGGCGCCCGTGTTGCCGATGTGCGGATAGGTGAGCGTGACGATCTGGCGGCAGTACGACGGATCGGTGAGGATCTCCTGATAGCCCGTCATGGCGGTGTTGAACACCACCTCGCCGACGGTGAGCCCGTCCGCGCCGATGGACGTGCCGCGGAATACCGTGCCATCCTTGAGCACCAGGATGGCGGGCGTACGCGCTGACACGGGCAAGCTCCTGATTAAGCGGGATTAGATGTGGAAAGCGGGACAGGTTTCGCCGTCCCGCTCGCTTGAACGCGCAATTATACGGGAAGATAGCGATAAAGCGCCGCAAGGCGCCTAAGGGGTGTCGTTGCGCCCGAAGGCAACGCGGCAGGAGCTGCAACGCCGGAGGAGCGGCCTAAGGTCTTAATCCGAGAACGTCCTGCATGTCGTAGAGCCCGTTCTGCTTGTCCATGATGAAGCGCGCCGCGCGCAGCGCGCCTTGCGCATAAGTCGCGCGGCTGTCCGAGCGATGCGTGATCTCGATGCGCTCGCCCGTGCCGAGGAACATCACGGTGTGATCGCCGACGACATCGCCGCCGCGCACCGTCGCGAAAAGCCGATCGTCTCGGCCGTCGCGCTCGCCGGTGACGCCCTCGCGGCCATAGATGGCCGATGTCTTCAGATCGCGCCCCGAGCGCTTTCGCGACGATCTCGCCCATGCGCAGCGCCGTGCCCGAAGGCGCATCGACTTTGTGGCGATGGTGGGCTTCGACGATCTCGACGTCGTAGCCCTCCGCGAGCGCGCGCGCGGCCAGGTCGAGCAGCCTGAACGTCACGTTCACGCCGACGCTGAAGTTCGGCGCCATCGCGATCGCGATCTCCCGCGCGGCCTCCGCGATCGCGCGCTTCTGCGCCTCCGAAAAGCCGGTCGTGCCGATCACGATCTTCGCGCCGAGCTCGCGGCACGCGGCCACATGCGCGAGCGTGCCCTCGGGGCGCGTGAAATCGATGAGCACGTCGCACGCCGCGACGGCCGCTGCGATGTCGTCCGAAATCGCGACGCCGCAGGCGCGGCCGACCAGTTCGCCGGCATCTTTGCCGACGCTGCGTTGGCGTGTTGCTCGAGGGCGGCAGCGAGCTCGGCGTCGGGCGCGTCGAGCACGGTTTCGAGCAGCATGCGGCCCATGCGCCCGGTGCTGCCTGCGATGGCGACTCTCATGGCTTTACGTTCGCCGCCGCGGCCGGCCCGCCCGATGTGTCGAGAGGCGCCGAAGTGACGTCGCCTTCCAGGCGCAGCAGCTTGTCGTCGGTGAAAACCACGATGAGGCGGCGCTGCTCCACGACTTTGCCGCCTTTCTGAAGAACGTAGATGTAGTCCCAGCGCTCGGCGTGAAACGGGTCCAGCACGAGCGGCGTGCCGAGCGCGAACCGGACCTGCGCCTTGGACATGCCCGGCTTCAGCTTCGCCACCATGTCCTGCGTGACGTAGTTGCCCTGCTGGATGTCCATCTTATAGGGCGAGATGCCGGGCAGCATCGGCACGCGCGAGCAGCCGCCCAGGAGCAGCGACGAGGCAGAGCAATGTTCGAGTGAGCGACACGGGTGGCGGCAGGGTACGCGGGCGTCATGAATCCCGAGTTTCAGCCACGCATTTCCATCGGGGTTGATTGCTAATATGATAGCTCACCCTTCTACTCCGCACAGGAACGGTCTCCCGTTGAGCTCGCCTTCGCACCTGAAGACCATCGGCCTCAAAGCGACGCTGCCGCGGCTGCGCATTCTCGAGATATTCGAGAAGAGCGCCGTGCGCCATCTCTCGGCCGAGGACATTTACAAGACCCTGCTCAAGGAAGGCACCGACACGGGCCTCGCCACGGTCTACCGCGTTCTCACGCAGTTCGAGCAGGCCGGACTGCTCATGCGCCATCACTTCGAGAGCGGCAAAGCGGTTTTCGAGCTGAAGGAGGGCGGCCACCACGATCACATCGTGTGCGTGGAATGCGGCCACGTCGAAGAGTTCTACGACACGGCGATCGAAAAGCGGCAGATCGAAGTCGCGGAACAGCGCGGGTTCAGGATTCAGGACCACTCGCTGCACATGTACGCGGAATGCACGACACCGAATTGCCCGCACCGCAGACAGCCGGAAGGTCGTCGTCAAACGTAGGCCTCGTTTCACGTTCCACGCTTCGCTCCTTCACTCTTCACGCCTCCACCGCCTTCCAGCATCTCGGCGGCATGCTTGCGGGTGGTCTCCGTGATCCTGACGCCACCGAGCATGCGCGCGATCTCGTCGATGCGCTGAGCCGGATCGAGGACGAGCACGCGGCTCACCACCTTGTCCTTCGTCGCGGTCTTCGCAACCTGCCACTGATGATCCGCCGAGGCGGCGACCTGCGGCAGATGGGTGATGCACATGACCTGATGCTGCCGGCCCAGTCGCTCGAGCATCCGGCCGACGATCTCGGCGACGCGTCCGCCGATGCCGGCATCGACTTCGTCGAACACGAGCGTCGGCACCTCCGCAACGCGGGTCGTAACAGTCTGGATCGCGAGACTCAGCCGGGACAACTCGCCGCCCGAGGCGACCTTCGCGAGCGGTTGCGCGGCGGTGGACGCGTGCGCCGCGACGCAAAACTCCACCTGCTCGAGTCCATAGGCGGCGGGCTCGTTCAGCGGCTCGAGCCCGACTTCGAACCGCCCGCCCGCCATCGCGAGCGTCTGCATCGCCGCGGTGACCTCGGTCGAGAGTTTGTGCCCCGCAGCGCGCCGCCCGGCGCTCAACGTCTCCGCCTGCGCGACATAGGCGGCCTTCGCCTCGGCTTCCAGGCCCTCGAGCGCTTCGGGATCACCGCTCGCGTCGAGTGTCTTCAGGCGCGCCCGTGCCCGCTCGAGCGTCTCCGGGATGTCCTCGGGCGTGATGCGGTACTTGCGACACACCGTGTGGACGGCGTCGAGCTTCGTCTCGGCCTCGCGCAGCCGCTCCGGATCGATGTCGAGCTTCTGCTGGTAGTGCCGCAGGCTGTAGACCGCGTCCTGGATCTGTATCCGCGCGGGCTCCAAGGCATCGAGCACGTCTTTGAGGGTCGGATCGTATTGCACGAGCGCGTCCAGCCGACTGACCACGCCGTTGACCTGAGGCAGACTCGCCCCGTCGCCTTCGGCCAGCCGGTCCAGCGCGAACGCGGCGCCTTCGATCAGGCTCGCTGCGTGCGCGAGACGCGCGTGATCGGCCTGGAGCGCCTGCCATGCCTCGGCCGTGAGCTCGAGCGCTTCGAGCTCTTTCACCTGCCAGCGAAGCTCATCGCGTTCCGCGGTGCGGGCGGCGGAGTCCGCCTCGAATGCCGCGCGCTCTTCGTGACGCCGCTGCCAGGCGCGGTAGAGCTCACGCACCCGCGCTGCCGTCTCCCGCAATCCGCCGTAGGCATCGAGCAGCTCACGCTGCGCGGCCGGCCGCAGGAGCGACTGATGTTCGTGCTGCCCATGGATGTCGACGAGGAACTCACCGGCTTCGCGCAACTGTGCAGCAGTGACCGCGGTGCCATTGATGAATGCACGCGAACGCCCGCTGCGATCGAGCGTGCGCCGCAGAAGACACGCATCCTCGTCCGCGGCGACGCCCTGCTCGTCGAGCCACGCACGCAGCCCCGGCGCATCGCGCAGGTCGAACTCGGCGGTGATTTCGGCGCGCTCGGCGCCTTGTCGAACGACCGTCGCGTCGCCGCGCTCGCCGAGCACCAGCGCGAGCGCGTCGATGAGGATCGATTTGCCCGCGCCGGTCTCGCCGGTGAGGACGGTGAAGCCGCGCTCGAACTCGAGCTCGAGCGCCTCGACGATGACGAAATCGCGGATGCTCAGGCGCGCAACATCTAGCGCGCCCGGTGAAACTCTTCATGCATTCCAATGCAGCTTCTGCCTCAGCATCCCGTAGTAGCTGTGGCCCACCGGATGCAGCAGATTGAATGGTGCGGGTACCGGCGCACGCGGATGCGGTCGCCGTCGCACAGCTCGAAGTGCGAATGGCTGTCGAAGTGCGCGCGCGGGTCGTCGCGTGCTGCGGATGACGATCTCGACCACGCAGTCGCTGCTGATCACGATCGGGCGATTGGACAGCGTGTGCGGGCACACGGGCACGAGCGCCATCACACGCAGCGACGGATGCACGATCGGCCCGCCCGCGGAGAGCGCATAGGCGGTGGAGCCGGTGGGCGTGGCGACGATGAGGCCGTCGGAGCGCTGCGTGTAGATGGGCTCGCCGTCGATGTGCACCTCGAACTCGATCATGCTGCCCCTGCAGCCCTTGCTCACGACGACGTCGTTGAAGGCGAGCACCTCGAACACGCGTTCCTCGCCCGCTGTGGATCTCGGCCTCGAGCAGCATGCGGTCTTCGGTGACGTAGTTGCCTTCCAGGATCGCGCCGATGGTCTCGAACATCGTGTCGAGCGAGATGTCGGTGAGAAAGCCGAGCCGCCCCTGATTGACGCCCACGAGCGCAACGTCGTAAGGCGCGAACGTGCGCGCGATGTTGAGCATCGTGCCGTCGCCGCCGAGCACGACCGCGAGGTCGGCGCGCGACGCCGAGCTCTTCCAGCGCGAGCACCGGATAGCGGCAATCGCCGATGTGCGAGGCGGTGAGACGGTCGATCATCACCTCGACGCCGCGCGCTCGAGAAAGCGCGCGAGCTCGAGCAGCGGCGCCGCGATCTCCGGGCTCTTGTATTTGCCGATCAGCGCAATGGTCCGGAAGGCTTTTTTCATCGGCCGCATTAAACCATACGGCGCGTGTGGGCGCGAAGCGTCGCGGAATGCGCGTGTACACCGCTATTTTCCTTTTGCGTTAACACCTTAGGCGTGCGAACGAGCGCACCCATTTTGTGTAGAATGACTTCCATGTCGACCGACATTGCGGATGTTGAGCGAGCGCGCGCAGATCCTGCTGAAGACGCTGGTCGAGCGCTACATCGCCGAAGGCCAGCCGGTCGGCTCGCGCGCGCTGTCGAAGTATTCCGGTCTCGATCTCTCGCCCGCGAGCATCCGCAACGTCATGGCGGACCTCGAAGAGCTGGGCTTCATCGCGAGCCCGCACACCTCCGCCGGCCGCATCCCGACGCCGCGCGGCTACCGCTTCTTCGTCGACACGCTGCTCACGCTCAAGCCGCTCGACAGCGATCGAGATCAACCAGCTCGAAGGGCAGCTTCACCCGGAAAACCGCCAGCGCCTCGTGACGTCGGCATCGCAGGTGCTTGCCGACCTCACGCGCTTCGCCGGCGTCGTCATGACGCCGCGCCGCAGCGCCGGCTTCCGGCACATCGAGTTCGTGAAGCTCTCGGAGAAGCGCATCCTGCTGATCATCGTCACGCCCGAAGGCGACGTGCAGAACCGCATCCTCCTCGCGGACCGCGACTACACGCCGTCCGAGCTCATCGAGGCGGCCAACATCCTGAACCAGAACTACGCCGGTCTCACGTTCGAGGAGACACGCGCGCGGCTGCAGCGACGAGCTGAAGCGCCTGCGCGAAGACATGACGCAGCTCATGACGAAGGCGCTGGAAGCCGGCAGCCAGGCGCTCACCGATACCGCCGACGACGTCGTGATCTCGGGCGAGGGCCGGCTGCTCGACGTGCATGACCTCTCCTCGGACATGCAGCGGCTGCGCAATCTGTTCGATCTGTTCGAGCGCAAGACCGGCCTCCTGCAGCTGCTCGACGTGTCGAGCCGCGCCCATGGCGTGCAGATCTTCATCGGCGGCGAATCCGGTCTCGTGCCGCTCGACGAGTGCAGCGTCGTGACCGCGCCCTACGAAGTCGACGGCCAGGTCGTCGGCACCGTCGGCGTCATCGGCCCGACGCGCATGGCTTACGAGCGCGTGATCCCGATCGTCGACATCACCGCGAAGCTGCTTTCGGGCGCACTGTCGCATCAGCATTGAGCGAGTCACCGGCGCGAGCGCAGGAGCGCAGGGCAACCGGGCGTTCTGCTGGTCAACCTCGGCACGCCGCAGGCGCCGACACCGACAGGCGGTGCGCGCCTATCTGAAGGAGTTCCTGTCCGATCCGCGCGTGGTCGAGATCCCGCGCCTCGTGTGGCAGCCGATTCTGCGGCTTTTCGTGACCTGACGACCCGCCCCAAAGCATCGGCCGCGCGCTACGCCCAGATCTGGATGCCCGAAGGCTCGCCGCTCAGGGTCTACACGGAGCGCCAGGCCAAGCTGCTGCAGGGCTATCTTGGCGAGCGCCTCGGAACGCCGTCGCGGTGGAATACGCCATGCGCTATGGAAGTCCGTCGATTCCCGAGGGGATGGCCGCTTTGCAGGCGCAGCGGCTGCGACGCGCATTCTGCTGCGTGCCGCTCTATCCGCAGTACTCCGGCAGCACGACGGCCACGGCCTTCGATGCGCGCCTGGGCGGCGCTCGCGCGCATGCGCAACCAGCCGGCGTGCGCAGCGTGCGCGACTTCCACGATGACCCCGGCTACATCGACGCGCTCGCCAGCCGTATCGCGAGGACTGGACCCGGCACGGCCGCCCGGCCGTGTTCGTCATGAGCTTCCACGGCGTTCCGAAGCGCGCCGTCGACCGCGGCGATCCGTATCACTGCGAGTGCGCCGCCACGGCGCTGCTGCTCGCGGCCGGCGCTCGGTCTGCGCGAGGGCGAGTACCGCGTCACCTTCCAGTCGCGGTTCGGCCGGGCGGAATGGCTGAAGCCCTACACCCGGAGGTGCTCGTCCGACCTCGCGCGCGAGAAAGCACGGCCGCGTGGACGTGGTCTGCCCCGGATTCGTCTCGCGACTGCCTCGAGACACTGGAAGAGATCGCGATCGAAGGACAAGGCGATCTTCCTGACGCCGGCGGCCGGGAGTTCCACTACATCCCGTGCCTGAACGAGCGCCACGAGTGGATCGCGGCGCTCACGGATCTCGCGGAACGCAACCTGCGCGGCTGGATCGAGCGCCAGCCCCCGAGCTCAAGGCCGCTCGGCATCGTCTGATCGCGCGGGAGCGCGCACGCTTACCCGCTCGCCGGACATGCCGCTGGCTCCGGTTCCGAAAAAGTGCCGATCGGTCAATCACTTAAGCTTCCCGGCGAGGTTCTCTTGAATTCCCCTGTGTCGACCCCATGTGTCGGAGGTTGAGAGGAGCAGCACGATGCACGAAACACCCGAGATCACGAATAGCGACGCGACTTCCGCGGCGGAAAACGCCCCCGCGATGGACACGGACCAGCAGGAGCCCACACTCGAGCAGCGCCTGAAGGAGGCCGAGCTGTCGGCCCAGGAGCACCACGACGCGTGGCTGCGCGCCAGCGCCGAAGCCGACAACATCCGCAAGCGCAGCCAGACCGAGATCGCCAACGCCCACAAGTTCGCGCGTCGAGAACTTCGCCGACCGAGCTGCTGCCCGGTGAAGGACAGCCTCGAAGCCGCGCTCGCCGCCGAGAACGCCACGGTCGAAAGCATGCGCAGCGGCGTCGAGCTGACCCTGAACCAGCTCACAGCGGTTTTCGAGAAGTTCAGCGTCAAGGAGATCGATCCGGCGGGCCAGAAGTTCGACCCGCACCGCCACCAGGCGATCAGCACGGTGGAGTCCGACGCCGAGCCGAACACCGTCGTCCAGGTGCTGCAGAAAGGGCTATCTGCTGCACGACCGCGTGGTCCGTCCGGCGCTGGTGATCGTCGCCAGGTCCAAAGCCGTTGAAAATTGAGGGCTTTACCCCCATATCCGGCAGGTAGACGAATTCATTGCAGCATTTAAGCGAGGGAAGACATGGCAAAAATCATCGGCATCGACCTGGGCACGACGAACTCGTGCGTGGCCGTCATGGAGAACGGCACCCCGAAGGTCATCGAGAACTCCGAAGGGGCGCGCACGACGCCTTCGATCGTCGCCTACATGGACGACGGCGAGGTCCTCGATCGGCGCGCCGGCGAAGCGCCAGGCGGTCACCAATCCGAAGAACACGCTCTACGCGGTGAAGCGCCTGATCGGACGGCGCTTCGAGGAGAACGAGGTCCAGAAGGACATCAAGCTCGATGCCGTACAAGATCGTCAAGGCCGACAACGGCGACGCCTGGGTCGAAGTGCGCGGCAAGAAGATCGCCCCGCCGGAAGTCTCCGCGCAGGTCCTGATGAAGATGAAGAAGACGGCCGAGGACTATCTCGGCGAGCCGGTAACCGAGGCGGTGATCACCGTTCCCGCGTACTTCAACGACTCGCAGCGCCAGGCGACCAAGGACGCCGGCCGCATCGCGGGCCTCGAAGTGAAGCGCATCATCAACGAGCCGACGGCGGCCGCGCTCGCGTTCGGCCTCGACAAGAAGAAGGGCGACCGCAAGATCGCGGTCTACGACCTGGGCGGCGGCACGTTCGACATCTCGATCATCGAGATCGCGGAAGTCGAAGGCGAGCACCAGTTCGAGGTGCTCTCGACCAACGGCGACACGTTCCTCGGCGGCGAAGACTTCGACCAGCGCCTGATGGACTACCTGTGCGACGAGTTCAAGAAGGAGTCCGGCATCGATCTGCGCAAGGACATGCTCGCGCTGCAGCGTCTGAAGGATGCGCGCCGAGAAGGCGAAGATCGAGCTTTCGTCGTCGCAGCAGACCGAAATGAACCTGCCGTACATCACGGCCGACCAGTCGGGTCCGAAGCATCTTGCGATCAAGATCACGCGCGCCAAGTTCGAAGCGCTGGTCGAGGAGCTGATCGAGCGCACGATCGAGCCCTGCCGCATCGCGATCAAGGACGCCGGCGTGAAGCTCTCCGACATCGACGACGTCATTCTCGTCGGCGGCCAGACGCGCATGCCGAAAGTGCAGGACAAGGTCAAGGAGTTCTTCGGCAAGGAGCCGCGCAAGGACGTGAACCCGGATGAGGCGGTCGCGGTCGGCGCGGCGATTCAGGGCGGCGTGCTGAAGGGTGAAGTCAAGGACGTGCTGCTGCTCGACGTCACGCCGCTGTCGCTCGGCATCGAGACGCTGGGCGGCGTGATGACCAAGCTCATCCAGAAGAACACGACGATTCCGACCAAGGCGAAGCAGGTGTTCTCGACCGCCGAGGACAACCAGACCGCGGTGACGATCCACGTGCTCCAGGGCGAGCGCGAGATGGCGCGCGCGAACAAGTCGCTCGGCCAGTTCAACCTGACGGACATTCCGCCTTCGCCGCGCGGCATGCCGCAGATCGAGGTGACGTTCGACATCGACGCGAACGGCATCCTGCACGTCTCGGCGAAGGACAAGGCGACCGGCAAGGAGAACAAGATCAAGATCCAGGCAGCTCGGGCGGTCTCAACGAGGAAGAGATCCAGCGCATGGTGAAGGACGCCGAAGCGCACGCCGAGGAAGACAGGAAGGCGCGCGAGCTGGTCGAGGCCCGCAACCAGTGCGACCACATGGTGCACTCGGTGAAGAAGTCGCTGAAGGAACATGGCGACAAGGTGGGCGCCGACGAGAAGTCGAAGATCGAAGCTGCGTTGAAGGACGCCGAGGAGGCGATGAAGTCCGACGACAAGGCGAAGATCGAAGCGAAGACGCAGGCGCTGGCGCAGGCGGCGCAGAAGCTCGCCGAGCAGATGTATGCTCAGGAGCAGGCGAAGCAGCAGCAGGCGCAGGCAGGCCGGCGGCGCAGGCGTCGGCGGGCGCGAGCCAGAGCGGCAGCAAGAAGGAAGACGACGGCAACGTCGTGGATGCCGAGTACGAAGAAGTGAAAGACAAGAAGTAACGCGTCCGACGTGCAGGCGGCGTGAGTGATAGATGGGGAGGTCCTCGCAGGGCCTCCCCTTTCTGCGTTTCGAGACACGCCTGATCGCCTACGCCAAGGCTACAGGGAGTCATGGCAACAAACGCGATTACTACGAAGTGCTGGGAGTCAACAGGGACGCCTCCGAAGACGACATCAAGAAGGCGTATCGCAAGCTCGCGATGAAGCACCATCCGGACCGCAATCCGGACAATCCCAAAGCCGAAGAGCACTTCAAGGAAGCGAAGGAAGCCTACGAGATCCTGTCCGACGCGCAACAAGCGCGCGGCCTACGATCAGTTCGGCCACGCGGGCGTCGATCCGTCGGCGGCAGCCGGCGCGGGCGCCGGGTTCGGCGGCTTCTCCGATGCATTCGGCGACATCTTCAGCGACATCTTCGGCGGCGGCACGCTCGCGCTCGAGCGTGTATCCGCGGCGCCGACCTGCGCTACAACCTCGAGATCTCGCTCGAGGACGCCGCGCGCGGCACCGAGACGCGCATCCGCATTCCCGCGATGGAGCAATGCGAGACCTGCAACGGCACCGGGCGCCAAGCCCGGCACCCAGCCCGACCACCTGCACGACGTGCAGCGGCCACGGGCAGGTGCGCATGCAGCAGGGCTTCTTCTCCATTCAGCAGACATGCCCGCGCTGCCACGGCAGCGGCAAGATGATCCCGAACCCGTGCGCCACGTGCAGCGGCAGCGGGCGCGTCAAGCAGCACAAGACGCTGTCGGTGAAGATCCCGTCGGGCGTCGACGAAGGCGATCGCATCCGGCTGTCCGGCGAAGGCGAAGCCGGCGTGAACGGCGGCCCGCCGGGCGACCTGTACGTGGTGATCCACATCAAGCCGCACCCGGTCTTCACGCGCGACCACAACGATCTGCACTGCGAGATGCCGATCAGCATCACCACGGCGGCGCTCGGCGGCGAGATCGAGATTCCCACGCTCGATGGCTCCGCGAAGATCAAGGTGCCGGCCGAAACGCAGAGCGGGAAGGTGTTCCGTCTGCGCGGCAAGGGCATCAAGGGCGTGCGCTCGAACGCCGCACGGCGATCTGCTCTGCCACGTGGTCGTGGAGACGCCGGTCAATCTCACGGCGCGCCAGACGCGAGCTCCTGCAGGAGTTCGAGTCGATCAGCGGCAAGGACACCGAGCGCCACAATCCGCGCGCCAAGTCCTGGATGGAGAAGGTGAAGGAGTTTTTCGAATCCTAAAAACTCGCTGACGTTGCAGTGAAGGCTGACATCCGCTTGCGGACGCCTGACGACGCGGCGCGCGCGATCGAGCAGCTGTTGACCGCTTTCAGCGGCTCAACGACTCGGCACTGACCAGGAGATAGCGCCGCGAGGCGCCTAAGGGGTGTAGTTGCGCCCGAAGGCAACGCGGCAGCAGCCGCAACGCCGGAGGAGCGGATAGGAGATAGCGCCGCGAGGCGCCTAAGCGCTGTAGTTGCGCCCGAAGGCAACGCGGCAGAGCCGCAACGCCGGAGGAGCGGCAGAAGGTTTATATCCACCCCGCCTTCCTGAACCGCAGGAAGATGTAGATGTCCACGACCACCATGACCGCGAGCGTGACGGGATAGCCGAACCGCCATTGGAGCTCCGGCATGAGCTCGAAGTTCATCCCGTAGATCCCCGCGATCATCGTCGGGATGGCAACCAGCGCCGCGCAGGCGGCGAGCCGTTTCATCGTCTCGCTCTCGTGCACCGTCACGAGCGACAGGTTGACGGTGATCGCCGTGCGTCAGCATGTCGCGCAGGCTGTCGATGGACTGGTTGATGCGCGTGAGGTGGTCGTAGACGTCCCGCAGATACTCCTGCACGCCCATGGTCACGGCGGGCACGCGCCCGCCGTACAGCTTGCCGACCGCTTCGTGCAGCGGCCCTGAAGCATGGCGCAGCAGCGTCATCTTGCGCTTGAGGCTATACAGCGCTTCCACGTTCTCGCGCGCCGGATCGCCCTCGAAAATCCTGGACTCGATGCGCTCGAGCTCGGCTTCGAGCGCGTCGATCACCGGGAAATAACTGTCGACGACGGCGTCGAGCAGCAGGTAGAGGACATACCCGGGGCCCTCCTTCAGCAAGTGAGGCTCGCGTTCCGCGCGCTCGCGCACGACCGCGAATCCCACGCGCTTGCGTTTGCGCACCGACAGCAGGTAATCGCGTCCGACGAATACGTTCACCTCGCCGTCGAGCAGCTCGCTTTCGTCCTCGGTGAGCTCGAGCGTGTGCATCACGGCGAAAAGGCAGTCGCCGTATTCCTCCACTTTCGGCCGCTGGTGGCCATGCAGGGCGTCTTCGACCGCAAGCTCGTGCAAGTCGAATTGCACGCGCATCTCCTCGAGCTCCTGAGCCGTGGGATCGCGCAGCGCGACCCACACGAAGCGGTCGGGATGGCCGAGGTGGCGATGGATGTCTTCGCGGGCGATGTCCGCGAGCTTCTTGCCGTTTTCGTAAACAGCGCAGTTGATCAGCATGCCGCCTCCCGGGCCGGATCATACAGCGGCGCACGCATCCTGCGCCGGAGCGTGTCGCGCTTCCCTATGCGACGCGCGGCAAAAGGACATCAGAATATACGAGGCCTTCGATAGAACGTGCGAGGCCCGAGCCCAAAGGCAAGCGCCCCCCTGTCATCCGAGCAGCATGCCCACGGTCGCGGCAGTCGCGAGCGTCGCGAGCGTCCCTGAAACGAGCGTTCGGACTCCGAGCGCGAGGACTTCATCGCGGCGCTCCGGAACCATCGCGGTGATGCCACCGACGAGGATACCCAGGCTGCCGAAGTTCGCGAAGCCGCACAGCGCGTACGTCATGACGACGCGGCTGCGCTCGCTCAGTGCGTCCGGACTCGAGGGCAGCCATGTCGATGTAGGCGATGAATTCGTTCAGCACGGTTTTCGTTGCCATGAGCGTGCCGGCGGTCAGTGCTTCGGCCCACGGAATGCCCGCAAGCCAGACGAGCGGCGCCATGAGGTAGCCGAGCACGCGCTGCAACGTAAGCGGCGCACCGTCGATCGCGGGCAACGCTGCAAGCACGAGATTGACCAGGGTCACGAGCGCGACGAGCACGATCAGCAGCGCAGCGATATTGAGCAGGAGGGCGAGACCCTCCGTGGTACCGCGCACGATCGCGTCCATGGAACTCTTGCCCGCGGACTGGACGGAAACCGCGCCAGCGGTGGGTGCACTCTCCGGCGGAACCATCAACGCGGCCACCACGATCGCTGCCGGCGCGCTGATGAGGGACGCCGCGAGGATGTGACCCATCGCGGAAGGCACCACCGGCCCGAGGATGCTCGCGTAGAGCACCATCACCGTCCCGGCCACCCCCGCCATCCCGCACGTCATTACGATGAAGAGCTCGCCGCGGCCCAGCGCCTGGAGATAGGGCCGCACCACGAGCGGCGCCTCGACCATGCCGACGAACACGTTCGCGGCCGTGGAAAGGCCGACCGCACCCCCGATACCCATGGTTTTTTCGAGGACGAGGGACAATGCCTTCACGACCGCGGGCAATACGCGCCAGTAGAAGAGGAGCGACGAAAGCGCGCTCACCACGAGAATGATCGGCAGTGCTTTGAAAGCGAGCACGAAGCTCGATCCCGCCCCGTCCGTCGCAAACGGCAGCGGCGCCCCGCCGAGGTATCCGAAAACGAAGCTCGTGCCGGCCTGCGTCGCACGCTCGAGGGCGAGCAGCATCTCGTTCAACGTGAGAAACAGGTGCTGGAGCGGCGGGGCTTTGAGGAGGAGCGCTGCGAGCGCGACCTGCAACGCAAGCCCCGGCAGCACGATCCGCCATGGAACCGCGCGCCGATTCTCGCTCAGGAGCCACGCGATCCCGAGCAATGCCACGAGACCCAGCGCGCTCTGTAGGGTAGCCGGCACGGCGCGCCGGTAAGCTATCGAATCGTCATTCCGTCGCGAGGACGGAATCCAGGCACCGTTGTGTTCCTGTCCTGGATCCCGGACTTGTGTGCTCGCGCACATCCGGGATGACGCCACTTACAGTGGGTCGCGAAGGCCCTGGCGCATTGGAGGATCGCGAACAAGGGAGCAACCGCTAGAGGATCGACCACTCTCAATTGCGCCGCCATAGCGTGCGTTGGGCCGTATCCTCCAGCACGATACCGGCGTCGCTCAGTTCCTTGCGGATGCGGTCGGCCTCCGCGAAGTTCTTCGCTTTGCGCGCGGCCGTGCGAGCAGCGATCAGTTCTTCGATCTGGCCCGCGTCCACTCCGCCTTCGGTCGCGAGCCCCTGGAGGAAGGCCGTGGCGTCGCGTTGCAGCAGGCCGAGCGTCCCGGCGAGCGATCGGAGCAACACAGCCTGGCCCGATGCGTGCGACCTGTTCAAATCGTTCGCGAGGTCGAACAGGACGGCCACGGCTTCGGGCGTATTGAAGTCGTCGTCCATCGCCGTTCGAAAGCGCATGGCATACGGATCGCTCCAGTCAACGGGCGCCGGCACGACATCCCAGGCCTTCAACGCCGTGTAGAGCCGCGTGAGCGACTGCCTCGCGTCGTCGAGGTGCTGATCCGAATAGTTGAGCGGGCTGCGGTAGTGCGCCCGGATGATGAAGAAGCGCACGACTTCCGGATCGTAGCGGGCGAGCACTTCGCGAACAGTAAAGAAGTTGCCGAGGGATTTCGACATCTTCTCGTCGTCCACGCGCACGAAGCCGTTGTGCATCCAGTAGTTCACGAATTTGCAGTCACACGCGCCCTCGGACTGCGCGATCTCGTTTTCGTGATGCGGGAACTGGAGGTCCTGGCCTCCGCCATGGATGTCGAAGTGATTCCCGAGCAGCGCGCTGGACATGGCCGAGCACTCGATATGCCACCCCGGGCGCCCTTCTCCCCAAGGTGACGGCCACGCGGGTTCACCGTCCTTCGCGTGCTTCCATAGCACGAAGTCGAGCGGATCATGCTTGCCCGCGGTGATGTCCACGCGATCGCCCGCGCGCAGCTCGTCGAGCGATTTCCCCGAGAGCTTTCCGTAACCCTCGAACTTGCGGACGGCGTAGTTGACGTCATTGTTGCCCGCGCGGTAGGCAAGCCCGCGTTGCTCGAGCGCGTGAATCATCTCGATCATCGCAGGCACGTACCGAGTCGCCCGCGGCTCGTGGTCGGGCTTCTGGACACCGAGCGCGGCGGCGTCTTCATCCATCGCCGCAATGAAGCGCGCGGTGAGCGCCTCGATCGGCTCGTTATTCTCCTGGGCGCGCTTGATGATCTTGTCGTCGATGTCCGTGATGTTGCGCACGTACGTCACCCGGAATCCCGACGCGCTCAGCCATCGGCGCACGACATCGAAGACCAGCATCACGCGAGCGTGTCCGAGATGGCAGTAGTCGTATACGGTCATCCCGCAGACATACATGCGGACTTCACCGGGCGCGATCGGCGCGAACGCCTGCTTCTCTCGTGCAAGCGTGTTATAAATCTTCAGCATGCGGGATCGGGACAGGGGCGGCTTGCGGCAGTTCGCGTAAGCTTCGCGGCTGGCGCATAACAAAGTCATGCGAACGGCTTCGCGCCGGTTGCTTTGCAGGGCGTACTTGGTAGAATTTCGAGGATTCTGGACTAAGCCACTGAAAAACTCGACAAAGTATAACATGAGGCTTTTGCGCAGCACGGTGCTGACTCTCGTGTGGGCGCTCGCGTTTTCCGCCCCCGTCTGGGCACAAGCCGACCCCCTCCAGGACGCCAGTCAACTGTTCCGCCAAGGCGAGTTCGATCGCGCGATGGAGCGTGTGAACAGCTACCTCGCCTCGCGTCCCAAGGATGCGCGCGGCCGGTTCCTGAAAGGCTTGATCCTCACCGAGCAGAACAAGCCGAACGACGCCATCAAGATCTTCACCGAGCTTTCGCAGGATTATCCCGAGCTGCCAGAGCCGTATAACAACCTCGCGGTGCTCTATGCGACGCAGGGCGCGTACGACAAGGCGAAAAGCGCGCTCGAGACCGCCATCAGGACCCACCCGAGCTACGCGACGGCGCATGAGAATCTCGGGGACATTTACGCGAAGATGGCGAGCCAGGCCTACGACAAGGCGCTTCAGCTCGACCGCAGCAATCAGGCCGCGCAAAGCAAGCTCAACCTGATCAAGGATCTTTTCTCGCAGGGGCCACGAGCCGCGCCCGCGAAAGTGGCGGCCGCGAAGCCCGAGGCGACACCTGCGCCAGCCGTTCCGGCTGCGCCTGCTGCCGCTCCACCCGCGCCTGCTGCTCCACCGGCGGCGCCCGCCTCTACGCCGCCGTCCGCGACTCCGGCACCCCCAAAGACCGCCGCGGCCCCACCCGCGCAGCCCGCTACGCCTGAGGCGTCATCGAAGGCTGCCACCGCGCCCGCGCAAGCCACGGCGCCATCCGCAACGAAGCCGACACCGGCACCTCCTGCAGCGGGTCCGGCGGGCGACATGCAGGTCGCTCTCGCGAAACCGCCCGCAGCGGATCAGAAAGCCAGTGCCGTGGCTGAGCGCGGTGCCGATGACGTGCTGCGTTCAGTGGCCGGCTGGGCCCGGGCGTGGGAGTCGAACGATGTGCCCGGGTACTTCTCGTACTATGCCTCCGACTTCCAGCCGCCCAGCAGGATGTCGCGTGGCGCGTGGGAAGCCGAGCGCAAGTCACGCATCGCCAAGCCGCGGAAGATCGAGGTCGAAGTCATTTCACCCAGAGTCACGTTCGACCAGAAGGACCGCGCCGTCGTAACGTTCAAGCAGCACTATCGTTCCGGCGCGCTCAACGTCTCAGGCAATAAAACCCTGGTCATGGTGAAGAACGGAGAAAAGTGGCTGATCCAGCAGGAACGCTCCGGCGGATAGGGGGCAGCGCTGCCCTCCGACTCGGGTTTCGCCACGTCCTTTCCTTTGGTCGCGTGTCGGCCACGTCCGACACGCCAGCCCAGCGCCCACCGATCGCCGTCCTGATCGCCGTCGCAGTGTTCGCGGTCGCCCTCGGCCTCTGCGAACCGGCGGCTGCCGCCAAAAAGCAGAAGCCGGCCAAGAAGCACGTGAAAACGCAGGCTGCGCCCGTCACGGTGGAGCCCGAGGCGCTGCTCGTCAAGACGCTGCTTGCGATCAAGAACAACGAGCTCGATGTAGCGCTCGCCGAAGTGGAGAAGGTGCTGAAGGCCTATCCGAATTTTCGGCTGGCGCATCTCATCAAGGGCGACCTGCTGCTCGCGCGTGCGCACCCGCTCTCCGCGATGGGTGAAGCACCGGGCGTCCCGGCCGATCGCGCCGCGGACTTCCGCGACGAAGCACGCGTTCGCCTCGCCCGTTCCGAGCACGAGCGTCCGCTCGATCGCGTGCCGCGCTATCTCGTCCAGTTGCGTCCGGACCAGCGACACGCGCTCGTCGTCGACACATCGAAGTCGACGCTCTACGTGTTCGAGAACAGGTCCGGGGTCGCGAGATACGTCGCCGACTACTACGTGAGCAGCGGCAAGAACGGCATCGAAAAACTGCGCGAGGGCGACAAGAAGACACCCCTGGGGGTCTACCACGTCACGCGCAACGTGCCCAGAAAGAAGCTGACGGACTTCTACGGCACCGGCGCTTTCCCGATCAACTACCCGAACGAGTGGGACCGGCGCAACGGCCGTAACGGCTCCGGCATCTGGCTGCACGGAACGCCCTCGGACACGTTCAGCCGTCCGCCCCAGGCGAGCGACGGCTGCGTCGTGCTGACCAATCGCGATCTGGATGCGATCGGGCGGCGCGTGCAGGTGGGTCTTACACCCGTCATCATTTCAAGCGGCATCGAATGGGTGCAGCCGCAGGTGATCACCGGGGTGCGGCAGGAGCTTGCGGGCGCGGTCGAACAGTGGCGCCGCGACTGGGAGAGCCGGGATATCGAGAAGTACGTCTCGCATTACTCACCCGCGTTTCGCGCCGGCGCACAGGACTACACGACCTTCATTCAGCAGAAGCAACAGGTGAATCGAGGCAAGCAATGGGTGAAGGTCAGGATCGATCGCGTCAGCATGTTCCTCTATCCCGGCAAGGAGACACTGGCGGTCGTCAGCTTCGATCAGGATTACTCCAGCAATAACGCGCAGAACCGGATGCGCAAGCGCCAGTACCTGGATCAAGGAAGGCGCCGGTTGGCGTATAGTGCACGAGGGCGCCGCGTAGACTCGATCGCGGAAGGCGACGCGCCCGGCCGGCAGCAGGCTTCAATCTCTCCGCTCATCCCAGCTCAATCCAATCTCATTTCTCTATGCTCAAAGCACTGTTTATCGCCGTTACCCTGCTCGTCTCGTCGTACGTTTTCGCCGCCACCAATCCGCAGGTCGAGTTGAAGACGAACATGGGCACGATCGTGATCGAGCTCTATCCGGAGAATGCGCCGGCGACCGTCCAGAACTTCGTCCAGTACGTGAAGGAGGGTCACTACAACGGCACGATCTTCCATCGCGTCATCCCCGGCTTCATGATCCAGGGCGGCGGCTTGACGGCCTCGCTCTCCGAGAAGCAGACGCGGGGGCCGATCAAGAACGAAGCCGGAAACGGTATTCGAAACGCCGTCGGCATGGTGTCGATGGCGCGTACGGCGGACCCGCATTCGGCCACCGCGCAATTCTTCATCAACGTAGTGGATAATCAGGGGCTCGATTTTCGAGCGGCCACGCGCGAGGGCTACGGTTACACACCGTTCGGCAAGGTGGTGAAAGGCATGGACGTCGTGCAAAAGATCGAAAAGGTGCCGACGGGATCTCAGCCGCCGCACGCCAACGTGCCCGTCAAACCCGTCATCATCGAATCCGCGCGCGTGCTGTAACGCTCGTTCGCCTCTCAGGGGATTGCTATGGTCAAGCTTCACACGAACTTCGGCGAAATCACGATCGAGCTCGATTCCGAGCGCGCGCCCGACAGCGCCGCGAATTTTCTCGAGTACGTGAGGAGCGGTTTTTACGACAACACGGTCTTCCACCGCGTGATCGACGGCTTCATGATCCAGGGGGGCGGGTTCGACCCGGCCATGAAGCAGAAAGCGACGCGCGCATCCATCAAGAACGAAGCTGCGAACGGGCTGAAGAACGACAACTACACCATCGCAATGGCGCGCACGTCGGATCCGCATTCGGCCACGGCCCAGTTCTTCATCAATGTCTCGGACAATACCTTCCTCAACCATACGGCGCCGAGCGCGCAGGGCTGGGGCTATGCGGTCTTCGGATGGGTCGTGGAAGGCAAGGACGTGGTGGATCGCATCCGCAAGGTGAAGACGGGTTCGCGGGGCATGCATCAGGACGTCCCCGTCGACGACGTCGTGATCCAGAAGGCGGAAGAAGTCTGAAGGCGCCGCGTCGCTGACGGCCGGCGCCGGTCGCGTCAGCCCTGCTTGCCAATCGAGCCCCCGTGTCATTCACCGCGTTCGTCTCCGACGTGCATCTCGCGGAGGAGCGCCCCCGAATCGTCGAACAGTTCTTCGAGTTCCTGGCTGGCGAAGCGCGCGGCGCGGACGCGCTCTACGTGCTCGGAGATCTGTTCGAGTACCTGGGCGGGCGATGATGACCTCGAGGACCCGCTCAATCGCAGTGTCGCCGACGCATTCTCGAAGCTCCATGCCGCCGGCACCGCGGTTTGGTTCCTCCACGGCAATCGCGATTTCCTCGTAGGCAAGGCGTTCGCCGAGCGTGCCAACGTGGCGCTGCTGGTCGAGGATGGCACCGTCGTCGATCTATACGGCACGCCGACGCTGCTCATGCACGGCGACACGCTGTGCACCGACGACGTCGAATATCAGAAATTCCGTGCGTACGCCCGCGACCCCGGCAACCAGGCGCGCTTTCTCACGCAACCTCTCACCGCCCGCCGCAATCAGATCCGCAACATCCGGGCTGAAAGCGAGAGCGCGAAGCAGGCGAAGAGCGCCGAGATCATGGACGTGAACTGCGCCGCCGTCGACGAAGCGTTGCGGCGGTCAGGCTACCCGCGTCTGATTCATGGCCATACCCACCGGCCCGCGCGCCACGTGCACGAAGTCGACGGCCACATCTGCGAGCGCTGGGTGCTCGCGGATTGGTATGAGAAGGGCAGCTATCTGAGATGCGAGGCGGACGGGTGTAGAGCCCTCGAGTTGACGGAGCCGGCCGTGTAACGGTTGATCTCCCCTCACCTGCCCCTCGCCCCGCGCACGGAAGAGGGCATGGAAAGATCACCTCCGTCGCTTCACCTTTACTGCCTCAGCCCTTCCCTCTTCGCTCCTTCACGGCTTTCACCTCATGCCTCGCGCGAGATCCGCTTTGATATCGTCTAGCGCTTCGAGACCGACCGCGACGCGCAGCAGCCCCTCGCGAATGCCCGCGGCGGCGCGTGCCTCGGCCGTGATGCGGCCATGCGTCGTGGACGCAGGATGCGTGATCGTCGTCTTCGTGTCTCCGAGGTTCGCTGTGATCGACAGAAGCTTCGTGTTGTCGACGATCCGCCACGCGCCCTCGCGTCCGCCCTTCACCTCGAAAGACACGACGCCGCCGCCGCTCTTCTGCTGCCGCATTGCGAGCTCGTGCTGCGGGTGCGACGCAAGTCCGGGATACAGAACGCGCTCGACCGCCGGCTGCCGCTCGAGCCAGCGCGCGAGCTCGAGCGCCGCTGCTGATTGCGCCCCCATGCGCAAGCCGAGGGTCTCGAGGCCTTTCGCGATCACCCACGCGTTGAAAGCGCTGAGCGTCGGTCCTGCCGTGCGCAGGAATCCGAGTACCGGTTCATAGATCACCTCGCGCTTGCCGAGGACTGCGCCGCCGAGCACCCGGCCCTGTCCATCGAGATACTTCGTCGCCGAATGAATGACGACATCGGCTCCGAGCGCCAGCGGCTTCTGCAGCGCGGGCGTGCAAAAGCAGTTGTCGACGACGAGCAGCGCGCCCGCCTTGTGCGCGATCTCCGAAAGCGCGGCGATGTCGTAGATCTCGGTGAGCGGATTCGATGGTGTTTCGACGAACAGGAGACGCGTCTGGGGCGTGAGAGCGCCACGCCATTTCGCGGGATCCGTTCCCGAGACGAAGGTGGTGTCCACACCGAAGCGCTTCATGATCGTCCCGAGGAGCTGAACGGTCGCGCCGAAAACGCCCGCCGAGCAGACGATATGGTCCCCGCCCTTCAGCAGGCCCATCACGCACGAGAGAATCGCCGACATGCCCGATGCGGTGGCGACGCAGCACTCCGCGCCTTCCAGCGCGGCAAGCCGCTCTTCCAGCACCTTGACCGTCGGATTGGTGAAACGCGAGTAAACGTTTCCCGGCTCCTGATTGCTGAACCGCGCCGCCGCCTGTGCCGCGGACTTGAAGATGAAGCTCGACGTGAGATACAGCGCCTCGCTGTGCTCGCCGAACTGGCTGCGCTCGATGCCCGCGCGCACGGCAAGAGTTTCCAGCTGGTAGTCTTCGCTCATGATCGATCGCCTTCCGAAAAAGAAAAACCCGGTCAGCTTCGATAGCTAAACCGGGTTTCCCTCGCTTTAGCCGCATTTATAACGCGCCCGCAAGCTGATCATCAAATCGGCGCAGCGCGAACACTACCGCGACGGATGCGCGGTGTCAATCACTCCGACTCCGCGTCAAGCATGTAGGTGCGCTGCGCCAAGGCGCGACTGAACGAACAGGGGGAACCCAAGAGTTCCCCCGTAACCCCCCTCCTTCGGTTAGGCGGCGCGCCTCGCAGCGCGCAAAACGGCTACTCGACGACCTCGAGCTCGAGGTCGAGCTGGTTTTCGGGATGCGTCGCGGGCTTGTGCGCTCGATCGCGGCGCGAAGCTTCGACGCCGTCCAGGTATTCCTGGGTGATGTCGCCGGTGATGTAAATGCCGCTGAAGCAGGAGGTTTCGAAGTTCTGCACTTTCGGGTTCACGCTGCGCACGTCTTCGATGAGCGCGTCGAGATCCTGATAGATCAGCTCGTCGCAACCGATCTCGCGGGCAACCTCGGCGTCCGTGCGGCCTGTTGCGATCAGCTCGCCCGGGCTCGGCATGTCGATGCCGTAGACGTTCGGGAAACGCACGGGCGGCGCCGCCGAGGCGAAGAAAACCCTGCGCGCGCCCGCCTCACGCGCCATCTGCACGATCTCCCGGCTGGTGGTGCCGCGCACGATCGAGTCGTCGACGAGCAGCACGTTCTTGCCCTTGAACTCCATACCGATCGCGTTCAGCTTCTGCCGCACCGATTTCCTGCGGATCGCCTGGCCGGGCATGATGAACGTGCGCCCGATGTAGCGATTCTTGATGAAGCCTTCGCGATACGGGAGGTTCAACTCCTTCGAAAGCTGCATCGCCGCGGGACGGCTCGAATCCGGAATCGGGATGACGACGTCGATGTCGAGATGCGAATAATCGCGTCGGATCTTCCCGGCCAGACTCTCTCCCATCCTGAGCCGCGTCTCGTAGACCGAGATGCCGTCGATCACCGAATCGGGCCGCGCCAGATAGACGAACTCGAAGATGCACGGATTGAGCGTCGCGTTCGGCACGCACTGGTGGCTGTGAAAGTTGCCGTCGGGATCGACGAAGATGGCTTCTCCGGGCGCTACGTCGCGGACGAGCTCGAAGCCGAGCGTATCGAGCGCGACGCTTTCGGACGCAACGAGGTAGTCATAGCCGCGTTCGCTTTCGCAGCGGCCAAAGACGAGCGGACGTATTCCGAAACGATCCCGAAAAGCAAGCAGCCCGTAGCCTGCGATCATCGCGACGACCGCATACGCCCCACGGCAGCGCCGGTGCACGCCGGACACGGCCTTGAAGATCGTCGCCGGATCGAGCCGGTAGTTGGTGGCCGCCGCCTGAAGCTCGTGCGCGAGGACGTTCAGCAGCACTTCCGAATCGGAGTTCGTATTGACGTGGCGCAGGTCCTGCCGGAACAGGTCGTTCTTCAGTTGCACGGTGTTCGTGAGATTGCCGTTGTGGCCGAGCACAATGCCGAAGGGCGAGTTGACGTAGAACGGCTGCGACTCGGCGGTCGACCACGCCGACCCCGCCGTCGGATAACGCGTGTGCGCGATGCCGGCATCACCGGAAAGCGCGCGCATGTTGCGCGTCCTGAACACGTCGCGCACCATGCCGCCGCCTTTGTGCATGTGGAACGTGGGACCTTCCGCGGTCACGATGCCGGCGGCATCCTGCCCGCGATGCTGCAGGACCAGCAAGCCGTCGTAGAGGAGCTGATTGACCGGGTTCGTGGCGACCACTCCGAGTATTCCGCACATCGCTGCCTCAGTTGTAGGAGATGTTTCGCGAGAAAACCTGCGGCAGCCAGGGCTTCAGGGCACCGGCCAGCGCTTCGAGTGGAGGGCTCAACATTGCGTTCACCCATGCGGGCTGCTTCGGCAGCGGCGTGAGGCCCGCGATCAACACCGCCACCAGAACGATCAACAAACCGCGTGCCAAACCAAAGATCGCGCCAAGAAGGCGGTCTTCGACACCGAGCCCGGCGCTTCTCACCGCGCGCGAAAGCAGCAGGCCGACGACGCTCACGATAAGCAGTGTTCCGATGAATACGACGACGAAAGCCGTCAGTGCGCGCAACGATTCGTCGGAGATGCTGTTCGTGAGCCAACCGGCCACGGTGCCGCTCGCGGTCGTCGCTGCGACGAAGGCCGCGACCCAGGCCAGCAGGGCGAGCAGCTCACGCGTAAAGCCTCTCATTACACTCAGCACGACCGACGCACTTACGATAGTCAGCACTGTGTAATCGAACAACGTCATCGGCCACGCGCTGCCGCGGGCGTCGCGAACCCGGCATGCGTCGCACGTGCGTGCTGCACAGGAGAGCGCTGGAGGCTCGCGTTCATTTCGCCACCACCTGTCCCTCGAGACCCGCTTTCTTCAACTGGGCGCGGGCCTTTTCCGCGGCCTCACGCGTCGCATACGGTCCGGCTCGCACGCGCGTCACCTCTCCCGTCCTGGTCAAGACCACTTCCGTGTACGTTTTCAGTCCGGCGCCCGACATCTGCTTCTGGAGCTGCCGCGCTTTCGCGGGATCGGCGAGCGCCGCAACCTGAACCACATAGTTGCCGGAATCGGAAGGCGCATCGGCCGGTCGCTTCGCGGGCGGGGCTGGAGCCCGGGCGCTCTCGGTCCGACCGCTTCGTGCGTCTGTTTCAGGCTTCGATCGGGATGCACTGCTTGCTGACCGCGGACTCTCCGGCCGCTCTCCGGCAACGGTACGTGGCGGAGCGGACGCTTCGGCGTTCGGCGATGGCGTGGAAGGTTTGACGCTGTCGGGTTGATCCTTCCCAGGGGCGCCCGCCACGCCATCGCTCATGCCGGACAACCGCGACGCCGGTGCTTCGACTTTCGGAGGACTTTCGCGAGCCGCCTGCGTACCGGCCGCGTTCGACGAACCGCCGGCTGTCTCAGCCGTCGGCGCAACAGCGGGTGCCTCGGGGAGGCCCTTGATCGGGGCTGCGGCCTGCTCCGTCGCTTCGGACGGCTTCGCTTTGAAGTCGCCCGCCTCGGGCGAGGGAATGTGAATGTCTACGTTCTGCCGAACCGGCTTGGGCTCCGAATCGAGCACCATCGGCAGCACGACTGCGACGGCTGTGACGAGGACGATGGCGCCGACGAGGCGCCGGCGTGCGCGTTTCTTGAGCTGCAGTTCCTGTTCGCTAATCGATCTCGCCATGCCGTGTCCACGCCGGCGTGCCAAGTCCGGATCTTACGGGATTCATCCGGCGTTCACCTCGCGCGGTGCCGCCCCCGCGCCGCCATGACTGCAGCAACCGTATAAAACGATCCGAACACGACGATTCTATCATTTTGCGCTGCTCGATCACAGGCTTGCGCATAGGCGGCAGCCACGCTCGCATGCTTCGACACGCTTTCGAGCACGCCCGCGCGCGCCAGTTCCGCGCACAGGTGAGACGCGTCCGCCCCCCGCTGCGCTTCGATCCCGCTCACCAGCCACTCGTCGATCACCTGCTTCATCTCGGTCGCCACGCCCGCGATGTCTTTATCTTTCAGCATCGCGAACACGCCATACGTGCGGCCGGCTTGCGGCAGGCGCTCGAGATTTCTCGACAGTGCGGCCGCTGCCGCCCGATTGTGCGCGACATCGAGTATGACGGCCGGCCGCCCCGGAAGGACCTGGAAGCGTCCCGGATTCTCCGCAGTGAGGAGTCCGGTGCGCACGTCATCGCCGCTGACCGGAAGTTGCTCGCGCAAAGTGTCCAGGGCCGCGAGGCACGCCGAGGCGTTTGCAAGCTGATAGTCGCCCCTCAAGGCGGGGTGCGGAAGACCGTGACGCCCCCCGCGAGGTCCCCAATAGCGCCACTGGCGCGGCTCTGGCACGAAGCCGAAATCGCGGTCGATCAGAAGGAGTTGGGCACCGAGGCGATCCGCATGCTCCAGCAGTGTCCTGGGCGGATCGCGATCGGCGCAGACCGCCGCACGGCCCGGGCGGAAGATGCCGGCCTTCTCGAATCCGATTTTCTCGCGCGTGTCGCCGAGGTAATCCAGATGATCGAGATCCACGCTCATGACGAGCGCGCAGTCGGCGTCGAACACGTTCACTGCATCGAGCCGCCCGCCCAGGCCCACCTCGAGCACGGCGACGTCGACATTCGCGCCGATGAAGAGCGACACAGCCGCCAGCGTGCCAAATTCGAAGTACGTCAGGGGAACTTCCGCACGCGCGGCATCTACCTCACGCAATGCCTGGACCAGCGCCTCGTCGCTGGCTTCACGCCGATCGATGCGGACGCGCTCGTTGTAGCGCAGAAGATGCGGCGACATATAAGTGCCGACCCGGTAGCCCGCGTGCGAGAGGACCGCTTCGAGCATCGCGCAGGCCGAGCCTTTGCCGTTCGTCCCGCCCACCGTGAGGATCGGAAACGCGGGCGCGAGCCGCAGCGCCTCTTTGACTGTCCTCACGCGGTCGAGACCCATCGCAATCGAGGATGGGTGGATCGCTCGATATGGGTCAGCCACTCCGCCAATGTGGTGGGCATCGGCGCGTGCATGGCAGCGTTCAGACCTTGATATTGCAATTGACAGCGTCACGATGCCCCTCGCGGCCGTCGGGGAGCGGACGCAGGTGCGCATCAGGCGAGCCGGGCTCCAGCTTGAGCAAGCGCCGGTCGAGCAGAGAATGCGCGAGCTTGTCGCGCATCTCGCGGCGGTCCACGATCATATCGATCGCGCCGTGCTCGAGCAGGAACTCGGAGCGCTGAAATCCTTCCGGCAGCGTCTCGCGAACGGTCTGCTCGATGACGCGCGGACCCGCGAAACCGATGAGCGCGCCCGGCTCGGCCATCACGATGTCGCCGACCATCGCGAAGCTCGCCGACACCCCGCCCATCGTCGGGTCGGTCAGTATCGAGATGAAGGGCAGCCGCGCCTTCGCAAGCTGCGTGATTGCCGCGCACGTCTTCGCCATCTGCATGAGCGAGAGCACGCCTTCCTGCATCCGGGCGCCGCCGGTCGCGGTCACGGAGATGAAGGGCAGGCGCTGCTCGAGACAAAACTGCACACCGCGCACGAAGCGCTCTCCGACGACCGAGCCCATGGAGCCGCCAAGAAAGCCGAACTCGAAGGCGGCGGCCACGACGGGCAATGTCTTGATGCTGCCCTGCATGACGACGAGCGCATCCTCTTCGGAGGTCTCGTTGCGCGCATCCTGCAGTCGCTCGCTGTATTTGCGCGTGTCCTTGAATTTGAGGACGTCGACCGGCAGGACCTCCGACCCGATCTCGTAGCGCCCCTCCACGTCGAGCAGATAATCGAGCCGCTCGCGCGCGGAGATGCGGTTATGGTGGCTGCATTTGGGACAGACGTAGGCATTCTTCTCGAGGTCCGAGCGATAGAGTACGGCCTCGCACGAGTCGCACTTGCTCCACAGTCCCTCGGGGACGGCTTTCCTCGGACCGCCGGCCTCGCGCTTGATGCGCGGCGGCAGGAGCTTCTGAAGCCAGCTCATGAAGCCGGCGCCGCTTCGGTCGTGCGATCCATCGCATCCCGAATGCCGCGCATGAAGTCCGTCACTCGCGCAGTCACTTCGTCGGCTGGAGCGTTTTCGATCTCCGTCACGAGCCGGCTCCCGATCACGACGGCGTCGGCGACTTCGGCAATGCGGCGTGCCGTCTCGGGATCGCGAATGCCGAAGCCCACGCCCACCGGCAGCTTCGTATGCGAGCGGATGCGCTCGACGCGTTGCGCCACGTCGTCGAGATCGATGTGCCCCGCGCCGGTGACGCCCTTCAACGAGACGTAATAGAGATAGCCGCGGCCGAGCGCTGCAACCTCCTCGAGGCGCTCGTCGGTCGTCGTGGGCGAGAGCAGAAAAATCGTGTCGAGGCCGCTCGCGTCGAAGATCGCGACGCTCTCGTGCGCTTCCTCCGGCGGATAGTCGACGACCAGCACGCCATCGACGCCGGCCTCTTTCGCCGCGTGCGCGAAGCGCTGCGTCCCCATCGCCTCGATGGGATTCGCATAGCCCATGAGCACGACGGGCGTTTCGGTGTCGGTCGAGCGAAATGCGGCGACGTATCCGATCACGTCCTTCAACGTGACGCCGTGCTTCAGCGCCCGTTCGCTCGCGCGCTGGATAACGGGACCGTCCGCCATCGGATCCGAGAAAGGCACGCCGAGCTCGATCACGTCGGCGCCACCGTCGGCCAGCGCATGCATGAGCGGCACCGTCGCCGACGGGCTCGGGTCGCCCGCGGTTACGAACGGGAATGAGCGCCTTGCGGTTCTGCTCGCGCAGGCGAGCGAAGGTGGCGGCTAGTCGCGACATGCGGAAGAACGTGGAGGGCGTGCAAATAAGCTCGTCACCCCGGCGTTCACCGGGGTCCTGGCGCCCTGATCTCATCACATACAAGCGTCCTGGATTCCGGCCTAGCGCCGGAATGACGGCTGTGGCGTAGTCTGCATGAAATCACTAGAACTTGATCCCCGACTTCTCCGCCACCGTATGCATGTCCTTGTCGCCGCGGCCGGAGAGATTCACGAGCAGGATCGCGGTCTTCGGCAAACGCGGCGCCATTTTCGACGCATAGGCGAGCGCATGGCTCGATTCGAGCGCCGGGATGATGCCTTCGAGACGGCACAGATCGTGGAAGGCTTGCAGCGCTTCTTCGTCCGTGACGGAAACGTATTCCGCGCGTCCGCTGTCCTTCAGCCACGCATGCTCGGGGCCGACGCCGGGATAATCGAGCCCGGCGGAGATGGAATGCGTCTCGACGATCTGCCCGTTCTCGTCCTGGAGCAGATACGTGCGGTTGCCGTGCAGCACACCGGGTTTGCCCGCCATCAACGTCGCCGCATGTTTGCCCGTTTCGAGGCCGTGGCCTGCCGCCTCCACGCCGATGAGCCGCACGTCCTTGTCTTCGATGTAGGGGTAGAAGAGACCCATCGCGTTCGAGCCGCCGCCCACGCAGGCAAGCAGCGCGTCCGGCTGGCGCCCGACGAGCGCCTGCATCTGCTCCTTGCATTCGCGGCCGATGACGGACTGGAAATCGCGCACCATCATCGGATACGGATGCGGTCCTGCGACCGTGCCGATGATGTAGAACGTGTTCTCGACATTCGTCACCCAGTCGCGCATCGCTTCGTTCAGCGCGTCCTTCAGCGTCTTCGAACCCGATTCGACCGGAACCACTGTCGCGCCGAGCAGCTTCATGCGATAGACGTTCTGCACCTGGCGCTTCACGTCTTCGCTGCCCATGTACACGACACATTCCATGCCGTAGCGCGCAGCGATGGTCGCCGCCGCGACACCGTGCATGCCCGCACCGGTCTCCGCGATGACGCGCGGCTTGCCCATGCGCTTGGCTAACATCGCCTGGCCGATCACGTTGTTGATCTTGTGCGCGCCGGTGTGATTGAGATCTTCGCGCTTCAAGTAGACCTGCGCGCCGCCGAAGTGCTGCGACCAGCGCCGCGCGTGATAGACCGGGCTCGGCCGACCGACGTAGTGCTTGAGCTCGGTACTCGAACTCGGCGAGAAATTCGGGATCGTGCTGGTAGCGCGCGTAAGCCTGCTTCAGCTCGTCGAGCGCGTGAATCAGCGTCTCGGCGACGAACACACCGCCGTACGGCCCGAAGTGCCCTTTCGCGTCGGGCAAGTCATACATCCGCATTGCGCACTCCATTCACGAACGCTTCGATCTTCGCAGCATCCTTGATGCCCTTCGACGCTTCCACGCCGCTCGATACATCGACCGCGCACGGCCTCACGCGCCGGATCGCTTCGGCCACGTTTTCAGGATGGAGACCGCCCGAAAGAACGACGGGCAGCGGCAGCGCCGGCGGGATCAGGTCCCAATCGAACACCGCACCCGTACCGCCGTGGAGACCCTCCTGGTAAGCGTCGAGCAGCAGCGCCTTGGCACTTCGGAAATCGCGCGCGTATTGTAACAAATCGACGTCGGGCCGCACCCGCACCGCTTTGAGATAAGGCAGTTCGAAACGCGCGCAGAACTCGGGCGTCTCGGCGCCGTGGAACTGGATCATCTGCACGCGTGTTTGCACAGCGATGTCGCGCACTTCTTCCGCATCCGCATCGACGAAAAGCCCGACGGGCGTCACGAAGGGCGGCAATGCGCGAATGATCGTGGCAGCGTTGTCGGGCGTGACGTAGCGCGGGCTCGGGCGATAGAAGACGAGGCCGATCGCGTGCGCGCCGCAGCGCGCTGCGGTGAGCGCGTCTTCCACGCGCGTGATGCCGCAGATTTTGACGGCGGTCTTCACGTCTGTAGGAGATCATCGAGCATGTGCGACACCTCGCTCGCCGCATCAGGCAGACCCCACGACGCAGCGTAGTCGACGCGAGCGAGATACAGGCCAGCCGCATCGAACGTCGGCGCAGCCAACGCGCGGTCGCGGCTTCGCAGCACGTCCTGGACCCACTGCGGCTCGCGACGGCCGCTGCCTGCGTAGATCAGTGTTCCCACGAGGTTGCGCACCATGTGATGCAGGAACGCGTTCGCCTGGAAATCGAAGATCAGACAGTCGCCGCGACGTTCGATCGCGATGCGCTCCAGGCGCCGGACCGGCGAGCGCGCCTGACACTCACTGGAGCGGAACGCGCTGAAGTCGTGCTCTCCGATAAGCAGTGCCGCCGCTTCTCGCATGCGCGCCGCGTCGATCGACAGGTGGAACCAGCCTACGCGCCCATGGGCAATCGCCGGCCGCACCGGACGATTGAGAAGCACGTAGCGATAATGTCTGCGCAAGGCGGAGTAACGCGCGTGAAATTGCGGACTCACCTCGTTCGCCCAGAGCACCGACAAACCGCGGGGAAGCATCGCATTGACGCCGCGCACCCATGCCGACAGCGGACGCTGCGCAGCCGTATCGAAGTGAACGATTTGCCCGATGGCGTGGACACCGGCGTCGGTGCGGCCCGCGCACACGGTCCCGATGCGCTCACCGGCGATCTGCGCGAGCGCGGCTTCGAGGTGATCCTGTACGCCGCACGCCACCGGCTGCGTCTGCCAACCGCAGAACCGGCTGCCGTCGTACTCGATGCCGAGGGCGATCCGCGGAAACACCTTCTGCCGCTCCTTTGGCGCTGCGGCTCCTGCCGCGTTGCCTTCGGGCGCAACTGCACCCCTTACGCGCCTCGCGGCGCTCTTTCCTACTCCGCTCCTTTGGCGCTGCGGCTCTTGCCGCGTTGCCTTCGGGCGCAACCGCACCGCTTATGCGCCTCGCAGCGCTCTTTCCGGTATCAAAAACAAGACCGCGGCAGTTTGCGCTGCCGCGGTCGGGAGCTCGATCGGCGCTCTAGCCGAGCTTCGCGATAAGCTGGGTCGCCTGCGTGCGCTGGTCCTGGTCGCCTTCCTTCAGCACTTCGCGCAGGATATCGCGTGCGCCGTCCCTGTCGCCCATCTCCTGGTACGCCTTGGCGAGGTCGAACTTCTGTTGCACGTCGTACCAATGCGCGTCCTTCGGCGCTGCGTCCATTCTGCCTTCGCCCGGCGTCGGGAGATCGAGACCCTCGAGATCGAGCTTGAACTCGAAATCGCGTGGCGGCGGCTCGGAGGACACGCGCTCGCCGACCGCGGGATCGATCGTGGGTCGCACCGGCGGAGCCGAATCGAGATCGAAATCCAGGAGGTTGGACGCCCTGGACGACTCCGCCGTGGGCGCGGGAGGGGCGAGTGAGAAGTCCGCCGGCTGGGGCTTCGAAGCATCCGGAGCGGCCACGGCCTGCGACGCGCGAGGTTCGTACACGCGCGAGCCGGTGCCGGGCGAGGCAGCGGCGGTGGCGGGCGAGGCCTGCTGCGTCGCGGGCTCGCGAGCGACGGAAGCTCCGGCAAGCAGGGAGGACACCGGACCCGCTGGCGGCGCAGTCTCCTTTTTCCGGGACTCTGCCGCCGAGACGGTCTGCTTCATTTCGGGCGAAGCCGTTGCGTGGCTGGTTGTGGACGTGGCAGATCCCCTGCCCTGTGGAGAGAGATCGAAATCGAGATCGTTATCCGTCGTCGATCCGCGTGGCCGGGGCGTCGCCGCTGCGTGCGTCACACCCGGCGCTTGCGGGGCTCGCGTATCGGCTGCCTTCGGCGAAGGCCCGCCTCCCGCAGCCGCTGTCGTGCTCGGCCGCGCACCTCCACCGGGGGGCACCAGCGAGGAGCGATTCGTGAAAATCGGCGCGATCTTGTCTTCGTCCGTGGGATAGTCGCGAGCAGCCCTGCGGCGGCGCGCTGCCATCAAACCGAGCAGGCCGAGCAGGATGACGGCGGCGCCGAGCCCGAGGTACGTCGGATCGGCGAGAAGATCGTCCATGAAGCTCGACGATGGTTCCGACTTGGGCTCCGGCACGGGTGCCGCTTTCGGCGGCGCTCCCTTCGGAGGCAATGCGGCCAGCGGGCCACCCGGGACTTCGTTCGGCGCGGTCGCCGGTACGCCGGGGGGAGCCCCCGGCGTGCTTGCGCCTCCGCTCTCCGGAGAGGGCCGAGCGAGCTCGCCCGCCGGTCCGCTCGCACCCGAAGGGCCTTTGATCGGCTCGATGCGCTGCGAGGCTATGGTCCCTGCAGAGGGCGCCGCCTTCGTGTCGGCAGGTGCCTTGGCGGTACCGGACTCGGGCGACTTGGTGCCCGCGGCAGCGCCTGTAGTCTTGAGCTCAGCGAGCCGCTGCATGTCCTTGATCGTCTTCTCGAGCTGCCCGATGCGTTCGGTGGCCTCGGCGAGCGCTCTCTGCCGCGCGACCGCTTCTTCTTCGAGAGTGCGGATGCGCTCTTCCGCGCTGCCCTTGGCTGACGCCGCGGCTTTGCCCGACGGCTCTCCGGGGGAAACGCGTACCGTGTCGCGCGGCGCGGCGCTGGCGAGATCCGTAGTAATCGAGCCGATTCGGCCGCGCGTGGCACTCCCCTCCTCGGTTGCGGCCGGCACGCGTTCGGCGAGCCGCTCCCGGAAGGCGTTGAAGTCAGCGACCTGGACCCGCACTTCGCGCAGGGCTTCCGGCTGCGTCACGGTGGCAATGTCGTTCGCGTCGGGAATCTTCAGGATCTTTCCCGATTTGACGAGATTCATGTTCTTGCGGATGAATGCGTCCGGGTTCTGTCGGTGCAGAGCGACGAGCGTCTGCTCCACCGTCACGCCCTCGGGTTTGACCACGCGCGCAATGCCCCGCAGCGTTTCGCCGGGCTTGATCGGACCGTACTGTCCCGGGGTGGCGCCGGCAGCCGGCGTCGGGGGCGCGGCCTTTGGCGCAGCAGGTGCTCGCGCCGTCGCGTCCGGAGGAGGCGCGACGGGAGCAGCGGGCGGCGTAGTCTCCGGACTGCTCTCCGCCGTCGCCTCGGGCGCCTCGGGCGCCACGGCGACCGCCGCGGGCGGCGGCTCGGCGCGAGGCGGGATTTCGCCTGCTGCACGACCGTAGCCGGGCGGATCGAGGAGTGCCGTGTACTGGCGCGTGACGCGCCCGCTTTCGGAATTGAGCTCGACGATCAGCTCGATGAACGGTTCCTGGATCGGACGGGGCGTCGACGCCTTCAGATACAGATCGCCGTTCGGACGCTTCTCGACGGTGATGCGCGTGCCGACGAGCGCCTGATTGAACTGGGCATTCGCCTGTTGATAGACCTCGGGCGGCGCGAGGCGAGCCGTGATGGTTTCCCCGCGCTTCACGGCGAGCAGCTCGATCTCGGCGTTGAGCACCTGCCCGAGTCCGGACTGCACCGTAAGCCGCCCCAGTCCCGCCGCGTGCGCTCCGCACGGCAGCAGGATCGCCATCGCGGCTGAAACGAGCCACAGCTTCAAAGGACGATCGCGCACACCGGCATCCTTATTCGGAGCGTCGAAGTCAAGCTAACATCACGGAGTTAGCCATGCAAGCTGATGGTGAACATAAGCATTCGCCCGGAACATCGCGGTCTAACGTGTGTTTTGCCAGCCACGCAGCGCTCGTCTTCGGCTCGGTTGCACGTTCTGCTTGAGGCCTCGTAGATATTGATGGAAATACTGACTGACGCCGGAATGCTTCGTTCGCGGGGACCCCGCTGCTCCGCAGCCCCGGCTCCCCGATAAGGGTCGTTCTGAGCAAGGCCGTCGCCTCAGACTTCGGCCGCAACGGCCTTCCGGGTCGAGGTGCTCTCCGACGCGAGCAGGATGCGCAGCATGCGGCGCAGAGGCTCGGCCGCGCCCCAGAGCAACTGATCCCCGACCGTGAAGGCGGTCAGGTAATCACCGCCCATCGGCAACTTGCGCAAGCGCCCAATCGGCACGGTGAGCGTTCCGCTCACGGTAGTTGGAGTCAACTCGCGCAGGGTGACCTCGCGCTCGTTCGGGACCACTTTCACCCACTCATGTGCTGCCGCGAGGATGCTTTCGATCTCGTCGACCGGCACATCCCGCGTCAACTTCACCGTCAGCGCCTGGCTGTGGCAGCGCATCGCGCCCACGCGCACGCACACACCGTCCACCGGCACGGGCCTGGTGCGCGCCGAGGATCTTGTTCGTCTCCGCCATGCCTTTCCATTCTTCCCGGCTTTGGCCGTTGCCGAGATCCTTGTCGATCCACGGCAGCAGACTGCCCGCGAGGGGCTGGCCGAGGCTCGCGACGGGGAATGAAGCGCTGCGCAGCGTCTGCGCGACCGTCCGGTCGATATCGGTAATCGAAGAGCCCGCATCATCGAGAAGTGTCCGGGCCGACTCGTAGGCGACACCCATCTGCTGCACCAGCTCGCGCATCTGCGCGGCGCCGGCGCCGGAAGCCGCCTGATAGGTCATGGCCGTGAGCCACTCCACCAGCCCCGCCTTGAAGAGCCCGCTCATCGCCATGAGCATGAGGCTCACGGTGCAGTTGCCGCCGATGTAGTCCTTCACGCCTCGCATGAGTGCGCTCTGGATGACGTCCATGTTCACCGGATCGAGGATGATCACCGCGTCGTCACGCATGCGAAGTGCGGAGGCGGCGTCGATCCAATAGCCCTTCCACCCCTGGGCGCGCAATTTCGGATGGATTTCGTTGGTGTAATCGCCGCCCTGGCAGGAGATCAGCACATCCATGTCGCCAAGGGCAGCCAGGTCGCGGGCATCTTTGACCGGCTGGGCGCTGCCGCCGATCGCGGGTCCACGACTGCCCGCACGCGAGGTGGAAAAGAAGTGCGTGTCGATCAGATCGAAATCGCGTTCCGCCTGCATGCGCTGCACGAGCACGGAACCCACCATGCCGCGCCATCCGATCAAGCCTGCTTTCATATTTGCCGCCCGCGAATCCACAGAACGTGCATTCTACCAGTCGGGCAATAGTGCCCTTGATGCAGATCAAAGAGCGGCGACGACGGCATCGCCCATATCGTTCGTTCCCACCCGCCGGCATCCAGCTTCGGCGATATCGGCCGTGCGGAGGCCCTGCTGCAGCACCTTCTGCACGGCGGCCTCGATACGGTACGCCCACTCGTCCTTGCTGAACGTGTAACGCAGCATCATGGCTGACGAGAGGATCGTCGCGAGGGGATTCGCCATGTCGCGCCCCGCGATGTCGGGGGCGGAGCCGTGGCTGGGCTCGTACAGGCCTTTTCCGCTTTCATCGAGCGAAGCCGACGGCAGCATGCCGATGGAACCGGTGAGCATCGACGCCTCGTCGGACAGGATGTCGCCGAACATGTTGCCGGTGACGATCACGTCGAACTGCTTCGGATTCCTGACGAGCTGCATCGCCGCGTTATCGACATACATGTGCGAGAGCGCGACTTGGCCGTACTTGCGGCCTTCGTCGTTTACCACCTCGCGCCAGAGGCGGCTCGTCTCGAGCACGTTCTCCTTGTCGACGGAGCAGAGCTTCCTGTTGCGCTTCAGCGCCGCCTCGAAGCCCACTTTCGCGATGCGTCGGATCTCCGGCTCGGAGTAACGCATCGTGTCGTAGCCTTCGCGCTCGCCGCGCGCGTTCTCGCCGCGGCCGCGCGGTTCGCCGAAATAGATGTCTCCGGTGAGCTCGCGCACGATGATGATGTCGAGACCGGAGACGACTTCCGGCTTGAGCGTGGAGGCGCCGACCAGCTCGGGATAGAGAACGGCCGGACGCAGATTGGCGAAGAGGCCGAGCTCTTTGCGGATGCGAAGGATGCCCTGCTCCGGACGCTGCGGCCGGGGAAGCGCGTCGTACTTCGGCCCGCCCACTGCGCCGCACAGCACGGCGTCGGCCTCTTTCGCAAGTTTGAGGGTGCGCTCCGGCAGCGGATCGCCGTGCGCGTCGTAGCCTGCGCCGCCGAACGGCGCTTCTTCGAGCTCGAGGGCGAGTCCGTCACTTTTCAGCGCGCGGAAGACCTTCAGCGCCTGATTGACGATTTCCGGACCGATACCGTCGCCGGCGAGGATGGCGATTTTCACATCGACTCCCTAGGCGAACAACCATGGCTGTTCATTCTTGTGCTTCTCCTCGAACGCACGAATCTCGTCGGCGTGCTCGAGCGTGAGGCCGATATCGTCGAGGCCGTTGAGGATGCAGTGCTTGCGGAACGGATCGATGTCGAAGTGGAAGGTCTCGCCGGTGGGCGTAGTGACACTCTGCTGCTCGAGATCGACGGCAAGGCGATAGCCCGCGGTCGCGCCCGCCTCCTTGAAAAGCTGATCGATCTTTTGGGAGTCGAGCTTGATGAGCACGAGGCCATTTTTCAGGCTGTTGTTGTAGAAGATGTCGGCGAAGCTCGGCGCGATCACCGCCTGAAAGCCGTACTGAAGCAGCGCCCACGGCGCGTGCTCGCGCGAGGAGCCGCAGCCGAAATTCTCGCGCGCGATCAGGACCGTCGCGCCGCCATACTGCGGCTTGTTCAGCACGAAATCGGGATTGAGCGGCCGCTTGCTGTCGTCCATGCCCGGCTCGCCGCGATCGAGATAGCGCCACTCGTCGAAGAGATTCGGACCGAAGCCCGTGCGCTTGATCGACTTCAAAAACTGCTTCGGAATGATGGCGTCGGTGTCGACGTTGGCGCGATCGATCGGCGCGACCAACCCTTCCTGCCGTATGAATTTTTCCATTAGTGCGATGCCCCGATGACTTGTCTGCGTTCGTCATCCCGGCGCGAAGCCGGGATCCAGGCAGCAACCCTGACTTCCGCGTTCACGCCACCTCGCGCACATCCACGAAATGCCCCGCAATCGCCGCCGCGGCCGCCATGACCGGCGAGACGAGATGCGTGCGCCCGCCCGGCCCCTGCCGCCCTTCGAAATTCCGGTTCGAGGTGGATGCGCAGCGCTCGCCCGGCGAGAGCTGGTCGTCGTTCATGCCGAGGCACATGGAACAGCCGGGCTCGCGCCACTCGAAGCCGGCTTCGGTGAACACCTTGTCGAGACCTTCCTGCTCGGCCTGCGTCTTCACGAGCCCGGACCCAGGGACCACCATCGCGAGCTTGATGTTCGACGCGACGCGCTTTCCCTTTACCACCTTCGCCGCCGCGCGCAGATCCTCGATGCGCGAGTTCGTGCACGAGCCGATGAAGATCTTGTCGAGGTTGATCTCCTTGATAGGTGTATTCGGTTCGAGCGCCATGTATTTGAGCGCGCGCTCTATCCACTCCCGCTGCACCGGATCCTTCTCCTGCGCCGGATCGGGCACCTTTCCGTCGATGGGAACGACCATCTGCGGATTCGTCCCCCACGTCACTTGCGGCTGGATTTCTTCCGCGCGCAGCGTCACGACCTTGTCGAACGAGGCGCCCTCGTCGCTTGTCAAAGTGCGCCAGTACGCGACTGCCTGCTCCCAGTGCCTGCCTTGCGGTGCGAACGTGCGGCCTTCGAGATAGGCGATCGTCTTTTCATCGACCGCCACGAGACCCGTGCGCGCGCCGGCCTCGATCGCCATATTGCACAACGTCATGCGGCCTTCCATCGAAAGATCGCGAATCGCCTCACCCGCATACTCGATGGCATAGCCGGTGCCGCCACCGCTGCCGATCCTGCCGATGACGGCGAGCGTGATGTCCTTCGCCGTGACCCCCGGGCCGAGCTTGCCTTCGACGAGCACCTGCATGGTTTTCGATTTCTTCATGACCATGCACTGTGTCGCGAGCACGTGCTCGACCTCGCTCGTGCCGATGCCGAACGCGAGCGCGGCAAACGCGCCATGCGTGCTCGTGTGTGAGTCGCCGCAGACGACTGTCATGCCTGGCAGCGTCGCACCCTGCTCGGGGCCGATCACGTGCACGATCCCCTGCCGCTTGTCGAGGAACGGGAAGTAGACCTTCGCGCCGAACTTCTCGATGTTCTGGTCCAGCGTTTCGACCTGAAGTCGCGAAACGGGATCGCGAATGCCCTTGTCCCAATCCTTCGTGGGGGTGTTGTGGTCCGCCGTCGCGACCACCGAGTCGACGCGCCACGGTTTGCGGCCGGCGGTTTCGAGCCCTTCGTACGCCTGGGGGCTCGTGACTTCGTGGACCAGATGACGGTCGATATAGAGGAGCGCCGTGCCGTCTTTCTCTTTGCGCACGACGTGGCTGTCCCACAACTTGTCGTAGAGCGTGCGTGCCATCCTGCGATCCGCCAAAAGGGAGGAATTATACAGCCGGACCGCCTGTTCCGGCCAGAGAATCAGTGGCTTACCAAGCTCCGCCCGAAGGCCTGTAACGCGCCACCTTGCGCATTGCGGCGAACGATCAAGTGCCCGGATGCGCGGCTACCGGGCGGCGAGTGGGCGAGGCTCCGCGCGCGAGCCGAGCGCGAAAAGAAGGCCGCCGAGCGCCGCACAGGCGGCGCCCACCGTGAACGCGAGCGCGGCGCCGGAATGTTCCCAGACGTAGCCGCTCGCGAGCCCGCCGAGCGCGCCGCCGATGCCGAAGGAGAAGCTCCCGTAGATCGCCTGCCCGCGCGCCTGGAGGTTGCCGCGGAAGATCCTGTGAACGTAGCCGATCGATGCCGCGTGGAATGCGCCGAACGTCGCGGCGTGCAGCACCTGGGCGACGAGCAGCACTGCGAAGCTCTGCGCAAGCCAGCCGATCAGGAGGAAACGCACAGCTGCAAGCGCGAAGCTCGCGATCAGAATCTGCCGCAGCGTAAACGCCTGATAGAGCCGCGGCATCCACGCGAAGATGCCGATCTCGCACGCGACGCCGAGTGCCCAGAGCCATCCCGTGGCGGCCTTGCTGTAACCCTCGCCCACGAGGTGAATGGAATAGAACGTGTAGTACGGGCCGTGCGCGGCCGACATGAATGCGCCGCCTGCGATGAGCGCCAGCACTTCCGGCCTGAGCAACACCCGGCCGATCGAGTGCCCGGCTTCGTGGGCGACCGCCGGCGCCTCCGGAACGACGCAGGCGAACGCGAGCATCGCCAGCATCATCGCAAGCACGAGGACGGGCACCGCGGCGAGCGGGAAGATATCGAGCAGATAGCCTCCTCCGACGACCGCGGCGATGAACCCAATGGAACCCCATACGCGCACCGGTCCGTAGCGTGCAGTCTCCTCGCCCAGATGCGTGAGCGTGGTGGCTTCCATGAGCGGCAACGCGGCGCTCCAGAAGAACGTCATCGCGAAGAGCGTCGCGAAGATGAGCGCGAACTGCGTGCCCGGAGAAGACGAAGAGGAACGCGAGCGTGCCAGCGATCCCCGTGAGTCTCACGACGCGCATGCGGCGGCCGCAGCGGTCGGCTAGCCAGCCCCACAGGTGCGGCGCGATGATCCGTGTCACCTGCGGCAGCGACATCAGCACCCCGATCTCGAAGGGCGTCAACCTCACGCTTTCGAGGTACAGGCTGAAGAACGGGGCGAACGTGCCGAGGTAGGCGAAGTAGAAAAAATAAAAACCGGCGAGACGCCGGTAGGGAACGCGATGGACCACGCGATGCGGTTACGCTTCGTCCGGCTCCGGGTCTTCCACCGCCGCCGCCGCGCGCAGCCGCGCGATCGCTTCGGCCGGCGCCTGCGCCGCGATGCGCGGTGTCGAGCACGCGACGTCCGCATTCTGCGCGCGATGGCGCAGCGCGTGATCGATCAGCGTGAGCGCCATCATCGCTTCGCAGATCGGCGTCGCACGGATGCCGACGCACGGATCGTGGCGCCCGTGCGTCTCGATCGTCGTCGGGTGTCCCGCGACGTCGATCGTGTGCCGCGTGAGGCGGATGCTCGAGGTCGGCTTGATCGCGACGTGCACGATCACATCCTGCCCCGTGGAGATTCCGCCGAGGATGCCGCCGGCGTTGTTCGTGACGAAGCCTTCCGGCGTCATCTCGTCCGAATGTTCGGTCCCCTTCTGCTCGACGGCGCGGAACCCCGCCCCGATCTCGACGCCCTTCACCGCGTTGATGTTCATCATGTTGTAGGCAAGGTCCGCATCGAGCTTGTCGTACACGGGCTCGCCCCAGCCGACCGGGACGTTGTGAGCGACCGTGGTGATTTTCGCGCCGACCGAATCGCCGGATTTGCGCAGCCGATCCATGAACGTTTCAAGCTGCGAGACATAGGCGGGATCGGCGACGAAAAACGGATTGTCGTACACGCCGTCCCATGACTTGAACGGAATCTCGATCGGACCGAGCTGTGACATGTAGCCGCGGATCTCGACGCCGTACTTTTCGCGCAGCCACTTCTTCGCGATCGCGCCCGCTGCGACGCGCACCGCGGTCTCTCGCGCCGACTGCCGCCCGCCGCCGCGGTAATCGCGGATGCCGTACTTCTGCCAGTACGTGTAGTCCGCATGCCCCGGCCGGAACATGTCCTTGATCTTCGAGTAGTCCTTGCTGCGCGCATCGACGTTCCGGATGAGCAGGCCGATCGGCGTACCCGTGGTCTTGCCTTCGAACACGCCGGAGAGAATCTCGACGCGGTCTTCCTCATGCCGCTGGGTCACATGGCGCGACGTGCCGGGCTTGCGCTTGTCCAGCTCCGGCTGGATGTCGGCCTCGGAAAGCGCCATTCCCGGGCGGACAGCCGTCGACCACGCAGCCGATCGCCGGCCCGTGGCTTTCGCCAAGGACGTGACGGTGAAGAGCGTACCGAGCGTGCTGCCGGACATTGGGAAAGGGGGTCAGTGTAACTTTTCGCGAGGCGCGCCCTCTGCCTCGCCGGGCGAAAACTGACACCGACCCCTTTTACTGACGGTTCCCCAGTTTATCGACTTACGATTTCGCGAGCGACTGAAGCAGCGTGTAACCCCACGCCACGCCGAAACCGGTGGCGTCGCTCGCCACGGCGCCAAGGCCGCCCTTGCAGCTCGCGCCGGACAGGTCCATGTGGATCCAGGGACGACCGTCGGTGAAGCGCTTGAGAAGGCGCGCGGCGAGGATGTGATCCGCCGCGCCTTCCAGCGTGCACTGCTTGACGTCGGCGACCGGGCTGTCGAGCGCTTCGTCGTAATCGTCGTCCATCGGAAAGACGGCGATGCGTTCGCCCGACGCCTGCGCCGCATCGAGCGCATCGCGCGCGATCTCGTCGCTCGTCGCGAAGATGCCGCTGTAGCGATCGCCGAGCGCAGTGTGCATGCTGCCGGTGAGTGTCGCGAAATCGACGATGAGGTCGGGCTTCTCGCGCGCGGCGAGCGTGAGCGTGTCGGCAAGCACCATGCGCCCTTCGGCATCGGTGTGCACGATCTCGATCGTCGTGCCGTTCAGCGCCGTCACGATGTCGTTCTGCTTGTAGGCGCGCGGGCTGATGTGGTTCTGGGCGAGCGCGAGCCAGCAGTCGATCGCCACGTTAACGCGTGCGCGCGCACGCGGCGATGCAGGATGCCGAGCGCCACCGCCGAGCCGTTCATGTCCTCGTGCATGCCGGCCATGTATTTCGCGGGCTTCAGATTGTGGCCGCCCGTGTCGAAGCAGATGCCTTTGCCGACGAGCGCGATCCTGCTGCTTCGCGCCGCGCGGGCGATACGTGAGACGCACGATCGCCGCGTCGTCCTCGTCGCTGCCCTGGGCGACGGCTACGAAAGCGCCGGCACCCATCTTGCGCAGGCGCTTCATGTCGAGCTCTTCGATCGCCCAGCCTGCGGTCTTCGCAAGCGTTCTGCACCCGCGCGGCGATACGCGCCGGGCGTCAGCTCGTTCGGCGGCAGCACCGTCAACTCACGGCAGAGAACGTTGCCTTCGCGCCTTCGCGCGAACGTCGGCGAACGCATCCTGCTCCCGGTGGCCGAAGAGGCGGATGCGCGCGAGCGGCGGGCTTTCGTTCTTCTTCTTGCGGAGCGGCATCTGCGCGCCATTCACCCACGCCACGTAGAGCGCAAGTTTCGCCTCGCCGCGACGCTCGGCCGGCGTGCCGTATACCGCAATCGCGATCTCCGCAGGATGCTCCGCGAGCAGCGGCTGAAGCGCTTTGCGCAACCGCTGTCTGCCGCTCGAACATCGAGCGCGCCGGATCGTCCATGACCCACGACGCGATCGCGCCGTGCGGCAGATCCGCCGTGAGCGGGGATTTCGCAAGCTCGTCGAGCTTCTTCCTGCGCCGCTCGAGCGCGGCCTGCAGCGACGCCAGGAAGCGGCACGCGCGGCAGATCGGCCGTCGTCGCCGCTTTGGGCAGAACGACGAGCAGATGGCGCGCGCTGCTGCGCGTCTGCGGTCGCGGCCGGCGTCGGCGCGCTGTTCGAGTCTTGCAAGCATGGGCAAGCGGAGGGACGACGATTATACGCAATCGCGTTCGCACGTCTAGAATTCACGAACGACCTGGAGCCGCCGCCAAATGCACCTCTATCTCGATCTCATGCGCCACATCCTCGAGCACGGCGCACGCAAGAACGATCGCACCGGCACCGGCACGCTGAGCATCTTCGGCGCGCAGCTTCGCTTCGATCTGAACGCAGGCTTTCCGCTGCTCACGACGAAGAAAGTGCACCTGAAGTCGATCATCCACGAGCTCCTGTGGTTTCTCAAAGGCGAAACCAACATCGGCTACCTCAAGGAGAACGGCGTCTCGCATCTGGGACGAATGGGCCGACGAGAATGGCGAGCTCGGCCCTGTCTACGGCTACCAGTGGCGCTCGTGGCCCGCGCCCGACGGCCGCCACATCGACCAGATCGCGCAGGTGCTCGAGCAGCTCCGCACGCAATCCCGATTCGCGCCGCATGATCGTCTCGGCGTGGAACGTCGCGGATCTCGACCAGCATGGCGCTCATGCCGTGCCACGCGTTCTTCCAGTTCTACGTGGCCGACGGGCGGCTGTCGTGCCAGCTCTACCAGCGCAGCGCCGACATCTTTCTCGGCGTGCCTTTCAACATCGCCTCGTATGCGCTGCTCACGATGATGGTCGCGCAGGTGTGCGACCTGAAGCTCGGCGAGTTCGTGCACACGTTCGGCGACACGCACCTTTATCTGAACCATCTCGACCAGGCGCGCGAGCAGCTCTCGCGCGACGCCGCGCACGCTGCCCGGTGATGAAGCTCAACCCGGCGGTGAAAGACCTCTTCGCGTTCAAGTACGAAGACTTCACGCTCGAAGGCTACGACCCGCATCCGGCGATCCGGGCGCCGGTGGCGGTGTGATTTCACTCATCGTCGCCATGGCGCGCAACCGCGTCATCGGCGCGGACAACAGGATTCCCTGGCACCTGCCGAACGAGCTGAAGCTCTTCAAGAGCCTCACGATGGGGCACCACATCGTCATGGGCCGCAGGACTTACGAGTCGATCGGGCGCTTGCTGCCGGGCCGCACGACGGTCATCGTCACACGGCAGCGGGACTACGACGTCCCTGGCGCGATCGTGGCGCACTCCGTCACGGAAGCGCTCGAAGCGTGCAAAGGCGACGCGGAGATCTTCGTCATCGGCGGGGCCGAACTGTTTCGCGAAACGCTGCCGATCGCCGACCGGATCTACCTGACGGTCGTCGATGCCGAGCCCGCAGGCGATACTTTCATGCCGGCGTTCGACTCGAGCGAGTGGCAGGAAAGCGCGGCGCAATCATTTCTCCGGACCCGAAGCACGCCCATGGCTACCGCTTCGCCGTGCTCGATCGCCGGGCGAACGCGCCGCCCGCGCCAGGCGCACGATTCTTGCTAAGGCTGTGATGGGAACCGTCCCTTCAAGGACAACGCTGTGAGCCCCCACTCCACGTCCATCGAAGGCATGCTCGAGCTCGAAGAGCTGCGCGAGTCTGTCGATGGCGGCGAGATCGAGACGGTCGTCGTCGGCTTCACCGACCACTACGGGCGTCTGTTCGGCAAACGCTTCGACGCCGAGATGTTCCTGGACGACGTCGTGAACGACGGCGCCCACGGCTGCGATTACCTGCTCACGACCGACATGGAAATGGAGCCGGTCCCGGGCTACCGCTTCGCGAACTGGGAGCTGGGCTACGGCGATTTCCACCTCGTCCCGGATTTGAGGACGCTGCGCATCGCGAGCTGGCTCGAGCAAGCAGCGCGATCGTGCTCTGCGACCTGAAAAACGAGAAGACGCACGAGTACGTGAGCCGTCGCGCCGCGTTCGATACTGCGCCGCCAGCTCGATGCACGCGAGCGCGCTCGGCTACGACGCGTTCGCCGCGTCCGAGCTCGAGCACTATCTCTTCCGCAAGAGCTATCGCGAAGCGCACGAGCAGGACTATCGCGATCTCGTCCCCGGCGGCTGGTATCTCGAGGACTATCACATCCTCCAGGGCACGCGCACCGAGGACTTCCATGCGCGCGGTTCGCCGCCATCTCAAGCGCTCGGGCGTCCCGGTGGAAAACTCGAAGGGCGAATGGGGGCCCGGGCAGCACGAAGTGAACGTGCGCTACGCCGAAGCGCTCGACATGGCCGACCGCCACGTCGTCTTCAAGCAATGCATGAAGGAGCTCGCCGACGCGATGGGCGTCAGCGTCACCTTCATGGCGAAGTTCGCGTCGGGGCAGGCGGGCTCGAGCTGTCACATCCACATGAGCTTGTGGCGCGACGGGGACAATGCATTTCCCGGCAAAGGCAAGTTCGGGCCGGTCGAATGCTCCGACGTGTTCCGCTGGTTCCTCGGCGGCTGGATCGCGCACGTGCCGGACGTGATGGTGTTCTACGCGCCGACGATCAATTCGTACAAGCGCTACGTCGACGGCTCGTGGGCGCCGACGCGGCTCGCGTGGAGCTACGACAATCGCACCGCGGGTTTTCGCGTCGTCGGACAAGGGCAAGAGCCTGCGCATCGAATGCCGCATCCCCGGCGCGGACTGCAATCCCTACCTCGCGTTCGCGGCGGCGCTCGCTTCGGGGCTCGACGGAATCGAGCAACCGCATCGAGCCGCCGGAGCATTTCAGCGGCGACGTTTACGCGGCGCGCAATCTGCCTCGCGTGCCCTATACGCTCGGCCGAGGCCACCGAGAATTTCGCATCGAGCGACTTCGCGAAACGCGCATTCGGCGCAGACGTCGTCGAACACTACCTCCACTTCTTCAGGACCGAGCAGAACGCGTACAACTTCGCGGTCACAGACTGGGAGCGGCGGCGATACTTCGAGCGGATTTGATGCGCCATACCAAGCTGCTTGGCGAGTGTTCTGGATCCCGGATCCGCGTGCTTCCGCACGTCCGGGATGACGTTTCTATTCGTCATTCCGGCTCGAGTCCGGAATCCAGGCAAGCCCATGCGCAGCGTGTGAGCGCTTCAGGCAGGCGCATTCACCTCTGGAGTCGCAGTTGAGACTTGAAAACAAAGTTGCACTGATCACCGGCGCCGGCAGCGGCATCGGTCTCGAGACGGCGCTGCTTTTCGCGCGCGAAGGCGCGGCGGTCGTCGCTGTCGACGTGAACGAGGAGGCCGCCGCAGCAGGCGGCGGACGAAGTTCGCAAGGCGGGCGGACGCGCAACCGCGGTGCGTGCCGATGTCTCCAAGGCAGGCGACTGCGCAGCAGATGGTCGCCGTCGCCGAGACGCGAGTTCGGCAAGCTCGACGTCCTCTTCAACAACGCCGGGATCATGCACGCGAAGGACGACGACGCCGTCACGACCGAAGAGGCGATCTGGGACCTCACGATGAACATCAACGCCAAGGGGGTGTTCTTCGGCTGCAAGTACGGCATTCCCGCGCTGCGCCGCGCCGGCGGCGGGTCGATCATCAATACCGCGTCGTTCGTCGCGCTGCTCGGCGCGGCCACGCCGCAGATCGCCTACACCGCGAGCAAGGGCGCGGTGCTTTCGCTCACGCGCGAGCTCGCGGTCATCCATGCGCGCGAAAACATCCGCGTGAACGCGCTGTGTCCCGGACCGCTGCGCACGAAGCTGCTCATGGATTTCCTGGACACGGAGGAAAAGAAGCAGCGGCGCCTCGTCCACATCCCGATGGGCCGCTTCGGCGAAGCGAACGAAATCGCCTACGCCGCGCTCTACCTCGCCTCCGACGAGTCGTCCTACGTGACCGGCACCGAGTTCCTCGTCGACGGCGGCCTCACCGCCGCCTACGTGACGCCGCAATGAGTCTGAGGCCGCGCGTCCAGACGACGGTGAGCCCGGTCGACGGCTCGGTATACGTCGAACGCGCGCTGGCTTCCGATGCCGACGTGGAAACCGCGTTGACGCGTTCCGCGGCCGCGCAGAAGTCGTGGAGCCGCGTGCCGGTGGCGGAACGTGCGGCCATCTGCCGGCGCATGGCGAGTGGTGCGTCGAGCGTGCCGACACGCTGGGAGAAGAGCTCACGCGGCAGATGGGGCGTCCGATTGCCGCGGCCGCGGGCGAGATCCGGCGCGGCTTCAGCGAGCGCACGACCTACATGGCGGGGATCGCCGAGTCCACGCTCGCGGACATCGCGATCGAGCCCAAGGAAAACTTCGAGCGCTTCATCCGCCGCGAGCCGCTCGGCGTCGTGTTCGTGCTCGCTCCCTGGAACTATCCGTGGCTCACCTCGGTGAATGCGGTGGTGCCGGCGCTGCTCGCAGGCAACAGCGTCATACTCAAGATGGCGCGGCACACGCCGCTCGTCGCGGAACGTTACGCGGAGGCCTTCACGGCAGCGGGTTTGCCGCCCGACGTCTTCCAGTATCTGCACATCGACCACGAGCAGGCGGCTCGCCTGATCCGCGACGAGCGTATCGCCTTCATCGCGTTTACAGGCTCGGTCGGAGGCGGGCACGCCGTGCAGAGCGCCGCAGCGGATCGCTTCATCGCCACGGGCCTCGAGCTGGGCGGCAAGGATCCCGCCTACGTGCGCGCCGACGCGCCGCTCGCAGCGACAGTCGAGAATCTCGTGGATGGGGGTTTCTTCAACTCCGGGCAATCCTGCTGCGCGATCGAGCGCATCTACGTGCACTCGGACGTCTACGACACGTTTGTCGAAGCCTTCGTCGAGCTCACGAATCGCTACGTGCTCGGCGATCCGCTGGACAACACGACGACGCTCGGGCCGATGGTGCGCGCCGATGCCGCGGAGAACGTGCGCACCCAGATCAGCAAAGCGGTGTCGATGGGTGCGCGCACGCTCATCGACGTGAAGCACTTTCCCGCGGATGCCGCCGGCAGTCCGTACCTGGCGCCGCAGGTGCTGGTGAACGTCGACCACCGCATGTCGATCATGCGCGAGGAAACGTTCGGCCCGGCGGTGGGGATCATGCGCGTGCAGGACGACCTCGAAGCGATCCGCCTCATGAACGACAGTCGTTACGGCCTCACCGCCTCGGTGTGGACCATGGACCGCGATGCAGCGTTGCGCATCGGCGAACGCGTGGAGACGGGAACGTGGTTCATGAATCGCTGCGACTATCTCGATCCCGCGCTGGCGTGGACAGGCGTCAAGGATTCCGGCCGCGGCTGCACGCTGTCGCGGCTCGGGCTCGGAGACCTTCACGCGCCCGAAGTCGTTCCACTTGCGCTTGAAGCTGTGACCGTATCCCGATTCGCCCCCTCACCCTGCCCTATCCCTGCGCACGGGGAGAGGGCACGCGATCAGCCAATGAACATCGCCCTCCTCGGCTGCGACGACGTCCCCCAGCGCTTCAGGCACATCGCGGGCGGTTATCGCGATATGTTCGAAGCGCTGATGAAGCCGCACGTGCCGGGTCTCGCGCTCACGTGGATCGACCTCTACAACGGCGAAGCGCCGCCTTCACCCTCCGCATTCGACGCGTTCATCTGCACGGGCTCGCGCTGCTCGGTATATGAAGACCGGCCGTGGATCAACGCTCTGAGGACATTCGTGTGCGAGGCGCGTGACGAAGGCGCGCCGTTCGCCGGCATCTGCTTCGGTCATCAGATGCTCGCCGAGGCGCTCGGCGGTAAAGTCGAACGCGCCGCTTACGGCTGGGGCATCGGCGTGCACGACATGGAGATACTGCGGTCCGAAGACTGGATGATGCCGGAGCGCGGGCGCTGCAAGCTCCAGTACATGCACGCGGACCAGGTCGAGCGCATGCCCGAGGGCAGTACGCTGCTCGCATCGGCGGCGCATTGCCCCGTCGCCATGTTCAAGATCGGCGACCGCATGCTCGGCATCGAAGGCCACCCGGAGTTTCCCGTCGCGTTCGAGGAAGCGCTCCTGCTCGACCGCCGGGAAAGGATCGGTACCGAGCGTGTCGACGCCGCCCTTCGCACTCTGAAGGACAAGACCGACGAGAGCATCGTCGGCGCGTGGATCGCCGCGTTTCTCCGGCAGTAAGCGACCCTCTTCCTCTATGATGCCCGCGTGATCATCGGCCGGCCGCGCCGCGTACGCTGTTCCCGCGGCGGCGTTCGAAGGAAGCGAAATGAATAACCGGAATCCGCGGTGCGCGATGCTGCACGTGCTCACCTTTCTTGCGGCGGCGCTCGCGATCGGTCCGGCACGAGGCGCACCGCAGGTCGACGTATTCACGCCGCAGGGCGAAGCGAAGAACGTGCGTCAGGTCAGCGTACGTTTCAGCGAGCCCGTGGTCGCTTTCGGCGATCCGCGGCTTCCGGATCCGTTTACCGTTCGCTGCGAAGGCGATCCTCAACGCAGCCAGGGACGCGGCCGCTGGGCGGACACGCGCAACTGGACGTTCGACTTCGATTCCGCCCTGCCCGCGGGGCTGCGTTGCCGGTTCGCGCTGAGGGACGACTTCAAGGCGCACGGCCAGGCGCTTCAGGGTCAACGCGAGTTCGCGTTTCACACCGGCGGTCCGGCGGCCCTCGCCTCGTTGCCGCGCGAACGCAGTGAGTCGATCGATGAGGAGCAGGCGTTCGTGCTCGCGCTGGACGCGCCGCTCGACAGCGCAACCCTGAACGGCGCCTGGTGCGAGGCGGCCGGCGTGAACGAGCGCATTCCCGTGCGCGCAATACCGGAAAAGGAGCTCCGCGAGATCCTGAACGCGAACCGCTACGCGACGTACCACCTCTTCACGGCCTACACGAAAGGCCAGCGCGAAGTGCCGCTGGCGCGCTTCAAGGTGGACGACAAGCGCTGGAAGGATCTGCCGATCGTCGGCGTGCGCTGCGCACAACGCCTGCCCGCGGCGGCCGACGCGGCGCTCGTGCTCGGGCCCGACGTGAAGACACGCAGCGGCGTCGCGCGCGGCACGCCGCAGCGCCTCGTCTTCAAAGTGCGCCCGTCATTCACCGTCAAGCTCACGTGCCAGCGCATCAACAAGGACGCGGCCTGCCTGCCGATCACGCCGATCGCCGTCGATTTCAATGCGCCCGTGCCGCTCGACGCTGCCGCCGGCGTGCGCCTCGAAGCGAAAGGCGGCAGGACCTACCGCCCTTCGCTTCCCGAAAATGCGACGTCGGTCCAGACGATCGAGTTCAAGGGTCCGTTCCCCGAGCGCACGAGTTTCACCCTCGCGCTGCCGCGCGGCTTCAAGGATGACGCAGGACGCGAGCCGGAGAACAAGGCCGCGTTCCCGCTCGAGACGGCGACCGACGAATTCCCTCCGCTCGCCAAATTTCCGGCGCGCTTCGGCATCCTCGAACTGAATGCGCAGCCGCTCCTTCCCGTCACCGTGCGCAACGTGGAGGCGACGCTCGCCGGACGCAGGATCGAGTTCGGCGCGGACGCCGGTCAGGCGATACCGGGGCGCTCGATTCGACTCGCCGATGAGGCGGCGATCATCCGGCGCTTCCGCGACTTCGAACGGCGACGCTATGAGGTGCGCGCCGAGAAAGAGCTGAAGCGCGACGTGCGCGAGGGCGAGATTCGGGCGATCGCCGAGAGCGAATCCGCCTCGACCTTCGACGTGCCGCGCGCGCATGCCGGGAAAGAGGTCGAAGTGATCGGCATCCCGCTGCCGAAGCCGGGCTTCTACATCGTCGAGCTCGAGAGCCCGCGCCTCGGGCAGGCGCTACACGGCGAGGAGGACAAGCCGTACTTCGTTTCGACGAGCGTGCTCGTCACGAACCTCTCGGTGCATCTGAAGCACGGACGCGAAAGCTCGCTCGTGTGGGTGACCTCGCTCGATCGCGGCAAACCCGTTGGCAATGCGCGCGTCTCCGTTCGCGACTGCACCGGTCGTGTTCATTTCGAGGGCACCACCGATGCGTCCGGCATCGCGTTGGCTGCCGACCGCCTCCCGCCCGCGCCGGCACTGCCGGACTGCGGCGACGGCGCCGGCGTGCTCTTCGCGTTCGCGCGGCTCGGGGAAGACGTGGCCTTCACCCAGTCGAGCTGGAACGAGGGCATCCAGCCCTGGAACTTCAACCTGCGCGCAGTCGAACGCCGGCGCGGTCCGGTGGCTGTTCATACGATCTTCGACCGGCCGCTCTTCAGAGCCGGCGAGACGGTCAGCATGAAGCACGTCGCTCGCGTGCCGGACGGCTCCGGCTTTCGCATGCCGGCGGCGGGGGATCTGCCGAAGTCGGCGGAGATCGAACACGTGGGCAGCGGCCAGCGCACGAAACTGGAGGCACGGTTCGACGCGAGCGGAATTGCGGAGAGCACGTGGCCCATCCCACAGGAAGCGAAGCTTGGAACGTATCGCGTTCTCTGGTCGGGCGCCGACACCGAGTCCGATGCGAGCTTTCGCGTCGAGGCCTTTCGCGTGCCGCTCATGCGCGCGGTGCTCGCGCCACCCAAAGACCCTCTCGTGAAACCTTCGACTGCGAGGATCGACGCCGCCGTCACCTACCTCTCCGGGGGGCCCGCTTCGAATCTTCCCGTGAAAATGCGCTATCGCGTCGAGGAGCGCACCGTTCGCTTTCCCGACTATCCGGATTTCCGGTTCGGCGGAAAGCCGGTGAAGACCGGAACCCAGCCCAGCGCCGCCGCCGATGCGTGGGACACGTTCGATCCCGAAGAAAGCAGCGCTGACTCGCCAGCGGGGCGAGCGACAACGCCGGTCGTGCGCACGCTCGGCCTGGATGCCGCCGGTACGGCGAAACTGCCCATCGACAAGCTCCCGACGATCGACCGCCCCGCCGACCTGCTCGTCGAGATGGAATACAGCGATCCGAACGGGGAAATCCTCGCTGCAGCCACACGCGTTCCACTGCATCCCGCAGCTCTGTACGTCGGCATCAAACCCGAGGGTTGGGCTGGGAACCGCAAGGACGTTCGCGCGCAACTCGTCGTGCTCGACACCACCGGCAAGCCTCTGCCGAATCACGTCGTCGCGGTCGACGTCTACGAGCGCAAGACCTATTCGAATCGGCGGCGTCTCGTCGGCGGCTTCTATGCGTACGACACGTCGACGGAAGTGAAGCGCACCGGAACCGATTGCTCCGTGCGCACCGATGCGAGCGGACTCGCGTTCTGCGCCCTGAAGCCGCGCGCCTCCGGCGAGCTCGTTCTGCTCGCTCGCGCGAAGGATTCGGGCGGGCGTGAGTCGTACGCATCGGGAAGCGTGTGGCTGCACGGAGGTGAAGAGGGGTGGTTCGAACCGGAGAACCACGACCGTATCGATCTCATCCCGGAAAAGAAGCGTTACGAACCGGGCGAGAGCGCCCGGTTTCAGGTTCGCATGCCGTTCCGCGAAGCGACAGTGCTCGTCACGGCGGAGCGCGAGGGGTGCTCTGGCAGAAGGTCGTCGAGCCTCGACGGCAAGGCGCCGACCATCGACGTTCCCGTTCTTGGTCATTACGGGCCGAATGTGTATGTCTCGGCGCTCGCGCTGCGCGGACGCGTCGATCCGGAAGTGCCGGGACCGTACGCGTGGTTGAAACGCTGGATCTACAGGGTCGGATACTGGCTGCGGATCAGGGATGAGATTCCGGTGGAGCGCGATACACGTCCGACCGCGCTCGTCGATCTTGCGAAGCCCGCCTACAAGCTGGGCATGGCTGAGATCAAAGTGGGCCGCGCCGACTACGCGCTGAACGTGAAAGTCACGCCGGAGCACAGCGTGCTGAAAGTGCGCGAATCGACGCGGGTCGCGATCGAAGTCGCGGACAGTAATGGCGTGCCGGCTTCGAACGGCGAGATCGTGCTTGCCGCCGTCGACGAAGGACTGCTCGAGCTGCTGGAGAACCGCTCCTGGAACATCCTCGAAGGCATCCTTCACGAGCGGCCCGCCGAAGTCATGACCGCGACGGCGCAGGGGCTCGTCATCGGCAAGCGCCATTTCGGAAAAAAAGCGGTCGCTGCGGGCGGCGGCGGAGGCCGCGGGGGCGCGCGCGAGCTCTTCGACACGCTGCTTCTGTGGAAGGCGCGGGTGCCGCTCGATGCGCAGGGACGCGCGGTCGTCGAGATCCCCACCAACGATGCCCTAACGAGCTTCCGCATCGTCGCCGTCGCGCATGCGGGTGCGTCGAAGTTCGGTCATGGCGCTGCAACCGTGCGCACCGCGCAGGACCTCATGATGTTTGCGGGATTGCCGCCGCTTGTCCGTGAACAGGACGAGTTCAACGCGATGTTCACCGTGCGCAACGCGACCGCGCAGCCCGTCACGGCGAAGTTCGAATGGGTGTTGCGTGACAGGCCCACCGACAACACAGCGGCGAAGACGCTCGCGAGCGGTGAGGAGGCCCTCGCGCTTGCCGCCAATGAGGCGAAGGTGCTGAGCATTCCTGCGAAAGTCCCGGTCGGACTGGAGCGCATCTACTGGGACGTCTCGGCGGCAGGGAGCGGCGGCATGCGAGATCGATTGCGTGTATCTCAGAAAGTCGTGCAGGTTCATCCCGTCCGCGTGTACCAGGCGACGCTCGCGCGACTCGATAAACCGCTCGCGCTCTCCGTGGAGCGGCCCGCCGGCGCGATGGCTGGCCGCGGCGGCGTGCGCGTGGACGTGCTTCCGAGCCTGGGCGGCGAGCTCTCCGCCGTGCGTGAGTATTTTCAGGCTTACCCGTACACGTGCCTCGAGCAACGTGTGTCGAAGGCGATCGGCCTCGACGATCCGCAGCTCTGGAACGCGATCGTCTCCAGTCTGCCGAGCTATCTCGATCGCGACGGTCTCACACGCTACTTTCCGAGCGATACGATGCCAGGGAGCGACGTGCTGACGGCGTATCTCATGCAGATCGCACACGAGCGCGGACGCGAATTCGGCGAAGCGCTGCTCGGGCGCATGCTGAACGGCCTGGAAGCATTTGCGACCGGCCGCATCGCGCGCGAGAGCGCCCTGCCGGCGGCGGACCTGACGATCCGCAAGCTCGCGGCGATCGAGGCACTCTCCCGGCACGGACGCGCGAAGCCCGCCATGCTCGATTCGATTGCAATCGATCCCGCGCTGTGGCCGACCTCGGCGCTCCTCGACTGGATCGGCATTCTGAACCGCGTCGAGGCGGTGCCGCGCCGGGCTGAACGCTTCAGGCAGGCGCTGGAACTGCTGCGGGCGCGGCTCGACTTCCAGGGCACGGTCATGACGTTTTCGACCGAACGCAACGACGCGTTGTGGTGGCTCATGGTCAACACGGACGTCAATGCAAGCCGGGCGCTCATTGCCGTTCTGGACGAGGCAGCGTGGAAAGACGATGTGCCGCGCCTCGTGCGCGGGATGCTGTCGCGGCAGGTGCGCGGACGCTGGAGCACGACCCCCGCGAACGCGTGGGGCAGCGTTGCGCTCGCGCGTTTCTCGGAAAGTTTCGAGAAGACCGTCGCAACGGGCAACGTCGTCGTCGCGGTCGGTCCGACGTCGGTGCCCATCGACGTGAAATCAGGCGGGCAGACGCGTGACATCGACTGGCCCGCCGCGCGCGAGCCGCTCACGCTCACGCACAAAGGCGCCGGCGCGCCGTGGGCAATGGTGCAATCGCGTGCAGCGCTGCCGCTCACGGCGCCGGTCACCGCGGGCTACAGCATCAAGCGCACGGTGACGCCCGTCGAGCAGAAGGATCGGTCCGGCTACACACGCGGTGACGTCTATCGCGTCACGCTCGAGATCGATGCCCAGTCGGACATGACGTGGGTCGTGGTGGACGATCCGATTCCGAGCGGCTCGATGATTCTCGGTTCGGGCCTTGCCCGCGATGCCGCATCGCTCACGCAGGCCGAGAAGCGCGCCGGAGTCACGCCCGCCTTCATCGAGCGCACGCAGGAAGCGTATCGCGCGTATTACCAGTTCGTACCGAGAGGGCGCTTCAAGACCGAGTACACGGTGCGCTTGAACAACCCCGGCCGCTTCGACCTGCCGGCGACGCGCGTGGAAGCGCTCTATGCGCCGGAGATGATGGCGGAGCTGCCGAACCAGCCCGTGACGGTGAAGCCATGAAGGCGAAGATCTGCGGGCGCGTAGCCGGTGCTGTGCTCATCGCCGCTTGCGTCGCGCTGTTCATATCACTCCGGGTGGCGCCCTACCCCGTGTCTTCCCTCGACACGGCGCAGGGAAGCTGGCGCGCATCGGACGTCTGGCTGCTCGACCGTCACGGCGCAGCGCTGTCGCGTATCCGTGTCGATCACGAACGCAGGCGCGGCGAGTGGGTGGCACTCGCTGATGTGTCGCCCGCGCTCGTCGAGATGGTCATCGCCTCCGAAGACAAGCGCTTCCGCGAACACGGCGGCGTGGATTGGCGAGCGATCGCCGCGGCGCTCGGGCAGACGCTTGCGGGCCAACGCCGGGGCGGCAGCACGCTCACGATGCAGCTCGCAGCGCATCTTCATCCGGCGCTCGAACAAGGCGGACGGCGCAGTGTCGTTCAGAAGTGGCGCCAGGCGCGGCAGGCACTCGCGATCGAGCGCCAGTGGAGGAAGGACGCGATCCTGGAAGCGTGGCTCAACTTGACGCCGTTTCGCGGCGACCTCGAAGGCATCGATGCAGCCTCCCGCAGTCTCTTCGGCAAACGCGCTGGCGGACTGGATCGGCTCGAGAGCGCGCTTCTTGCGGCGCTCGTGCGTTCGCCGAACGCCGCGCCGACCCGTGTGGCGCGCCGTGCCTGCGCGTTGCTCGATCGCGAGGAGCGCGCATGCCTCATCGTGCAGGGCATGGCGGCCGGCGGACTCCGCGGCGGCCACCGCGACCCTGACATCGAAGGCCTGGCGCCGCACCTCGCGCGCAAGCTCGTGAAGCGGCCGGGCGAGCACGTGCGGAGCACGCTCGATGCGCGGGTTCAGCAGTTCGCCCGCGACACGCTCGTGCGACATCTTCGCGAGCTCCAGGGGCGTCACGTCGAGGATGGCGCCGTGGTCGTGCTCGACAACGAAACGGGTGAAGTGCTCGCCTGGGTCGGGTCGAGCGGGACGCTGTCGCGCGCGCACGAAGTCGACGGCGTAATGGCTCCCAGGCAGGCAGGATCGACGCTGAAGCCGTTTCTGTACGCGCTCGCGATCGAGCGCCGCACGCTGACAGCCGCCTCCATCCTCGAGGACAGGCCCGTCGCAGTGACGCTGCCGGCGGGCCTCTATGTCCCGCAGAACTACGATCGCACGTTCAAAGGATCGGTTTCGCTGCGCCATGCGCTTGCCTCCTCCCTCAACGTGCCGGCGGTGCGCACACTGGCGCTCGTCGGCTACGAGCCGTTCTACCGGCAGTTGAAGAATCTCGGCTTCGACACGCTGAGGCGCGACGCCGACCATTACGGCTACTCGCTCGCGCTCGGCGGCGCGGAAGTCACGTTGCTTCAGCTCGCGAACGCGTATCGCGCGCTCGCCAACGGCGGACAGTGGCGTGCCGTGAAAACGCTGTCAGGCGCTCACGTCCCATCCGTGCCGGAGCACGACAAGGAAGACGCGACCACCAGTGCAATCGACAGCCGCGCCGCCTTCGTCGTAAGCGACATCCTGGCGGACCCGGCGGCGCGTGCGCTCACGTTCGGCTTCGCGAGCCCGCTCGCGACACGCTATCGCTCGAGCGTGAAGACCGGCACGAGCAAGGAGATGCGCGACAACTGGGCGGTCGGCTTCGCAGGGCGCTACACGGTGGGCGTGTGGGTGGGCAATTTCTCGGGCGCGCCCATGCACGACGTGTCGGGCATCGACGGCGCCGCGCCGGTGTGGCGCGAAGTGATGGACTACCTTCAGGAAGCCGCGACGCCGCGCCATGCCAAGCCGCCAGACGGGCTTACGCGCCGGCGCATCGCGTACTCCGGCGCGCTCGAGCCCGACCGCGACGAGTGGTTCATCGCGGGCACCGAAACCTCCAGAATCGTCGCGCTCGAAGCGCCTGCCGCGGGGCCGCACATCGAATCACCGGCGCGCGGCGCGATCTACGCGATCGACCCGGACATCCCGCGCGACCGTCAGCGGCTCGTCCTGACCGCACGCGGCGCACCTCGGGGCGCGCGTTTCGTGCTCGACGACGGCCGCGAAGCGCCGGCCGGACGTGCACTCCTGTGGCTGCCTGAGCCTGGCTCGCGGGAGGTGCTTCTGAAGAACGCGGAAGGAGAAGAGCTGGATCGCGTGAGGTTCGAAGTGCGGGGACTGCGGCGGACGCGCTAGCGTCACTTCCGCAACTCTTCTTTGGCAGTCGTCCCGGCGCGAGGCCGGGATCCAGGCAACCGGCTTCCTGGATTCCGGATCACGCGCGCTGCGCTGTCCGGAATGACGACCCTGTTGTGCGCCGACACGCGGGACAGTACAACCAGGGATGGCCGCTACTGCGACCGCACGCAGTCGACGTAGTACTTCATCTGCCCGTTCGACTTCTCGACCACGAGCCCGTGGATGTCGGTCTCGAAGCCCGGGAACTGCCTGTTGAAGTTCCGGGCGAACTGGAGATAGCCCATGATCGTCGCGTTGAACCGCTCGCCGGGGATGAGCAGCGGAATGCCCGGCGGATAGGGCGTCAGCAGCACGCTCGTGATGCGCCCTTCGAGCTGGTCGATCTCGATGCGGTCGATCTCGCCGTGGGCCATGCGCGCCCAGGCGTCGGCCGGCTTCATCGCCGGCACCATGTTGGAGAGATACATCTCGGTGGTCACGCGCGCTACATCGTGCGCCTTGTAGACGCCGTGGATCTGGTCGCAGAGATCGCGCAGGCCGATCTTCTCGTAGCCCGGAAACTTGTTCAGGAACTCGGGCAGCACGCGCCACAGCGGGGCGTTGCTGTCGTAGTCGTCCTTGAACTGCTGGAGCTCGGTCACGAGCGTGTTCCAGCGGCCCTTCGTGATGCCGATCGTGAACATGATGAAGAACGAGTAGAGCCCCGTCTTCTCCACGATGATGCCGTGCTCGGCGAGATAGCGCGTGACGATGATCGCGGGGATGCCGGTCTTCGCGAACTTGCCCGTGACGTCGAGTCCCGGCGTGATGATCGTCGCCTTGATCGGGATCGAGCATGTTGAAGCCCGGCGCGAGATCGCCGAAGCCGTGCCAGCGCTCGTTCGCGCGCAGCATCCATTCGTCGCGGTTGCCGATGCCTTCGGCGGCGAGGCGCTCCGGTCCCCACACCTTGAACCACCAGTCCTTGCCGAACTCCGCGTCGACCTTGCGCATCGCGCGGCGAAAGTCGATCGCCTCCTGCAGCGATTCTTCGACGAGGGCCGTCCCGCCCGGGGGCTCCATCATCGCGGCCGCCACGTCGCAGGAGGCGATGATCGCGTATTGCGGGGAGGTCGACGAGTGCATGTGATACGACTCGTTGAACGCATGCAGGTTCAACATGCGCGACCTGCTGTCCTGCACCAGTATCTGCGAGGCCTGCGAAAGTCCCGCCAGCAGCTTGTGCGTCGACTGCGTCGAGAAAATCATCGACTCCTTGCAAGGCGGGCGATTGCGCCCGATCGCATGCATGTTCTGGTAGTACTCGTGAAACGTCGCGTGCGGCAGCCAGGCTTCGTCGAAATGCAGCGTCTCGATTTTGCCGTCGAGCATCTCCTTGATCGTCTCGACGTTATAGAGAATGCCGTCGTACGTGCTCTGCGTGAGCGTGAGCACGCGCGGCTTCGTCTTCACGTTGCGCGCGAAAGGATTGGCCTGGATTTTCTTCTCGATATTCTCCCAGCGGAATTCGTCACGCGGGATCGGTCCGATGATGCCGAAGTGGTTGCGCGTGGGCATCAGGAACACCGGCACCGCGCCCGTCATCGTGATCGCGTGCAGGATCGACTTGTGGCAGTTGCGATCGACGATGACGATGTCGCCGGGCGCCACCGTGTAGTGCCACACCATCTTGTTCGACGTCGACGTGCCGTTGGTGACGAAGAAGAGATGGTCGCAGTTGAAAATGCGCGCCGCGTTGCGCTCGGACGCCGCGACCGGACCCGAGTGGTCGAGGAGCTGGCCCAGCTCGTCGACCGCGTTGCAGACATCCGCGCGCAGCATGTTCTCCCCGAAGAACTGATGGAACATCTGGCCGACCGGGCTCTTGAGAAACGCGACGCCGCCGGAATGGCCGGGACAGTGCCACGAATACGAGCCGTCCTGCGCGTAATGCACCAGCGCCCTGAAGAAAGGCGGGGCGAGGCTGTCGAGATAGGTCTTGGACTCCCGGACGATGTACCGTGCGACGAACTCGGGCGTGTCCTCGAACATGTGAATGAAGCCGTGCAGCTCGCGCAGCACGTCGTTCGGGATGTGCCGCGAGGTGCGCGTCTCGCCGTACAGGAAGATCGGGATATCGGCGTTGCGAAACCGGATCTCGGAGCAGAACTTGCGCAACTGCGCCACCGTGGCCGCGGCGTCTTCGGGCGTGCTGACACCGAGTTCTTCGTCGTCGATCGACAGTATGAACGCCGAGGCGCGGCTCTGCTGCTGGGCGAAGCTCGAGAGGTCGCCGTAGCTCGTGACGCCGATGACTTCCATCCCCTCGTCTTCGATCGCTTTCGCGAGCGCGCGGATGCCCATACCGCTCGCGTTCTCGGTGCGAAAATCCTCGTCGATGATGATGACGGGGAAGCGGAATCTCATGCTGTGTTCGGGGGGTGAGAGGTGGGAGGCGGGAGGCGCGACATCTTCACGTGTTCTGCACCACGATCTTCGGAAAGACCCCCGAATGGTCCTGCTGCTTGTCCGCGATCTTCACGGCGACTCTTCGCGCGATCTCGCGATAGATCTCGGCGGCGCGGCTGCCGGGTTCGGCGACGACCGTCGGCTTGCCCGAGTCAGCCTGTTCGCGGATGCTGATATCGAGCGGCAGCGCCCCCAGGAGCTCCACGCCGTAGTCCTTGCCCATGCGCTCGCCGCCGCCTTCGCCGAAGATGCGTTCTTCGTGCCCGCAATGGCTGCAGATGTGCAGGCTCATGTTCTCGACGACGCCGAGGATGGGAATGCCCACTTTCTCGAACATCTTGAGTCCTTTGCGCGCGTCGATGAGCGCGATGTCCTGCGGCGTGGTGACGATCACCGCGCCCGTCACCGGAACGCGCTGCGCGAGCGTGAGCTGGATATCGCCCGTCCCGGGAGGCAGGTCGACGACGAGAAAGTCGAGGTCGCGCCAGTTCGTCTCGTTGATGAGCTGCTCCAGCGCCTGCGTCACCATGGGCCCGCGCCAGACCATGGGCGTCTCGATGTCGATCAGGAAGCCGATGGACATCGCCTGGATGCCATGCGCTTCCATCGGTTCGAGCTTCTTCCCGTCTAGCGAATGCGGCTTCCCGCTGATGCCGAGCATCATCGGCTGGGACGGGCCATAGATATCGGCGTCGAGTACGCCGACCTTCGCGCCTTCCGCGGCGAGCGCGAGGGCCATGTTGGCCGCGGTCGTGCTCTTACCCACGCCGCCCTTGCCCGACGCGACCGCGATGATGTTGCGCACGTTGGGAATCAACTTCACGCCCCGCTGGACGGCATGCGAGACGATCTTCATCGTCACGTTCGCGTTGGCGTTCGCCACGCCCGGAAGGCTTTTCAGCTTCGCGACGATCTCGCGGCGGATCGGCTCGATCTGGGTCTGCGCCGGATAGCCGAGCAGGATATCGACGGAAACCGTGTCGCCTTCGACGCGCACGTTACGCGCGGATTTCGACGACACGAAATCCTTGCGCGTGTTGGGGTCGGTGAGCTCCTTGAGCGCATCAACCACTTGCTGCTCGGTGACGGGCATGGCGATAGTCCTCGGTTACCTGGACGCGGGAAGTGCTTTGAGCCTCGCCTTCTTCCCCCGGGAGAGCTCCCGACGAGGGGAACGGTAAGGGCGGGATTCTAAACAATCCGGGTTAGAATTCACACGTTTAGTTCCCCTCCTTCCCCCACAAGAAGAAGCATGGCCACACGGCGCATCCTGGTCACGTCCGCGCTGCCCTACGCCAACGGCGCGATTCACCTCGGCCACCTGGTCGAATACATCCAGACCGACATCTGGGTGCGCTTCCAGAAGATGCGCGGCCACGAGGTGCATTACGTGTGCGCCGACGACACCCACGGCACGCCCGTCATGCTGCGCGCGCAAAGCGAGGGGATCACCCCCGAGGTGCTGATCGCGCGCGTGGTGGAGGAACATAAGCGGGACTTCGCCGGCTTCCTCGTCGAATTCGACAACTATCACACGACCCATTCCGAGGAAACGCGCCGCCTCGCATGCGACATCTATCTGAAACTCGAGGCGGCAGGCCTCATCGCCGTGCGTCCCGTGGAGCAGTTCTACGATCCCCTGAAAGAAATGTTCCTGCCGGACCGTTTCATCAAGGGCGAGTGTCCGAAGTGCGGCGCGAAGGACCAGTACGGCGACTCGTGCGAAGTCTGCGGGTCCACCTACGCCGCGACCGACCTGAAGAACGCCTACTCTACCGTTTCCGGCGCGAAGCCGGTGCGCAAGACCTCCGACCATTACTTCTTCCGGCTGTCGGACCCGCGCTGCAAGGCGTTCCTCGAAGAATGGACCCAGGCGAACGATCACCTGCAGCCCGAGGCGCGCAACAAGATCCGGGAGTGGTTCGACCAGGGACTCATCGACTGGGACATCTCGCGCGACGCGCCGTACTTCGGCTTCGAGATTCCGAACGCGCCGGGTAAGTACTTCTACGTCTGGCTGGATGCGCCGATCGGTTACATGGGAAGCTTCCAGAATCTGGCGGAACGCTCCGGCCTCGACTTCTCCGCGTTCGTCCAGGAAGGCTCGAGTGCCGAGATGGTGCACTTCATCGGCAAGGACATCCTGTATTTTCATGCGCTGTTCTGGCCCGCGATGCTCGAGTTCTCGGGCTACCGCACGCCGAGCCGAGTCTACGCGCACGGCTTCCTGACGGTGAACGGCCAGAAGATGTCGAAATCGCGCGGCACGTTCATCACCGCCGAGAGCTATCTCGCGCAGGGGCTGAATCCGGAATGGCTGCGCTACTACTATGCGGCGAAGCTCGGTCCGACGATGGAAGACATCGATCTGAACCTCGACGACTTCGTCGCGCGAGTGAATAGCGACCTCGTCGGCAAGTACATCAATATCGCGAGCCGGGCGGCGGGGTTCATCACGAAGCACTTTGACGGCGCGCTCGCGCCGATAGAAATCGATCGGCGCGATGTTTTTTCTGCGGCCGCGGTGGCCTACGACAGCGAAGAGCTGATAAGAGAGAGCTACGACGCCCGCGAATACAGCCGAGCGATACGCGAGATCATGCGTGTCGCCGACGCCATCAATCGGCGGTGGGACCGCGCGAAACCCTGGCAGCTCGTCAAGGACGCGTCGCAGCATCTTCTGCTTCAGCAAGTCTGCTCCGACTGCCTGGACGCGTTTCGCCTGCTTACGTATTACCTCGCGCCGGTTCTGCCCGAGCGCGCAGCGAAGGCTGCCGAGCTGCTCGCCATCCAGGGCGTATTGCGCTGGGATGATTTGAAAACACCCGTACGGCGGATTCGCCCGTACTCGCATCTCATGACGCGCGTCGAAGCGAAGCAGATTCGCGCGCTGGTGGAGGCGAATCGGGAAACGCTGTCCGCGGCAAGCACGCCGCCTCAACGGAAAGGTTCTACGATGGCACAAACATCTTCGGCGCCGGCTTCGGAAGATAAGTCAGGGCAGACGTCGTCCGCAGCGAGCGAGACAGGTTCATCGCAGGCATCCGCGGCGGTCGGCACGTCGCGTTCGGGGCCAGCGGCTGTGGCACAGGCATCCCCGGCATCCGGAGCTGCGCCACGCAGCGCGGGCAGTGAGAAGGCAGGCGACGCGCCGCAGATCACGATCGACGATTTCGTCAAACTGGACCTGCGCATCGCCCGCGTTCAGAACGCGGAGCACGTCGAAGGCGCCGACAAGCTGCTGAAGATCACGCTCGACGTGGGCGCGCTCGGCACGCGGCAGGTCTTCGCCGGGATCAAGTCGTCCTACGAGCCGGAGACGCTCAAAGGCAAGCTCACCGTCCTCGTCGCCAATCTCGCACCGCGCAAGATGAAGTTCGGTGTGTCGGAAGGCATGGTGCTCGCGGCGTCGGGCGATGCGGGAGGACCGTTCCTGCTCTGGCCGGACGACGGCGCGCAGCCGGGGATGAAAGTGAAGTGATCCGCGGCTCGTGACTCGTGACTTGTGGCTTATCGCGCATCGCTCGTGACTCGCGGCTCGTAACTAAACCTGCCCCGCATCGGGAAAACGGATAGGGTGAGGGGGGAACCTGTGAAACTCCAATCGATCGAAGCGATCGCCATCGAAATCCCGCTGAGGCAGAACTTCGGCGGCTCCACCTATTCGGTCCTCAAACGTGCGACCGTTGTAACGCGCCTCGCCACGAGCGACGGGCTCACGAGCAATGTCTACAACGGCGACAACCGCTACCACGGACGCGAGATCGTACGGCTGATCACCGAAGAGCTGTTCCCCCGCGTAAGGGGCATGAGTCTGTTCGAGATCGAGCGTATCTGGGAGACGCTCTTCGAAGCGACGCACACCAGCTCGGACAAGAAGCTGCTGCTCGAGGCGATTGCCTGCCTCGACTGCGCGGTTTGGGACCTCGTCGGCAAGGCGCTCGGAAAAAGCGTCCGCGAGCTGCTCGGCGGCTATCGCGATCGGCTTCAGGTGATTTCCATCGGCGGCTACTACATGGAAGGCAAGACGCTCGCCGACATCGGCCGCGAGATGGAGCTCTACCGCGAAGCCGGCATGGCGGGCTGCAAGTTCAAGGTCGGCGGGCTCTCGCCGGAGGAAGACGCGCAGCGGGTGACCGCCGCACGCAAGGCCGCCGGCGATGATTTCATTCTTGCCGTGGACGCGAACCGCGGCTGGAACGCAGTAGACGCGATCGACTTTGCGCGCCGCATCGAGCACCTCGGCATCCGCTGGTTCGAAGAGCCCTGCCACTGGTACGACGACGCGGCGATGATGGCGCGCGTGAGGCGCTCGACACGCATCCCGGTGACCGCCGGCCAATCCGAGATCACGAGCCACGCGATCCGGCGTCTGCTCGACGCGGAGGCGGTGGATCTCGTGAACTACGATGTCTCCGAAGGCGGCGGCGTCACCGACTGGCGCCGGGCGGCCGCGCTATGCGCCGCATCAGGCGTGCACATGGCGCATCACGAGGAAGCGCAGATCGCACAGCATCTGCTCGCCGCCGTTCCCCACGGCACCTACGCGGAATGCTTCGCGCATCCCGACCGCGACCCGATCTGGCAGGCGATGTGGGTAAACCGGCCGCAGGTTATCGACGGCTGGATACAAATTCCTGACGCGCCCGGCTTCGGGATCGAACTGGACGAAGGGATGGTCCCGCGATATCGCGTGAGCTGATCGGGTCCGACCCGGCAGCCGAGCACCCCTCGAGCGAAGAAGGGGTCTGCGATGGCGGCCACGCGTCTTTGCGGCGCGCATTCGATGGCAAGCCGTCATCCTCACCTGGGCGGGTCGCGCCATGCCGTGTCTCAGCGCATATCGTTTTCGGCGCTGATCGCGGTGAGTATCCCCTGCATGATCGCGAGCGGCGTCGGCGGGCAGCCGGGCACGCACACGTCGACCGGAATCACGTTCGACACGCGGCCGAGGCTGGCGTAACTCTCGCCGTAGATCCCGCCGGTGCAGCCGCAATCGCCGATGGCGACGACGAGCTTGGGATCGGGCACCGCGTCGTACGTGCGCAGCAGCGCGACTTCCATGTGGCGCGATACCGGGCCGGTGACGAGCAGCATGTCCGCGTGCCTCGGGCTAGCGACGAAGCGGATGCCGAGCGCTTCGAGGTTGTAGTAGGGATTGTCGAGCGCGTTGATCTCGAGCTCGCATCCGTTGCACGAGCCGGCGTCGACATGCCGGATCGCGAGCGCGCCCTGGAAGCGCTTCAACACTGAGGCTTGGAGCCACTGCGCCGTCACACGCAGCGCTTCGTCCGGCTGAGGCGGCGCCTCGGTCTTGATGCCGACGACAGCGATCTGTTTAAGAAGCTGGAACACGTCCCCTCCCCGACCGCTCCGCTCCCCACCCGTCTCCCCGCGCGCGGGGCGAGGGCGTGCTTTTCCTCTTCACTCTTTCACTCCTTCACGTTTCACTCTAAAGATCCTGCCCGCTGTACGACAGATTGAACGACTTGTTGATGAGCGGGAAATCGCCGACGATGTTGCCGAGCACCGCGCGCTCGAGCAGCGGCCAGTTCTGCCACGATGGGTCGTGCGCGTGCAGACGCCGGATGCGACGGCCGGCAGCGGCATCGAGCGCGATCAGCACTTCACCGCGCCAACCCTCGACCCAGCCGATGCCGACCGCGTAATCAGGCACGTCGGGCACCGGGAGATGAAGGTCTCCGGCCGGCAGGTGCGCGAGGATCAGACCGATCAGCCGCAGCGATTCCGCGATCTCGTCGAAGCGCACGATGACGCGCGCGGCAACGTCGCCGTTGCGATGCGTCGCCATGCGCACGTCGAAGTGTTCGTACGGCACCGGCGGAAACTGCACGCGCAAGTCCCACGCGACCGCGCTGGCCCGCCCGGCGAGTCCGGTGAGCCCGAGGGCTTCCGCGAGCTCGGGTTTCACGCGGCCGCAGCCGATGAAGCGGTCCTGCAATCCCGCGTGGTCGTCATATACGCCTCGGAGCGCCGTCACCGCCCGGCCGACCGCGTCGATCTCCTGCGAAAGCCAGAGGACGCCGTCCTCGTCCAGATCGCACGCTACGCCTCCCGGCACGATGGTATCCATGAGGTAGCGATGGCCGAACAGCGCGTGGTTCACGCGCAGCCAGTCTTCGCGCAGTCTGGAAAACTGTGCAAGGCCGAACGCGAGCCCCGCATCGTTGCCGAGGAAGCCGAGGTCCCACAGATGCTGGCCGATGCGCTCGCGCTCGAGCAGCAGCGCACGCAGACACAGCGCGCGCGCAGGCGGCGTCATCGCGGCCGCGCATTCCACCGCCATCGCGTAAGCCCATGCGTAGGCAACGGTCGAATCGCACGAAATCCGGCCGGCGAGCGCGGCGCCTTCGAGGAGCGTCATCTGTTCGAAGCGCTTCTCGATGCCTTTGTGCTTGTAGCCCAGGCGTTCTTCGAGACGCAGGATGCCCTCGCCGACGACCGAAAACCTGAAATGCCCCGGCTCGATCGTTCCGGCATGCACCGGCCCCACGGGGATCTCGTGCACGCCTTCGCCTTCCACTCGCACGAAAGCATAGTTGTCCGGGTGAGGTCCATTCGCCGCATCAGGCAGGCCGGCCGCGGGAAAGTCTTTTCTCAGCGGGAACACGTCTTCCGGCCAGGCGCCGTGCCGGAGCCATTTGCGCGTGTCCTGCGCACCGTCGGCGCGCACACCGAGGAGGTCGTAAGCGGCCCGCTGCATGCGCGCGGCGGCCGGATAAAGATCCGAGATGTCCGGGTAGCGCTCCTCGTCGGTAAGCGTCGTGACCACGAGCAGACCCGAGCGCACGGTCAACGCGGCGTAAATCGCGAAGCCCTCTCCACCCTCGCGCCGGTCCGCAGCCCAGAACGCGACCAGCCGCCCGCCCTTCTCCCGCACCTGCTCGCAGGCGCGGCGCCAGTGCTCGGCATCGGTGCGCGCCTGCCACACCGGCATCGCGCAGGGAAGCTGGGTCACGTCGAATGGGAAGTCTTCGAGCTTCATAGAAATCAACCGATCACGATCAACTGCACCGCCTGCCGGTACCAGTCAGCGAGAAACGGCGGAATGTATAAACCTAGCATCAGAACGATCGCCAGATGCAGGAACACCGGAATCAGCGCCGGACGGTGCGGCAGTCGCGGCAACGCCGAAGCGCCGAACACCATCGGCTGCACCTTTCCTAATATCGCGGCGAACGCAACGCCAAGCGAGATCAGCAGCAGGGGCGTCGCCCAGGGCTCCTGATGCATCGCGGCGGTGAGCAGCATGAACTCGCTGGCGAAAACACCGAACGGCGGTATGCCGAGAATGGCAAGACTGCCGAGGAGTAATGCCCATCCGATCGCGGGATTGCTCTCGATCAGGCCGCGGATGTCTTTCATGATCGGCGTCCCGGATTTCTGGACCGCGTGCCCCACGGCGAAGAAGATGGCGGACTTGGTGAGCGAGTGCACCGTCATGTGGAGCAGGCCGGCAAACGTGGCGAGCGGCCCGCCCATCCCGAAAGCGAAAGTCGTGAGACCCATGTGCTCGATGGAAGAGTAGGCGAAGAGCCGCTTCACCTCCCGCTGCCGCGACAGGAGAAACGCAGCGACAACCACCGAAAGCAGGCCGAAGCCCATCATCAGATTGCCGCCGAAGTTCGTCCCGAGGGCGCCTTCCACGAGCACCTTCGCGCGCACGACGGCATACAACGCGACGTTGAGCAGGAGTCCGGAAAGCACGGCCGAGATCGGCGTCGGCCCTTCCGCGTGCGCGTCCGGCAGCCAGTTGTGCAGGGGCGCAAGACCGACCTTGGTACCGTAGCCCACGAGCAGAAAGACGAAGGCGAGGCCGAGCACGGTCGGTTCGAGATCGCCCTTCACTTCGTACAGGTGCGTCCACAGGAGCGCGGTACCGCCCGGGCCAAGCACCTTCTCGGCGGCGAAATAGAGCAGGATCGTCCCGAAGAGCGCCTGCGCGATGCCCACGCCGCAGAGAATGAAGTATTTCCACGCGGCTTCGAGGCTCGCCGGCGTCCGGTAGAGGCTCACGAGCAGCACGGTCGTCAGCGTCGCCGCCTCGAGCGCGACCCACAGGATGCCGACGTTGTTCGTGAGCAGCGTGAGCAGCATCGTGAACGTGAACAACTGGAACATGCTGTGGTAGAGGCGCAGGCGCTGCGGCGAGAGGCGCCCGTGGTGCGCTTCGATGCGCATGTAGGGACGGCTGAAAAGCGAGGTGGTGAACGCGACGAATGCGGTCAACGTCACCAGAAACACGTTGAACGCATCGACGAAGAAGTTCTCGTTCCAGACAAGCTGCGAGCCTTCGGCAATCACACGAAGCGCCAGCGCGACTGCCGCGACGAACGTGAGCAGGCTCGCAGCAGCATTCAACTCCGCCGCGAGGCGGTAATGCCCCCAGATGGCGAGGGCGATGCCGCCTGCGAGCGGAACGGCGAGGAGGACGAGGAGCTCCATCTTTACGATGTGCGAATCGCGTCAGCGATTCGCACCACGAATTTCCCCTCGCCCTCGCTGGAGGGAGAGGCGCTCGGGGGAGCGGAGCGGTCGGGGAGGGTGAAGGCGCACGCGCATCGAGCCATCAGCGATCCCTCAGCTTCTCGAGGTGGTGGATATCGAGGCTCTCGAACGTATCGCGGATGTGGAAGAAGAACACGCCGAAGATGAGCGTGCCGACCAGAAAATCGAGCGCGACGCCGAGCTCGACCACCATCGGCATGCCGTAGGTCGCGGAGGTCGCGGCGAAGAACAGTCCGTTCTCCATCGCGAGGAAGCCGATCACCTGGGACACCGCCTTGCGCCGCGTGATCATCATGAGGAACGAGAGCAGGATGCTCGCCATGGCGATCCCCACGGTGCTCTTGGTGATCGTGCCCGCCATCTCCGAGATCGGCGCCGCGAGGTTGAATGCGAAGATGGCGAGCACGATGCCGAGCAGCATGGTCGCCGGAATGTTGATGAGCGGCTCGACGTCCCATTGCACGTTGAGCGCGCGCATGAGCCTGTGGAGAATCCAGGGAAGCACCAACACTTTGAGCACGAGGGTGAGCAGCGCGGAGTAGTACAGATGCGGCTGATTCGTCGAATACGCAACGATCGCCGTGGACAGCGCGAGCACGCAGCCCTGCGCGGCGAAGAGATGGACGAGCGAAAGGATGCGCCGCTGCGTGAGCATCGCGAACGCGACCAGCAGGAGAAGCGCGGCGAGCAGGTTGATCAACTGGGCGTAGAACGGGAGAGTCATGGAGGCGCTTCACGTTTCCAGAACGAAGTGAATGAGCATGCCCAGTGTCGCCAGCAGAAAGGCGGTCGCGAGAAACTCGGGCGCACGGAAGATGCGCATCTTCGCCGAGACGGTTTCGATGAGCGCCAGCCCGATCCCCGCCAGCGCGAGCTTCGCCAGCAATGCGACCGATGCAAGGCCGAGCCCGAGCCAGTCGCCCGGCTGCGCGATGCCCCACGGCAGGAAGATCGCGAAGCCGATCGTGATGTAGGCGGTGAGCTTGAGACTCGACGCCCATTCGACGAGCGCGAGATGCCGCGCCGAGTACTCGAGAATCATCGCTTCGTGAATCATCGTGAGCTCGAGATGCGTCGACGGGTTGTCGATCGGTATGCGTGCGTTCTCCGCGAGCAGCACCATGAGGAAGGCGATCGCCGCGAACGCCATGCTCGGGTAGAGCACGAGCTCGCGCTGGCCGAGCGTTTCCACGATGGTTGGCAGCGAAGTCGACTGGCTGATGAGCGAGGCCGTGAACAGCGTCATCAGCATCGCGGGCTCGGCGAGAAAACCGATCATCATCTCGCGGCGTGCGCCCAGCGTGCCGAACGACGTACCGGTATCCATTGCGGCGAGCGACGCGAACACGCGCGCGAGGGCGAAGAGACCGACCAGCGCGATCACGTCGGCGGCGGGCGCGAACGGCAGATCGGTCGCGAGGACAGGCACGATGCCGACCGCGAGCCACATGCAGCCGAACAGTACGTAGGGCGTGGCCCGAAAGAGCGTGGAGGTGTCGTGCGCGACGACGGCGTCCTTGTGAAAGAGCTTGTGTATGACCCTGTAGGGCTGCGCGATTCCCGCGCCCCTTTTGTTCTGGAGCCACGCACGGCACTGATTGACCCAGCCCAGCATGAGCGGCGCGAGCGCGACGACCAGCAGCGACTGGAGGAGCTGGAAGACGATGCCGGCGAGAAGACTCATCCGACGAACAGGAGCAATGCGATCAGCGTGACGAAGCTGTACAGCAGATAGACGGAGATCCGCCCCTGCTGGAGCCGTCCGGCCTGACGCGAGATGAATTCAGTCAGCCGCGCGACAGGGGCATACAGCACCGACCAATGGCGATCCTCGACTTCCTGTCTGAAGACGGGACGCGCATCGTCGGCGCGGGGGATCTCGCGGTGGATGAGGAACACCGGCGCGAAGATCTGCCGGATCGGCTGGCCGAAGCCGTCCGCGGTATCTTCCATGCGGGCATCCTGCTCAGGATAGCCGCAATCCCACGGCGGCGCGCGCCGCAAACGCCCGTGATACATGCGTCTTACGGCGAACACCGTGAGGCCGCACACGGCGGCGATCACGAGAAGAAAGACGATCGGACTGTAGCTCGCCTGATCGGCCGATGTCGGCACGAGCCACAGCCAGCCGGAGTCGAGCGCACCTTCGGGCAGGCGCGCATACACGAGCGAGAGGCTTACGTGATCGAGTTGGCCGAGCACGAGCACGGGCAGGAGCCCGAGCACGACGCACGCCGCTGCAAGCCATGCCATGCCGGCGCGTTCCAGCGCGCTCGCATCACGCGGGCGCTCGGCCAGCGCGTGCCGATGCTGTCCGAGGAAAGCGACGCCGTACACCTTCACGAAGCACATTGCCGTGAGCGCTCCCGAGAGAGCCAGCACGGCGGCGACGATCGGGACCAGGCTGCGCAGTACGCTGCTCTCGAGGAGCGGCGCCTGCAGCGCCGCTTGGAACGTGAGCCACTCCGAGACGAAGCCGTTCAGCGGCGGCAGGGCGGAGATCGCCAGCGCGCCCACGAGGAAGTACAGCGCGACGTGCGGCATGTAGCGGATCAGGCCGCCCATCTCGTTCAGGTTGCGAAGCCCTGTCGATTGAAGCACCGCGCCCGCGCCGAGAAAGAGCAGCGCCTTGAAGACGGCATGGTTGAGCGTGTGATAGAGGCCTGCGATGAGACCCAGAACGCCCGCGACGGGCTGCCCGCTGCCGATGAAGATCATCGAAAGGCCGATGCCGATCAGGATGATCCCGATGTTCTCGACCGAGTGATAGGCGAGGAGGCGCTTCAGGTCGTGCTGCATGAGCGCGAAGAGCACGCCGAAAAGGGACGTCGCCGCTCCGATCAGCAGTACGGTCAGACCCCATTCCCAGCGGATGCCGCCGATCAGATCGTAGATGACGCGCACCATGCCGTAGATCGCGGTCTTCAGCATGACGCCCGACATGAGCGCCGACACGGGCGATGGCGCGGCCGGATGCGCTTCCGGCAGCCAGACGTGGAGCGGGAGCATGCCGGCCTTCGCGCCGAAGCCGAAGAAGGCGAGCGCGAATGCGACCGTGGACCAGAACGGCGCGAGGTCCGCCCGGCGCATCGAGTCGAAGGTGTAGAAGCCCGAGGCACCCTGCAGCACACCGAACGAGAGCAGGATCGCGAGCGCGCCGATATGCGCGATCAGGAGATAGATGAAGCCCGCATTCCGGTTCTGCTCGCGCTCGTGGTCGAGCGTCACGAGGAAATACGACGAGAGCGCCATCGATTCCCACGCGACCATGAAGAAGTACGCGTCGTCCGCGATGAGCACCAATGCCATGCTCGCGAGAAACAGATGGTATTGAAAGCCGACGAGCGCGCCCTTATGCTCACGTCGAAAATAAGTCGTGGAAAAAAGAGAGACGCCGAAGGACACACCGCCGAGCACCAGCAGGAAAAATCCGGACAACGCGTCGACTCGCGCGTGAAACGGCAGGTCGGGAAGACCGGCTGCGAGCAGGACGGTGCTCGGCGGAACGTTGATCGCCCACACGCCGGTCGCCGCGATGCCCAATGCAACGACTGCGCCGGCGGGGTACAGCACCGGCGCGATCAGTTGTGGCGTGCGCGCGAACGCGAGTGCCGCGACGCCGAGAAATACCCAGGCGACGGCAAGCACGACGGCCGCGTCTATCGGCTGAAGCAGGGAGACGTCCACGTATTCTTTGTAGTGAAGGCGCGCGCGAGGCAGAGAACGCGCGCCGAGGTGTACGTGTTTATTCTAGCGCAACAGGGGATTCCGACGCATGACCGTCACTCTTCGCTTGAGAATATACGGCCGCGTGCAGGGCGTCGGCTTTCGTCACTACATGACGCGCGAAGCGCGCAGGCGCGGCGTCTCGGGTTGGGTCAGAAACCGCGTGGACGGGACTGTTGAGGCAGTAGCTCAAGGCTCCCGTGAGGCCGTCGACGGCTTGATCGCGTGGGCGCAGCATGGGCCGCCGAGCGCGCACGTGACGAATGTGGAGATCAATCCCGACGGCGGAGAGTTCGACGGCTTCGCACAGCGCGCAACAGAGTAAGTTGAAACCGCCCCTTACCCGTGAGCGGCGCGCCTCGGAGAGGCTGTCGCCGCGATTCCGTTTCCTTCGGCCGACACCCATTCTGCACTGAGCCTCGTACATTTTGACGAGAGTGCTTTCACGCGCCGGAGTGCTTCGTGAATGGGGCCCCGCTGCTCCGCAGCCCCCATTCACCGAGAATGGCTGGTTCTAACCTACGGATACACCACCTGCACGTTCTCCGCCTTCAGCCACTCCGAGAGCGACTGGATGAGCGCTTCCTGCGGATCGACGCGCCACGCTTCGCCCAACTCGATCTCGCAGACGGCTCCTTCGTTGGAGTACACGATCTGCACCGGACAGCGGCCGGCGCGGTAAGGCTGAAGCATCTCCTGGAGCTTGCGTCCCGACGAGTCACCATTGCACGTGATGCGGATGCCGCGTGCGTACGCCGTGCGCACGGTGTGGAGATCGAAGAGCTTCTCGGCGGACACACGCAGGCTGCCCGAGAAGTCGTCGTGCGCGACCTTGCCTTCGACGATGAGGAGCTGGTCTTCCTTGAGCCAGTGCCGGTGCTTCTCGAAGAGCTCGTTGAATACCGTCAGTTCGATGCGGGCGTGCCCGTCGTCGAGCATGACGACCGCCATGCGGCCGCGTCGCGTCATCTGAATGCGCACGCTATGGATAATCCCGGCGAGCAGCACTGGATGCGGCTGAGGCGTGAGCTGATCGAGTCGCGTCCTGATGAAGTCGCCGAGCTCGCGCGCGTAGCCTTCGAACGGGTGGCCTGACAGGTAGTAACCCAGTGCGAGCTTCTCGTTCTGCAGCCGCTCGCGATCGGTCCAGCGCGCCGCCGCCGCGAGCGCGATGGGCGGACCGGCCGTTTCGGGGTCGTCGAAGAGGCTCACCTGGTTCACGGCACGGCTCGCCTGCTCCGCGCTTTCGAGCGCAATCCCGACCGAGGCCAGCAGGCTCGCACGATGATCGTTCACGGAATCGAATGCGCCGGCACGAACGAGCGATTCGACGACGCGGCGGTTCACGATGCGCTTGTCCACACGGCAGCAGAAGTCGAAGAGATCGACGAACGGTCCCCGCTGCGTGCGATTCTGGACGATGTGGCCGATCGCGGCTTCACCCGTGCCCTTGATCGCGCCCAGGCCGTAGCGGATGCGCTTTTCGTCGAGAGGAACGAAGCGGTATTCGGCTGCGTTCACGTCGGGCGGCAGAATCTCGAGTCCGTTCTGAACGGCGTCCTCGGCAAGCTGCTGCACCTTGTCGGTGTCCGCCATGACGGCAGACATGTTGGCAGCCATGAATGCGGCGACATGATGCGCCTTCATGTAGGCGGTCTGATACGCGACGAGCGCGTAAGCCGCCGCGTGCGACTTGTTGAAGCCGTAGCCCGCGAACTTCTCCATCAAGTCGAAGAGCTCGTCCGCCTTCGCTTCGGAGAGACCGCTTTTCGCGGCGCCGTCGCGGAAGATCTGACGATGCTGCGCCATCTCCTCCGGCTTCTTCTTGCCCATGGCGCGGCGAAGCAGATCGGCCGCGCCGAGACTGTAACCCCCGATGATCTGCGCCATCTGCATGACCTGCTCCTGGTAGACCATGATGCCGTAGGTCTCGGAGAGGATCGCCTCCACGCGCGGGTCGGGATAGACCACTCGCTCCCGGCCATGCTTGCGGTCGCAGAACAAGGGAATCAGATCCATCGGCCCCGGACGGTAGAGCGAGACGAGCGCGATGATGTCGCCGAAACGGTCCGGTTTCGCGCGCTTCAGCAGGTCGCGCATGCCGCGCGATTCGAACTGGAACACGGCGGTCGTGTTCGCGCTCTGGAAGATCTGGAATGCCTTCGGGTCGTCCAGCGGAATCGACGCGAGATCGAAGTCCCCAGCAACGACTTCCCGCCCCCCTATGTCCCGCACCGCCCAGTCCAGGATCGTGAGCGTGGTGAGACCGAGGAAGTCGAACTTGACGAGCCCGATCGCTTCGACGTCGTCCTTGTCGTACCGACTCACCGCGGCCGCGGAATTGTCCGCCACGTAGAGCGGACAGAAGTCGGTGAGCTTGCCGGGTGCGATCAGCACACCGCCCGCATGCATGCCCACGTTGCGCGTGAGGCCCTCGAGCTGCATGGCGAGCCCGAGCAGCTCGCGCGTCTCCTCGTCGGCCTGCTCGCGCGCCTCGATCTGCGGCTCCACCTCGCGCGCGTAGATCGTCTGGCGGTCTTCCGCGTCGGTGCGCGGCCGGAGCGTCACCGTCTTGCCCGGCTGGAACGGGATCAGCTTGGCGAGTTCATCGCAGCGGCCATACGGCCACTCGAGCACGCGCCCGACATCGCGCACGACGGCCTTCGCGGCCATCGTTCCGAACGTCGCGATCTGCGAGACGCTTTCCGCTCCGTACTTCGTCTTCACGTAGTCGATGACGCGGTCGCGGCCATCCTGACAGAAGTCGATATCGAAGTCGGGCATCGACACGCGCTCGGGATTCAGGAACCGCTCGAAGAGCAGGTTGTAGCGCAGCGGATCGAGATCGGTGATGCCCAGACTGTAGGCGACGAGTGATCCGGCGCCGGATCCCCTGCCCGGCCCGACGGGCACGTCGTGGGTCTTCGCCCAGTTGATGAAGTCCGCGACGATGAGGAAGTAGCCCGGAAACCCCATCTGGAGGATCGTGCTGATCTCGAAGTCGAGTCTCGCGAGATAGCGCGGCCGCTCGGCTTCACGCGCTGCGGCGTCGGGATAAAGCGCCTCCAACCGCCGCTCGAGACCTTCGAGCGAGCGCGCCCGGAGAAATTCGTCGAGGCCGACGTCGTTCGGCGTTGGAAAGCGCGGAAGCTGACTCTTTCCGAGCGTGAGCTCGAGATTGCAGCGCTTGGCGATCTCGACTGCATTGCGGAGCGCTTCCGGAATGTCCTCGAAGAGCGCCGCCATGTCCGCCTGCGACTTGAAGTACTGCTCGCGGCTGAAGTGTTTGGGCCGGCGCTGGTCGGAAAGGATATAGCCTTCGGAGATGCATACGCGCGCCTCGTGCGCCCTGAAATCATCGGGCCTCACGAACTGGATCGGATGAGTCGCCACCGGAGGCAGCTGGAGGTCGGCGGCGAGATCCAATGCACGCTGGACATGGAGCTCGATCGGCACGGATGCGACGCCGCTCGTCACCGCGCCCGCTCCGAGCCGCTGCAGCTCGATGTAATAGCGGTTCGGGAAGATCCGCTGCCACTCGGCCGCGAGCGCCTGGGCATGACGCGTGTTGTCGACGAGCAGCGCTTGTCCGACATCGCCGTGATGCGCTCCGGAGAGCGCGATCAGGCCTTCCGCGCCGATCTCGGAGAACCATGCCTTGCGCAGCTCCGCACGGCCCCTATGGCGGTTGGTGCGATGGGCCAGCGTGAGCAGCTCGCACAGGTTCAGATAACCGGCGTGCGTCTGGCACAGGAGCAGCAGGCGATGCGGCTTGTCGCGATCGGTCTCGTTCGTGATCCAGACGTCGCAGCCGGCGATCGGTTTCACCCCCCGCGCGCGTGCTTCCTTGTAGAACTTGACGAGCCCGAAGGTATTCGCGAGGTCCGTCAGCGCGAGCGCCGGCATGTCATCGGCGAGGGCGGCGTCGATCGCCTCGTCGAGGCGCACGATGCCGTCCACCACGGAGTACTCGCTGTGGAGGCGCAGGTGAACGAACGACGGATCGATCATGCCATTCATTTTACGTGAGCGCTTCCCGCGCGTGAGGCGCGCGCGTCGCGTTCAGCGCTTCGATTTGACAACGGCTGCGGAGGCGCGCCATTGCGGCCCCTTTCCGATTACTATCCGCGCGTGCGGCAAAGTAAATCCGAATTTCACGCCATTCGCGGACTGCGCTATCACGTGCGCACGTGGGGCGCGCCGGACCATCGCACGCTTTTTCTGCTCCACGGATGGATGGACGTGTCGGCGTCCTTTCAGTTTCTGGTGGACTGTCTGCGTGCGGAGTGGCACGTGGTCGCGCCCGATTGGCGGGGCTTCGGCTCGAGCGACCGGGCGCCCGAAGGGTACTGGTTTCCCGATTACTACGCCGATCTGGATGCGTTGATCGACATTTATCAGCGGGACACGCCTGTCGATCTGGTCGGCCACAGCATGGGCGGAAATATCGTCGTGACGTACGCGGGCTTGCGGCCCGAGCGCGTGGGGCGCGTGATTTCGCTGGAAGGTCTGGGGCTTGCCCGCACGAACGCGGATTCGGCGCCGAAGCGGCTCGTGCAATGGATGGACGCGCAGCGCGATCCGCCCCAGTTCAGGCCCTATGCCTCGTTCGCCGAGCTGGCGCAGCGGCTGCAGCGCAACAATCCGCGGCTCACTCGGGAAAGAGCGCAGTTTCTCGCTCAGCAGTGGGGGCGCGAAACGGCTGCGGGCACGGTCGAGCTGCGCAGCGATCCGCGGCACAAGGTCGCGAACCCCTACCCGTTTCGCATCGAGGAATCGCTCGCTATCTGGCGGCGCGCGACGGCGCCGCTGCTCCTCGTCAACGGCCGCGACTCACACATCCCCGGCTGGCTGCGCGACACGCCCGAGCAGCTCGCTGAACGCAAAGGCGCGTTCCGCGATTTCCGCGAGGTCGAGATCGAGGACTGCGGCCACATGATGCATCACGACCAGCCGGAGCGGCTGGCGGAAGTGATCGAGGCGTTTTTGAGCGAAGGGCGCGACGTATAACGCTGCGGGCGCGCTCAGGCCAGCAGCTCCGTATCCTCGTGCGAATACGCCGGCGAACACGCGCACAGAATCTTCAGAGGCCCCGAGCCGGTGTTCTCGATGCAATGCGGCGTTCCCGGGGGGATGCAGATCGTGTCGCCTGCGCGCACGGCGAATGTGTCTTCACCGAGTCGCATCGAGCCTCCGCCCGCCGTGATGTGGTAGATCTCTTCGGTCGAGGGATGCCGGTGCAGGCGCGTCTTGCAGCCCGGCGCGACGATCGCTTCGGCGAAGCTCTGATTGCGATTGCCGTGGGTCGCAGGGTGCATGAGCTCGCGGATCTCGGAGCCGTCTTTGGTTATGTAAGGTGTGATGTGTGCATAGGCGGTTCTCATGGTCCTCTGACCTCTCACCTTTTCCGAGTAGCCCGGCGACGTCATTCCGATGCGAAATCGGAATCCAGGCGCTGTTCACCCACGGTTTACTGGATCCCGGATCCGTGTGTCTGCGGCACAGCTTGCCCTGGAATGTTGCAGTCCAGGGTCCGGGATGACGAATCGCAGCACGGGGCCGGCGCACTGCAACGAGGACTACGGCGACCCCGCCTCTTCGCCTGAGGGCGCCGCCGTGATGTAGCGCGGCTGCGTAAGCACTTCGGGCTTGAGGAACTCGTCGAGCTGCGCCTTCGATAGCCAGCCCTTTGACAACACGAGCTCGTAGACGCTTTTCCCGGTCTCGTGCGCCTCCTTCGCGACCGCCGTCGCCCGCTCGTATCCGATGTGGGGGTTCAACGCGGTGACAATGCCGATCGAATTCTCGACGAGCCGCCGCAAGTGCTCCCGGTTCGCGGTGATGCCCTTCACGCACTTGTCGGCGAGCGTAAGGCAGCCGTTGTGCAGATGTTTGAGCCCCTTGAAGAGGCTGTGCGCGATGATCGGCTCGAACGCGTTCAACTGGAGCTGTCCCGCTTCGGCCGCGAAGCTCACCGTCACGTCGTTGCCGATCACTTCGAACGCGATCTGATTCACGACTTCGGGAATGACCGGATTTACCTTGCCCGGCATGATCGACGAACCCGCCTGCATCGGCGGCAGATTGATCTCGTTGAAGCCCGCGCGCGGCCCGGACGAGAGCAGCCGCAGGTCGTTGCACGTCTTCGAAAGCTTCACCGCCACGCGTTTCATTACGCCCGAAACCTGAACGAACGCGCCCGCGTCCTGCGTCGCTTCGACCAGGTTGGTCGCCACCACGAGATCGATGCCCGTGATTTCGGCGAGGCGCCGGCACACGAGCTCGGCATAGCGCGGATGCGCGTTGATCCCGGTGCCGATCGCCGTTGCGCCCAGATTGATCTCGTGAATGAGCAGGCATGCTTCCTGGAGCCGCTGCTCGTCCTCCGACAACATCACCGCGTAGGTCGAAAATTCCTGCCCGAGCGTCATCGGCACCGCATCCTGGAGCTGCGTGCGGCCCATCTTCAGCACCTCCACGAACTCTCGCGCTTTCGCGTCGAACGCGCCGCGCAGCTCCGCCATCGCCGCGATCAGCCGCCGGATGCTGAAATGGAGCGCGACCTTGATGGCCGTCGGATACACGTCGTTCGTGCTCTGGCTCATGTTGACGTGCTCCACCGGATGCAGGTACTGATACTCCCCCTTGCGGTGGCCCATGTGTTCCAGCGCGCGGTTCGCGATCACCTCGTTCGCGTTCATGTTGGTGGACGTGCCGGCGCCCCCCTGTATCACGTCGACCACGAACTCCTCCAGCAGCGCACCGCTTCGCACGTCCTCGCAGGCCTTCACGATCATCCGGGTCTTATCGTCGTCGAGGAGGCCGAGCTCGTTGTTTGCCAGAGCGGCCGCTTCCTTGATGCAGGCAAGCGCAACCACCAGGTCCGGGTAGATCGAAATCGGGGTTCCGGTAATCGCGAAATTTTCGAGCGCACGGACCGTGTGAACACCGTAATAGGCTTCGATCGGTACCGAGCGCTCGCCCAGCAGGTCGTGCTCGCGGCGGAAGCGGGTATTGGCCATCGCGCGTCTATCCTCCGAAAGCACGAGCCTACCATGCTAGACAAGGCGTGGACCTTGGGCTAGATTGACACCGGGCCGCGAAGGGCTGCACCTCCAACACTACAAGACGGCTCACCGCCAGGAGAAGTACATGAAACGCTTCCGAATGCTCGCGTTCGCCATCGCCACCGTGCTCGCCTCGGGTGTCGCTTGCGCCGCCCAGCCGAGCGGCACGCTGGAAAAGATCCAGAAATCCGGCGCCATCACCATCGGCCATCGCGACGCCTCCGTTCCGTTCTCCTATTACGACGACAAGCAGCAGCCGGTCGGCTACGCCATGGATCTGTGCCTGCGCATCGTCGATGCAGTGAGGACCGAGCTGAAGATGCCGAAGCTCGACGTGAAGTATCAGCTCGTCACCTCCGCCAACCGGATCCCGCTGATGGCGAACGGGACCATCGACCTCGAATGCGGCTCGACGACGAACAACGTCGCGCGTCAGAAGGAGGTCGCGTTCACCATCACGCACTTCCTGACGGCCACCCGCGTCGTCAGCAAGAAAGCATCGAACATCCGCAGCGTCGAGGACCTGAAGGGCAAGACGCTGACCTCCACCTCGGGCACGACGAACATCAAGCAGTTGACGGAGCTCAACACGTCCAAGAACATGGCCATGAACATCATTCCGGCGAACGGCCATTCGGAGGCCTTCCAGATGGTCGAGACCGGGCGCGCCGTGGGCTTCGCGATGGACGACATCCTGCTCTACAGCCTCGTTGCGTCCTCGCGCAACCCTTCCGAGTTCGTGATTTCCGATTTCGCGCTCTCGCTGCCGGAACCCTACGGGATCATGATGAGAAGGGACGATGCGGCATTCAAGAAAGTGGTGGACAACGCGATGGTCCAGGCGATGAAGAGCGGCGCGATCAATCCGATCTACGAAAAGTGGTTCCTGAAGCCGATCCCGCCGCGCAACATCAACCTGAACGTGCCCCTGTCGCCGCAGTTCAAGAACGTGATCGCGAAACCCACCGATTCCGGCGATCCGGACGCCTACAAATAGCCGATTTTCACGGAACACGGGGGACCGCGGTCCCCCGTTCTTTTTTGCGGAAGAGCACGCAGACGTGAATTACAACTGGGACTGGAGCATCTATCTCCAGACCGCGTCGGACGGTTCCGGAACGTGGCTTAATTACCTGCTGGTGGGCGTGGTATGGACGCTCGCGACGGCCTTCGCCGCGTGGGCGATCGCACTCGTCGTCGGTTCCATCGTGGGCACGCTGCGCACCACCCCTTCGAAATGGGTCGTGCGTGCGGGCAACGCCTATGTCGAGATCTTCCGCAACATCCCGCTCCTCGTGCAGATGTTTCTCTGGTTTTTCGTGCTTCCCGAGCTGCTGCCGAAGGACCTGGGTGATGCGATCAAGCAGATTGTCCCGCCGTGGGGCTCGTTCTATCCCGCCGTCCTCTGCCTCGGCATCTATACTTCGGTGCGCGTCGCCGAGCAGGTGCGCGCCGGCATCCAGTCCCTGCCGCGCGGCCAGCACATGGCCGGCACGGCGCTGGGGCTCACCCTGCCGCAGACGTATCGTTTCGTCCTGCTGCCGATGGCATTCCGCATCATCCTGCCGCCGCTCACGTCCGAGTTCCTGAACGTCATCAAGAATTCATCCGTCGCGTTGACCATCGGCCTGCTCGAACTGACGGGCCGCGCGCGGGCGATGCAGGAGTTCACGTTCAAGGTCTTCGAAGCATTCGCCGCGGCGACCGTGATCTACCTCATCACGAACCTGATCGTCGTGCTGGCCATGCGCGCGCTCGAGCGCAAGGTGCGCGTGCCGGGCTTCATCGGCAGCGCTGCGCAGACACCGCAGGCAGGACATTAGCGCTGATGTTCAGCGGCTACGACTTCGACGTCATCGCGCGCTCGCTGCCCTATCTCTTCAGGGAAGGCATGACGTTCACCATCACGTTGACCCTGATGGCGATGACCGGCGGCATCATCTTCGGCACGCTGCTCGCGATGATGCGCCTCGCGAGCTTCGCTCCGCTCTCGATTCTCGCCGGCAGTTACGTGAACCTCATGCGCTCGCTGCCGCTCGTGCTGGTGATCTTCTGGTTCTTCTTTCTGGTGCCCTACATCGGCGCATGGGTGCTCGGGGCTTCGCAGCCGATCGCCGTGGGCGCGTTCTGGTCGGCCGTGATCACCTTCACGATGTTCGAGGCCGCTTACTTCTGCGAAATCATGCGTGCCGGCATCCAGTCGATTCCACGCGGGCAGGTGGCCGCGGGCGAGGCACTCGGGCTCGACTACTGGCAGACGATGCGCTATGTCGTGCTCCCCCAGGCCTTTCGCAACATGATGCCGGTGCTGCTCACCCAGACCATCATCCTGTTCCAGGACACCTCGCTCGTCTACGTGATCTCGGCCACCGATTTCCTCGGCGCCGCCGCGAAGATCGCGAACCGCGATTACCGGCTCGTCGAGATGTACACGTTCGTCGCGCTCGTCTACTTCATCATCTCTTTTTCTCTGTCGTATCTCGTGAAGCATCTGCAGCAGCGCACCGCGATTCCCCGATGAACGCCCCATTCCCGCCCGCACGCCCATGATCGAGTTCCGCAATGTCAGCAAGTGGTACGGCAGCTTCCACGTGCTCAAGAACTGCAGCACGCGCGTAGACAAAGGGCAGGTAGTCGTCGTCTGCGGTCCGTCCGGTTCCGGCAAGTCGACGCTGATCAAATGCGTAAACGGCCTCGAACCGTTCCAGGAAGGCGAGATCGTGGTGAACGGCGAATCGGTCCGCGAGAAGAAGACGAACCTGAACCGGCTGCGCTCGAAGATCGGGATGGTCTTCCAGCACTTCGAGCTGTTCCCGCACATGACCGTGACCGAGAACCTGAATCTCGGACAGATCAAGGTGCTGGGTCGCAGTCGTGCCGAGGCGACTGCGAAGTCCCAGGCGCTGCTGAAACGCGTCGGCATGGAGCTGCACGCCCGCAAATTCCCCGGGCAGCTCTCGGGCGGCCAGCAGCAGCGCGTCGCGATCGCCCGCGGACTCGCGATGGACCCGATCGCGATGCTCTTCGACGAGCCGACTTCCGCGCTCGATCCCGAGATGATCAACGAGGTGCTCGACGTCATGGTCGAGCTCGCGCAGGAAGGCATGACGATGATGGTCGTCACGCACGAGATGGGCTTCGCGCGCAAGGTCGCCCATCGCGTGATCTTCATGGATCACGGCGAGATCGTGGAGGATGCGACCAAGGACGAGTTCTTCGGGAGTCCGCGCTCGGAGCGGGCGCAGGTATTCCTGTCGAAGATCCTGCATCACTGACTGCAGCTTGGTTCTGGATTCTGGATCGCATCGCCCGGCGGCTGTCCAGAATGACGCATCAACTCGTCATCCCGGAGGTGCACCGCACGCGCGTCCGGGATCCAGAACATGACCTTCAACGGCGCCCGTCATTCTGGCCTCGCGCCAGAATGACGGGCTAATGTGTCAGGCGCTCCATCAGGCGTGCGAGAAAAGCTTCACATGCGCGCACCTGCTCGAGCGCGATGTATTCATTCGGCTTGTGCGCCTGGTCGATCGAGCCCGGGCCGCAGACGACGGTCGGGATGCCGGCGCGCTGAAACTGCGACGCTTCGGTGCCATATGAAACCTTGCCGACTTCCATCTTGCCGGTGAGCTCCTGAACCAGTCCGACGATCGCCGTCTCCGCGCGCGTGTCGAGCGGCGGGATCTCGGAAAGCTGCATGAATTCGAAACCGCTCCGCGCGTCGACCGCGCGCATCTCGGGCAGGAGCTCGCGCTCGACGTAGCCCTTCAGCTCGGCGAACAACGCCTCCGGATCCTCTCCGGGCAGATGCCGGAACTCGAAGTCGAAGCTGCATTCGTGCGGCACGATGTTGAGCGCGGTGCCACCGCGGATCACACCGGTGTGTGCCGTGGTGTGCGCAATGTCGAACGCCCGATCGTAGGGGCCGCTGTCGCGCAGGCGCCGCGCCATGCGCTTCAGGTAGGCCACGGCTTCCGCGGCTGCCTCCACCGCGTTGACGGCCCGCGGCGCGTACGCGGAATGCGCCGCAGCGCCGCGAGCGTTGCAGCGATAGCTCCGCTTGCCCTTGTGCGCGATCACGGGCGACATCGAGGTCGGCTCGCCCGACGATGCAGCCATCGGGCTTGATATCGGCACGCGCGAGGTCCGCGATGAGACGCCCCACTCCGATGCAGCCCACCTCCTCGTCGTACGAAAGCGCGAGATGCAGCGGCTGCCTGAGCTGTCCCGCATAGCGCGGCAGCAGCGCAAGCGCGACGCCGAGGAAGCTCTTCATGTCCGACGTGCCGCGGCCGTAGAGGCGGCCATCGAGCTCCGTCAGCACGAAAGGATCGCTGTCCCAGGGCTGCCCATCGATCGGCACCACGTCCGTGTGTCCTGACAGCGCAAGCCCTCCGGATGTGCGCGGGCCCACCGTCGCGAAGAGATTCGCCTTGCGCCGGTCGTCGTCGAACGTGAGCCGCACATCGGCGGCGAGCTCGCGCAAGAGGCCGCGCACGAAATCAATGAGATCGAGATTCGAATCGCGGCTGACCGTCGGAAAGGCGACCAGGCGTGCGTATCAGGGCGATGGAGTCCATCATGGTGCATCGAGCATAGGTGGGCGCTCGCGGGGCTGTCAACGTTGGAAGCGCGCCGCTTTTGGTATGCTGTTCGAACACTTGGGGTGAGGAAGCCGGGAATGAAAACGCTCGTCTGCGTGATCGCTGCCGCACTGTTCGGCGCCATGCCCGTGCGCGCCGCCGACTTGAGCATCGCACTGGGAGCCGACGTGACTTCCATCGATCCGCATTTCCACAATCTCACGCCGAACAACAACGTGGGCAACCACGTGTTCGAAACGCTCGTCGGCAAGGACGCGAAGGGGCGCCTCGTCCCGCTCCTCGCGGAATCCTGGCGCACGGTCGACGAGCTCACCTGGGAATTCAGGCTGCGCCGAAACGTCAAGTTCCACGACGGGAGCGACTTTACGGCCGCCGACGTGGTCTTCTCGCTCGATCGCGTGCCCACGGTGCCGAACAGTCCCTCCTCTTTCGCGACCTACAGCAAGCAGATCACCGAGAAGATCGTCGTGGATCCACACACGCTGCGGCTGAAGACCGCGACGCCCTATCCGCTCATGCCGAACGACATGGGAACGATCATGATCGTGTCGAGCCGCGCGGCGAAAGGCGCGAGCACCGAGGACTTCAATTCAGGCAAGGCCGCGATCGGCACGGGCCCCTTCAAGTTCACGCGCTGGCAGAAAGGCAGCCGCATCGATCTCGAGCGTTACGACGGATACTGGGGCACGAAGGCACCGTGGGACCGCGTTGTCGTTCCGTATCATCACGTCGGATCCGACGCGCGTCGCATCGCTGCTCGCGAACGAAGTGCGTGCCATCGAAAACGTGCCCACCTCCGATCTCGTGAAGGTCGCGAAGCATGCCGACCTGTCGTTGTATCGTGTGGTCTCGCACCGTGTCATGTACCTGCACATCGACAGTGCGCGCGACAAGTCGCCTTTCGTGACCGACAAGGCCGGCCGCCCGCTCGATCGGAATCCGCTCAAGGACTGCGGGTGCGGCGCGCGATGTCGAAGGCGATCAACCGCCAGGCGCTGGTGGACCGCGTCATGGAAGGTGCGGCGCGCCCGACCGGGCAGCTCATGCCCGAAGGCATGTTCGGCTATGCGCCCGGGCTCAAGCCCGAATCGTACGATCCGGAAGGCGCGAAGAAGCTGCTCGCGGAGGCAGGCTATCCCGACGGCTTCGGGCTGACCCTCCACGCACCCAACAACCGCTACGTGAACGACGAGCAGGTGGCGCAGGCGATCGCCCAGATGCTGAGCCGGGTCGGTATCGCCACCAAGGTCGACGCGATGCCCTCGTCGGTCTACTTCACGCGCGCGAACAAGCTCGAATTCAGCCTGATGCTGGTCGGTTGGGGCTCGGATACGGCCGAGGCCTCGTCGCCGCTCAAAGCCTTGCTCGCCACCTTCAACAACGACAAAGGGATGGGGCAGGCGAACCGCGGCCGTTATTCGAACCCGAAAATGGACGCGCTGCTCGCATCAGGCGCTCGCGACCGTGGACGATGCGCGCCGGGAGAAGCTTCTGCAGCAGGCGACGGAGGTCGCGATGACGGACATGGGCATCAATCACGCTCTACCATCAGGAGAACCTGTGGGCGACACGAAAGGGCGTCGTGTATACGCCGCGCGCGGACGAGCGGACGTTCGCTCACGAGTTTCGCCCGCAATGACACCGGCGAAGACGTTCGTGCCGAGGAGGACACAAGTGTCCGTCTCGAAGCACGCACACGAGCCCGTTCGGTTCGAGACAGCCCTTGCCGGCTTCCTCGGTGCGAACGCAGAAAGGCGAATTCAATGAAGTGGCGGATCGTTCGCTGTTCTTCGGCAGCGGTGCGTGGCGTTCACATGCGCGATCGCCGCCGTTTTCGCAGGCAGTCTTGCGCAGGCCGCCGAGCTTCGCATCGGCCTTTCCGCGGACGTGACGACGCTCGATCCGCACTTCGTCGCAACACAGCCGAATCTGACGGTGGGCATGCATATCTTCGAGGGGCTCGTGCGCATCGACGAGCGCGCGCGGGTGATCCCCGGGATCGCGCAGTCATGGACGACGCCCGATCCGCTGACGTGGGAACTGAAGCTCAGGCCCGGCGTGAAATTCCACGACGGCTCCGAGCTGACGGCTGAGGACATCGTCTTTTCGCTGGAGCGACCGCTCACGATCAAGGGCAGCCCCGGCGGTTTCGCGGCTTACGTGCGGATGATCACGGCCAAACAGATCGTCGACAAGCACACGCTCCGGCTGAAGACCGCAACGCCGTACGGGCCGTTGCTGGAGGATCTCGCGCACGTGCTGATCGTCTCGAAGCGCGCTGCCCAGAACGCGAGCGGAGAAGATTTCGACAGCGGCAAGGCCGCGGTCGGCACGGGCCCGTTCAAGCTCGTGAAGTTCGCGCGCGGCGATCGCGTGACCCTCGCGAAGCACGATGCCTACTGGGCTGGCGCCGCACCATGGGACACCGTGACGTTGCGCATCGTGCCGAACGATCCCACGCGAACGGCTGCCCTGCTCTCCGGCGAGCTCGACGCGATCGAGAACGTCCCGAGCGCGGATCTCGCGCGGCTGCGCAAGAGCGCGGCCCATCGACTCGCTCAGACGACGTCGTGGCGAACGATCCTCCTGCATCTGGACCAGCACCGCACGTCGCCGCCGGGCGTAACCGACAAGGCCGGGAAGCCGCTCGCGGAGAATCCGTTCAAGGACATGCGCGTGCGGCAGGCGCTGTCCAAAGCCATGAATCGCCGGGCGATCGCCGAGCGCGTCATGGAAGGACTTGCGCTGCCCGCATCGAACGTGGTGTCGCCGAGCGTGCTCGGACACGACCCCGCGCGTGAAGCCTGAAGAATACGACCCGGAAGGCGCGAAGAAGCTGCTCGCCGAAGCGGGCTATCCCAACGGCTTCACGATGACGCTCGCGACGCCCAATAACCGCTATATCAACGACGAGCAGGTGGCGCAGGCGTGCGCGCAGATGTTTTCGCGCATCGGCGTGACCACCAGGGTCGATGCGATGCCGCTCGCCGTCTATCTCGGCAAGGCGCGCACGCAGGAATTCGGCGTGGCGCTGCTCGGCTGGGGCTCGCTCGCGCTCGGATCTCGCGTTGCGCTCGCTCGCAGCGACGCACAACCCGGACAAAGGCTGGGGCGCATGGAACTGGGCGCGCTATTCGAACCCCGCGCTCGACAAACTGCTCGAGCACTCGCTCGCGTACCGTGGACGCCGCGAAGCGCGAGTCGGTCGCGCGCGAGCTGAGCGCGTACGCCGCGCGTGAGGTCGTCTTCATCCCGCTCCACTATCAGGTCGTCACGTGGGCGATGAAGCGCCCGCTCGACTACACTGCGCGCACGGATGAGTTCACGTTCGCGCACCAGTTTCGCGCCTCGCAGCAATAAGCAATGCTCGGCTACATCCTGCGCCGTCTCGCCCAGAGCGCGCTCGTGCTGTTCGTCATGTCGGCGCTCGTATTCGCGGGCGTCTATGCGATCGGCAATCCGGTCGACATCCTCATCAATCCGCAGGCCGACCAGGCGGAGATCGCGCGCACGACGGCAGCGCTCGGGCTCGACCGGCCACTGCCGGTCCAGGACCTGGACCTTCGTGACCAACGCGCTCACCGGCGAGCTGGGTCGCTCGTTCGCGTCGAACGTGCCCGCGGTCGATCTCATCCTCCAGCGCATGCCGGCCACCGTCGAGCTTGCGTTGGCCGCGATGGTGATCGCGATCGTCCTGGGACTGCCGCTCGGTCTGTGGGCGGGACTGCAAACCCGATGCCGTGTCATCGAAGGCCATCATGGCGGGGTCGATCCTCGGCTTCAGCCTGCCCACGTTCTGGGTCGGGCTCATGCTGATCATGGTGTTTTCGGTGTGGCTCGGCTGGCTGCCGCCGACCGGACGCGGCGAAACGGTCAGCGTGCTCGGTGTGGAGGTGAGCTTTCTCACGACCGACGGCCTGCGCCACCTCTTCATGCCGGCGCTCAATCTCGCGCTCTTCAAGCTCGCGCTGCTGATTCGCCTCACTCGCGCCGGCACGCGCGAAGCGATGGTCCAGGACTACGTGCGCTTCGCGCGCGCGAAAGGCGTGCACGAACGCCGTATCGTCCGCGTTCACGTGCTCAAGAACATCCTCATTCCGATCGTGACCGTGATCGGGCTCGAATTCGGTTCGGTCATCGCGTTCGCGATCGTGACCGAGACGATCTTCGCGTGGCCGGGGATGGGCAAGCTCCTCATCGATTCGATCAACGTGCTCGACCGGCCGGTGATCGTGGCCTACCTGCTCGTGATCGTCATCCTGTTCGTGTTCATCAATCTCGTGGTCGACCTGCTCTACACCGCGCTCGATCCGCGTGTGCGAGTGCAGGGCGCGCGCGCATGAGCACCGTCACGGTCGCCGCCGCGCCGAAGCGCGATCTCCTCGCGAGCTTCGCGCGGAGCCGCCTCGCGTTCGCCGCGCTGATCGTGCTCGCCGTCATCATCGTGTGCGCCGTCTTCGCGCCGGTCATCTCGCCGCAGAATCCGTACAACCTCGCCGAGCTCGACATCCTGGACTCGAAGCTCGCGCCGGGCGCCCAAAGCGACTGCCGGTAAGACCTATCTCGCTGGGCACGGACGAACAGGGGCGCGACATGCTCTCGGCGATCCTGTACGGGCTCCGCATCAGCCTCGGGGTGGGCGTCATATCCACGGTGCTCGCGCTCACCCTGGGAATGGCGATCGGGCTTGCCGCAGGCTACGCCGGAGGCTGGGTGGACGCGCTGGTGATGCGCATCGTCGATCTTCAGCTCTCGTTTCCGTCGATCCTGATCGCGCTCGTGCTGCTCGCCGTGCTCGGACAGGGCGTGGACAAGATCGTGATCGCGCTGGTCACCGTGCAGTGGGCCTACTACGCGCGAACGGTGCGAGGCAGTGCGCTCGTCGAAAAACGCAAGGAGTACGTCGACGCCGCGTTGTGTCTCGCCTACAGCCGGTGGCGCATCGTCTACCGGCACATCCTGCCGAACTGCCTGCCGCCGCTGATCGTGGTGGCCACGGTGCAGGTCGCGCACGCGATCGCGCTCGAAGCCACGCTGTCATTCCTGGGGCTGGGCATGCCGATCACGTCGCCTTCCCTCGGGCTGCTCATCGCGAACGGCTACACGCACCTGCTCTCGGGTCGCTACTGGATGAGCTTCTTCCCGGGGCTTGCGTTGCTGGTCACGATCGTCGCGATCAACCTGGTGGGCGATCACCTGCGGGATGTGCTGAACCCCCGCCTGAACGCTTGACGTTCGGCGTGAGGTACACCCCGTTCTGCCTTAGGCCTCGTACGTATTGATGAGAATACTAACGGACGTCGGATAGCAACGTTCGCGGGGACCCCACTGCTCCGCAGTCCCCGCTCACCGAAAACGGGTGGTCCTACTCGACTCGCAGCCCCCGCTCACCGAAAAAGGGGTGGTTCTGACTACTGCGGGCCTGTAGACCCCGACGCTTTCAGGATCGGCGTCCAGCGTGCGACTTCGCTCGCGACGAGCTTCCCAAGCGCCTCCGGCGTGCGGCCGGCCTTGTCCGGCAACTCGCTCCCCAGGTCGAGCAGCCGCTTGCGCGTGCCCTCGTCATCGAGCGCTTTCACGTACGTCTCGTTCAGTTTCGCCAAGACCTCTTTCGGCGTGCCCTTCGGGGCGAACAGCGCATTCCACGCGCTCACCTGATACTCGGGAAGGCCGGCCTCCTTCGTCGTGGGCACGTCCGGCAGCGCGGGCGAGCGCGCCGGTGTCGCAATCGCGTAGGCCTTGATCGAACCGCCTCTTACCTGTGAGACGAGATTGACGATCTGGTCGCACATGTAGTCCACCTGCCCGCCGATCAGATCATTGAGGGCGGGCCCGGTGCCACGATACGCCGCCATGATGTTCTTCACCTTGAGTTGAGAGGTGAGCAGCGTGCACGTGGTGAACGAGACGGAGCCCACCCCCGCGTGCGCCTGCTTCGCCTTCGTAGCCGGATCTTTGAGCTTGGCGACAAACTCCTTCAGGTTCGCGGCGGGGAAGTCCTTCCGCGCGACGATCAGAATGGGCGTCCCGGCCACGAGCCCGATCGGCTCGAAATCCTTCGTCGGGTCGTATTTGAGATTGGCGTAAAGGCCCGGCGCGGCGCCATGGGTCCCCATGTGACCCATCATGATCGTGTAACCGTCCGGCTTCGCCTGCGTGAGTCGCGTCGTGCCCGTCGTGCCGCCCGCGCCTGCAACGTTCTCCACCACGAACTGCTGGCCGAGCGCTTTCGAGAAGTATTCGCCCGCGATCCGGGCGATGACGTCGGTCGGACCGCCCGCGGCGAACGGCACGATGATGGTGACGGGCCGCGTTGGAAACTGCTGCTCCCCCGCGAACGCCGATGACGCGGCGATCAGCGCCGCACCGAGCACGAGCAATGTCTTCCTCATTTTCCCTCCTTCGGTTAAGCCGCGCCAACGTCGGAGACGCCCCGCAGCATCGCTCACTCCTGAAATGCCTCCTCCCGCCGCTTGCTGATCGCAGGCAGCACGGCAACGATCATGATTGCGATCGACAGAATGACAAGCAACAGCGAGACCGGACGCTCGACGAACGTCATGAAACTCCCCTGGGAGAGCGCGAGCGCCTGGCGCAGCTTCTCCTCCATGAGACGACCGAGCACGAACCCGAGCAGCATGGGGGCGGGCTCCAGTCCGAGCTTGATGAACACGTAACCCACGAGGCCGAAGAAGGCGGTGAAGTAGACGTCCGCCGGATTGTTGTTGATCGAGTAGATGCCGATGCAGCAGAAGAGCAGGATCGTCGTGAACATGAGGCGATAGGGCACCTTCAGCAGGCGCACCCACAGCCCGATCAGAGGCAAGTTGATGATGACGAGCAGCAGATTGCCGATCCACATCGAGGCGATCATGCCCCAGAAGAGGTCGGGGTTCTTGAGCATGACCTGAGGGCCCGGAATGATGCCGTGGATGGTCATCGCGCCGACCATGAGGGCCATGACGGCGTTCGGGGGAATGCCCAGCGTGAGCAGCGGAATGAACGCGGTCTGAGCGCCGGCGTTATTTGCCGCTTCGGGACCTGCCACACCTTCCACGGCGCCATTACCGAAGCGTGACGGGTCCTTCGCGAGTTTTTTCTCCAGCGTGTACCACGCGAACGGCGCCAGCACGGCGCCGTTGCCCGGCAGGATGCCGAGGATCGATCCGAGGCCCGTCGCGCGTACGACCGGCATGGCCGAGCGGCGGAGGTCCGCCCAGGACGGCAGCAGCTTCCCGACTCGGCCTCGCACGACCTCCCGGGATTCCGGGTTCTCGAGATTGCGCAGAATCTCGGCGATGCCGAAAAGGCCCATCCCCAGCACGGCGAAATCGATTCCGTCAGACAGTGCGGAGAACCCGAGCGTGAGCCGCTCCTCGCCCGTCTCGAGATCGGTGCCCACAGTGGAAAGCACCAGGCCCAGGACGACCATGATGACCGCCTTCAGAACCGAGCCGTGCGCGAGAACGATTGCAAGGCCCAGGCCGAAGACCATCAGGCCGAAGTACTCCGCGGGTCCGAACAGGAGCGCCAGCTTGGTAAGCGGCGCTCCGATGGCCGCGATGACGAGTGTTGCCACGGAGCCCGCGAAAAACGAGGCGAGCGCCGCGACGCCGAGCGCGGTTCCCGCGTGACCCTGCTTCGCCATCATATGGCCGTCGAGCGCGGTCACGACCGCGGTTACTTCGCCCGGCATGTTGCACAGAATCGCGGTCGTCGAACCGCCGTATTGCGCACCGTAGTAAATGCCCGCCAGCATGATGAGGGCGCCCGTGGGATCGGCCTTCAATGTGAGCGGCATGAGCATCGCGATCGTCGCGATGGGCCCCACGCCGGGCAGCACGCCGACCAGTGTGCCGACGAGCACACCGACGAAGCACAACAGCAGATTGATCGGCGTGAGCGCGGTAGCGAAGCCCAGTCCCAGATTCGCGATTAGATCCGGCATGGCGCGGGCTCAGTAATCGAGCAGCCAGGGCGCCAGCGGGATCGGCAACCCCAGAGCGAACTTGAAAAGGCCGATACACACCGCCGTCATCAGAACACCGAAAACGAGCGTTTCGCCCCACCGCGATTCGTGGCTGCCGCAGGCGCCGATGAAAATCGCGAGCGGCCCGGCGACGAGGAGACCTCCGGGCCTCACCGAGACGGCGAAGGCCGCGATCGCACCGAGTACAAATATCGGACCGCGGAACGAAAAACGGCTGAGGCGGGGGCCGCGATCGACAAGAGCGTTCACGGCGAGCAGCGCACCGAGTGCGCCGAGCAGGCCCGCCAGCGATTTCGGCAGCATCCCCGGGCCCATACCGCCCAGCGTGCCCATCGCAAGGCCCTGGCCTTGCCAGAGTGCGAACGCAGCGACGCAGATGATGGCGATGCCACCGACGAAATCCTGACGCAGAGGCAATATCGACATCGAGCCCTCCTCAATAGGGGCGGCGCTCGCCGCCCTACGGAACGGAGGAAAACCAAGGTTCTCCTCCGTAACCTGCTTTTGACTGGGGCGACGCTCGCCTTCAGCTCGGGCCTCGCCGCCCTGCGGAACAGAGGGCACCCGACCGCTCCGCTCCCATGGTTTCCCTCCGTTACCTCCCTTCCTTTTTGGCAACGTGTCGGGATGGCAGTCCGACACACTGCCAAGTGGCGCACACACTAAGAGAACCCGCGCTGTATGCAATTGACTCATATCAACGCGCCACGAAAATTCAGTATCAGTGAAAGCAGCATGCTTGTCGATGTCAGGATTCCTCGGCCGTCCGGCAGGAACACCCGTAAGACAAGCGGATGGCGAGACCTTCGTGCTATCATTCTCGGCTTTTTTCAGCCCTCGCACCCATGCCGCGCGCATTACGAAACATCGCGATCATCGCCCACGTCGACCACGGCAAGACCACGCTCGTCGACAAGCTGCTGCGGCAGTCGGGCACGTTCGCGGCGCATCAGCACCTCGTCGAGCGCGTCATGGACTCGAACGACCTCGAGCGCGAGCGCGGCATCACGATCCTCGCGAAGAACTGCGCCGTTACGTACGAGGGCACGCACATCAATATCGTGGATACGCCCGGCCACGCCGATTTCGGCGGCGAGGTCGAGCGCGTGCTGTCGATGGTCGACGGCGTGCTGCTGCTCGTCGATGCGGTCGATGGTCCGATGCCGCAGACGCGCTTCGTCACCCGCAAGGCGCTCGCGCTGGGACTCAAGCCGATCGTGGTCGTAAACAAGGTCGACCGTCCGGGCGCGCGGCCCGAGTGGGTGGTCAATCAGACGTTCGATCTCTTCGACAAGCTCGGCGCAACCGAAGAGCAGCTCGATTTTCCGGTCGTCTACGCCTCCGCGCTGAAGGCTGGGCGGTCACGGACCTGCAAGCGCTCGATGGCGCGGACACGGCGAAGCTCGATCTGCGGCCGCTGTTCGACGCGATTCTCGAGCACGTGCCGATGCGCGCGGACGATCCCGACGGTCCGCTGCAATTGCAGATCTGCTCGCTCGACTATTCGAGCTACGTCGGCCGCATCGGCATCGGGCGCATCAATCGCGGGCGGCTCCGCGCCGGGCAGCAGGTCGCGGTCCTGAACGGGACGTGCTCGCACCGAGCGATCGAGCGGCGCTCCGGATAAGACGACGCTCTCCAAGGTGAACCAGGTGCTGGTCTTCCGGGGGCTCGAGCGCGTCGCGACCGAGGAGGCGCAAGCGGGCGACATCGTGCTCGTGAACGGCATCGAGAACCGATCGGCATCGGCGTGACACTCGCCGACCCCGAGCAGCCGGAGGCGCTGCCGCTGCTCGATGTCGACGAGCCGACGCTCACCATGAACTTCCAGGTGAACACCTCGCCGTTCGCCGGGCGCGAAGGGAAGTTCGTGACGAGCCGTCAACTGCGCGAGCGCCTGCAGCGCGAGATGATGAGCAACGTCGCGCTGCGCGTGGAAGAGACCGCCGACGCCGACGTGTTCCAAGTGTCGGGGCGCGGCGAGCTTCATCTCACGATCCTGCTCGAGAACATGCGCCGCGAAGGCTACGAGCTCGCCGTGTCGCGCCCGCGCGTGGTCGATGAAGCGACATCGACGGCGTGCAGCACGAGCCGTTCGAGATGCTCGCGGTCGACGTCGAGGAAATGCACCAGGGCGCCGTCATGGAAGCGCTCGGCGCGCGCCGCGGCGACTTCGTCGACATGCAGTCCGACGGCAAGGGACGCGTGCGCCTCGACTACCGGATCCCGGCGCGCGGGCTGATCGGCTTCCAGTCCGACTTCCTGACGATCACGCGCGGCACCGGCGTCATGAGCCACGTCTTCGACGACTACGGCCCGATGAAGCCGGACATGGCCGAGCGCCGCAACGGCGTGCTCGATCTCGGCGGAAAACGGCGAAGCGGTCGCTTACGCGCTGTGGAAGCTGCAGGAGCGCGGGCGCATGTTCGTGAACCCCGGCGATCCGGTATACGAAGGCATGGTGATCGGCATCCACAGCCGCGACAACGATCTCGTGGTGAATCCCGTCAAGACGAAGCAGCTCACCAACATCCGCGCGGCGGGCAAGGACGAGGCGATCATGCTGACGCCGCCGATCCGGCTCACGCTGGAATCCGCGATCGAGTTCATCGCCGACGACGAGCTGGTCGAGATCACGCCGAAGTCGATCCGCATCCGCAAGCGCTTCCTGCAGGAGCACGAGCGCAAGCGGGCGTCGCGCGCGGCGGCTTGAAGCGGCGTCATCGCCGGAGGCTCGCGCTGCACACACGTCCGTGGATCCAGAACAAGAGCCGAACGAAGCGGCGCCTGCGATTGCGGCCTCGCGCTCGCAATGACGAAGAGGAGCGCATTCCGGCGGTGCGAACCGACACGCGCGATGACTCAGCGCGCAGCCCGGGCAGTCCTTGTTGTTCACGCACTCCACCACGTGCCACATGCCGAGCGGCTTCACGCGCTCGTCGCGCTCCTTGATGAGCGGCCAGCCGTCGATCACTTCGTCGACCGAGAGATCGGTGCGAAACCCGATCTTCACGCAGATCGGCGAGATCGCCTTCTCCACGGCGGCGATGATCGGCGAGATCCTGCGTGAAATGGTTGAGCAGGATGAGCCGCCCGCCCGGGCGCGACACGCGCACCATCTCGCTCATGAGCTTGCGGTAATCGGGCACCGCGGTGACGACGTAGGCGGCGATGACGAGTGTCGAAGCTGTCGTCGGCGAAGTCCATCGCTCCCGCGTCCATGCGCATCAAGCTTCACATTGTGTGAGGCCGCGCTCCTTCACGCGCTCCGCGGCCTTGTCGAGCATCGGTTGCGAAAGGTCGATCGCAGTGATGTCGCATTCGCGGGGATAGAGCGGCAGACACAGCCCGGTGCCGACGCCGACTTCGAGCACGCGCTCTCCCGGGCCGACCTTCAGGTTGCGGACGACGGCTTCGCGCGACTCCTGGAAAACGCGTCCGAAGACGCGGTCGTAGACGCCTGCATAACTCGAATAAACCCGTTCTATCTGGTCGCGTTCGATCGCCATCCCTGCTTCCGTTGTCCTTATGGTCGAGCCGGCCTTAAAGTACCAGAAACCGGCCCGCAATCTGCATGTTGTCGGTCGACTTGACCAAAGCGGGTTGCAAGGCAGGTGCCTGCACCGCGACGAGATTGCAAGCCCGGTCCCTCCCATCCGCGGTGCACAGCGGGCTGTCAGACGCGGCCGCGCGCTGGATGCAGTTCGCAGCACCGCACGAACTCTGAATCACCGCTATGCTTGCCGAGCAGCGTGCCGCGGCAGCGCCGCGTGCCGCAGAAGCACGCGTGCGCGCGCTTCACCGCAGGCGTGTGCCGCTCCTCGAGTATCAGGTTGTAGTCGTACGTGAGCTCCCCACCGGCCGCCACTTTCTTGATCGTTTCGATGAAGATCCGCCCTTCTTCCTCGATCGCCTCGCAGTTCGGGGTGCACGAGTGATTGATGAAGCGCGCCGAATTGCCCCACTGCGTGGCATCGATGACCGTCTTGTCGTCGACCGCGAACAGCATCGTGTGCGGCGAGTGCTCGTGCTCGGCGGCATAGCGCCGGTCGGCTTCGCTGTGCGTGATGCGCTCGCCGATGTATTCCATGAGGCGCGTGCCCTTCGGTATGTCGGCCAGCGCGAAAACGCCCTGCCATGGATTCTTGAGCGGCGGACGATGTAGCGTCGTCCGGTGCTCCCGTTGAGACTTGCCATGACTCTCTGGATCTGCACGCGAAGAATTGTTGCGCTTGTATGTCGAATCGAGCTTGAAGCTTCACGTCGAATCAAACGCCGTCCTCGGAACCCGCATTGTAACCTTCGGCGCGAGAAAATCGAAGTCGCATCCTTGGTGCGCCTGCTGCACGGTCTCGAGGAAGAGCTTGCGATAACCGCGCGCATCTTCTTTGCTCGCGCTCGGCGCCTTCCACGCAGCTACGCCGCTTCGCGAGCTCCGCTTCGTCGACGAGCAGCTCGAGCCTTCGCTGCGGAACGTCGAGCGCGATGCGGTCGCCGTTTCGCACGAGCGCGAGCGGTCCGCCGACCGCGGACTCCGGTGAGACGTGCAGCACGATGGAGCCGAAGGCGGTGCCGCTCATGCGCGCGTCCGAGATGCGCACCATGTCCTTCACGCCGGCTGCGCGAGCTTGCGCGGGATCGGTATGTAGCCTGCCTCCGGCATGCCCGGCGCGCCTTTCGGTCCCGCGTTCTTGAGCACGAGGACGTCGTCGGCCGTCACGTCGAGCGCTCGTCGTCGATGCGGTCGGCCAGATCCTCCAGCGACTCGAACACGACCGCGCGTCCGGTGTGCTGCATGAGCTTCGCGGTCGCGGCCGCCTGCTTGATGATCGCGCCGTCGGGCGCGAGATTGCCGCGCAGCACGGCGATGCCGCCCTTCCCCGAAGATCGGGGTCGCAGCGCGGGCGCACGACGTCCTGGCTGTCGCGGCACGGGCGTGCCGCATCGAGCTCTTCACCCAGCGTTCTTCCCGTGACGGTCAGCGCGTCGCAGATGCAGCAGCGGCTTCAGCTCGCGCAGGATGGTCGCGAGCCCGCCCGCCTTGTAGAGGTCCTCCATGTAGTGCTGGCCGGTCGGCTTGAGATCGACCAGCACCGGCGTCTCGCGGCCCCATGCGGTCGAACGCGTCGAGATCGACGCCCATGCCGAGCCGACCCGCGATCGCCGCGAGGTGCACGATCGCGTTGGTCGAGCCGCCGACGGCGAGCAGCACGCGCAGCGCGTTCTCGACCGCGTCCGGCGTCATGATCCTGTCGCGGCGTCAGGCGCTCCTTGCGCGAGCGCGACCGCGCGCGCGCCGGTGGCTTCGGCGTTGCGCATGCGCTCCGCCAGCACCGCCGGTATCGCAGCGCCGCCGGGCAGCATCATGCCCAGCGCTTCGGCGCACAGCGCCATCGTGCTCGCGGTGCCCATCACCATGCACGTGCCGGCGGTCGGCGCGAGCTTCGCGTTGACTTCGTTGATCTCGACGTCGTCGATCTCGCTCGCGCGGTAGCGCGCCCAGAAGCGCCGGCAATCGGTGCACGCGCCGAGGCGCTCGCCCTTGTGATTGCCGGTGAGCATCGGCCCCGTCACCATGAGGATCGCCGGCACGTTCGCGCTCGCCGCGCCCATCAGCAGCGCCGGCACGGTCTTGTCGCAGCCGCCGATCAGCACGACCGAGTCGACCGGCTGCGCGCGGATCATCTCCTCGGCGTCGATCGCCATCAGGTTGCGCAGATACATGCTCGTCGGATGCGCGAACGACTCGTGCAGCGTGATCGTCGGGAACTCGACCGGCAGGCCGCCCGCGAGCATCACGCCGCGCTTCACCGCCTCGATCAGCTCGGGAACGGTGCGGTGGCACGCGTTGAAGCCGCTGTAGGTGTTCGTGATGCCGATGATGGGCCGCTCGAGCGCTTCGTCGGTGTAGCCCATCGCCTTGATGAACGCGCGGCGCAGGAATAGCGAGAACTCTTCGTCGCCGTAGGCGGTGAGATTGCGGCGCATGCCGCTCGTGGGTCGTGTCATGATGTGTTGCGGAACGGAGAAGGAACGCATGATTATAATCGCCGTTCCGCTGGAGGACTTCCGATGACCGACAAGAAAACGCTGGGGAGATTGCCGCGCGAGGCGATACGCATGCTCAAGCCGCCGCGCGTGCCGCGGTCTCGGACCTCATGACCAAGAGTACAAATAGCGCCGGCCCCGATGCGCGCCACGAACCTGCTTTTCATCATGTCCGACGAGCACAACGAAGCGCGTGCTCGGCTGCTACGGACATCCGATGATCCAAACACCCAACCTCGATCGCCTCGCGGCGAACGGCACGCGTTTCACGAACGCCTACACCAACTGCCCGATCTGCGTGCCCGCCCGGGCGAGCTTCGCGACGGGCCAGTACGTGCACCGCCACCGGTGCTGGGACAACGCGATTGCCTATGACGGACGCGTTCCGTCGTGGGGCCACCGCCTGGTGGCGCAGGGCCACCGAGTGACTTCGATCGGCAAGCTCCACTACGTCGATTCCGTTCCGGCGCGAAACGGCTTCACCGAAGAGATCCTCCCGCTGCACATCGTAAACGGCGTGGGCGACCTGCTCGGCTTGATACGCGACGAGCTGCCGCGCCGCGCCGGCGCCGCAAAGCTCGGACCCGAAGCGGGCCCGGGCGAGTCCGAGTACACGCGCTACGACCGCGACATCGCCACGCAGACGGTGAAGTGGCTCGAGGACCGGGCGGCAGCACCGGGCGACAGGCCATGGGCGCTGTACGTCGGCTTCGTTTCGCCCCATTTCCCGCTGATCGCGCCACCGGAGTTCTACGCGATGTATCCGGAAGACCGCGTGCCATGGCCGATGATGTACGAGCGTGAGGAACGGCCGCGGCATCCGTTCATCGATGCCATGCGCACGTGTTTCGTCTTCGACGAGCCGTTCGATGCGCCGATGGTGCGTCGCGCGGTGGCCGCCTACATGGGGCTCGTCTCGTTCCTGGACGACAATGTCGGGCGCGATCCTGCGAGCGATCGAGGAAAGCGGCCTCGCTCCCAGCACGCGCGTCATCTACAGCTCCGATCACGGCGATAACCTCGGCACGCGCGGCCTGTGGGGCAAGTCGACGATGTATGAAGAATCCGCCGGCGTTCCTCTCATCATGGCGGGCGCTGACGTGCCGCGCGGCAGCGTGTGCGCGACGCCGGTCTCGCTGGTCGATGCTTTTCCGACGTTCATCGACGCGCTCGGCGCGCAGCGCGCTCAGGAGGACGCTGCGCTGCCGGGACACTCGCTGCTCGACATCGCGCAGGGTACTGCGCCGCCGCGCACTATTCTTTCCGAATATCATGCGGCCGGCGCGCTGGTGGGCTCGTACATGATCCGTCACGGCAAATACAAATACATTCACTACGTCGGGCTTCCGTCCATGCTCTTCGATCTCGAGGCGGATCCTTTCGAGCGTGACGATCTCGGACGCGATCCCGCATTCATCGATCTCGTTCGCGAATGCGAGCAACGGCTGCGCGCCGTCGTCGATCCCGAAGCGGCGGACAAGCTCGCACAGGAGGACCAGCGCCGCCACATGGAGAAGCACGGCGGCAAGGACGCGATACTGAAGCGAGGGACGTTCCGCTACTCGCCGCCGCCGGGCGCGAAAGCGTCGTACTACTGATGGCTCCGGTTCGCATCAACGTCATCAGCTACAACATCTGGAACACCGAACGCTGGGCGCAGCGCGAACGGGCGTTGCGCGCCTTCATGCAACTGTTCGATCCCGACCTCTTGTGCCTGCAGGAGCTGCGCCGCAAGTCGCGGCGCTTCCTGGACGAGGTGCTCTCCCGAACACGAGCGCGTCAACGACCGGTTCGTCGGCTGGACCCAGGAAAGCAACATCTACTGGAGGGCGTCGATGTTCGCGGAGATCGAGCACGGCGCGGAAGACGTTCGCATTCGTGAACCCGGTCATCGCCGCCTCTTCTGGGTGCGGCTGCAGATGAAGGCGCTCGATCGTTCGGTCCTCGTCGGCACCGCGCATCTCACGCACCAGCGCCATCCCGAAGAAAGCAAGACGGGGATGTCGCCGCGCATCGGCGAGACCCAACGCATCATCGCCGCGCTGGGACGCATCAGACGCAAGCGCGAGCCGGTGCTGTTCATGGGCGACATGAACGACCCCGTGCACGCGACGGACCACTTGCAGAAAGCCGGTTACGTGAGCTCGTTCGCCGCGCTCGGACTTCAGCCGCCGCCGACCTTCAAGTGCTATCCGACCGCGAACGTGACACCCGGCAAGCTCGCCATCAGCCAGTGCATCGACTGGATCGTCGCTAACAGCGAGGCACGCGCGATCGCGACGACGGTTCCCCAGTTCTTCCTCGATGACGCCGCGCCTTCGGATCACTGGCCGGTGCAGGCGGTTTATGAGGTGAAGGAGTGAAGGCGAGCGGGCATCAGCCACGAGTCACGTGCAACGAGACGCCCTCGCCCCGTGTGCGGGGAGAGGGTTGGGGAGCGGAGCGGTCGGGGAGGGGCAGGCCAATGAGGGCGAAGAGAAAAGACACTCCCTGCCGCCCCGAGGAGCGGGCCAGGGCGCGCGTATGACCCTCACCGAGCTGCGCTACATCGTCGCGCTCGCGCGGGAGCGGCACTTCGGACGCGCGGCGGAGAAGTGCTTCGTCAGTCAGCCCACGCTTGTCGGTCGCGGTGAAGAAGCTCGAGGACGAGCTCGGCGTGACACTCTTCGAACGCGGCGGCAGCGAGATCACGCTCACGCCCGTTGGGGCTCGCGTCGTCGAACAGGCGCAGCGCGTGCTCGAAGAAGCGGCATCGATCAAGCACATCGCCGAGCAGGGGAAGGACGAGCTCGCGACGCCGCTTCGCTTCGGCACGATCTACACGATCGGGCCCTATCTCATGCCGCAACTCATTCCGCTGCTGCACAAGCGCGCGCCGCGGATGACGCTCGTCATACAGGAGAACTACACCCAGCGGCTGGCGGAGCTCCTGAAGAACGGCGAGCTCGATCTCGTCGTGTTGTCGTTGCCCTTCGAAGAACCCGGGCTCGTCACGCAGCCGGTGTACGACGAGCCCTTTCGCGTGCTGCTGCCGGCACAGCATCCGTGGTCGAAGAAGGCGCGCATCGCGGCGACGGACCTCTGCCGCGAGAATCTACTGCTGCTCTCGAGCGGCAATTGCTTCCGCGAACAGGTGCTGCAGACGTGCTCCGGCGTGGAGCGTGCGTCCAATGAAGGCATGCAGCACAGTCTGGAGGGCAGCTCGCTCGAGACCATCCGGCACATGGTCGCTTCCGGCACCGGCATTACGGTGCTGCCGACGACGGCGGCGGAAGGTCGGACCGTCGAAAGCCGCCTCACGGCCGTGCGACCGTTTGCGCCGCCCGTGCCCTCGCGACGCGTGGCGCTGGTATGGCGCCGCAGCTTCCCACGGCCACGCGCCGTCGAGGCCATTCGACAAGCGATTCTTGCCTGCAAGTTGCCGGGCGTGACGATGCTGCCCAACGCGACGCCGTCGGTCGGTTGAGGGTTGCGCGCGGCGCTCGGCCGCTTCCACCTGCGTATCCGATGCGAGCGAGGGGCGCTCTTTCTGACCGATGTCATAGAACATGGCTATGGCAGCCTTTTGAATAAAGCATTGGAATTGCAATTGCGGATTGCCTACCATGATGCTGACGCATCTCAGGAGATATGAGACTAACCTGCACCGGCAAGAAAGGAACGACATGGCAACCATCGACATCGGCATCAAGGAACAGGACCGCAAAACGATCGCGGAGGGCCTCTCGCGGCTGCTCGCGGATACGTATACGCTTTACCTGAAGACGCACAATTTTCACTGGAACGTGACGGGACCGATGTTCCAGACACTGCATCTCATGTTCGAGACGCAGTACAACGAGCTCGCGCTCGCGGTCGACCTGATCGCGGAGCGGATTCGCGCGCTCGGCTATCCGGCTCCGGGCACTTACGCGGAATACGGCAAGCTCTCGTCGATCAAGGAGACGTCGGGCGTGCCCAAGGCGGAACAGATGATTCGCCTGCTCGTCGAGGGACAGGAAGCGGTGGTGCGCACCGCGCGCTCCGTTTTTCCTGTCGTGGACAAGGTCAACGACGAGCCCACCGCCGACCTTCTCACCCAGCGCATGCAGGTGCATGAGAAGACGGCTTGGATGCTGACGGAGCCTGCTAGAAAAATAGAGGCTCAGTCGTCGACCGGTGCGATGAGGTCGGGTCCGCCGGCTTCTCAGTGAAGGCTCACATTCGCGGCTCGCGAATGTTAAGCGCAGAGACCGCAAGGCCGGGGCGCGGCCGGAGCTAGAAGAACTGCCTGGATGCCGGCCTCGCGCCGGCATGACGAAGTAGGCTTCGCAGCGCCGCAAAAGGACGAGCCCGCAGTAGCAATCGAGGCCGACCTTCCCTACTACTTCTCCGCTTCATCCTCCCACGGCACCGGCGGCACTTCCGCGAACGCCCGGCGCAAGCCCGCCGACCAGATCCCGCTGATCTCGGAGAAGTACTTGTCGCCCTGCTGAAGCGGCGCTTCAGCGTGATGCGCAGCGCGTCGCGCTCGTACAGCAGCAGATCGATGGGCAGCCCGACAGTGAGGTTCGAGCGCATCGTCGAATCGAACGAGACGAGGAACGCTTTCGCCACTTCCTTCATCGGCGTGTCGAACTTCACGACGCGATCGATGATCGGCTTGCCGTACTTGGTCTCGCCGATCTGGAAAAATTCGTCTGCGGCGTCGCCTCGATGAAATTGCCTTCGGGATAGATGCGGAAGAGCCGCGGCGTGTTGTGGTCGATCTGCCCGCCCACGATGAAGCTGCAGTCGATGTCCACGCCGCTGCTCGCGCACCGAGCTGCTCGCGCTTCACGACCTCGCGCAGCGTCTCGCCGACGAGCTCCGCGACGTCGTACATCTGCGCTCGGCGCCGAGGATGCCGCCGGGCAGCGCCCTGCCGTCCTGGTTCCTGCGTGCGCATCTTGAGCAGCGCGATCACGCTCTGGGTCGTCGCGAGATTACCCGAGGAGAGGACGACGACCACGCGCTCGTCCGGGTACCTCCCAGCACCATCATCTTGCCGAAGATCGCGATGTTGTCGGCGACCGGCGCTGGTGCGCGAGTCCGACGCGAACACGATGCCCTCCTCGACGAGGGCGGCCACACAGTAGGTCATTCGATGCTGACTGAGAATGGTAGCACGAGTGCGGCGGATGTTACGCGAACGCACGATCACTGCAAAGGAACGCGGCCCTGCACGCGTCCGCGCCTGCTATTGCGCCCCGACGGTCGCACTCGCGACCATGCGCTTCTTCGCCGCCGCCGCGACGCACCCCGCGCACCGGAGAAGCATCGAGGTAATCGGCGCCGACCGCGATGCGGACATGGTGCTCTCCCGCCGGGCGGCCGTTCGTGATGTCGAAGCTGCGCCAGCGGTCGACCACCCATGCTTCGGCCCAGGCGTGGCTCGCGACGGGCCCTCCGAGCGCCTGCGAAGCATAGATGTAGCCGCTCACGTAGCGCGCCGGCACGCCGAGGTAGCGGCAGCAGCCGATGAACACGTGCGCGTGGTCCTGGCAGACGCCGTTGCCCGCCTCGAACGCTTCGCGCGCAGTCGAATGGACCGCGGTGACGCCGGGCAGGAAAGGAACCTTGGCGAGCACCGCCGTCGGCAAGGTCGCGCAGGCCCGACAGCGTGCCGGCGCGGCGCCGAAACTGCTCCGCGAAGTCGATGAGCGGCCCTTCGGCTCGCGTGAGCGGACTCGGGACGCAGGAAGACGAGCGGCGAGAGCTCTGCGTTCGTCGCAGCGTCTCGTCGATCGTCGCGTACGTCTCGACCACGCCGCGCGGAACGGATCACGATTTCCGTGACCGGCTTCGTCGATCGTGAGCACGTGCAGGATGTTGCCGTAGCCGTCGCGCAGCTCGAGCGGCGGCGCCGGTGTCTCGAGGTTCCACTCGAGCACCCGCTGGCGCGCGTCGGACGGCGGCACGAGCCGCAGGTACTGCGTGCTGTAGCGCACGGGCGTGTCGTACGCGTAGTGCGTGACGTGATCGATCGAGATTCTCATAGCGCTCCGAGATACGCCCGCTGGATGCGCTGGCCGAGCTCGTTGATGTCCTCGAGAAAGTCGGTGAGATACTCGTGCAGGCCGCCGCGGAAGATCTCTTCGATGTCGCCGTGCACGAGCCGCGCCTGAAGCTCGCGCCGACAAGACGCTTGGCCGGCGTGATCGTTCTGGCCCTGCGACGCGAGCGAGCGGCCGTGGTCGATCTGCTCCAGACACGCGGCGAGCGAGCGCGGCATGCGCCGGTCGAGAATCAGCAGCTCCGCGACGTTGATCGGGTAGATCTGGTCGCGGTAGATCGTGCGATAGGTCTCGAAGCTCGACACCGAGCGCAGCAGCGCCGCCCACTGGTAGTAGTCGAGCGCGCCGCCGACGTCTTCGACGCGCGGCAGCAGGATGTGATACTTCACGTCGAGGATGCGCGCGGTGGCGTCGGCGCGCTCGATGAACGTTCCGAGACGCGAGAAGTTGAACGCTTCGCCGCGCATGATGGTGCCGTAGGTGACGCCGCGGAACAGATGCGAGCGCTCCTTCACCCAGTCGAAGAAGCGCGTCGCGTCGGGCCCCGTCACGCGCGCGCGGTCGAAGGAGCGCATCTCGATCCACGTCGCGTTGAGCGTCTCCCACATCTCGGAGGTGATCTGCCAGCGCACCGCGTGCGCGTTGTCGCGCGCGAGCTTGATGCACGTGTAGATGCTCGAAGGGTTCGTCGGTATCGAGCCCCATGAAATCGATCAGGGCCGGGAGCGAGATCACCGTCGTGACGCTCGAAGTAGGCCCGCGTCGTTCCGGTGATGGTCAGCGGCGCGAGCAGGTTCTGCTCCTGCGTCTCGGGCGTGCTGCACAGCACGACGTTGGAGGTGACGCCGAGGATGCGCGCGAGGTTCTCCGCGCGCTCCATGAAGCGCGACATCCAGTAGATGCGGTCTCCGACGCGGGAGAGCATCAGCGGTCCCCGACGGGCGAGAGCATCAGCGGTCCCGACGCATCATGCGAGCACCCAGGTGTCCTTCGTGCCGCCGCCCTGCGAGGAATTCACGACGAGCGAGCCTTCGGTCAGCGCGACGCGCGTGAGCCCGCCCGGGACGAGCTTCACCTCGCGCCCGGAGAGCACGAACGGACGCAGATCGAGGTGGCGCGGCGCGATCCCGTTCTCGACGAACGTCGGGCACGTCGAGAGCGCGAGCGTGGGCTGCGCGATGTAGTTCGGCGGGGTTCGCGCGGATGCGATCGCGGAAAGCGTCGATCTGCGCGCGTGCTCGCGGCGGGCCCGATCAGCATGCCGTAGCCGCCGGAGCCCTGCACTTCCTTCACCACGAGCTCCGGCAGATGATCGAGCACGTAGCGCAGGTCGTCGGGATTGCGCAGCTGCCACGTCGGCACGTTGCGCAGGATCGGCTCTTCGCCGAGGTAGAAGCGGATCATCTCCGGCACGTACGGATAGGTCGACTTGTCGTCGGCGACGCCGGTGCCGATCGCGTTGGCGATCGCCACGTTGCCGGCGCGATAGGCGGCGAGCAGCCCCGGCACGCCCAGCACCGAGTCGGGCCGGAAAGCGAGCGGATCGAGGAAGGCGTCGTCGATGCGCCGGTAGATCACGTCGACGCGCTGGTGTCCGCTCGTCGTGTGCATGTAGATGTGCCCGTCCCGCACGAAGAGGTCGGCCGCTTCGACGAGCTCGACGCCCATCTGCTGCGCGAGGAATGCGTGCTCGAAGTAGGCGCTGTTGTACTGGCCCGGCGTCAGCACCACGACGACCGGCTCGCGCACGCCGCGCGGCGCGCACGCGCGCAGCGTCTCGAGCAGGAGCTGCGGATAGTGCTCGACCGGGCCGCACGTTGTAGTGCTCGAAGAGCTCGGGGAAGAGCCGCATCATCATGCGCCGGTTCTCGAGCATGTACGAGACGCCCGAAGGCGTGCGCAGGTTGTCCTCGAGCACGTAATACTCGCCGTCGTCGTTTCGCACGATGTCGATGCCGGCGATGTGGCAGTAGACCTGGTTGGGCACGTCCACGCCGATCATCGCGACCTGATAGGCTTCGTGCGTGAGCACGTGCTCGGCGGGGATCACGCCGGCGCGCAGGATGTCCTGGTCGTGATAGATGTCGTGGAGAAAGCGGTTGAGCGCCGTCACCCGCTGCTTCAGCCCCCGCTCGAGCAGCAGCCATTCGGCGTGCGGGATGATGCGCGGGATGGTGTCGAAAGGGATCAGGCGCTCGGCGCCCTCCTCGTCGCCATAGACGGCGAAGGTGATGCCGACGCGATGGAACAGGAGATCGGCTTCGCGGCGCTTCTCTTCGATGACGTCCGGCGGCATCGACTGCAGCCACTGCGCGAGCGCATTGATAGTGGCCGCGCGCCGTGCCTTCAACGTCTGTACATCTCGTCGTACATCTGTTCTGCTCTTTCGTGGGGCGCTCTCGATGATCGCAGCTATTGAGCAAAGCCTATGCCACGCACGAAAGCGCTTTAGAATCGTGGCATTGAACGCGAGCGCGCCAGACCGGGGCACCAGCGCGGTGCAGGCGGCGCGATGCGGTGCGTATTATGGTCTGCCCCGGGCGCGGATGGTTGCACGTCTTCGCCGTCGGGCATCAGACCACGCGCGGCCGCTCTACTCGAACGTCCATCCGGATTGATCGTGCCACGCCGCGAACAAGCGCTGCTCGAGCACCAGGATCTGCTCGCCCGCTGCCGCCGATGCCCGCGCATGCAGAGCACGCCCGTGATCGGCAATCCGGTCGTCTCGCGCGTGCTGCTCGTGGGTCAGGCGCCCGGCCCGCGGGAGCCCGACATCGGTCAGCCGTTCGCCTGGACCGCCGGCAGGATGCTCTTCAAGTGGTTCTCCGGCATCGGCCTGGACGAGGAGCGCTTCCGCGGGCGCGTCTACATGGCGGCGGTGTGCCGGTGTTTTCCGGGGAAGCGGCCGGGAGGCGGCGACCGCGTTCCGGCCCCGGACGAAGTCGAGAACTGCTCGAGCTGGCTCGACGCGGAGATCGCGATCAATCGTCCGCAGCTCGTGATTCCAGCAGGCAAGCTCGCGATCGCGCAGTTCCTGCCGATCGACAAGCTGGACGCGGTGGTCGGTCGGTTACATCGCATCACGCGCAGCGGGGTCACGTTCGATGTCGCGCCGTTGCCGCATCCGTCCGGCGCCTCGACGTGGCAGCACGTCCAGCCGGGGAAAACGCTGCTGCCGCGTGCGCTCGCGTTGATCGAGGCGCACCCGGCGTGGCAGCGAATCAGGTCTGCAAATCGGGTTGGCGGGTAACCGCGCCTCACTGGCTCCGCGGATCGTCCTTCGGATTCACGTAGGTGATACCCCACGGCCCGTTGCCGTTCAGTTGAACGACCGTTTCCTCCCCGGTCCAGGCGAAGTGGTTCGTCTTCGGCTGCATGATCATCATGCCGCCCGGCGTGACCGCCGTCGAGTTCTGCATGTCCAGCTTGTCTCCGATGCCCATGTAGAACGCACCGCTCAGGACCGTCACACGTTCGACTGCCGGATGCCAATGCGCGGGGATGCGATAGTTGGGGGGAAATCTGAGGCGGATCGTGAACGGCACGGCTTCGTTCATGGGTCCTTCGATCACCGCGATTTTCGCGCCTGGCGGCAGCGAGGGAACATCCGCCCATTTGAGGTCCGCCGGAAAGATCATGCGGTGGCCGTGATCGTGCGTTTGAGCCGATGCGGCGCCGGTTGCGAAAAGAATCGGCAGAGCGATGGCAACGATGAGATGACGCTTCGATTCCATGGTCGTTCTCCTTCGGTGAGCGGATAGACGGTCAGCCGGGGCGGGGCGGTGCAGTGCTGCGTTCATGCCGCGGGCCGGATGTTCTGGTTCACGCGGAACAGATTGCCGGGATCGTATTGCTGCTTCACTTTAGCGAGCCGCTCGTAATTGCCGCGATAGGTCGCCTGCACCCGCTCCTGCCCCTCGTCCATCATGAAGTTCACGTAAGCGCCGCCCGCGGAATGCGGGTGGAGCGCCTCCCAGTAGTTTTTCGTCCAGGAGGTAATCGCTTCGCGTTTTCCGGGATCCGGGTCCACGCCGACGATCACGGCCGCCCAGTTGGCATCGCGGTAGCTGAACGCGGTCGCATCGTTTCCGACAGCGTGGGCTTGCCCGTCGATGGGATAAAGATGCATGGACGATTGCGGTGTGGGCATCCGCGCCCCGTGCTCGGCGTGGAGCGCGATCGCCGCGTCGCTCAGCTCGTTCACGAAATCGGCGCGCCAGTACCACTGATGGCCCGGCGGATACAACGCATCGAAGGCGCTCTGCAAAGCCGGGAACGGCATCGAATGGATGCCGTAGAGCGCCGGCGGACCGAACGCACGGATCGGCGCGAACACCTTCTCGGCTTCGTTCTCCGGGCCGGCATAGCACCACACGACGCCGCACATCTTCTTCAGGTGCAGCGCTTCGGGAAATGGGGCGACCGGCGGCACGGTGAGAAAAGCGAACCAGCCGTTCAACTCCGCCGGCGCCTTCCGGATGAACTCCCGATACCACCGCATGACCTTCACGGCCTCTTCGAGATGCCACAGCGTCGGGCCGCCGACGATGTTTTTCACGGGATGCAGGCGGAACAGGAAAGACGTAACGACGCCGAAATTCCCGCCGCCGCCGCGCAGCGCCCAGAAGAGATCCGGGTTTTCCTTCTCGCTCGCCTGCACGAGGCGCCCGTCCGCGAGCACCACGTCAGCCTCGAGAAGATTGTCGATCGAGAGCCCGAGCTTGCGTGTGAGATGGCCGATGCCGCCGCCCAGCGTAAGGCCGCCCACCCCGGTCGTGGAGATGATGCCGCTCGGGCACGCGAGCCCGAAGGCGTGCGTGGCGTGGTCGACATCGCCCCACGTCGCGCCGCCTTCCACGCGCACCGTGCGCGCGCCGGGATCGACCCTCACGCCGCGCATGGCCGAAAGATCGATGACCAATCCGTCGTCGCAGACGCCGAGCCCGCCGCCGTTATGGCCGCCGCCGCGCACCGCGAGCAGCACCTTTTGCTCACGCGCGAAACTCACCGCTTCGATGACATCCGCCACGTCGGCGCAGCGCGCAATCAGGCGCGGCCGGCGGTCGATCATCGCGTTATAGACTTTCCGGGCAGCGTCGTAGTCGGCGTCGCCGGGCTGCACATGGGTACCACGAAGTGACGTTGCAAATGCCTGGATCGCTGCTGGATTCATCGGGGCCTCCGGGTTGGACGACGAGCGCACTGTAGGCGGCGGCGCCGGGAGGCACATCGACAGGCCTGATCATTTTCAGTGCTGCGAAAGGGGAGATGGCCATAGTCAGAATTGACTATTCCCCCGGCGTAGCGGCAGGAGTAGAACCCCCTATGCCGCCGCTGAAAGGAGGTCGCGATGCCGCTTTTCCTGATCGAACGCAACTTCGCCGAGCAACTCGAGCTCACGAAGGAAGCCGCCGCCGCGGTCAAGCTGATCAACGACGAGGTCGGCGTGAACTGGCTCTTTTCGTTTCTTTCCGCCGACAAGAAAAAAACCTACTGTCTGTACGAAGGCCTCAGCGCCGAGGCGGTGCGCGAGGCGGCGCGGCGGGCGAACATTCCGGCAGACGTCGTCATCGAAGTGAGCGAGTTGCGGCCCGCGATGTTCGCGTAGCGGCTTTTCCAACGTTTCGCCCCGTTAGCGAGGCAACGTCGTTACGACCGCGTATTAGCCATGACGGCGGCTAGTCATTCACCAGCGCATTGCGCACTGCGAAAGCGGCCGCTTCGGTGCGATTGGCGGCGTTGGTTTTCGTCAGAATGCTGCGGACGTGGTTCGCGACCGTGTTCGGACTCACGAAGAGTCGCTCGGCGATTTCCCGATTGCCCTTGCCGGCGGCGATGAGCTGGAGCACCTCGACTTCGCGACGGCTCAGGCCCGCCGGGTAGCGCTCCCGCGAAGGTTGCCCGCCCGCTTCTTCGCGCAACGCCGTTGCGCGCCCGGCAAGCGCCGTCATGCCGATCGCACGCGCCTCCTCCAGGGCCTGATCGAGCAGGGGAAGTGCACGATCGCGGTCTTCGCGCAGGCCGCGCGCGAGCAGCATCTCGGCGTAGCGATAGCGCGTGTGTGCAAGCCACGGACGGGCGCCCTGTCGTGCGTTCATCTCGAGCGCGGACTCGAAGTGACGCACCGCGTCCGCCCACCGCTGCATCGTCGCGGCGAGCATTCCAAGATGACGCGCAGCGGCGCCGGAACACGCGATGTTGGGACCCGCCACGAAGTTGCGCCCGTCGAATGGCAGGAGATACCCGTACAGCTCCGCGGCGCGAGCGGTGTCGCCGAGAAAGCTGCAAACTTCCGCGAGATACGCGATGCAGTTCGTCCACAAGCCGTCACGCGGCACTGCGGCAAAGCCGTTCGCAGCCAGCACGTCGAACTCGGCGCGTGCTTCCCTCTTCATTCCGAGCTCCGTATAGACCAGTGCGAGCCCAGGACGCCAAGTCGCCGCCTGCGGCGTCGTCCGCACGAAGTGCGCTACCAGCGGCGCCAGCTCTTTCAGTCGGCCCTGCTCGCGGCGGATACTGAACATCTGCACACCGTAGATGCCGGCCGGATCGAGACTCGGCATGCGGGCGCCGAATGCGAGCGCCTTCTGCGCCCATTGCTCGGCCTCGTCGAAGCGTCCCGCGAACAGGGCCAGCATCGAACGCGAAGAGAGGGCGATGTATTGATAGAACGGCTGGCGCAGCTCGTCGGCGCCGCGTGCGTAGGCCTCGAAGACAGCTGCGCGCGTCTGCAGGTTGCCGCTCTCCATCAAATCGAACAGCCGCCAGCTCATCGCTTCGAGCACGTGTTCGGGATTGCCTGCTTCCTGCGCGAGCCGCAGTGCCTCGACGGTACTTGCCATGCGCTCTTCGAATCGCTCCGGCAGCCAGCGGACATGGAAGCCCGACCGCAGCGCCGCTTCCAGCGTTTCCGGATTGCCCAGCCGGCGCGCCATCGCCACCGCCTCGGTGTTGACGCGCATGCCCTCTTCCACCTCACCGCTGAAGATGAGCGCGCGAGAAAGCGAGCTCAACACTTCGGCCTTGGCCGTGCTCTCGTCCTCGCCCAGGGCATCGAGCGCCTCGCATAGCAACCGTGACGCGGTTGCGCCTGACAGGCCGGGGCGCCAGGTCGCCTCTTCGAAGCTCCGCGCCGCGCGCGCGAGCTCTTCCGCCATGCCGAGGGACTTCGCGCTCCCCGCAGCCTGCTCGAGAATCTCGCCCGCCTCCCGCCAGCTTCCCGCCTTCGTGAGCGCTTCACCCACGCCGATCAGCAGCCGCAGACGCTGCTGCGGATCGGATGCGCTGTCGGTCTCGAGCGCCTGTAGCGCGAACCGGTAGTATCGGGCAGCTTCTTCGTAGGCGAAGAGGCGGTTGGCGCGCTCGGCCGCGTGCTGCGCGTAGTGCACGGCCTTTAGCGTATCGCCTCCCGGCAATGCCGCGCAGTAATGGTGCGCAAGCGCAGCGATGTCGAGCGTAGCGGCCCCGCTTCCCATCGCCTCCAGCACGGCGCCCACGCGCAGGTGGAGGCGCGCGCGGCGGGTGGCTGGGAGCTCGTCGTACAGCGTCTCGCGAATGAGCGCGTGGCTGAACTGGTAGCTGCCGGGCCCCGTGGTTTCCTCGATGACCGACGCGGCCAGCGCTTCTTCGAGTGCCGCGCCGCACTCGCGCTCCTCGCCTGCGAGGAGCCGCGTCAGCACGTCGTAGCGGAAGACACGGCCGATCACGGCGGCATGGGCGAGCACTTCGTTGCATGAAGCAGAAAGGCGATTCAGACGCGTGCCGATCGCCTCCTTGATGCCTTCCGGGATGCGGTGCGCCCTGACCTCACGGCGCACCCGCTGTGAAGCGGTTTCAGCGGCGCCGAGCACGCCCTCTTGAACCAGGTAGCGTGTCATTTCTGACACGAAAAGCGGGTTGCCCTCGGTCTGGGCGTGGACGTTCGACAGCAGGTCCGTCGACGGCACCTCGCCGCTCGCCGCCGCGACGAATTGAGCGGTCTCGTTCGCGTTCAGTCCTCTCAGCCGCACGCGCGTGAAATTCGGCTGCTTCGCAAGCTCGCCGAGGGAATTCGAAAGCGGATGCCGTCGCGAGAGCTCGATGTCGCGATACGTGATGAGCACGAGCAGACGCGACTCCGAGATCTCCGGCGCGAGGAACTCGAGCAGGCGCAGCGAAGGGACGTCGGCCCAGTGCACGTTGTCGAACACGAGCAGGAGCGGCTCACGACCGGCCGCGCGCTTCAAGCTCGCCAGCACGGCCTCGAACAACCGGAAGCGAGCCTGCGCCGCATCGGCGGGCGTGGGCGTGATCGGGATGAACGGCAGACGCTCCGCGAGCTGCGGAACGATCTCCATCAACTCGCCCGAGGCCGGACCGAAGGTGGCGCGCACGGTGTCTACGTCGCGGCCCGTCACATATTCGCGCAACACCTGCACCCACGGCCAGTAGGGCGGCGCGCCCGGCTCTTCGAGACAGCGCCCCCACAGCACCCCGACCGCGTGTTCGGCTGCCTCCTTCGCCAGCACCTGCGCGATGCGTGTCTTACCGATTCCGGGCTCGCCCGCGAGCGCGACGATGCGCCCTTCTCCCGCGATTGCTTTCTGGACACTCGTGCCCAGCAGCGCGAGCTCGGGCTGGCGACCTACGAAGAGCGCGTGAGGGCGGGCCGCTTCCGTGATCACCGGCTGCGCGGCGAAAACCGCGAGCATCGCTCCGCACGCATCGCAGTATGTCGCGGCCTCGCGGTTCTCACGGCCGCATTCGGGACACGCGCTTTTCGTCGACCCGAGGAGCACGCCCTGGGCGAAGCGAACTAACGCTTCACGGACACTCTGAAGGGATGACTGACGGGCACACTCACCGGAACACTCACGGAGTGACCCACGGGATGACTGACCACGCGCCCGGCGGGAAACGACCGGACATTCCTGAAGCCCCGGTTCGGAACACCGAACTGGGACCCGATCACGACGGTCGTCTGGGGATAGCCCCAGAACCCCCCCGGCGGATACGGGAACACGTAGCTCGGGTAGTAGCTGGGATAGAACGCGTCGGCCGTGTATTCGTACGGTGCCGCGGTGTACGCCAGCTCGGGAGGCGGCGCGGCGACCGCCTTCGCCTGCTGGGCCTTCATCTCTCTTTCGAGACCGTCGATGCGGTCGAGAAGCAGTTTCTCCGTCGTCGCGCGGTCATACGCGTCGCGCGCGGGCTTCGTTGCCGGTTGCTTCGGGTCCTCTCTCACCACGACCTCGAAGTTCGTCACCCTGCGCGGGTTGGACGGCATGACGTTCGAGATGACCGTCGTGCCGCGCTCGTCCGTCCAGGTGTAGAGGTCAGCGAGCGCCGCGCCGGGCACGCACGAGAGTGCAGCGCTGAAAACGCTTGCGCGAACGGCAAACTCCCCGAACGGACGACCTGTGCGAGCAGCGGCAAGTGGATGAGATTTCAACGGTCCCTCGTCAGATAGCGCGACAGAAGCGGAGGGCTTCTCGCGCGACAGATCATCACGCCGCGGACCGAATTCGTCAATGCGAGCGAAAACGGGTCTGTCCCACTTATCATCCTCGAAGCCGCTCGCGGCGCGTCGGTATACTGCGGAGAGCACCCGATCAGGGGAGGAACCATGTCCGCGAGCAAGCTCCGTTCGATATTCCTTGCAGGCGCCTGCGTGTTCGCGAGCGCGCCCGCCCTTCCCGCTGCGACTCCGGATTACCCCTCGCGTCCCATGCGCTACCTCGTCGCATTCGCGCCGGGTGGAATCAACGACATCATGGCGCGCATCGTTGCGGAGAAGCTCAACCAGTCATGGGGGCAGCCCGTCATCGTGGACAATCGGCCGGGAGCGGGCGGCAACCTCGCTGCCGGCATTCTCGCGCGCACGAGCCCGGACGGCTATACGTTCATGAACATCAGCACCGCCCACACCATTTCGCAGACGCTCTATACGAAGCTCGATTACAGCCTCGAACGCGATCTCACTCCGATGGTGGTGCTCGGCAATTCACCGCTCATCATGGTGGTGACGGCCGGCATTCCCGCGAAGAACGTGGCCGAGCTCATCGCGGAGGCGAAGAAAAGCAAGCTCGTCTACGCGTCGGGCGGCGTCGGCGTGATCAGCCATCTCGCGATGGAGATGTTCAAGGTGGCCGCGAAAATCGATGCGACCCACGTGCCGTTCAAGGGCGTGGGTCCCGCGGTCCCGGCGCTCATCTCCGGCGAGGCGCACATGATGATGAATGCGATACCCGAGCTGCTCCCTCACACCAAGGGCGGCAAGCTGCGCGTGATCGGCGCGCTCACGGAGAAGCGCCATCCCTTCATTCCCGACGTGGCGACATTCATCGAACAGGGCTTCCCGGAGTTCGTGATGGGTAACTGGACGGGCATCGTCGCGCCGGCGAAGACACCGAAGGCCGTAATCGACAAGCTCGCGGCGGAGGTGACGCGCATCGTCCGCGCACCGGAGATGAGCCAGAGGCTTCGGGAAATGGGCGTCGACCCGATGGGCGGCACGGCCGAAGAATTCGGCAAGCTGATCCGCGCCGAGATCGAGCGCTTCGGCAAGGCGGTCAAGGATTCCGGGGCAAAGGCGGACTGAGCGGCGCTCGCTTTCAGCCGCTCGCAGTGCCAACTTGCACGAGCGGTGCTAAGCTACCTGGCACCGCGCCAGCTCACCGCCGATGTAAGAAAAGCGTAGGGACGCGCACTCAGCGCCGATCCGATCATCCGGAGGGTGCCTCATGAAAGCGTTCGTTTTTTCGGCGGCCTTCGCTGCCGCAATCAGCACGTCCCTGCATGCACAGACACACGCCGAGCTCGTGCGCGACGGCAACGGCGGCAGTACCGACCACGTCCTCACGTACGGCATGGGCTATCACCAGCAGCGGTACAGCCCGCTCAAGGACATCAACAAGCAGACCGTGAGGCGCCTCGTGCCGGTCTGGAACCTCTCGCTCAACAACGACGTGGGCGAACAGGCGCAGCCGTTCGTGTACAACGGCGTCATGTACGCGTCGAACGTGAAGCAGACGGTCGCGATCGACGTGCGCACCGGCCGGCAGATCTGGGCGACGCCCATCGAATGGGATCCCGCCGTGGCGCGCGTGGTGTGCTGCGGACTGTCCAATCGCGGCGTTGCGCTCTACGAGGGCAAGGTGTTCGTCGCATCGCTCGACGCGCATCTGAAAGCGCTCGATGCGAAGACCGGCAAGGAGCTCTGGAAGTCGAAGGTGGCCGAATGGAAAGAAGGCTATTCGATCACCTCGGCGCCGCTCGTCGTGAACGGCGTGGTGATGACCGGCATGACCGGGGGCGAGTACGGCGTGCGCGGTTTCATCGCCGGATATGACGTCAACACGGGCAAAGAACTCTGGCGGCGCTTCATGACCGCAGGCCCGGGCGAAAAGGGACATGAAACCTGGCCCAAAGACGATTCCTATCTGCGCGGCGGCGCTTCGACGTGGATCACGGGCTCGTACGATCCCGAGCTCGATCTCACGTACTGGGGCACGAGCAACGGCGGCCCGTGGGGCGCCGTCTGGCGGCCGGGAGACAACCTGTGGGTCGCTTCGGTCGTCGCGATGCGGCCGAAAACCGGCGAAATCGTCTGGCACTATCAATGGACCCCGGCCGAGACCTACGACTTCGACGGCAACAACGAGAACGTGCTCGCGGACATGGTGATCGACGGCACGAAACGCAAAGTGCTGCTGCACGCGGACCGCAACGGCTTTCTCTACGTGCTCGATCGCACGAACGGCAGGTTGATCGCGGGCAATGCATACGTGCCCGTGAACTGGGCGGCGCCGCGCATCAATCCCGTCACCGCGAGGCCGGACGAGACAGAGGTCGCGAAACGCCTGCGTGCAGGCGAGAAGGTCGAGGTCCAGCCGAGATGGACCGGCGGCAAGAACTGGTTCCCGATGGCGTATAACCCGAACCGGCAGACTCTGTACTTTCCAGTCAAGCATGAAACGTCGATCTACCAGGTGAACAAGGAGATGCCCGCGTACAAGCCCGGTGAGCGCTATCAGGGTGTCGTCAACACAACCGCTCCGCGCAAGCCCGAGGAAGCATGGGGTTACTACGCCGCGTTCGATCCGCTTACTGCGAAGCGCAAGTGGGAGATGCCGCAAGTGGAGTTTCCGATGTGGTCCGGGTCACTCGTGACCGCGGGCGGGATCGTATTCAGCGGCAAACTGACCGGCGAGTTCGTCGCGTTCGACGAAGACACGGGCAAGGAGTTCTGGAAGTTCCAGACGGGCTCGGGCGTGACCGCACAGCCCGTCACGTTCACGCATGAAGGGCGCCAGTACGTGACGGTCCTCTCCGGGTTGGGCGGCGGCACGTCCGCGAGACGTGAAACCGCAGGCAAGATTCAGCCCGGAGGGTCCGTGTGGACGTTCGCGCTCATGCCGTAGCGACGCTTCGTCTGCGCTGGGTGCACGCTCGAAACAATGCCCTGAGCAACGCGTCAGCCGCGTCGGCCCGCACCCGTCGAGCTACCCGCCGTCGGGTGTGGGGCATCGCGATCGCGCACCTTCTCGCCGTCGGGCTGTGTCCTGCGCACGCCGCGGGCGCGGACACGCCGAACGTAACGCCCGAACAGGCAAAGCAGGGCGCGGCGCTCTACGCACAGCACTGCGCGCCGTGCCACGGTCATCAGATGAAAGACCCCGAAGGCGCCCTCGATCTGCGCAAGTTTCCGCTCGACCAGCACGCGCGGTTCGTCACGTCCGTCACGAACGGAAAAGGTGCAATGCCGCCGTGGCGCGGGCTGCTCACGCCGGAGGAAATCCAGGCGCTGTGGGCCTACGTCAATATCGGCGAGAAGAAGTAGGAGCGCGTCGCGATGACGGTGCACTGATCCCATATGCGCGAGGCGTATCGGCCCGCACGTCACCTCAGCCGGAATCGATGCCTCGGCCGTTCACCAGATCGAGCCAGCTCCGCGCCTGTAGTTGCCGGCGGCGAGGAGCATCATGCCGCGCGGTATACTGCGCCGAGCCATGCGGCGCGTCGAGGAACCCACATGAAAATCAAATCCATCAAAGCGAACGTCCATCGCATTTTCGCGGAAGTCCCCCTGCTCGATCATCCCCTGAGCCGACGCATCGTCTTCTGCGAAGTGGAAACGGACGACGGCATCACCGGCTGCGGCCTCACCGGCGGCGGCTTCCTGCCGTGGTCGGTCGTCACCGCGCTCACGAAGGAGTTCCTGCCGGTCGTGAAGGACATGGATCCGCGCGACACCGAGGCGATCCACGAAAAGGTCTGGTGGAAGCTGAACCAGCGCACGATGACCGGTGTGGTGTCGAGTGCGCTGTCGTGCCTGGATATCGCCTGCTGGGACATTCACGGCAAGGCGGTGGGACGCAGCGTCGCGCAACTTCTGGGTGGCGCGCGCGATTGGGCGCCGACGTACTGCACCTTCGGCTTTCCGGAATATGACCGCGAGACGCTCGTGCAGGCCGCGAAGGATCGACTCGCCGAAGGCCACAAGCGATTGAAGATGGTCGTCGGCGTCGACAAGGGCGGCTGGAAGGAAGATGTGAAGCGTGTGCGGCTCGTGCGCGATGCGATCGGGCCCGACATCGAGCTCATGATGGACGCCAACTACAAATTCCAACCGGTCGAAGCGAAGATGCTCTGTCGCGAGATCGAAGACTGCAACCTCACGTGGTTCGAGGAACCGCTCTACCAGAATGACGCCCGCGCGATGGCCGATCTGCGCCGCTCGACGCGCATTCCGCTCGCGGCGGGCCAGAACGAAGGTCACCGCTGGCGGCTGCGCGAATTGATGGATCGGCAGGCGGTCGACATCATCCAGCCGAACTGCTGCTATTGCGGCGGCTATACCGAAGCGAGGAAAGTCGCGCACATGGCGCAGATGTACAACTTGCCGATCGCGAACGGCGGCGGCTGGCCGCTCCACAACATGCACACCATGGCCGGGCTCATGAACGGCTGGCGCGTCGAGTTCCATCTCGACATGCAATCGATCGGCGAGCAGGTGTTCGTGAATCCGCCGCGGCCCGAGAACAACATCGTGAAGATTCCGGACGCGCCGGGACTCGGGCTCAAACCGAACGTGGAGAAGCTGAAAGAGAGCCGGATCTCGGAGTGACGGTGAGAGATGAAGGATGAGCCGAACAGGCGCTCGCCCCGCGTCGGGGTCAGGGTGAGGGGAAAGCTGATCAGTGAGACGTCTTTTCATCATCGGCTCGATCGGACTCTGCGCCGTGGCGCTTGCCCAGAGCATGGATAAGCCCGCCCCGCGCACCGGATGCCTCACCCCGTCCGCCTGGCACACGCTCGCCGCGGGCAAACCCCGACTCACGCCGGCATCGGACATCATCGCCGAGATGGCGAAGCGCGATGTCGTTCTGCTCGGCGAGCAGCACGACGAAGCCGACCACCATCAGTGGCAGCTCCAGACACTCGCCGCACTTCACACGCTGCGGCCCTCCATGGTGCTCGGGTTCGAATCCTTCCCGCGCCGCGTCCAGCCCGTTCTCGATTCGTGGATCGCCGGTGAGATGAGCGCGAAGCAGTTTCTCGAACGCGTCGAATGGGAGAAGGTGTGGAGTTTCCCGGCGGAGCTCTATCTCCCGCTCTTCGAATTCGCGCGCGTCAATCGCATTCCGATGATCGCGCTGAACGTCGAGCGCACGCTCACGAAAGCGGTGAGCGACAAGGGCTGGGATGCTCTGCCGGAAGCACAGAAGGAGGGCGTGAGCCGCCCCGCAGCCGCCTCTGCTTCGTACGAAAACCTCCTCTTCGAAGTGTTCACGCAGCACACGCAGTTGCCGGGACGAACCGCTCCGCGCCCGAACCGGGACGATCCCGCCTTCAGGAATTTCCTGCAGTCCCAGCTCACTTCGGACCGCGCCATGGCGGAAGCGCTCGCTTCGCGCGTGAAAGGCAAGACTCAAGGCGCGCCGCTCGTCGTAGGCATCATGGGCGGCGGACACGTGCGCAACGGCCACGGCGTGCCGCATCAATTGCGTGACCTGGGTATCACCAACATCGGCGCCCTCCTTCCGGTCGAAGCCGCGACCGCGTGCAACGAACTGCCGCGCGATCTCGCCGATGCGGTGTTCGCCTTGCCCGCCAGGATGCGCGATAAACCGCCCGCACCCCGGCTCGGCGTGCGCCTCGAGCCTGCGGAACAGGGCGTGCGAATCGCCTCGGTCGGCACGGGCAGTCTCGCGGAAAGCGCCGGATTGCAATCCGGCGACCATATCCTCATCGTCGCCGGCGCGCCCGCGACGATGACGAATGTCGTTGCTGCCGTGCGCAGCCAGCCTGCGGGCACCTGGCTTCCCGTGCAGGTGCGCCGCGCCCAGGAAACGCTCGACCTCGTCATCAAATTCCCCGGCCGCACATGAAGGCGCTGCTGCGCTGCGCAGCCGCGGCTCTGTTCATGCTGGCGTGCCTCGGGCCCGCATGCGCGGCCGACCTTGTTCTCGACGTGAAGCTCGACCCGTCGACGCGCCGCTTCGAGGCAATCGCAGAGATTGTCTCGAGCGACGACGTGACCTTCCCGTTGCACGGCAGCCTGTCCGTACGACATGCGAGTGTCGAAGGCCGTGCCGTGAAGGCGGCGCGCGTGCCTTTCGACAAGGACATCTTCGTGTGGCGCATCGCCGCGCCTCGCGGAGCGAAAGTGCGCATGGAATACGGCGGCACTTTGCCGGCGCTCGATCGCGCGCGCGACCACCGCGGCGTGCTGGGCGGCATGCCGCCGATGGCCGCCCCCGAAGGCAGCTTCCTGCCGGCGGGAAGCGCCTGGTATCCACAGCCGCGTGGGTTTTTCACCTACGCGGTCACCTTGTCGGTGCCTGCGGAACAGCGCGCGCTCGTCGCCGGGACGCTCGTGTCCGAGAGCGAGAGTGCGGGGCGATACGTCGCGCGCTTTGCGTTCGACCAGCCGACAGACGGCATCGACCTCATGGCGGGACCGTACGTCGTGCGCGAAAAATCAATGCCGGTAGACGGCAAAGAGCCGCTGCGGCTGCGCATGTACTTCACGCGTGAGCTCGAGCATCTCGCGGACGCGTACCTCGAAGACACTGCACGTTACATCGCGCTCTACTCGAAGAGAATCGGCGCCTATCCGTATTCAGGCTTCTCGGTGGTCGCAAGCCCGCTGCCGACCGGTTTCGGCATGCCGACGCTCACCTATCTCGGCGCGCAGGTGCTGAAGCTTCCATTCATCCGCGCGACTTCGCTCGGCCACGAGGTGTTGCACAACTGGTGGGGCAACGGCGTGCACGTCGACTACGGCACCGGCAACTGGTCCGAGGGGCTTACCACGTTCATGGCCGACTATGCCTATAAAGAGCGTGAGTCGGCCGCGGCTGCGAACGAGATGCGGCTCGGCTGGCTGCGCGATTTCGCCGCGATTCCGGACGGCGCGCATCAGGCGTTGTCGGCATTTCGTTCGCGCACGCACGGCGCGCAGGCCGCGGTCGGCTACGGGAAGGCGGCGATGGTGTTCTTCATGCTGCGCGATCAGCTCGGCAACGACGTGGTCGAACGGGCGCTCCAGCGCTTCTGGGCGAAGCATCGATTTACGGTCGCGTCGTGGTCGCACTTGCAGGCGTCGTTCGAGGAAGTATCGGGAAAGGACCTCGGCGCTTTTTTTCGGCAATGGCTGGACCGCGCGGGCGGACCCGAGGTGGCCATCATGGAGGCGCGTGCGAGCATGCAGGACGGGAAGCCGCAGCTCGCCATCGCGCTCGAGCAGAAATCACCGGCCTACGTGCTCGATGTGCCGGTCGAGATCGTCTGGAAAGACAGGCGGGAAACGCGCTGGCTGCGAACGCATCGCGAGCGGTCGACAGAAATCCTGGAGCTCGCTTCGATGCCGGATGCCGTACGGCTCGATCCGGACTTTCGCACATGGCGTCGTTTGAGCCGGCGCGAGCTGCCGCCGATCCTGAGGGAATGGATCATCGCGCGCGCACCGGTGCTTCTCATCGCGGGCTCCGAGCCCACGGTCGATGCCGCCGCCGAGCACCTTGCACAGGCTTTCTTCGAGCGGGCGCCGCGCAGGATCACGCCTGAGGCCGCACGAGACTCGGCCGGGCCCGTACTGATCATGGGTATGCACGAAGCCGTGGACCAGACGCTCGCCGCACTGCGGCTGCCACCGCGTCCTTCCGCGATCGCCGGCTCGGGCTCGACACACGTGTGGACCATCGACGATCGCACCGCGGGGAGTCGCATCGCGGTCATTTCGGCTCGCGACGCGGAGTCGATGAGGGCGTTGTCGCGGCCGCTGCCGCATTACGGCGCGCAGAGCTATCTCTCGTTCGAGGGCGCCAAACTCGTCACGCGTGGCGTGTGGCCGGCGGACGTGCCGGCGGTGCGGGTGGTCAGAGAGCCGTAACGCTCGTCATCCCGGTGCGAAACCGGGATCCAGGCGAAGTCGGCTTTACATACTGTTGCGATGCGGCCCGATCTTACGCTCAGCTTCTTTCGATCTCCCCGATCTCGTCCAGCGTCTCGTTCACTTCGAGCCAGCGGTGCTCGGCCTCCGCGATGAGACGCGTGAGCTCGGTCTGACGCAACGCGAGGCCTTTCAGCTTGTCGGGATCGGGACTCTCGTAGAACGACGGATCGGCGAGCGATTCGTCGATCTCGCGCTTCTCCGCATGCCATTCGGCAAGACGCGCTTCCAGTGTCTCGACTTCCTTCATGAGCGGACGACGCCGGGAGAGCCTCGTCTGCCGGTTCGCTTCGGCCGCCGCCCGCGCTTCCCTGCGAATGCGTCTGTCCGCCGATTCGTCGCGTAACGCAGTCCGCTGCTCGCGGCGCTCGGCGAGCCACTTCAGATAGTCGTCCAGATCGCCGTCGAACTCCTGCACTGCGCCGCCCGATATCAGGAGAAAGCGGTCACAGACGGTGCGCAGCAGCGCGCGGTCGTGTGAGACGAGCACGAGGCTGCCTTCGTACTCGGCAAGCGCGAGCGTCAGGGCGTGGCGCATCTCGAGATCGAGATGGTTCGTCGGCTCGTCGAGGAGCAGCAGATTCGGCCGTCGCCTCACGAGGAGCGCGAGCGCGAGCCGAGATTTCTCGCCGCCCGAAAACGGCGCGACCGGCGCATCCGCCATGGCGCCGCGGAAATCGAAGCCGCCGAGGTAGTCGCGCAAATCCTGCTCGCGTACATTAGGATAGATGCGGATGAGATGCTGCAAAGGCGATTCCGACGCACGCAACTGCTCGACCTGATGCTGCGCAAAGTAGCCGATCGTCAATCCGCGCCCTTCGTGACGCTTGCCTTGGAGTGGTGCGAGCTCGCCCGCAAGCAGCTTGACCAGCGTCGACTTGCCCGCGCCGTTCGGACCGAGGAGTCCGATGCGCGCCCCGGGCCGCAAAGCGAAATCGACCTCCTGCAGCACGCGAATATCCGGGTCGGAGTGAGTTAACGTCTCGACTGCATCTGCCGCCTCAGCGCTTGCTGGACCGCCCGGTTGCGCATGCTCGAGATCAACTGCATGGTGGCCGAGTGCACCGTTCTTGCCAGGATAGCCTCCGCTCACGCCTTCGAGAACCAGCAGCGGGTCCGGCGCGCGATCCGCATCCGGAAAATGGAAGTCGAACGGCGCGTCCACGTGCGCCGCGGCGATCCGCTCCATGCGATCGAGCGCTTTCAGACGGCTTTGCGCCTGCCGAGCCTTCGTCGCCTTCGCTCTGAAACGCGCGATGAAGCGCTCGAGATGCGCGATCTCGCGCTGCTGCTTGTCGAACATCGCCTGCTGCATCGCGAGCTGTGCGGCTCGCTGCTCTTCGAACGCGCTGTAGTTTCCGGAGTAGAGCGCGAGCCTCCGGGCCGCGATGTGCGCGATGTGGGTGACGCATCCATCGAGGAAATCCCGGTCGTGCGAGACGAGCATGAGCGTGCCGCGATACGCAGCGAGCCACTTCTCGAGCCAGACGATCGCCTCCACGTCCAGATGATTCGTGGGCTCGTCGAGCAGCAGGAGATCGGAGCGCGCAACGAGCGCCTGTGCCAGATTGAGACGCATGCGCCAGCCGCCGGAGAAGCTCGCGACGGGGCGCTCCAGCCCGTCCTGGGAGAATCCCAGACCCGCGAGCAGCGAAGCGGCGCGAGCGCGAGCGCCGTAGCCGTCGATCTCGTGGAGGCGAGCGTGCAGTTCCGCGATGCGGTGACCGTCGTGTGCGCCCTCGGCTTCTGCCAATGCGTCCTCGATCTCACGGAGCTCGCGGTCGCCATCCAGCACGTATTCGATTGCGGGCGTGGGAAGCGCGGGCGTCTCCTGCGCAACCGTCGCGATGCGCCACGCGGCAGGGACTTCCGCATCGCCACGATCGGCGTGAAGCTCGCCGAGAAGCAATGCGAAGAGGCTCGACTTTCCGCTGCCGTTCGCACCGACCAGCCCGACCCGCCAACCCGCATGGATCTGGACGTTCGCGTCTTCGATGAGCAGCCGCGCGCCGCGAGCGAGGGTGAGATTGCGAAAGTGGATCAAAAGCGGGTCTGTCCCGTTTTCCCAGGCGCGGCGCGCACCGGCAAAGATGTGGTTCTAATCGGGTTTGATTGCATGCTGCTTCACGACTTTCTCCCAGCGCGCCATCTCGGACACCAGAAACTTCTGCAGCGCCGCCGGATCGCTCACGACGAGATCCATCCCGAGCTGCTCGCTCAACTGCTTGCGCAACTCCGGCTGGTTGAGCACCTTGACGAGCTCCGCGTGAAAGCGACCGATCAGGTTCGCGGGTGTTTTCACCGGCGCGAAAATCCCCCACCACGCCAGCGCCGAGAAGCCGGGAAACCCCTGCTCGGCGAGCGCGGGCACCTCGGGCATCACATGCGAGCGCTTGCTGCCGGTCACGACCAGAGCGCGCAGCTTGCCGCCGCTCACATGGGGCGCGAGCAATGCAACGGTGCCGATTCCAAGCTCCACGTGCCCGCCGAGCATGTCGGTGGTCATGGGACCGCCGCCTTTGAACGGCACGTGGATCAGCTTGAAGCCGCCCGCCTCCTGCACGAGCGTGATCGTGAGATGCCCGAGACTGCCGGAACCGATGGAGCCATACGTCACCGAGTCGGGCTTCGCCTTGGCGAGCTTGATCACGTCGCCGAAGTTTTTGTAAGGCTTGCTCGGCGAGGTCGCGACCGCCATTGGCGCCGTTCCGACCAGCATCACCGGCGCGAGATCCTTCACGGTGTCGAACGGCATATTCGGAATGAGCGAGGGATTCACAGCGTGCGTGTCGAACACGAAAACGAACGTGTAACCGTCGGGCGGCGATTTGACCGTCAGCGCCGTTCCGATCGAGCCGGAGCCGCCCGGTCGGTTGTCCACGATGAACTGCTGTCCAAGTGCGGCGGAGAGCCGCGCACCGAGCAGCCGCGCGAGTGGATCGACCGTGCCGCCCGGCGGGAAGGGCACGATCAGGCGCACGGGCTTCGCCGGCCAGTCCTGTGCCGCCGCAGCGCTGACAAGCGACAACGCGATGGCCGCGCCTGCCGCGGCAAAGATAGACTTCAGACGAACGCTCACTGAACCTCCTCTCATGCTCGTGCGCCGCACACCGCATGTGTTAATGTCGCCGCTGATTAGCGTACACCAGTTTCTTCGAGATCCGCCGGAGGACGCATGCAGAAACCGCTCGACATGACCCTCGTGCAGCGTGGTGCACGGCTGAAGCGCTCGCCCTACTTCGAGGCGACGCAGCGCCATGGCTGCTGGGGTTATACCGTCTACAACCACATGTTCCTTCCGATCGGGTACGACGATCTCGAGCGCGAATACGAGAAGCTCCTGAACGACGTGACCGTGTGGGACGTATCCGTCGAGCGCAACACCGAGATCGCGGGTCCGGACGCATTCCGGTTCATGAGCCTCCTCACGCCGCGCGACATGGGGAAGTGTCGCGTGGGCCAGGGCAAATACGTGCTGCTGACCGCGGACGACGGCGGCATCGTGAACGATCCGGTGTTGCTGCGCCTGGAAGAGAACCGCTTCTGGCTCGCGGCCGCCGACAGCGATGTCACGCTGTGGGCGAAAGGTGTCGCGTATCACAGTGGGATGGACGTCGAGATCCGTGAGCTCGATGTCGCCCCCATGCAGCTTCAGGGCCCGAAATCGAGAGAGCTCGTGCAGGATCTCTTCGGCGATCGCGTGAAGCAGCTCTCCTACTACGAGTTCTTCGAGACGAAGCTCGGCGACATCCCGGTGATCGTCACGCGAACGGGTTGGACCGGAGAATTGGGTTACGAGCTGTATCTTCTCGATCCGCAAAAGGGCGGCGCGCTGTGGGATCGCGTGATGGATGCAGGAAAGGCTTACGACATCGCACCGACCGGACCGTCCGACATCCGGCGCGTCGAGGCCGGCATCCTCAATTACGGCGTGGACATGACGCTCGCGACCAACCCTTACGAAGTCGGCCTCGAGCGTCTCGTCGATCTCGACAAGGCTGAACCGTTCATCGGCCGCGAGGCGCTGAAGCGCATCAAGTCCGAAGGCGTCAAACGCAAGCTCGTGGGCGTGGAGATCGAAGGCGGGCGACTCGAATTCAACATGACGCGCTGGCCGGTGCGCGCGGGCGGCACGCAGGTGGGGCAGATCACATCCGCGATCTATTCCCCGCGCTTCAAGAAGAACATCGGCTACGCGATGGTGCCGGTGGCACATGCCGCGCTCGGCACGAAGCTCACCACCGAAACACCAGACGGGCAGCGCAACGCGACGGTGGTTCAGATGCCGTTCGTCGATCCGACGAAGTCGATCGCGAAGGGCTAGCTCGTAACTTAGAACCACCCCTTTTCTGGTGAGCGGGGGCTGCGGAGCAGGGGGCACCCGCTCACGAAACATTCCGGCGCTCGTAGCACTCTCGTCATATGTACGAGGCCTGGGACAGAACGGGTAAGCGGGGGCGGTGGAACGCCCCGGCCTGGCCTTACGCCAGCACTTCGTCCACCGTCCTCCCGAGCTTCTCCACGAGCTCGAACACGTGCTCTTCTTCGATGATGAACGGCGGTGCGATCATGACGATCTCGCCGCGCTTCCCGTCCACCGTGCCGCCCATCGGATAACAGATCAGGCCGTTCTCCATCGCGCGCACGCGCACGGCTTCCGCAAGCTTGCGCTCGGCTTCGAAGGGTTCTCTCGTCGCCCGGTCCTTGACGAGCTCGAGCGCGAGGAAGAGGCCCCTGCCGCGGATGTCGCCGACGTGGGGGTGATTCCCGAACTGTTCGCTCAACGCGCTCTTCAGCACATTGCCCATGCGCCTCACGTTCGAGAGCAGATCGCGCTCGCGAACTTCATCCTGAACTGCGAGCGCCGCCGCGCACGATGTGGCATGTCCCATGTAGGTGTGCTGGTGCATGACGGTGTTCGATCCCGCCTCGATCGCCTGGTGCACCTTGTCGGCAACGAGCAGCGCGCCGAGCGGCAGGTAGCCGGCGCTCAACCCCTTCGCAAGCGCGATGAAGTCGGGCGCGATGCCTTCGTCTTCGCACGCATACCGCCGGCCCGTGCGCCCCATTCCACACATGACCTCGTCCAGGATCAACAGCACACCATAGCGATCGCAGATCTCGCGGATGCGCTTGAAGTAGCCAGGTGCGGGCGCGACGCAGCCGATGGTCGAGCCCGCGACGGTTTCGGCAATGAACGCTGCCACGCTCTCCGGTCCTAGCTCGAGAATCTTCGCTTCGAGCTCGTCCGCGGTGCGCCTCCCGTACTCGGCATCCGATTCATCCGCCCGCCGGCCTCGATAGGCATAGCACGGACCGATGTGATGCATCGTCCCGAGCAGGAGAGGTTCGAACACCGCCCGCCGCCCGATATTGCCGCCGGCCGACAGCGCGCCGGCAGTCGTGCCGTGGTAGCTCTGGAGGCGCCCGATGACGTGCCTGCGCTGAGGCTCCCCGCGTTCGATGAAGTACTGGCGCGTGAGCTTCAGCGCGGCCTCGATCGACTCGGAGCCGCCGCAGGTGAACCACGCTTTCGTGAGACCCTCGGGCGCGTTCGACACGAGGTCGTCCGCGAGCGCTTCCATCGGCTCGTTCGTGAAGAAGCGCGTGTGCGCGAACGCGAGGCGATCGATCTGCGCCTTGATCGCTTCGCGCACGCGGGCGTTGCTGTGTCCGAGGCACGATACCGCGGCGCCGCACGAGCCATCGAGATACCGGCGGCCCTCCGAGTCGATCAGGTAGACGCCGTCGCCTTCGACCGCGAGAGGAAACTCACGATCAAGGCCGAAACGATGGAGCGCGTTCGTCACGCGATCGTCCTTGTTATCCGCGCTCAGAACGACTGCGCGCCGCTCGCCTTCACGACCTTCTTCCACTTCTCCATGTCGGCGAGCAGATACTTGCGAAACTCTTCAGGTGAGTTGCCGGCCGGTTCCGCGCCCTGATTGAAGATGGCTTTTTTGATCTCCGGTTCATTGAGGATTTTGTGGAGCGTGTCGTGCAATTTCGTAACCAGCGGCTTCGGCATCTTGGGCGGCCCGAACACGCCATACCAGCCGACGACTTCGAAGCCCGGCAGACCCGCTTCGGCAATCGTCGGAATGTCGGGCATCGAACCGAGGCGCTTGGGCGACGTGACGGCGATGCCTCTCAGGCGGCCGTTCGCGACGAAGCTGGTGGCCGACGTGAGGCCCATGAAATTGAACTGATACTCCTGTCCGAGCAGCGCGGTGGTAGCCGGTCCGGTGCCCTTGTACGGGATATGCGTCGCCTTGACGCCCGTCATGAGCTTGTAGAGCTCGCCCGCGAGATGGCCTCCGCTGCCGATGCCCGCGGAGCCGAAGTTAAGACCCCCCTTGTAGTTCTTCGTCCACTCCATGAATTCCTTGAAGGTCTTCGGCGGGCTCGAAGGATGGATGACGAGCATCAGCCCGGCGGCCGTGAGCTGCGTGATCGGCGTGAAGTCGTTGATCGGGTGATACGGCAGCTTCGGCAGGAGCGCCGCATTGATCGTGTGCTGATGATAGCGGAAGGAACAGCGTGTAGCCGTCGGGCGCGGCGTTCGCCGTGAGCTCGGCCGCCAGCACGCCGGAAGCGCTCGCCCGGTTGTCCACGATGAACTGCTGCTTGAATATCTCCGACAGCCGGTTGCTGAAGAGCCGCGCAAGGAAATCCGTGGTGCCGCCCGGCGCGGCGGGCGTCAGGAATCGCACCGAGCGCGTCGGGTAATTGGCCGCATCGTCCGGGGGCGCGGCGGCGAGGAGTGGCATGGCCAGGGAGCACGCGACCACAGTCACGAGGCGCCTCACGAGAGAGCTGGATTTCATTGATTCCTCCTGTTTTCGGTCGATGGAGCATACAGCGCGCCTGAGCGCTCAGACAAATGACCGGACCGAGCTCCCTATCCTGTCGCGAGAAACGCGCGTGGCTGCTGGAGTTGCGCACTCGCGGCCATCCTGACTCCAGTGGCGCCTTGCTGCATAGCGGCATTCGTTCGAGTTCACAGCCCGGGAAGGTCTGAGGTTCCGCAAGTGACGGGCATGCACGATGCCTCCAACTTGATCGGGCACGATTGAACGGTTCTTCGAGCGCTCCTATAATCTTCCCCCGCAGTTCACAGAGGGTCGATCGGCAGGCCGCGAAGCCGGATCCGAAAGCAACGATCACATGCCGCTCATCGGATCGGCCATTTGGGTTATGCCGTTACGCGCCGCCGGTCCTCATACTGCTACAGAGATTTGCAAGGACTACGAATATGAATAACAGCAAGTCACCCTGGAGCACGTACGGGCGGCTCCCGCCCGAAACCCCGAAACCTGCCGCCGCGTCCGGCGACGATCCCACGCTCGGCGCCATCGGTAATCTCGAACGCGGGCGGGAACAGCTTCAAAGATATCTCGCGAATACGGTCCGCGAGTACAACGAGATCCGCTCCGGGCAGACGGGTTACCGAAAAATCGTCGACGACGCGCTGAATCCGTCGAGCGTCCCCGAAACCATCGAGGAGCGCCTGACGAGACTCGCGCGCGAAGCAGCACGCCGCGCGAGGCGCACGACTCGGCCCCCTCCCGCCTGACACGCGCGGCGCCGGAGGAAACGGACGGACCCGTTAGAATCCTCCAAAACCTTCCTGAGGAGGAATCATGGATGACGGCTCTGTCCGGCGTGCGCTTGCGGCTATTGCCTGTACGTTGCTGAGCGCCGCCGCGCCCGCGGCGTGGTCCCAGAACTACCCCGCCAAAACGGTCCGCATCGTCGTACCGTTTGCCGCCGGCGGCCCGGCCGACATCTACGCGCGATTCCTGGGTCATCGTCTGCAGGAGGCGCTCGGACAGTCGTTCGTCGTGGACAACCGGCCCGGCGCGGGATCCATCATCGGCACCGACCTCGTCGCGAAGTCGCCGCCCGACGGCTACACGGCGCTGCTCATGTCGAACACGCACACGGTCAACGAGTCGCTCATCCCCAAGAAGCCATTCACGCTCATGAAAGACTTCGTCGGGATCGCGCCCGTCAACTATTCGGACTTGCTGATGGTCGTGCATCCGTCGCTGCCGGCGAAGACGGTGAAAGAATTCGTGCAGCTCGCCAGGTCCAAGCCGCGCGGACTGAACTACGCTTCGTCCGGCAGCGGCACGCCCTATCACATGGCCGGCGAGCTGTTCAAGTCGATGGCGGGAATCGACGTCGTGCACGTGCCGCACAAGGGCAGCGCCGAGGCACGCACGAGCGTGATCAGCGGACAAGTCGAAATGATGACCGACGCGATCACGACGATGGCGCCTCTCGCCAAGGCGGGCAAGGTCCGTCCGCTCGCAACCAGCGGCGCGAAGCGCTCGCAGATCATGCCTGACCTGCCGACCGTGTCCGAGGCGGGCGTACCGGGCTACGAGGCGACGATCTGGCTGGGCGTGATGGCGCCGGCCGGTACGCCGAAAGCGAGCGTCGATCTGCTGAACGCGGAAATCACGAAGATCACGAGCCGCCCCGACGTGAGAAAGACCTGGCAGGAGCAGGGCGCCGTCGCGATGACGATGAACCCGGCCGAATTCGATCGCTATCTGCGCCAGGACATCGAGAAGTGGGCGAAGGTGGTGAAGCTCTCCGGCGCGCGGCCGGATCAGTAAGCGAGGACGGAGCTCGCCGTCGGCTCCCTACCCCTGTTCTGCATTAAGCCTTCGTACCTCTTGATGGAGATTCTCGTTACGGTGGAAAGCTTACGTTCGCGGGGACCCCGCCGCTCTGCGGCCCCCCGCTCGTTCGTTCTGCCCTGAGCCTGGTACATATTGATGAGAATGCTATCGACCGCCAGAAGGCTTCGTTCGCGGGGCCCCGCTGCTTCGCAGCCCCCGCTCACCGGGAGGGGGTGGTTTCACGTTCCATAATACGCTTGAACGCAGCAAGGTCCGCGAACATGTCCTGCCCCTCATCCTTGCCAAAGAGTCTCGCGACGGCCGCGCCGACGACACCCGTCGGAGGGACGTAAAGAAGCTCCGCCGTGACTTCCGTATAAGCGCCATCCGCGAGCGGGGTAAATCTCACGGACCCGGCGTTGAAGACGTCGGAACCGTCGACCGTACGCCACGCGAGCCGCTGCGCCGGAACGTCGTCGATCAGCTCCGAATCCCATTCGACGCGGCTGCCCCATGGAGCGTGGGCGATCCAATGCGAATAGTTGTCGCCCAGCACTTGTACGGACTGCAGATGCGGCATGATCTGGGGAAGATTTTCGAGGTCGCGCCAGAAGCGGTAGAGGTCCTGCGCGGGACGCTCCACGATGACACTCGTCGCGACGTAGAGCGGCGTGCCCCGCTCGCGGTCGGCGAGATCGCGCGAGCAGTAGAGGTCGAGCGCCGTGATGCCGGCGACGGCGGCCCCCGCGAGGGCGAGCCGCGTGCGGTCGACACCTGGAATCGAGAAGCCCGCCGCGATTCCGGCGAGATCCAGCGCATCGCCGGCGATCCGGCCGTTCACCCAGGGGAGCGCCCTGGGCTGGGTGAGGATCCCGATGCCGCAGGCGACCTCGCGCAAGCCGCACAGCATCATCAGCCCCCGCGGAATCGGCACGCCCGTCAGCCGGCCCACCGCGCGTGGCGCGAGCATCTGGGCGAGACCCACGGCGATGCTGAACCAGCCAAGCCCTCGGGAGAGATGCTCGGGGCGTTCGTGTTTCGTCCGTCCATAAGCTGCAGGTGCAGTCCGGTCCCGCATCAACACTCCCTGACCTCCTCGTGCATGTAGCCGGATCCAACGCAGTGCAACGCCCATGCCGCCATGCGCCGGCTGCGTCGGCTGATCCGTGTCACTCGTTTCATTTCCATCTTCCCGCAAACGCGACTGCCGAACGCGACGTTGACGGCGCGACGAAGCTTCACGCCGGCCTGCGCTTCAGCAGGAACGCCTGTCGCCCTTCCTGGACCACTTCGCCGCGCTGATTGATCACTCGCAACTGCCGCTTCATGACGCCGCGGTCGTGCTTCGATGTCTCCGATTTCTCCAGCACCTTCACCCGCGCGTGAATGGTATCGCCGGGTTTGACCGGTTTGGTGAACCGAAGATCCTCGAAACCGAGAAATGCGATCAGCGTGTCGTCGTACAGATGGAGCTGGAAGAGCAATCCCGCGGCGATGGCATAAACGAGCGGACCGTGCGCGATGCGGCCGCCGAACATCGTGGTCTTGCAATACTCCTCGTTCACGTGCAGGGGGTTGTAGTCGCCCGAGAGGCCCGCGAACTGAACGATGTCGGCTTCGGTGACCGTGCGCGCGGGGCTTTCGAATTCGGCCCCGATCTCCCACTCCTCCCAGTACATGCCTCTCATACCGTCTCCCTGAAGCGATAAATGGGTCTGTCCCATTTACTTGACGGCGCCGCACGCGTGCAACGCGCCGATCCTGTCGGCATCCAGCGACAGCAGCTCCCGCAGCACGCTGTCGGTGTGCTCGCCCAGCCGCGGCGCGGGGTTCGAAATCGTTCCGCGCACGCCGGACATCTTGATCGGATTGCCGGGCAGACGCACCCGGCCGACGTCCGGATGATCGTACTCGACGATCATCTCGCGCTCGGCGACCGGCGGCTCGGCGAAGGCGCGGTCGAGATTGTTGACGGGCGCCGCCGGCACTTCGGCCTCGCGAAGCGTCGCGATCCAGTCGTCGACCGTGCGGCCCCGGAAAATCGCTTCGAGCCGCGGCACGAGCTCGGCGCGGTGCTGCACACGCAGCGCGTTCGTCGCGAAGCGCGGATCCTCCGCAAGCTCGGCGTCGCCCATGGCTCGCACAGACGCCGCCAGAAGACCTCCTGCCGCGTCGCGACGACGACGTAGCCGTCCTTCGTCTCGAACGCCTGCCACGGCACGGTGTAATCGTGCGCGGAGCCGGGCGGCGTCGGCAGCTCGCCGTTGGTGAGCCACATGGTCGCCATGTAGCTCAGGAGATTCAGCATCGAATCGAACATCGAGAGCTCGACCCGACGCCCTTCGCCCGTGCGCTCGCGCGCGAAGAGCGCCGCGAGGATGCCTTTGCACGCGAAGATGCCGCCGCTCGAGATCGGCAAGCGGGATGCCGACGCGCACCGGCGGCCGGCCTGCCTCGCCGGTGATCGCCATATGGCCGCTCATCGCCTGCACGATGATGTCGAGCGCCGGATAGTCCTTGTATTCGCCCTCGATGCCGAAGCCGGTGACCGAGCACTGGATGATGCGCGGGTTGCGTTCGCGCAGCGTCGCGTAATCGATTTTCAGTCGCTCGAGCACGCCGGCGCGGAAGTTGTCGACGACGACGTCGCACTGGCGGACGAGCTCATAGAAGACGTCCAGGCCTTCCCTGTTCTTGAGATCGATGACGACGCTTTTCTTGTTGCGGTTGAACGTGAGGAAGAGCCCGCTCACGCCGCGATACGGCGCGACGGAAGGATTGCGGCCAAGATCGCCTTCGGGGGATTCGATCTTGATCACTTCCGCGCCGAGATCGGACAGCACCTGCCCGCCGTAGGTGCCGGCGATGATCTGCCCGAGCTCGAGGATGCGCACGCCGGCGAGGGGTTCAGTCACGCTTCCCCTCCCCGACCGCTCCGCTCCCTAACCCTCTCCCAGCGCACGGGGAGGGGGTATGTAATCTAATCGTCATGCATCGCTCCTCACGGTGGGCTTCACGCCTCTTCCTCACAGCCCCAGCCCCCGCGCGATGATGTTGCGCTGGATCTCGGAGGTGCCCGCGCCGATCACCGCAAGGCGCGAGTCGCGGAAGAAACGCTGCATCGGATACTCCATGCAGTAGCCATAGCCGCCGAGGATCTGCAGCCCCATGTCGGAGACCGCTCTTGTATGCTTCGCCCGTGTAGAGCTTGAGCACCGCCGCATCGTGTGCGTGTCGCCTTGCCCTCCTGCATGAGCCACGCGAAGCGATAGACCAGCATGCGCGAGACGTCGAGCATCACCTTCATGTCCGCGAGCTTGTGCGAGATCGCCTGGAACTTGCCGATCGGGCGGCCGAACTGCTGGCGGTTCTTCGCGTAGTCGAGCGCGTAGTCGAACGCCGCCGTCGCCGCGCCGGTGCGCGCGGCGGAGAGGCACAGGCGCTCGTACCAGAGGTAGGCGTCGACCGCCTCCCAGCCGCGATCGACTTCGCCGAGCACCGCCGACGCCGGCACTTTCACGTCGGAATAGAACACCTGCGTCGTCTTGATCGCGCGCTGGCCGAGCGTTTCGATCTTGCGCACCTCGATTCCGGGCAGCTTCGTGTCGACGAGGAAGCCGGTGATGCCCTGCTGCTTCTTTTCGAAGGTGGACGTGCGCGTGACCAGCAGGCAGTAGTCGCTGATGTCCATGCCGGAGGTGAACACCTTCTGCCCGTTGATGACGAAGTGTTCGCCGCTGCGTACGCGCCCGCGTCGTGATGGCCGCGGCATCGGAGCCCGCATGCGGCTCGGTCAGCCCGAAGCAGAACGAAAGCTCGCCGCGCGCGACGCGCGGAAGGAGGCGATTCCTTCTGCTCGCGCCGTGCCGTGCTGCACGACCGCGTAGCCGCCGTAGGTGAGCGTGCGAAACACCCACATGCCGAGCTCTTCGAAATGCCGGCCGATCTCTTCGAGCATGATCGCGAGCTCGATCGCCGAGCCGCCCGTGCCGCCGTATTCCGGCGGCAGGATGAGGCCGAACCAGCCGTGCTGCGCCAGCGCCTCGTACGCTTCGCGCGGCGGCGTGGCCTTCGTTGTCGCAGCGCTCGGCATACTCGGGCGGGCACACCTCGTCGAGCAGCTCGCGGACGTGGTCGCGCAGGCTTCCTGCTCGGCGGTGAACGAGAAATCCATCGTCAGCCTTCCAGCTTCGCGAGCTCGAGCACGCTCTTCGCGCGGCTGTACATCGCGTAATCGACGAGCTTGCCCTCGACCGTGATCGCGGCGACGCCGGTTTTCTCGACCGCCTCGAATTCGCTTCACCACGCGCGTGTAGTACTCGACCTCCGCGTCGGGCACCGCGTAGGCCTGGCGCACCGGCGCGATCTGCTTCGGGTGGATGACCGTGCGGCCGACGTAACCCAGCCGCGCCGACAGCTGTGAATCGCGCGATGAGACCGTCCTCGTCGTCGAGATCGCTGAAGACGCCGTCGAGCGGATACGAGCTTGCCGGCCGCCCGCGTATCGAGCAGCACTTTCGAGCGCGCGTACAGCAGCTCGGGCCCTTCGACTCGACCACGCGCAGCCGAGGTCGGTTTGCAGGTCGCCGTCCTGCGCGCTGCCGATGCAGGCCGTCGCGACGCGCGGCGAGGCCTTCAGCATGTCGAAGCAGCGATACACGCCGAGCGCGCTCTCGATCATCAGGATGATCTCGACCGTGCCGGGCTTCATCTGCTGCGCGGCTTCGAGCCACTCGAGCATCGCCGCCGCCGCCGAGACGTCTTCGGGCGCTTCCGCCTTCGGCAGAAAAACGGCGCGCAATCCCGGACGCACCACCGCGAGGAGATCCTGCTTGAGAAGCCCGGTCGCGCTGGAATTCACGCGGACCGTGACGAGCGGCCGCGCGCGCGCCCCATGCGCGTGGTCGATCGCCTTGCCGACCAGCTCGCGCGCTTCCTCTTTTGCCGCGATTGGCACGGAGTCTTCGAGATCGAAAATGACGGCGTCCGCGTCACTGTCGGCTGCCTTCGCCATCACCCGTTCCTTGCTGCCAGGTGCGAAAAGAGCCGTTCTGATGGGCCTCACGAAGACACCTATCTGCCGTAGCTTTCCACCTTGTGCGGCGGATTGCCGATCTCGTCGAGCCGCTTGTCCTCCGCCATGACCTCGACGAAGACTTCGAGCGCTTGCAGCATCGGCGGCATGCCGAAGTTGATGCGGTCATGAAGCACACCTCCATCACCTCGCGCGGCTAAGCGCCTTGCCGCAGCGCGCCGCGCATGTGGCCGCGCGCCTGGGTCTCTTCGCCGACCGCAAGGCAGTCGCCGATCATGCAGAGAAGCCGCGTCTTGTCGTCCACGATGCCGCGCGAATACATCGCGCCGTAGCAGAACTTGACCCAAAGGTCGCGAACTGCGGGTCCATGCGTGTCGAGCCACGACAGGATGTTCAGGTGATGGCGCGGCCGCAGCGTGAGCCCGCGCCCGACGGCGAGCCAGCCGTGCCGCTCCATGAGATCGGTGAAGCGCGGATCGGCCACGTCGTCCGGGTGCCAGGTCTTGCTTTCTTCTTCGTACGAGCGCTTGCGGTCGTTGCCGTCGAGCGGGAGCTGCGTGCGTTCGAGCTCTTCGAGGAGCCCGCGTTCCTTCGCGACCCGGTGGAAGATCTCGATGGCCGGGTCGACGACGGTGTGTCCGCCGTACACCGCGCATTGCAGGATGATCTCGAGCACCTCGCGCGCCGTCACTTTCGCGTCGAGCGCGGCGCGGACCGTTTCGTCGAGCGCGCGCTGGCTGCGCGCCATCGTGTACTGGCCCACCAGCACCAGCAGCCGCGTGCGCGTATCGAGCGCCGGGCGCTGGCTGATGCCGGTGATCGCGAAGTCGAGCCACGACTTGGTGAAATGCTGGTCGAGGCTGTCGCGCTGCGCGACCGCCGCTCGAACGCCTGCCCCTGCAGCTTGCGTCCGGCCTGAAAGGCCGCGTCGCCATATTTGGATTTGAGATCCGAATTCGCCATGTACTCTCCGGAAGCGTCGTTGCAGTCAACGGTTATGGGTCGCTGCGAGAATATCACGGCGGAACGCATCCGCTCCGCTGCGCTGCGCCGCGGAGGCACGATGATTGCTGGCTGTTTATTCGCCGGCTCGGCGTCTGTGCATAGTCCTACTCCCCTGGTTGTCGAGCTGGCGGGGCCCGGGGCCTCCCGGGCCCTCTTCGCGTACGGCGGTGACTCACATCCCGCGTCCCCGAGTCACAACCTCGGTATCCCCGACTCGAGAATCGTCTTCCTGTATTTCTCGACGTCCGTCTTCACGATCTTCGCGAACTCCTCCGGCGTGTTGCCGACGATGATGAGACCGAGAGCGTTGAAGCGGTCCTTCACCTCGGGTGTCTGCAGAGCGTGGATCGCCGCCTTGTTCATCGCCTGCACGATGTTCATCGGCGTCTTCGCGGGCGCGAAGAGGCCGTTCCAGTATCCCATCACATAGCCTTTCACGCCTTGCTCGGCCACCGTCGGCAGGTTCGGCAGCAGCGGATTGCGCTTGGCACTGGTGATCCCGTATCCCTTCATCTTGCCCGATTCCAGGTGTCTCGCGCTCGCGAGCGGCGTGAGGAGAGACAGGTGCGATTCACCCGCAAGCACCGCCATTTCCGACGGCGCGCTTCCTTTGTAGTTCACGTTGTTCATCTGGATCCCGAGCCTTGACCACAGGGCGTCCCCTGCAAGCTGGCCTGTCGCACCGGCGATCGCGATGTTCGTGACGCCCGGGTTCTTCTTCGCGTGCTCGATCAGGTCCTGGAGCTTGGTTCCCGGAAGCTTCGGATTTGCGGCGAGGACCATGCCCGTCGTCGAGAACAAGCGTGATCGGCGTGAAATCGCGGACCGGGTCGTAGGGCAGCTTCTTGTATAGCGTCGCGTTCACCGCGTGCGTGCCACTGTTGCCGACTGCCATCGTGGAGCCGTCCGGCGCAGCCTGCGACGCAAGTTCCGCGGCGAGCACCCCATTCGAGCTCGCACGATTGTCGACGAGGAGCGTCTGGCCGAGCACTTCGCTCATCTTGGGAACGAGCAATCGGATCTGCACGTCCGACGGGCCCCCGGGCGGGGACGGTACGAGCAGGCGCACCGGCCGATGCGTCTGCGCCGTCGCGTGCATGCATGCGAGCGCGAGCGTCAACGCGATCGCACAAGAAGTTCTGTTCATGGAACTGCCTCCTCCTCAACGTGGTGGCGCATGATAGCCGCCATCGGCCTTTAAATGGGACAGACCCATTTAACCGGAAAATGGGACAGACCCATTTTCGAGTCCTCCTTTTTGGCCCTGCACCGCGTTACGTCTATGGGAGATCAGAAAAAGAGAGGGCAAAATGCCGCGCGGTCCGCGCCTGCGGCTTCCCAACGTGCCGCTGCACATCGTTCAACGCGGTAATAACCGCGGTCGCTGTTTTTCTGCGCCAGTGATTATCGGTTTTACCTCGATCAACTGGCGACGCTCTCCTCCCGATTCGAGTGCCTGGTCCACGCATACGTGCTCATGACCAATCACGTGCACCTCCTCGTGTCTTCCGCCGATGCAGACAGCCCGTCTTTGCTGATGAAGCACCTCGCCCAACGGCACGTTCAGCGTATCAATCGAGCACAAGGGCGCACCGGCACACTGTGGGAAGGGCGCTTTCGATCGAGTCTCGTGCAACAGGAGCGGTATCTCTTTGCCTGCTACCGGTATATCGAGCTCAATCCCGTCCGCGCCGGAATGGTGACGCACCCCGAGGATTACGAATGGTCAAGCTACCGATCGAATGCCGGTCTCGACCGCTCCCCCGTAGTGAAAGCCCACGAGGCATACCGTGGGCTCGGAGAGAGCGATTTTCAGCGCGGTCGAGCATACCGGGCCATGCTCCCAGCCTCGCCCCGGGAAGATGACGTGCATGAGATCCGGGCCGCGACCAACGCCGGGTTCGCGATTGGCGATGACGCCTTCAAGGCACGTATGGCTCGGATACTGGGCCGTCGCGTGTTGCCCGGCTCCCGCGGAAGGCCACCGGCTCATATCGCCGACAAAAACGGGACAGACCCATTAAACGAATAAACGGGTCTGTCCCGCTTATAGGTTAGGTACCATGTGCATGTCCGCGACCACCTTGTCGAGCGCCTCCTCGTTCTGCGACTGCGTGAGATACGCGAAGAGCTGCTTGTAGCGGGGCGATTCCTCGGTCATCGACACGGGCCGTTCGATATAGCTTGATCATTACGCGCGCTCCTCCGTCATTGTCATCGCGCACTTCGGGTGAAAGCGATTCTATGGGATTTCGCGTTCAGCACATGCTCAACAGCGTTTTCAAATCCGTGATTCAGAATCGCTGGCGAGCTTCGCTTGACTCGACGAGACGCCACGACTGCCGCATTGATCGTGTGTTCGGATTCAATGTATAAGTGAGATGCTGCCGGGCGGCGTCGGGAATACGATGGCTAAACGATATCGGGAGAGCATGAATGAAGAGGTTCGTCGTTGCTCCGTCGATGTGCGTCGTCGTGTCATGCGTCATCGCAGCGCATGCGCTCGCACAGTCCGCCTATCCGGCCAAGCCGATCAGGCTCGTGGTGCCGCTCGCGGCGGGCGGCCCGAGCGATCACATGGCGCGCGCGCTCGCACAGAAGCTCACCGAGGGAGTCAGGCAGACGATCATCGTCGACAACCGGCCCGGGGCGAGCGGCGTCATCGGAGCCGACATCGTGGCGAAGTCGCCCGCGGACGGCTACACGCTCCTGCTAGCGCAAGGCGCGTTCACGGCGAACGCGAGCCTCGTGCCGAAGCTTCCCTACGACACGCTGCGCGATTTCGAGCCGGTGTCGCAACTCACTGCCGCGCCGTACATGCTCGCGGTACATCCTTCGCTGCCGGTGAAAACGTTTCGTGAGCTCGTCACGTTCGCGAAGGCGCGTCCCGGAGAGCTCAATCATGGCTCCGGCGGCGCCGGCACCGGTCCGCATCTCGCGATGGAACTGCTCATGCAACAGACCGGAATGAAGTTCGTGCACATCACCTACAAGGGCGGCGGCCCGGCGATGATCGACTTCATCGCGGGCCACACGCAGGTGTACATGACGAACATCGTCACGATGCTGCCGCAGGTGAAGGCGGGGAAAGCGCGTGCGATCGCAACCTCGGGTGAGAAGCGTTCGAATGTCGCTCCCGACACTCCCACGATCTCGGAATCGGGCCTGGCGAGGTACAGCGAAGGCGCATTTCACGGCGTCGTCGCGCCGGCGGGCGTGCCGAAGCCGATCATGGACCGACTGCACGCCGAAATCGTCAAAGCGATGAAGTCCGACGAAGTGCTGGGCCGCCTGACGGCCGAAGGCGCCGAAGTCGTCGCAAGCAGCCCGCAGGAATTCGCGGCCAAGATCCGCGCCGACGTCGCCAAATGGGCGAAGGTGATCAAAGCCGCGGGCATCAAGGCCGATTGACGAAAATGGAACAGACGCAGTTGCCTGGAAAACGGGTCTGCGCCATTCTTCTGGCGCTGGCGCTGGTGTCGGCGAGTTTCTCCGGCAACGCGCAAACGCAGTATCCGGTGAAGCCGATCCGCATCGTCGCGCCGAGCGGCACCGGAGGCGCCGCCGACGTGCTGGCGCGCACGATCGCTCCGGCGCTCGGCGAACGGCTGGGACAATCGGTCGTGGTGGATACGCGGCCCGGAGCCGCGACGATCCTCGGCACCGAGATCGTGGCGAAAGCGCCGCCCGATGGCCATACGCTCCTGATCGCGCTGCCGGCACTCACGATAAATCCGTCGATCTATAAGACGCTGCCGTACGACGCGCAGAAGGACTTCGCGCCAATCACCCAGGCGCTCAGCCAGGCGAACCTCATCGTCTCTCACCCTTCGCTCCCCGCACGAACGTGAAGGAGCTGATCGCCCTCGCGAAATCGCGGCCGGGCGAGCTCGTTTACGGCTCCTCCGGCGTGGGTGCCGCGTCTCATCTCACGATCGAGCTTTTCCTGCTGATGACCGGCACGCGGATGCTGCACGTGCCTTACAAGGGTCCGGGCCCTGCGTTGATCGACCTCATTGCCGGCCGCCTCACGCTCGGCGCGGCGAGCACCATCGCAACCCTTCCGCACGTGCGCAGCGGCCGCCTGCGTGCAGTCGGCGTCACGACCGCGCAGCGTCTTCCCGCCGAGCCCGATATTCCGACGATCGCCGAAGGCGGTGTGCCCGGATTCGAGTCGGTCGCCTGGTTCGGCCCCGTTGCGCCGGCGGGGACGCCGAGAGAGGTGATCGCGCGCCTGCACAAGGAGATCGTCTCGATCATCACGACACCGGACGTGAAGGAACGATTCGCGAAGGACGGCGGCTACGTCGTCGCAAGCTCGCCTGAGGAATTCGACCGCTTCATGCGCGCCGAGACGGTGAAGTGGGCAAAGGTCGTCAAAGCAGCGGGCATCAAACCTGAATGAACCGGTTGCAATTCGTCACACACGCGATGGTGAGTGGGGGCTGCGGGAGCGGGGTCCCCGCGAACGACTTCCGGCCGTCGATAGCATTCTCATCAATAGACGGGCCTCGTGCAGAGTGGCAAGTCCGCGGCGAGGCCCGAGCCGAAAGCGGCCGTTTATACTCCGCGGTCGATTCAGGAGAGAAATCATGAAAGCACTCAGCAAACGCATGATCGCGTGTTCGGTCGCGGCACTGCTCGCGCCTGCAGTTCATGCCGCCCAGGGCGATCCGGCTCCGGGCTATCCCAACAAACCGATCCGCTTCATCGTGCCGTTCGCACCCGGCGCGGGAACCGATACCACCGCCCGCACGATCGCACAGAAGCTCACCGAGAAATGGGGCCATCAGGTCGTCGTCGATAACCGCACCGGCGCCGGCGGCGCGATCGGCGTCGACTTCACTGCCAAAGCGGTTCCCGACGGCTACACGATCTGCCTCATCTCGGCGTCGAACTCGGTCAACGCCGCGACCAATCCGAGCCTGCCCTACAACATGGAGCGCGACCTCCAGGGCATCTCGCAGGCGACATCGCTCTTCTATGTCGTTTACGTGCATCCGTCGCTGCCGGTCAAGAGCATCAAGGAGCTCATCGCGCACGCCAACGCGAATCCCGGGAAACTCAACTTCGGCACTTCGGGAACGGGCACGCTCCAGCACTTCTCGGGCGAGCTCCTGAATCACATGGGCAAGGTTCAGATCGTGCACGTGCCTTACAAGGGCACCGCCGCCGTGATCCCCGCGATGCTTTCGGGCGAGGTGCAGGTCGGCTTCGGTTCGCTCATCGGAACGCGGCCGCAGATGCAGGCAGGCAAGCTGCGCGGTATTGCGATCACCGCGGCGAAGCGCTCGCCTTCCACCGATCTTCCTACCGTCGCTGAATCCGGGCTTCCCGGCTACGAAGTCGATCAATGGTACGGCGTGATCACGTCGTCGAAAGTGCCGAAGAACATCGTGCAGAAGCTGAACGGCGCGATTGTCGAAGCCGTCAAGTCGCCCGACGTCGCTCAGCGGCTTACCGCGGACGGGTCGATTCCGGTGGGCAGCACGCCGGAGCAGTTCGATAAGCACATCCGCTCCGAGATCGCGAAGTGGAAGAAGCTCGTGAAGGAAGCGAACCTCCAGTTGCACTCGCAGTAACTCATGTTCTGAGTGCCGCGAACCCCTGCTTTGCCGCACTATCTCGTTCCGGCCTCGCGCTCCATCCACGCCCGCATACGCTCGCGCGCCAGGCCGAGCGGCATGTGGCCTTCGGCGAGGAAGGTGTCGTGGAACGCGCGGATATCGAAGCGCGTTCCGAGCCGCTGCTCGGCTTCGCGGCGAATGTCGAGGATCGTGAGCTCGCCGATCTTGTAGCCGAGCGCCTGTCCGGGCCACGCCATGTAACGCAGCACCTCCGTCGTCGCGCCGCCCTCGGCCGAGCCGCACTCGTCGACGAGATAGCGGATCGCCTGCTGACGCGTCCAGCCCTTCGCGTGCAAACCCGTGTCCACGACGAGGCGGCACGCGCGAAAGAGCTCGAAGGAATAGCGGCCCATGAGCGCGAGCGGTTCGTCGTAGAGGCCAAGCTCGTGCCCCAGCGATTCGGCGTAGAGCGCCCAGCCTTCGCCGAAGGCGGTCACCCACATCCGGCGGCGGAAGTCGGGAACCTTGTTTTCGAGCTTGATGCCGCCGTCGAAGTGATGTCCCGGCATACCTTCGTGGGCGAGCAACGCGGCGAGGCCGAACGTGGACTGCGTCCTCGCGTTCACCACGGGCATCATGAAGATGCCCGGGCGCGTTCCGTCGTCCGTCGGCGGCTGCCATTGCGCGGGCAGCGATGCCGCGAGCTCGGGCGCGTGCAGGCGGATCTCGAACGGCGCTTTCGGCATGCGCCCGAAAAGCCGCGGCAGATGAGGGACGACGCGCCGGTGGATCTCGTAGAGGTACGCGATCACATCCTCGGCTGTCTTGAACGGATAGTTCGCCGGATTGGCTCGGATCCACTTTTGCAGCTCAGGCATCCGGCCCTCGAAGCCCGCCGCCTTCCCCGCTGCGAGCAACCGCGGCGCGATGCGCGCGACTTCTTTCAGCCCGAGCTCATGAATCGCCTCCGGCGTAAGCTCGGTAGTCGTCTGGTTTCTCACGAGATACCGATATATCGCGTCACCGCCGGGGACCGACGCGATGCCGTCCGTCGTGCGCGCCCGCGGCAGATACTCCTCCCGCACGAAGGAAGAAACTTGCGCAGGGAGGGGAACACCTGATCGACGAGCAACCTCCGGTATTCCACTTCGAGCGCGGCGCGTGTCCCCTCGTCGATCGTCGGGGGAAACGCCGTCATCGGTTTCCACAGTGCGCTGTCGGCGATCTTCTCCCCGGGTGGTGCGATCGCCTCGAGCTGCGCCAGCGCGCGTTCGACGAGGACCCGCGGGATCGTGACACCGCTTTCGATCCCGTCGCGCATCACGCGCGCAACGCCATCGAGATACTCGGGATACTTTCCGAGACGCCGGAACCACGCGCGATAGTCGAACTCGGTGCGGAACGGCTGGCGCGATACGAGCTTGATCAGGTTCGTCGGGACGCCGCCGTCGATCTGGATGAAGAGGTAGTGGCGGTGCAGCGGCAAGTCGAGCCATTCGAGCGCATGCTCCGAGCGATGGGCAAGCAGCCTGTGCGTGAGCCGCTCCGTCTCGTTCAGGTCGGCCACGGGGATGCTGTTCAGCCGGGCGAGTATCCAGCGGTGATACGCCCGCTGCCGCTCGCGGTGCGCGTCGCTGAAAGTGAGCTCCAGGCGGTCCTGCCGAGGTCCCGCGCCGCGGGCCATCGTCTCGCCCTCGGGAAACAAGTCGAGGCCGCGCTCGAACGCTTCGGCAGCGAGTCGATCGAGCTGCTCCGAAGGGTTGTCGACCTTGACGGACGCGCACGCGCCCAGAAATGCGATCAGGACGAGCGCCGCGATGCGCTGATTTGGCATTTCCTGCCCCCCGGGCCTTCGTGCACGCCATTGTCCGCTTGTCATCACGCGCGGCATAGCGCTTGCTATCGGTGAGCAAACCGTCCACCCGGCCGAGCCGCCCGGGGGAATAAACGCATGACCCTCCCTCAGACACTCGCGTTCACGATCGTCGCCGTCATGATGGCGCTCTTCGTCTGGGGCCGCATACGCTACGACGTCGTGGCGCTGCTCGCGCTGGTGGCGGCCGTTTTCGCGGGCATCGTCCCGGCGAAGGAGGCGTTCTCCGGGTTCAGCGACGACGTGGTCATCATCGTCGGCTCCGCGCTCGTCGTGAGCGCGGCTGTCGCACGCTCGGGCATCACGGAGATCGTCATCCGTCCGCTCGCTCCCTATCTCACGACGACGCGGTCGCAGGTCTTCGTGCTGGTGCTCGCGGTCATCATGCTCTCCACCTTCATCAAGAACGTCGGCGCACTCGCGATCCTTCTGCCGGTCGCGCTGCAATTCGCGAAGAGGTCCGGCACTTCGCCCTCGCAGCTCCTGATGCCGCTTGCGTTCGGCTCGCTGCTCGGCGGACTCATCACGCTCGTCGGCACCTCGCCCAACGTCATCGTGTCGCGCGTGCGCGAGGAGTTGACGGGCGAGCCCTTCCGGATGTTCGACTATGCACCGGTGGGCCTGGCACTCTCCGTGATCGGTCTCGTGTACATCACGTTCGCTTATTTCATTCTGCCGAAGGAGCGGCGCGGCGGCGTCTCCCTCGATGCGGCGATCAACATCGAAAACTACGTCGTCGAAGCGCGCGTGCCGGAGAAGTCCGAGTTCGTCGGCAAGACCGCGGGCGAGGTGGAAGCGTTCGGCGAGGGAGAGGCGAAACTGACGACCGTCGTGCGCGAGCGCTTTCGCCGCTACAAGCCCACGCGCGCGCTCGAGATCCGCGCAGGCGACCTCCTGCTGCTCGAAGGCGAGCCCATGGCGCTCGAGCGCATCGTCGCGCGCGGCGGGCTCGTGCTCGGCGGTAAGGAAACCGAAAAGAAGGACGCGGGTGATGGCGACGAGGTCGGCGTCGTCGAAGGCGTCGTCACGGGCGATTCGCCGCTCGTCGGCGCGAACCTGATCGAGATCGACGTTCGCAAGCGCTACGACGTGAACGTGCTCGCGATCAGCCGCAGCGGCGAGCGCATCGGCCAGCGGCTGCGCTCGGTGCGATTCCAGGCGGGCGACGTGGTAGTGATGCAGGGTCGCTTCGAGATTCTGCCCGAAACACTGAAGAACCTCGGCATCCTGCCGCTCGCCGAACGCGACGTCGGACTCGGCCGCGGCCGCCGCCGGTGGATCCCGCTGCTGCTGCTCGCCGCAGCCATCACCGCCGTCGTGACCGAGATACTGCCCATCGCCGTGGCGTTCTTTGCCGCGGCGGTCGGCATGGTGCTGACCAAGTCGCTCACGCTCCGGGAAGCGTACGAGAGCATCGAATGGCCGATCCTGATCCTCCTCGGCGCGCTGATTCCCGTGAGTGAAGCCGTGCGCACCACCGGAGCAAGCGATCTCATCGCGGGCTGGCTGCATACGGCGGCAGGCGGATTGCCGCCGCTCGGCGCGGTCGGACTGATGCTGGTTGCCGCGATGGCCGTCACGCCGTTCCTCAACAATGCGGCCACCGTGCTCGTGGTTGCGCCCATTGCCTCCGGGTTCGCTACGCGCCTCGGCTTGAACCCCGATCCGTTCCTGATGGCGGTGGCCGTCGGCGCGGCGTGCGACTTCCTCACGCCCTTCGGTCACCAGTGCAATACGCTCGTGATGGGTCCCGGCGGCTATCGCTTCGGCGATTACTGGAAGCTCGGGCTGCCGTTGTCGATTCTCATCGTCGTCGCTCGGCGTGCCGCTCATCGCGATGTTCTGGCCGCTGGGCGCGCGGTAGGAGCAGGCTTCGGTCCCCTCTTCCCGCGGGAGAGGGCGGAGGGTGAGGGCAGAGCTGTTAGTGAAACCGGGAAGAAACCGCATGAGAGGATGCGATGAAAGTCAGTGATCTCATGGCGACGCGTGGTCGAGTTCCTCGATGCCGGCGCAAGCGTCCAGGACGCCGCGTCGCTCATGGGCGAGCTCGACGTGGGCGCGCTGCCCATTGGAAGCGCCGAGAACCTTCAGGGCATCATCACCGACCGCGACATCCTCTACCGCCTCGTCGCCGAAGGGAAGGACCCGCGGCGCACGCCCGCTCTGCAGATCGCGTCGAAGCACATCTTCAGCTGCGGGCCCGAAGACGCCCTCGGCGCCGCGATGGACGTCATGGCGTCTCAGAACGTGCGGCGCCTGCCGGTGATGGACGAGGCGCAGCGCGTCGTGGGATGGATCACGCTGTCCGATCTTTCGCGCCACCTGCTCGTCGACAGCGATCTCGTGCAGAACGCGTTGAAGGAGCTCACCGACAAGGTGGGAAGCACGTGAACCGCTAGACCGCCGGCCGGAAGCGCTGCTCGAGGCTGCGCGCAAGCTGTGAAGAGAGATCGAGCCGCGCCGCGAGATAGCGCACGAAATGGCGGTTCACGAGCTTGCGCCGGTCGATCGCGAGCAGTGAAGCTGCATACACCATCGCGGCGACGCGCACGTCCCGCACGTTCGACAGCACGGCGCGCAGCGTCCCGGGGTCATCGAGTGCCTGACGAAACGCTTCACGCTGCGCTTCGTTCGCATTGAGGCGCCCGAGCGCGGCATCGAGCCTCTCGCGCGCCTTGTCGCCCGAGATCGCCGCCGGCGTGCGCCGCGGCGATCATTGCATGCATCAGCGTCTGCGCTTCGGCGGGATCGAGCTTCTGCAGATCGAGGGTGAACGGCACGAGAAGCTGCTGTCGATTCCTCAGCCAGTCGCTCAGGACTTTCGAGGCCAGCACGTGCACCATCGAGTCGTCGTACTCGGGCGGCGCGCCTGCCTCCGGCGGTACTTCCGCTGTCGGGTCCTTGACTGCCGCCGACCGGTGCGCGCGCGAGGTCGGCTCCGAGGCTTCCGGCTCTGCTCCCCCTACCTTGGCCTTGACCGCCGGAGACCGGTGGGAGCGCGAGTCAGTCTCCGATGCTTCCGGTCGTGGCTCGTCCGCTGCGCTCATGACGCCGGGCTGCGCGCACCGAGCGCGCTCTGGATCTGCGTAAGCAGCTGCGAGAAATCGACCGGCTTCGCATGGTAATCGTCGCAGCCCGCGGCGAGGGCCTTGTCCCGATCGCCCGCCATCGCGTGCGCCGTCAGAGCGATGATGGGGATGCGACGCGTCGCTTCCTCGGCCTTCAGCGTCTGCGCCACCGTCCAGCCATCCATCACGGGCAGATTCATGTCGAGCAGGATGAGCGCAGGCTGCTCCGCGCGCGCCTTGTCGAGTCCCTGCTGCCCGTCCTCGGCGACGACGACCTCATAGCCACGGCGCTTCAACCTCCGCGAGAGGAAGTCCCAGATTTCCTTGTGGTCCTCAACCAACAGTATGGTGTCCATGCGTTGCCCCTGCCTCTCCCGCCGCGCCGGTCTTCGCGCGCAGCGCAGCCAATGACGGAATCCTTCGCAAGACATCGAGAAGCGCTTCGGGCGCATTGTTCTCGGCGTCGATGATCTGCTGCACGCAGCCCTCCAGGCGCGCGCGTTCCCCGGACGTCAACTCGTCTCCGCTCAACGCGACGACCGGCAGATCGCGCCACTGCGGCATTCTTCTGAGTGACTGTATCAGCGCGAACGCGTTCAGGCCGGACATGCTCAAGTCGACGAGCATGAGCGCCGGCCGGCTCTCGGCGAGACGCTCGAAAACGGCGGTCGAATCGCGCGCCCGAACGATCTCCCAGCCTTCGCGTTCGAGAAGATCGGACACGAGATTGCACGTGCTGCCGTCGTCATCGATCACGAGCGCGCGGGCGGGCGCCGTCGGCCGGAAACGATCGAGCACGCGCTTCAGGCGCGGCCAGCGGATGGGCTTCGTGAGATAGTCTTCCGCGCCGAGGGAAAAGGCGAGTCCTTTCTCGTGGACGATCGTCTCCATGATGACCGGAATGTCGGCCGTCTGCGGATCCTCCTTCAACTTCGAGAGCACGGCCCAGCCGTCCATGTGCGGCATCATCACGTCGAGCAGAATCGCACGCGGTCTCACCGCACGAGCCAGTTCGAGCCCGCTCTCGCCATCGGCCGCGGTGCGCACGGCAAAGCCTTCGCGCGAGACGAAGCGCGACAGCAGCGCACGGGCGTTCGGGTCGTCATCGACGATGAGGATGGCGTTGTCGCCATCGCCCGTGCTTTCCTCTGCGTCCGGCAGGCCGTCTTCACCCGTGCCCTGCCGGCGCTGCTGCGCATCGGCCGGCAACCGCAGCGTGAACACCGACCCTTTGCCCGGTGTGCTTTCGACCGTCACGTCGCCGCCCAGCAGGTTCGCGAATGCCTTCGTGATGGAAAGGCCGAGGCCCGTGCCGCCGAAACGCCGCGTGGTCGATGCGTCGGCCTGCGTGAAGCGCCGGAATAGTTTCGCGATCTGGTCCGGATCCATGCCGATGCCCGTATCGCTCACCTTGAACGCGACGAACGCGGTGTCGCCGTCGCCAGTGCGCGCGACATCGAGGCGCACCCGCCCGCGCTCGGTGAACTTCGCGGCATTGCTCAGAAGATTGATGAGCGCCTGCCTCACTTTAACCGGATCGGAGTGCATCGTTCCGATGTCCGCGGGGCATACCACTTCGAGCGTATTCTCCTTCTGCATGACGAGCGTTTCGACCGTCGCTTTCAGTTCCCCCACGGCGTGACAGACGTCGAACGTTTCGAGGTGCACCTCCATCTTGCCCGCTTCGATCTTCGAGATGTCGAGCACGTCGTTGATGAGCAAGAGCAGGTGGCGCGCGTTGCTGTTGATCTTGCGCAGATCCTCGATCATCTCGTCCAGACCGCGATCCTGTGCTTCTTCCTCCAGCATCTCCCCGTAGCCGATCACCGCGGTGAGCGGCGTGCGCAGCTCGTGGCTCATGTTCGCGATGAACTGGCTTTTCGCGCGGTTCGCATCTTCGGCTTCCTCCTTCGCCTGCGCGAGCTCGCGCTCGTAGCGCTTGCGCCGCAGATACTGGCCGATCTGGTAGCCGAGCGTCGCAACACTTTCCAGAAACTCCTCGTCGAAGAGTTGCCAATGGCGGCTGAAGAACTCCATGACACCCAGCGTGTGCGTGCCGGCCTTGAGCGGAAACGCGAACGCCGAGCGCAGCCCGGCTTTCACCGCCGCATCGCGCCGCTGAAAGTTGGGATCGACGGTGACCTGGGAGACGTGTGCCGGACTTTCGGTCTGCCAGACCTGCCCCGGCAATCCAGAGCCGCGTTTGAACGTCTTCTCGCGGATGTCCGCGAGGAACGCTTCTCCCGGACCTTTCGGCGCGGTCCATGAGCCCCCGATGCGCAGAACGCCTTCTTCCGGATCGACTTCCCAGAAGATGCCGACCAGCATGCTCAAGGTCGACCCGATCGCGGCGAGCACCTGCGTGAGCGCCGTTTCGCGCTCCGAGGAGCCGGCGAGGATGCGGCTCACGCTGATCTGAAGTCCCAGCCGTCTCCGCGCCTGTCCGCGCAGCGCCGTATCCTGGAACGTCACCACACTGCCCGTGACCACGTCCTTGTCGATCACCGGAAAGGCCGAGTACTCGGCGTTGAAGAACGTGCCGTCCTTGCGCCACAGCATCTCGTTGTCGAGCTGAACCGGCCGCCCGGTCTCGAGCGTCTGGAGGAGCGGGCATGCGCTCTCGGGGTACGGCGAGCCGTCGGGATACGTATGGTGGATGAGCTCGTGCATATTGCGCCCGAGCACGTCGTCGAGCGTGTAGCCGAGCATCTCGAGCGCCGCCTTGTTCACGAACGTGCAGCGGCCCACGGAGTCGATGCCGTAGACCCCGATCTCGATCGCGTTCAGGATCGCATTGATCTCGCGCTGCTGCGCGGTCGCTTCCATGTCCGGCCCTTATGCAGGGCGCATGCCGGGGCGGCGGGTGCGCGAACACCGCCTGTTTGTTTTACACTGAGCGCATGTCACCCGAGGAAATCGCCAATCACACCCTCGAACTGCTGCGCCAGATCCGCGCCGAGCAGGCGGCGCTCGCCAAGGCCTTCGACGATTTTCGGGTCGAGATGCGCGAGTGCGTGGGCGGGCTCGAGCGCAAGGTGGCCGACCTGCATGGCGACTTCGCCGCCCTGTCGGTGCGCGTGGACCGGATTGATGCGCGCCTACAGCGTATCGAGCGCCGGCTGGACCTCATCGACCCCGCGCTGCCGCCACAGTAGGCAGCCCCGCCCCGCGGGGCTCAGGCGTCGGAGTAGCCAGCCTACGCGCAGGCCACCGCGTACGCGTCCCCCACCTCTTCCGGCAGGCGATATTCCGTCCATGACGCGCCGTCGTCTTCGGTGCCGAACACCTGTCCGCACCGCGAGACGCAGTACACGCGCTTCGGGTCGGTTGGATGCGCGGCGGCCGCCATCATCGTCGCGTTTGCCTTGACGCCGTGATCGAAGCGCCGCCACGTCTCGCCGAGATCGTCGCTGCGATAAAGCGAGCCGTCGTGGCTGCGTGCGGCAGGCGACAGGCACGCATACATCAAGCGCGCATCGTGGGGAGACACGATCACGTCGCGGCAGTAGGTGAGCGGCGAGAAGCGACCGACCTCGATGTCGCGCCACGATACGCCGCGGTCCGCGCTCTGAAAGATCCCCATGCGTGTCGCGAGAAAAGGCGCGCCGGGTCGCGCCGGGCTCAGGGCGAGCGCGTGCGTGTCGAGCATGCCTTCGCTGTCGAAGGCGCTGCCGATGCGGCTTTTCAGACGCGGTTGCTCGGAGAGCATCTTGATGCCTTCGGACATATCGCTCCAGGTGTCGCCGCCATCGGCGCTGCGCAGAACGCCGCTCACTTCGAGACCCGCGTAGATGTCATCCCCCACGCCGGCATCGCCCGCGATGCGAATCACCCGCGTCGGGAAGCCCATCGGACAATGCTCGGGCGAGCGCGCGCTTTCGAGTTTTTCCCATGTCTCGCCGTCATCCTCGCTGCGATAGAGCGCGACGGGCGCCGCACCGGCGTACATGACGCCGCGGCGAGCGGGATGGAACGCGATCGACCAGATCATCGCGCCGCCTTTCGGAAAATCCGGGCGCTCCCACGTGTTGCCGCCGTCGATGCTGCGGTAGGGGCCGTCCTGGGTGCCCGCAAAGATCACGTCCGGATCGTGGGGATGCACGGCGAGCGCGTGCACCTCGGGAAGCTCCGGCAGACCGTCCTCGAGTTCTTCCCACTCCCGCTCGCCCGGCGAAGTCCTGAAGAGTCCGCCCCGATGACCTTCCTTGGCGAGATGCGCCGCCCCCGCGAAGATGCGTGTTGCTCGTGCCTGTGCCATGACGTGTGTCCTCCTGCCCGGTTACGCTGCTTGAGACATCAATCCGCCTTGATTCCCGTCCGCTTGATCACGTCCGCCCATTTCACCACTTCGCGCTTCAGGTGTGCCGCGAATTCGGCCGGGGTGCTGCCCATCGGATCCATGCCCTGACGCGCGAGCTGCTCGCGCACTTCGGGCGCCTTCAGCGCAGCGACGATCGCCGCGTTCATTCGCGCGATGGCGTCCTGCGGCATGCGGGCCGGTCCCACGATGCCATACCACGACGTCACCTCGAATCCGGGATAGCCCTGCTCGGCCACCGTCGGCAGCTCCGGCGCGTTCGGCAGCCGGTTGGCGCCCGTCACCGCGAGCGCGAACAGTTTTCCCGCCTTGATCTGGGGCATCGTCGCGGTCACGCTTCCGAAGATGACCTGCGATTCGCCGCTCAGCACGGCCGCCCCCGCCGGGCCGCCGCCTTTGTATGGGACGTGCGTGAGATCGATCCCCGCGACCGTCTTGAATAACTCCGCCGCGAGATGCACCGGCGTGCCGTTTCCGGCCGAAGCGTAGTTGAGCTTCCCGGGATTCGCCCTTGCGTAAGCCACGAAGTCCTTCAGCGTGCGTGCAGGCACGGAAGGATGGACCGTAACGACATACTGCGCGCCCGCGATCAGGCTCACCGGCGTGAAGTCCTTCAGCGGGTCGTACGGGGTGCGCGTGAGCGCCGGATTCATCGCCATGCCTGCGACGAACGCCATCAGAAGCGTATAGCCATCGGGCGTTGCGCGCGCAACCGTTTCGGTCCCGATGATGCCGCCCCCGCCCGCACGATTGTCGACGACGAACTGCTGGCCAAGGAGCTCGGTCAACTTAGTCGACATGATGCGCGCGATGGCGTCGGTGCCACCCCCCGGCGTGGTCGCGACGATCATCCGCACCGGCCGCGTCGGATACGATTGCGCGGCTGCGCAGAGCGATGCGGCGATGAAAAGCGCGAACACGACTGCATTGCGACAGACGACCATGTTTTCCTCGCCGCACGAGGTGCTCCCCGGAGAAGCGCAAGCTATCACAGATCGATCGGGCCTGTTCTGCGCGCCGCGGCCGGAAGAATCCGAGGTCGAGAAACGCCGAGGACGCCGTCGACAATCGACACTCGCGCGAACGCCTCGGGACAAGGTGCTACGCTTGTCGCCCACGCGACAGCGTCACTTCCGACGCCCGCCCCACGAGCTCGTCCAGCCAATCATGTCCACATTACGAGGCGCTGATCTCGTCGCATGTACCCTGAAGAACGCAGGCGTGAAGCACGTCTTCTCGCTGTCGGGCAATCACGTGATGGCCCTCTACGATGCGGCGCTGGATGCCGATCTTCGCATCGTGCACACGCGTCACGAAGGCGCGGCCGTGCACATGGCGGACGCGTGGGGACGGCTCACCGGCGAACCGGGTATAGCGCTTCTCACTGGAGGGCCCGGTCACGCCAACGGTGTCGGCGCCCTCTATACCGCGCTCGCCTCCGAATCGCCGCTCGTCATGTTGTCCGGGCACGCGCCCGTCAAAGAGCTCGGAATGGGCTCGTTCCAGGAAATGCACCAGGCGGACGTGGCATCGCCCGTCGTGAAAGCGGCGTGGACCGCGCGCAAGGCCGAGGCACTCGGCGAGGACATCGCACACGCGATGCGTATCGCCACGTCGGGCCGTCCCGGGCCGGTGCACGTGAGCTTGCCCGTAGATCTGCTGGAAGCGCACGTCCCGGCGGATCACGGCAGCGCCCCGGATCCAACCAAAGGTGACAACCTGGGCTCGCCGTTCCGCTCTCCACCGCGTGTGCTCGCCGATGCCACGGCGGACGCCGCTATTGCGTTGTTCGACCAGGCGAAGCGGCCGCTCGTACTCGTGGGACCGGTGATGTCCGATGGACGCGCGGCCGGCGTCAGGAAAGCGCTCGCCGCTGCGCTCGGCGTGCCGGTGCTGTGCATGGAGAGCCCGCGCGGACTCAACGATCCGGCACTGGGGGCGCTGGCAGGGATCGTCTCACGTGCCGATCTCATCATGCTGCTCGGCAAGCAGCCCGATTTCACGCTGCGCTTCGCACGGTCGCCCGCCATCGATGCGGCATGTCATATCGCGATCGTCGATCCCGATGCGAACGCGCTCGAACGCGCGCTGAACGTGATCGGGCGCGAGCGCGTCGTGCTTTCGGCGATCGGCGACAGCGTCGCCACCGCGCGGCAGCTCGGTGAACGCGTCCGCGCTCGCGGTGAGTTCGGCGACTGGAGGGCTGAAGTGGAGGCCGCGGTGCGATACCGACCGCCCGAGTGGGCGCAGATCGATTCGGGCGACGGTCCGGTGCATCCCGCAGAAATCGGGCGCGCGGTGCAGCGTCTCCTCGATCGTTCCGCGGAGGCGATTTTCGTTTCCGACGGAGGCGAGTTCGGACAATGGGCACAGGCCTGTATCGAAGCACCCACGCGGGTGATCAACGGGCAGAGCGGCTCGATCGGGAGTGCGATTCCGTTCGCGCTCGCCGCGAAGCTCGCGCGGCCCGAGGCAACCGTGATCGCGACGACCGGCGATGGCGCATGCGGCTTCCATCTGCTGGAGCTCGAGACGGCGCTGCGCATCGGCCTTACCCCGGTCATCGTCGTCGGAAATGACGCCTGCTGGAACGCGGAGCACCAGATCCAGCTTCGCGACTATGGCGAAGCCCGTGCGCGTTATACGGAGCTCTCGCCCACGCGCTACGATGCGGTGGCCGCCGCGCTCGGCGCACACGGCGAGCTCGTTACCCGCGCCGTCGATCTGACCGGAGCGCTCGAGCGCGCCGCTCAGTCCGGACGGCCTGCCCTGGTCAACGTGATGATCCAGCGCGAGGCGGCGCCCACGGTTGCCGCACCGTAGCCGCATGCGATACTGTCGTTCTTCCGGCCCGCCCCGGAATTCCGTAACGCCCGATTCCTCGATCATGGAGCGACCCGCATGGATAAACCTCTCGATGGCATGAACCTGCCCAGCGCGATCGGCGAACGCATCATCGACAAGCCGGAGCTGCCGGCGCAGGGCGTCACGACGGACAATGAGGTCTACACCGAAGTCATCGCCGGCGAGATGCATCTCAAGCGCGGCACCGTCGGGAAGTTCGAAGTCTTCAGCGACGAGGCGGCCCGCATCGGCGGGACCGACAAATACGCCTCGCCCATGTCCTACATGGCGATGGCGGTCGGCTTCTGACTGCTCACCCAGGTTGCGCGGTACGCGCACATGATGAAGATGAGCGTCACGAAGGCGAGCTGCAAAGTTCGCTTCCGGAAGTTTCTCGGCGGGTCGGTTCTCAAGGGCACTGTTTACAACCGATGGGACGGCGTCGATACGCATCTCGCGATCGATTGCGACGGGCCGCCCGATCGCGTCGCGCATCTGCTGAAGAACGCGAAAGCCGGGTGTTTCGCGGAGGGCTTGATCACGCAGGCGGTTCCGCTGAACAGCACGATCGAGGTAAACGGCAAGCCGTTCGAGATCGAAGGCGTGACGACGGAAGCACGTTGACGGATTAAGCCGATGACCCTCATCCCAGCCCTTCTCCCGGGAGGAGAAGGGCTCGGTTCCCTCTTCCCATGGGAGAGGGTGCAGGGTGAGGGCAAGATGTTCTTGTAAGGGAGTCTTGAAGCACAAACAACCTTACTGTCCTTCTATTTTCGCCGCCTTGATGACCTTCGCCCACTTCTCGGCCTCGGCCCTGAAGTAGCGCGCGAATTCCGCCGGCGGCATGAACTGCATGTCGACTCCGAGATTCTCCATGCGTTTGCGCACGTCGGGTGTCTTCACCGCCTCGGCGATGTCGTTGGCGATTCGGTTCACGACTGCTGACGAGACACCCGCCGGCGCGCACATGCCATACCAGACGGTCACATCGAAACCCGGCACCGTTTCCGCGATCGCCGGCACCTCGGGCAGCCGCGCGCTGCGCTTCGCCGAAGTGACGCCGAGCGCGCGCAGCTTGCCGCTTTTCACGTTGTCCACATGCGCGGGAAGATTCGTGATCTGCGCGTCGATGCGTCCCGCGAAAAGGTCCGTGACGACGAGACCCACGCTCTTGTAAGGCACGTAGACGACGTCAATCCCGGTCATCATCCGCAGCAGCTCCATCGACAGGTGGCCGGACTGTCCGATGCCCTGACCGCCGTAGTTGAGCTTGCCGGGATTGCTTTCGCGTAGGCGATGAACTCCTTCATCGTCTTCGCGGGACTCGACGGCGGCACGACGAAAATGTTCGGCGTCGAGCCGACGTGCGCGATCGGCAGGATCTGCTTCGCGAAGTCGTACGGCAGCTTGCGATAGAGCGCCGGCGCGACTGCATCGGAAATCGGGCAGAAAAGCAGCGTGTAGCCATCCGGCGTCGCTTTGGCCGCGGCAGCCGTCGCGATCGTGTTTCCCGCACCCGGACGGTTCTCGACGATCACCGGCTGCTTCCAGAGTTCGTTGAGGCGCGTTGCGAGCACGCGCCCGACGGCGTCGGTCGGTCCGCCGGCAGCAGGCCCCATGAGGAGCCGAACGGGACGCGTCGGATAAGAAGTGTCCGCCGACAGGGCCGACGCGCTCACCGCAAGAGCGCACGCCGCGGGAATCAACAAAGCGATCATGATCGTGCAGCTCCCGCTATTGAGGCGCGAAATGCCCCGTTGTGGGGCAAAAGGGCGTTTATGCATGGGTATGTAGCCGGGCATTGATGTTGCTCACGGTTCGTGGACGGATTTGCGGCGGCGCGGAGCGCCGCTCCGGCTTCCGCGTGTAATCGGCGGGGAAGACGGCGACCGCGCCAAGTTACTCTGGAAAACTCTGTACGGTTCACTCCAATGCTACGACGACCACGGGAGACGCACCATGCTGATCAAGGCCGGATTCGAAATCGCATATCGATGCCCGGACCCCGCGCCGATGATGCTCATGCTGAGCTTGCACCCCTCGCGCCTGCGCGATCTTCGCACACCGCAGCACATCGCGTTCATGCCCGACGTCAAGCGATCCAATTATGTCGACGGCTTCGGCAACGTGTGCACCCGGATCGTTGCGCCTGAAGGCCTTACGACGATCAGCACCGAGTTTCTTATCACGGATTCCGGCAACCCGGATCCGGTCGCGTCCGACGCAAAGCAGCATTCCGTCGAAGAGCTGCCGCAGGAGACGCTCGTCTACCTGCTCGGCAGCCGCTATTGCGACACCGACCACATGCACGATCTTGCCTGGCAACTCTTCGGTGCGACGCCGATGGGCTGGGCGCGCGTGCAGGCGATCTGCGACTACGTGCACGATCGCATCACGTTCGGCTACCCGCACGCGTGCGCGACGCGCACGGCACGCGACGCGCACACCGACCAGAAAGGCGTGTGCCGCGACTTCGCGCATCTCGCGATCACGCTGTGCCGCTGCATGAACATCCCGGCGCGCTACTGTACCGGCTATCTTGGCGACATCGGCGTGCCGCCCGTACCCGACCCGATGGACTTCAGCGCGTGGTTCGAAGTCTATCTCGGCGGACGCTGGTATACCTTCGACGCGCGGCATAACAAGCCGCGCATCGGGCGCCTGCTCATGGCGCGCGGTCGAGATGCCACGGACGTCGCGATATCGACATCCTTCGGTCCCAACACTCTCGCCTTCTTCAAGGTCGTTACCGAGGAAGTTTCGCCCACCGAAGCAGCGAGAATCGAAGCGGCGCTGCGCGACCGGCCGCGATCGGCGGAGCGCGTGTAGCACCGCAAAAACTCAGACGAAAACTGAAGAGGATTACCCGCCAAGAACCGGCTCTCCGAGGTTGTTCGGAAGGCCCAGCACGAGGGACCTCAGACAATTACGCTGCATGGAAGGGATGCGGCTGTGGTTGTTTCGGCGAAACAGTTCGCGAGGCTTCCCGTTCGCCGACCAGCGGGGATTTCCTGAAGAACTCCACAAGACCCTACGAGGACTCGAGCAGAACGCGCAGAGCGGCGAGGCCCCGAGCCGAAGGCGAGGGCCGCCCCTCACCCGACGCGCACGTGCTTCACGACCCGCCGCTTGCGTCCCCAGGCCCCACCTCGCACGACGTAGAGATCGCCGCGCGAATCCACTGAAACGCCGTGACATGACTTGAACGCGGGGTCGCCCCACTGCGCGAGGCGCTCGCCGTCAAGCGTGAGGACGCTCACCAGCCCCGCGTTGTGTTCGACGATGTAAACGATATCGTCGCCGTCGACATAAATGACCGCCGGCCCGATCAGCTTCGTCGGCCACACGCGCTGGAGCCGCCCCTCCTGATCGAAGACCTGCACGCGATCGTTCTCGCGATCGGCAATGAGCACGTGGCCGCGCCGGTCGATCCACACGCCGTGCGGCAGATTGAATTCGCCGGGTGCCGTGCCGGGTTCTCCCCATGACACCACGTGCGAGCCATCGGCCGCAAATTTATGAACCCGCGCGTTGCCGTAGCCGTCGGTCACGAACATGTCACCCGATGGCGCGACTGCGATGTCGGTCGGAAGATTGAAAGGGGCGCCGCCGTGGGTGACCTTTTTGTACGAATCGGATCGTCCTTCATCCGAAGGCACGCCGGTATCCGAGCGGAAGCCTTTCGTGCCGATGGTGCGGAGCAGCTCGCCGCTCGTGGTGAAGAGCATCATCTGGCCGTGATCGCGATCGACGATCCACAGGTGGTCGTTCTGGTCCGCGCGGATCGTATGCGGAAACGCGAACAAACCCGCGCCCCATGAACGCAGGAAGTTCCCGTCGCGGTCGAAGACGACAACGGGATGTTCCTTCGAGCGGCTGAAGCAGTAGACGTTGTCCTTCGAGTCGACCGTCACCGACGCGGCGAGCACGTCGATGTCCGGCGGCAGGCGCATCCAGTCTTCGTGCACTTCGTAGGTGTGCTTGCCGTTTCCCACGCGTGTCTCCATCTCGCCCCCTTCGATGCCAGCGTCGGCTGTCGTACAGATCGGCGACTTTACAACGACTCGCGTCGCCGCGCCGGTTCGGCGCGGACGACATCGGGCCGCATGGCGTGTCCCGATTCGCTCTATCATGCGTCCACCGCCCCAGGAGAAAAGCGCCATGCGCAAACTCGTTCTTTGCGCCGCCCTGTCAGGATTGCTTCCGGCCACCCACGCGCTCGCGCAATCGACGACCTATCCGACGAAGCCGATCCGCTGGCTGATCCCCTTCGCGCCCGGTGGCGGAACCGATGTGATCGCCCGGCCGATCGCGCAGAAGATGACCGAGCGCCTTGGTCAGACGATCATCTACGACAATCGCGGGGGCGGAGGCGGTGTGGTCGCCGGTGAGATCGTAGCAAGAGCGAACCCGGACGGCTACACGCTGCTGGTCGCCGCGGTGGCCGTCATGACCGTGACGGTGAGCCTGGTCGACAAGATGCCGTTCGACCCGGTGAAAGATTTCGTACCGATCACCAAATTCGCGAACGTCCCCAACATCCTCGTCGCACGCCCCACCTTCGCACCACGCACGCTCCAGGAGATCGTCGACTACGCGCGGGCCAATCCGGGCAAGCTCATATGGGCCTCTTCGGGCACGGGCTCGGCGGGCATGCTCACGATGGAGCTTTTCAGGATCAACAACGGACTGAAGATGGTGCACGTCCCGTACAAGGGTGCGGGTCCGGCGACCGTGGGCGTGATCACCAGCGAAGCCGATCTCCTCTTCGCGAACCCGGGTGTGTTCATGCCCCACATCAAGACGGGGCGGCTGCGGCCGATCGTGGTTGCGAACGCGAATCGCATCTCCATCCTTCCCGACCTGCCGACGGTGAACGAGATGGGATTCCCCGGCTATGAGAACGGATCGTGGTATGGGCTCGCGGCGCCCGCGCGCACGCCGGCCGAAGTCATCCGACGGCTGCACGAAGAATCGGTCAGGGTGCTGAACGATCCCGAGATCCTGGCGAGTTTCGCGCGCGACGGAGGTTCCGCTGTCGGCAACACGCCGCAGCAGTTCGCGCAGGAGATTCGCGACGACATCGCGAAGTGGGCGAAGGTGATCAAGGCGGCGAACGTGAAGCTTTAGGGTTCGCTGTGTGTCTTCGGCAATGACATTCATCCTTCGAGAAAGCGTTGTTGCCGCGCCTCCTCGGAACGAACGTCTCGAGCCGTTCGTATCAAGGAAGCCGCCATGGGCGGTCTCGAAGCACGAGCGGCGCGGCACAGCGGTTGCACGCTCTGGGCTCCTTTCGAACCCGGAGCCCCCATGCCATCCCCCCAATTGAGAGAGCTGCTGCTGCAATCGCTCGAGCACGAGCGCGGCGGCGTGCTTGTCTACCAGACTGCGCTCGAATGCGTGTTGAACGACGATCTGCAGGAAGAGTGGGAAAAGTACCTTTCGCAGACCGAGATGCACGTCGAGATTCTCACCGAAGCGTGCGAGGCGCTCGGTCTCGACCCGGACGAGATGACGCCCGGCCGGAAAGTCGTCCAGCACACCGGCAAGTCACTCGTGGTCGCGATGAAAATGGCGCTTGCCGCGGCCGACCCGCCCGCCGCGGAGCTCGTCGCGTGCGAGTGCGTCGTGCTAGCCGAAACCAAGGATCACGCGGACTGGGAGCTCATCGGCCAGTGCGCGGAAGCGGCTCAGGGTGACGAGGGCGAGGTGTTGAAGCAAGCCTACGAGCGGGTCGAGGACCAGGAAGACGAGCACCTCTACCATACGAAGGGCTGGTGTCGCGAGCTGTGGCTGAAATCGCTGGGGCTGGACGCGGTGCTGCCGCCGCCCGAAGAAGAGAAGGACGTGAAGACCGCGATCGAGGCAGCGGAAGCCGAGCAGGAACGAAAGAGGTCGTAGACACCGCGCGGTCTACGCCGTAAGTGGGCGTGCGGCGCCAATCCGCCGCACGCCGAGCATTACCTAAACCACAGGCGGATCCGTCTCGCGCTCGAAGTGTCGGTGCTTCGTGAGCGCCTCCACGAAGGCAGAAAGCGCCGTCTCGACCTCGCTACCGTTGTACTGGAGCAGTCCCGGATCCGGCTCACCGGAAGGCAGCGCCGACGGCACGCCCGCCTTCTCGAGCAACTCGGCAGCGCGCCCGAGAAGCAGGATGGGTTTGCAATGCCGATACTGGTCCTTCAGAAACTCCGTCGCATGGCCGAGCTTCGAGAGCACGTCTACGGCATCGCCGTCGGGGAAGACGGCTGCATCGAACAGCACGGGCGGCGCGGCTTCCATCGAGACCTCGACCTCGATTGGATCCCCGCTCGTGCTCGTCACCGGTCCCATCTTCGGTCCGACGAAACGCGGAATCGCGCCTTGCGCGATCAGCGCTTCGTGCACCTTCGTCATCGCCTCGCCGTCCACGCTGTCGGCGACGAGGATGGCGATCTTGCGAGTACCGTATACCCATCGCGCCCGGACGCACGAAGAGCGACAGCGCCGGTGACTTCGTGACTTCCGGCTTCGGCGCCTGCTCGAGCACCTTCGGAAGCGGCGGTGGCAGCTCCATGCCGAGGCCGTCTGCGACGGCGGCGGCGAGCTCTTCGGACGCATTCCTCAACTGGGCGACGACGCGTTCACGCACGGCCGTCACCTGGACGCGCGTCAGCTCGAAGCGAAACGCCCGGATGATGTGCGCCTTCTCGATCTCGCTCTGACTTTCGTAGAAGAGCGTCGCCTGCGTGTAGTGGTCCGCGAACTTCTCGGGCTTGCCGCGCACCTTGTGCTCTTCCACGGGCTGCGGGAACGACATGAAGCCCTTCATGCCGGCCTGATAGGGACAGCCGCCCGCGAGTGAATTCGGCTCGTACGCCACACGCCCGCGTGGAATGGCCTGCCGATGGAATCCGTCGCGCTGATTGTTGTGGACCTGCGCCACGGGCGCATTGATGGGAATCTCGTGGAAGTTCGGACCCCCGAGGCGCGTCAACTGCGTATCGACGTACGAGTGGATGCGTCCGGCGAGCAGCGGGTCGTTGCTGAAATCGATCCCCGGCACGATGTGCGCCGAGCAGAACGCGACCTGCTCGGTCTCCGCGAAGAAGTTGTCGGGATTGCGATTGAGAACCAGGCGTCCGACCGGCGTGAGCGGGACCATCTCTTCGGGGATGATCTTCGTCGCATCGAGCACGTCGAAGGTGAAGCGATCGGCGTCCTCTTCGGTAAAGATCTGTAAGGCAAGCTCGTACTCGGGATAATCGCCGCTCTCGATCGCTTCCCAGAGATCGCGCCGATGGAAATCCGGATCGGCGCCCGAGATCTTCACCGCCTCGTCCCACGCAAGCGAGTGCGTGCCTGCCAGCGGGGTCCAATGAAACTTCACGAAGCGCGACTCCCCGGCCTCGTTCACGAATCTGAAGGTGTGCACGCCGAAGCCCTGCATCATGCGATAGCTGCGGGGAATCGCGCGGTCCGACATCACCCACATCAGCATGTGTGTCGATTCCGGCATGAGCGACACGAAGTCCCAGAACGTGTCGTGCGCGGAGGCCGCCTGCGGCATTCCGTGATGCGGCTCGGGCTTTACTGCATGGACGAGGTCGGGGAACTTCATCGCGTCCTGGATGAAGAACACGGGGATATTGTTGCCCACGAGGTCCCAGTTGCCTTCGTCCGTATAGAACTTGACCGCGAAACCGCGCACGTCGCGCGCCGTATCCGTGGAGCCACGCTCACCCGCGACGGTGGAGAAACGGACGAACACCGGCGTACGCTTGCCGGCTTCGGCGAAGATCGACGCTCGCGTGTATTGCGTCAGCGGCTCGTAGCACTGGAAATAGCCATGCGCCGCGGAGCCACGCGCATGCACGACACGCTCGGGAATGCGTTCGTGATCGAAATGGGTGATCTTTTCGCGAAGGATGAAGTCTTCGAGCAGCGAAGGACCGCGCAGCCCTGCCTTCAGCGAATTCTGGTTGTCGGAAACGGGCACGCCCTGGTTGGTCGTGAGCGCGCGTCCGCCGGAATCCACACGCACTCGATCGAGCGGCCCCACGGTCGGGTTGAAGCTCAACTGAGGGTTGCCCTTCCCGACTTTCTCGGAGGCGTTCGTCTCGGTGAGCGTGCTGCCGGTCACCATCGGGTGCGGAGGCTCGACGGATTGCCCCTCGGGCGGCTGCATCGCGGCGTCGCCGAACTCACCCGGCTTCGCCGCGTTGTGCGGCATCGACTCGGCAAGGAGTTCTGCCCCCGCGAGCTTGGCGCTCGCCGCATCGGTGATGGCCGCTGCCGCCTTGTTGGTCGGGCCGCTCATGGTCGTGCGTGCCGACGATTTGGCAGCGCCTTGCGCAGCAGGAGATCGAGGTGAACTGGACGATTTCGAGGGAGTCTTGCGAGCCGCCATTGGGTTGCCTTTCGATAAAGAGACGACGTCTTGCAATGGCCATACCCGCATCCGCGGGCCCGGATGCGTTGCGGTACGCGGGTTGCTCGGTCGCTCGCTGTCTCTCACAACTGGCATCCAGGCACACGAGAGCAGCCTACTTCAACTGCGACCACGTCGGCGCGACGCGCAAGGGAACCTTCCTGCCCGACCAGCCGAACCAGGTCGCGATGATGGCTCAAATGCAGAACATCATCGACTTCCCGCACGCGCCGAAGCTAGCTCCGTATGCACCGGGAGGAGAGCCCTCCGGCGATCGGATGAAGAAGTGAGAACAGGCTCCCCGCGGCGCCGCGATTCTTACGTCGCGAGCTACTACCCCCTCGGCTCGATCCCCAGTGTGCTCCCGAGCCAGCCCGTCACCACGCTCGCGACCTCGTCTTCCCTGCCGTTGTAGAAGTGATCGCAGTTCGGGATGACCCTGGCTATCGCAGGCGCAGTCGCACGCTCGACAAACTGTTCCGCGGGATAGCGTTCCGCGTTCTCCTTGTCGCCGCGAATGTAAAGGACGGGACACTTCACTTCGGGCGCCAGCGCGAGCACGTCGGGGACTTCGGTGAGACGGTCGATGAAGCTCTCGGCAGTAATCACGTACCACCACCCGGGCATCAGCATGAGCTCCTTGCCGCGTCCTTCTGCCACGAGCTTCCGCGCGTTCGCGTAGATCTCTTCGAAGCGCTCGCCGGCCATGAGTCCCTCAGTCGCACCCGACCGCACGCTGGTCGCGCCTCCCCGGCCGGCTGACAACAGCACGAGGGCGCGCGTCGCGGGATGGTCGACGACGTGGCGCACGCCGAGCATGCCGCCGTTGCTGTGACCCATCACCACCGGCTCGACGAAGCCGCGAGCCGCCATCCACTGCGCCGCGATTGCGTTGTCTTCGATCGCTTCGCGCGTCAGTTGAAAAGCGCCGCCCTCGGCCTTGCGGCTGTTGCGCGTGCTCACGACGTCATGGCCCCTCCGGTTGAATGCGAGACAGGCGAAGCCGAGCTGCGTAAGCGCCGGCGGCAGGAAGCGCAGCGCGCCGACGTAGAAGTTCATCGTGTTGCCGTGGAAGAGCAGCACGCCGCCGGCCGTAGCGCCACCGTCGGGCTCGTAATAGAGACCGTCGAGCGGATAGGTCGGTGTCGGAATGGAAACAAGCTCGAGGCGCATGGCTGGGATCTCGCTGAATGAGCGGCGATTGTCGCGCATTTCGGATTCACCGACATCGCAACGTGACGACGGGCGTTCCGCTCCGCAGTCCGCCACGCCCTTATTGCGTTTTCGAGAGGCGTCTCACGGCGAGCTTCTCGAAATGTCTCGACTTGAACCTTCTCGTTTCGAAGTACCATCGCCGCCGGAGCAACCGCCCGACACGAAAGGATTCCGATGAGCTCTACCCCTGATCCCAAGCCTCGCTTCATCGCCGGAACAGTGATGCCCGCCGGTACGGATCGACTGCCGCACCCTCAGCCGCAACCGCTGCTGCCCCCGGACATACGCAAGGTGTCGAGCTCCCTCAATATCCCCGACTACACGCACGGCGGCGTCAACGAAACAGTCAACGCGCGCTACTGGACCTGCGTCGACGAGCTCGTGAGAGAGGGCGCGCAGAGCATCACGCTCGCAGGCTTTCCCATCGCGTCGCAACTTGGACGGGCCCGCGTGCTGGAGCTGCAGGAGGAGACCGCTGCGAAGACCGGCGTCGTGGCGGACTCGCACGCCGAAGCGACGGTCGCGGCGCTGGAGCATCTCGGCACGAAGCGCATCGCGATCGCGAGCCGCTGGGCGGACGAGCTCAATCGGCGGCTCACCGCGTATCTCACCGAAGCGGGCATCGAGGTGCTCGCCGTAACGAGCGCGAACCAGTGGGGCAAGCAGGCCTTCTCGATGAGCATCGAAGAGGGTGTAAAGCTCGCGTTCCAGCTCGGGCGCGAAGCGATGCGGCGTGCGCCGAAAGCCGAAGCGCTGCTGCTTGCCGGCGGCGCGTGGCGCAGCCTCGCCGCGGTGCCGATCCTCGAAGAGGACTTCGGGATTCCAGTGGTCACGAATCCGATCGCGCCCGTGTGGCGGCTCATTCATCAAGGCATCGCGCCGCCGGTGGAGGGATGGGGACGACTGCTGGCCGGGAGGTGACGCGACCGGGGCCGGCGCAGAAGAGAAGGCTGGGAGGCAGGAGCTCCCGGGGAACTTGCATCCCACTGAACTGCCTCACCTTTCTCTCCGGGGAGCCATCACATTCACATCCTGCGCAAGCTCGAAATCCTGGCCGATGCGGCGAAGTACGACGCCTCCTGCGCGTCCAGCGGTACGGCGAAGCGCAACTCCGCCGACGGCAAAGGCATTGGCTCGACCGAAGGGATGGGGATCTGCCACAGCTATGCACCGGATGGCCGCTGCATTTCGCTCCTGAAGATCCTTCTCACGAATTTCTGCGTCTACGACTGCCTCTACTGCGTGAACCGCGTGACGAGCAACACGCCGCGCGCACGGTTCAGTGTCGCCGAAATCGTCCAGCTTACGCTCGACCTGATCCTCACGCCGGACACGAGCGCGTACTGGGACGGCGAATCGCTGCACTTCGGGCCGGGCGCGTCCCGCACCGATGCTCCCGATGCGGACGCCCTCGAAGCGTTGTGGAAGACTTACTACGCGAGCATCTTCAATCCCGCGCGGTTGAAGACGCACACCATGCAGGCTCACATGCCGAAGAAATACTGGGCGAACCTTCCCGAAGCCGAGCTCATTCCGGAGCTGATCGCACAGGCGACGCGGCGCACGGCGGCGATGATCGAGGCGGACGCGACGGTGCCGCAGCGACGGATCGTTCCGCACGAAAGGACCGCTCCCGTCGTTGCCGCGGACGACTCGCTCGAAGGCACGCGAGCCGCCGCCGCGCGCTGCCACAACTGTCCACTCTGGGAACACGCGACGCAGACCGTGTTCGGAGAGGGACTGGGCGGCTGCCATCCTGCGCGCGCCCCTCGAAGCGCAGAATGCCGAGTTCGCGCGCTTCGCGGCCGATATTGCGCTGGCGGCCGGTCGATCGTCGAGTCGGAATTCGACATGCGCAGGGGACATTTCGGTCACTGAGCGAAGGTTGCGGATCGGGGGCCGCCGCACGACTGTTGCGGGTGAGGCTTTTCACAGGGAAGCCGTGTGCCAAGTCGATGTCGCAGGACCCCGATGCCCGCAGTAGGTGCGCTTATACTCTCTCAAACCCGGAGAGGAGAAACGCGATCCGTCCACTCGTCGAATTCGCCACTTCGTGCTTCACGGCCTGCACGCTTGACCACCGGTGCATGCCGCCCAGACCGATCCTGCCGCCAACTACCCCAACAAGCCGATCCGTCTGATCGTGCCGTATTCGCCCGGCGGTGCGACGGACATCACGGCTCGGGTGATCGGCGCGAAGCTCACCGAGCAATGGGGACAACAGGTCGTCATCGATAACCGCACCGGTGCAGGCGGCGCGATCGCCGTCGAATTCACCGCGAACGCAACGCCGGACGGTCACACGCTCTGCCTTCTCTCGGCGTCCCAGGCGAGCGCCAGCGCCGCCGGACAGAAGTTCTCGTACGACCTGCTGAAAGACCTCCAGCCGATCTCGCAGGCGATCTCGGTCTTCTACGTGGTCTATCACCCGCCGTCGCTGCCGGTGAAATCCGTGAAGGAGCTGATCGCGTACGCCAAAGCGAATCCGGGCAAGATCAATTACGGCACGTCCGGCGTCGGCTCGCTGCAGCATCTCGCGGGCGAGCTTCTGAGCCACATGACGGGCATCAAGATGGTGATGGTGCCGTACAAAGGTTCCGCGAACATCACGCAGGCCATGGTCGCGAATGAGGTGCAGCTCGGATTCAACTCGATGTTCAGCGTGCGCCCGCACGTGCAGGCGGGACGGCTGCGCTGGATCGCGATGACTGCCGCGAAACGTTCGCCGCTCGTCGACCTCCCGACGATGGCGGAGTCCGGGTTGCCGGGCTACGAAGTCACGCAGTGGTACGGGCTCATCACCGGTTCGCGCGTGCCGGCGCCGATCGTGGAGAAACTCAGCGTCGCGGCAGTCCAGGCGGTCAAGGCACCAGAGGTCGCGCAGCGCCTCACGGCCGATGGGTCGGAGATCGTGGGAAGCACGTCCAAAGAGTTCGGCGCGAACATCAAAGCGGAGGTCGCGAAGTGGCAGAAGCTCGTCAAAGCGGCGAACCTCAAGTTCGATTAGTGCGTCGTCCTGCAGGTCTGGCGGATTTCAACCGTCATTCCGGACCGCACACCAGCCGTCAGCCCCGGACCAGCGGAGCGCGATCCGGGGGTGCGAAGCGATCCCGAATCCAGAGCGGGTTCTCGCCTGGATCCCGGCTTCGCGCCGGGATGACGAATAGGGCCAATCACCGGGCCACCATACTGGCGCGATCGCGCATGTCCATACCAAACGCGAATTGCGACTCTCACCGGAAATCGGCACGCGAGCGCGGCGTTCGCGTCCGTAACTCTGCTCGATTCCTGAGTGTCGTGTTCCTCGTCGTCGCCGGCAGGCACGGCGAACGCAGCCGAGAGTTATCCCGCGCGACCGATACGCCTCGTGAATCCCTATACGCCGGGCGGATCGGTGGACTTCTTCTGCCGCGCCTTGGCCCAGCGCGTTTCCGAAGCGCTCAAGCAGCGCATCGTCATCGATCACCGTCCAGGCGCCGGAACCAACATCGGGACCGAGATCGTGGTGCGCGCGCAACCGGATGGCCATACCCTTCTCTGCAACACGTCCACCATCGCCATCAATCCGACTTTGTATGGGAAGCTTCCCTTCGATCCGGTGAGGGACCTCAGGATGATCGTGCTGGTGGCGCAGTCGCCGATCATGCTGGCTGTGCATCCCTCCGTGCCGGCGCGGTCGGTGCGCGAATTCATCGATCTCGCGCGGGCCAAGCCCGGCGAGCTGCGGTTCGTGTCTTCGGGCATCGGCTCGTCGGTGCATCTCGCGCTCGAGCAGTTCAAATACCTCGCGAAGGTCGATCTCACGCACGTGCCCTACAAAGGCGGCGGGCCAGCGATGCTCGACCTGGTCGCGGGCCACGTGCAAGGCGCCTTCCAGACGCCGCCCAATCTCTTTCCGCATATCAAGGCCGGAAAGCTGCGGGCGATCGCGATGGGCACCGCGCAGCGCAGCGAGTTCGCGCCGGATCTGCCGACGATCGCGGAGACCGGGGTGCCCGGCTACGATGCGAGCGTGTGGTATGCCGTTTTCGCGCCACGCGCGGTTCCTGCTCATATCGTGGACACATGGAACACCGAAATCAACCGCGCGCTCGAGCACCCGGAAGTGAAGGAGCTGTTTCTCACGAACGGAATGTCCTCGATCGGCGGCACGGTGCGCGAAGCGAACGACTTCTTCGCGCGTGAAGTCGCGCGCTGGTCGAAGGTCATCCGCTCGGCGAACATCACGATCGAACAGTAGCGACCGGCACGGGTCGCACGAACACGTGAAGGATTAGATTCATGGCGAAAGCAACCGGCAAAGCGATGGTCTGGACAGCCATCGACACACCGCTCGAACCGCGCGAATACCCACTGCCCGAGGTCGAAGACGATGCGATGCTCGTCAAGATCACGATGGCCTGCATCTGCGGCTCCGACCTGCATTCCTACAAGGGCGAATACGTCGGACGCCTCAAACCCAGCAGGGAGAAGCCCCTCATCATGGGGCACGAGATGACCGGGCGCGTTTACAAGATGGGGCGCGATGTCACGACCGACTACCTCGGGCGGCCGCTGAAGGAAGGCGATCGCATCATCTACGGTTACTTCAACCCATGCGGCAGATGCGAGGCCTGCGTGACCGGAACGGCTTCATGCCCCCACAAGCATCGATTCAGGAAGACGAGCGAGGAGTTCCCGCACTTCCGCGGCGCCTACGCCGAGTACTACTACCTCAAAGGCGACCAGTGGGTCTTCAAGGTCCCCGACGCACTGCCGGACGAGAGCGTCGCTCCGGTCAATTGCGCGCTCTCCACCGTCACGTACGGCCTGCACCAGATCCGCATGCCGCTCGAAAGTACGGTGCTCGTTCAGGGCGCGGGCGGGCTCGGGATCAGTACGACGGCGGTTGCGCGGGAGATGGGCGCCGCTCGCGTGATCATCGTCGACAAAGTCGCGGAGCGGTTGAGACTCGCCACGGAGTTCGGCGCCGATCACACCATCGACATGAACGACTATCCCACCGCCGATGCGCGCCTTCAGCGCGTCCGTGAGCTCACCGGCGGCAAGGGACCCGACGTCGCAGTCGAAGTGACGGGTCGCCCGGAAGCGGTGGCGGAAGGGCTGGAGATGTTATCGCCGGCAGGCACGTACCTTTCGATGGGCCTCGTGACCGGCGGCCTCTTCTCGCAGATCGACATGGAGAAGGTCGTGCACAAAGGGCTCACGATCGTGGGCTCCGCGAACTACAAACCGTGGGTCATGCCGAAAGTGCTCGAGTTTCTCGAGAGGACGCGCGAGACGTATCCGTTCGAAGAGCTCGTATCGCACAAGTTCAGGCTGGAGGACGCGAACGAAGGTATCCAGCAGTCGCTGGCGGGGAAGGTTGTTCGCGCGGGGCTGGTGCCGGGTTAGCAGAGGCCGAGAGGAACTCAGGTGTTAGAGACCCGGATTGTGATTCCGGTTGTCGCGGGTTCGAATCCCGTCAGCCATCCCAAAATTCCCCCAGTACGCCAAGGATTTAGCATTAAACCAATGGCCGGTGGATTATGGCGCGCTGGTAATAACCTTCACGTTTGGTAATACAGCTGCCCTGTCGTGGCTATAGTGACTTACATCTTTGGCGACTGCCCCGCGTGCAAAGCAAAGATTCTTTCGGGAACGTGGAGGTTTGGCGAACACACGTTCTGCAAGGTTGCACGCGAGAAGTGGCTCCGGTTATCTGAACAACTTTCCCCGATGCTCCCAGGAGCGCTCCCGGCCGGGCTCCCCCGGCAACGTTATGCGGCCATGCGCCGTTGCCAGTTCGACTGAAAGCCCTCGACCGTGTAGCGCTGGCCGTCGCGCTCGCAAAGAGGAAGGGCCGTTGTGGTCAGGCGGGCGAGGCGTGTTCGTGCTTCGTTCCGCCGCTTGCTGCTGAGCTCGCAGCGGCGCCGGTCGATCTGTTCTTCTCTTTCTCTCGCGCGCTCCTATGCAACGAGCTTGAGCCGCTGAACTTTCGGCCGATGCTTCTTCAGTGCCTGCCATAGGTCATAGGCCGCCTGCATCTGTAGCCACGACTCGGCAGACGTACCGAGCGCTGCCGATAACCGCAGCGCCATGTCCGCGCTCACTGCGGCCTTGCCGTTCACCACTCGAGACATTGCGACTCGCGATACACCGATCCTCGCGGCGAACGCGCTGACCGATATCCGCCCCTCAGCCAGAACGGTGTCTTGAAGGATCTCGCCAGGATGCGGTGGGTTATGCATTCGTGTGCTCATTTACCGTGATAGTCCTGATAGTCGACGAGGATTGCATCTGTGCCCTCGAAAGTGAACGTGAGCCGGAAATTCTCATCGACCCACACCGCCCAATGTCCGGCCAAGTCGTGCGTAAGCGCGTGCCAGCGCCAGCCCGGAAGATTCATATCGGCCGCGCTCTTCGCGGCGTCCAGCGCGGCGACCTGCAATCGCAGCCGCTTCGCGTGCTTTGGCTGAATGCCTGCCTTCGAACCTGTCTTAAAGAACCTCTCAACGCCTTTATGTCGAAAGCTTTTTATCACTCGCATAGTGTATCGTTATGCGATACATGCGTCAAGCGCGAAGGCTTATTCTCGCGCGGTGCTGCGATTACGGTGTGCATATGCGGGGCTCGTAGGATCTTGTCCCGCGTGTGCAGGGGGCGGGCCGCCAGCGGCAAGGGGTCGGTACGGGCGGCCGAAGCGCGTCGATGCAGAAGCGGGCGTCCTCCCAGATGGTCTATCAGGCGCCGATCAGGTAGGCGTCGGCACGCCGATGGACTTGAGGCGTGCGTGCGCCCGCGCGGCACGGGTCTTGAGCCCATCGAGATAGGTGCTGGTGTCGGTGCCGGGGAGATTCAAAACCTGGCATCCGAGCTTCCAGTACTCCCCGATCTGCGCCTCGGTCTCCGCGGAGCCGCGTGCGAGCTTGCCATGCTTCCTGCAGGCGTCGACGATCCTTCGAATGGCGTCCTTCATACGAGGGTGGTCGAGCTGCAGATGGATGCCGAGCGCGCCGCTCAGATCGGAGTGGCCGTAAGCGATCATGTCGATGCCCTCGACCGCGGCGATCGCCTCGACGTTCTCGAGACCCTCGAGCGACTCGATCGAGGGGCAGAGGATGACGTTCGCGTTCGCCCAGGGCGCGTATTCGGTCTGGTAGCGGTCGCCGTAGCTCCGGTAGCCGGTGTGCGGCCCCATCCCCGACATCCCCCGGTGCCCGATCGGCGGGTACTTCGCCTCGCGCACGATGGTACGCGCCTCCTCCGCTCCCTCCACGCCCGAGATCTGGATCCCCATGATCCCCTGGTCGAGCATGAGCGGGATGTGGTGCACGAACGCCTTGTGAATACGCACGATGGGCGAGATGTCGGTCGCTGCGAACCAGCCGGCGAGATCGGCAATCGTCTCGAGATCGAACGCGCCGTGCTCCATGTCGATCATGCAGTAGTCGAAGCCGGCAGACTGGATGATGTGCGGAACGCCGCGTGTCGCGAACTCCTTCAACCCGGTGCCGAGCGCGGCGCGGCCCTCGCGCACGGCCTTGCGAATGCTGTTCTCTTTCACGATCTCACCTCCAGCTCCCGTCCCGTATCCGACGACTGCCGGATCGTGTCGAGAAAGCGGTGCAGCCCGACCGCGGTATCGAACGTCGGCAGCTCGCGCCGCGTTCGCCCTGAGCCCACCGCAGCGCGATCAGCGCGCCCGCGGATCGCCTCGGCGAAGAGCGCATACATCTGTCCGACGTTGAATGGATCGCCGCGGGGAAATTCCGGCGGCACCCACGTGTAGCGTTCAGGAATCGGTAGATCGGCGAGCTCGTGGCTGCGCTGCGCGCCTTGCACCCGCAGCATCGTTCCGCGCTGGGAGGACACGTCACCGGTCGCGACGAGCGTCCCTTCACGGCCGTAGATCACCATCCGCACGCCGCCGCCCGCCCACGGCACCGCCGCGACGTGCACCGAAGCAACGGCGCCGCGCTCGAGCTTCCCGCTCACCAGGATGTTGTCCGGGGAGGTCACGTCCACCATCTTCTTCGTGTCGGTCTCGTACCACTGCTTCGCCTGCGTCGTGACCATGCAGGAGACGCGCGCGAAGTCGCCCACGACGAAGCGGAGTGCATCGATGACGTGGCCGTTGGCGATGGTGAGCGGATTCGCACCGAGGTTGACATCGCGCTGCCAGCTGCGGCTGGACGGGCGCTCGAGCGGACCGTCGCGCATGCAGTCGGCGTGACAGGCCAGCACCTCGCCGACGTAGCCTTCCGCTATCAGATCCTTCATGTATAGCAGCGCCGAGCTCACGCGCGATTGCAGACCGACCGCGGTCTGCACGCCTCTCTCTCGGGCAAGAGCCGCGAGTTCTTCCGCCTCGGCCGTGGTGCGGCCGAGCGGCCACTCGGTATAGACGTGCTTGCCGGCCTCGATCGCAGCCTTCGTGGGCTCGTAATGCAGCGGCACGCGCACTACGACCGCCACGGCGTCGATCTCCTTCGAGGCGATCATTTCACGGAAATCGGTGAAGGCGAGCTTCGCGTTGAAGGCCTGCTTCGCCGCTTCCGCGGTCTCCGAGCGCGTGGTACAGACCGCAGTCATCTCGACGTCCGGGCTCGCCATGAGTGCGGGGAAGTGCGACTGCGACGCCCAGTGCGAGCGCACGTTGGCGCCGACGAACCCGAGGCGGATCTTGTTTGGCATGACGCGGACTCCTCAAAACATGGTTGGCCGATCTTCATCGGGCTGGCCGTGCTGCTTGGTTGCGCCAAGGCACCCTACGAGACTGACATCGCAGGTCTTGCTCAGGCGACCCTCGGCACGGTGCCCGCCCTTATTTCTTCGCCGCGGATTTTCTCGCGCGGGACATCGCCTTCCCGGCAGCCGCTGCTTGTTGCGCCACGGCCATCAAAGCTGATCCGCTCGAATGCCCGCGGCCTTGACGACCTTCGTCCACTTCGCGATCTCGGAACGAATCAGCGCCTGGAATTCTTCGGGTGAGTTGTAGCGGATCTCGGCGCCCACGGCCGCGTAGCGCTCCTGCGCCTGGGGCGACTTCAGGATCTGCACAACGGCCTCGTTCAGCCGATTGACGATGGTTCTGGGCGTTCCGGCCGGCACGAGCAGTCCGTTCCAGATGCTCGCTTCGTAGCCGGGAACGCCGGCTTCGGCCATCGTCGGGATCGCCGGTGCAAGCGCCGAACGCGCTTTCACCGTGATGGCGAACGCCTTCAGCTTCCCGGCTTTCACGTGCGGCAGCACCGACGTCATGCTCGGAAAGCCGAGCTGCACCTGGCCGGTCATGACGTCGATGTTCACGGCCGCCGTGCCCTTGTACGGCACGTGGACGAGCTTGATGCCGGTCATCATCTCGAGCAGCGCGCCCGCGAGATGGGCCGGAGAGCCGTTGCCCGACGAGCCGTAATTGAGCTCGCCGGGGCGAGCCTTCGCAAGCGCGACAAGCTCTTTGACGCTGCTCGCGGCCACCGCGACGTTGGCTACGAAGAGCAGCGGCGTCTCGCCGACGAGCGTAATCGGCTGGAGATCCCTCACGACGTCGAACGGCGCTTTCGGGAAGAGCACCGCATTGACCGTGAACGTGTTCGCGACGAGCACCACGGTGTAGCCGTCGGGGGCCGCGCGCGTCGCAAGCTCGATGCCGATCATGCCGTTCGCGCCGGGACGGTTGTCGACGATGAACTGCCTGCCAAGCACCTCGCTCAGCCGCTCGGCCATGTAGCGCGCCTGAATGTCGGCATTGCCGCCAGGGGAGTACGGCGTGAGCAGGCGCACGGGCTTCGCGGGATACGCATCCGTGGCGGCGCCCGACATGCCGGGCACCACGCCCGCAGCGAGGACGCAAACAGCCGCAATGTGCTTCAGCCGCTCGAGCGTAGCCATCGGACGAGCGGCTTCGCGCACGATAGTCGAGCTTATGGGCCGGGAGAAGGCACAAGCCATTGCGCGTTCGAGCCGCCCAATTTCGAGCGCCTGCGTTGGATTCCACACGCGTCGAGCCGTTGGTTCTTCGAACTCCATGACGCCGCCGTGGAGCACCTCCCGCAGACGGCCCTCACCAGCTCGCGCCTTCCCTCGCGTGGATACCTGTTCTCTGCCTGCGAAACTCCGTCACGTCGCGCCACCACCCCTCGCGGCACAGCACGCCCCCGCGCCGCGCACCGGCCTGGGTCGTGCCGAACACGACCTCGTAGCCTTCGGGCAGCGGACGACTTCCCGGCACGGAGAGCCAGAGCCTGAGCAGCAATCGCTTGCGACCCTCCTCTGGCCAGTCCTCGAATTGCGTCCGGCCGTGATACATGAGGTGGTTGTTGAGCAACTGGATGTCGCCCGGCTCGAAGTGCATGTGGAGCGCGAGCTCGTCGGCGAGCTCGCCATAGAGCGTGAGCGCTTCGATCTGCTCGGGTGTGTGACGCGGCACTTCGGGAAACTCCTGCGCGAATTTGACGTACGCGGGCTGGAACATCCCGGTGAAGTAGCCGTCGCGAAAGCCGAAGATCGGGCGTCGATACGTGCGCCCTTGCCCAGGCGGCTCTTCGCCCTGCCAGCTAGTCACCCAGTCGTCGTAGAACACGTCGATCAGCTCCGGCCGCCGGCGCAGGATTTCGTTGTGGACCGCCGCCGAGCTGACGATGCGGCTTGCACCGCCCGATTTCGCTTTGCGCACACACAGCAAGCCGACCACATCGCAGCGATCGCTGTGAAATTCGAGCCCATCCGCGGTCTTCGAGCCCCGGCGCTTGGTATTCTCGACCGCGCCGAAGTCTTTGACCACGCCGAGCAGCTCGCCGGTATGGTTCTGCGAAACGGCCGTGCCGAGATGCGTGCCGATGCCCCAGTAGACGGTGCGCAGGTCATCCGGCGAATACGAAAGCGGGAGCCCGCGCAGCATGATCATCCCGCGCCCCGTCTCGAGCTCCCGGCTGATCCGGGTGAGCTCCGCCGAGAACCCCGGCAGCGGGAAGTCGTCTCGCGCGATGTCGAAGAGGGCCAGTCCGCGCGCCTTGACGCTGTGGAGCGCGGCATCGATCTCGGCAAGCTCGCCGGCGCTAAACGGGCGCAGCCAGTCGGTTTTGTGCTGGAGGTCTGCGCCCTTCCACGCGTAGGGCGCATCGATGAAGCGATGCTTGTCGAGTCGCATGGGTTTCCTCCGGTCCGAACCTAAGGGGTCTTGCGGCACATTCTAAACCAGCGACCGTGTGCCCCGCCCACACCACGCGGCTCGTGCGACCCGGCCGTCACTGCCCGCCGGTGCGGGGTGGCGAGCGTCCCTCAAGCGGAATCGACCGATCAGCGCTGCGTTCCCGCGCTTGTTCTGATCGCTTCCGTCTCCTCCTGCAGAATGGTCGTGCTGCGCACGATGTTGCTGCTCACGATGCGGGCGCGATCCTCGATCTTGTCGGCGCAGCTTCGGATGGACTGCGCGTGTTTGCGGATTTCATCGATGCCCTGGACCTGGCGCTCGACTTCGAGCATCGCCTTCTGCATGCGCTCCAGATCGATGTCGAGCGCCTTGCGATCGGCACCCGCTTTCGCACAGAGCGCGCGCGCAACACTCAATCCGGCTTTGAGAACGATGTCGGTAGACGCGTCCTCGCAATCCCACACGACGACGATATCGTTGCCGTACCGCGCAAGTGGCGTGATCTCGCCGCCGCACGTCCGCGCCGAGAAGACGAAGACACCGGCGCATGCGTCGCGGTTCTTCCGTGCCTCTTCCATTTCCCGCAGCGCATCGGCAAGCCGGTAGCTTGCGTCCTGCTTCGCTTCGATGACGATGCGCGATCCGGCGGCCGCGTGCTCCGCACCGAGCGTAAGCACCACATCGCCGACCTTGCAGTTCCTGATGAGTCCCACGCACCCCGCCGTGTGCTCGACGATCTCGCCGGCGGCCTGGCCCGCTTCGGCGACGCACGCATAGAGCGCGTGTTCGAACTCGAGGCCGTGCCGCGTCGAGCGGAGCGACTCGTCCTTGCGCGCCTGCAGCGCCGCGAGCGACGCACGCACGTGCGCGCGGAATTCGTCGTTGTCCTTATTGCTTTTCTCGATGAGCTGCTCGAGCTCTTTCTTCATGCGGGCAAGGGCGGAGTTCTGCTCGTCCAGCGAGAATTCACTGCTGATCTTGCGCTGGGCGCTTTCCACCTGCCCGACGAGACGGGACAGAGCGGAATCCGGCTTGTCCAGCGAAAACTCGGTCATCACTTCGTTGACGCTTTCCTTGAGCCCATCCGCGAGCGCGCCGTGGCGTTCCGTGAGTTCCTTCACCAGACGCGCAAGCGCGCCGCCACCGTTGTCGAGGGAGAACTCGCAGAGGATGGCGTCGCGCTGCGCTTCGAGCGCCTTCTGCATCTCCAGCGTAAGGGAGTTGAGCAGCCCTTCTTTTTCACTCGGCCGCAGGATTCTCATGAGCGTGCTCTGCTCGCCGACGTGCGCTGCGAGCGTCCTCGCAAGCTCCGAATCGGACGTACCGATCTGCGTGCGCAGCATGCGTTCCAGCTCGCCGCCGCTCTTCACGAACTGTTCGACGCGCTCGTTGAAGCGGCCGCTCCGGGGATCGAAGTATTCGCGGAGGGTCGCGGCGACCTGATCCTGCACGGTGCGCTGGTGGTTGCCGAGCCGCTCCTCCAGCATGCCGAGAAGCCGGTCGCTTTCGCTGCGGATCACGTCCGCATCCAGTCTGCCCTGCGCCTGTTTCAGTGCAAGCACGCCGATGCGCACCGCGGTCAGGGCGAATCTGTCGCGCTCCGGACCCGCCTCGTAGGCGAGAAGCTCCGGCACGATGAGCGGATCGTCCACGACGAAATCGAGGCGGCACGCTTCTCGGCGCGTCGGCGGGGGACTCTGCTCCTCGATCAACACAGCGCCAGTCACAAGGTCGTTCATGATTGCTCCCCATCCTCATCGTCGCGGAATGGACCGGTCATGCCGGCCGACGCCCGACCGATCGATCGATCGATCGTGCCCACGACTGCATGCATAACACAGCGATGCTCCGATGTACAGGTGGAGCTTACGGGGACCGGTGGCTCATACGGCGAGCCACTCCGGAGAACGGGCATGCTTCAGCCGAAAATGTGGGTCTGTCCCGATTCCCGGGAACAGGTGAGTAGCGGCCGGGCGCGGCGGCGCCGCTCAGTAGCGCTTCACCGCTTCGAGAAGTGCTCGTCCGACACCGTTTCTGAGCGACTCCGGCTCGAGCACCTCCACGTCCGGACCGTGCCTGAGAATGTCGCGCAGGAGCTCCCGGTCGTCGCTGTACGGCACTTCCAGCACGTAGCTGCCGTCCGGCTCGTAGCAGGCCCGCTGCTGCGGATGCCACGATTCCGAAGCGACCCAGCGCGCGGCGACGGGAGAAAACCGCAGCTTCGCCCACGTCACATCGCGGCCCGAAAAGATGCCGTAGCCGCTGCCGAGCGCCGCGTCGAGGTCGGCGTCCGCGACGTCGATCGCCTTTTCCGCGCGCATCTCGGCGTCGCGCACGCAATCCATCGAGAAGCTGCGGAGCCCCTTTCGCATGTGGCACCACGCGTCGAGATACCAGTTCTCGCGGTAATGGACGAGCCGCTGCGGAGAGATTTCGCGCTCGGTGTTCTCTGCGTTGACGCGCCCCCGATAGCGAATGAAAAGCCGCTTGCGATCGAGGAGCGCGCTCGCGGCAATCTCGAATTCGCCGGCCGGCATCGCGCGCCGTGCCATCGGGAGGACCTTGATGCGCCGCCGGACCTCGTCGACCGAGTGGTTGCCGCTGCCGAGGAGTTCCCGCAACCGCTCGCGCAACGGCGCCAGCCTGTCGCGCAGAATGCCGGCATCGATGCCTTCGAGAAGGCCCTCCATCGCGAGCAGCGCGTGAATCTCGGCTGCGTTGAACCACAGGCCCGGCAGTTCGTAGCGCGGCGCACCTTTCGGCGCCGCCGTGAAGCAATAGCCGTTGTGCTCGCGGTCCCATACGATCGGCGCGTGCATGCGGCTGCGCATGTATTCGATGTCGCGCTTGAAAGTCGCGAGCGAAACTTCGAGCGCGTCGAGGAACTGCGCGACGGGGACGTGGCGATGCTGCCTGAGCAGACGATCGATCTTGTAGAAGCGTTCGGTGCGGTCCATCGCGTCGGATGCGGAGACGTGAAACCGTCAGGCGAGGCTGGCACTAGGCGATGCGCGATTATAAGATCGGTCTCTATCATCGGCGCCGGGAGAAACCGCGCATGCACGACAGGAACGGGATGAGGCGCACGTCTGGGGCGATCACGTGCGCCGCCGCCGCGCTGCTTGCGCTGAGCGCGTCGGTGAGCCTTTGCGCTCAGACTTACCCCGAGCGACCGATCCGGTTGATCGTTCCGCTGTCGGCGGGTGGAAGCGCGGATATCGTGGGCCGCGTGCTTGCCCAGAAAATCGGCGAAAAACTCGGGCAGCAACTGGTCATCGACAACCGTCCGGGCGCGGGCAGCATCATCGGCACCGAGCTCGCCGCGAGAGCGCCGGCCGATGGCTACACGCTGCTGCTCGCCGGAAGCTCGTTCACGAGTGCGCCGAGCATCGTTCGCAAGCTTTCCTACGATCCGCTGAAAGACTTCGCGCCGATCACGATGCCGGCCAACGCGCCCGGATTGCTGGTCGTTCATCCTTCACTGCCGGCGCGCACCGTGAACGACCTCGTCGCGCTGGCGCGCGCGAAGCCGGGGCAGATCAATTACGCCTCGCCCGGCAACGGCACGGCGCCTCACTTCGCCGGCGCGCTCTTCAACCTGATGGCGAAGGTCGACACGACGCACATCCCATACAAGGGCGCCGGTCCGGCCGTCACCGCCGTCATGTCGGGTGAAAGCCAGGTGAGCTTTGCCAGCATGCCTTCGGCGATCGGCCAGGTGCGGCAGGGTCGGTTGCGCGGCATTGCAGTGACGGGCCTCACGCGCTCGGCGGCGATAGCGGAACTGCCGACCGTCTCCGAGTCCGGATTGCCGGGATTCGAGTCTGGTTCATGGCAGGGCTTGTTCGCGCCCGCCGGAACGCCTCCCGCGGTCATCCGCACGCTGCATCGGACGACGGTCGAGGTCGTGCGATTGCCCGAGGTGATATCGCAGCTTGCGAAAGACGGCTCCGAGCCCGTCGGCAGCACGCCGGAAGCGTTCGGGAAACATGTCGCCGCAGAGCTTGCGAAGTGGGCGCGCGTGGCGAAAGAAGCGCGGATGCACGTGGAGTGACCTGGAGGCTCCCACTATAGCCCAGTGCCGCCGCGACGCCCGTGACCGCCACGCCGGCGAGCAGGCAAGGCAAGAAACGCACCGCGGGACCGTCCGTATCCGCCGCGGTTAGAATCGGCGCAATCCATCATCCTCACTCGGGCGATGTTCGTGCTCGAAGAGGACCTCGCATCCCTTTCCAGAGAATCGAAATGAGTGAACCCCAGGTCGTCAGATTCGATGTCGAAGACGGCATCGGCGTCATCACTGTAGACAACCCACCCGTGAACGCGCTCGGTCCCGGCGTGCGCGAAGGGATCATCGAGGCGGTCGGACGCGGCAAAGCCGACGCGAGCGTGAGCGCGATGGTGCTGATCGGCGCGGGCCGCAGCTTCATCGCCGGCGCGGACATCCGCCAGTTCGGCAAGGCGCGCGCGGTGACGACAGGCCAGAGCACGAAAGCCCTCGATGAAAGCGCGAAACCGGTCGTCGCCGCGATCCACGGTTATGCGCTGGGCGGCGGCTTGGAGCACGCGCTCGCCTGCAACTACCGCGTCGCGGTGCCGAGTGCGAAGGTGGGGCTCCCCGAAGTGCTCATCGGCATCCTGCCCGGCGGCGGCGGAACGCAGCGTCTGCCGCGATTGATCGGCCCGAAGGCCGCGATGGAAATGATCGTAAGCGGCCGTCACGTGCCGGCGCCCGAGGCGAAGCAGCTCGGCATCATCGACGAGCTCGTCGACGAGAAGGATCTGCGCGGCGCGGCCATTCGCTTCGCAAAAAGCGTCGCCTCGAAGCGGCCGCTGCCGCGCGTGCGCGACAAGAGGGACCGCCTCGCCGAAGGAAAGGCGAACCCCGGCATGTTCGAAGCCATGCGCAAATCGATCGCGCGCAAGGCCCGCAACCAGAAGGCGCCGTATAACTGTATCGCCGCCGTCGAAGCAGCCACGACGGCCCAATCCTTCGAAGCCGGTCTCGAAACCGAGCGCCTGCTCTTCTCCGAGCTCGAGAATTCCGGCGAAGCGAAGGCGCTCCGCTATGCGTTCTTTGCCGAGCGTGAAGTCGCGAAAATTCCCGGCGCGCCGAAGGATTACAAGCCCCCGCGCGTGAAGTCGGCCGCAGTCGTCGGCGCCGGCACGATGGGCGGAGGCATCGCGATGTCCTTCGCCGACTACGGCATTCCCGTGAGGATTCTCGACGCCTCACGCGAGGTTCTCGACAAAGGCCTCCAGCGTGTGCGTGACAACTATGCGACGAGCGTGAAACGCGGCAGCATCACTCAAGCGCAGATGGACGAGCGCCTGCCGCGCATTCAGCCGGTCGAGCGTTATGAAGACATCGGCGACTGCGACGTGGTCATCGAAGCGGTGTTCGAGCGCATCGACGTGAAGAAAGAGGTCTTCACGAAGCTCGACGCGGTGATGAAGCCGGGCGCGCTGCTGCTCACGAACTCTTCAGCCATCGACACGGACATCATGGCCGATGTCACGAAGCGGCCGCAGGACGTCGCGGGTGCGCATTTCTTCGCGCCTGCCAACGTGATGAAGCTGTGCGAGGTCGTGAAGGGCACGCGGACTTCGATCGAGACGCTCCTCGGCGCGATGCAGATGGGCCGTGACATGGGCAAGTTGAGCGCGGTCGCGGGAACCTGCGACGGCTTCGCCGCGAACCGCAGCCGCGCACCCTTCGTTACCGAGATGATGCTGATGCTGGAAGAAGGCGCGCTGCCGGAGCAGATCGACAAGGTCATGGTGGATTTCGGCTATCCGCTGGGCCCGTTCGGGGTGAACGATATCTCCGGCCTGGACATCAGCTACGACACGCGCAAGCGCCGCGCAGCGGCCGACCCGAATTACCGCAAGCTGCACGTCCCCGATCGCCTCGTCGAGATGGGGCGCAAGGGTCAGAAGACCGGCGCGGGCTGGTACCGCTACGAGAAAGGCGACCGCACGCCGCATCCCGACGAAGTGGTGAAGAGCGTGATCGCGGAGGTCGCACGTGAGTTCGGCATCGAACAGCGCACGTTCACCGGTGACGAGATCCTCAAGCGGCTCCTGCTCGCGTCAGTGAACGAGGCCTGCAAGATTCTCGAAGAAGGCAAGGCCTATCGCGCGAGCGACATCGACGTGATGTGGCTGCACGGCTTCGGCTTTCCGCGCTATCGCGGCGGGCTCATGTTCTGGGCCGATACGCTCGGCGCGAAGGCGATCTTCGAACAGATCAGCGAGTGGCATGCGCGCTACGGTGAGCGTTGGAAGCCGTCCGATCTGCTGCGCGAGATCGCCGCGCAAGGTGGGCTCCTGAAAGATGCGAAGGGCGCGGTGACAACGGGTTGACGAACGTCCGCGCGCTCGCGTCGTCTATACTCGGGGCCGTCAGCAGAGTACGCCCGGAGGAGAATGGCGCGCGCGGCGGCAGCCCGCGTGCCACGCCATGACACAACCGACACGATCCGGACTCCACTACGCGTGGGTGATACTGCTCGCGGCTTGTGTGCTGAGCATCGCCGCGCGCGCCGATTCGGCGTCGTTCGCGGTTTTCGTCGATCCGCTGGTCGCGATGTTCGGCTGGAAGCGCGGCGACATCTCGTTCGCTTATGCGCTCGCGTTTCTGCTCGGGCTGCCGACGACGATCGCGATGGGCTGGCTCGGCGACCGCTACGGCGCGCGTCCGCTCATGATCGGCGCTTCGATCCTGATCTCCGCCGGCACGATCCTCCTCGGCACGATCACCGAGCTCTGGCAGTTCTATCTCTTCTACGGTCTCTTCGTCGGTTCGATGGGCCACGCGGCATTCACCGTGCTGCTGCCGGTGATCGTCACGCGCTGGTTCCATCGGCACATGGGACTCGCCGTGGGCATCTACTGGGCCGCGCTCGGATCGGGACCCGTTCTGTTCGCGCCGCTCTTCAGTTGGCTGATCGAGACACGCGGCTGGGAGCAGGCGTTCATGTACATCGGCGTCGGACTCGGGATCGTGCTCCTCGCATTTTCGCTGCTGATGCGCAGCAGGCCGAGCGACAAAGGTTTGACTGCGTACGGTGCGGAGGACGTGCCGATGCGGGGGAGCGCCAAGGCGGCCGTTGCGCCTTCAGCGAGTCTGCGCGCGATCCTGCGGGAGCGGCCGGTCTGGTATCTGATGGCGATCCATCACCTCGGCTGTGCGGGCCACGCCGTCATCCTGGCGCACGTGGTTTCCATGGCAACGATCCGCGGCGTGTCCGCGATCGAGGCCGCCGCCGTGCTGAGCACGATCGCCGGCGTATCCGCCATCAGCCGCTTCGTCTTCTCCATCGCGACCGACCGCTTCGGCGGACGCGCGTGCCTGACCGTCGCCGTCTTCGGCCAGAGCACGTCGATCCTGATCCTGCTCTTCGCGAACGAAGCGTGGATGTTCTATGCGTTCGCGGTCATTTTCGGGATCTGCTACGGCGGCGAGATGGTGGGCTTCCCGATCATCAACCGGAAGCTCTTCGGCGCGAACGCGCCGTTGGGCTCGATCTACTCCTTCCAGATGGTCGGCGCGAGCACGGGCATGGCGCTTGGCGGCTGGCTGGGCGGCGTGATGTTCGATGCGTCCGGCGCGTACACCTCCGCCATCCTCGTCGCGGCTGTGATCGGATATCTCGCCGTGCCCTTGTCGCTGTGGCTGCCGCGGCACGAGCAAGCGCCGCCACCGTCCGCGAAGGCGATGGCGACGGCGTGATACAGCCGCGGTGCGCCGCATGATGGCAGCCGCGCTCGTCGGAGCCTGTTCGCGCTCGGCACGAGCTCCTGGGCCGCGCTGCGCCTCCCATCCTCCTGGCCCGCATTGCGCGACATCCAAAAAGCATGCAGAATGGATTCTCCCGTGGAGGTTTGAACCCATGCCTGTGACACTCACGATCAAGAACGTCGCTGACTCGCTGGCAGACAAACTGCGCGCACGCGCCACCGCGAACCATCGTTCCCTGCAGGGTGAGCTCATGATCATCCTGAGCGAAGCTGCTGCGCACGTGCCCTCCTCGCGCGAGCCCGAAACGGTCTATCGCGTGAAGCGTCCCCGACAGGCGCCGGCAGCGCACGGGCGCCGTTTGACGCTGCGCGAGCTGTGGGAGCGCTCCCGGAAGCTCGGCTCCAAGTCATCGAGTGAATCGACGGAAATCGTCCGGACTCTGCGGGATGAGCGCTACGGTCGTTGATGCGTCCGCGCTCGCTGCGGTCCTGTTCGATGAGCCGGAAGCCGAGCCGGTGCTGGCGAGCCTCCGCGGTCCGCTTATCGCGCCGAACCTGCTCGTGTATGAGCTCGCGAACGTGTGCACTACGAAGCTGCTGCGCCATCCTCGTGACGCGCGAACGATACTTTCGCGCTATGCGCTCTTCGCTCAGCTTGAAATCGAGCTGGCCGAGCCGGACTGGCGGCACCTGCCGCAACTCGCGCGCGAGTGGGGCCTGACGGCATACGATGCGTCATACCTTCAGCTTGCGCTCAACGATCGCGCCGCTCTGGTCACGCTCGATGCGCGTCTCGCGCGCGCGTACGACAAGGCCGGCCGTTAGCCGGCTACCTGGACGCAAAGCAGCAATGACTGTCCGATCGCAATGATGGCTGTCGAGCATCAGCTTGTTCTCCTGAACGATAATCGCGATTTCGAGCCGATTCGCGCGGAAGGGCCAGCCTTGCGGCTCTATCAACCGTAGTCGCGTCCGCCTTCCGTCGTGAACTCTCCGTCTTCGAAATTCCGGGCCACTCGCGCCTTCATCGTCGAGCAGGTTCGCCGTCTCGTCGCCGCAACCAGGCGGCACCCGATCCGCGCCGCGCTCGTGCTGCCCGTGCTCGTGCTGCTGTATGTACTCATCCTCATCCCGTTTACTCCAGGTATCGGCGACCTGCGCAAAGCGAAGTCGGCGACGCCTTCGGTCGTGCTTTCGAACGACGGCGCCGTGCTCGCCGAGTTGAAACGCGTCAACCGCCAATGGGTGCCGCTCGACAAGATCGCACCGAGCGTCATCGACGCGCTGCTCGCGACCGAAGACCGCCGTTTCTACGACCACCACGGCATCGACTTAAGACGCACCGTGGGCGCGCTCCTCAACACGCTTTCGGGCGATCTTCAGGGCGGCTCGACGCTCACGCAGCAGCTCGCGCGCAACCTCTATCCCGACGAGATCGGCCGGGCGACCAACCTCAATCGCAAGATCAAGGAGGCGATCACCGCCATCAAGCTCGAGGCGGTCTACACCAAGGACGAGATACTCGAGACGTATCTGAACACGGTCCCGTTCCTCTTCAACGCGTTCGGCATCGAGATGGCGGCCCGCACGTACTTCGACAAGTCCGCCGACAAGCTCGACGTGCTCGAGGCCGCCACCCTCGTCGGCATGCTCAAAGCGACGAGCGCGTTCAATCCGGTCCTGAATCCGGATCGCGCGTTGAAGCGCCGCAACCTCGTGCTCACCCAGATGGCGAACCAGGGCAAGCTCCCCGAAGCGCAACTCGAGAAGCTCACCCAACGACCGCTGAAGCTCGACTTCGAGCGGCAGGCCGAGCCGCCCAGTCCCGCTCCGCACCTTGTCCAGCACCTGCGCAAGTGGCTCATCGCGTGGGCGGACCAGCACGACTACGACATCTACTCCGACGGGCTCGTCGTGCGCACGACGATCGACTCACGGGTCCAGAAGGCGGCGAACGAGGCGGTCTCCCGGCAGATGAAGCGGCTGGAGCCGCTCGCGCAGGCCGCCCGCAAGCGCGGGCAGGAAAACTCCGTGCTGCAGGTGGGCTTCATGGCGATGGACCCGCGCAACGGCTTCGTGCGCGCGTGGGTGGGCAGCCGCGATTTCGCCGAAGAGCAGTTCGATCACGTGGCGCAGGCGCGCCGCCAGCCCGGCTCCGCGTTCAAGCCTTTCGTCTATGGCGCCGCGTTCATGATGGGGATGAAGCCGACGACGACCTTCGTCGACGAGCCCGTAAAGATCCGATTGGGCGGTGGCGACGTGTGGGAGCCGACTGACGCCTCGCCGCCGTCGTATCAGGAGATGACGCTGCGCACGGGGCTCGCGTATTCGCTCAACAGGATCACCGCACAGCTCATGCAGAAGGTGGGAGCGGACCGCGTGGTGCGACTCGCGAAGGCGATGGGCGTGCGGCACAGCAAGCTCGATCCGGTGCTCTCGCTCGCGCTCGGCACGAGCCCCGTCACGCTGCGCGAGATGGTCGGCGCGTACGGCGCGATCGCGAACGGCGGTCACTTCGTCGAGCCGACGATCGTGAACCGCATCGAGAATCGGCAGGGCCGGCTGCTGGCTGAATTTCAGCCCGTGCGTGAAGAGGCCGAGGCATTGCCGCGCCCGCATGCCCTGGAGCTCGTGAACGTGATGCGCGGCGTGATCGACGAAGGCACGGGGCAGGCGATCCGCTTCCGCTATGGCATCACCGCCGACGTCGCCGGCAAGACCGGCACCACCCAGGAGAATACCGACGGATGGTTCATCCTGATGCATCCGCAGTTGGTCGCCGGCGCGCGTGTGGGCTTCAACGACAAGCTCACGATGGGCTCATGGGGCCAGGGCGCCCGCAGCGCGTTGCCGATCGTCGGCGACGTCTTCCGGCAGGCGCTGCGCAATCGCTGGATCGATCAGAAAGCCGAGTTCGACATTCCGCGTCCGAAGCCCAAGGCACCTGCCGAGGCCGAGCGCGAAGCACAGCAGCAATGGCCGAAGGCGGAGGAAGTGTTCGACGGCGTGATGAAGGAGCTGCGGAGGATCTTCGGGTATTGATGCTGCCTCGCTTGATATGCCGTCCTGAGACTTTGCTCGATTCGTCGTTCCGGCGCGAGGCCGGAATCCAGGCGTCTTCAAACTTCGCTCTGGATTCCGGGTCCGTGTGCCGTCGGCACGACCGGAATGACGTCATGGGGAGCGAGTCGGGACGATGGTCGGGGAGGGGGAATCCGTTGTGCGCTACTGGAAATACATCCCGCCGTTCATGAGATAGCACTGGCCGGTGATGAAGCCCGCCTGCTCGCTCGCGAGGTAGATCAGAATCGACACGGCTTCGTCGGGCGTGCCCTTGCGTCGCATCGGCGCCGTGTTGTGAGCGAGCCTGTCGGCGCGGTCCTCTGTGTCGCGACCGATCTGGCCTGGTCCGACGCAGTTTGCCGTGATGCCGTGCTCCGCGAACTCCTTCGCCACGCCGCGCGTGAATCCCACGATGCCAAGCTTCACCGTGGCCTTCGCCGCGCCCATCCCCAGATACGGCGCCACACCCGAAACATTGATGATGCGTCCCCAGCGCTGCGCTTTCATGAGCGGCACGACGGCGCGGCAGACGTGAAACGGCCCGGTCAGATTGACGGCGATCGTGCGCGTCCATGCCTCCACGGATTCTTCGAGCAGGGGACGTTCGGCGCGATACCCCGCGAGATTGATGGCCACATGCACCGTCCCCAGCGCATCGCGCGTGGCAGCGACGAAGCGAGAAACGGCCGCCTCATCGGTGACATCGCACTGCCGCGCGATGGCCGAAACACCAAACCCTCGCGCCTCCTCGGCAACGCCTTCTAGCTCCTGCATCTTCTGGCTCGTGCAGATCGCGAGATTGGCGCCCTCTCGCGCAAAGGCGAGCGCCGCATGGCGCCCCATGTTGCGGCTTGCACCCGTGATGAGGACGGTACGTCCCTTCAAACCTGTGTCCATGACTTCTCCCGATCGGTGGTTTGATGTGAACGCGGCCCGTCAATACTCGTCGAAGTAGCGCTGGACCTTTTCCGGTTCCGACGTGCGTGTCAGCACGAGCGAAAGCAGCAGCGCCGCCTTCTGCGGACTCAAGGTATCGGCGACCACGTAGCCCGGCCAGTACCAGTTGTTGTGCCTTACGATGCGGCCTTCGCCGACGCGCGAGCTTTGCACCACGACCGCACTTCGGTTCTTCGCGATCGCCTGCACTTCCTTGTCGAGATTCCCCGGCGAGCCCGCGCCGGAGCCGGCGATGACGAGCCCCTTCGCACCGAGCTTGAGCATTGTCTCCGCCTCTCCCGCGCGGGTGCCGGTGTGCACGTAAACGATCCCGACGTAAGGCATCGCATCGCCCAGCGCAGCGAGATCGAACTCGCTCTTGACGGTGTGCCGGCGATGCGGGGTGCGGTAGTACTCGATTCTGTCGGGATCGGCGTAGCCAAGGATGCCGACGCCCCGCGAGCGAAACGTCTGGAGGTGATAGCTGTCGGTCTTCGTCACCTCGCGCGCACCGTTGATCTCGCCATTCAGCACGACGACCACGCCTTTGCCGCGCGTCTCGGGCGAGCACGCGACGCGGATCGCATCGAGGAGATTGATCGGCCCGTCGGTGCTGAGACCGTTGTACGGGCGCTGGGCGCCGGTCACGACGACCGGCTTGTCGCTGCGCACGGTCAGGTTGTAGAAGTAGGCGGTTTCCTCGAGCGTGTTGGTGCCCTGCACGTAGACGACGCCGTCGACCTCCGACGAGCGGAGCACGTCGCTCACGCGCATTGCGAGCTTGCGCAACGCGTCGTAGCTCGTGTTATCCGGAGGCGGCCCCTGCTCGACCGTCACGCGCGCGATCGATGCGACTTCAGGCAGCGGATCGAGCAGTTGCGCTCCGGTGAGCCGTGGAATGCCGCTTTCGCGGTAACGCAGGAGATCCATGCGGTTCTTGCCGACGCTCGGCAGCGTGCCCGCGCTCACGATGAGATGGATGCGCGGCGGGCCTTTCGCGGCCGGCGCACTGCGATCCTGCGTCTCGGACGCCGCCATCATCCGGGGAGACGCGGCATCCGCGTGGCCCTCCTGACCTGCCACCGCGGCGGAAACGCCGCCTGCTGCACCGAGTGCCGTCATGTTTTCAGGAAACGCCGGCGACCGGCGGGTTCGTCCATGGTGCATTCTCCATTGGTTGCGTCCAGCGCGAGCCTCGAGCAATGTAACACGCATGCTTACCTTGCGGAGAGACGCAAGAGAGACCTGCCCGTAATGTCTTCAGCAGCACTTCGCGAATCCGCTCGAGGCGCACGCCGCGAACTGAATCCGCTAAAGGGCGGATGGGCTGGCGTTACGCGGCATTTCAGAATCACGGCATACACAACAGTGCAACCCGGCAATGCACGTTCAACGAACGCGATGAGGGCGTTCTGGCAAGTTTGTGTACACTCGCCCTGACGGCGGCATCGCCGCCGTGCGTGGCTGTCCACTTGTAGCATTCACTTAGCATCTGGCCTGTCCTGTCCGTCGCATCCGTGCTTTGCGTGCCGTTCCTGCAAGAAACGCGGTCCGCGACAACCTTTAAGGAGAGCAAGATGGCAACCAAGACGAAGACTCCGACTCGCAAACCTTCCGGTTTCAGCGGCTCGCCCGCACGAACCGCAACCGAGATGCCCGCTGCGGCTGCGAAGATCCCGCAGCAGCTTCAGGACTTTCTCAAGCAGACGTCGATTCCCAAGGATTTCGTGGCTGCGCGCCAGATTGCAATGGTGGATCTGCGCAGGCGTCTGACAGAGATCAATCTGAAGCCGACCGTGCCGCTCGAACAGTTGCTGAGCACCGTCAACCGCATCAAGCCCGCCGACGTGCCGGAGGAGAAGCTGCCGGAGGACGTCAGGGAATCGGTCCGTGCGCTGAAGCCGGGGGTGAGACGTTTCCACGGCACCAAAGTGGCGCTCTCGTGGTTTCCGTTTCTGAAGCTGACCTCGGCATGCGCCGATCGCTTCGGCTACATGTCTTCGGCCGCCACTCGAGCGGCAACGAAGCTGCCGTTCAATGTCACGAACCTGGCACTTCTCGGTCAGCTCGGCAATCTCATGGGAGACCCCGGCCGCGATCCCAACATCAACTCGCACAACCCCGCGGACGCGGGCGTGTCCTCGATACCCGCCGGCTTCACTTACTTCGGGCAGTTCGTCGATCACGACATCACGTTCGACGTCTCTTCGACGCTGGATGCCGAAACCGACGCGAACACGATCAACAACATGAGGACGCCCGCGCTCGATCTCGATTCCGTGTACGGCAGTGGGCCCGGCCTGGACCCTTTCCACTACGCATTTCCCGTCTCCGGACCGCCGACCGCAATCAAGTTCCAGGTGGGTACGAACACGAACACCGGCCCGGGCGGACCGAGCAGCAATGGCGCGCCCGGAGGCATGGTCGCGCAATCGAACTGGGATGTTCCGCGTGTGCCGGGCACCAACACGGCGGTGATCGGCGACCCCCGCAACGACGAGAACCTGATCATCGTGCAATACCACCACGCGATGCTGCGCTTCCACAATGCCGTCGTCGATCTGCTGCTGGCAGCGTCGTTCGCCGGTGACATCTTCGCGGAGGCGAAGCGCATCGTCACGCATCATTACCAATGGGCCGTGGTGCACGACTTCCTCGAAAGAATCTGCGGCGCGGCGACGGTCAACAACGCGCTCGCGAGCGTTGGGGCCCCCATCGGCAGCGCGTTCCGGATGCCGGTGGAATTCGCCGTAGCCGCCTACCGCTTCGGCCACAGCATGATCCGGGACCGGTACTGGGTGAATTTCAACTTCCCGAACGCAACGCTGGCGCAGGTGTTCGAGTTCAACCGGAATCCGCGGCTGCCCGTGTTTTCGAACTGGGTCGTCGACTTCAACGCGTGGTTCGACACGGGCGTTCCCGTCCCGGTGCACAACAAGGCGCGCAAAATCGACAGCTTCATGGCGAACGGCCTGGAGACGCTGCCCGGATTCACGGGCCTCATGGCGATTCTCGCCACGCGCAACCTGCGTCGCGGCCTCGCGCTCGGCCTGCCGAGCGGCCAGGGGATGGCGAACGCATTCGGCATTCCGCCGATGACGCCGGCGCAGCTCACGGCCGGACTGCCCGCCGCCGAAGTGGCAGTGCTCAATTCCAATGGCGGCCTGCTGATGAACAAGACGCCGCTGTGGTATTACGTGCTGCGGGAGGGCGCGGTCCTCGGCGGAGGAAATCAGCTCGGTCCGGTGGGCGGCAGGATCGTCGCGGAGACATTCGTCAGAATGCTGAAGCGCGACGCATCTTCCTACCTCAACGTCTCGGGCGGGTTCTCACCGATTCTTCCGTCGTCTGTTCCCGGCAACTTCACCGTCGCCGATCTGGTGACGTTCGCGGGGGTGACGCAGCCGTAGGCGGGTAACGTGCAGCCGGGCGGGGAGCGGGGCTCCCCGCTCGGGATGCCCGCGCGGGGTGGGCGGCCTTCACGTGTCCATATAACTCACGTGCGCGGCGACGATGCGCCAGCCCTCGGGCATCCGCACCCAGGCCTGACTCTGACGCCCCTGACGGCCCGAACGCGTGAATTCGATATTCGTCGTCGCAAAGTCCGAGCCGTAGGTCGTCACGACCGTCTTCCCCACGATCCTTGCGAGGCTCGCCGGATTGCGTGCCGCCCGGTAACCGGCGATTTCCTCGTGGCCGTATAGATTCTCTGCGGTTCCATAGCGGATCGTCAGCGGGCTATCCCAGAACAGTTCATTGAGCACCCCGATGTCATTCGAAACGATCGCGTCCTGATATCGCCTGAAGCTCGCCGTCACTTCGGCGAGCACTTTCGGATTGTTGGTTTCCATCCCGCCCTTTTCCTGTTATCTCACGGCCGTCTGCTGCGCATGCTGTCATTGCCACGCAATAACTTCGAAGCGCTTGTTCCCTTTCGTCCGGTAAACACTGAAATCACGCTCGTCGACCGTAAGTATGCTCCGACAGCCACTCGTACTTGCGAACCAGATCAACGCCGCGTCCGCGAAATCGATGTCCCGGTCGGCATACTTGAGCACCAGCGTCCTGATCTCGCGATATGCGTCGGGCGGCAACTCGCTGACAGCGATGGCCCCTCGAAGAATCGCGTCGAGCAGATCGGCTTTCCCCTGCGGCGCGAGAAAGAACGAAGTCTCCACGACGACCGGTGCCACTGTAGCCAGCGGATATGTGTGCGCCTGCAGATGGTTGCGCGCCGCACGACGCAAAGCATCCCGACGGTTGAAAAGCGCAACCAGGAATCCCGTATCGACCAGCGCTCCGATCACTTGCGCGTGGCGCGAACGCGCTCTCGAAGCAACCGCTTGGTGTGCCTCGCGATGTCTTCCGACGCTGGTTCGTCAGTATGTGGCCCGATCAGATCCTTCATCAGCTCATACGGGCTTGTTCCGGAGCTCTTGCCAGACAGGAACTGCTCGAGCGCATCCTTGACGGCGTCGCTTTTGCTGACACGGTTGCGCGCGCAGTAGTCGGCAAGCTCCTGCTCGATTCGCGGAGGAATCCGCACTGAAAGAGTCATGGCCAGTTTGCGTGTATGACAATAATCGGTAGAGTGTAACACAGGCGCACAAAACCGATTGCCGGGCAGACCGACGTTCTAATGAGCGCTGTGCGCCGCGTTCACTTCACCTTCCTCCCGGGCTGACTCTGCGCCCGCGTCCGCCGCTTGGCCGACGCAGGCTTTTTCTTTACAGGCCGGGCGGCGGCGGCCGCTTGACCGCGACTCCGCCGGCTCCACGATCTCGATGCCGAACAGCGCGCTCAAGTCGCCGCTCTCGAGACGCCGCGCCGTGCCCGCCCGCGAAGGCGCCGCCGTGACGCCCTGCCCCGCCGCAGCGATCAGGTCGCTCCCGTCCACGCCGCGCAGCGTGAAGAGAAGCTCCGGCCGGGTATCGAAACGCGCGCCGATGCCGTAGAGCACCGCCGCCACGTGCTTGCACATGGACGCCCAGTCGGGACACGTGCAGTCGAAGCCGATCTCGCGCGGCGACGGAAAGAGGCCGCACGCCTCGCCGCAGATGTGCTGCATCACCGATTCGGAGAAGCGGCCCTGTAGCAGCTCGACGACCGAATCGATGCCGCCCGCGCAGCGCTTGCACAGCGCATCCCAGCGCGCTTTCGGCACCGGCTCGATCTTCACTTCCACCGTGTAGAGCCGCGAACCCATCACGCTCGCCGCCACCGCGCCGCGCTCGATCCGCAGGTCGAGGACCGCTCCGCTGCGCACGTACGAACGGCCCCGTCCGAGCCGGCTGTAGAAATCGCTGTAGCGCTCCATGTTCGTGCACCACGAGCGTCCCCAGAATGTCCGTGCAATGAGGTTGCCGGCGATCGTGATCGGCTCGCGCGACGCACCTTTCTTGTCCAGGCGCGCCGCTGCGTTCTGCGCGCGCTGCTTGCGCACGGCCGCCGGCACGTAAGGCTTGAAGTCGTAATCGTCGTCGTAGCCCATGCGAGCAACATCGTAAAGCGCCGCCGCGCGCACGTCGAGCGCGACGAGCTTCAGTATCTCGTCGTCGCTCATCTCGGTCAGCAGCGCCTCGGGGCCGCCGTGCAGCACATCCCGCGCGAGCGCCTGCTTCGACTCGATCAGCGCATCGATCTTTTCCTCGACCGTTCCCCGGCACACGAACTTGTGGACGAGCACGTTGCGGTGCTGCCCGATGCGAAACGCGCGATCGGTCGCCTGATTCTCCACCGCGGGATTCCACCAGCGGTCGAAATGAACGACGTGCGAAGCGGCCGTGAGATTGAGCCCGGTGCCGCCCGCTTTCAGCGAAAGCACGAAGAACGGCACGTCCTCGTCCTCCTGGAACTTTCGAACGAGCGCCTGGCGCTTGCTCACCGCCGTGCCGCCGTGCAGCACCATGCCCGGCCGTCCGAACACCGACCCGAGAAAGTCCGCCAGCGGCTCCGTCGCTTCGCGGAACTGCGTAAACACCAGCGCTTTCTCCTGCTTGGCCGCGATCACGTCGGCGATCTCCCGCAGGCGCTCGAGCTTGCCGCTGTCCTCCTCGACGCCATGCGCCGTCGCCCAGCCAGTGCGAAGGATGATTGCAGATCTGCTTGAAGCGCATGAGGAACGAGAGAACCACGCCTTTGCGCTGGATGCCTTCGTCCGCGCTCTCCAGGCTGAGCCGCAAGCTCCTTCACCGACTGCTGATAGAGCGCCGCCTGCTTCGCGCTGAGACCGCAGAATGCCTTCAGCTCCGTCTTGTCCGGCAGATCCGCGATCACCGCCTTGTCGGTCTTCAGCCGCCGCAGGATGTACGGCCGCACGAGCTCGCGCAGCGGCGCATACGCGTCGTGCTCGCGGTTCGCGAGCCGCTTCGCGAATGCGCCGAATTCCTGTCTGGAGCCCAGCAGCCCCGGATTCACGAAGTCGAATATCGACCACAAGTCGCCGAGACGGTTTTCCACAGGCGTGCCGGTGAGCGCGATCTTCACCTCCGCACGCAGCCGCTTGGCCGCCCGTGTCTGCCTGGCATCGGGATTGCGAATCGCCTGCGCCTCGTCGAGTACGGCGAGCTGCCACGCCACCTCATGCAGCCACGGCATCCGCGCGACCGAGCCATAACTCACGATGACGAGGTCGTATCCGGAAACGCGTGCTGCGTCGAACCCTTTCAACTCGGCACTCGGCACGACCGAAGGATGGGCGACGAGCGTCTTCACCTCCGGCGCGTAGCGCTCGATCTCGGCAGTCCAGTTCGCGAGGAGCGAGGCCGGCGCCACCAGAACGCTCGGCGCATGCGCGCGCTTGCCTGCATCGCTTCGCCGGCGAAGCACGAGGAGCAGCGCAAGCACCTGCAGCGTCTTGCCGAGCCCCATGTCGTCGGCGAGGCAGGCGCCGAGACGCAGACTGTACAGAAGATAGAGCCAGCGAACGCCCACGGTCTGATAGGGCCGCAGCGTCGTCCTGAGATCGCTTCCCGGATCGACATGCGCAAGTCCGTCCGGAGCGCGCAAGCCGGCAAGCGTCTCCGCAAGCCACGGACCCGCGGTCACGCGCGACCATTCGCGGTCGGGTTCGTCGGCGTTCTCCCCGGGGCCGCTCGCCCGGGCGAGCATGCGCATCGCCTCGCCCCACGAGATCCCGTTTCGCGCAGCCGCCTCTTCCGCGCGGCGAAACTCGTCCAACGTGCGTTGCAGTCGATCCTTGTCCACTTCGACCCAGCGGCCACGGATCATCGCGAGCCCGTGCGTCGCTCTGGAGGAGTTGCTGGACCTCCTTCGACGTGAGCCGCTCGCCGTCGAGAACGACTTCGACATGAAAGTCGAGCAGCGCTTCCATGCCGAGCATCGACGGCGGCTTGCCGCCGACGGCTGCACTCACCTGAGGACGCGGCGGCCGGCGCGCTTTCCATTGACCCGGCATGCGGACGATGACCCCGGCGCTTTCGAGCAGCGGCGCGTCCGACAGAAACCGGAACGCCTCGGCGGGCGTCCATCGCAGCGGGTGGTAGATGTCGCCGCTCTCCTCCATGCTCTTCAGCCACGCGCATTTCGCCGCCGCGCGCTGCACCGGCAAGCAGCAGTGAAAGCAGCCGGTCGCGATTGCGCGCGCCCGCATACTCGTTGAGCGCCTGTCTGAGAGGCACGTGCTGCGCCCGCGTACGCGACATGAGCTGCGTCGTATACGTCGCGATGAACGCGAACGGCGCCTCCTCGTCGATGCGGTTCTCGGCAAGGTTGAAATAGACGCGCCCCACCAGGTTCCACGCGGGGCTGCGGCGCTTGAGGAAAGCCTGGAGAGACTCGCCGGATTCGTGGAGCTCTACATGGAACGCCGCGTCGAGCTCCGCCCACAGCGCCCCGAGCACATCCGCGGTGACATACTCCGCGCCCGCCATCGGCGGCACGCTGGACGCGAGCGCCGTCAGCTCCTCCGGCGGCGGCGCAGGGACATGCGCCGGAGCGCGTTCCTCCTCGAGCCTGGAATGCGTGCACACCGCGCTCACGTAGCGAGCGGCGAAGTCGCGCCAGTAACGCAGATCCGGTGCGAGCGTTGCGGCGATCTCGTCAGCGCCGAGCCGCAACAGGCCATGGCCCGCGCCGCGCGTGAATGCCTCCTGCAAGCCGGTTGCGAGGTCCGGATCGAGTGGCGGCGCGTCGGGAGACGCGGTGAGATGCAGATGCCCGCGAGGGGTGAGGACGGGGGCGATCACCTCGCGACTACGAGAAGATTATTTAGCGTGCGCCCGTTTCGAAGGCGATAGACGCTGAAGTCCGCGGTGTCGACGGTAATGATGTCGCGGATTCCTTCGCGTTCGGCCAACGCCAGTAGTGAGAGGTCAGCCAAGTCCGGACTCTGATCGGCGTACTTCCGGAGGTATCGCTCAATTACAGCGATGTCTTCGTTATCCTGGAGCGCGACCCGAAGATTGCGTTGCAGCCACTGGAGAATAGCAAGCCGGGCCTTCGTCGATTCGGACAGGTATGCTGCCTCTGTGATTACGGGCCACGTGGTAAGGAGATCGCCCCTCCAGCTCTGGAAGAATTTCTTGGCGGCCGCGTGCCATGCATCGCCCCGATGCAAGTATGCGACGATAGGACCGGTATCAACCAGAACGCTTGCGGGCATGGCGCTCCCGAAGCAACACACTCATTCGGCGAGCCGACAGTCCCGGATCTGGCGCCTCGGCAACGCCACAAAGATCACGAGTTGCCGCATACACCGTGTCCCGGCGGCCACTCTTCCGTTCTTTAATGCGCTGTTGCAGCGTTTCGCGGACGAGCTCACTCGTGCTGATTCCGAGCTCCGCCGCCAGCGCTTTTATTTCTGCACGCAGTCGCGGATCAAGCTTGACGGTCAGCATATGCCTGCAATCCAGTGGTATTACCAAGGGGTATTACATATGGGTACGGCGGCGGTGCCAAGCCGCCGTGCCCGTCTCTTCACGTGTCCATATACTCACGTGCGCGGCACGATGCGCCAGCCCTCGGTATCTGACCAGGCTGACTCGACGCCCCTGACGGCCCGAGCGCATGAATTCGATATTCGTCGTCGCCAGTCCAGCCTAGGTTGTCACGACCGTCTTCCCCACGCTCCGTGCGAGGCTCGCCGGATTTCGCGCCGCCCGGTAACCGGCGATTTCCTCGTGGTCGTATAATTCTCTGCGGTTCCTACGGATCGTCAGCGCGCTATCCACAGCTCATTGAGCACCGCGATGTCATTCGAAACGATCCATCGATAACGCGTAAAGCTCGCCGTCACTTCGGCGAGCCTTTCGGATTGTTGTTTCCATCCTGCCCTTTTCTCTGTTATCTCACGGCCGTTGCTGCCATACTGTCATTGCCACGCAATAATTCGAAGCGCTTGTTCCCTTTCGTCCGGTAAACACTGAAATCGCGCTCGTCGACTGTGAGATCTCCGACAGCCGCTCTCTTCGACCAGATCAACGCGCGTCCGCGAAATGATGTCCCGGTCGGCATCTTGCGCCCAGCGTCCTGATCCTTGCGCGTGGCGCGAACGCGCTCCCGTCAAACTGCTTGCGTGACTCGCGATATCTTCCGAAGCATGTTCGTAATATGTGGCTCGATCAGATCCTTCATCAGCTCATACGGGCTTGTGCCGGACCTCTTGCCAGACAGAAACTGCTCGACCATCTTTGATGGCGTCGCTTTTGCTGACACGGTTGCGCGCGCAGTAGTCGGCAAGCTCCTGCTCGATTCGCGGGGAATCGCCTGAAAGAGTCATGTCCGATTCGTGTGTATGACATTTCTAGGTGTAACGCGGCGCCTCGGTCTGCCCACCACCTGCTACGGTTCGTCCACTTTGGATACATTGCTGTATATATCATGCACAATGGGGTTCAAGACGACCGGGCAAAGCGGGCAATTTATATGAGGCTGAGTCCTATTTTTCAAAGGCAAACGTAGGGCAGTCTCCCGCAAAAGGGTAAGACACGCATTTCCATATTCATCACAGGGCGTGCTGGACGATTTCGAACGCGGGCAGCAAGGCGGTACGGGGTATCAGACGATGATGAATGATGCGTCGTATTTTCGGAGAGCGATGCCCCGTGACGATACACGCTGCGCCAGCTGCGTGGAATTTCCTGATACCTGCGAACGCTGACGCACGCATCTCGCGGCCGCGTAGGGTGGCCGCGCGGGTGATGCATCAAGCGCCCCAGGCACGCCCTCGGGACCACTGACGGCCGGGCGCACGCCATTCATCGCCGACCACTCGCCGTGACAGGAGCGAGAGCCGAACGCGAGCTGCAATGGCCACGGCCGGAGACGGTATTCAATGGAATCCTGGATGAGTTGCGAGGATCTTCGGCAGCGGAGTGAATGTATTGCCTCCCGGAGTGTCATGAGCATAACGGATGAATCATGGGAAAGCAACTTGACGCTGTAACCACCGATGCGCTCAAGCTTGCACCCGAGACCGGGTGGAGCTTGCCGAACGCCTTCTTTCGAGCGTGTTCTCGGACCAACGACTGGAAGATGCGTGGTAACAGGTCTAACGACGAATCGAAGCGATCGAAAGTGGGCGTGACAGCTTATTCCGGCTGCAGAGGCTTTGCGCGAGCACGTGCGGCAATTAAATGATTCTCTCGGTCAGCCGAGAAGCCGAGCTCGAGCTAACCGACGCCGCCAGCCACTACGCCACCGAAGGAAGCTCTACGCTCGGTCTTGCGTTTATTGACGAGTTCGAGCGCGCGCTTAGTCTGCTGTCGAAATAATCCTAGACTCGCGACAGGACTGAAGATTCCGGCCGAGATTCTGATCAGAGACTACGTAAAACGCGCTCGATATCGAGCCGGCGTCTCGATAACGCAGCGCATCCGACCCTGCATCGCCAGGAGATCGTCATCGCCGCTAACAAGAATGTCGGCGCGGCCGGCCTCGGCGAGCGCAAGAAACATGTGGTCTGCCGGATCCCTGCACTGCGGGAACGACCAGGCATGCTCATCCACTTGCACCCTTTCCGCGAACGGGAGATACAGCGCAGCGAACGCTTCGATCTGCGGTTCCGACAACGCGAACTTTGGATAGCTCAACACACGCAGCAGCTCGTGTGCGGTAGCGCGGCTTACCAGCGGCATGGATGCGCTCGAACGCCAATGCCCAACCAACCAGCTCAGCGCACCGCGAAACAGCAGCGCAGAGACGACCGTATTTGTGTCGAAAACGACGCGAACTACGGCTGGCTCCGTGCCCACTTGATCGCGTCCTTGACGTCAGATTCCGTGACACCACAACGTCCGATCTCGTCGCGCAACTGCTCCAGGGCCTCGTCCTCGCCTTCCGCTACGATGAACACCTCCACTCGTTGACCTTTGCGCAAAGGCAGCGGCTTCTTCAGCACGAGGCGTTGAGGGTCATCGATCGTCACGATCTCTTTGTACACATACATTGGAATGTCTCCTGGGGAGATTCTAGCGCCAAGGCGCGGCAACACGAATTCCAAGTGAAGCGCCGCTTGAACGCCTGCGCGTCGGGAGCCTCTCGCGTGAGGTCCTTCAGACGCTGAAGCGGCGAGCTCATGTTCCGATCCATAGACCCAGAGCTTCGGCTGCTCCAGCACACGTGTTACAAACGAGTTGCCGTCCTTGATGTGCCTTGCGAGCTGCCGACGTGTGTAGACGTGCGGATTGATGCTGCGTCTGAGGATTTCGTTGAGCGGCTCGAGCGCTCCAAATAGATCTCTTCGAGCAGTTCGTTCAACGCATGATCAAGAAAGCGGCATGCGGATCTCGACGCGAGCTTTTCCAGATCTGAAACGTGCACACGAAGATCTCTTCAATTTCGCGCGTAGCTCAACATTTCCGCCGAATCCAGACCACTTTTGGCGGATACCCGAGAAGCAAAGCCCGTTCGTGGAAATCCGAATCTTTGCTTACGATCGTGAAACCCTCATCACGGGCGTGACCCCATACACATCGTCAGTCGACCGGCCGAGGGCGACAGCGTGAACGTGCTGGGAGCCGGGGAACAAATTTGCCAGAGCAGCGACAAGTCGCGGCGACAAGTTCTAATCGAAGAGAAGTTTCAAACTTACGACGCCAGCAAATGGCTCTCACGGTCTGCCGCATACTCCGGCAGGCGGTGATGTCCTCGGCAGTAAGATATGGAAAATCGCGGAGAATCTCTTCTCGGGTCATCCCGGAGGCGAGGTATTCGAGCACATCATAAACAGTGATCCGCATGCCGCGGATCAGGGCTTGCCGCCACGTTTGCCGGGCTCGATCGTGATGACATCTTTATAGCTCATGCGCATGTCTCCTACAGCACGAACACACTCTCTATCAGTATCGCA
>CAWEHH010000017.1:0-42056 GCA_963808765.1 uncultured beta proteobacterium
GGCAGAAGGGGCTGTGGAACAGCGGGGTCCCCGCGAACGTAACATTCTATGGCCCGTTAGTATTCACATCATACGTCACGAGGCTCAGGGCAGAAGGGGCTGTGAAACAGCGGGGTCCCCGCGAACGTGACATTCGAAGGGTCGTTAGTATTCACATCATATGTACGAGGCTTACGGCAGAAGGGGCTCTGAAACATCGGGGTGAACGTAACATCGAAGCGTCGTCAGTATTCCCATCAATATCTGCCGGGCCCTCAGGTAGAACATTCAGTTGGAGAGTTTAAATGAAAATCGAAGTCACTGCATTCCCCCGCACGCTGCAGGGCACGGGTGCGAGCCGCCGCCTGCGCGGAAGCGGCCGCGTGCCGGCGTCATCTACGGGGCGAGCGAACCACCGGCCCCCGTCGAGCTCGACCAGAACGCCTTTCCGGCATCTGAAGCTCGAGGCGTTCACGCTTCGATTCTCGACATGACCGTCGAAGGCAATAACGAGCGCGTGCTGCTGCGCGACTTCCAGATGCATCCGTGGAAGCAGATGGTGCTGCACGTCGATTTCCAGCGCGTCGATCCCAAGAAGAAGATCCACATGCGCGTTCCGCTGCACTTCATGAACCAGGGACGCGCCTGGCGTGAAGACGCGGGGCGGCGTCGTCGACCCACGCGATGAACGAGATCGAGATCCAGTGCCTGCCGGACCAGCTTCCGGAGTACATCGAGGTCGATCTGAAGGCGTGAAGCTGAACGAGATCATTCACGTCAACGATCTGAAGATGCCCGAAGGCGTCGAGCCGATGCCGAAGCTGAAGAGCGACAATCCCGCGGTCGTTTCGATGCACGTGCCGAGGGTCGCTGCGGCGGAAGAGGAGCGGCGGCGCCGGTCACCGAGATCACCGGCCAGACCGGGCCGCGCGGCGAGCGCCGACCCGCAAGGCAGAGAGAAGAGGGCAAGAAGTAACACGTCCGCATCCGATCGAGGCCCGCCGGGAGCGGGCGTTCGCGGCGGTCCCGTTTGGAGGCCGCCAACGAGCCACGGTCGGCGGACATCCCTGCATGCGCCCGCCGCTTTTCTGCGTCCCCGATATTCGCTCGCCCACGTCTTTATCATATGAAGCTCATCGTCGGCCTCGGGAACCCGGGCACGAAAATACGAAGCGACGCGCCACAACGCCGGGTTCTGGTGGGTGGACGCAGTCGCCCGCGCCGCGCGCGTGAACTTCCGCCGCGAGTCGCGGTTTCACGGCGAGGTCGCGCGCATGCCGGGCAGCGACTCTGGCTGCTCAAGCCGGAGACGTTCATGAACGAATCGGGCCGCGCGGTCGGCGCGCTCGCCAAGCTTCTATCGCATCGCGCCCGCCGACATCCTCGTCGCGCACGACGAGCTCGATCTGCCGCCGGGCACGGTGAAGCTCAAGTTCGGCGGCGGGCTGTCCGGCACAACGGGCTTCGGGACGTCGCGGCCGTGCTCGGCACGCAGGATTTCTGGCGACTGCGCATCGGCATCGGCCATCCGCGCGACTCGTCGCGAGCGCAGAGGAAGTCGTCGACTACGTGCTGCAACCGCCGCGCGCCGAGGAGCGCAAGCGCGATCGACGACGCGCTCGACAAGGCGCTCGAGATCTGGCCGCTCATCGCGGCGCACGACATGGAAGCCGCGATGCTGAAGCTGCACACCAAGACCACCTGACAGATGAGCTCTCAAATGCGGCATCGTCGGCCTGCCCAACGTCGGCAAGTCGACGCTTTTCAACGCGCTGACCAAGGCGGGCATCGCGGCGGAGAACTATCCGTTCTGCACGATCGAGCCGAATATCGGCATCGTCGAAGTGCCCGATCCGCGGCTCGACGCGCTCGCCGCGATCGTCAAGCCGGAGAAGGTGGTCCCGGCGATCGTCGAGTTCGTCGATATCGCGGGGCTCGTCGCGGGCGCATCAAGGGCGAAGGCCTCGGCAACCAGTTCCTCGCCAACATCCGCGAGACTGACGCGATCGCGCACGTGGTGCGCTGCTTCGAGGACCCGAACGTCGTCCACGTCGCCGGCAAGGTGGATCCGGTCTCGGACATCGAGATGATCAACACCGAGCTCGCGCTCGCCGATCTCGCCACCGTCGAGAAGCAGCTCGCGCGCTACGGGAAAGTCGCGCAGAGCGGGCGGCGACAAGGAAGCGCAGCGGCTCGTCGCGGTGCTCGAGAAATGCCTGCCCGTGCTGAACGAGGCGCGGCCGGTGCGCTCGCTCGACCTCGACGACGAGGAGCAAGTCGATGCTGCGCAACCTGTCGCTGCTCACGGCGAAGCCGACGATCTACGTCGCGAACGTGACGGAGGACGGGTTCGAGGACAACCCTCATCTCGAAGCGGTGCGACGGCACGCCGCGACGCGAAGGCGCGCCGGTCGTCGCGGTCTGCGCGGCGCTCGAAGCCGAGATCGCCGACATGAGCGCCGAAGACAAGCGCGTGTTCCTCGCCGACATGGGCATGACCGAGCCCGGGCTCGACCGCGTGATCCGCGCGGGCTACGCGCTGCTCGGGCTGCAGACCTATTTCACCGCCGGGCCCGAAGGAAGTGCGCGCGTGGACGGTGCACAAGCGGCGCGACCGCGCCGCAGGCCGCCGGCGTCATCCACACCGATTTCGAGAAAGGCTTCATCCGCGCCGAAGTGATCGCGTACGACGATTACGTGCAAGTACAAGGGCGAGCAGGGCGCGAAGGAAGCGGGCACGAATGCGCCTCGAGGGCAAGGAGTACGTCGTGCAAGGACGGCGACGTCATGCACTTCCGGTTCAACGTCTGACAGGGCTGGAAGCGATTCCGAGCAGTAACCGCTTCACGTTTTGGGCCGCATTGACACGGCGACGATGCGCCAACCATCATTCTCGGATCGTTCGCCCGGGGGGAAAGGCTCATGCGCATCAGGACGTGGCTCGCAATCGCATTCTGGGTCATCGGCGCGAACGCGATCGCGCAGACGAAGTGGGACATGCCGACGCCGTACAGTGACGGCGAGTTTCACACGATGAACGTGAGACAGTTCGCCGATGACGTGAAGAACGCGACCGGCGGCAAGCTCGAAATCATGGTGCACAGCAACGGCTCGCTCATCAAGCATCCCGACATGCTGCGCGCGGTCTCGACCGGACAGGTCAACATCGCCGAGTTCCTGCTCGGCCAGTTCGGCAACGAGGACCCGGTATTCGCCGCCGATAACATGCCGTTCGTGGCGGCCGGGTGGGACAACGCATTCAAGTTTTACCAGGCGCAGAAGCCGCTGCTCGAGAAGAAGCTCGCCGGCGCGCGGCATGAGGCTGCTGTACTCCGTTGCGTGGCCGGGCCAGGGCCTGTACACCAAGAAGTCCGCTTAAGACGATGGCCGATCTGAAAGGCACCAAAATGCGCACTTACAGCCCGCAGACCGCGCGGCTGGCCGAGTTGCTCGGCGCGAGCCCGACGGTGATCCAGGTGCCGGAAGTGCCGCAGGCGTTCGCGACCGGGACCGTGCAGGCGATGATCACCTCGTCGGCGACCGGCACGTCGACCAAGGCCTGGGAGTTCGTGAAGAACTACTACATGGCGAACGCCTTCCATCCGAAGAACGTCGTCGTGGTGAACGAGCGCGCTTTCCAGCGGCTGCCCGAGCGGAGAAGAGAGCGCTGATGCGGCCGCGGCGGCCGCCGAGAAGCGCGGCTGGGACTTTCGCGCAGCGCGAGCAGAACGCGAACAAGAAGCTCGCGACAACGGCATGAACGTGAACGAGCCCGACGCCGCGATGAAAGCCGCTTTCACCGCAGTCGGCGACACGATGCTCGCGGAGTGGCTCAAGGCGGCCGGCGCCGACGGAGAAGCGATCATCAAAGCCTACCGCGGCAAGTGACCGGCATTGGCGTCGCAGCCGCTCGACCGTGCCTCGTAGCCGCCGCTGAGGCGGGCGCTCGACCGTCTACTCGCCGGCGTGCGGCGCTGCCTGTCTCGCGGCGTATGCGTCGTCATGCTGGTGCAGGCGCTCGGCCGCGAGATCGGCGTGCTCTTCCGCGGCGCAGACGACATCACGGCATGGCTCATCGCCGCCGCGTCTTTCTTCGCGCTCGGCCACACCTTCCGTCACGGCGAGCTCGTCCGCATGGGGCTCTGGATCGAAAGCCTGCCGGGACGCGCGCGCCGGCGTGCCGAAGTCTCGCCGCGCTGTCGATCACGGCGCTCTTCGTCGCTTAGATGACGTGGGCGGTCGTGTAGTTCGTCTACGAAAGCTGGCAGTTCAACGAGGTCGCGCAGGGGCTCATCAAGATCCCGATCTGGATCCCGCAGCTCGAGATTCGTGCTCGGCGTGCTGATCCTGTTCATCGCAGTGCTCGACGAACTGGTGGCGGTGCTGCGCGGCGCAAGCCCGCCTACCAGGTCGCCGAGGAGGAGCGCCGCGCCGCGGCGATTTCTCGGAGATGGTGTGAACGATGACCACCCTCGCCATCGCGTCGTATTGCTCGCTCTGCTGCTCGTGCTGCTCGTCTGCGGGGTCTGGATCGCGATCTCGCTCGCGGCGGTCGCATGGGTCGGGCTGCAATTCTTCACCAGCCCCGCCGGACGTGAATCTCTTCCAGTCGTTCTGGGGCTCGAGCGCCAACTGGACGATCGCCGCGCTGCCGCTGTTCGTCTGGATGGGCGAGATCCTGTTTCGCACGCGGCTCTCGGAGGAGATGTTCGAGGGGCTCGCGCCCTGGCTCACCTGGCTGCCGGGCCGGCTCATGCACGTGAACGTGCTCGCGTGCGGGATCTTCGGCACGGTGTCCGGCTCGTCGGCCGCAACCTGCGCGACCATCGCGAAAGTGGCGCTGCCGGAGCTGATCAAGCGCGGCTACGACGAGAAGACGTGTCTGGGGTCGCTTGCGGGGCGGGGACGCTTGGCATACTGCTGCCGCCCTCGATCATCATGGTGGTCTACGCGGTCGCCGCCGAGGTATCGATACTGAAGGTGTTTCTCGCGGGATTCCTCCCCGGGTTCCTGCTGATGGCCCTTTTCTCCGGCTACATCATCGTCTGGGCGCTGCTGAATCCCGGCAAGACGCCGCGCGAAACGGAGCGCATCCCGCTTCGCGAGAAGCTCTACCGCAGCCGCCTGCTCATCCCGTGCCTCGCGCTCATCGTGTTCATCATCTGGGTGATGGTCGCCGGCTGGGCGACGGCGACCGAGTCGGCCGCCTACGGGGTGCTGGGCTCGCTCGGGATCGCCTGGTGGTCGGGCGGGCTCACGCGGGAAACCTTCTGGCAAAGCCTGATGGGCGCGACGCGGCTCTCCTGCATGATCATGTTCATCCTGGCGGGGGCGAGCTTCCTCTCTTCCTGCATGGCGTTCACGGGCATCCGCAAGCGCTCGCCGAATGGGTTGCGCCGCTCGATCCGAACCCGTACGCGCTGATCGCGATCCTCGCCTGATCTACATCGTGCTCGGCACCGCGCTCGACGGGATCTCGATGATCGTGCTCACGACCTCGATCGTGATTCCGATGGTCAGAGGCCGGCTTCGACCTCGTCTGGTTCGGCATCTTCATCGTGCTGCTCGTGGAGATCGCCGAGCTGACGCCGCCGCTCGGCTTCAACCTCTTCGTGCTGCAGACGATGAGCGGGCGCGACAGCAACTACGTGGCGTATGCGTCGCTGCCGTTCTTCGGCCTGATGCTCGTGTCGCCATCGCACTCATCACGGTATTTCCCGGGATCGCGACGTGGCTGCCGGATACGGCGATCCAATGAGCGCGGCATACATGCGATATTGGCTTCGTCGCACTCCTTGACCTGAGCGAAAATCGTGACAGCGCGCACTCGCTTCCATTATGTTAGGGACTCTTAGCCGCCACCTCGCCGAACCGAGCCTCGAGTGCCGGATCGAACTTCCCGTCGATCAGGATGTAGAGCATGCGCACCGGCTTACCGGAGCGGTTGCTCCAGGCATGGTTGGTGCCGCGTTGGATTACGATGTCGCCCGCCTTCAGCACGATGTCCTGGTCGTCGAGCAGCATGGTTATTTCGCCTTCCAGCACCACCGCATAGTCCAGCGACTCGGTTCGATGCATGAACGGGTGGCGCCCGTTTTCATGGAAAGTGGATGCCGACGGGTTGCCGCCCGACTTGAAGAACTCTTGCACCTGAGCGGGCGTGAGCGTCTTGAAAAACTCGGGCTCAGGCGGGATTTCCGCGATCCGTATCTTGGTACCATTCGGTGGACAGAAGTCGCGCTGCCCCTGGGTCGGATCGGACTCTTCCGCGGTGAGGGGGACTGGCATTGCGGTGGTCTTCCAGATGTCCGTCGAGCGGTGCCCCGGGCGGTTGGGATGCATCTTTACGGAGGGTGCGGGGCCGTCGGAAAGGACGATTGCTTTTCCGTTCTTGTCATGGCCGGTGACGACGCGGCGAATGCTCATTTGTGTTCCCTTTCTGTGTGGAGTTAAGGTTGCTCGCGGCCCAGCAAGTGCGGTGAAAATCTTCGGCATCAATTCGTCCCTTTCGAGTCGGCCAACATGGTAGCAACGTGGAACCCGCAGAGCGACATCGAGATCGTGGCCGGCACGCCCCGGGCGGCGGCCTCGACCGTACGGCCCGCGCCCTCGCGCAGGTGATCGAGGAGCATGCGCTTGCGTCCGTTCCGGTGCGGGTCACGAACGTACCCGGCGACGGCTCGCGCAAGGCGTGGGCCTATATGGACGCGCGGCGTGGCAACCCCCATGTCGTGTCGGTGAGTCATCCGAATCTCACGACGGACGCGCTGCTTGGCATCACCTCGTTCGACCTCGAAACCTACACGCCGATCGCCGCGCTCTATACGGAGTACATTGCGATCGTAACGCGTGCAGCCTCGACGCTGCACGACGCGGCCGAACTCCTGGAGCGATTACGTAATGACGCGCCGAGTGTGCGCGTGGCGCTCTCCACGGCACGGGGAAATCCGAACCACATCGCAGTGGCGAAAATCGCCCGCCAGGCGGGTGCGGATCCAGCGGCACTGGACATACGTGTCTTCGATTCAGCGCTGGACGCAGTGGCAGACGCCGTCGCGGATCGGGCCGATGTTGCGGCCGTTACTGCTGCGAGCGTGATTCCGTCTATCGCGGCCGGTGAAGGGCGTGTGCTCGCAGTTTCGGCGCCCAGACGCATCGAGGCGCCGTTCGAAGCCATTCCGACGTGGACCGAGCTGGGCGTCGATTGCGTGCTCGGTGCCTGGCGTGGCATCGCCGGCGCGCAGGCGATCGAACCGGCCAATGTCTCCTGGTGGGAAGATCTGCTCCGCGCCGTGACGGAAACGGTCACGTGGCACAGGCTGCTCGCGGCGAATGGCTGGACGCCATCCTACATGGCAGGCGCGGACCTGCGGCACGCGCTCCTGCGCGAGCGGACGGATTTCGCCGCAACACTCCGCGAGCTGCGGTTACTTAGTCCGCGCTCATAGTGCGGCACCGATTTACTCAATTAGAAATCAAAGCCCGCGATCCACGGCGACGGCCTTGATGCTGCCAATGAACCGGCGCGCGGAGAGTATCTATTCGACTTTTGCACCCGAGGTCTTGATCACTTTGCTGAACTTCTCGGCTTCTGATTTGATGTAGGCTGCGAACTGCTCGGGTGTCGTGCTCACCGCTTCGACGCCGAGCCCCGCATAGCGCTCTTTCACGTCGGCAAGCCCGTGTATGCGGACGATCTCGCCCGTCACCTTTGAAGCAATGGCTTTAGGGACCGCGCGCGGAGCGAAAATGCCCCACCAGTTGTCGAGCGCGTAGTCCGGCACAGCGGATTCGGCGACGGTGCGCAATTCAGGCAGCAGCGGCGTGCGCTTCGCGCCGGTCACCGCGACCGCCCGCAACTTGCCCGATTTCGCATGCGGCAGCGCGATCGGCATGTCGGAGAAAATCAACTGCACCTGTCCGGCGAGAAGATCGTTCAACGCGAGCACGAACCTTTATACGACACGTGAACGATATTCACGTCCGCCATCATCTTGAACATCTCGCCGCCCAGATATGCAAGCGTGCCGGCGCCGCCCGAACCGAAGTTGAGCGCTCCGGGCTTCTGCTTCGCAAGCTGCACGAGATCAGGCACGGTCTGGACCGGCAGTCCGGGATGTACGACGAGCAGTTGCGGTGCCGTTCCTATTTGAGTGAGCGGCAGGAAATCGCGGAACGTGTCGTAGGTGATCCTGGTATACAGAAAAGGGTTGGTCGCAAACTGACTGAGGTTGCCGTGCATGAGCGTGTAGCCGTCGGCCGGCGACCGCGCCGCGATCTCGGTTCCGATGATTCCACTCGCGCCGGGCCGCATGTCGACGACGACCTGCTGGCCCCACGCCTCCGTTATCTTCTGCCCCAGGATGCGCGCGAGCGTGTCGGAGGTTCCCCCCGGCGAGAACGGTACGATCATGCGAATCGGCCTCGAGGGGTACTGATCCTGTGCAAGCGCCGTCGGCACGGCGGTCACCAGAAAGAATGCCAGCACTGATCGCATTTTCGTCGGTTCCTGGGTAACAGGTGCGGGGGGATCACGGGCGCGCGTCTTGTGGTCTGCCTGCGCCTCACTTTGGATTGGCCGGATGTGCGAGCAGCACCTGTAACGATTTCATCCGCTGCACGGCGTCCCCGGCAATGTGCGTCCAGATGATCGCGTCGCGAACGAGCTTGTCGGCACCGGCATGCATTTCCTGCGTGCCGGCGCCACCATGGATCGCGAGGTTGGCGTAGCACACCTTCTGGATCGCGTCGGTGGCGACGTTCATCAGCAGATGACCGTGCGGGGGATGCTGCGCGGGCATGGCGTCGCTCTCCGCCGCGAGCCGCATGACGAACGAGCGCAGCGCCTCGGTGTGCATGTGCATGTCCGAGAGCTTGAGCTGGACGAGCTGCTGGTCGACGAGCGGGCGACTGCCGCGCTGCGCGTTCTTCGCACAGCGGGTCGCCATCTCGATCGCGGCGTCACAGACGCCCACCGCATTGGCGGCGTACTCGAGCAGGCTGAATTTCGTGTTCCTGCCTCCGTGCGGTTTCAATCCACTGTTCACGTCGCCCAGGAGATTGTCGTGCGGCACCCGTGCGTTCTCGAAGATGAGCTCGGCGTTCTGGTAGAAGCGCCAGCCGCTCTTGTTGAACACCTTGCCCACGCGCAAGCCTGGCGTGTCGATCGGAACGGCGAAGATGCTGGTGCCCTCGCCGACTGCGGCCGCCGGGTCGGTGCGCGCGTAGGTGAAGAATAGCTTCCCCACGTTGGCGTTCGCGATATAGCACTTGTCGCCGTTCAGAATCCATTCGCTATCGCGGCGTTCCGCCCGCAAGCGCAGGCCGGAGCGGGGATCGTCCGGCGGCGGAAGGCGGTTGTCGGAGCCGGCGTGAGGCTCGGTGATGCCCCCGCCCAGGAGAAAGGTTTCGTCGGCCAGGAACGCCTGCAGGAACCGCTCTCGCTGCTCCGGCGTGCAACGGTCGGCAATCAGATGGCACCACTTCCAGCACTGGCTGAAGGTCTTGGCGATCGCACTGTCGCCGCGCGCAAGCTCCGCGATCACCACCGCCTGCGTTACGAAGTCGATGCCGTGCCCGCCCCACTCACGCGGCACTGCCGCCGTGCGCAAGCCGAGCCTCGATCCTTTGCGGATGATGTCCCAGTCCAGCGTCGCACCCGGGTCGGCGATCTGGTCGCGTTCGAGTGAGATCGGCCGTATCTCCTCCTCCGCGAACCGTCGCGCCAGCATTTGCCAGCCGCGTTGCGCCTCGTTAAGCGAAAAATCCATCACGACTCTTTCGCTGGAATGACCGGCAACAGCACGTAAGGCAGCCGCGCCGCCCCGAAGTGCAGCGTGTTGACCGTTTCGAAAATGGAGGCCGGACGGTCCTGCGGATGGTTGTGAAAGAACGGCCCTACGCCGCTGAAAGTATAGAAGGCATGCGGAATCACGATCGGCGGTCCGCCGAAGTCGTAGTCCTTGCCGCGAATCGTCAGCGCAATCCGATAGCCCGCCGGCACCACGATGCAAGTCGGCCAGAGCTCGACGTCGAGCTCGCATATCTCGCCAGGCGAGAGCGGCCGCTCTTCGTCGTGCGTGTGATACGGGCGGTACGGCAAGGTCAGCCGCGGATCCAGCTTGCGATGCGAAGCGCGGAGCCATCCCTGGGCGATCGGCGTGCGTGGATCGAGCGCGCCCTGGAACGTGACTTCCTTGACGTTGGGATCGAAGACGCGGAGCACGGCAAACACGTCGGCATCGCTGGTCTCCGAGGACAGGAACAACTTGCAGGCGACAGGGCCGGTGATCTCGAGCGGTTCATCCAATGGCCGCGTGAGGAACGTGATGCCCTCGCCCGTCGTTTCGTAGGAAAGGCTCGCCTCGCGATGGGCAGGTTCGCGCCGCAGCGCGCAATCGCCCGGTTCGAGATAGAACTTCGTCCATTGCGTGCGGGCAAGCGGCCATTCGTTCTCGAGACGCTCGACAAACTTCTCTCCCGGATGGCGCACCTGCAACTGCACACGCGGCTGCTTGTCCCAGGCGTTCTGCTCGCCCTTCAGGAAATAATCGAAGAATCGTAGCTGCAGCAGGCGGCCATAGTCGGCGTAGAAGAGCGGCCAGTGCCCGAGCCCATGGCACTCGAGCCACTTCTGCGTGGATGCCGCCCGCACGAACCCCTCGATGTTGCCGCGCGGATGCAGACCCTGGCCGCCCCAGTTGTTGGCGCTGAGCAGAGGCACGGTAACCCTGTCCCACTGTGGTGAGCGCGCCTTGTAGTAGTCATCGTCGAGCCGGTGGGCCAGCACTTCCTTTTCAATGTCCGCGCGATTTCCAGCCAGCTCTTCCTCCGAAAACGTTTCGGGACCCGCAACCAGTTCGCCCGTCACGACGTTTCTCGGGCCGCGCTCAACGTGTTCGCCCATGCCGTGCTGCACGCCGAGGACCTGCCGCGGATACCATTTGTGCGGCATCATGTTGATGATGCCGCCGTGCCGGTAAACGTCCCGATACATGTCGGCGGCGCCTTCCCAGACGCAAATCGCGGCAAGGTGCGGCGGCTGCAGCGATGCCACCTGCCACGCGTTCATAGCGTAATAGGAGATGCCGTTGAGCCCGACCTTGCCGTTGCTCCACGGTTGGCGGGCGGCCCACTCGATGCAATCGTGGTAATCCCTGTTCTCGCGCGGCGACCACACGTCCAGGTAGCCTGGCGAGCGCCCGGCGCCGCGTGAATCGACACGAACGCACACGTATCCCTCGGGCACCCATTTCTCGGGATCGACGGCTTCCCAGTTCTGGTCCTTGTTCGTCGATCCCTCGGGCACTTCGGGATGGGCCTCGACCATGCGGTCCCACGCACTCTTGAATCCAAGCTGAAACGAGAGGCCCTTGGCATACGGGCCATGGGACATGATCGCCGGATACTTGCCCGCTGCGACCGGGCGGTATACATCCGCGCGCAGCACCAGACCGTCGTTCATTTCGATCGGAACGTCCCAATCGATGATCATGCCGTCGCGCGTTTCGGTCTTCGCCAGCGGATCGCTCTTGCTCGTCGGTTGCGTCATGGCGCCACTTTCAGGATGTCGGGATCGAGCCGCGGCAGCGGCAGCAAAAAAAGAGGGCACTCAGGGGGAAGTCATTCTAGCCCGGCCCGCCGGGCGCAAGGCCGCACGCGCACTGCGTTGACATGCCTCCTGCGCTCCTTGATGATTTCCCCGCTGTTCGAGCGAGCACGAGGAGGAGATCGATGAAGCCGGCAAGACTGCTACTGCTGCTTGCTCTCGCCGCAGCGTTGTCCACGGCACAGGCCCAGTCCGGAAAATGGCCGACTAAACCGGTCCGAGTAATCGTTCCGACGGCCGCGGCCGGCACGAGCGACTTTATCGCGCGCATCTTTGCATCGCGATTGACGGAGGAGTACAGGCCAGCAGTTCATCGTGGACAATCGCCCGGGCGCCGGCGGCGCCCTCGGTAATGAAATCGCGGCACGCGCGGTTGCTGACGGTTATACGATCACGTTTGTCCCATCGAGCTATGCCGCCACCGCAGCGCTCTACAAGCTGCCGTTCGACCCGATCAAGGATATCGCGCCGATTTCCATGATTCAGGTCGTGCCGTTCCTGCTGGTCGTGCACCCGTCGGTCAAGGCGAACATCTGAAGGAGTTCATCGAGCTGTCGCGCACGCAGCCCGGCACGGTGAATTCGGAACGCCGGGTACCGGCAGTACGCCGCATCTCGCGGGCGAGCTCATTCAGCAAATGACCGGGAGCAAATGGGTGCATGTGCCCTACAAGGGCGACGCCCCTGCCGTTGCGGACATGATTGGCGGGCAGGTCCACGTCATCATCGCGACGCAGGTCGTGCTGGACGGCCACATGAAGGCCGGCAAAATACGCCCCCTTGCGGTCACCACCGAGCAGCGCTCGCGAACGATGCCCGAGCTGCCGGCGATTGGTGAGATGGTTCCGGGCTTCGCGGTAGCAGGGTGGTCCGGCGCGTGGGCGCCCGGTGGGACGCCCCGGGAGATCGTGATGCGGCTCAATCAATCGATCGGCCGCATCCTCGAGCTGCCCGATGTGATCGACAAACTGCGCGCCATCGGCGCCGATCCGACGCATTCAACGCCGGAGGGCTTTGCGCAACTGGTCGCGCGCGACATCGCCATGTGGACGAAGGTCGTCAAGACGGCCAACATCAAGGTTCAATGACGGCCAGAGAGCGGTGCGCCGTAAGCGCAACGCCTTGGCCGAGCGCTTCGCTCAGCTCCGGCACGATCGCGCGAATCATCGTATCGGCCCCTCCGCCCGCACCGTAACCTACGACGGCTCGAATGCGCTGCGTCGGATACGACTGTGCGCACGCACTGGCGGCGGCGAGAAGGCCCGAGGCTGCGAGCAGGAAGCTCGCGCATTTCCGTGAATTCATCATCGATATCTTCGCCCCTGCCGCCGCTGCGATCGTTGAGCGCCGGAGCGGCGTAACTGCGTCTGCGGGCGGAAAGGCCGCATGCATTCGCGCCGCCGTAGAACGCCGAATCAGCGGTAGGCGCGGGCGAGTTCCTCCTGCACGAGGTTGCGCAACTGATCGTGGCCGAAGCTCGGCAGCGGCCTCCCGTTCACGAAGAATTCGGGCGTCTTGTTGACGTTGAGCGTTTTTCCGTCTTCCACGTCCTGTTCGATCGAGCGCGCGATCTCGGGCGCCTCCATGTCGTTCTTCGCCTGCTCGACGTTGACGCCGGCGAGGGCAAGCGGCTGCCACACCAGCGCCACCCGAGCGGTGTGATTCTGCGTCCACTGCGCCTGCGAGGCGAGCAGCGCTTCGAGTGCTTCCCAATACTTGCCTTGCTTTCGCGCGGCTTCCAGCGCTTTCACCACTTCGCCGGAACCCTTGTGAAAAGGCGCGTAACGAATCGATAAGCGGATCCGGCCCGGGTTGACGGCCATCAGCTTTTTAACGAACGGGTAGAACGCAGCGCACGTTTCGCACGCCGGATCGAGGAATCGACGATGTGTACCCTGGCATCGGATGGCCCCAGCGTAGGGGAGTGAAAGCGCACGAGGGCAGCCGCGTTCGACGTGACGGTATTCGTGGCCTCCTCGACGCGCTCCGTGTTGTAAACGAGAGTCACCCACCACGAACGCGATCAGCAGCACGAGGGCGGAGCCGACGAAGAGTGTTTTTCGTGTCATTTCCTTGCCTGAAAGTGCGCCGCCGCGAGCAGCGCGATGATGATTGAGAATGCCGCGAGTGCCAGTAGCGGGATCGTGACGAAACCGAAAAGCTCGAAATACGTCTCCGAGCAGGGCACGCCCTGTGTGCACGGCTGCACGTTCTCCGGAATATAACCGGCGACGAGCAGCACGTGAAAGAGCGCGAAACCCCAACCCAGGATCGCCAGCGGAAGCGCATAGCGCACGATTTTCGCGTCGAACGGAAAGAGGCCCAGGGGCAGGATGATCGCGAGCGGAAACATGAAGATGCGCTGATACCAGCACAGCACGCAGGTGGGCACTTTCATCACTTCGCCAAAGAAGAGCGCGCCGAGCGTCGACGTCGCCGCGAGCAGCCAGGCCGCAAAGATCAGCATCCAGGCTCGGTCTGACGCGCCTGCCACGGTGGTTACCATCACCGCGCCCCCTTCTTCACATGCCGGTTCCGCGCGCGATTTCACCCTTCGTCAAGACCGCCGTACCCCGATCGAACCGCACGTCGATCACGCAAAACCAAGCGACGATCGGGCGTGTGCTATCGATCCTGCGCGAAACCGAAGTCGTCCACCTTTGCCCGACAGCGATCGTAGGGCAGCGTGACGCTTCGCCGGTAAAGCGCGCCGAGGGTCATTTCGGCAGAGGCCTGCGGCAGGCTCGAAGGGGCGCCCAGGGCCTCGAGGAAGATCTGGCTGACGACATCGCTCATCCGCCGGCAGCTCGTATGGTAGAGCAGCGCCTGCTGCCCGCCTGAAGAGTCGGGGATGATCACCACATGGCCGCACTTCGACTGGAGTTTGCTCACGGCCGTAAGCTCGCTGCCGTCATCGACGAACAGAAAGTTGTTCCGATCGATGTTGCAGGATCCCCCCTGGCACGCGCACTCCGCAGCGAAGTCCGTGGAATTCTCGATGAATCTCGTCATGTAATCCTCCGTGCAGGACTTGCGACGCCATGCAGCGCGCACCGGTTTCCATTCTATGCGCTGGGGTGCCCGCCGCGCCCGGCGGGTCCGGCCGCCCCGTTGATCTAACGCAAGACATCATGTGGTGGCACGAAGGTATCGTCAGACTTCAGCCAATCGGCCATCGATCCAGGGACTCGGGATGCGGAAGAAGGGTGAAAGCCTCGGGTTCGGCGCCTCGGAGAAAACGCAGCGCAAGACCGGAACCGACCGCAAAGGCGGGTCCGGACGCGGAGGATCCCCGCTGGATCCCGGCGTTGCGCGGTGGTTTGCTCTCGCACAGAAGGAGTTCCCGCGTTCCCGCTCGTCCACGGTGCCGATGCTTCAGTCCGCGCAGACGGCGCTCGGCTACCTGCCCGCTGATGCGATGCGAGCAATCGCGCGCCACCTCCGAGTCGCGCCCGCTGTAGTGGAGGGTGTGGCGAGCTTCTATGCGCAGTTCCGGTTCGAGGCTCCGGGCAGGCATCGCGTCACCGTATGCAGCGGAACCGCGTGCTACGTGCGGGGCAGCGGCAAGCTCATGGAGGATCTTCAGGCGGACCTTCACGTCGCTTCCGGCGCGACCACCGCCGACGGGGAGGTGACGCTCGAATCCGTCTCCTGTTTCGGGGCGTGCGCGCTTGCCCCCGTCGTGGTGCTCGACGAGAAGGTGCTGCGGCAACAGACGACCGAATCGGTCCGGCAGGCGATTCGGAATCTTCCTGCGACGCCGGAGAAGCCGCGATCGCGCGCAGGGCGCCGCCTCAACGCCCGAGAAGCGCGCAAGTGACCCTGCTCGCCAACCGTGCTCAGCTCGACGCACTGAGGGCCGAGCTCGCGGCCTCGTTCGATTCGCGCAAACGGCGTGTCTCGGTATGCATGGGCACGGGCTGCAAAGCCTGCGGCGGGGACGAAATACTCGAAGGAATCGAAAAGGCGTTGCGGCACGCGGGGCTCGAAGGAGACGTCGAGGTTGTGAAGACCGGCTGCCGCGGCTTCTGCGAGAACGGCACGCTCGTCTCGGTTCGCCCCGAAGGCACGCTGTATTGCAAGGTCAAGCCGGAGGACATTCCGGATATCGTCGGGAAAACGATCGCGCACGGCGAGCTCCTCGACCGGTTGGTATACGAGTTACCCGGAACGATCCCGGGATTGCCGGGACGCCGGTTTTCCGTCGAGAAAACGATCCCGTTCTACGAGCACCAGATGCGTCTCGTGCTCGGCATGAACGATCACATCGATCCGACGAAGATCGAGGACTACATCCGAGAAGGCGGCTACGCGGGCTTTGCCCGGGCCTTGTTCGATATGACGCCGGACAGAATCATCGACGAGGTCGAGGCTTCCGGCCTGCGCGGGCGAGGCGGCGGCGGTTTCCCCACCGGGAGGAAATGGCGCTTCTGTCGCGCCGCGGAGGGCGACGAAAAGTACGTCATCTGCAACGCCGACGAGGGCGATCCCGGCGCTTTCATGGATCGCTCGCTGCTCGAAGGAAATCCACACGCCGTGCTGGAGGGGATGGCCATCGGCGCGGCTGCGATCGGCGCATCGCATGGTTACATCTACATACGGGCCGAGTACCCGCTCGCCATCGAGCGGTTGAGGATCGCGATCGGCCAGGCGCGAGAGCGCGGCCTGCTCGGCGATCGCATCCTCGGCTCGGATTTCTCGTTCGACATCCTGATCAAGGAGGGCGCGGGCGCATTCGTCTGCGGCGAGGAAACCGCGTTGATCGCCAGCATCGAGGGGCGTCGCGGCATGCCTGCCGCGCGTCCGCCCTTTCCGGCGACGAAAGGCCTCTTCGGAAAGCCGACGAACATCAACAACGTCGAGACGTGGGGCAACGTTTCGCGCATCGTCACCGAAGGCGGGGAGCGTACGCCGCGCTCGGCACCGAGCGCAGCAAGGGCACGAAGATCTTTTCGCTCGTCGGCAAAGTGAACAACACGGGCCTGGTCGAAGTGCCGATGGGCATGACGCTGCGCCAGCTCGTCTATGAGATCGGCGGGGGTGTGAAGGGCGGTCGCGCGCTGAAGGCGGTGCAGTCCGGCGGCCCCTCGGGCGGGTGTCTCCCAACGAGCATGATGCATCTTCCCATCGACTACGAGTCGCTCGCGCAAGCCGGCTCCATCATGGGGTCGGGCGGGCTCGTGGTGATGGACGAGACGACGTGCATGGTCGATCTCGCGCGCTACTTCGTGTCGTTCACGGAAAAGGAATCGTGCGGAAAGTGCGTGCCGTGCCGCCTCGGAACGCGGCAGATGCGCATGATTCTCGACGACATCTGCGAAGGCCGCGGCACCGAGCAGAGCATCGCGCAGCTCGAAGCGCTGGGTCAGGCGGTGTCGAAGGGCTCGCTCTGCGGCCTCGGCCAGACCGCGCCGAACCCGGTCCTCACGACGCTCAGGTACTTCCGCGACGAGTATCTCGCGCACGTGCGCGAGAAGCGCTGTCCCGCGGGCGTGTGCCAGGCGCTCTTCGTCGCGACCTGCTCCAACCGCTGTCCGAGCGAGGTCGATATCCCGGCCTACCTCTCGCTCGTTGCCGAAGGGCGCGAAGAAGAGGCGCTGCTCTCCCACATGGAGCGCAATCCCTTCCCGTCGGTGTGCGCGCGCGTCTGCCCGCATCCGTGCGAATCGCGGTGCCGGCGGGAGACCGTCGACTCGCCGATCGCAATTCGCGCGGTCAAGCGTTTCATGGTCGATGCCTCGGCGGAGGTGCGCGTGCCGGTGATGGAGCGACCGCGCGAGGAGCGGCGCCGCATCGCGGTCATCGGCGCGGGACCTGCGGGACTGTCCACAGCGTATTTCCTGGCGCGAATCGGGCACGAGATCACGGTGTACGAAGCGATGGCCGAGCCGGGCGGGATGCTGCGCTACGGGATCCCGGCCTACCGGCTGCCGCGCGAGGAGCTCGCGCGCGACGTGAAGCGCATCACCGACCTCGGCGTGAAGATCGTGTGCGGCGCGGCCATCGGGAAGACGCTCTCGATGGGGCGACTGCGCAAACAATACGACGCGGTGTTCGTGGGGAGCGGCGCCTGGTCGGACGTCACCATGGGCGTGCCGGGCGAGGACGCGCGCGGCGTCGCCTCCGGCATCGTGTTTCTGAGGAAGGTCACCCTGGGCGCCACGGACCGGCTGAGTGGAGACGCGGTCGTCGTCGGCGGCGGCAACACGGCGATCGACGCGGCGCGTACGGCGCTGCGTCTGGGCGCCGAACACGTGACTGTGGTGTATCGCCGCACACGCGAAGAGATGCCCGTGCAGCCGGAGGAGATCACCGAGGCGCTGGAGGAGGGCATCCGATTCGAATTCCTGCTGGCGCCCGTCGAAGTGATCCAGGATCGCGACAAGGCTGCGACTGCGCTGAAGCTGCAGCGCATGCGACTCGGCGCCTTCGATGATGGCGGTCGCAGGCGGCCCGTAGCGATAGAAGGCGATTTCCTGGAGATTCCGGCCTCGCACATCATTCGCGCGATCGGGCAGAAGCCGGTCGTTCCTGCCGGCGGACCGCCGGTCTCGAAGCGCGGGACCGTGAGCGTCGATCTGTTCTCGCTCGGAACCGAGGTCGACGGTGTCTTCGCGGGCGGCGATGCCGTGCTCGGTCCGGCGACCGCCGTCGAAGCAATCGCACATGGCAGACGCGCGGCGGAGGCGATCGAGCGCTACGTGAATCCTGGCAGCTCGATCCACTTCCCATGGAACCGCGCGCGTTCGCTCGACACGCCGTTCGACCCCGCGGCGCCGGCATCCGACGTGAGGCGCCACGAAACGCCCAAGCTCGCTTCGACCGAGCGGCGGGCCTGCTTCCAGGAGGTGGAGCTCGCGATGTGTGCGGCGGATGCGCGCGCCGAAGCGGGGCGCTGCCTGCGCTGCGACTTCGGCAAAACGATCGTCTGCCGCGAAGAGGAATAGGCATGCCGAAGCTCACGATCAACGGGCGCGAGGTCACCGTGGAGGCAGGCAGCACGGTGCTCGATGCATGTCGCAGGGCCGACGTGTATGTCCCGACGCTGTGCCACGATCCGAGCCTCAAGCCGTACGGCGCCTGCCGGTTGTGCATCGTCAAGGTGGACGGGTTGCGCGGCCTGCCCACGTCGTGCACGACGCCGGCCGCGGACGGCATGAAGGTGACCACGGAGGACGCCGAGATTCAGGACGTGCGCCGCTGGACGATGCAGCTCCTGCTCTCGGACCATCCGCTCGACTGCCTCACCTGCGCGCAGTCGGGTTCCTGCGGGCTGCAAAGCGTCGCGCAACACCTCGGCATCCGCGGGCGCGTCCTGCGGCCGATGCAGCGCGAGGCGAAGATCGACGATTCGAACGCCTGCTACGCGATCGACATGCGCAAGTGCATCCTGTGCGGGTTGTGCGTGCGCGCCTGCGACGAGGTGCAGCACCTCGGCGCGATCGATCTCGTGAAGCGCGGTTATGCGAGCGCCGTCGAGCCTTTCGGCGGTGGGTCCATCAAAGAATCGATCTGCGAATCCTGCGGTGAATGCGTGGAGCGTTGTCCGACCGGTGCCCTGACTGCGCGCCAGTCCCTCAAGCCGCAGCACGAGACCTCCACCGTGTGCCCGTACTGCGGCACCGGCTGCCGGATACTCCTCGGCACACGCGGCGATACCGTCGTGAGCGCGCGGGGCGATCGCGATTCGCCCGTATCGCATGGACGATTGTGTGTGAAGGGGCGGTTCGGCTCGTACGAGTTCGTCAACAGCCCCGACCGGCTCAAGACGCCGCTCGTTCGAAGCGGCGACGGTTTTCGCGAAGCGACGTGGGACGAGGCTTTGGCCCTCATCGCGCGCGAGCTGGGAAATACCGCGGCGACGCATTCGGCGGCCTCGCGTCGGCGAAGGTGACCAACGAAGACAACTACGTGTTTCAGAAATTCGTGCGCGCCGCCATGGGCACGAACAACGTCGATCACTGCGCGCGCCTGTGCCATTCCTCGACGGTCGCGGGACTTGCTCTCTCGTTCGGTTCGGGCGCCATGACGAATCCGGCCGACGATCTTTTGCACGCCGAAGTCATACTCGTCACCGGATCGAATACGACCGAGAACCATCCCATCATCGGCCTGAAGATCCGGGAGGCCGTCGCGCGCGGGACGAAGCTCGTCCTGTTCGATCCGCGCCGGATTCCACTCTCCGATATCGCGACGGTGTGGGCGCGGCAGAAACCCGGCACCGACGTGGCATGGATCAACGGGCTTATCCACGTGATTCTGCGCGAAGGGCTCGCGAACAGGGCATTCATCGAGTCGCGCACCGAAGGCTTCGACGCTGTCGAAAAAGCCGTCGGGGCGTACACGCCGGAGCGGGTCGCGGAGATCACGGGCGTGCCGGCCGAGTCGATCGTCGAGGCGGCGCGTCTCTACGCGAAGGCGGAACGTGCCTCCATCGTCTACTCGATGGGCATCACTCAGCACACGACCGGGGTCGACAACGTGCGCTCCCTCGCGAATCTTGCGCTGCTGACCGGCCACATCGGCCGGCCGGGAACGGGGGTGAACCCGCTGCGCGGTCAGAACAACGTGCAGGGCGCGTGCGACATGGGCGTCCTTCCGGACGTGTTTACGGGGTACCAGAAAGTCGCCGACGCCGCTGCTCGCGCCAAGTTCGAGCAGGCGTGGGCCGTGCCGCTCCCGGATAAGCCCGGCCTCACCGTGACGCAAATGTTACCGGCGGCGCTCGAGGGCACGGTGAAGGCGATGTATATCATGGGCGAGAACCCGGTGCTCTCGGACGCGGACAGCACTCACGTGGTGGAGGCGCTGGAGAAGCTCGAGTTTCTCGTGGTGCAGGACATCTTTCTCACGGAAACCGCGAAGCTCGCTGACGTGGTGCTGCCGGCGGTTTCGGTACGCCGAGCGCGACGGCAACTACACCAACACCGAGCGTCGCGTGCAGCTCACGCAGCCCGTCGTGCGCGCGCCCGGCCGGGCACGCCGCGATTGGGAGATCGTCTGTGACGTCGCAACCGCGCTCGGTTATCCGATGCGCTATGCATCGACGGCGGCGGTGGACGAGGAAATGCGCAGCGTGACGCCCTCCTACACGGGAATATCGCATGCTCGCTTGCAGCGTGGCGAGGCGCTGCACTGGCCGTGTCCGTCCGAAGCGCACCCGGGAACGCCGATTCTTCACCGCGACACGTTGACGCGCGGGCTGGGCCAGTTTCATCCTGTCGAGTTCCGGCCCCCCGCCGAGGAAACGGACGCATCGTTCCCGGTGGTTCTCACCACCGGCCGCATGCTCGAGCACTACCACACGGGCACCATGACGCGGCGGAGCAAGGGACTGCACGGTCTCGTCCCGGGTCCCTTCGTGGAAGTGAACGGCGCCGATGCGAAGAAACTCCGCGTGAAAGACGGTGAAAACGTGAGAGTGACTTCGCGGCGCGGATCGATCGTCCTGCCCGCGAAGGTGGGCAGCAGGGTGGAGGCGGGGGTGCTCTTCATTCCCTTCCATTTCTGGGAGGCTGCCGCCAACGTCCTGACGAATTCGGCCTACGATCCGACCGCCAAAATCCCGGAATTCAAGGTGTGTGCGGTCCGGCTGGAGCGTGCGGCGTAGGCTGGTACGAAACACTCGCACACAGCGACGGCAGGTCATGAAACGACTTCGTCTCGTGTGATTTTGAAGCGGGTCGGCTCGGTCGAATCGATGTGACGAACGTGCAGCGTGCCTCAACGAGCGCGCATGCGAGTGGCAAACGCAAACAGGGCGGCGGTTACCGCGAGCAGCGCCAGCGCGCTCAGCGCGAGCGACCAGTGGATGCCGATCGCGGCTCCGAGTACGCCCACCGTGACTCCGGAGAAGGCGCGCAGGCCCAGGCTCGACATGCTGTAGAGCCCGATCACGCGGCCGCGGATGTCGGCCGGCGCATTAACTGCACGAGCGTCTGCCCCATCGCGGCGAACGCAAGCTGCAGGAAGCCCGAGACGAACAGGAGCGCGACCGCGAGCGGATAGACTGTGCGCGACGGCGAAGCCGCCGATGGCGCAGCACCAGAGCATCGCGAGGATGAACGCGGTGCGCGGATGCGGCTGCAGCAGCCCGCGGCTTTCGAGCACGAAACCGGCGATGAGCGCGCCTGCCGCGTCGGCGGCGAGCAGCATGCTGTAGGCGGCGCCCGCGTCGCCGTGGCCGAGGTGCTGGGCGAACTCGGGCATCTGCGCCTGATATGCATTGCCGACGAACAGCGAAGCGCCGCCTGCGAGCAGCGTCATCGAGACGATCGTGCGATTGCCGGCGATCGCGCGCATGGTGGACTAGATCTCGGCAAGGCCGCGCACCGCGCCGCGCGCTCGCGCGCTCGCCCGCGGTGACCGCGGCCATAGGGCGCGTTCCACAGCCAGATCAGCAATGGCAGATAGAAAACCACATTGACGAAGATGCCCGCCGTCGGGCCCGACGGCGAGCATGAGCGCGCTGCCGACGCGCCGGGCCCATGAGGAGGCCGAGCCAGCGCGCGGTTGCGGTCAGGCGCACGGCGCTCGGCAGGAGCTCCCGGTCGACCACGATGTCTGGACGAGGAGCTGGCTCGCGGGGCCCCACAACACGCCGGCGAAGCCGTGGATCACGAGCAGCACCATCGCGTGCCACATCTCGAGCGTGTCGGTGACGAAGAAATAGCCCCATCCCGCCGAAGCGACGATGAAGCACAGCATGCCGAGCTGGATGATGCGGCGCGGGTCGAAGCGGTCCGCGAGCGCGCCCGCATAAACCGAGAAGAACAGGAACGGCAGCCAGTGCGACACGACGGCGAACCCGGCGAGCGTCTGAGACTGAAACTTCTGGAACATCACCCAGTAACTGATGACGTGCTCGATGCTGTCGGCCATCATGGCGAGCGCCGAGGCGAAGAAATAGATCCGGAAGCCTCGATGACGCAGGGCGGGAAACGAGACTCTGGAGGGTGAACGCGCCCTTGCGGCGGACTGCGCATCGTTCATCCGGGCAAGGTACCACGTTCGATTGCCGGCACGCGGGCGCAGGCGGCGAGGCCGACCCGAAACGAGCGTCGTCCCCTTGTCCATATACGCGGGGCGAGTTCGCTATACTTTCGCGGCGTCGACAGGCTCGCATGGTGGGAGACCGCGCGGTCTCCGGAAAGCTGCCGCGAGCAACATCGGTATCGGAGCGCGCGACGGCCGCACTGTCGGCGAGATCGCGTCGTCGGGAAGGGATCATCTATGGATGCGCCTGCACGCCGGGCTGCGTTCGCGGCCTGCATCGTCTTCGCACTAGCGCTCGCCGGCTGCGCGGGCGTCGGCGGCGGGGGCGCGTCGGACGCCGAGCGCGTCGTCAATCTGATCACGACCGATAACGTCGGAGCAGTTCGCGGCGCCATCGAATCGGGTCAATTGACCGCCAACGAGCGCGTAGCGGTCGAAGCTTACCCCGACGGCGCGCCGATCATCGCGATCGCCGCGCGGGCCGCGTCGCTGGATGTGTTGCGCTTCCTCATCTCGGCCGGCGCCGACGTGAACGCGCGCACGCCGGTTCACGAAACGCCGCTCATGCTGGCCGCGTACTTCTACGACGACACGCTGTCAGGCGCCGCGCGCGTTCGAACGCCACGAGCGGGCGGTACGATTGCTGGTGGGCGCCGGCGCGGATCTCGAGAACTATCCGCACCACTACACGCCTCTCGCGTATGCCGCGTACCAGGGCAACGAGCGCGTCGTGCGTTTTCTCGTCGAACGCGGCGCTCGCGTGAATGCCGACGCGCATAACGGCGGAACGTATGTCAACACGCCGCTCATGATGGCGGCGATTCAGGGGCACGAGCGGATTGCGCGGCTTCTGCTCAAGGCTGGCGCGGACGCGGACGTGCGCGTTCATGGCGGCCACACCGCGGCCGAGCTGGCGGCGAAGTACAAGCACGCGTTTCTTTCGCGCGTGCTGCTGTGCGCGCAGAGGCAGTATGCCGGCGCGACGGGCGCGCAGTGCAGCGGAGTCTCATTGGCTACGAACCACCCCTGTCTGGTGAGCGGGGGCTGCGAAGCAGCGGGGCCCCGCGAACGAGGCATTGGGGCGCCAGTTAGTCCACCGTCCGCGGCTCCCACGAACGAAGCCTTCCGGCGTCGTTTAGTACTCTCGTCCGAGAGTGCCAGGCTCATTGCCGAACAGGCGCCGCCTCAAAAGCGCTGCCGCGCTCCTGGTCCCAGATCACGTCGTCTCCGCGCTTCGCGGCGCGTTCGAGCAGCTCGATCAGCGGGAACGCGCGCTGGCGCAGACTCACCTTCGGTTCCCCCGTCTCGCTGTCTGTCCGCCTTGCCGCCGCTTGCGGGCTGCTTCTCGACCGATCGGCGCAGGCGCTCGACCGCCGCCGGGATGTCGGCAGCGAGCACCGCGCCGGGCAGCGCGCCGCTCTGGCCCATCGCCTTGAGCAGCTCGATGGCGACCTCGCCGAACATCGTGATGCTGCCGGCCTTCGAATCGAATCTCACGAGCATCTGCTTGCCTCCTGCAAAGCATTGGGGTCGAGCCTCGATTGTCCGATGAGCATCGCATCGAGCGCATCGGCAACGAGGCCGGCCGTCGCGGCGTGCGCGGTCCTGGTACGGGTTGTATTCGACGATCTCGATGCCGACAAGGTTGGGATGGCCGCCGTGTGCGGCGAGCGCCGCAATGAGCTCTCCGCTGCGCAGCCCGCCCGCCTCGGGCGTGCCGACGCCCGGCGCGTCGAGCGGGTCGATCGCATCCAGATCGAGCGTGATGCCGAAGCCGCCGTCCGCGCATCCGACCATCGAGACCGCTTCGCTCAAGCGTGCGCTCGACGCCGCGCTCCGCGATCTCGCTCATGAAGATAGACGCGCACGCCGAGGCGCTCGAGCAACTCGGCTTCGCCGCGTTCGAAGCTGCGCACGCCATACAGGCACACGCAGTTCGGATCCAGCCGCACGCCTTCCGCGATTCGCGTGAGCTCCGGATAGCCGTAGCCGAGAAGCGCACGCGACCGGCATGCCGTGAAGCATGCCCGTTTCGGTCGTTTGCGGGGTATGTGCATCCATGTGGGCGTCGATCCACAGAAGGCCGATGCGGCCCTTTGTCCTGAAGGGCGTGGGCGACGCCTTTCCACGTGCCGATCGCACACGTGTGATCGCCGCCGACGACGACCGGCAGATCGCCTTCGCGCACGATGCCTTCCACACGCCTTGCGAGCCGCACGCATACCCTGCGCACGGCCTGCAGGCTGTTCGCGCGATGCGCCGCCGCGGGGCGGATAACCGGCGCCCAGCGCACCCGGAAACCGCGGGCGCGCAGCCGCGCAGTCATCTGCGTCGCGCGCAGCGTATCGGCTGCGGCTTCGCAGCCCGGATCGGGCGCGCCACAGCCGGAAGCGACTCCGACGAGCTCGATCTGTTCAAGTCTTCGTCGCAGAGACAGGTCGTTCATTCGATCTCCGCCCGCGGCCTCGCGCGAGGTGGTACTGCGACTTGGAGAGAACTTCAAGGGTTTCGTTCAACGCGCGTGCCTGCTGGAGTTCCGACGGTCGGTAGCGTCTCGGCCTTCTGCATCCGACACAATGCCAAAGGAAGGGAGGTAACGGAGGGAAACCATTGGTTGCCCTCTGTTCGTACACCGAGCCGCTGCTCAGGCGCTTGCGCCCGGAGGAATCTTGCCGCGGTCAAGGGACATACCCATGCCGGATCGTGTTCTCGGTGACGACGCGCGACCACATGAACTGCTTCAGATAGTCCTCGCCGCCCGCCTGGATGCCGGTGCCCGAGAGCCGGTACCCGCCGAACGGTTGCGCCCCGACGCGCGCCCCGGTGATGCGCCGGTTGAGAGTACAGGTTCCCGACGTGAAACTGCTCGCGCGCGAGCTCGAGGTGCTCGGGCAGGCGCGAGAACACGCCGCCGGTTAGCGCATAACGCGAGTCGAGCGCGATGTCGATCGCCTGCGCAAACGTCTCCGCGTGCATGACCGCGAGCACCGGGCCGAAGATCTCCTCCTGGGCGATTCGGTGTTCCGGACGGATGCCTGCGAAGATCGCGGGCGCCACGTAGTAGCCGGTCTCGGGCACGCGACCCTGATACACGAGCCGTCCTTCGCTCTTCCCGATCTCGATGTACTCGAGCGTCTTCGCCTGGGCGGCTTCGGTGATGAGCGGCCCGAAAACGTATTGAGGATCTTCGGGCGGCCCGTACGGCCAGGCGTCGAGCGCCGCTGTGAGCCGCGCGAGAAGGCGATCGTGAATGCCGCCGACCGCAATCAGACGCGAGCACGCCGAGCATTTCTGGCCCTGATAGCCGAACGCGGAGTGCACCGTCTCGCGCACGACTTCGTCCAGGTCCGCGTCGTCGTCGACGATGATCGCGTTCTTGCCGCCCATCTCGCACACCACGCGCTTCACGTGTTCCTGTCCCGGCGAGAACCGCGCGGCGCGTTCGAGGATGCGCTGCCCGATCTCGCGCGAGCCGGTGAACGCGATCACGTGCACGCGCGGATCGTCGACGAGCACGTCGCCGACCGCGACGCCATGTCCCGGCACCAACTGGCACACATCAGGCGGGAAGCCGGCCTCGAGCAGGATACGGCGGAAGCAGATGCGCGACGATCTGCGCCGGCATGGCGGGTTTCATGATCGCGCAGTTGCCTGTCGCGAGCGCCGCGCTCGTCATGCCGGCGAGGATGGCGAGCGGAAAGTTCCAGGGCGAGATGATCACGGCCGTGCCGCGCGGCTCGAAGCGCGTCGCGTTCGTCTCACCCGGATACTGGATCGTCGTCTTCCAGCCTTGCAGCCGCTCCATCTCCGCGCGCGTAGTAGTTGAGGTAGTCGATGGCTTCCGCCACGTCGGCGTCGGCTTCGCGCCAGTTCTTCGCCTGCTCGAGCACCTGCCATGCGGCAAGCTCCATGCGACGCGTCGAGCATCAGGGCGGCAGCACGCCGCAGGATCGCAATGCGTTCCGCGGGCGGCGTCTTGCGCCACGTGCGCCATGCATCGTTCGCGTTCGCGATCGCTGCCCGCGCGCCGGACGCATCGGTCAGCTCCACCTCTCCCAGGATGTCGTCGGACCGCGCCGGATTGCGCGCTCGATAGACCTCGGTCGTCGTGGCGCCGTTCACAGCCAACGCATAACGAGCGCCTCGCGCACTGGAGAGCGACGCGAGTGCGGCATTGAATTGCTCACGGACCTCCTGCCGGCTGAAGTCGAGAACGGGCGTGCTGCGGAACGCGCCGGTCGGCGCACCCTCCAAGACTGGAGCGAGACTCGCCTCCGGCGCGGCGAGCAGCACCGCGGTGTCCTGTGCTTCCGCATACGTTTGCCGCAGGATCGAGCTGCTCGCCGTATTCTCGAGCAGTCGTCGGATGAGATACGCGATGCCCGTGACGAGCTCTCCCGTCGGCACATAGATGCGCAGCGATACGTCGCGCTTTGCGAGTCGCGGTCTGGAGCGGTTCGGCCATCCCATGGAGCATCTGGATTTCCCAGCGATCGCGCGGGAGGTCTGCCGCTTCGGCCGCGGCGATCGCGTGCGCGAGGCTGCGCAGGTTGTGTCCCGCGATGGCGGGAAAGACGAGATCCGCGTTCTCGAACAGCGTCCGGGTGAGCCGCTCGTAACTCGCATCCGTCTCGCTCTTGTGCAGATATACGGGTACGGGCCATTCGCGCTGGCGCGCGGTCGCGACTTCGGTATCCCAGTAGGCGCCCTTCACGAGACGCACGGTCACCGGGCGTCCATGCGAGCGAACCCAGTGAAAGAGTCGAGCAAGATCGTCCTGCGTTTCCGGCAGGTACGCCTGCAATGCGATGCCTGGCTGCCAAGCGCCCTCGGGATAGCGCTCCACCAACGCTTTGAATGTGTCGAGCACGAGCGGCTTCAGCTCGTGATGCTCCATATCGATCGTCACCGCGGCGTTCGTGGCGAGCACCCGCTGCATGAGCGGGGCGGCGCGGTCGAGGACGCGCGCGATCGATCCCGGCGGGTCGATCGGATCGAATCGCGGTGTGAGCCCGCTCAGCTTCAGCGAGACATGCGGACGCGAGCCCGCGTTCTGCTGCCAGTCGATGAGGCGCACGTACCGTTCCGCGTAGCGTTCCGCCTCGGCTTCCGTGAGCACGGCCTCACCAACGGCATCGACGGTGATCTGCGCCCCACTGCGAGCGAGAGCGCGCGTGAGTCTCGTGACGGCGGACCGGTCTTCCGCCACCAGAAAGAGGCGTGCCGTGCGTGTGACGCTCGATCGCACGGCCCACGCCATGAACGGCTGTGCGCCCAGCCTGAGGATTCGGCCCCAGGCGCCGCCCAGCTCCCGGCCGGCGATATACGCCGAAAAATGCCGGGCGACGGCGGTGGCGTCGCGCAATTCAGGCAGGACATCGACGAACTGGAAGAGCGCCCGCCGCAAGGTTTCGTCTTCCAGAGCTCTCGCCACGACGGCGCCGTGCAGTCCCCGCGCCCGGAAAAACCGGGGCCGCGAGCGCAGCGCGTCCGCGTGAAGGGCGGCGCCGATCTCCAGAACGGCGGGCTGGAGATTCACGGTAGACGAGTCGTTCATGATCGTATTAATCTCGCCGAATAGCCGGCGCCAGAAGGGGGGTGGCGGCATGGCTTGTGCAGGGAATATGCCATTACCGGCTGCGGCGCCTGTGTGACACAAAGCGCCGACGAGGGGAGCAGGTATGCGGAGCACAAGATGGCAGGACGGCGCGAACCTGATGCTGGGTGCGTGGTTGTTCCTATCGCCGTGGCTGCTTGGACCGCTGCTCGGACAGGCCGAGGCTGAACGCTATGCGGGCAGCACGGCTGCCTGGAACGCCTATGCGCTCGGCGCGGGCCTCATGGCGTTCGCCGCGCTGGCGGCCTACATGCCGCGGGCGTGGGAAGAAGCCGTGAACATCGTGCTCGGCGTCTGGCTCGTCATCGCTCCGTTCGTGCTCGAGTTCGACAGCATGCGGCGGGTCGCGCTCCACACCGTGCTCATAGGTATTCTCGCGACGGCCTTCGCGATCTGGGCGATGTTCAACGATCGCGGGTTCTACCAGCGCTGGCACGGCGTTGGCGCGACGTGGCGCCTCACGGTGCAGCGGCTACGGGGGTAAAGGCGGCGCTCGCCTTCGGCTCGGGCCGCCCGGGAACGGAGGGACACCAAAGGTTTCCCTCCGTAACCTCCTTTCCTTTCGTCGGGTTGGTGCTCGCCCTGCTCGGACCTCGCCGGTCAGCGTCTGCGCGTCGTCTTCGTCGCCGTTCCGGCGATCGAGCCCAGAACGCCTCTCAACACATGGCCGGCAATTTCGCGTCCGGTGCGTGACGCTGCCGCCCGCACGGCGCTCTTCGCCATCGATTCGAGCAACCCTTCACGCCTGCCGCCGCGCGGCCCGGTGCTGCCGAGAAGCATGTCGCGGAGCTTCCCGCCGAGTCCCTGTTCCTCAGGCTGCGCAGCGCCGCTCGGACCACCGCCTGCCATGTCGGGATACCTCGCAAGCAGTATTTCGTAAGCCGACTCCTTGTCGACCGCCTGGTCGTAAGTCGTGCCCATGATCGACTGAGAGATCGTGCGCTTGCGCTCGTCCTGCGTCACGGGACCCAACCGCGAGCCGGGCGGCACGACGAACGCCCGCTCGACGACGCGCGGTCTGCCGCTCTCATCGAGGAACGAGACGAGCGCTTCGCCGACGGCGAGCTCCGTGATGGCGCGCTCGACGTCGAGCTTCGGATTGCTGCGCAACGTTGTCGCGGCGGTGGCAACGGCTTTCTGATCGCGCGGCGTGAACGCGCGCAGCGCGTGCTGCACCCGATTGCCGAGCTGGCCGAGCACCGTATCGGGGATGTCGAGCGGGTTCTGCGTGACGAAGTACACGCCGACGCCCTTGGAGCGGATGAGCCGCACGACCTGCTCGATTTTCTCGAGCAGCGCGGCCGGGGCATCGTTGAAGAGAAGGTGCGCTTCGTCGAAGAAGAACACGAGCTTCGGCTTCTCGGGATCGCCGACTTCCGGCAGTTGCTCGAAGAGCTCCGCGAGCAGCCACAGCAGCAGCGTCGCGTAGAGCTTGGGCGAGCTCATGAGCTTGTCGGCGGCGAGGATGTTCACGATGCCGCGATCGCCGTCGGTCTGCATAAGGTCGTCGATGTTGAGCGCCGGCTCGCCGAAGAACTGCTCGCCGCCCTGCTGCTCGAGCGTGAGCAGCCCGCGCTGGATCGCGCCGACGGAGGCCGACGAGATGTTGCCGTAGCGCGTCGTGTACTCCTTCGCGTTGTCGCCGACGTGCTTCAGCATCGCCCGCAGGTCCTTCAGGTCGAGGAGCAGCAGCCCCTCGTCGTCCGCGATCTTGAACGAGCGGTGAGCACGCCTGCCTGCGTCTCGTTCAGGTTGAGCATGCGCGAGAGGAGCAGCGGTCCCAACTCGGAAACCGTCGTGCGCACGGGATGGCCCTGCTCGCCGAATGCATCCCAGAACACGACCGGCGCCGCTTCGAACGCGAAGCTTCTTCGAGACCGAGCGCGGCGAGCCGCTCCTTCACCTTGCCTTCGTTCTTGCCGGGCTGGCTGATACCGGCGAGATCGCCTTTGACGTCGGCCATGAAGACCGGCACGCCGATTTGGCTGAAGCCTTCGGCAAGTCGCTGCAGCGTGACCGTCTTGCCGGTGCCCGTCGCGCCGGCGATGAGCCCGTGGCGGTTCGCATACTGCGGCAGCAGGTGGAGAGACTCGCTTGATTTCGCGACGAGAATCGGCTCGGCCATCGGAAGTCGGTTGCGACCCGTGTGATAAAATTGCAAGCATTTTAACGAGTTCGCATGAGCGCCATGGCGGGCCACAGCAAGTGGGCGAACATCAAGCACCGCAAGGAGCGCCAGGACGCGAAGCGCGGCAAGATCTTCACCCGACTCATCAAGGAAATCACGGTCGCCGCGCGGCTCGGCGGCGCGGGCGATCCCGACATGAACCCGCGCCTGCGGCTCGCGGTCGACAAGGCGCAGGAAGCGAACCTGCCGAAAGACACGATCGAGCGCGCGATCAAGCGCGGCACCGGCGGCCTCGAGGGCGTGAACTACGAGGAAGTGCGCTACGAAGGCTACGGCATCGGCGGCGCGGCGGTGATGGTCGATTGCATGACCGACAACAAGACGCGAACCGTCGCCGACGTGCGCCACGCATTCACCAAGTACGGCGGCAATCTCGGCACCGACGGCTCGGTCGCGTTCCTCTTCAAGCACTGCGGGCAGATGGTGTTCGCGCCCGGCACCGACGAAGACAAGCTGATGGAGGCCGCGATCGAAGCCGGCGCCGAGGATGTCGTCACGAACGACGACGGCAGCATCGAAGTCATCACGACGCCCAACGATTTCACGCAGGTGCGCGCAGCGCTCGAGAAAGCGGGGCTCAAGCCGGAGCTCGCCGAAGTCACGATGAAGCCGACCACGGAGAACGCGCTTGCCGGCGACGACGCGTCCCGGATGCAGAAGCTGCTCGACGCGATCGAAGTCGCTCGACGACGTGCAGGAGGTCTATACCACCGCGGTGATGGAAGCGTGACCCGCATCCTGGGCATCGATCCAGGCCTGCGCATCACCGGCTTCGGCGTCCTCGACAAGGCCGGACAGACGCTCTCCTACGTCACGAGCGGCTGCATCAGGACGCCGCGAGGGCGAGCTCACGACGCGCATCAAGGCGATACTCGACGGCCTCGGCGGAAGTGATCGCCGAATGGCGCCCGGAGCAGATCGCGATCGAGAAGGTGTTCGTCAACGTAAATCCGCAATCGACGCTGCTGCTCGGCCAGGCGCGCGGAACGGCGATCTGCGCTGCGGTCATGCACGGGCTTCCGATCGCGGAATACACCGCGCTGCAGGTGAAGCAGGCGGTGGTCGGCAACGGCCACGCGGCGAAGGAGCAGGTGCAGGAGATGGTGAAGCGCCTGCTTGCGCTCTCCGGCGCGCCGAGCGCCGACGCGGCCGACGCGCTGGCCTGCGCGATCTGCCACGCGCACGGCGGGCAGGGCTCGGCGCGTCTCGCGACCGCCGGTTATCGCGTGCGCCACGGCAGGCTCGTGTGATCGGGCGGCTCACCGGCAAGCTCGTCGCGAAGCAACCGCCGCAGATCGTGGTCGACGTGCATGGCGTCGGCTACGAGCTCGACGTGCCGATGAGCACGCTTTACCAATTGCCCGCGACGGGCGCCGACGTCTCACTGCTCACGCATCTCATCGTGCGCGAAGATGCACATCAGCTCTACGGCTTCTTCACCGAAGGCGAGCGCGCCCTGTTCCGCCAGCTGCTCAAGATTTCCGGCGTCGGCGCGCGCACGGCGCTCGCGGTGCTCTCCGGCATGGGCGTCGCGGACGTGAAGCAGGCGGTGAGCGAGCAGGACAGCGGCAGGCTCACGAAGATTCCGGGCATCGGCAAGAAAACGGCCGAGCGCCTGCTGCTCGAATTGAAGGACAAGCTCGACATCGCGGTGGTCGCGGTCGAACGCGAAGGCGAGCGGGCGGGCAGCGACGTCGTCAATGCGCTGCTTGCGCTCGGCTACAGCGACAAGGAAGCGCAGTTCGCAGTGAAGAACCTCGACGCAGGTCTGAGCGTCACTGAAGGCATACGCCAGGCGCTGAGGGTGCTCTCGAAAGCATGATCGAAACCGACCGGATCATCGCCGCCGGACCGACTTCTCCGCAGGAAGAGGCGTTCGAGCGCGCGCTGCGCCCGAAAGCGCTCGAGGAGTACATCGGGCAGGAGAAGATGCGCGGGCAGCTCGAGATCTTCATCGAGGCGGCGCGGCAGCGGCGCGAAGCGCTCGACCACGTGCTGCTGTTCGGCCCGCCGGGGCTCGGCAAGACCACGCTCGCGCACATCATCGCGCGCGAGATGGGCGTGAACCTGCGCCAGACGTCCGGCCCCGTGCTCGAGCGCGCGGGCGATCTCGCGGCGATCCTCACCAACCTCGACCCACGCGACGTGCTGTTCATCGACGAGATCCATCGGCTCTCGCCGGTGGTCGAAGAAATCCTCTATCCGGCGCTCGAGGACTTCCAGATCGACATCATGATCGGCGAAGGGCCGGCCGCGCGCTCGGTGAAGCTCGACCTGCCGCCGTTCACGCTGGTCGGCGCGACGACGCGCGCGGGCATGCTCACCAACCCGCTGCGCGACCGCTTCGGCATCGTCGCGCGGCTCGAGTTCTACACGACGGACGAGCTTGCGCGCATCGTCACGCGCTCGGCGCGGCTGCTCGAAGTGGAAGTCGAGCCGGCGGGGGCGCGCGAGATCGCGAGCCGCTCGCGCGGCACGCCGCGCATCGCGAACCGGCTGCTGCGCCGCGTGCGCGATTACGCGCAGGTCAAAGCGCACGGCCGGGTCACTTCCGCAGTCGCCGATGCGGCGCTCCGAATGCTCGACGTGGATGCCGCCGGGCTCGACGTGATGGATCGCAAGCTCCTGGAGGCGGTCATCGAGAAGTTCGGCGGCGGCCCCGTCGGCGTGGACAACCTCGCGGCGGCGATCAGCGAGGAGCGCGACACGATCGAGGACGTGCTCGAGCCCTATCTGATCCAGCAGGGCTACTTGCAGCGCACGCCGCGCGGCCGCATCGCGACGCCCGCGGCATACCGCCACTTCGGGCTCGCCGCGCCACCGCGCGCGGGAACGCCCGAACTGTGGGACGAGTCCCCTGACGCTTGAGGCTGTGAACGCGCGTCGCGCGGCACGCTCCGGCGGGGAAGTGCCGCATTCGCGAGTCTTCGTGTGGCCGGTGCGCGTCTATTACGAAGACACCGATGCCGGCGGCGTCGTGTACTACGCGAACTATCTGAAATTCATGGAGCGTGCGCGCACCGAGTGGCTGCGCAGCGAAGGCTTCGAGCAGACGCGACTCGCCGAGGAACACGGTGTCGCGTTCGTCGTCGCGTCGCTTGCGATCGATTATCTGAAGCCGGGCCGCTTCAACGACAGCTTGCAGGTGACTGTGGAACTCATTAAGGTTGGCGCCGGTCAGATCCGGTTAGCTCAGCGCGTGCTCCGCGGGGAAGAAATGCTGGCGACGGGATCCGTCACAGTCGCATGTGTCGCGCTCCGTACGCTTCGTCCCGTGCGCCTGCCGCAACCGCTCGCAACGAGAATAAGGACTCGCGAATTTGAATCCTTCCGTTACGCACGATCTATCGGTCGTCAGCCTCGTCGCGAACGCGAGCGTGCTCGTTCAACTGGTGATGCTGGCGCTGCTGCTCGCTTCGCTCTTCTCCTGGTACTACATCTTCCTCAAGCGTTTCGTGCTGCGGCGCGCGGCCCGTCACGCGGACGAGTTCGAGAAGCAGTTCTGGAGCGGCGCCGAGCTCTCCGCGCTGTATCGGCGCGCGAACGCCGCGCGCAGCTCCGGCAGCATGGAGCGCATCTTCGAGGCGGGCTTTCGCGAGTTCACGAAGCTCACCACTCAGCCCGGCATGGACGTCGCGGTCGTCATGGACGGCACGCGTCGCGCGATGCGCGCCACGTATCAGCGCGAGATGGAACGGCTCGAGTCGCACCTTTCCTTCCTCGCGTCGGTGGGCTCGGTCAGTCCCTACGTCGGACTGTTCGGCACCGTCTGGGGCATCATGAATGCGTTCCGCGGGCTGGCGAACGTCGCTCAGGCGACACTGGGACACGTGGCGCCGGGCATCGCCGAGGCGCTGATCGCAACCGCGATGGGCCTTTTCGCCGCGATTCCCGCGGTGGTCGCCTACAACCACTTCGCCGGCGACGTGAACCGGCTCGCGATCCGCTTCGATTCCTTCATGGAAGAGTTTTCGAACATCCTGCAGCGGCAGATGCACTAGCATGATCATCGAGAGGCGCGACCGCCGCAGGCTGATGAATCAGATCAACGTCGTGCCCTACATCGACGTGATGCTGGTGCTGCTCGTCATCTTCATGGTGACCGCGCCGCTCATCAATCCCGGGCAGGTCGAGCTGCCGCAGGTCGGCAAGACGGCGGACCCGCCGATGCAGCCGATGGAAGTGCAGGTCCGCACCGATCAGTCGATCTGGCTGCGTGACCGCGCGCGCGGCACCGCCGAGCGGCGGGTGAGCCGCAACGAGCTCCTGCAGGAGATCAAGGAAAAGCAGAAGCGCACGCCCACGCAGGCCGTGGTCATCGCCGCGGACAAGGACGTGCGATACGAGGCCGTCCTCGAAGTGATGGACATGCTGCAGCAGAACCAGGTGAACAAGGTCGGACTGCTCGCGAAACCCAGAAGCCCGTGACGTACGACGATCTGAGGGAAGCCACGCGGCGCGAGAGGCGGATCGCGCGGTGGCTGGCGGGCGGCATCCACATCGCCTTCGTCCTGCTGCTGGTCTTCGGCGTCACCTGGCAGCGGCAGCCGTCGGCGCCCGCGATCGCGGAACTGTGGAGCAGTCTGCCGCCGCTGCGTCAGGAAGTGCCGCCGCCTCCGCCTCCGGCCCCGAAAGTCGAACGCAAGCCCGAGCCGAAACCCGAGCCGAAGCCCGAACCCAAGCCCGAACCCAAGCCCGAACCCAAGCCGCTGCCGAAGCCGGAACCGAAGCCCGAGCCCAAGGCGGAGCCCAAGCCCGTGCCGAAACCGGACATCGCGCTGAAGGAGAAGCTCGAGAAAGAGAAAAAGCTGAAGGAGCAGAAAGAGCTCGACCAGAAGAAAAAGGAAGAAGAAAAACGGAAACAGGTCCAGGAGCTCGAGCGCAAGAAAGAAGAGGAGAGGCGCAAGCAGAAGGAGCTCGAGGCGCGCAAGCTTGAGGAAGAGAAAAAGCGCATCGAGAAGGAGCGTCTTGCGAAGCAGGCCGACGAGAAGCGCCTCCAGCAGGAGAGACAGGCGATCGCGGACCGGCTCGCGAAGGAACAGGCGGCCGCGGCGCGTGCGTTGAACGACAAGTACATCGCGCTCATCCAGAACCACGTGCGGCGCCAGATCATCGAGCCGCCGAACTTACAGGGCAATCCCCAAGTCGAATTCGACGTTGTTTTGATTCCGGGCGGAGAAGTGCTTTCGGTCAGACTGAAGCGCACAAGCGGAAACCCGGCTTATGACGCGGCCGTCGAGCGGGCGATATTGAAGGCTTCGCCGCTTCCGCTGCCGCCCGACCCGCGCTCTTCCAGCAGTTTCGCGCCCTTGAACTGAGGATCAGACCCAGAGAATGAAATTGTCCATCCTTGCTGCAATGTCATTACGTTCCGCGTTCGGACTGTGCTGTCTGCTTTGGCTGTTATCGGCGCCGGCACACGCGGCTCTCACCATCGAAATCGTCGGCAGCGGCGCGAATCAGATCCCCATCGCGATCGCGCCGTTCCGGGCCGAAGATCGCACGCCCCAGCCGCTCACGAGCGTCATCGGCGCCGACCTCCAGCGCAGCGGCTTGTTCAGGCTGATCGACGCGGGAGGCGTCGTCCCGCCACCGACCGAGCCGGGCGAAGTCAACTTTCCAACATGGAGCGCACGCGGCGCCGAAGCGCTCGTCATCGGCACGGTGACGCCCATGTCGGATGGCCGCTATGAAGTGCGCTTCAGGCTGATGGACGTCGTGAAGAGCACGCAGCTTGCCGGCTTCGTCTACACCGTGAACGCTGCCCAGCTCAGGCTGACGGCACACAAGATCGCCGACGTCATCTACGAGAAGCTGACCGGCTCGCCCGGCGTTTTCGCAACGCGCATCACGTATGTGATGAAGCGCAGCGCAACGCGCCACGAGTTGCACGTGGCCGACGCAGACGGGTTCAACCCGCAAACGGTTCTCTCCTCGACGGAGCCGATCATCTCTCCTTCCTGGTCGCCCGACGGCACCCGCCTTGCGTACGTTTCCTTCGAGCGCAAGAAACCCATCGTCTACGTGCAGTCTCTTACCACCGGCCAGCGCAATCCAGTCGCGAACTTCTTCGGCAGCAACAGCGCGCCGGCATGGTCGCCCGATGGCACGCGACTCGCAGTCACGTTGACCAAGGACGGTGGATCGCAGATCTACGTGATCCCGGCGAACGGCGGCGGCAATGCAACACGGCTCACCCAGACCACTGCGATCGACACCGAACCGAACTGGTCGCCCGACGGTCAATCGATCATCTTCACGTCGGATCGCGGCGGCAGCCCTCAGATCTATCGCATGTCGGCCTCCGGCGGGCAGCCGCAGCGGCTGACCTTCGAAGGCACGTACAACGTGTCGCCGAGACACAGCCCCGACGGCAAGAGCTTCACGTTCGTGCACCGCGATGGTTCACGTTTCAGCGTCGCGGTGCAGGATTTCGCGACACGCCAGATGCAGCTTCTCACCGAAGGTGGAGTGGATGAGTCTCCGAGCTTCGCGCCCAATGGGAGGATGATCCTCTACGCGAGCGAGACGAGGGGGCGTGGTATATTAGCTGCGGTCTCGAGTGACGGACGCGTCAAGCAGCGCTTCACTGATACGACGGGCGATGTTCGAGAGCCCGCGTGGGGACCGCTCATCAACAGATAAACACCGGGGAGCCGAACGACAATCGATCATGTTCGGTCGAAAAGGAGCTTGAACGATGAAGCGATGGATTACGATGTTTGCGGTAGTGGGGCTGCTGGCGGGCTGTGCGTCCACGCCGAAGGACGAGCAACCGGCGGCGAAGGTCGAAGATGCAGCGCCGCCCACCACCACGACGACGGCGCCACCGCCACCGAAGAAGCCGACAACCGATCCCACGGCGAAGCCGATCACACCGGACACCGTCGGCGCCGATCCGCTCAAGGATCCCGCCAACGTTCTGTCTCGCCGCAGCGTGTACTTCGACTACGACAGCAACGTCGTGAAGGAAGAGTTCAAGCCGCTCGTATCCTCGCACGCCGGTTATCTCTCGAAAAATCGTAACCGCCGCGTGACCGTGCAGGGCAACACCGACGAGCGCGGCAGCCGCGAATACAACCTCGCGCTCGGCCAGCGACGTGCTGACGCCGTGAAGCAGATGATGACGCTGCTCGGCGCGCCCGGCGGCCAGATCGAGACCGTCAGCTTTGGCGAGGAGAAACCACGCGCGCAAGGCAGCAGCGAGCAGGCATGGGGTGAGAACCGCCGGGCCGACATCGTTTACGACGGCGAATAGTTTTCTGGCGATGTGAGCGCGCCCGAGAGCCGAGCTACCCGATGCGTCGAGCCTTTCCCTGCCTCGTTCTGCTATACGCCGTCGTGGCGGCGCCCGCGGGCGCGGCGCTCTTCGGCGATGACGTCGCGCGCAAGGGCGTGCAGGAACAGCAGCAGCGCATCGATGGCCTGTCCGCGCGCTACGACGAGCTTGCCGCACGGTTCGCAAAGCTCGAGGAGTCGATGAAGGCCACGGCCGCGTCGGCGACGCAGCCGGTGTTCGATCTATCCAATCAGCTCCAGGTGCTGCGCGAGGATCTGCGCAGCGTGCGCGGGCAGCTCGAAGTGCTTTCCAACACGATCGAGGCGAACGCGAAGCGCCAGCGCGACATGTATGTCGACCTCGACACGCGGCTGCGGCGCTTCGAACAGGCCGCCGCGGCGAACCCGCCGGCGGCTCCGCCTGCGACGGAGGCGCCGGGTCAGCCGCCTGGCGCCGGCACGGCTCCGCCGCCCGCGCCTGGCGCTGCCGCGCCGCCGGCGGCCGGAGGCTCGACGGCTGCCGCTCCGCCGGACGAACAGCGAGCCTATGACGCAGCACAGGCGCATCGCCGCGCCGGCAATTATCAGGCGGCGATCACGGCCTTCCAGGGCTTCGTCACGCAATACCCACGCAGCTCGCTCGCGCATCGGGCGCAATACTGGATCGGCGACTCCTACTACAACCTGCGTGACTTCAAGAACGCTATTGCCGCGCAGCAGAAGGTCGTATCGACGTATTCCGAGAGCACGTCGGTTCCCGATGCGCTGCTCAATCTCGCGAGCTCGCAGATCGAGCTCGGGCAGACGGCTGCGGCCAGGAAGACCATGGACAGCCTGCTCGCGCGCTATCCGACCAGCGAAGCCGCCGAGAAGGCGAAGCGCCGACTCGCTTCGCTGCGTTAGGTGCGCGCTCGCCTTTCAGCTCCGGCCCGGCGGCTGCGCAGCCCCGCACGATCTGCTCGAGGCCGCGTTCAGTTGATGGAAATGCCAATCGGCGCCGGAATGCTTGGTTCGCGGGGACCCCGCTGCTCCGCAGCCCCCGCTCACATCGTTCTATCGTAGGCCTCGGACGCTCGGACGAGAGTGCTAACCAACGCCGGAATGTTTCGTGAGCGGGGACCCCGCCGTTCCACGGCCACCGCTCACCGATAAGGGGGTTACCGTGGTCTCCCCTCACGCCGTCGTGCTTCTATCCGGCGGCCTCGATTCCTCCACCACGCTTGCGATCGCGCGCAGCGAAGGCTTCGCGTGCCACTGCCTCACCATCGATTACGGGCAGCGCCATCGGGCCGAGCTGGCCGCTGCCGCGCGTGTTGCCGAGGCGCTCGGAGCGGTGGAGCACAAGATGCTGCGCCTCGATCTCACGACCTTCGGCGGCTCGGCGCTCACGGACGCTTCGATCGACGTTCCGGTGGAAGGGGTCCAGCCCGGGATACCGCGCACCTACGTGCCGGCGCGCAACACCATTTTTCTGTCGTTGGCGCTTGCCTATGCCGAAGTGCGCGACGCGGCGGACATCTTCTTCGGTGCGAACGCCGTCGACTATTCCGGCTACCCGGATTGCCGGCCCGAGTTCATGCGGGCGTTCGAAGGGCTTGCGAACCTCGCGACCCGGGCAGCGGTGGAAGGCCGCCGGCTCCAGTTGCACACCCCGATCATCGGCATGGGCAAAGCCGACATCATTCGTCGCGGCGCATCCCTCGGAGTCGACTATGCCCTCACCGTTTCGTGCTATCAGGCGCTCTCCGATGGTCGGGCCTGCGCTGTTTGCGACGCCTGCCGCATCCGCCGGGCGGGGTTCGAAGGCGCCGGGCTGCCGGACCCGACACACTACGGCGATTCCCAGTAACGCGTCGGCCTCATGGATCAAAGCCATTCCCGCGGACCGCCTGAGCAAGCGACATCCCACTGCGTAACACTTAGAGTGGACGGGCCGGGATCGAGCGCGCCATGGAGGCACGTAGCTGAATAAAATAGTGAAATCGCGCGTCCGCGTTTTCCCGACGGAACCCTCTGTCGATCTGCTGGTCCCACCGCCGTTATGGCATTCACGATTCATCATCAAGTCCTGCTCGCCGTCTTCGGCGTCGCACTCGTACTCGGCGCGATCGCCCAGAAGACGCGGTTCTGCACGATGGGCGCGGTGTCCGACTGGGTGAACATGGGGGACACCGGTCGCATGCGCTCCTGGGTGTTCGCGATGGCGATCGCGCTCGCGGGCGTCGTTCTGCTGGAAACGACAGGCGGGATCAACCTCGGCGCGGACACGTTTCCGCCGTATCGCACGCCGCAGTTCGCCTGGTTGCGCTATCTCGCTGGTGGCGTCCTTTTCGGCATCGGCATGACGCTCGGGAGCGGTTGCGGTAGCCGGACGCTGGTACGAATCGGCGGGGGCAACGTCAAATCGGTGGTCGTGCTCGCCGTTGCCGCCGTGTGCGCGTACGCGATGATGTGGACGCCGCTCTTCGAGAAGGCCTTCCTGCCGTGGATCCAGGCGACCACGATCGACCTTGCGCGCTACGGCATGCGGACCCAGGAAGTCGGTTCGATTCTCGCCGGCATGTTCGGCCTGGAGGGCTCACGCACACTGCGCCTTGCCGTCGCGGCGTGCGTCGCGTTTGGCCTGCTCGCATGGGTGTTCTGGTCCCCCGATTTTCGGGGCAGCTTCGACAACATCTTCGGTGGCGCGACGGTCGGGCTTGCCGTCGTCGCGGGCTGGTATCTCACCGCCGGACCGATCGGGCAGGCGTGGAAGGAATACGCGGAGATGGCGACCGGGATTCCCAGCCGCGTCCAGGCGCAGTCGTTCACATTCATTTCGCCGATGGGCGATTCGCTGCGCTATCTGACAGATCCAGCGAATTTCTTGCTGATCAACTTCGGTATCGCTGCGCTGGCGGGCGTGATTCTCGGGGGATTTCTGTATGCGATCGCCACGAAGGGCTTCCGCTTTGAGCGCTTCTTCACCCTGAGGGACTTCGGCAACCACGTGCTCGGCGGCGCGCTCATGGGCACCGGCGGCGTTCTCGCGATGGGCTGCACGATCGGCCAGGGCGTGACGGGCATCTCCACGCTCGCAATCGGCTCGATCCTCGTCTTTTTCTCGATCGTGATCGGCGCAGCTGGCGACGATGCGCTATCAGTACTGGCGGATCGCCAACGAGGCTTGAGCACGCCATGCGCTCGCTTCGGTTGACCCGCCTTTCCGCGAAACTGTAAAATCTCGCGCTTTTCCGGGCGGTTAGCTCAGTTGGTAGAGCAGCGGACTTTTAATCCGTTGGTCGCGAGTTCGAATCTCGCACCGCCTACCAATATCATCAAGCACTTGCGGCTCTTCTAATTCTTCCTCCGTCGCACTTGCTACCATTTTGCTACCGATAGCACGCTCCAGACGCTCGATCGCATCGCGGTCCGAGCCCTGGAGCATGTGGCCGTAGACATCAACCGTGACGTTGATGGACGAATGACCCATCAACGTGGATACAGTCTTCAGATTCACGCCGGCTGCGATCAGGTGCGAGCCGAACGTATGGCGCAGCCAGTGAAACTTCATCGGCCGCAGCTTTGCCTTCGTGCGCGCCGGGTTAAAACCCCGGTTCAGCAGATTGCTCGGATTCTGCGGCTTACCCGTGAGCGTCGGAAACACCAGGTCCAGCCGAGGCTCGCCGTCCGGGCCAGTGACAGTGGGGCAGGCGAGCTTCCAGTATTGCAGTTCAACGAGTAGATCAGCGCTCACGGGCACCGTGCGTCGTGACGTGGGTGACTTCGGCTCGTAGAAGCGTCCATCGCGTAACGAGCGGCGCACGCGGATCGTGCCAGCCTGCATGTCGATATCGACCCACCGCAACGCGAGCAACTCGCACTGACGCAGGCCGGTGTAGGCGGCCACGCGCAGAACAATGCGCCAGTGCGGGAGGGCATTGTTCAAGAGGGTCTGGATCTCCCACTGCTCCAGCGCCGCGGCGGCGAGGTCTTCATCGTTATCGGGCGCGCGAGCAGGCTTCACCTTGCCGATTTTGGTCGCCGGGTTCTTGCCAATCCACTCGTTTTCGACTGCATAGCCGAACACCATAGCGGCCAGCGTCAAGCATTTATTGACCGTAGCCGAGCCGAACGTGCAGGGGTCACCCTTTCGCCCTTCGTGGGGCAGCCCTTGCTCCCCGCGCGTGATCATCCATGCGCGAAAGTCTTCGATATCCTTGCGGCGGATTGCCCGCAGCCGTTTGCCAGCGAAGTAGGGCAGCACATGACGATGGATGTTTTCTTCATACTCATCTGCGGTAACGTCCCGCACCCTGACCTTCACGTTCGCAATGTATGCCTTCGCCAGTTCGTCAAAGGTCGTTTGCTCGCGCTTCGCTTGAAAGTCCCCGCGATCGATTTCCTGAAGGC
>CAWEHH010000018.1:0-59775 GCA_963808765.1 uncultured beta proteobacterium
GAAAGGCCCAAGCCGCAGGCGAGCACCGCCCCCTCAACTCCTGAATCGCCGATTCAGTTCGAGCACCTGCCGGGGTGTGAGATGCCGGGTCGGGTGTCCTTCGAGCAGCAGAAGCAATTTGGCCGTCTGCTCGAGCTCTTCGATCGCGTTCACCGCGGCGTCCAGCGACGTTCCGGCCACCACGGGACCGTGGTTCGCGAGCAACACCGCGTGGTGCTTGTCCGCGACGCGACGAACCGCGGTGGCGAGTGCTTCGTCTCCCGGCAGGTAATATGGAACCAGAGCCAATGCGCCCACCTGCATGACGGCATAGGCGGTGATCGGCGGCAGAGCGTCTTTCGTGTCGAGCCCGTCGATACACGACAGCGCCACCGCGTGTACGCTGTGCAGATGCACGACGGCGCCGCACGACGGACGCTCTTCGTACATGACGATGTGCAGAAACGATTCCTTCGAGGGATTGTCGCCCGAGACGAGGGTGCCTCCCGCGTCCAGTCGTGATATGCGGGCGGGATCGAGCCTTCCCAGGCACGAGTTCGTCGGCGTGACGAGCCATCCGTCGGGGAGTTTCACACTGATATTCCCGGCGCTGCCGTGAGCGAGGCCGCGGTCGTAGAGGGACTTGCCCATCGACACGATCGCCTCACGCAAGTCGTTTTCGTTCATGCCCGGAGCCTCGTAAAAGCCTTACCTGTACTGTTGTCAGACAGGCAGATTGTGTGCAGTATTCGCGCCACGGTCCAAGCCGCCGAAGGGAGAAACCATGACTCGATTCGAACGCCTGTATTCCTGCATGGTGGTCGGCGGCGCCCTCGCCGCGCTCGCTCTTCTGATTGCGGTCCCGCTCAGTCCCGCGGCCCGGGAAGCGCACGCTCAAACCGCCGGGAAGAAAGACGCGAAGAAGGACGCCAAAGCGAAAGCGGCCAAGCCGGCCGAGACCGTCACGCTGACCGACGATACGGATGACCCGAAGGTCTGGGGCAAGCTCTTTCCCTTGCACTACGAACTTTACGCGAAAACCGTCGACATGCAGCGCACGAAGTACGGCGGCAGCGAAGGCGTGCCTCACAGCCCGAGTCAGGCCGACCCGCGTTCGCTCGTATCGAGGAGCAAAGTCGAGGAAGACATCGGGCTGAAGACGATGTGGCAGGGCTATGCGTTCGCCGCCGACTTCCGCGAGGAGCGCGGGCACGCCTACATGCTCGACGACCAGAAGTTCACCCAGCGCCAGAAAGTGGTCCAGCAGCCCGGCGCCTGCCTGAACTGCCACGCTTCCTCTTACGTCGCAAACAAGAAAGCGGGCGACGGGGACGTCACCAAGGGCTTCGAGAAGATGAACGCGATGCCGTTCGGCGAAGCCGTCAAGCTCGTGCAGCACCCCGTCTCCTGCATCGACTGCCACGATCCGTCGACCATGGCGCTGCGCATCACGCGTCCCGCCTTCATCGAAGGCATGCGTGCGCTCAAGGCTTCCGAGGGCGTTCAGAACTACGACGTCAACAAGCAGGCCACCCAGGGCGAGATGCGCGCGTACGTCTGCGGCCAATGCCACGTCGAATACTACTTCCAGGGCACGGAGCGGCGTCTCGTATTCCCGTGGGCCAAGGGACTGAAGGTCGAGCAGATTCATGCGTATTACGACGAGATCAAGTTCCGCGACTGGACGCACGCGGACACCGGGGCGCCGACGTTGAAGGCGCAGCATCCGGAATTCGAGCTGTGGAGTCAGGGCATTCACGGCCGCGCCGGCGTCACGTGTTCGGACTGCCACATGCCGAAGATGCAATACAAGGGCTCGACGCTGAGCGACCATTGGGTGCGCAGTCCCGTGCTCAACATCCGCAACGCGTGTTTCGGCTGCCATCGCAAGCACGACGCGAAGATCACCGAAAAAGAACTGAAGGACCGCGTCGAACAGATTCAGGACCGCCATTGGCTCCTGCGCCAGCAGGCGATGACGGCGCTGCTCGGCCTCATCGCGGACCTGAAGAGCGCGAGGGAGGCGAAGAAGAGTGACCCGGAGCTCGCGACTGCACGTTACTTACAGCGCCGCGCGCAGTTCTATCTCGACTTCGTCGAAGCGGAGAACTCGACCGGATTCCACGCGCCCCAGGAAGCGGCGCGCATTCTCGCCGAGTCGCTGAACTACTCGCGGCAGGGGCAGCTCGCGGTGCGCGATCCGAAGTTCGTCGCGACGGTTCCGGTCGTCGATCTCCCACCGCCCGCACCCGCCGCGCCGGCGGCGAAACCCAAGTAGGCTGAGAGAGCGTCGAGATTCCGCGCCCCGGATCAGAGCATTCTCGACTTGGCCTGGAATGCCTGGTCCGGGGGGCACGCTCATCGCGGGCACACGAAAAGTCAATTCTCCGCCTGGATCCCGTTTTCCCCGGGATGACGGGAACCGTCAGTCCGCCCGGATCTTCGCGGCTTCGGCTACCTTCGTGTATTTCGCGAGATCGACCTTGAAGATGTTCGCGGTCTCTTCGGGCGTGCTCGCGACCACGTCGGCGCCGAGCGAGGCGAGCTTCTCCTTCACGTCGGCGAGCGCCAGCGCCTTCACCATCTCCTGGTTCAGGCGCTGCACGATCTCGCGCGGAGTTTTCGCCGGCGCAACCGCGCCGTACCACGTGCTCATCGCGTAGCCCGGCACCGTCTCCCCGACCGTAGGCACGTCCGGCAGCACGCTCGCGCGCTTCTCCGTCGTGACGGCGATCGCGCGCACGCGATTCGAGCGGATGTGCGGAATGATCGGCGGCATCGTGTTGAAGGACGATACGACGTGTCCGGCGACGAGGTCGATCGCGATCGGGCCTCCGCCTTTGTACGGCACCATGAGCATGTTCGTCTTCGTCATCATCTTGAACATCTCGCCGGCGAAGTGTTCGGGACTCCCGACGCCCGAGGTCGCATACGTGATCTCACCGGGCCGGCTTCGCGCGAGTGCGATCATTTCTTTCACCGTCTTCGCCGGCAGCACGGGATTCACGCAGAGCACGTTCGGCACGCTCGAGACGACGGTGATGGGCGCCAAGTCGCGCTCGATGTCGTAGCCGAGATTCTTGTAGACGGGCTTGCTCATGATGTGCGCGACGGACATGAAAAGCAGCGTGTATCCGTCCGCCGGGGATTCGGCCGCGACCTTCGCGGCGAGATTCGCATTCGCGCCGGGCCGGTTGTCGATGATGAACTGCGCCTTCATGGAATCGCCGAGCTTCGCCGCGACGACCCGCGCCATGATGTCGGTCCCTCCGCCGGGGGCAAAGCCGACCAGTATGCGCACCGGCTTCGCAGGATAAGTCTGCGCCGCAACGATGCTGCTCACCGAAATGGCGCTGACCAATACGGCGATCGTGATTAAACGCTTTCGCATCCGCTCCTCCGCAAGTTATGTCGAGGCTCCAAAGCCGCCATGCGTGCTTCCTCGTCAGGGAGCCATGCGCATCGCGCGAGCTCGTCTACAATAGCCGATGCGTTCTCGCATCCGCAAACGTGAACGCCAACCGGAATCTCGCGATGAACATACTGCCGCGTGTCGGACTGGAAGGAGGACCGAAATGACCGGTCCTAGGATCGCGCTCATTCACGCGACACCGGTCGCGATCGATCCGATCGTGTCCGCCTTCAAGCGCCTGTGGCCCGAGGCGCGCACGACCAATCTGCTCGAAGACTCACTCTCTTCCGACCTGGCGCACGAAGGACAGCTCACGGACCGCATGACGGAGCGCTTCGTCGCGCTCGGGCGCTATGCACGCGGCTGCGGAGCGGATGCGATCCTTTTCACCTGCTCCGCGTTCGGGCCTGCAATCGAGGCGGCACGCGCCGCTCTCGACGTGCCGGTGCTGAAGCCCAACGAGGCAATGCTCGACGAAGCGCTCGCCGCCGGCACGCATATCGGGCTCCTCGCGACCTTCGCGCCGAGCATGCCGGCGCTTCGAGCCGAGCTCGAGGATCTCGCGCGGAGCCGCAACGTGAAGCTGACCCTCAAGGCCTGCGCGATACCGAGCGCGCTCGCCGCACTGCACGAGGGCCAGGCCGAAGAGCACGATCGCCTGATCGCCGATGCGGCGGCCGCGATGGAGGACTGCGACGCCCTGATCCTCGGCCAGTTCTCGATGGCGAGCGCGGCCGAATGCATACCCGAAAAGCGCAGCCGCAAGGTGCTGACGAGCCCCGCTTCGGCGGTGATGAGATTGAAGAAGGTATTCGCGCGTTAGAACCACCTTTTTGGTGAGCGGGGGCCGCGGAGCGGCGGGGTCCCCGCGAACGAAGCATTCCGGCGCCCCTTAGCATTCTCATCAATACGTACGAGGCCCAAGGCAGAACGTGCGAGGCTGAACAGGCGGCGAGGCCCGAGCCGGAGGCGGCCGCCGCCCCCGTCAGCTTATCTTCAGCGGCGTCGATCCAGCCGGCGGCTTGCCGCTTTCCACGCGCTCGTACTCCGAAATCGCCTGCGCCCCGAGAAGCAGGGCGGTTGCCGCGATTTCCAGACTGAGCAGCACGACGATCGTCGTCGTGAACGAGCCGTATACAACGGTCATCTGCGAGAGACGAGCGAAGTACCAAACGAGCACGTGCCGGGTAACCTCCCACAGCAGCGCGGCCGTCATGCCCCCCACGAGCGCGTGACGCCATTGCAGCCGGCCGACGGGCATCACGAGATAGATGGAGGTCAGCACGAAGATCTCTCCCGCGACACCCAGCAGGTAGAGCAGCACGCCCGACACGCCGCCCAGCGACCACGTGCGCCCGAGGAATTCGAAATGTTCCTCGCCAATCGCCTGAAGACTGCCCGAAACCAGAGTGATCACGAGGAAGCCGACGCCGAGGAGCAGGATGTAGAGGTACGGCAGCAGGGCCGAGACGACGAAGCGCCGCCGGCGCACCGCGAGCCGATGGAAGAAGATCACCGACATGGCATTCTCGAGCACGGTGAACGCGAGCGAGCTGAAGAAGATCATCGTAACGAGCAGTACCATGCCGATGACTTGCCGGTGCTCGACGAACGTGGCGAGCTCCGAGACGACGGCGTTCGACTGGCCCGGTACCAGCCACTCCAGGTAACGGCCGATCGTCGAGAGGAGCTCGGCCTGGTCGATCACGTGCGCGAGCGCGATCACGATCAGGATCAGCAGCGGCACGACGGAAAGCAGCGTGTAGTAGGCAACCGCCCCGGCGAGGAGAAGCCCTTGATTGGCCCTGAAGCCTTTCAGCGTTCTCAGCATGAAGGCGCCGGGATGCTGCAGCACGTATGAAAGCGCGCTCGAGTTCGCAGGCATAATCCGGGAGTGTCGCATGGGCGCGGCGCTGCGGCGAGGCGTCCGCGTAACGACGGACCCAATGCACGAGGACAAGGTGATGGCGATTCCCAGCAGCAACAAACAGTGGCGGCTCGCGTCGTATCCGGAAGGCATGCCGACGGAGGACAACTGGACACTCTCGGAAGGCAACGTGCCCGAGGCACGCGCCAATCAGGTGCTCGCTCGCGCGATGTATCTGGACGTCGCGCCCTACATGCGCGGCCGGATCAGTCCGCAGAAGAACTATGCAGCCGGCGTGAACGTCAGCGACGTCATGATCGGCGGCGGCATCGGCGAGGTGCTCCAATCGAACGCGAGGCAGGTACAAGCCCGGCGACATCGTGGTGACCGACCACTCCTTCGGATGGCAGCAGTACTCCGCGATCTCGGCAAGCGCCATACGAAAGGTCGATCCGGCTGTCGCGCCGCTGCCGTACTGGCTGGACGCGCTCGGTCTGAATGGAATGACCGCCTACTGCGCCCTGCTCGAATGCACGCGCATGAAAGCGGGCGACACCGTGGTCATCTCCGCGGCGGCGGGGTCCGTTGGACAGATCGCGGGCCAGATCGCGAAGCTCGGCGGCTGCCGCGTGGTGGGCTTCACGAGCTCGGTGGAAAAGATCGCGTGGTGCCGCGAGATCGGCTACGACGAGCTCATCAACTACCGGACCGAGAGCGACCTCGCCGGCGCCCTACGCAAAGCGTGTCCGCGCGGCGTGGACGTGTTCATCGACAACACGGCCGGTGTCATTCACGAAGCGGTTATGCAGAATCTCGCGACCAACGCACGCGTCGCGCTCGTCGGAAGCATCAGTCTCTCCGCGAAGTTCGGGCAGCCTGATGTCGGACCGCGTTTCCCGCGGCAGATCCTGATCGCGCGCGCCACGATCAAGGGGTTTCTGGTCAGCGACTACACGCAGCATCACGCCGAAGCGCGGCAGCGCATCGGGGCATGGATCAAGTCGGGACTCATGAAATCAAAATTCGATGTCGCCGAAGGCATGGAAAGCCTGCCCCGCGCTTTCCTGAAGCTGCTGAAAAGCGAGAACATCGGAAAGCAGCTGGTGAAGGTCACCGGTTAGAACCCCCCTCAGTCGGTGAGCGGGGGCTGCGGAGCGGCGGGGTCCCCGCGAACAGCCTTCCCGCCAGTTAGCATTCCTCGGACGTCCGACTGAGTGCAGTAACGCGGGTGCTTCGTTCGCGGGGGCCCCGCGTACGCACAGCGCCAGCGCTGCACGAAGGAGCGGTGTGCTAACGCAGGTACTGTTTCTGCCAGCCCTTGTATTGATCGTTGTGCGTCAGCCCATTCATCTCCTCGTTCGACGCGATCTTCGACTTGAGATCGGCCGGCGCGCCACCCTTGAAAAGATGCTCATAAACTTCGCGCACGGCCTTGACCGCGGCCGCGACCGGCTGATGACCCTGGAGCAGGATGCGCGCACCCGCTTTCGCGAAGTCGTCGCGCTTCAGTGACGCCGGGGCCGAGCCGACGAAGACCGGCTTCTGAATCGCGTCGTGGATGACCTTCACCTGCTCGATCGTCTCCACGCCGACCAGGAACATCGCATCGACACCCGCCGCCGCGTAGGCCTTCGAGCGGGCGAGCGCGCCGTCGAGGCCCTCACCCTTCAGCGCCGACGTGCGGCCGACGATGATGAGCGCCGGATCCTGACGGGCGGTCAGCGCCGCCTTCATCTTGCCGACGCCTTCCTCGACGGACAGAAACTCCTCCTTCGTGCTGCCGAAGCGTGTCGGCAGTGCCGTGTCCTCGATGCTCATCGCGGAGACGCCCGCGTGCTCGCATTCCTCGACCGTGCGCATGACGTTGAGCGCATTGCCGTAGCCGTGATCGGCATCAACGATGAGGCTCAAGGTGGACGCGCGCATGATGCGGCGGATCTGGTCGGCGAACTCGGTCATCGTGAGCACGATCAGATCCGGCGCGGCGAGCGTCGTGTTCGATGCGACGGAACCCGCGAGCATCCCGATCTGGTAGCCCACGCTCTCGGCAACACGGGCCGACAGCGGGTCGTAGACACTCGCAGGCGACAGGCATTCGTTGCCGGCCAGCAGTTGACGCAGGCGGTTACGGCGTTCGGTCAGAGTCATTTCATCTCCTGTTTCGATGTTCGGCCTGTTTGCCGACCCGGCCCTCTCCCCGCGCGAGGGGAGAGGGTTCGACTGGGCATGACAGGCGGGATTGCAACGTGTTTGACATATCAGGTCACGAGACCCCGGCCCGCGCAAAATCAGAAGGCGGGTGAATATCTGTTCAGTCCTCACCGAGCAGCGACAGCGCGGTCAGGCTGCATACGTATTCGCGCTCAGAGGCGGTGAGCTCCGGAATCGCGTCGATCGCACCCATGAGGTCCGGCGGGCCCATGTCGAACGGGTGATCGCTGCCGATCACCACGCGATCGGCGCCGACGCGGTTGATGAGATGCCGTGCCGCCTGCGCGTCGTGCGTGAGCGAGTCGAAATAGAACCGGCGAAGCAGATCGGCGGGCGACGTTTTCGTGTTCACCTTCGGCTCGGAGCGGACGTTGAAGCCGTGGATGAATCGCCCGATCTGATACGGCACGTAGCCGCCGCCGTGCGGCAGCAGGATCTTCAGCTTCTTCAATTCGTCAAGCGCCCCGCTGAACATGAGGTGCGCGACCATCATCGTCGTGTCGAGCGGAAAGCCGATGAAGTTCCCGAGGTAGTAATCGTCCATCCACCCCTTCGCGAGACACTGATAGGGATGCGTGAACAGGAAACAGTCGAGCTGCTCGATCGTCTTCAGGACTTTCCGGAAGCGCTCGTCCGCGAGCGGCCTGCCTTCGATGGACGTGCCGACTTCGACACCCTTGAACTTGTATTCCCTGACGACGCGCTCGAGCTCCGCGATCGCCGCGTCGGCGTCCTGCATCGGCAGGTGTGCGAGACCGCGTAAGCGGGTGGGATGCTTCTCGACCATCTGCGCGATGCCGTCGTTCGCGAGCCTGGCGGCTTCCAGCCCGATCTCGGGCGCCAGGTTATAGAAGTAGATCGGCGGACCGACGGAAATGCCGGCGATGTCCACACCGCTCCGATCCATCCATTCGATCTTCGCTTCGATGTCGTAGAACGCCGGCTGAAGCTCGGCGTAACGCCCGTGCACGTTGAAGTAGCGCTTGCCGTCGCGCTCTTCGATACCGGTGCCGTAGCGCTGCGGATCGCGTTTGAGTTCTTCCACGATCGCAGGAGGCACGACGTGGTTATGGAGATCGATGTTCATTCAATCCGCCTTGATTCCCGCCGCCTTCACTACTTTCGTCCACTTGGCCGTTTCCGACTTGATGATCGCCGCGAATTCTTCCGGCTTGTTGCCCACCGGCTCCGCGCCTTCGTTCGTGAACACGGAGCGCGTCTCCGGCGCATGCAGGATCTTCGCCACCTCCTCGTTTAGACGAGCGATCACCGGTCGAGGCGTCTTCGCCGGTGCGAGGAAGCCGTTCCAGGGTGTGTGATCGTAGCCCGGCACGCCGGACTCCGCGATGGTTGGGATGTCGGGAAGCGTCGGCCAGCGCTTGCCCGAAGTAACGGCAACCGCGCGCAGCTTGCCGGCGCGCACGTGCGGCATGGCCGTGACGGTCGACGAGAACATGAGCTGCACCTGTCCGCCGAGCAGCGCAGGCATTGCGGCCCCGCCGCCCTTATAAGGGACGTGGACCATGTCCGTCCCCGTCATGTACTTGAAGAGCTCCGCCGAGAGATGGGTTCCCGTCGCCGTGCCCGCCGAGCCGTAGTTGAGCGCACCCGGCTTCGATTTCGCGAGCGCGACGAGATCCTGCACGGTCTTCACGGGCAAGCCGGGATACACGACCAGCATATTCGGGAACGAAGAGAGCTGCGTGATGGGCGACAAGTCACGCTGCGGATCGAACGGCAGGTTCTTGTGAAGAATCGGATTCAGCGTGATCGATGACGCCACCACGAGCAACGTATGGCCGTCGGGTGTTGCTTTCGCGACGAGTTCCGTGCCGACGATGCTTCCCGCGCCAGGCCGGTTCTCGACGATGACGGGCTGGCCGAGCACGGGACTCAGCTTCTGCGCGATCAGCCGTGCGGTGAGGTCCGTGGAAGCGCCCGGCGTCTGCGGCACGACGATGCGTACCGGGCGCCCTGGCCACGGGTCCTTTGGCTGTGCGTATGCCGCGGCCGCGCACAGGCAAGGCGCCACGAGCAGCGTGACCTTCAGGATCATTCGTAGCCGCATTGTCTCTCTTCCATCAAGTGTGAGCCCCGAGTTCGCGGAGCGTCGCCGCCAGGCAGTGCAATCAGGGCCTGGCGCCGCGCTCACGCGACCTTCAGCAGCCGCGCCGCATTACCGCCGACGATCGTCTCCCGCTCGTTTGCGGAAAGCGGTAGCCGTTCGACGACGTCGACCGGCTTCACGTAGCTCATATCGGCCGGACAGTCGCTCCCCATGACGACGCGATCCACACCGACCTGCCGGATCAGGTTCATCAGGATCTCGTCGCTGTGCGTGATCGTGTCGTAGTGAAAACGGCGCAAGTACGTCGACGGGGCCTTCGTCATGTGCGCGCATTCCTTGCGGACCGTAGTCCCGTGGTCCATGCGTCCGATGAGATTCGGAAACGCGCCGCCCGCGTGCGGCAGCATGATGTCGAGCTTCGGAAAGGCGTCGAGCACGCCGCCGAACATGAGAGAAGCCGCGGCAATGCCCGTCTCGTACGGATTCCCGAGGAAATTGCCGAGGTGATACTTGCGCATGCGTTCACGTCCCACAGGCGCGGTCGGGTGCAGGAAAATCGGCAGGCCGAGCTCCTCGCATTTCGCGTAGACGGGCCAGAATTCTTTCTCCTCGAGGTTCTTGCCGTTCACGTGCGTCGCCATATAGAGGCCGCGGATGCCGGGCAGCTTCGCGGCCCGGGCGAGCTCTTCCACCGCGAGCTCCGGCGACTGCATGGGCACGGTGGCCATGCCGATGAAGCGGTTCGGATGCTGGAGATGCGCCTCGGCGCACGCATCGTTGAACACGCGAGAGAGCTTCAACCCGAACTCGGGCTTCGCCCAGTACACCATCGGGCTCGTGAGCGACAGCGCATGCATGTCGACGCGTCCTTCGTCCATGATCCCGAGGCGAATGGGAAGCTCGACGTACTGCTTGCCGAACTTCGGCCGCGTGCCGTAGCCCGGCGCGGTGAACGAGATGTCCCCTTCGGCGTTTCGCTTCACCTCCGCGCCGTTGCCGTTGCCTTCGGCAGCGAGCAACTCGAGCCATTGCGGGGGAAACCAGTGTGCGTGCGTGTCGATCGTGACCATATGCTCTCCGACAATGCCTCTCAGCCGTCGATCTGTTGCATCCCCGATTCGACGATGATTTTGCGAAAGCGCTCGACCTCGCGCTTCTGCTTCTCCGAGAACTGCTCGGGCGTGCTCGCCACCACCTCGTGTCCGGTGGCGACGAGGCGCTCCTTGACGTCGGGCAGATTCAGGATCCGGGACACTTCCTTGTAGAGCGCCTGAACGGTCGCCGGCGGTGTTTTCGCGGGTGCGAACAAGCCGTACCACATCTCGACGGCATAGCCTTCGAGCCCGCTCTCGGCAACCGTCGGCACGTCCGGGATCTCGGGGTTTCTTCGCGCACCGGTCACGCCGATGATGCGCAGCTTGCCCGCCTTCGCGAGAGACGCGACGGCCGCATAGTTGGTCATCGTGAAATCGGACTCGCCCGAAACGATGGCGATGAGCGCCGGCGCGCCGCCTTTGTACGGGATATTCTTCATGTCGACGCGCGCCTGGAGCTTCAGCGCGTTCGTCGCGATCTCGCCCGTCGCTCCGGCGATCGCGGCGTTCAGCTTGCCAGGCGATTTGCGCGCGAGGGCGATCAGCTCCTTCACCGACTTCGCGGGAACGATCGGGTTCGACGCGATCACCAGACTCGTCGTCGCGAGCTCCGACACCGCGGCGAAATCGCGCACGGGATCATAGTTGAGCTTCTTGTAGAGACTCGCGTTGACCGCGTGCGTGCCCGCGTTGCCGACACCGAGTACAGAGCCGTCGGCCGCGGCGCGTGCGACGAGCTCCGTTCCGACGACGCCGTTGGCGCTCGGTCTGTTGTCCACGACGACATTCTGCTTGATCGATTCCGAAAGCTTCGGCGCGATCAGCCGCGCGATCAGATCGTTGCCGGCGCCGGGCGCATTCGGAACGATGATCTGCACGGTCTTGTTCGGCAGACGCGGTTGCGGGCGACTGTGCCAGCGCGCAGGTCGCCGAGAATGCAAACACACCTGCCGGGGCGCTCTTCAACCAGCTATTCACGACCGTCTCCTGTCTGTCGTCGTCCCGGCGCGGCAGGGACAGCCGGGCCGATCGGCGCCGGCGATGCGACCCGGGGCCGGCTTCCCGCGCATATCAGGTCTTATGTTCTGGATCCCGGATCCGTGTGCCTGCGGCATAAGCCTGCCCCGGAATGCTCTAATCCGGGTCCGGGATGAAGGACTTGGCGCGCGCGGGAAGTCCGTCACTTGATCGCCAGCGGATTTACCGGCGAGCCGACGCCGCCGGTGATCGGCAGCGCGGGCGCTACGAACATGAACTCATACACCTTGTCCTGCGCGCAGTCGGTCGCAAGATCGCCGAGCCAGAAGATCTCACCCACCGTGAGGCCCATGATCGGAATCACGATCCAATGCCACGGCTGGTTCGTATCCTCCGTCTCGTTCGGACGCACTTCCGCGCCCCACGTGTCCGTGGCCACGCCCGCCACTTCTTTCTTGTGAAACCAGTCGACGGTCTCGAACGCGAATCCGGGTGCATCGCCGCCCGGATAGCCGTCCCAGCTCTTGCTGGCGAAGCAGCGCTCGATGTGTCCCGTGCGCACGAGCACATAGTCACCGCGCCGCACTTCGATGCCGTACTTCGCAGCCGTGAAGTCGAGCAGCTCATTCGTGATCGCAAAACCGTCCGGGAGCCACTTCTTGCCGAGCGCTTTCGCGACGTCGAGCAGTAGACCGCGACCGACCATCTTCTCCTTCGTCTTCTCGATGCCGCCCTTCTGTGCGCCCGCGGTCGTCACGTTGCGGCAGTCGTAGCCGTTCCACATGTAGTCTTCATAGAGAATGTGCCCGAGCCCATCCCATTGCGTGCCGCTCTGCAGGCCCATGATCACGAGATCGTCGGTGCCGCGGATCTTGCGATGATCGAGCACGCCGGAGTACGCGTCGGTGCCCGTTCTCGTCATCAGATGGATCGGATTGAAGCGTCCGAGCGCAGGATATTTGGTCTTGCCCGTCTGCGGTCCGCGCTCGTCGTAATTCAACGCGAGCGAAATCACTTTGCCTTTCTTCACGAGCTGTGCCGCCGCGACGATGTTTTCCGGCGTCGTGAAGTTGAGCGTCCCGATCTCGTCGTTCGGCCCCCAGCGTCCCCAGTTCTTGCAGCGTTCCGCCGCCTTCTGCACGTCCTTGCGCGTGAGTTTGCGGTTCTTCGCTTCACGCGTGTCGAACATGCGCGGCGGCTTGGGAGCCGCGCGGTTCTTCTGCGTTGGAGAGTTCTTCGTTTTCATCGCGGCCATGGCGGCGCTCCTTGTCTTCTGAGGGCGGGGGAGAGAAAGGCTTGCGAGTCTAGCCAAGCACCCGTACAGGGTCAACGAAGCCGGCGCGCGGAACGGCGCGCGCCGTTCGACCGGCACTTCCCGCGAACGTCGTATTCTTCAGTCCTTTGACGCCGTGCTCGGATACAGCCGATCCGCCCATCCCACAGGAAACAAAAGATGAAGAGCTTCAGGTATTTTCGCGCGAGCGAGCGGCAGCTTCATAGCGGTGGCGCTGATGGCGAGGGGACGATGAGGTCGATCGTTCCTGTTCGCCTGGCAGGTGCGGTGATCGCCACCGCGATTGCCTGCGGTGTTTCGGCTCAGTCGTACCCGGCGAAGGCAGTGCGCGTCGTCGTGCCTTACCCGCCGGGTGGCGGCACTGACATCCTGGCGCGACCGATCATGCAGAAGTTGAGCGAGGCCTTGAATCAGCCGGTCGTCATCGAGAACCGGGGCGGTGCGACCGGGATGATCGGCACCGATCACGTTGCGAAGGCAGTGTCCGACGGCTACACGGTGCTCTTTTCCGCCTCGCCTGAAATCGTCATCAATCAGAGTCTGTTCAAATCGGTTCCCTACGACGCGCTCAAGGATTTGATGCCGGTCACGCTGGCGGCGATCACGCCGAACGTACTGTTGACGCATCCGGCACTGCCGGTTCGATCCGTCGGCGAGTACGTCTCACTCGCAAAAGCGCGGCCGGGCGAGCTCAGCTATTCCTCCACCGGCGCGGGCAGTCCGCAGCATATCGCCGGAGAGCTGTTCAAGCGCGTCGCCCGTATTCAGGTCACGCATGTCCCATACAAGGGCGGCGGGCCGCAGATCACGGATCTGCTCGGCGGCCACACGCCGAGTGGCATTCCCGTGCTCCCCGTCGGCATCTCGCACATTCGCGACGGTCGCGTGCGTGCGCTCGCTGTGACCACCGCGAAGCGCTCGCCGGCCGTGCCAGCGATTCCGACCCTGCACGAAGCGGGTTTCCCGGGCGTCGACGTATCGCAATGGTACGCCGTGTTCCTGCCCGCAGGCGCTTCGCGCGAGGTAGCGAGCAAGTTGAACGGCGAGATCAACACGATACTGCGACGCGACGACATCCGCTCGCGCTTGATCGACCTCGGTTACGAGCCGGTCGGCAGCAGCAGTGAGCAGTTCACACAGTTCGTACGCGCGGAGATTTCCAGGTATCGCGAGATCATTCAACGAACGAATGTAACGCTCGAGTGATGCGCCTGAGCAGCCCGACGACAGCCACGTCTCCTGTCACTGCCTGGGCATCCCCGCGTCGCGCGCCACCTTGTCCCACTTCGCGAGATCCTCGGGAATCATCTTGCGCATTTCGGCGGGTGTGCGGATCTCGATCTCGGCACTCTCCACCGCGAACCGTTTGGCGGTCTCGGGCATCTTGAGGATCCCGGCGATTTCAGTATTCAGCCTGTTGATGACGCTCGGCGGCGTGCCTCCCGTGGCGGCCCATGCCCACCAGATCGCCGCGTCGTAGCTCGCAAGTCCCGCCTCTGCGGAAGTCGGTATGTCGGGCATCGTCGGAAGACGCTTCGGGCTGCTGACCGCAAGCCCCTTCAGCTTTCCCGAACGAATCTGCGACCCGGCGGTGACGGCCGTCGCGGCCGCGACGTGCGCCTGGCCCGACATCACGTCGATCAACGCCGGCGCGCCGCCCTTGTAGAGCGCGATCTCGGCCTTGATGCCGGCGTGACTTTTGAACATCGCGGAGGCGAAATGCATGAACCCGCCCGCCGAGGCCATCGTCAGAAAGTTGGGCTTCGACTTGCCGAGCGCGATCAAGTCCTGCAGCGTCGCCACCGGCAGCGAAGGGCCCACCGTCACCACCACCGGCGCTCTTCCGAACATCGCGACGAAATCGAAGTCCTTGATCGGATCGTACGGAAGCTTCTTGATGACCGCCGGGTTCATCGTGAAGGCCGTCGAGGCCATGAGGATCGTGTAGCCGTCGGGATTCGCGCGCGCGACCATTTCGGTGCCGATCATGCCTTCGGCGCCCGCCCGGTTGTCGATCACGACCTGCTTGCCCAGGCGCTCGGAAAGGTGCCCGCCGATATAGCGCGCCATGATGTCGTTGCTGCCGCCGGGCGCCTGCGGCACGATGACGCGGATCGGTTTCGTGGGATAGGCCTGACCGGTGTCATCACGGGGCGAACGTTGCGCGGCATCCGCACCGGTCGCGACCGCCAGCATCGCGACGAGCGCCGTTCCAAGACTCGATTTCATGTTCCTTCTCCTCCGGCTGCGGATTATTGGCAGCCATTTGCTTCCGCGTCATGGGCGGCGGCGGTGCTCCCGCTCTTTACCGCGTGCGGCCCGAAGACATTGCTACTTCGCGCGAGGCCAGGGCACGCCCTGTTCCTTGGGCACCGTGCCCATGCCTTTATAGACGAACTTCTGAAGGCGTTTGCCTTCGTACGTTTCGGTCGTGTAGACGTTGCCTTTCGAGTCCGTCGCGATGCTGTGAACCCCGTAGAACTGGCCGGGCTGGCGGCCGCCGTCCCCGAAGTTGGTGATCTCCGCCATCGTCTCGCGCAGGATGACGCGCACCTTCTCGTTCGTGCCGTCCGCGAGGAAGATGAAGCGCTGCTGCGGGTCTTTCGAGAACGCGAGGTCCCAGGTCGAGCCCGACCCGAGCGTTCCGCGCGCGTAGTGCGCCTCCCTCACGAACTTGCCGTCGGCCGTAAACACCTGCACCCGGTTCGCCTGCCGGTCGCAGACATAGACGAATCCGTCATTGCTGCGCTCTACGCAATGCACCGGGTTGCGGAACTGCTTGGGCGGGGCCGCTTTCGGATCGTACTTCCCGAGGTCTGTATCGTCCGGCTTGTTGCCATAGGCGCCCCAGTAGCGTTTCATCTTGCCCGTGTCCGCGTCGAGCACGGCGACGCGCCGGTTCTGGTAGCCGTCGGCGATGTAGGCTTCATTCGTCTTGGGATCGACCCAGATCTTGGCGACTCTCCCGAAGTTGCTGAGGTCGTTGCTGCCCGCATTCTTGCCCAGCCCGCCCATCTGCAGGACGAACTTGCCGTCGCGGGTGAACTTGAGCACGTGCGCGTCTTTCGGTCCGTTGCCGCCGATCCAGACGAACCCTTTGTGGTCGATGTGAATGCCGTGGTTCGAGCCCGGCCACTCGTAGCCCTCGCCCGGCCCGCCCCAGGCGCGCACAAGGTTGCCTGCCGGATCGAACTCCAGCACCGGCGGCGCACCGCGGCAGCATTCGCCGACGCCCAATTCGAGCGCGCGCTCGTTCGCGTGCAGCGTCGCGGAGCTGCGATGGATGATCCAGACATGATCGCGCTCGTCCACCCACACGCCGATGGTCATGCCGAGCAGCCAATGGTGCGGAAGCGGTTTGGGCCACAACGGATCGACTTCGAAGACCGGTGCCACGACTCCGCTGCCCGAGGCGGCTTGGGAAGACGCCTGCTCGTCGAGCACGCTCTGGCAGGCACCAAGTGCGGAGAGGACCAGCACGAACGCGCCGGCGATGCGAAGATTGCGCTTGCTCCATGCCGTCTGCATTTCCCCTCCGTTTGCGCGAGAGCGTCCAAAACGAGTATACGTCGCGCGTGCCGAACGTGACTATCGCCGCGTCCTCCGCTTCCGTATGGTGGCTGCGTCTACTCACCATGTGGGCTGCGTGTCTGCTGTCGCTCGCGGTGAGCGCACATGACATTCCGGCCGAAGTCACGGTGCAGGCGTACCTCAGGCCTGCCGGCGAGCGTCTTCGGCTTATCGTGCGTGTCCCGCTGAAAGCCATGCGGGACGTGGATTACCCGCGGCGCGCCGGCGGCTATCTGGACCTTGCGCAGGTAGGCCCGGCCCTTCACGAAGCGGCGGCGCTCTGGATCGCCGACAACCTGCGACTCTACGAAACCGATCGCCTGCTCGCCTCCCCGACGATCGTCGATGCACGTATCTCTCTCGAAACCGACAGGTCGTTCTCGACATTCGAAGGCGCTCTTGCTCACTTCAACGCGCCGCGGCTCCCGGTCGATAACGCGGTCTTCTGGGAGCAATTGCTGATGGACGTAATGATCGACTATACGATCGCCTCGGAGCGCTCGGAATTCTCGGTCCATCCCCGGTTGGAGCGGCTCGGTATCCGCACGAAGACGGTGCTGCGCTACGTGCTGCCGGACGGCGCCGTGCGCGCCTTCGAATACCACGGCGATCAGGGACTCATCCGGCTCGATCCGCGCTGGCACCATGCTGCTCTGCGCTTCGTCCAGTCGGGCTTCGAGCACATTCTCGCCGGCGCCGACCATCTTCTTTTCCTGCTCTGCCTGGTGATTCCGTTCCGGCGCTTCGTGCCGCTGGTCGTGATCGTCACGGGATTCACCGTTGCGCATTCGATCACCCTGATCGCCTCGGCGTTCGGCGCGGGACCGGATGCACTCTGGTTTCCGCCGCTCATCGAGACGCTGATCGCGCTCTCCATCATCTACGTGGCCCTCGAAAACATCGTCGGCGCGAGCGTCGATCGAAGATGGATGATCGCGTTCGGACTCGGACTCGTGCACGGCTTCGCGTTCTCCTTCGAGCTCAGGCAGAATCTTCAATTCGCCGGAGAACATCTCGTCACGGCGCTGCTTGCTTTCAACGTCGGCGTCGAGTTGGGTCAGATCCTCGTTCTTCTCCTGCTGGTTCCGTTGCTGAATGTCCTTTTCCGAGTCGTGCCGGAGCGCCTGGGGACGATCATCATATCGGCATTCATCATCCACGCCGCATGGCATTGGATGGTGGAGCGCGGGAGCGAGCTAAGCCGGTTTCCGGTTCCCACGCTCGACGCCGCTGCTCTTGCGAGCCTTACGCGGTGGATCATGGCGCTCGTCGCACTGGCCGGGATCGCCTGGATCGTGTCGGTGATACGCCAGCACCGCAACCGGGGCGAGCCCCGCATCGATCCAACGAAGCGGCACGAGGCTTGAACGTGAAAGCGCTCCCGTCGTGTCGGCGCCGCGAGTGCGAACCGGGCGCGGCTCGGCCCGGAATCAGGCCCACGGGCCTCGCGCTGCTGTGTTTGGCACTCCTCTGTCCCGGCGAAAACGCAGCCGGAGAAGCGAAGCCGGCGCCACTTCCCCATTACGCGATCGAAGCTCGGCCTCTTACAGTGTCCGGGCTCTCTTCGGGCGGCTACATGGCCGTGCAGCTTGGCGTGGCGCATTCGTCCGTCTTCAGCGGTATCGGCGTGATCGCCGGGGGCCCATACGCCTGCGCGTATACCGGCGGCACGGAATCGGTGAACGTGACACGCGCCCTCGGACCGTGCATGGCAGGAAAGTATGGCTGGGTGCAACGCTGGCAATGTCTGTGGTTCATCGCGACGTGTCCCGGCGCGGATCGTCCGGACGCCGCGGCGAGCGTTCGTCTCGCGCGCGAGCTCGCGGCCCGAAACGCGATCGATCCGCTCGAGCACGTGAAGGGCCAGCGCGTTTTTCTGCTGTCCGGTCGCAAGGACACGAGCGTCGTCCCCGCCGTGGTCGACGCGCTGCAAGCGTTCTATGCGGAGCTCGGGCCGGCTCGGATCGTGCAGGAAAAGCTCGATAACGCCGCGCACACCTTTCCCACGGAAGATTTTGCGGGCGGCAATGCATGCTCGCGCGGCGAGAGGCCTTACGTGAGCGATTGCGACTACGACGCCGCAGGCAAAGTGCTCGAATCGGTGCACGGGCCGCTCAAGTCGCGTAATAACGGCGCTCCAGCGGGAACGCTCGTCGAGTTCGATCAGGCGAGATTCTTCCCGGCCGGCGTGGATACGGGCATGGCGGCGAGCGGCTATGTCTACGTGCCGAAGACGTGCAGCGACAAAGTACTTCCCTGTACCTTGCACGTCGCGCTTCACGGCTGCCGTCAGACGGTCGCAGACGTCGAGCGCAGTTTCGTCGAAGGCGCCGGATACAACCGCTGGGCCGACACGAACGCGATCATCGTGCTGTATCCGCAGGTGATGCCCGCCACGAGCCGCTTCGCACGCAATCCCGAGAACTGCTGGGACTGGTGGGGATACAGCAGCACGGCGTGGCTCGACAAGCGGGCGCCTCAGATGCAGGCGATCGTCGCCATGATCGATCACCTGAGGTCGCGGCCATGACCGAACCCACGTCCCGCGGCGGCGCGCTCGATATCAACGAAATCTTCCGCGGCGGCGGCCGGTCGATCGAGTTCCTGGACGAAATCAACAAGGCGTCCATCGTGATGCTCGACGAACAGGGGCTCGTACCGCGACGCGATCGCAGCCTCGATTGCACGCGGCATCGCGGCGATTGCGGCCCAGTCGCAGGATGCAGGGCGTTCGCGCTCCGCCGATTACCTCGATTACGAGCCGCGGCTCACCGCGATCGTCGGTGCGGATGCGTCACGGCTGCATACGGGACGAAGCCGGCAGGACATCGCATCGACCATCGCGCGCATGAACCTGCGGGATGGCCTGCTGCGAGGCGTTTGAAGCGCTCGTGACTGCCCGCGAGAAACTCTTGCGCCTGGCCGCGCTCCATACCGAGACGATCATCCCGGCCTACACCCATGGCGTTCAGGCGCAGCCGACGACCTTTGCGCATTATCTGCTCGCGTTTGCCGCCGCCCTCGCACGCACGACCGAGCGGATGCGGGAGGTATATGCCCGCGTGAACCGCAACCCCCTGGGCGCAGCCGCGCTCGCCACGTCGAGCTTTGCGCTCGATCGGCGCCGGCTCGCGGAGCTGTTGGGCTTCGAAGGTCTCGTCGAGAACGCCTACGACGCGAATCACCTCGGCCCGGTAGACAGCGCACTCGAAGTGGCGAGCGTGCTCGCGATGGCGGCGATCGAGCTCGGCCTGTTCGCGCAGGACATGCATGCGCAGTACGCCGAACCGAAGCCGTGGTTCATGCTCGCGGCCGGAGCGCTCACCGGCGTGAGCAGCATCATGCCGCAGAAGCGCAACCCGGCGGCGCTCGAGCAACTGCGGGCGCAGTCGAGCCTCATGCTGGGCGATATGCAGACCGTGTTTCTCGTCGCGCACAACAATCGCACGGGTATGTTCGACTACCGCAGCTACGATCCGGTGCCGTGCGCGCGGCCGCTGCAGGTCTTCAGTCTCTTCGGGCAGGTGCTCGATGGCATCGTGGTCGACAAAGAGCGGGCGCTGGCTGAAGTGCGAGCCGACTATTCGACCACGACGGAGATCGCTGATGCGCTCATGCAGAAGGCGGACGTGCCATTTCGCTCCGGGCATCATTTCGCCTCCGCGCTGACCGACTACGGGCGCGGATGCGGGCTCGAGCTGCACGCGATTCCGTACGCGGAAGCCGCTCGACTCTACCGCGAGCACACGGACAATGAGTTGCCGCTGAGTGAATCGGAGTTCGGTCGGATCACCAGTGCGGAACACATGGTGTTCGGACGCAAAGGCGCCGGCGGTCCTCAGCTCGCGGAGGTCGAACGTATGCTCTCGGAGGAACGCACCGCCATCGTTGCGGAGCACCGCTGGCTCGATGGCCGGCGCACTGGGCTCGAGCGCGCTCATGCCGCGCTCGAATCAGCGTTCTCGGCGCTGGCAGCCTGAAGGTAGCCGGGGGCGCGGGGGCCGCTCGTTCGTGCTTGGAGACAGCCCATGCCGGTTTCCTCAGCACGAACCGCTTCGCTCCCTCATCCCAACCTTTCTCCCGAGGGGAGAAGGGCTCGGGTCCCCTCTCCCCGTGGGAGAGGGCGGAGGGTGAGGGAAAGGGCGGAGGGGGAGCTGTTTCTCGAGGAGGCGCAGCAGCAGGGCGGTCTCGATGGCGAACAGCCGTCTACTTCGCCACGCCGATATGCTTCAGAAACTCGATCTGCTCCTCGCGCTGCTTGACGAGCTGCTGCGCGAATTCCGCGCTGCCGAGATACGCGTCTTCGAACATGTTGCGATCCGCATACTCCTTGTACGCGGGACTGTCGTGGACCTTCTTCAACGCCGCTTCCATGATCGTGGCGGCGTCCTTGGGCACGCCCGGCGGCATCGCCCAGCCACGTCCGGTCGCGAGGAAGATGTTGTAGCCCAGCTCCTTCAGCGTGGGCACATCGGGTGCGTTCTTGAAGCGCCGCTCGCCGGTGACGGCCAGCAGACGCATCTTCTTCGCTTCGAGGAGCGGCATCATTTCGCTCATGTTCTCGGTCGTGATCTCCACATGGCCGCCGACGGTCGCGAGGACGGCATCACCGCCGCCCTTGAAGTTGACGAACTTGAATTTGGCGCCGGTCTCCTTCTCGATCAGGTAAAGCGCGGCGCGGCCGCTTCCGGTCGGTCCCGTCACGCCTGCAACGACCGGCTCCTTCGCACCGGTGTCGACGAGCTCCTTGAAGGTCCTGAACTTCGATTCGGTGCGCACCGCAACGACCTGCGGGTCCTGAGCGAAGCGTGAGATCGGCGTAATCGTGTCCAGGCCGAGCTCGAGCTCGGGACGTGCCGACGCGGTCAGTATCACCGTGACGGACATCGCAATCACGACGTGCGGATCGCCCTTCTTGCTCTTCACGTAGTTGTAGGCGACGACGCCGTTGCCGCCGACGCGGTTCGAATGGATGAAAGGCACCGAAAAGATCTTCTCCTTCTGGAGCATATCGCTCACGTTGCGGTTGAATAGATCGGTGCCCGAGCCGGCCGAAGAGTGGGAGATCCACTCGATGGTCCGCGATGGATAGGTCTGCGCGTTGGATGAAACCGCCGACAGGGCGGCGATGCCGCAGGCAAAGGCAAGCGATGGGGCAAGCGGACTGCGAAAAAGCGCTCGTCTCATGGGTTCCTCCTCCGGTGGATGGAAATAGCTTCGAGATAATGCCGTCTGCGTTTGCAACTACATGTACTTGCCGCCGCAACAGATGATGCGATCGCCGGTCACGTAGGACGACTGGTCGGAAGCGAGAAAAACCGCCACGTTCGCCACTTCCTGCGGTTTGCCGAACCTGCGCAGCGGGATGCCGGACACCTCGGCCTCGGGATAGCTACCACCGGCTCGTTCCGGATACCACTCGGGATTCGCACGGACGTTCTCGATGAGCGACAGCGCAATCAGGTTCGCGCGGACGTTGTAGGGCCCGAGCTCGAGCGCGAGCGCCTTGATGAGCCCGAAGAGGCCCGTCTTCGAAGCGATCACGTGCGCGCGCTGCGGTTGGGATGTGATCGATGCCATTCCGCCAAGAGCGACAATGCTGCCCGATCTGCGCTCCATCATTCCGGGCGCGACCGCTTTTGCGAGGTAGAACGCGGAGTGCAGGTTGACGGCGAACGTGCGGTGCCATTCTTCGTAACTGATCTGCCAGAAGTCCTGGTGCGCGCGGCGGCCGGCACAGCACATGAGGACGTCGATCTTCCCGAACTGGTCCGTGCCCTGCGCAACCAGCCGGTTCACCTGCTCGTGCTCGCTCAGGTCCGCGAGCAGCGGGAGTACTCTGGAACCCATCTTTTCGCACTCGTGCGCGACCTGCTCGAGATCCTCCTTGCGCTCACGGGCGACGAGCACGAGATCGGCGCCTTCGCGCGCGAACGCGAGCGAAATGGCCTTGCCGTTGTTGCGTCCCGCGCCGGCGACCAGCGCGACCTTCCCTGCGAGTTGTCCCATGTGTTCTCCCTTACGAATTCGTTGACTAAACTGCGGCGAGCGCCTGATCGATGTCCGCGATGATGTCGTCCACGTGTTCGATGCCGATCGACAGGCGCACGGTTTCCTCCGTGACACCGGCTTTGGCGAGCTCCTCCGGCGAAAGCTGCCGGTGTGTCGTAGAAGCCGGATGGCACGCGAGCGATTTGCAGTCGCCAATGTTCACCAATCGCGTGATCAACTTCAACGCGTCCTGGAAGCGGGCTCCCGCTTCGCGCCCGCCTTTCACGCCGAAGGTGAAGATGCCCGACGCGCGCCCGCCCATGTAACGCTGCACGAGGCCATGATCCTTGTGATCCGGCATGCCGGCATAGTTCACCCACGTAACCTTCGCGTGCTTCTGCAGGAACTGCACGGCTTTCACCGTGTTCTCGCAGATGCGATCCATGCGCAGCGGCAGCGTCTCGATGCCCTGTAGCACGAGGAATGAGTTGAACGGACTGATCGCCGCGCCCATGTTCCTGAGCGGCACCACCCGCGCGCGGCCGATGTAGGCTGCCGGCCCCAGCGCTTCGGTGTAGACGACGCCGTGATAGGACACGTCCGGCTCGTTCAGCCGCCTGAACTTCTGCTTGTGCTCCGCCCACGGGAACTTGCCGGAATCGACCAGGATGCCGCCGATCGAGTTGCCATGGCCGCCCATGTACTTCGTCAGCGAATGCACGACGATGTCCACGCCATGTTCGAACGGGCGGCACAGATACGGCGAGGGGACAGTGTTGTCGACGATCACCGGCACGCCGTGTCGGTGCGCGATGTCGGCCAATCGCGCGAAATCCGTGATGTTGCCGAGCGGATTTCCGATCGACTCGCAGAACACGGCCTTCGTTTTCGCATCGATCAGCTTCTCGAATGCGTCCGGTTCGCGGTAGTCGGCGAATCTCACCTCGATGCCGTATTGCGGAAGCGTATGCGCGAACAGGTTGTACGTGCCGCCGTACAGCGTCGATGCCGAGACGATGTTGTCCCCCGCTTCGGAGATCGTCAGGATGGAGTACGTGACCGCCGCCTGTCCTGAAGCGAGCGCGAGCGCAGCGATGCCGCCCTCCATCTCCGCCACGCGCTTCTCGAGCACGTCCTGCGTCGGGTTCATGATGCGCGTGTAGATGTTGCCCTGAACCTTGAGATCGAACAGGTCGGCTCCGTGCTGGGTATTGTCGAAGGCGTAGGAGGTCGTCTGGTAGATGGGCACCGCGACAGCCTTGGTGGTCGGTTCCGGGGTGTACCCGCCATGAACGGCGATGGTTTCGATTCTCATCGTAAAGTCTCTTCCCTGTTCGTTCTTAACGTATCCGACGGCGCACGGATGTTCTTTCGGCACCGCTTACCGGCTATTATGCGCGCTCGATCAGAACGTCGTTCAGTCCGACCGTATCCCGGCGCCACGAGCAACGGTATCTTTCGCGCGCCACCCCAACCTCTACTGCATGCGGATCCGCTCTCATCTCCTGCTGCTCGCGTTCGGAATCATCCTGCCGATCGCCGCCTTCTGCATCTTCCTGACGACGGTCCTGGTCGAGAGAGAGTTGCGCATCTTCGCGGAAGGGGCCATCGAGCGGCTGCGTTCGACCATGAACGCCGTGGACGCCCAGGTGCAGGGGCAGATCAGGGTGCTCCACGCACTGGCCTCGATAGGGGCGCTCGATAAGGACGATCTCGCCGCGTTCGAGCGCGAGGCCGGACGCGTTCTGCGCTCGCAGCCCGCGTGGATGAACATCGTCCTCGCGCTGCCCGACGGCCGTCAAGTGGTCAACACCGCCGCGCCCGCTGCCGTCATTGCGAAGCGACACCTTTTCGACTCTGAAATCGCAGCGCGTTCCATAGAAGACCTGCTCGACACGAGCCGTGTCGTCATGGGCAAGGCATACCTTCAGCCGGAAGTCTTCAATCTCGCTGACGCGACGCGCTCCCTCGTCGAGACGTGGCGATCCGCCGGACGCCTCGCAAGCCACCGCGTCACGCTTTCCGCAGCGTCTGTCTGGATCCGCGCCGATCGATCGCGCGTGGAGCAGATTGTCTCCAATCTGCTGGACAACGCACTGAAGTTCAGCCCCGAGAACTCCGAGTGTCGAGTGAGCGTGCTCGACGAAGGCACTCACGCGACACTGCGCGTTGCCGACGAAGGTCCCGGACTTTCTCCGGACATGATGTCGCGCGTGTTCGATCTCTTCGTCCAGGGTGGACAGGGTCTCGCCCGCAAGTCGGGCGGGATGGGCATCGGGCTCGCACTGGTGAAGCGGCTGACGGAGTTGCAGGGCGGCACGGTTGCCGTCGCGAGCGAAGGCGAAGGAAAAGGAGCCGTCTTCAGCGTCCGGTTCCCCTGCGTTTCACCGCCGGGGACAGCCCCTTCGCTGTCGATGCGGACGACGCCGGTCGCGCGCCGCAAGGTCCTGCTGATCGACGACAACGCCGACATGCGTCAAACCCTCGCCATCTGCCTCTCGATTCAGGGACATGAAGTGAGCGAGGCGGGTGACGGTGTAGCAGCAGTCCGGCTCGCCACCGATTTCTCTCCGGACGTCGTCATCATCGACATCGGGTTGCCGGAAATCGACGGCTACGAAGTTGCGCGGCGCCTGCGGGCGGACCCCTCCACCCGCGACGTTCAACTCATCGCGCTGACCGGCTACGGGCAGCAGGAGGACAAGCAGAAGGCCGTGGAAGCCGGGTTCGACCAGCACCTCACGAAGCCGGTCGACGCGGGAACGCTCGAGAAAGCGATCGCCGGTGCCGCTCCACGTCGCCACCGCGTGGCGAGCACATGAGCTCACACGACGGCGCCGGGCTCGTGCTCGTCTCGCAGGTTCCGGACCGCCGGGCGCGCGGCGAGGCGCAGCGTGCGGCGGGCGCGTTAACATCGGTGCTCGCCCAGAGATCCCGCGGCGCCACTTCAGTGACCCTCCATTTTTCTTCCGACGCTCGTCTTCCGTTTTCCTCGAGATCAGGCGAGCAACGCGTGCCGATCGGCAGGAAGGTTTCAGGGACCGTCTTCGGCGCAGCGGCTGCGCTCGGCGCCCTGTTTTGCCTCGTCACGGTGGCGGCCGCCGCTCAGGACTACCCCACGCGACCGGTGCGCGTGATCGTGAACGTGTCACCCGGCGGCGGTGTCGACAACGTGGCGCGCATCTGCGCGCAGCATTACACGGCGGTCTGGAATCAGCCGTTCGTCGTCGACAATCGCACCGGCGCGGGGGGAACGATCGGTGTCGAGCTCGTCGCCAAAGCCGCGCCTGACGGCTACACGCTGCTCGTCGCAAGCAGCGGCATCGTGACGAACGCCGCCAGTCGCGAGCACGGCGTACGCGCCCGGGGCGACAGGGCTGCAGGCTACGACCCGGTGCGGGACCTTCAGCCGATCATGGCGATCACGACCGCCCCCTACCTCGTTCTGGCAACGCCTTCGCTGCCTGCCGGCAGCGTGAAGGAGCTGGTCGCACTGGCGAAGGCAAAACCCGGCGGGGTGAGCTTCGCTTCGTCGGGCCAGGGCAGCATCCTGCACATGGGCGCGGAGCTTCTCATCGCGCTCTCCGGCACCCGCATGCTGCACGTGCCTTACAAAGGCGTCGCCGAAGCGTACCCGGCGGTCATCTCGGGTGACGTGAACTGGGTTCTTGGATTTCCGATCTCCGCTTTGCCCCTCGTGAGAGCAGGACGGCTCAAGGCGCTTGCGGTTACCAGCGCCGAACGCAGCAAGCTTCTGCCGGACCTGCCCACGGTCGCGGAAAGCGGTGTGCCCGGCTACGATGTTCAGGCCTGGTTCGGCATGTTCGCGCCTGCGCGCACGCCGGGTGATATCGTCGCGAAGCTCAATGCCGAAGCGCGGCGTGCCATGCAGGCCCCGGAGGTCGTCAAACGCATCACGGCCGATGGCGCCGAAGTCGTAGCGAACGCGCCCCACGAGTTCGCGGCTTCAGTCCGCGCCGAGTGGACAAAGTGGCGCGACCTCGTGAAGCGACCGGGTATGACTTTTTGAAGGAACCGAGATGGGAAAAATCTTCATCGTGGCGCCAGACGCGCCGCTCGAACAGACCGAACAGTTGAAAGCGGACCGCACGCTCGGCAGCGGCGGCATCCGGCTCGGCGTGCTCGACAACAGCAAGGGCAACGCCGATCACCTGCTGAACCTGATCGTGGAAGGCGTGAAGAAGGAATTCAAGGTCGACATCGGTCGTCTACCGGCGCAAGCCCGCGTCGAGCGCGCCGGCCACCGAACAGATCCTGGATGAGCTCGCGAAAGAGGCCGACCTCGTCGTGAGCGCGATGGCCGATTGAGGGTCGTGCACGTCGTGGAGTGTCCACGACATGGCGCAGCTCACGAAACGCGGCCTGATCGCGGCGGTCGTCTGTTCGGATACGTTCATGAAGCTCGGCAGCGCGCAGGCGAAAGTGTTCGGCGTGCCCGATCTGCCGCTCCTGAAGATTCAGCATCCGCTCGGCGGCCTCGACATGGACAAAGGTGCGTGAGCGCGCGTCCGTCGCGCTTGCCGCAGCTCATCAAGCTCGTGAAGGACAAACGCTCATGAGCTCCCTCGCAGACTCTGTTGAAAGCGCCCGGCGCGATGCACGAGGTCGACGACGATCCGGAAGCCGTCTTCGAGTTTCTGTGCGCGAAGGGCTGGAGCGACGGCCTGCCGGTCATTCCGCCTACGCCGGAGCGCGTCGAGCGCATGCTCGCCTACTGCGATCGCGATCTGGACAAGCCGGTAGTGAAGATCCCGCCGCGCTACGGCGCCGCGACACCGATCCGCATCGCCGCCAACGCGGTGATGGCCGGGTGCAAACCGGAGTACTTTCCACTGGTCCTGCTCGCGCTCGAGACGGTGGCCGAAGGAGCCTTACAACCTGTACGGCACCCAGGCGACCACGCATCCCTGCACGCCGATGCTGATCTTCAACGGCCCGATCGCGAAAGAAGTGGGACTCAACGCCGGCCAGAACTGCATGGGCAACTACTTTCGCGCGAACGCCGCGATCGGCCGTGCGGTGCGCCTGTCGCTCGTGAATATCGGCGCAGCGATTCCGGGCGTCGGCGATATGGCGACGCAGGGCACGCCGGCCAAGTTCACGTTCTGCGTCGCGGAGAACGAAGACGCGAGCCCGTGGGAACCGCTGCACGTGGAGATGGGCCTTCCGCGCGAAGCGACGGCTGTAACCGCGATTGCCGCCGAAGGCCCGCACAACGTGAACGATCACGAAAGTCTGACTGCGGAAGGCATCCTCACCATGATCGCCGGCACGATGACGATCACCGGATCGAACAACGCGTACTACAAGGGGCAACCGTGTATCGCGTTCGGACCGGAGCACGCTCAGACGGTGGCCGGAGGCGGTTTCAGCAAAGCGGACGTCAAGCGGTGGCTGTTCGAGCACGCGACGATCCCTCTCAGCCGCTTCTCGCAGGAAGGTATCGAGCGGCGGTTTCGTCGCAAACTCGGAGAGCGGTATGCGAACGCTTCGCTCGATGCGCCGGTGCGGATGTTCGATACGCCGGAAGACCTGCTGGTGATCGTCACCGGCGGCGCGGGCAAGCATTCGTCCTACATCCCGACGTTCGGCAACACGCGGGCAGTCACACGCGCGCTCAAGCGCGCGGACGGCGAGCTGGTGCGCTCGGTGCAGGAACTCAAGCGCGGCTGAGTCGATTACAGAGGTCGGAATGACGCCCACTCGTCATCCCGGCGCGAGGCCGGGATCCAGGCGCGGTAGAAACCCTGGTCTCACTTCAACGGCGCCTTGCCCTGCGCAACGTCCATGATCATGCGCGTGGCGAGATAGAGCCGCGGCTCGATCGAGTCGAGAAGGATGTACTCGGCATTGATCGAGTGCGAACCGAAGCCGCGGAGCCCGAAGCTCTCGATCACGGGCCCCTTCGCTTTCAGCCCCGCGAACGCGGCATCGGTTCCGCCGCCCGTCGGCTTGTCGATGACCGCGAGCTTCATCCCGAGCTCTTCGTAGACCTTCTGCGCGTACGCCGCAAGCTTGCGCGCAGCAGCGGTCGGCTGAAGCGGCGGAAAACGCCGCTCGAAGACGAGCTCCACTTCGCTCTCCGGCAGGAGCTTGTTCTTCACGCGCTCGCGGAGCTTCTGCTCGATCGCGTCGTAATCCTCGAGACGATCGACGCGTATGTCAGCCTGCGCCTGCGCGCTGGGTGGAATCATGTTGCGCACGACACCCGAGTTCGCCATCGTCCAGTTCACCTTGAGTCCCACGGACTCGTTCGAAAGATCGCGCATCTGCATCACCTGGTGCGCCATTTCGTAAAGCGCATTGACGCCGCGTTCCGGCGCGGCCCCTGCATGCGAAGCGCGGCCTTTCACGCGCAGGACTGCTTCCGCGATGCCGCTGGTAGCGAGGCGCAGGCGGTCTTCCTTCAGGTTCCCGCCGCCTTCGAACGAGAACACGACGTCATGCTCGGAACCGAGCCGTGTGATGTGATTGCGCGACGCGGGTGAGTTCACTTCCTCGTCGCCGTTGATCATCACCGTGATCGTTCCATAATCGGCGAACTTCATCGAACGAAGCATCGTGAGCGTGTGCAGGATGAGCGCGATACCGTGGCGATCGTCCGCGATGCCGAGACCGTAGGCACGATCGCCTTCGATCTTGAAGGGCTGCTTGGCGAGCATGCCGCGCGGATAGACCGTGTCCATGTGGGCGATCAGCAGGATCTTCACCGAGCCCTTGCCCGTGAACGTGCCGCGCACCATCTTGCCGAGCTTCTCCGGCGTGTCGATGAAGCGCACGGTGTCGGGTCCCGGCTCGATCATCTCGACCTTGCCTCCGAGCGCGCTCAGGCGCTTCGCGATCACGTCGGCGATGCGATCGAGCCCTTCGCGGTCCGAGCTGCCGGACTCGATCTCGCAGAGCTCCTTCAACGTGTCGATCAACGCCGGCTTCTCCTTCTTCGCGAGAGCAAGGACCGGCTCGGTCGCCGCCCCGAATGCAGTTGCAGTCGCGCCCGCAAGCAGGCCAAACAATGTGGCCGCGAACCAGGCCTTTGCGTGCCGCCGATGCATCAAGCGCCCAGATAGCTGCATGGTCATTCCCTTTGATGTTCGCCGTCTGAGCAGCGAGCGGGTCCCGCGTTCAGCCGAAGAAAGAAGCCTGCGAACTATTCCGGGACGGCTCCGAACAAGTACATCGCTTCGAGCAGGCCACTCGGCTTGCCGAACGCGCCGAACCACTTCTGGAAGATTTCAATGATCACGGGCGAGCGGTAGATCTGAGAAAGTGCCCGGTTCACCGCGAGCCGTAACGGCGCGTCACCGCGCGGCAATACGATCGCCAGCGGTTCGATCGAGAGATAGTCCGGAAGCACACCGTAGCGACTCGGGTCCTTGAAGCCAGCCTGCATGCCGAGGATCAACAGCTTGTCACTCGCAAACGCATCGATCTTGTCCGCGTCCAGAGCCGCCATCGCTTCTTCGCGACTCTTGACCGGCACGACTGTCGCGCTGGTGAGGTGCGACTTCAACGCATCGCGCAGCGCCCCCTCGTTGGTTGTTCCGGGAATCGCCCCGACGCGCTTGCCACCGAGATCCTTGACGGATCTGACTCCCGAGTCCACACGTACGAGGAGTGAGGTCCCATCGACGAATATCAGGCTCGAGAAATCGACCTGCTCCATGCGCGAAAGCGTTGCGGTGCTGGCTCCGCACTCCATGTCGGCCTGCTTCTTCGACACGAGCTCGAAGCGGTTCTGTGAGGTCGCAGCGACCCAGTTCACCTTGATGCCTTGCAGCTTGAGTTGCTGTTCCAGGCTGGCGGCAACCGCCTTGCACAACTCGACCGTGTAGCCCGCGGGTTGTCCTTTGTCGTCGCTGAACGAAAACGGCAGAGCGTCGGTACGGTAGGCGAGCGTCAAAGTCTTGGTGTCGCGTACTTTCTTGAGGGCCCCGTCGAGCGCCTGCGCGTGCACGAGGACTGGTACGGCGAGGAACGCGATTGCGGCAGCAAGTCGTATCATTGATGTCTCCCTTGAAATGGCCGTGTCAGGTCTTCGGCAGGGCCGCGATGAACTCTCCGATCAGCGCGTTCACCTTTTGCGGGACTTCCGTGCATGGGAAGTGACCCGCGCCCTCGAGCTTCACGTAGCGCGAACCCGGGACGCTCTCGTGCATCTCCTTCTGGTACTCGGGCGGGTTACCGGGGTCATCGATGCCACGCAGCAGGAGGAGCTTCGGCTGGAGCGTCGCGATGCGGTCCCGCACGTCGAACGCATCGATCGCCATCAGGTCGTGATACTGGGACATCGGCCCCACCTGACGGTGCCGCTCCATCAGCCTCTCCCGCAGCCCCGGTTCGACGAACTTCATCGCCTTGCGCTGGAACGGGATCCATTCGTCTTCGTAGACCTTCGGGTCGGCTGCCGCACGCAGCCTCATGTCATACGCCCCCGCGGCACGGACCTTGGGCCGCGCAGCGACCGTCATGAGGACGAGGCCTTTCACTTCCTCCGGATAGTCGAGCCCGTACTGGAGGCCGATCGACGCACCGAGCGTGTATCCGACCAGCACGAGGTCTTTCCTGATCCCCCGCGCCCACAACCAGCCCCTCACCCATTCCGTGTAGCGCGCCACGTCCGGGCAGCGCGTGCCCTCGAGATGGCCGGGCAGATGCGGCGCGAGGCTCCCCGGGAAATGCTCGAGCTGGTGGTGGTAGGCATCGGCACACGCCCCCGCGCCGGGTCCGTGGATGAAAACGAGTTGCGGCATACCCCCGCGCTCCCGAAAAAGGAAAAAGGGGGTCAGTGTAACTTTTCGGCGGGTTGCATCCAAAAGCATCGCTCGTCCGTAAATGGCGCAAGTGCTCAATCGTGGGCACTTCGCCCTGTCAACCCCGAGAGGAGTACTACGATGCATCCTGCCAAACCGCTTGCCGCCGCTTTGCTGTGCTGTTCCTTTGCCGCCAACGCCGCGTCGATGGCTCCGCCCGATGTCCCGCAGGCCGTCGCCGTGCCGAACGGCCACAAAGCGGCCATGACCCTGAAAGGCGTGGGCCAGCTCACCTACGAATGCCGCGCGAAAGCGGACGCATACGGCGCGCACGAGTGGGTGTTCGTCGGGCCCGACGCGACGCTACAGGACACGAGCGGAAAGGCCGTCGGCAAGTACTATGGGGGACCGACGTGGGAACACAATGAAGGCGGCAAGATCACGGGGAAACAGCTCGCGGTCGCCCCGGGGACGCCGGGCGCGATCCCGCTTCAACTCGTCCAGGCGGCGCCGGCGGTCGGATCCGGGACCCTTCAAGGGCGTGAGCTACATTCAGCGCGTGAAAACGATGGGCGGCGTCGCGCCGAAAGCGACCTGCGACGGTTCGACAGCCGGCAACCGGCAGACCGTCGGCTACTCGGCGGATTACGTGTTCTATAAGCCCTGATCGCGATAACAGGGGACAGCACTGCGGCGGAGGTGCACCTCGCTTCCGCCGCGGCATGCTGTTCGCCCGCCTACACGAGCTCAATGCGCTGGGGCGCTGGGGCGCTGGCGCGCGGCTCAGGGGAGCCGCGGTATCTCAGCGTCGAACGGCTTCGAGCCTGACTTCGCCGTCGGACACGTTGATGTACCGGGACTTCCCGGATCGGAGGGCGGCTTCGAGCAGCCGTTGCGCTCGGTTCCTGAACACGTATTCGGTTTCGAGCGGACCCGCGGCGCGCATTGCGTCGACCTGATTGCCGGGAAACATGAATCGCAGCAACCGGTCATCGTCGCTCTCGCCGGGATACTCCTTTCGCAGCTTGGGCACGGCCGGCTCCAGCGGCTCCGGCGTCAGCGTGATCGCGCTCGAACCGTTCTCCACGATGCGATCGAGCACGTCCGGCTTCACGGGCGCGAGCAATCTTCCGTAGTGTCCCAGCGCGTACTTCTTCACTTCGTTCGGAACGATGCGGTAACGCTCGCCCTGCACCACGTTCAACACGGCCTGGGTGCCGACGAGCTGCGAGAACGGTGTAATCATGATCGGCCAGCCCAGCTCCTCGCGGACGCGCGCACACTCTTCCAGCACCGCATCGAAGCGGTCGCCGAGACCCATGTCACGCAACTGGGCCTTGAGATTCGTGAGCATCCCGCCCGGCACCTGGTGCGTGAAATGAAACTCGTCGTACTCGGCCGGCACGCCCAGCGGCAGGCCTTCCTGCTCGGCTACACGCCTGAAATGCTCGCCGACTTCCTCGCAGAGCGCGAGGTCCACACCCACCTCGAAGCCGAGCTCGCGCGCGTTGCGCGTAAAAGTCTGCGTCGCGGGCTGCGCCGGCCCGTTCGCAAGCGGCGCGATCGAAGTCGCCACTTCGTCCACGCCAAGCTTGATGCCTTCCAGATAGACGAGCGGCGCAAGACCCGTGAGACAGTGACTGTGCAGCGCGAGCGTGCGGTTGCCCAACACGCGCTTCAATGCAGGCACCAGCGTCCTCATGCGATCCGGCGTGAGCAGCCCGCCCGCGTCGCGTATCTTCACGGCGTCAACGCCGAGCTTCTCGACTGCCTCTTTCGCAGCCTGTGCGTAGTGCGCGTCCGTATGCACCGGGCTTTGCGCGAACGCGAGCGAGGCTTCCGTCATCGCACCGAGGCGCTTCGCGAGCGTCAAGCTCACCGCGAGGTTGTCCATGTCATTGAGGCCGTCCATCGCGCAGACCACGCGAAAGCCGTTCGCGACGAGCCGCTCGGTCCAGAGTTCGATCACGTCGTCGGGCAGGATGTCGAAGCTCACCAGGCTGCGCCCGCGCACGGTCGCCATGAGCGGTGTCTGAGTGATTCTCTCGCGCAAGAGCCTGAACTTCTCCCACGGATTCTCCTTGAGGTAGCGCACGCACACGTCGAACTGGATCGCCGCTGCGAGATCCATGCGCCCGAATCCGGCACGATCCATCGTTGCCGCGACCGGCATCATCATGCCCGCCGTCATGCGCGTCGCCCACAGGCATTGCGGCGCGTCGCGCAAGGTCGTATCGATCACGCGGACTTCCCTCATGCCGGCGCTCGCTGCTCGTCGAGGTAGCGTGGAAGAAACACCGTTTCGAGCCATCCTGTGGTGATCGCCGCACGCCTGAAATCCTCGTGGGCAACGACAGCTCGGCTGAAGGCGAGCGTCGTGTGTATGCCTCCGATGACGAAGCGCTCCAGCGCCGAGGCGGTCTTCTCGATCGCGTCGTTCCGGTCTTCGCCGTGCACGATGAGCTTGCCGATCATCGAATCATAGTACGGCGGCACGATGTATCCGGGGTAGCAATGGCTGTCCACGCGCACGTCCGGTCCCTCGGGCGGGCGCCAGTCGGCGATAACGCCCGGGCTCGGCATGAATCCGGCACGCGCGTCTTCCGCGTTGATGCGGCTCTCGATCGCGTGACCCGAAAAGCACACGTCAGCCTGTGAGAACGACAGCGGCGCTCCCCCCGCAACGCGGATCTGCTCGCGCACGAGATCGATGCCCGTGACGGCTTCGGTGACCGGGTGCTCGACCTGGATGCGCGTATTCATCTCGAGAAAATAGAACGCTGCGTTTTCGAGGTCCATGATGAACTCGACAGTGCCGGCGCCGGTGTAGGACGCGGCCCGCGCGAGCCGTATCGCGCTCGCCGTGAGTGAAGCGCGCAGTGCGCCATCAACCACCGGTGAGGGCGCCTCCTCGACGAGCTTCTGGTGCCTGCGCTGCACCGAGCAGTCGCGCTCGCCGAGATGAACGAGATGTCCATGCTCGTCGCCGAAAATCTGCACCTCGATGTGGCGCGCCCTCTCGACATACTTCTCCATGTACAGCGTGCCGTCGCCGAAAGCCGCGTTCGCTTCCGCCGAGGCCGCGGCGAATGCGCTTTCGACCTGTCCGGCGCTGCGCACGACGCGCATGCCGCGGCCTCCGCCTCCGGCGCTCGCTTTCAGGATGACCGGGAATCCGATGGCGGCGGCCGCCCGCTTTGCCTCGGCAGCGCTCTCGAGTGCGTCGCATCCGGGTATCACGGGTACCCCGTGCGCTTTCGCGAGCCGCAACGCCGTCAACTTGTCGCCCATGGCTTCGATCGCGTCGACGCGCGGGCCGATGAAGGTAACGCCGGCTTCATCGCACAGGCGACGGAAGGCCGCACGCTCCGAAAGAAAGCCGTAGCCGGGATGGATGGCGTCACAGCGCGTGCCGATCGCCGCCGTGACGACGGCTTCAAGGTCGAGATAGCTCTGTGCGGCGGGCGCGGGGCCGACGCACACCACGCGGTCGACCATGGTCGTGGCGAGTGAGGCACGATCTGCCTCGGAACATGCAAGCACCGTCTCGACGCCCAGCGAACGGCAGGCCCGCGCGATGCGCACCGCGATCTCTCCGCGATTGGCGATGAGCACGCGCTTCACGCTCACCGCGACGGCTCGATAAGCATCAGCACCTCGTCTCTCGCAACGGGTGAAGCATTTCGCGCGACGATCCTTACGACCTTCCCCGCCACGCCGGCTTTCAGCGTATTGAAGAGCTTCATGACTTCGATGAGGCACACCGGATCTTCAGGGTTGACGCTCGCACCGACCTCCACGAAGGATGGAAGATGCGGCGCGGGTGCGCGATAAAACGTGCCGATCATCGGCGCGCGGACGGCGACGATCCCGGGTGGGATCTCGCCTTCTTCGGGCGGCGCAGCCGCAGCCGCCGGTCGCGCGATCGAGGCGATATCGCCGGACGTCTTCTGCGGCACAAACGCAGGCGGCGGCGCAGATGCTGTCCCGGCCGCGAGCTGAGCGGGTGCGCCGGACTTGCGCACGTGCAGCTTGAAACCCTCGGTTTCAAGCCGGACTTCGTCGTAGTCCGACTCTTCGATGAGCCGCAGCGTGTCGAGTATCTGGCGCTCGGTCCATTGCATGTGCCTCTGCCCTCTCTTCAGTTCGTCTGCGACAGCGTGGCGAGCGGCTGGCCGAACTCGACGAAATCGCCTTCGCTGACCAGCACCGATTCGAGCGTTCCGCTCGCCGCGGCATGCACGGTGACCCCGCTCTTGTACCGGCGCAGCGTGAACAGCGCTTCGTTCTCCGAAACCGCGTCGCCCGCTTCTGGAAATCGTGCGCGTCCCGCCTCGACGAAGCCGACTGTGGGCGCCGGGACGTTCACCGCTGACGCGCCCCTCTCAGCACCGCCTCCGGTTTCGTCGATCGCGTCGGCTCCCGGTCCACGGTTCGCACGCGAAAGCCGCAGCACTTTCCCGGCGTAAGCGAGCGCGAGATAGTCGAACCGTGAGCGCTCGAAGAACTCGACGATGCGCTCGAGCGAAGGTGAGCTGCTCATCCTGCAGTCAGTCGAGACGAGCGGGACCGCTCGCATGCCTTTCATCGCACCCTCATCTATGCGCCCCTGGCACGTGCTCGTTCGGATGCGCCAGGGTCCTCGTCGTGCCGGAAAAGAGTAGCTCAATCGGCTCCGTCAGGTCACGCTTCTTGACCGAGGCATTGCAGCGGCGATAATGAAACGGATCGGCTGTCGTGAAAATTCACGCGGAAATCGGGGGGAGGACATGCGCACTATAAGGACGTGCATTGGCGCTGTGATTCTTTGCGTGAGCGTGCTCGCGAGCGCGCCGGCCGCCGCACAGACTACCGCGGCCTATCCGGCCAAACCGATTCGCCTCATCGTCGGTTTCGCCGCCGGCGGCCCGACCGACGTGATTGCACGCGTGCTCGCGCAGCACATGACGACGTCAATGGGGCAGACGGTTGTCGTCGAGAACAGGACCGGTGCGAACGCCATCATCGCGACGGAACTGGTCGCGCGCGCCGCGCCGGATGGCTACACCACGCTCTTCTCCTCGCTGTCGCTGCTCGTGAACGCGCTGCTGAGCGGCGACAAGATCAAGTACGACCCGTTCAAGGATTTCGCTCCGGTGAGCAATGCGGCTTCGTTGCCGATGGTCGTGGTGACGCGGCCTTCGACGCCCGTCAATTCTCTGCGCGAGCTGATGGCGCTCGCGAAGCGGCGCCCGGGCGAGGTCACGTACGGTTCTGCCGGCCACGGCGGCTCGGCGCATCTTGCGGGCGCCATGCTCGAAGCCATGGCGAACGTGAAGATGACGCACGTCTCGTTCCGCGGCAACGCTCCCGCGCTCGTCGATGTCATGTCCGGTCAGGTCACGTTCATGGTCTATCCGATCATCGGCATCGCCGAGTTCGTCTCGGCGGGGAAGCTCAAGGTGCTCGCCGTCGGGACCACCGCGCGACATCGGGACTTTCCGAACGTGCCGACCGCGGCTGAAGCGGGCTATGCCGGCTTCGAGCAGTGCGCGCCGTGGGTGGGCCTGCTCGCAACCGCAGGCACGCCGCCCGCGATCGTGAATCGCCTGAGCGACGAGATGCGCAAGGCGCTGGCAAGGCCCGAGACCGCATCGCGCTTGAGCACACTCGGCGCCGAGGTCATCGGGGATTCGCCCGAAGCGTTTCTGGCGTTCCTGAAGAAGGATTACGAACGCTGGTCGCGCGTGATCAAGGCGGCCGGCGTAAAACCGGAGTGACCACAGGTGAAGACGGTCTACTCGACCTTCAAGCCGATCGCCTTGATGAGCTGCGTGTAGCGCGCGATCTCCGCCCAGACATGCCGCGCCGCCTCCGCCGGCGAACTGCCGACGGCCTCGGAGCCGTCAGCGGCCATGCGCTCGCGCAGCTCCGGCTGCCTGGCGATCTCGGCAATTTCGCGATGCAGCCGCGCGATGACGGCGGCCGGCGTGGCTGCCGGCGCGAGCAGCGCCTGCCAGATCGTATTCTCGTAACCCGGCACGCCGGATTCATCCACCGTCGGCAGCTCCGGCATGTAGGCCGCGCGCTTCGTTCCGGTCGTCGCGATCGCGCGCAGCCGGCCGCCGCGCACGAGCGGCAGCGCGGAGGGTGGACTCGCGAACATCACGTCGATACGCCCGGCTGACAAATCGGCGAGCGCCGGCGGCGCGCCCTTGTAAGCAACGTGCACGATCTTCACCCCCGCCAAGGCGTTGAACAGCTCACCGGCCAGATGCGTCGCAGCGGCGACACCCGAGGAGCCGAAATGGAGCTGACCGGGTTTCGCCTTTGCCGCTGCAACGAGATCCTGCACGGTGCGCACGCTCGATTGCGGGTTCACCACGACGACCGCATAGCTGATGCCGAGAAGCGATACCGGCGAGAAATCGCGCTGCGGATCGAATGGAAGCTTCGCATAGAGTCCCGGATTGATGCTGAAGCCGGTGGGCGCGAGGAGAAGCGTGTAGCCGTCCGGCACAGCGCGCGCCACGACCTCCGTTCCGATGATGCCCGCCCCGCCACCGCGGTTGTCGACGACGATCTGCTGGCCCAGCCGTTCGCTCAGCCGCTGGCCGTAGGCGCGCGCGACGAAATCGGCGTTGCCGCCGCTCGATTGCGCGACGACCAGCCGGATGGGTTTGGCGGGATAGGCCTGCGCCGCGCTGATGCGAGCGCCAGCGTGAACACCCGCAACATGCCGCGGCAAACAAGATGCGGCGGCTCATCCCGACGATGCATCCCAGCGAATTCGGCCACAACGTTGCGCGCCACGCGTCTCCTCCCCGTTCGTTCGGTGCGATACTCGCACGCGAAAACAGCGATCGCTTTGTCAAGAATAGCGAAGAGCGCGTTCCCGCGTAAGCAGTCGACACAGGACAAGTGACGAAGGAGGACCCTGGATGAGCGCGGAACCGGCGATCTGCGCCGCGCCCGATCCGAACCCCGTTCGAGCGTCCTTCGCGATGCCGCCCGGGGCGGTTGACGGCCACGCCCACGTGTTCGGCCCTCGCGAGCAGTACGGCTACGCGCAAGACCGTCAGGTACACGCCGCCGCCCGTATACCTGAACGATTATCTGCACATGCTCGATACCGTGGGATTCAGCCGCGGCGTGCTCGTTCAATCCGGCGTGCATGGCGTGCGCAACGATGTCATCGTCGACGCGATGACGCAGTCCGGCGGACGCTTGAGAGCCGTCGCTCTGATCGCGCCGGATGTGACCGATGCCGAACTGGAGCGGCTCGATCGCGCGGGCGTGCGTGGTTTTCGCGCGAACTCGTCGCCAAGGTCGGCGTGCAGTTCGAAGCCGCGCGGAACTGGCGGAACACGTTCAGCGCTTCGGCTGGCACGTTCAGTTCCTGCTCGATATCGAGAACTTCCCGGACTTCGATCGGATGGCCGCCCGTTTTCCGACGGAGATCGTGGTCGATCACATGGGACGGCCCGACCCGCTTCGCTGCCTCGATGCGCCCGGTTTCAGGCTCTTCTACGCGCCTGCAAGGCGGCCGCACATGGTCGAAGTGTCCGCGCCGTATCGCACCTCGCGCAAGCCGTTTCCCTATTCGGACATGGCGCCGTTCGCCCATGCGCTGGTGCGCGCGGCGCCGGATCGCCTCGTATTCGGCACCGACTGGCCGCATGTCATGCTCGAGTCCGCGATGCCGAACGACGGCGCGCTCACGGACCTTCTCGCGCAGTGGGTTCCGGATGGATCAACGAGGCACCGGATACTCGTGAGCAATCCGGAGCGGCTGTATCGCTTCGAATGAGGCACGCGCCGGGGCAGCACATCGCCTGGCTCTCGCCACCGTCACCGGTGCACCGGCGGAATACGCCCTGCTGAAGATTCCGGCGGCCGGCAGCGCACGTGCATTGGGCGATCGTGACGAGATGCCACACCGGCCCGTTCCTGCGAGAATGCGGGCTCGACCCGAAAGCAGAAAGGCTCACCTGATGGACATCGGAACGTTTCTGCTGATGCAATCGCCTTCGGCGCGTCCGTCGGAGGAGATGTACGCCCGCGCTATCGAGAAGGCGCAAGCGGCCGAAGACGCTCGGCTTCCGCAACATGTGGCTCGGCGAGCATCATTTCTCCACGTATGGCTATCTCTCGCGGCCTCTTCAGCTCGCGACCTACATCGCGGCGAAAACGACGTCGACTGCGCGTCGGAACGGCCGTCATCGTCGTGCCGCTGCATCATCCGCTGCTCGTCGCCGAGGAGATCGCGATGCTCGACGTGCTCAGCGGCGGCGCGTCGACATCGGGCTCGGACGCGGCTATCAGCGGTACGAGTTCGAGCGGTTCGGGCTTGCAACTCGATACGGCGGCGCAGCGCTGGGAAGAATCGATCGACGTCCTGCTGAAAGCGTTCGGGGAAAGCCATTCAGCTATGAGGGCAAGATCTACAATTCCCGGAAACTTCGATCTTCCCGAAGCCGGTCCAGAAGCCGCATCCGCCGATCTGGGTCACGGCGCAGAGTCCGTATGCGATCGAGGCGGCCGTGCGGCGCGGGTTCAACGTGCTCACCGGCGGATTCGGCCTGCCGTCGAACGCCTGGGCGAATTCGGCAAGGTGTTCGGAAAGATGGTGGAGGAGACGAAGCCCGAGCGGCGGCCGTTGGTTGGCGTGCAGCGCGCGGTGTACGTCACCGAAGGACCCCGCGGATGCGCGCGACGCTGCCGAGCACGCGCGCTGGAACATGCGTGTGACGATGAGCTTGCGCAACAACTACGAGCGCGTGGAGAGCGGGCCACGCCATCGCCGTTCCCGGCAAGGCCGAGCCCTCGACCGATGAATTGCTCGAGAGCATCTCGTCATCGGCACGCCCGAAACGTGCGTTCGCCAGATCAGGCGCGTCCAGGACATGGTGGGCATCTCGCACTTCAACTGCAGCTTCTGGTTCGGCGACCTGATCAGGCAGCGGTGCTGCAGGTCGATGGAGCTCTTCGCGCGCGAGGTGATGCCGGCGTTCGTCTGAGGCCCCCTTCCCTCCCCGTACCGCCCCAACGGCTGATAGGAACCGCCGGGCGATCATGTTAGCGTGACCGGCATGTCGCGCTGGCCTCACGCGCGTGAGGCGTGGAAGACCAAGCGATACAACAGCGAGGAGGCTACAGGGGAGTCGCCCGCAGGGCGGCCGGGCAGCTTGCAAGCGAGCGGGGGTAACCATGTCCATCGGTGTATTCATCTCTTATAAGCGTGTCGACAAGCGCATTGCGAACGAATTGAGGACCTGCCTCGTCGCGCTGTCCGGCGACATCGACGCTTTTATCGACCACAGGATCGGGGCGGGCGAGGACTACGATCAGAGAATCTCGAAAGAGATCAACGCATCGACGTGGTTCATCATGATCAACCCGGGCAATGCCTCCAGCGAGAAGGAATGGGCTGGTGCATCTACGAGGCAGGCCAGTTCCGCAACCGCCTTTCCTCGGAGGACATGTCCGAGCACGAGATCGCCAGCGGATGTGTGTAATCTACGACGTCGATATCCAGGAACCGCTGAGCAGTTATGAGGCGATACTCGTGCAGAGCTGCACGATTGAACGATGACGCGCTCGACTTGTAGCGCGAGACAGTTCGCGTATCGAGAACACCAGCGTCTACCAGCTGTTCGCGACGATCCTGCAGGGGCCCATGAATGGACGGCCGCTCCGCGAACCTTGCCGAACCGGCGGCACGCCAGCACGTGCGCGATCAGGCGCGCCGTTTCATCAAGGTGTTCCTCGACGAGCAGAACGATACGAAACTCGCCGAAGTCACGCTTCAACCGCGCGTATCGTTGATGCTGCCTGCCAGGAAGACCGAAGCATCGAATGGCATCGATCCCGCGGTCGAAGTCACCAGTTGTGAGAGAGCGCTTCCGACGTGTTCGGTATCGCAGGCGAAAAGACGACGTGGGGAGAGATCAAATCGGCATTCCGGCTGCCGAGCGGCGCGGATGCCCTGTGGGTGCAGGACGTCGAGGACGCGCTCGTGGCGATAACGGCAGACAAGGTGGCGACCCAGACGAACATGTTGATCGACGCGCGCAACGGCGCGATGTTCCGTCCCGTCGTGACACGCTAATCCCATTCGTAGAGCGAACGCCGCGAGTATTCATTTCGTGCATTCAAGGGCCGCACGAGTCTGCTGATACCACGAGAATCCGGGTCGGGCAGCGGAAAGATACTGCCGAAGCACAGTGTTCTGCTGATCTCGCTTCTGTCGCGTTCAGATTCAGGCAAGCGTGCCGCCCGTTGGCCGAATCGGCGAAGGCGGTTACACAGAACACGGGAAAGGCTCACCACCCAATCGGGCCGATCGAACGCAGATCATGATCCTGGAGAACGAGGCCGAGGTATACGCTTTCGATTTCTCAGAGGACACATGGAACTATCTTAAAGTCGAGCAATGCATCAGCGATGAAGGGAGCAGGCCGAAGTGAAGGACATCGTGGCCACTGGATGATCGTCCGCAGGGACCTTGTCGCCCTGATGAGCGACTATCGCAATCCGCGAACGCGAGACCAGCGCGCAGGACATTTCGGGCGACGTGATCCGATGGGGTCTGACCGGCTTATCATCAGACCAACAAGCAACTCACCGAGACGCCGTTCGCGCAGCTCGCGGAGAGTCTGAACCTTTTCCACAGGAGCTCCGACGCGGCGCACGGCGCAGGTGACTGGTTGTACAGCGGCACGCGCTTCGGGATGCCGCGCCTCAATCACAGGCCCCGCAGATTATGATCGTGAGCGAGCAATGCGCCTGAAGACTACAGCCGCATTGCGAAGCGATGGTTGCGGGCCTTCGGCGGGAATACCGGCAACAGCAGGTACGCCTCTCGCGCGCCGCCCGCATGCAGCGTCACGCGTCCGCCGAACACGTCGGCCGGGCGGTCGTCCGGATCGCTGTGCGTCATGCCGCCCGTGCCGCGCGTGCCGTAGTGAAACGTCTTGCCGAACTCCGAGAGCTCGCCTTCGTACTCGTAGTCCTTGCCGCGGACCGTGAGCGCGATGCGCCAGCCCTTCGGCACGACGATGCAGCTCGTCACGATTTCGACATCGCACGGGTAGACCTCGCCCGGCGTGAGCGGCTCCGCGCGATCATGCGGGTGATAGGGCCTCCAGGGTTTGCTCTTCTCCGGATCGAGCCACCGGTGTGACGCACGCAACCAGCCGTTCGCGATCGGCGTATTCGGATCGGTGGAGCCCATGAACGTGAGCTCCTTGCCTTCCGGATCGAACACGCGAACGATCACGAAGAGGTCCGCGTCCCGCGTCGAAGACGAAATGAACAACCGCGCCGCCATGGGACCCGTGATCTCCGTGTCATGTTCGAGCGGGCGCGTGCGGAACGTCACCCCGTCGCCGAGCGCCTCGTAGGTGACCGCGCGCTCCTGCGTCGCGGGAGCATCGGAAAGCTGCATGTCGTTCGGGTCGAGATAAAGCTTCGTCCACTGCGTGCGTGCGAGCGGCCATTCGTTTTCATGACGCAGCACGAATCGTTCGCCGGGATGGCGAATGTTCAACTGCACGCGGGGCTGACGGTCCCAGCCGTTGTCGATGCCCTTGAGGTAGTGATCGAAGAAGCGCTTCTGGAGTGCGACGCCATAGCCGCTCGAGAACAGCGACCAGTGCGAATCGCCGTGCGCTTCCAGCCACTTCGGGATGTCGTCCGGCGTCTCGGTGAAGCCGTTGAAGTTGCCGCGCGGATGGATGCCCTGCCCGCCCCAGTTGGCGCACGTGAGGAGCGGCGTGCGCACGAGAGACAGGTCCGCCGTCCGCGAGCGATGCCATTCGTCATAGAACGGATGCTTCTTCAACTCCTCGAACGCGTCGACGCGATTCTTCGCGAGCTCCTCTTCGGACAGCGTGACAGGCCCTGCGACCGATTCGCCCGTATTTCCGTTCTTCATGGCGTGCTCGCCGCGGCCGTACTGAATGTTCGCGACCTGGTGCTTCGCCCAGCGCTTCTGGAACTCGCACAGGATCCCGCCGTGATACCCCGAATCCCGATAGCGGTCGTTCTGGCCTTCCCACGGAATGATCGCCGCGAGATGCGGCGGATGCATGCCTGCGACGCGCCACTGGTTGCCCGCGTAGTCACGAGATTCCGAGCATGCCCACCTTGCCGTTGCTCCACGACTGCGTGCCGGCCCATTCGATGCACTCATAGAGGTCCTCGACCTCTTGCGGAGAAGCGGGATCCATGAAGCCCGGCGACCACCCCGCGCCGCGGGAATCGATGCGCACGACCGCATAGCCATGCGGCACCCAGCACTCGGGATCGGTCGTTTCCCAGTTCTGGTACCTGTTCGACGACATCTCGAGGATCTCGGGATGGTCGGCGACCATTTTCCCCCACTGCATCGGGTAGCCGTCCTGATACGCGAGGCCCTTGCCGTAGATGCCGTAGGTGAGAATGACCGGACATCGCGCGTCATCGCTCACGGGCCGATAGACGTCCGCGCGCAGCACGAGCCCGTCTTTCAACTCGATCGGCTGATGCCAGGTGATCCGCATCCCGTCGCGGACCTCGGTTCGTACATAAGGGTCAGTTGTCGTGTTCATTGAGGTTGCAGTCCGATGGTCTTGACGAGTTTTCCGTATTTGTCGAAGTCCGATTTGAGCACTTTCGCGAACCACTCCGGCGATTCGGCGACGACCGTGAGGCCGATCGCGTTCAACTTCTCCTTCACGTCCGGCATCGCCATCGCGCGATTGATCTCCGCGTTGAGCAGCGCGACGACGTGCTTCGGCGTTCCTGCGGGCGCCACGTAGCCGAACCAGCCGCGCGAATCGTAACCCGGCACCGCCTCCGCGATCGACGGCGTATCGGGCCACAGCTCGGCGCGCGCCGGACTCGTCACGGCGATGAGCCGGATGCGTCCGGCCTTGATGTACGGCGTGATCGAACCGATGCCGAGGATCGTCGCATCCACGCGCCCGCCCGCGAGCTCGGTCACGATCTGCGCGCTGCCCTTGAACGGAACGTGCAGATACTCGAACGGACCGGAGAGCGTGCGCAGCAATTCCATCGACATGTGCGGGAACCCTCCTTCGCCGTTCGATCCGAAGGTGAGCTTCCCCTTGTTCGATTTGGCGTACACGATCATGTCCTGCACGGATTTGAACGGCGCGTTGGGACTCACGACGAGCGCGAGGTAGTTCGTCGTCGAAAGCGCGACGGGCGCGAAGTCCTTGAGCGCATCGTAGGGAAGCTTCTTGTACGTGTGTGGCTGCACCACGAGATTGCCGCCCTGCCCGCCCGCGAGGGTATAGCCGTCCGGCGCCGCCCGCGCGCCGAGATCCAGTCCGAGCTGCCCCGCGGCGCCCGGGCGATTGTCGACGACGACGTTCTGCCCCAGCCGCTCGAGGAGCTTCGGCGCGATCAGTCGCGACATGATGTCGAGCGAATCGCCGGGTGGGAACGGGACGATGATGCGGATCGGCTTCGTCGGAAACGACTGCGCATTCAGGACGCCCGGAGTCGCGAGCGCCAGCGTGAGCAGCGTCAGCTTCAGGACCAGCTTCATGACCTGCTCTCCTCCCGGAGCGGATCGCATGGCACTTATTCTGCCACGAGCGCGGACCAGCAGGCTTGCAGCTTGCTCGTGGCAAGCTCCAATCTTTGAAAGAGGAGTAGGCACATGGGGATCTTCAGCAGAATTCTCGACAAACTGCGGGGTCAGAGCTCCGCTTCGGCGGCGCAAGGCTCAGGGCAGCTCGCAGGTTCCCCCAGCCCGGGCAGGCCGCGACCCAGCCGACGGCGTCTCAGGCTCCGCTGCAGAACGTCGACATCGACGCGGTGCTTTCGCAGCTTGCATCGAGCAAGGGCGGCGGCGGCAACTATAACCAGTCGATCGTCGACCTGCTCAAGCTGCTCGATCTCGACTCCAGCATGAACGCCCGAAAGGAGCTTGCGGAAGAGCTCGGCGTGAACGCCGGCGCGCATGGCAGCGCGGAGCAGAACATCGCCCTGCATAAGGCCGTGATCAGGAAACTCGAGGAGAACGGCGGCAAGGTGCCGGAGAGCATGAAGACCTGAGCCGTGCCCGCCGAGCAGCGGCGGCACGCGCGCACGCTTGGAGGATGCGCGCGCTTGGTCGCGCCACGGTGTTTTCCTTTCAGGCCGATAGAGCGCGATCGCGTGTCCACGCCGGCACGCCAGCACGCCGCCCAGGATCGCTCCGAACGCCAGGTGATCGGCAAACTGAGGCCAGAAGGCGAGCGCGAGAATCTCCGGGAACGAGCGTCCTATCACTCGCAGATCGAGCAGCGCGATGCCGGCAAGCGCGAAGGTCGCCCAGGCCACCGTGTGCCGCCGGGGCAGGAGGGGGACGACGATAGCCGTCCAGAAGAGCGACACCGCGCCATGCACGAGCGCCGCGGCGAGAAACAGTTCGCGATCGCTCGACGAGGCCTGGATCAACATCGCGCCCGCGGCACGTGTGGCTTCCATCACGTCGCCGCCGGTTGCCCACGCATACAGCGTCGAGGGGATGCCGCTGAAAAGGGCAGCGCAGCCTCCCGCGATTACGGCATCGCTCCAGCAGCGCCCGCAGGGATTCGCGTGGGGGTCACTGGACCGGCGCGGTGCCTATGCAGGCTTGAGGCTTGCATAGGCACCGCAGTTTGTCCGCACGCACATACAGGAGGAGAGCCGTTCATGTCACTCGAGAATACCGTCACACGTGGGGTCGCAAACAGCGGCCTCGCCGTCGCCCGCAACGAATCATTCGCTTCAGGCGTGTCCTGGGGCGCAATCGCCGGCGGCGCATTCGTCGCCGCTGCGCTGGGCATGGCCTTGCTGTCCCTCGGCACCGGTCTCGGACTCGCATCCGCTTCCGCGTGGCAGGAAGAGGGCGCGTCAGCCAAAACCATCGGTGTGGGCGCGATCGTATGGCTCATCGTGGTACAGGTGATCTCTGCCGGATTGGGTGGATATGTGGCCGGGCGGCTCCGCACCAAGTGGGCGACGGTGCATACGGACGAGGTTGCCTTCCGGGACACCGCACATGGGTTTGTCGTGTGGGCACTGGGTGTCGTCATCACGTCGTTCGTGGTGGCGAGTGCGGCGGGCTCGGTAGCAGGCGCCGGCGCGCGCGCCGCGGGTAGCGCGGTCTCCGCCGCCGGCAGTGGCGTGGCGTCCGCGGCGAAAGAAGCCGCGGGGAGCACTGCCACGGACCCGAGCGCTTATTTCACGGACATGCTGATGCGCTCGGATAAACCCGCGCCCGATGCCAATGACGCTGCGAGTCGCGCTGAGCTCGGCCGAGTCATGGCGAACGCGATCAGGACCGGCGAGCTCGCACAAAACGATCGAACCTACGTTGCGCAAGTGATCTCGGCACGCACGGGTGTAAGTCAGCAGGACGCCGACAAACGCATCAACGGCGTGCTCGCGCAGGCTCAGCAGGCCAAAGCCAAAGCGGAGCAGGCGGCGCGCGAGGCTGCCGACACGGCTCGCAAAGCAGCAGCCACACTGGCGTTTGCAAGCTTTCTAGCGATGCTGATCGGCGCGTTTTGCGCGAGCTACGGCGCGATGCTCGGCGGCCGCCATCGCGATCTGGTGAATGATTGAGTAGAGCAATCGGCGCGTGAGGCGACACGGAGCGTCGTGGGCGCTCCGTGCCAGCCTGTTCATGCCGCGCGTCAACTCGCTCCGCGAGCGCGGGCTTTTTCAGCTTCAATTCCTCCGCGACCGCGCTTTCGACCACGGTCGCCTTCGAAGAAGTCCGGATTGTTGCGGGTGTGCAGGCGCGCCGCGTTCGTGAACGTAAACTCGCGGAAATCCTGCTCCGTGACAAACCCACGCTCGACCATCTCGTAGGCCTCGGGAACGACCTCCTCGAAGTCCGGCACGTCGAAGTGCGTGAAATCGGAGCTGAACACGGGCCGCATCCGGATGCCCATGCGAGGATCGAACGCCCACATGGTCGCGCGATCGTCGGCTTCGCATCCGAAGTAGAAGCTCTCGGAGAACACACGGCGGATGTCGTCTTTCGCCTGGATGCCGGGCGCTTCGAAATCGTCGAAGACGTGCTCCTTGCGGCCGAGCTCGTCCACGCTGCACTCGGGCCGGAACGCGTCCAGGCTGCCCATGATCGCGCCGGTATTCGCCTTCAACTTCTCATCGCCATAGCGCTGGATCAGCGCCGTCAACTCCGGGATGCTCGTCGCGTCGGGATACTGCAGCCCCGCGCGGCGGCGCTTCTCCCAGTGTTCGATCAAGTCGAAGTACATCTGGCATGCCCAGCTCACGCCGCCTTCCATGAAGCCGAAGTTCAGCGTCGGGAACCGGCGCGCGACACCGCCGAGGAAAACGCTCTTCGCGAAGGCGTGGTTCGACTCCGCGAAGTGGCCGACGTGATTGAACGTGAAATTGGTAATCGAAGCGCGATCGGGCCACCGCGAGCTTCCGGAATGCTGAGTCACGGCGACACCGAGCTCGACGCAGCGCTGCCACAGCGGGTCGTAGTCGTAAGGGCTGTCGAGTGCGATCGTATCGACGTACCACGCGGCCTTCTGCGGATCGATGCCTTCAGCGGCACCTGGAATCGACCGCTCCTGGTTTCCGCGCAGCATGACGGCTTTGAAGCCTCGCTCGCGCACGACGTATTCCAGCTCGGCGATCGCCGCGTCAGGTGTGCGTGCGGGCAGGATCGCGACCGGAGCGAATCGCGAGCTGTAGGGCCCGAACATGTCGGCCGTCATCATGTTGTACGCACGCGCGGCGGCACGGCTCAGCTCATCGTCGGCGATCGCGTTGATGGTGAGTCCGAAGCTCGGGTACATCACGGCGAAATCGATGCCGAGCTCCGGCAGCCGCTCGTTGAGCAGCGCGGGGAGAAGCGCGGTCGCCTTGTCGTACGTCTGGCTGGTCACGCCCCACCAGATCGTGCGGCGCATGCGCTGGTGCTGGCGTTCGGCGGGTGTGGCCTGATACCAGGTGTCATTGCGGCGCCACATGCCGCGCATGCGGTCGACCGCGGCAGGCCCGCCGACCTCGCTCAGGTATTCGAGAAAGATCGGGATCGGCTCCATCCAGTGGCCGTCGCCGTCGATAACAGGATGCGGGAGTCTTCCCGCGAATTTCCGCTGCTCGCTGTTTCATCCGCCACCTCCTCCGGGTGCTCGTCATGTTCAGGGTTTGCGCATGATGCTCCAGGGCCGCCACATCGGCAACCCGTCGGCACGGCGCCCGCGCCGAAAGCGCGCGGCCCGTTTGCGCTTCGCGGGTTCTCAAGCAAAATAGGCCTGACCCGCCACCCGGCGCCGCGAGGTGCTCGATCATGACGACCGTCCTGCTCCCCTTCTGCGAAGACGAAGTCTCTCAGCACGCATTCGACCTGGCGACAACCCTTATCCGCCAGAGCAACGGTTACCTCGAAGGTCTGTTCGTCTTGCGCCGGCCGGAGATCATGGATGGCGACGGTTCCATGCTCGCCGACGCGCATTTCACTCAGCTCATCGAGGAGTGCCGGAGCATGGCGGACCGCGCTCGAATGCGCTTCGAAGCATCCGTCGCCGCACACGGCCTCGCGAACGCGCCGGCAGCGAGCGCAGAGCGTCCATCGGCGGCGTGGCGCACGATCGAAGGCACGGAGCAGCAAGTCGTGGGCAGCCACGGCAGATTGTTCGATCTCATCGTCATGGCGCGCGACTTCGGCCAGGGCTGGCTCAACTGGCGCGTGATCTTCGAATCGGCCCTCTTCGAAAGCGGACGGCCTGTACTGCTCGTGCCGCCCTCAGGCAACGTCACGTTCGGCGAGAACGTCGTCATCGCGTGGAATTGCAGTACCGAAACCGCGCGCACGGTCGCGCTCGCCATGCCGCTCCTCGCGCGCGCTCGCACCGTGACCGTACTCTCCGTCGAGGGCTGGGGCGTGCCCGGTCCTCGCGGCAAAGATCTCGCCGTCTATCTCGAGCGCAGCGGCGTGCCGGCTGTGGCGCGCACCGTCCCCGGCACGCAACGCACGGCAGGTGACGTGATCCTCCAGGAATGCGCCCGCAGCGGGGCGGACCTGCTGGTGAAAGGCGCCTACACACAGAGTCGCTTGCGGCAATTGATGTTCGGCGGTGCCACGCGGCACGTTCTTGCGAACGCGCAGATTCCTGTCGTCATGGCGCATTGATGTTGCCTTCACCGCTTTAAAGCGGCGGCGCCGGCACGAGGGGCAGAGGCGCGCCGGGATTATGATGCCCGCGTAGCATCCACCGAGGGGGAGAAGATGATCAGGGCCATGCTCGCTGTCTCGGCTTTCGCCGCATACGCGCTGTCGGCATCAGGCTCCGTGCTCGCGCAAGCCGCGTTTCCGCCGCCGCCGCCGAAAGTCAGTCCGAATGCCGGCGTGATCGACATGCACGTGCATTCGCATCCCGACGTGTTCGGCCGCAACATGGACGATATCGATATCGCGCAGCTCGCGAAGTCGAAGGGCATGCGCGGCATTCTCCTGAAAAACCATGTCAGCGAGACCGCGAGCCGTGCGGCGCTCGTCATGAGGGTCGTGCCGGGCATCGAGGTGTTCGGCGGCATCGTGCTGAACAAGGCGGTGGGCGGCGTCAACCCTGACGCCGTCGAGTGGATGCATCGTGTCTACGGCGGCCGCGGGAAAGTCGTATGGCTGCCGACGTTCGAATCCGACAAGCACGTGAAGACCTTCTCCAAGCCGGATGCGGTCGGGCTGACCGTCGCGCCGAAGGGGCAGGTCAGCGCCGAGATGGAAGCGATCCTGAAGATCATCGCGCGTGAGAACCTCCTGCTCGCAACCGGTCACGTGCATCCCGAGGAAATCGTTGCAGTAACACGCCGCGCGCGCGAGTTGGGCGTGAAGAACATTCTCGTCACGCACGGGCTCACCAACGTGCCGGGACTCAGCACGGCGCAAGCGCAAGAGGTCGCCGACATGGGCGCGGTGATCGAAGTGTGCTTCCTCCAGTTTCTCGCCGGCCCGAACGCGCCGCTTGCCTTCCTCACGCACTGGACGCAGATCAACGCGAAGCACGTCGCGCAAATGGTGAAGCTGATCGGCGCGAAGAGCCTGGTCATCTCGTCCGACCTGGGCCAGTCCGGCAACATGACGCATCCCGACGGACTGGAAACGGCCATCGCCGCGATGAAACGCGAAGGCGTCTCCGATGGCGATATCGACACGATGATGCGCAAGAATCCGTCGCGACTGCTCGGGCTCGATTGAGCGCTGTCGGGCGCTTGCGACACACTCCTCCCCTATGGAGTCGGTGGGGGAGGCGCCCAGGCGTCACTGCCAGACGACGATCGGGGGGCTCGAACGCGCCGCAAGACCGGGGGCGCAGGGGCTGCGCACCTCACACGGAGGGTCTGGCATGTCGCTTGCCTGAGGGGTAGCTCGATTGCCCGTGCAAAGGTAATCGCCCTTCAACCGAGAGAGGAGACTTACTCATGACATCACGTGCATACCTCACGGCCGCCGCAGTCGCGCTCGCGTTCAGCGGAACGGCATTCGCCCAGAGCTCGACGGGCAAATCCGAGTCCTCCGCGACCAAGGCGCCGATCACCGCCGCTCAATGCGAAAGCCTTTCCGGCGAGCGCAAAGAGCAATGCATGCGGCAGGCGCAGCAAAGCAGCAAGTCGGGTCCTGCCACAGGCGCAACCCCGGGCAGCGCCGGAGGCGGCACCAGCGGATCGGCTCCCAAAGCTCAAACTTCTCCGAGCGGCAGCGCACCAAGACCGTAATAAGCAGTTCTGCCCGCGTGATTGCATCGGCCTCGGGCCGCCAGCAGTCACGCGGCTTCGTTCTTCTCGCATTACGGCGTCATCGAAATGCGCCGATCGCTTTACCCGGCAAATCCAGCCGGGCTTCACTGTCGCCGTCCATGCTTCGGCGCCTGGCCCATGCTGCGAGGAGCAGCATGCCCAGGAACCCGCCTGTGATGAGAATGGGATATGCGGCGAGCAATTCCGTGAGCGAGTATCTCCAGTTCAGCGGCCGGCCGATGCCCAGCATCGCTGCGTAGAACCAGGATACGGCCGATACTGCGCCGGAAAACATGGCCAGGAAGCGATGATCGAGCGGCAGGTCCAGCAAGCTTCCCGTCTTTTTCATCAAAGGCAGGATGGAGCGATGCACGACGCTCGCCCAATCCGTCACTTGATCTCCCGTCAGCGCCGCGCGGCCGGAAGCAATTTCGGCGCCCCTAAGATCGATTAAACTTGTTCGGTTCCTCCGCGCGAGAGGTTTTCCCATGGCGAATCCACGTGGTCCGCTGGATGGCGTCAAAGTCGTTGCGTGCTCTACTGCACAGGCCGGCACGGTGCCGTATGCACTCATGGCCGACCTTGGCGCCGAAGTGATCAAGATCGAGGTCCCGCGGACCGGCGACAGGACGCGCGCCGGGAGTGTCTTCCCGGGGCTCCCCAGCACCATCTTCGAGACGTGCAACCGCGGCGTGAAGAGCGTCACGCTGAACCTCAAATCCGCGGAGGCGCGCGAGATCCTCTACAAGCTCGTCGCGCGTGCCGATATCTTCGGTCAGAACTTTCGCCCGGGCGCGGCGGAGAAGAACGGCTACGGATACGAGACGCTCAGAAAGATCAATCCGAAGCTCGTCTACGTGTCGATTTCGGGTTACGGGCCGAAGGGACCGAACGGGCACCTGCCGGGCACCGATTCGATGGCGCAGGCGCTCGGCGGAATCGCGGAAGCGTATTCGTCTCCAGGCCAGCCGCTGCGCACCGGCGTCGTTTCAGTCGCGGACGAAACATGTGCGCTGCTAGCCTTCGGCGGCATGCTCGCGGCACTGCACTGTGCGCGCACGCAGGGCATCGGCCAGAAGGTCGAATGCTCGCTACTGGGTGGCCAGATTCGTTTGATGGGCTGGACTCTCACCACCGCCATGTGGCGCAACCGCGATCCGGTGACGGGACAGGCGCGTATCACCGGCACGCCGGAGCGGCCCGGGATGAGCGCGAGCTTCAACGACGTGAACGGTAAGCCGCTCGTCTTCCAATTGAACGGCGCGCCCAAATGGAAGCAGGCGATGTCGGTGCTCGGCTTCTACGACACGCTCGTGGGCGCCGGCTTCGGCGATCTCGGCGTCGTCATCAACTCCGACGAGCGGCGCAAGACCTTGCTCGCCACGCTCGACCGGTTGTTCGCGACCGGGCCACGCGAGAAATGGGTGGCGCTCCTGCGCGCAGCCGACATCGTCTCGGCACCCATCAACACGCTGCTCGAAGCGTCGAACGACCCCGATGTGCTGGCGAACGGCTACGTGACCGAGGTCGAGTATCCGAAGCACGGCACGAAACTGAAAGTGCACGGCTCTCCGTGGCACTTCTCGGAGACACCGCCGCGCATCGGCATCGCACCCGAAGTGGGCGAGCACAACGAGGACGTGCTGAAGTCGCTCGGCTACGACGCAGCCGAGATCCAGCGACTGCGCGAGCGCGAAATCATCTGAAAGCGGGACAGACCCGAATCGGAGGAGGACCATGCTCGCGAGACTTGTCCCGGCGCTACTTGCGTCATTCGCGGTGATCTCGCCCGCCGCATTCTCGCAGGCCTATCCCAGCAAGCCGATTCGCATGGTCGTGCCGTTCGCGCGGAAATCGCCAAGTTGACAAAGGTCGCGGTCGACGCCCGCATGCCGCGCACGGACCAGTAGCCGCCACATCGTAGACTTCCCAATCCGACGATCGCGTCTCTCACGCCGCTGCGCGTGCTGCGGAATCGCGATTTGCGTTGACACCGATTCCCGCCCGGCATAGCGTAGCTTTGCGGCTCTCACCCCATCTACGCCAAAGGAGGTCTGGATGAAAGACGGTCTGCGTTTCGTCGACTCCGACATGCACGTCATGGAACCGCCGGATCTGTTCGAGCGGTATCTCGACCCGAAATACAAGGACCGCGTCAGTGTAAGAGTGGGGGCGGACGGACGGCCGATCCGCGGGCCGGCCGGCACGATCCTGATCGACGGCGAGCCGACCTCCGACATGGATCTTCAGCAGTATCGCAAGCGGCAGCGCTCAGGCGCGACGAAAGTCATTTCGCCGCTCGCGGGCTCGCGTCTCCAGGAAACCGACCGCCTCGACTTCGCGATCGAGCGCGACTACGACGCGCAGGCACAGGTCATGGGCATGGCCATGGAAGGCGTCGACATCGCCGTGCTGTACCCGACCATGGGCTTGGGTCTGCTCGCCCGCAACGGCATCGAGCCACGTCTGTCATTGGCGATCTGCCAGGCCTACAACAACTGGATGCACGAGTTCTGCTGGTACAGCCCCGAGCGTCTGAAGTTCGTGGCGATGCTGCCGATGCACGACGTGCACCTCGCCTGCAGCGAGCTCGTGCGCTGCGTAAGAGAGCTCGGCGCGGTCGGCTCGTTCATTCGCCCGAACCTCATCAACGCCCGCTACTGGCACTCGAATTATTGGGACCCGCTCTACAGCATCCACGAGGAATTGAACGTGACGTGGGGCTTCCACGAAGGCGTGAGCGCCCAGTACTCGCACATGATCGAGCTCTACGGCGAGAACCGCTTCTACCGCCATGTCGCGGCGCACTGGATCGAGATGCAGCAGTCGATGATCGCGATGATCATCGGCGGCGTTTTCGAGTTTCATCCGAAGCTGCGCGTCGCGTTCCTCGAAGCGCAGAACTCGTGGGTGCCGGGACTGCTCTCGCGCATCGAGAACGACTATCCGCAGTATCGGGAGTCGCACGCGCCGTATCTCGCGTTGACGCCGAAGGAATACTTCCGCCGCAACTGCTGGGCAGCCGTCGAAGGCAGCGAGCCCGAGATCGAAGCGACCGCAGGGCTCATCGGCGCCGACCGCATGTGCGTCTCGACCGACTATCCGCATTTCGATTCGAACTTCCCGAACGTCGCCTCGAACGTGCTCAAGAACTGTTCGCGCGACACCGCGGCGAAGATTCTGATGGGCGGCGCACATCTGTACGGGTTCACCGAGGCAGACTTCCAGAAGGCCGACAAGGCCGCGGGGACGCGCGCGACGGCAACAGAGCCTCAGAAGCTCGAGATCGGCGTCGCCGGCTCACGCACGAAGGCCGTAACCGAGAACGCCTAGGAGCGACCGCCCTTCTCCCAAAGGAAAGGAGATTACGGAGGAAAACCTTGGTTTTCCTCTGTTCCGTAGGGCGGCGAGGCCCGAACCGAAGGCGAGCGCCGACCCCTTCTCCACTCATGGCGAAGGGTCGGACAACGCGGCGGCAAAGGGGTGGGCAAGCATGGGCAATGCTTGCCCGTCCTGCATGCATGCGCCTGCTTCGATGGTCGCATGCGCCAGACGAATCTGAAAGAGTGCGACCAGCACGACATTCCCTCGCCCACACCGTGTTGAATAGGATCAGGGTGAGGGGCAGGCAGTGCAGAAAGGAGACTCATGATTCGTAAGCTTCTCGGTGTTGCAGCAGCGGTCGCCATGTCGGTAGGTATTGCCGGCTGCGGTACTCCGGCCGTCACGTCCGAAGCGGATGTGCGCCGCATGCCGATGTTCGAAGTCGATTCCGCGTGGCCGAAAATGCCTGCGAAGTGGCAGCTCGGGCATGCTTCGAGTATCGCGATCGATGCGCAGGACAATGTGTAAGTTCTGCATCGGCCGAGGACGCTCAAGCTCCAGGACAACCCGCCGGCCGCGCCCGCTGTCGTGGTGTTCGATACGAACGGAAGCTTCATTCGCGCGTGGGGAGGACCCGGCAGCGGGTACGACTGGCCCGAGCGCGAGCACGGTATCCACATCGACCATCGCGGTTACGTATGGGTCGGTGGGAACAATTGTCCCGCGCTGCGCCTGCCGGGCCTGAAACCCGTCGCCGACGATGCGTTGCTCAAGTTCACGCGCGAGGGCAAGTTCCTGATGCAGATCGGCCGCAGCAACCAGAGCAAAGGCGACAACGACACCACCAACGTGCACCGTGCAGCGGATGCGTGGGTGTACCCGAAAGCCAACGAGCTTTTCGTGGCCGACGGCTACGGCAATCACCGGACCATCGTCTATGACGCCGAGACCGGTGCGTTCAAGCGGATGTGGGGCGCGTTCGGCAAACCGCCCGCCGGCACGGACAACTGCGCCGTGGTGGGACCCAAAACGTTTCCCGCGGGCGAAGGGCCGGCGGACTACAACGTCGTCCACGCGATTCGGGTGGCAAACGACGGGATGGTGTATGTCGCGGACCGCGAGAACCGCCGCGTTCAGATGTTCACCAGTGACGGCAAGTTCGTGAAGCAGCTCATCAGGACCGACATGCCCTTCGCACGCAATCTCGCCTTGTCGCCCGATCGTGCTCAGCAACACCTGTACGTCGGTGGCGGCAAAGGCATCGTCGTCGTGAATCGCAAGACGCTGGAGGTCGTCGGTACGATCCAGGTTCCCGGGCAGCTCGGGCCGGGACACCATATCGCGACCGACTCGAAGGGCAACATCTACATCGCACAGACCGCGGCCGGCTTGCAGAAGCTCGCGTTCAAAGGCATGGCTCCGGCAGAATCGAGGTAGTGCGCAGTCCGAGAATTCTCCCTCGCCCCGCGCGCGGGGGCGAGAGGACTATCTGTTGCGGATTATGCGCAGACACCGACCGGGCTCGACGGCCCATGACGGTGCCAGCTGATTAAGGAAGACTAATCCGGCCGCGCGCCGGACTCCTTGATGAGCTGACGGTTGAACTCGATCTGCTCCGGAAGGTATGCCGCGAACTGCTGAGGCGTGCTGCCGATCACGTCGGCGCCCATCCCGACGAGGCGTTCGCGGAACTCCGGCGCTTGCAGAGCCTTCACGACCTCGCCGTTGAGGCGAGAGATGATCTCCGGCGATGTGCGGGCGGGCGCGACCAGGCCGTACCAGCCGATCACTTCGTAGCCGGGCACCGTTTCAGACACCGTGGGCAAGTCCGGTGCGAGAGGCGTGCGCTTCAGGCTCGTGACGCCGAGCCCACGAAGCTTGCCCTGCTTCACGATCGTCAGGACCGCGGGCACCACGGCAAACGTCATGTGAATCTGCCCGGCGACCGTGTCGACGACCGCTTGCGATCCTCCCTTGTAGGGAACGTGCAGCATGTCGGTGCCGGTCAACGTCTTGAAGCGCTGAGCAGCGAGCGCGGGCGGCGAGCCCGGCCCCGAAGATCCATGATGAAGGTCACCCGGCCGCGATTTCGCGAGCGCGACGAGCTCTTTCACGGAGCGCGCCGGCACAGCGGGATGAACCACCAGCACGAAGGGCGTCGAAGCCATGAGGACGATCGGCGCGAAATCCTTGATGGAATCGTAGGGAAGCTTCTCGTAGAGTGCAGCGCCAATCGCAAACTGCGAGGTCACGATCATGAGCGTATACCCATCAGACGGCGAGCGCGCGACGTGCTCCGCCGCGATGCGGCCGCTCGCACCCGGCCGGGCGTCGGCGAGGACCTGCTGACCCCACGCTTCCGTGAGACGTTGGCCGACCAGCCGCGCCACGATGTCGGGCCCCGATCCCGCCCCGGTGATGACGATGCGAATCGGTTTTGCGGGGTACGTCTGAGCCGATGCGATCGGCACGCCCGCGATGGCAAGCGCCAATGGAAGGACGAAACGCAGCCCCAACGTTACTTGGCCGTGGCGCTTCGCGACCGCACTCGCGAAGCGACGGATCGCCGCCAAGTCTTCCGCGGTCTTCATTCGATTACCCTTCAGTGGATAGATCAGGCGAGGCGGCCGCCTCAAATACCTTCTGTCTGCGTCCGCTGGCGTCGAAATTATGGCACAGTGCTCCCGAACGAGCCGCCGTTCAGGGCCATGGCTTCGAACGCCGTTTCAACGCCTCCGCCGATCGTGCTCGCGTTCGGAGCGGCTTGGGGGAAACAGACCAGCGTCACGGAGGAGGACCGGGCAGATGAACGTGAAAGTCGTTTACGCGGCGCGCCTGTGTCTCGGCGTTCTCGCGCTTGTCCTTACACCGTCCGCGTTCGCACAGCAGGATTTCCCGGTGAAGCCGATCCGCATCGTCGTCGGTGTCGCTGCGGGCGGCGCGACGGACATTCTCGCGCGTGTGCTCGCCACCAGGCTCGGAGAGAACGTTCGCCAGCAGGTGATCGTCGATAATCGTCCGGGCGCGAACCACATCATCGGCGGCCAGCTCACGCAGAAATCGCCGCCGGACGGATACACCGTTCAAGTGATACCCGAAGGCTGGGTCATCAACGCTTCGATGTATTCGAAGCTGCCGTTCGATCCCGTCAAGGATTTCACGCCGCTCGCGAGCATCGGGCTCGTTCCCAACGCACTCGTCGTTCATCCTTCGCTGCCGGTGCGCAACGTGAAGCAGTTCATCGCGCTTGCGCGCTCCCGACCGGGGGAGATGAATTACGGGACTTCGGGGGTGGGCGCACCGAGCCACATGTCCGCCGAGCTGCTGAAGACGCTCGCGAAGATCGACTACACGCACGTGCCCTACAAGGGACAAGCGCTCGCCGTCTCTGCATTGCTGGGCGGCCAGCTCGAGTTCGCGTTCCCCACGATCATGGCCTCCGTCGGATACGTGCGCTCCGGCAAGCTGGTCGCATTGGGCGTGACGACCGCACAGCGCGCGACTGCCCTGCCGGAAGTTCCGACGATTCAGGAGGCGGGCGTTCCCCGCTACGAGGTGGCGGGCTGGTATGGCGTGATCGGCCCCGCGGGCATGCCGCAACCAGTGGTGGCGCGTCTCAACCGTGAGATCAACACGATCCTAAATACGCCGGAAACGCGTGAGCAACTGCTCGGTCAGGGCGCCGAGCCGCGCACCGGCACGCCCGAGGAGTTCGCCGCAACGATGGCAAACGATGTGAAGAAATGGCAGAAGGTCGTTGCGGCGTCGGGCATCAAGCCGCAGTGACGACGGGGTACGTCGTCACAGGCCGCTGGCCGTGACCCCTGAGGATCGCAAAGCCAGGGCGTGAGGGGCACGCTGGCGTTGCCATCACCGTGTCATCGCGTAGCTTCCGCAACCCAAGGATACTCTATCACCAGTGCCACGATGTCGGCGGTCGGCCGATCGAAACGCGAGGCGATATGCGGCAGGACCCTGTCGATCGTCCGTGCCGGCGTATCCGAACGTGGCGGCGGCAACATGTGATCGACGACTGCAGCCTCGCCCGACATATGCGGATGGATAATGAGGCCATGCTTGCTGCGCACGGGTTCGCTACTGCTCCCGACGGTGACGGCCTTGCTCAAGGCTGTGCGCGAATAGGCATCGACGGTAAGCCCAAGGGCGATTTCATCCACACCCTCGCTGACGGGGACCCCGAGGGTCTCGTGGCGCCAGAAGGACAGCCAGTTGCGCAGGTACGTCTTCTGATGCTCCCACGTAAGCTGGAAAGCGGACGAGCGGTGGCGCGCGTCCCAGTTGGCCATGCCGAGATCCCGAGCAACCTGTTCCGCTTTCGGCCGTCCGGCAATCGCTTCTATGAGGGCGATCATCGTTGGCATCGATGCAGTGATGCCGGTCGATGTGGTGATGCCATTGTCCGAAACATACCGCCGGTCCCGAGCCCATTGCATGCTGGGATGTGCCTTTTGAAGATCGTCGACGTAGGCCCAATGCGTAGTAGCTCGGCGACCGTCGAGCAGGCCGGCGGCTCCAAGCGTCAGGGCGCCGGCGCACACCGAGACGATCCTGGCGCCCTTCCGGGACTGCGCGGCGATCCAGTCCATGACGAACGGATCGTTGCGCGGCTCCATGGCGGGAACGACGACGTAGTCTGCACCGTCCGGATAGCGCTCATCGAAGGCGCGCGTGGTCGACTGAGGCTCGATCCTGAGAAGCTCCGGACCCCGTCCAAGACGGCTGAAGGGGTGGAGAGGCACTGGCGACGCCCGCTCGGCAACCACGGTGACATCGGCGATGTTCGCCCGCTGCAGGACGCCATAGGGCACCAGGAAATCGGTAACCTCCGTCGCGTCGTTGAGAGCGAGGATGGCGATGACCGGCCTCTCGCGTTTGCTTTGCCGCAACGCCTCGATCGTCCGCACCTGCTCGGCGTTATCGATGGCCGCTGCTGCAGGGACAGGCACAAGGTGTTCTCCCGGCGCGAGCACGATCGGAGCAGCCACCAGAGTCAACACTATTGCCGCATGCTGAATAGCAAAGCCAAGCTCGATAACATGGATTTTTTGTAATTGTTTCTCCGGCCGTTCGCTTAAATTCCCAGCCGACGAGCGAATGTCCGCTCTGGCCGAAATCCGCCCTGAAACATCAAACGCTCTGAATCACCGCCATGATGTTGCCTTCGCTGTCCTTGAACCACGCCGCCTTGGCTCCGCCTCCGGCGAAGATGCCTTTTGCATCGATGCCCGGCATGTCGTATTTCTCGAGCTGCACGCCGCGCGCAACCAGCTCATCGACCTCGCGCTCGATGTCCTCCACCTGCCAGAATGCCTGGCTCGCCTGGGAGGTGCCTGCATTCGGCGTCGGATAGAGGAAACACGCCGTGCCGCTCGCGAACTCGTACACCACGCCGCCCGCCGTCTCCTCTTTCGGCTTGAACCCGAGCTTCTCCTCATAGAACCTCCGCGCCCGC
>CAWEHH010000019.1:0-27824 GCA_963808765.1 uncultured beta proteobacterium
TTTAGGCGCATCGAACAGATGATCGCCGCAGACATGCCCGAGGGCTATCAGTTCGTGCCACAGCCGAACGATGTCGCCTGGCTCGTCCTCGGCAAATCCACATGGTCGGTGCTTGCGCTCACCTGCATGATCGAAATCTTCTCGCAGACCCATTACCGCCAGAGCATCGGGGCCGACGGTGAACTCTCCGAGCTGTTCAAGGACATCTTCCTGTATCACTGGAAGGAAGAATCGCAGCACGCGATCCTGGACGAGCTCGAATGGCGGCGCGAGCACGCACGTCTCGGGCCGAAGGAGCGCGATCAAGGCGTCAACGATCTGATCGAGCTGGCCGGCGCAATCGATGCCATGGTGCAGCAGCAGGCGAAGGCGGATGCGGACTACTTCGTCGGGCTCGTTGCGAGGCCGTTGTCGAGCGCGGAGCTGCAGCGCGTCCACAAGACTTTCCTCGAAGCCTATCGCTGGCAGTATATCCTTTCGGGTGCGCAGGACGAACGCTTCGTCACGGTCCTGAAGGACCTCGTGACCGAGGAGCAGGCGCAACGCATCGGTGCCGCGCTCGCACCGATCGCGCAGGGTGCGTGAGGGGGCAGCTCGACTCTGCGCGACGGCGCGACGCTGCTTACGCTCGCTCCGATCGCGCGGGGCCGCGTGATAGAGTCATGCCTCCCCGAAGAGGAGAGGCATCATGAAATCGGCTGAGCTCGTTGTCCTGACCGCGCTATTCGTGCTGAGCGCGCCCGTTGCCGCCCAGGCCTGGTCGCCGCAGAAGAACGTCGAAATCGTCGCGGCTTCTCCACCGGGTGGCAGCAACGACAAGACCGCGCGCACGCTCGAACGCGTGATCGGCGCGACCAAGCTCGTCACGAGCTCGCTCACGGTGATGAACAAGCCCGGAGGCAATGCGACCATCGCGCATACGTACGTCGCGCAGCGGCCCGGCGACCCGCACTATCTGCTGGTCATGACGAGCGGCTTCCTGACGAACCAGATCATCGGCGCGAGCACACTCACGACCGGCGATTTCACGCCGATCGCGTCGCTCCTGGAGGACTACACCGTCTTCGTCGTCCCGGCCGGATCTCCGATCAAGAGCGGCAAGGATCTCATCGCACGGCTGAAGAAGGATCCGAAGTCGGTTTCGATCGGTTTCGCCAACGCCTTCGGAAGCAGCCGCCATATCGCCGCGGGCTTGGTCATGAAAGCGGTGGGCGGTAACCCGCGCGATCTGAAGGTCGTCGTCTTCAAGGGGTCCGCCGAGGCGATACCCGCGCTGCTGGGCGGACACATCGATCTCGGCGTGATCGGCGCCGTCAACGTCGTGCCGCACGTGAGCGCCGGCAAATTGCGCGTCGCCGGCGTTGCGGCGCCCCAACGGTTGGGTGGCGCGCTTGCCGACGGTCCGACGTGGAGGGAACAGGGCGTCGACGTCGCTTACGGAAACTGGCGCGGTGTGTTCGCTCCGAAGAATCTCACGCCGGCTCAAGTCGCGTACTGGGAAGGCGTGCTGCGCAAGGCGACCGAGCTGCCGGAGTGGAAAGAGGATCTGGAGAAGAACTACTGGACCGAACACTTCGTCACCGGTTCGGCACTGAGGAAGTTGATCGATCAGGAGTATGCCGAAACGAAGGCGGTGCTGGTGGATCTCGGGCTGGCCAAGTGAAACGTGAAGGAGTGAAGGAGTGGGGAGTGAAACCCCTCACTCTTCACTCGTCACGAACCCGAGTTCACGAATCACGAGTCACGGCTTTTTAAGCCCGATGTCCTGCATGATGCGCGCGAGCTGAGCATCCTCGCTTGCGATGAGGTCGCCGAATTCGCTTGCGGGCATGAAAGCGGGCTTCACGTTCAGCTTCTCGGCTCTGTTGCACGAATTCCGCGCTCTCGACGGTCGCACGAATGGCGTTCTCCAGCGCCGAGATCGCCGCTTTCGGCGTGCCTTTCGGCACCGCGATACCGCGCCATGCATCGAGCGCCACGTCGACGCCGTGCTCCTGGGCGGTGGGCGCATTCGGCAGCATCGGATCCCGCTTCTGCGTGACGGTCGCGAGGATGCGAACGGCGCCGCTTTGAATGCTGCCGGCCAGCGCGCCGGGCAACTGCACCATCGCATCGACGTGGCCGCCGAGCAGATTCGGGATGACCTGCGCGGCCGAGTAGGGCACGTCGAGAACGTCCACGCCCGCGGTCTTGAAAAGCGCGACGGCCGTGATGTGCGTGTGACTGCCGATGCCCGAATTCGCGACCGTGATCTTGCCGGGGCGGGACTTCGCATCCTTGACGAAGTCCGCAAGCGTCTTCCAGCGCGCATCGGCCCGCACGGCGAGGACCGGCGATTCGACGAGCACGCGCGCGACGGGGTCGAACGCCTTGTAGTCGACCGCGAGCTGGCCCGAGTGGAAGGTGGTGGAGATCGAGTTCGAGTTCCAGACGAGGCTGTAGCCGTCCGGCTTCTGACTGAGGACGTGCTTGTAGCCGATCGCGCCGCCGGCGCCGGGGCGATTGACGACGACCACGTTCGCGCCGAGGTGCTTCGCCATGCCCTGGCCGAGCAGGCGCGCGGTCATGTCGGCCGAGGTGCCCGAAGGAAACAGCACCGTCATCTCGATGTTGCCGCGCTTCGGGAACGGCACGTCCTGGGCGAGAGCGCTCGCGCAGACTGCCAGGAGCGCGCACGCCAGAATCAGAGCATCAAGCCGATCTCTGCATGACTCCTCCACTCATGTTGTTCGAACGCTGGATCCCGGACGTGTGTGCTGGCGCATCTGCCCTGGAGGATTCGGCGGTACTTGATGTCGTCATTGTGGCGCGAAGCCGCAATCCAGGCGCTGTTCACGAGGAAGTTCGGCGTCGTTCATCAAGAGGCGCCTCAATCATCGCTGGCAAGCACCTCGGCGACTTCCACCCGCCGTCCCTCGCGCGCCGATTTGATTCCCGCAAGCAGCACGGCAAGCGAAGCGGTCGACGCGCTCGCCGTTCATTTCGGGCTCGGCGTCGCCGCGAACCGCCGCGGCGAATTCCTCCAGCTCTTCGACGATCGGGTCGTTCTTCTCGATCTCGACCGGCGTCGGCGCGCTCGCGTTCCGCGCTTCAGGAAGCGCAGCCCTCCGAAGAGATCGTAATAGGCGCTCGCTTCCTTGCCGTAGATGTTCATCGCGTAGATACTCGGAAGCCGACGCGTAGCTCGCGTTGAGCGTCGAAAACGCGCCGTTCTCGTGCTCGAGGATCAGGCTCGCGACATCGGGGTTGTCTCCCGGCAGCACGAGTTGCGCGAGGCGTCCGCTTACCGCTTTGACCGGACCGATCAGATACTCGAGCACGTCGCTGTAATGAATGCCGATCTGGAGCATGACGCCGCCCGGCATGCCTTCGGCGGTGTAGCGCCACGAGGTGAGATCGATCTTGCCGAGCCGGTCGCGGCTGATGTTCGCTTCGGCGTTGACGAGCCTCCCGAAGACGCCATCGTCGATCTGGCGTCGAATCCAGCGGAAGTGGGTTTCCTTGCGCCGCTGGTAACCGAGCGCGAGCACGACACCGGCGTCGCGGCAGGCATGTGTGAGCGCACGCGCATCCGCGATCGTGTTCGCGATCGGCTTGTCGAGAAAAACGTGCTTGCCCGGCTCGTGCGGCCTGCCGCGTCGTTTCGAGGTGCGACGTTGTTCGGCGTCGTGTTGACGATCGCTTCGATCGTGCGGTCTTCGAGCAGCGCCGCGTAGCTCGATGCCGGCCTGCATCTGTATTTCGCCGCGAACGCCTGCCGCTTTTCTTCCGAGCGCGTGTAGCAGCCGACGATACGAAGCTTCCCCGAACGCTGGATCGCGTCGGCGAGCACGTCGGACCACCAGCCCATGCCGACGCAGCCGACTCTCACGGGTTCGAAAGACATGGTTCTCCTGTCACGGCGTGACGCCGATCGCGAAATCGACCTCGATGCGAACGGCCTCGTTCGGAGCGCCTGGCGTTCACGTGACGGGACAATCGGGTTCCCGCCACTGGCACCGGCGTCGGCTACTTATCATCGATCTTGAAAGTGGCGCCAATCGACGCGATCGCTTCGCGCGCGATGCGGTCGTCGAATTCCCAGGTGCCGCCGGATACCCCGATGCCGCCGATGCACTCTGCCGTCCACGATGATGGGGTAGCCGCCTTCCATGGCAGTCCAGCGCTGCGGGCCGGCGGCCAGCGCAAGGCCGATCGCGTGCGTGGTGTCGAGGCTCTGACCCTGTGCGCCCTTCGTCGTCGTCGGACGCATGTTCGAAGAAGCCGTGACCGGCTTTGGTGGTCGACGAATGCACGGTATGGAAACGGCCGCCGTCCATGCGCTCGAACATCACGAGGTGGCCGCCCGCATCGGTGATGGCAACGGAGATCGGAATACGCTCGCGCTCCGCGATCTCGATCGCGGTCTTCATCATCTTGCGTGCGCCGGCGAGCGTCAGGCGTTTCGAAGGTGCGACGTACATGGCTTCTCCGATTTACAGGGCATAACAAATTTCCCCCTCACCCTAACCCTCTCCCCCGAGACGGGGGCGAGGGGATTTTCTTGTCATGCACTCCTATTCTTCTTTGGTCCGGGATCGCGTTCGGATACCTCGGAGCGTGAGCGCCGCGCGTCGGATAAGTTCACGTCTTATAGCTCGGATCCGTCCTGTCGAGCATGCGCAGGTGCGCTTTCCATTCGGTTTTCTTCGCTTTGTACGGCAGCGTCTTGAACTGCCGGGCGACCTTCTCGGCCACATCGGCGGAAACGAGGCGCAGCCGCGCGCCTCCGGCCAGCGCCGTCACCTGAGTCTGGCACGCGCGTTCGAGGTAGTACATGAGATCGAACGCCTCCGCGATCGATTCACCGCACGTGAGCAACCCGTGGTTGCGCAGGATCATCGCCTTGTGCTCGCCGAGATCGCGCGTGAGCCGCGCCTGCTCTTCGGTTTCGAGGGCGAGTCCCTCGTAGTCGTGGTAGCCGAGGCTCCCTGTGAAGCGCATGGCGTGCTGCGAAATCGGGAGGAGCCCATGCTCCTGCGCGGACACCGCAATGCCGCTTTGCGTGTGCGTGTGGATGACGCACTGGATCTCGGGCCGCGCGCGATGCACGGCGCTGTGGATGACATAGCCCGCGCGATTGATCCCGCTGCCCGTCGGATCGTCGACGATATCGCCGTCGAGCGTGACCTTCACCAGCGCCGACGCGTTGATCTCGTCCCAGCTGAGGCCGAACGCGTTGATCAGGAAATGGTGATCGGGCCCCGGCACGCGCGCAGAGATGTGCGTGTAGATCAAATCCGTCATGCGGTAGTACGCCGCGAGGCGATAGCATGCCGCGAGATTCACGCGCGTATCCCATTCTTCCGCGCCGACGCGATCCTTCACGGACGGCACGCGCCTCAGCGATTCCGAGCTCATGTTGGTCCTCCTCGTGCCCGTGAAGCTTCCATGTACCATGCCCCACGGTCAAGCGCGGCAACATGGCCAGGGGTGAAGCGGGCATGCGTTGACTTATACTCCGCCGCTATGCCAGGACACACTGCCCTCGTTGCCGGCGCATCGGGTCTGATCGGCCGGCGCATCGTCGAACGCCTCGTTGCGCAAGGCTGGGACGTGATCGGTCTCGCTCGCCGGCCCGCGGCGACGCCCGGAGTGCGGTCGATCGCGGTCGATCTCGCTCATCGCGACGATTGCGGCGCGAAGCTTCGCGGCCTCGATACGCCGACGCACGTGTTCTACGCGGCACGCTTCGATCACCCGGAGGGCCAGCCCGAAGCGGTCGACACGAACACGGTGATGCTGAAGAACCTCGTCGATGTTCTGGAGCGCCACGCGCCGCTCGCACACGTTCACGCGGTTCACGGGAGCAAGTACTACGGTCATCAGCTCGGGCCCGTGCCGTTTCCTCTGCGCGAGGACACGCCGCGCGCGAAGAACCGGAACTTCTATTTCGATCAGGAGGATTTCCTGATCGAGCGCGTCCGGCGCGCGGGATGGAGCTACTCGACGTCGCGTCCGCATGCGTTCTGCGATCCGGGGATCGATCATCCGCGCTCCTTCGGCCTCGTCGTGGCGGTCTATGCCGCGATCCAGCGTGAGCTGGGGCGTGCGTTCGACTTTCCCGGCGGAGTAAAGGGATACGACGCGCACACGCAATTCACCGATCTCGCGTTGCTTGCGAAAGCGGTAGTGTGGATGGCGACCGAGCCGCGATGCGCGAACCAGTCCTTCAACGTGGTCAATGGCGACAATCCACGCTGGCGGGACGTGTGGTCGCAGTTCGCGGCGTGGTTCAGGCTCGAACCCGGCATGCCGCGACGCTTCAGTCTCGCGGAGTACATGCAGGACAAGGGTCCCGTATGGGATCGCATCGTCGCCAAACAGGGCCTGTTGAAGACAGACCTGCACGCGCTCGTGCTGTGGCCCTACGGCGACTACCAGCTCGGTCCGGACTGGGAAATCGGCTCTTCGATGGATAAGGCGCGCGCGCTCGGTTTCTCGGAATCGATGGACTCGCTCGAGATGTTCCGGCGCCAGTTTCAGAACTATCGGCATCAGAACGTCGTTCCTTCCATGGGTGTTTTCTCGTGACGCGCGCGTTTGCGGCTTGCGTATGTGCAGCGCTCGCGCTTCTCGCGCGTGAGGCGCCCGCAGCGGCCGCCGCCGTCTTTCCGAACAAGCCGATACGCGTCGTGGTAGGACCCGGCACGGATTTCCTGCCGCGCCTTCTCGGGCCGAAGCTCTTCGCGGTCTGGAACCAGCAGCTCGTGGTCGACCAGCGTCCGGGCGGCGGTGGCGCGATTGCGGCGGATATCGTCGCAAAAGCGGCCCCGGACGGCCACACGTGGCTCATCAGCACTGCGGTGTTCACGATCAACGCGAGCATGTATGCGAAGCCGCCGTATAACCTCGATCGCGACTTTGCGCCGGTGACGGGTCTCGCCACTGCGACGTTCCTCATGCTCGTGCACCCGGCGGTCCCCGCGAAAACGGTGACCGAGTTCATTCAGCTCGCACGCGACAAACCCGGGCACATCAACTACGCGTCCTCGGGCGTCGGCACTCCGCCGCACCTGGCCGGAGAGATGATGAAAAGCCTCGCGCGAGTGAACATGCTGCACGTGCCATACAAGAGTGCGGCGGCTTCGCTCAACGAGTTGCTGGCGGGACAGGTGCAGATGACGTTTCAGTTCATGCCCGCGGCGCTGCCTCACGTGAAGACGGGACGTTTGCGCGCGCTCGGAGTGAGCAGCGCCAGGCGCTCGCCGCTCGCGCCGGAGCTGCCGACGATCATCGAAGCGGGGCTGCCGGGCTTCGAAGTGATCGGCTGGAATGGCGTGCATGTTCCGCGGGGCACCCCGAAGCCGCTCGTCGATCGCACGAATACCGAGCTTCGGAAGGCGCTCGCGCTGCCCGACATCCAGGAGCGTATGGCGGCCGCCGGACTCGAGCCTGCGGGAAGCTCGCCCGAAGGGTTCGCCGCGTTCGTGACGACGGACCTCGCGCGCTGGGCGAAGGTGGTGAAGGAGGCGGGGATACAGCCGGAGTGAGGCAGTGAAGGGCACGGGGTGAGGGACAACAGAACGAGGAGGACGTGGGTGAAAGTCAGCGTGAAGATGTGTGGGATGGCGCTTGCCGCGGTGTGCGCGGCGAATGCCTCGGCGCAAAGCTATCCGGCGAAGCCGGTGCGCATCATGGTGGGCTACGCGCCCGGCGGCGGCGTCGACACGACCGCGCGCATGGTGGGCCAGGCGCTCGGCGACTTATGGGGCTCGCCGGTCGTCATCGAAAACAGGCCTGGCGCGGCCGGTAATGTCGCGACCGAGGTGACCGCGAAGGCGCCGCCCGACGGCTATACGCTCGTTCTCTGCAACATCGGCTCGCATGCAGTGACACCCGCACGCTTCGCGGGCAAGCTCACGTACGATCCGATGCGCGACTTCGCGTTCGTCTCGCTGATCGGCGGCGTGCCGAACATTTTCATGGTGCACCCGTCGATGCCGATGACGACGCTCAAGCAGTACGTGGCCTATGCAAAAGCGAACCCCGGCAAGCTGAACTACGGCTCTTCGGGTGTGGGCGCGTCGCCTCATCTGTCGATCGAGCTGTTGAAGATCATGACGAAGATCGACATCGTGCACGTTCCGTACAAAGGCGCGGCGCCTGCGCTCGCCGATGCGATGAGCGGAAACATCGAATCGTCCGTCGGCAATCTCGCGGGCGCGCCGCTCGCCGCGGTGAAGGCGGGCCGCGTGCGCGCTCTCGGCGTGACTTCCGCGAGGCGCAACAAGCAACTGCCCGACGTGCCCACTTTCGCGGAAGCCGGAGTGCCGGGCTACGACGTGACCGGCTGGTATGGCATCTGCACGCAATCCAAGGTGCCTCCGGCCGTTCTTTCCAAGCTGAACGCCGATCTCCACAAGGTGCTGGGCGGTCCGCTCAAGGCCAGGCTCGAAGAGCAGGGCGTCGATGTTTCGCCCTCGACGCCGGAGCAGTTCGCAGCGCATGCGAAAACGGAGATCGAGAAATGGACCCAGGTGGTCAGGGCGGCGAAACTGGAGGGCGAGTGAGACATCTCGCGACCGCCGCATATCCGCTCGCGCGGCAAGACGGACCTGATCCCGTGATCCACGTCCCTTCCCGCACGGGTAGAACTTGCTTACCAAAGCGGATTCACGCAACGCGAGGCCGTGAGCGTCGGTCCCGCGCTTCATAACATCGAAAGGGGCTCCAATGAGCTATACCATCCTCTTTCCGGACAGCCGGTCCGAAGTGCTGGACCTCGAACGCAGCATCGTCGGCCCCGATGTCGAGCTGATCAACGCACGCCGGCCGCGCTTCTCCGACATCGACGCCGAAACATGGGGCCGTGCCGACGCGATCGTGCTGCGGCACATCCCCATCGATGCCGCGGCCGTTGCGCTTCTGAAACGCACGCGCATCATCGTGCGCAACGGTGTGGGCTTCGACGTGATCGACCTCGAGGCGACAGGCAGAGCGGGCATCGTCGCCTGCAACGTGCCCGACTACGGCACGACCGAGGTGGCGGACACCGCGATCGCGATGATGCTCACGTTCGCGCGCGGCACGGCCTCTCACGACGCGGCGCTGCGGGCGCGGCTCGAGGGCGGCTGGACGCATCTCAATAACGTCACGGCGAAGCGCCTGCGCGGCGCGTGCTTCGGCGTGATCGGCCTCGGCCGCATCGGCACGGCCGCCGCGCTGCGCGCCCGCGCGTTCGGAATGGAGGTCGCGTTCTACGATCCGTGGCGTCCGAACGGCGCGGAGCTTTCGTTCAACTTCAGGCGCGCCCGCACGCGCGACGAGCTGCTCGGCATGGCGGACGTCGTCAGCATCCACGCACCGCTCACGAACGACACGCGGCGACTGATCGACACGAGCGCCGTGAATGCGATGAAGCAGGGCGCTTTTCTCATCAACACCGCGCGCGGCGAGATCTGCGATACCTCCGCGCTGCTCGAGGGACTGAAGAGCGCTAAGCTCGCCGCTGTCGGGCTCGACGTGCTGCCCAGCGAGCCGGCCTCTCCCGATGATCCGCTGGTCGCCGCGTGGTTCGACAACGAGCCATGGATCCGCGGGCGCATGCTGCTCAACCCGCACTCGGCGTTTTACAGTCCCGATTCGCTCGTCGATTTGCGCAGCAAGGCGATCGAGACCGCGATCGGTTACCTGCGCGAAGGTTCGATGGCGAACTGCGTCAATGCGGAGTATCTGACGGCGCGGCGGTAGTGCTCGACGTGTAAACAGCGGTTGTTCGCGGTGTGGCGCGGCGCAGAAACTCATCCACGATCGCGACGAACTCTTCCGGCTTTTCGTCACTGGGATAGTGGCCGAGTCCGGGCATCGTCACGATTTCGACTTGTGGCAGCGTTTCCCGGAGCTCGTCTTGAGTTTCGGGAGGAACGATCGCGCTGGCGCCGCCGAGGATGTACACGATCGGCGCCCTGATTTTGCGAACCGTGCCCCAGAGCTCCGTCGGGACGAAGCCTTTCAGGATCGCCGGATCGCGTTTCCAGACGATGCGTCCGTCGCGATCGCGCCGGCGGCTGCCGTGCTCGACGAAGTTTGAAAGGATCGCGTCGGAGCTGCGGCCGTAGAACTTCTTCGCCCACACCTCGAGGTCGGCGGCCGTCTCCCATCCCGCGTCTTCCTGCGCCATGCGATTCGCACGCTGGTTCGAAACCGACTCGGGCCGCTCGGGCCCGACGTCCTCGACGATAACCGCGGCCACGCGCTCCGGATGAAGCCCTGCCATCAACTGCGCCACGCGTCCGCCCGTCGAGTTGCCCCAGAAGACGATGTCGCGCAGGCCCATCTGCTCGACGAGCTGTTCGATATCCGACGTGTAGTCTTCGACGGTGTAGGCGCCTTCCGGATGCCACGCCGAGTCGCCGTGCCCGCGCATGTCCACGGCGATCACGTGATAGCGGTCGGCGAAGTGCGGCGCCAGATGATCGAAGTTGTGGGCGACACGGGCGATCCCGTGCAGGAGCACGAGCGGTTGCTTGCCGCTCGTGCCCCAGTCGAGATAATGAATGCGCAAGCCGTTGACTTCCGCGTAACGGTCGGCCGCGCTGTGCATCGCCGCTATTTCTGCCCTTCCTTCAGCAGCTTTACCACTTCCGGAACGATCGCTTCGGCACGCTCGTCGAGCTGCTCGGAAGTCAGATTCGCGATCGGATGTTTCATCACCAGGAATTTGAAATCAGGCAGGCCCCAGGTGCGTGCCATCGCCTGTCCGGTCTTGAGAAAAACGTCCGTGATGATCGAAGCGGACGGAACGCCGTGCTGTTCGAAAACGATACTGTCGAGGACACTCCCCGACGAGCACGACCCTCAGTCGCCTACGCCGGCGACAATGACGTCGGCGTTCGCTTTCAGTTCCTCGACGATCTCTTCGTGCGGCGCCGCACCGGAGCTCTTCTTCTTGCGGATGATGTGCGCCTTCGCGCCGTGCTTCTCCTGGAGGATGCTCGCGATCCGTAGGAGAAGCTGATCGGAATTGTGCTTCGTGTTGTCGACGAGCCCGATGGTGAGACCTTCGAGCGTTCCGGGCCGCGCCGCATATGCGATGCGCCTGTCGTTTACTTCGGTGGTTGGATCGTAGATCTGTATGCTCATCGTTGCGTTCCTTTCGGGTTAGTGCTGCTGGTCAACCGTAGGAAGAGGATAACGGGGGAAACCTTGGGTTTCCCCTGTTCGTTCACCGGTCTGAGGACGAGGGCCGAATGTCCTTCGTGACACTCTGCGACCCCGCCTTCCCGCCCCAGCCCGGGATAAAACACGACTGCACCCCGGCCGAACCGCCGGCGGCGATGACGAGCAGATCCTTGGGGGATTCCACGAGCGCGACCATCGTCTCCTCGTCCTCGCGCGCGATCTCGCCCGGTTTCATGTGGAAGCGCTTCAAGTCCGCGAGCGAGATCTTCGAGTTCTCGTAGACATACTTCTGAACGTCCTCTCGCGACCAGCCCGCTTTTTTCATGGTGGCCTGGTGCTCGGCCGGGAAAACCATCGCGTATTGAGGCTGACGCCCCGAACCCGCCGATACCTTCATGTGAGCGCACGCCGTGTCGAGTATCCCCTCGGGCGTCGAGCTCAACTGGTTGGAATACTGATGCGGGGCGAGGGCGGCGAACACGGTGACCGCATTCTGCTCCGGACGGAAACCGCGCGTCGTGTGGAACGGCGGCCACGGACTGTCGACTTCGTTTTCCGCGATACAGAAGGAGTACTTGCCGCCGTGCCCGAGCGAGCTGCGGTCGAGCTCGCCGGGAAGCGTGCCGATGACGTTGCGCATCACCAGCCGGATCGCGCGTCCGATGGTCGCATTCGCGCGCCAGCCGGGACCGAACAGGTTGTCGCCGCTGTTCATACCGATCTCGCGTGCGATCGGTCCGTTGACGAGCATGAACACGGCGGAGCCGCCGGTGCTCGTCGCGGGGCCGTGATAACCGTAGAGCGGATCGGCGATCGCTTCGACGGCCGCCACGATGACCGGCATGTAGTCCGGCTTGCAGCCCGCCATCACCGCGTTGATCGCTACTTTCTCGGCCGTGACGGAGACCTGGCGATTCTCGATGAACGCGAGCTGCTTGTCGGGCGCGACGCCGCCCGCTTCGAGCATCGCGACGATGCGCTCGGCCGTCGGCGGCACGACCGGCAGTCCGTCGGTCCAGCCGTTCGTATAGCAGAGCTCGATCGCGCTCGCGAGATCGTTGACGGTGTGGCGCCGCGATTTCAGTTCAACCATTTAGATCTCCTCTACGTACCGCGACCCCACAAGCCGCAGTAGCGGCGCGCGACCATCGGCAGGCCGTTCTGGTACCCCGGCCATTTCTCGTACTTGGGCATTTTGAACTCTTTTTCGACCTGATCCCAGCACTTGCCTTCCTGGGCCGCCTTCTTGATCTCGGTCGAGGCTTCCTGCAGCAGCGCAAGCACGTCTCTCACGTCCTGCTTCGTTCCGAGCCGTCCGCCCGGCGCGCCGGGGTGGCCGGGGATCATGCGCTCCCAATCCATCTCGAGTACTTGACGCAGCGTGTACTCCCAGGCGAGGGGATAGGAGTCGATCATCCCACGTCCTGGAAATGACCCTACCGGCATGAGATCGACGGCAAAGATGATCTTGTCCTGCGGAAGCCGCATGATCAGCGTGCTGTCGGAGTGGTTCAGTCCCAGATAGGACAACTCCAGAGTCGTGCCGCCGAGCTTGATCGTGCGCTTCTGATCCACCGTCTCGTCGGGAACGACCGTGTAGGGGTCCTTCAGAATCTCGAGACGGATTTTCGCGTTCTTGTGCGCCACGAACTTCGCGCCCGCGTCCTTGAACGGCTTGCCGCCCGCAATGTGGTCGAAGTGGTGATGGCTGTAGATCACATACTTCACCGGCTGCTTGGTGATCTTTCTGATTTCTTCGAGATACACCGTTGAGGCGTTGCGGTTCGCGTACGAGATCGGATCGGTCGCGATGACGCCGGCAGACGTCACGACGAACATCGCCTGCGCGTTGCCGTATCTGAAGATGTAGACGTTATCCGTGGCCTCGACTTTCTTCGTTTCGAAAGTCGGTGCGGCAGGCTTCTGCGCGGCTTCCGGCTTGGGTTTGGGCGCCGCTTCGGATTTCCCGGCGCCTGCGGGCGCCTCCGACGCTTGTGCGAGCAATTGCCGCCCCGTGGCCGCCTCGTATGCCGACGGTGCGGGACGCTCATCGGTGAATGCCTGCGCATTCACGGTGCATGGCACAAGCGCGAGCGCCAGTAGCGTGGCAGTCGTCCTTGTCATGTTTGCCTCCTTGTTGAGTGACGCGTTGGTCGGGAAACCGCGCGGCCGGACCGCATGATACCTACACTTCGCGAACGCCGTTCATTCCACCCTGATGCCCGTTCTCTTGATGACTTCGGCCCGCCGGACCGGTGCCCTTGTACGGGATGTGCACGATATTGATCCCCGTCTTCAACTTGAAGAGCTCGAACGCCATCTGAGGACCCGTCCCGGTGCCGCCCGAGCCGTAATTCAAGTCCCCCGGGCGCGAGCGGCACGATCAGGCGGATCGGCTTCGCGGGATAGTTTTGCTGTGCCGCGACAGGTGCGATGCGGTCAGCGCCAATACAGCCACGGTCCACATCGCAGACCGCCGAACGCCGAAGCTCATGACTCCTCCCTGGTTTTCGGGGCGACAAGTATACAAACCCTAGCGTTCTCCGCGAAAATGCGCCGGTGCCTCGCGCACGTCCCGTTCCCATAACGATCGTTCCATCGACGACATGTCCACGACACGACAAGATCTGAGCACCGTATCGCAGGGCGATTCGATCACCGTGCGCCCGAGCGCCGAAGGCCGCAGCTTCGGCCGGCGTGCGCCGCGCAGTCTGCGCGATCTGCTTTCGCTGGAAGATTTCGAAGAACCGCCCGCCGTCACCTGCCGCGGCCGATCTTCGGCTACATCTCCGGCGGCGTGGAGACGAACGCGTCGCTGCGCGGCAATCGCGCGGCTTTCGAGGAATACCATTTCATGCCGCGCGTACTGGTGAGCACGCGCACTCGCACGCAGAAGACGACGCTCCTCGGCCGCACCTACGATCTGCCGTTCGGTTTCCCGCCGATGGGCGGCACGTCGCTCGCGGCCTTCGAAGGCGATCTCGTGCTCGCGAAAGTTGCTGCGGATCTCAACATTCCGATGATCCAGAGCGGCGCGTCGCTCACGCAGCTCGAGCGCGTGAAACAGGTCGGGCGCACCGCGTGGTTCCAGGCGTATCTGCCGGGCGACGTGAACATCATCACGCCGCTCGTGGATCGCGCGCAGGATGCCGGGTTCGATACGCTCGCGCTCACGGTCGACGTGCAGGTCACGGCGAACCGCGAGAACAACGTGCGCAACGGCTACAGCTCGCCGCTCAAGCCGACGCCGCGCCTGGCGTGGGATTGCATCATCCGCCCGCGCTGGCTGTTCGGCACGTTCCTGCGCACGGTGATGAAGCACGGCATGCCTCACCTCGAGAACATGGGCTTCGAGCGCATTCCGATGCTGTCGTCCAATCTCGAGCGGCCGCGGCACCCCCGCGACGGCTTGTGCTGGGAGCATCTCGAGCACATGCGGCGCATCTGGAAGGGCAAGCTCGTCATGAAGGGCGTGCTCGCGAGAGAGGACGTGCGCATCGCGCGCGAGAGCGGCGTCGACGGCATCATGGTCTCGAACCATGGCGGACGCCAGCTCGACGGCACGGTCGCGCCGCTGCGCGCGCTGCCGGGTGCGGTCGCCGAAGCGGGCAACATGGCGGTGATGATGGACAGCGGCGTGCGCCGCGGCACCGACGTGCTGAAAGCGCTCGCGCTCGGCGCGCATTTCGTGTTCGTCGGCCGGCCGTTCCTGTATGCGGCGGCGATCGGCGGCGAGGAAGGCGTGCAGCACGCGGTCGAGTCTGCTGCGCGAGGAGATCGACCGCAACATGGCGATGCTCGGCATCAGCAGCCCGAGCGAGATGAAGCGCGAGTTCCTGGTGCCCTCGCGCGGGGAACTGACTGAAAATGGGGTCAGTGTAAGTTTTCGACGGCCAACGCCCGGAAAATGGGTCTGTCCCGTTTTAAAGTGGGGGCCCCGGGCTTCGTGAATATCCCGGCTGAGAGCCTTCCAGGCAACGCAGAAATGATCCGTCACCCCGGGCGCGCGCAATCGCATAATCGGAAGCAGAACAGGAGGTCTATAGGAACATGATGAAGCTCTATTTCAGTCCCGGCGCATGTTCGATGGCGTCGCACATCGGCCTCGAGGAGAGCGGCGTTCCCTACGAGGAGAAGCCGACGATGCTCGCGAAAGGCGAACATCGAACCGAGGCCTATCTCAAGATCAACCCGCGCGGGAAGGTGCCCGCGCTCGATGCCGACGGCCAGATGCTCGTCGAGAACACGGCGATCCTCACGTATCTCCACCGGCGCCATCCCGAGAAGAAGCTGCTGCCCGCCGACCCGCTGGAAGAGGCGCGCGCGATCTCCACGATGGCGTGGTTCTCGAACACCGTGCACCCCGCCTACACGCACAGCATCCGGCCCGAGCGCTGGGTCGACGGCGACGAAGGCAAGGCGAGCGTAAAGGACAAGGGACTGAAGACCTTCTGGGAAGGTCTCTCCGAGATCGACTCGATGCTCGCCGGCAAGCAGTGGATCATGGGCAGCGAGTACACCGCCGTAGACGGCTACGCGCTCGTCTTCTACGGCTGGGGCGTGCGCGCCGGCCTTCAGATGAACGACCTCAAGAACTACACCGCGTGGAAAGACCGCATGCTCGCGCGGCCGAAGGTGCGGAAGGTGCTGGAGAGCGAGGGGAACGTGCTGGTGAAGCAGTGACGGGGTGACGCGTGAAGGTGGAGGGCGCGCACCGCAGCGGTCGACTGAGCGGTTGTTCCCTATCTCATGCGTGACGACGGCGTCGGCCTGACATTACCGCGCAAGACCAAGGAACTCATCTGCACTACCAGACTCTCATCCGCGGCAAGCGATAGGCCGTAAACGCGCCCAGCGCCGCGATCGAGGCAGCGAACAGGAATGCGCGGTGGAACGCCTCGATAATGCGTTCCGCACGCCCGCGTGCGCCTGCTGGACGATCGTGTGGCGATCGATGTCCGGAAGCATCGCGAAAACCAGCGCGCCGAACAGCGCCGCGCCCGCGGCGCCTCCGGTCGAGCGTGCGAGCGAAATGTTCGCGGTCGCGGCGCCGAGCTTCGTGCGTCCGGCGACGGTCTGCACGACGACTTGCGTGACGGGCATGACGCTGCCGAGACCGAGCCCGGTCACGAACCCGAGCACGATGACGAGCCAAAGGCCGGGCGGCAGGACCCCGAGGAGCAGAAGCCGAGGCTCGTGAGCGCCATGCCGGCGAGCGGAAGCGGTACGGGTCTCCCGTGCGTCTCAGAATGCGCGGGCCAGCACGGCCGCGATCACCTGTCCGGCCGTGACCGGGAGCAGCAGCAGCCCCGACGCCTGCGGGCTCACCCGGTGGCCGAGCTGCAGGTAGATCGGCAGGAAGAAGATCATCGCGAACATGCACGCGGCGAACAGCACGACGAGCACCGAGGAAAGCGAATGTGCGCGCTCCTGGAAAAGCTCGACCGGCAGGAACGGCGACGGGTGTCGGCGTCTCGTGCCACGACGAGGGGCCGAGGAACGACGAGCCGTGACGAAAGCGCCTGCTGATGCTCGAGATCCATGCGAAGCGGTGCCCGCCGGAGGTGAGCCAGAAGAGAGTGCTCAGCGCGCCGATCGCAAACAGCACGTGCCCGCGATGTCGGCGCGTCGCGCCGCGGCTGCGGATGACGCTCGCCCGCAGGCAGGCGCACAGGCGCCACGCCGCAAACGCGGCGAGCGGCAGGTTCGCGATAAAGAGCCACCGCCAGCTCACGTGTGAACGACGACGCCGCCGATGACCGGGCCGCTGATGCTCGCCGTCGTGAACATGAGCGCGAAATAGCCCTGGAAGCGGACGCGCTCGACCGGCGGCACGAGCTCGCCGATGAGCGCATGCGAGAGCATCATCAGACCCGCCGCCGCCGAGGCCCTGCAGCACGCGCGCGGCGATGAGCTGCGGCATGGTCTGCGCGGCGCCGCACGCAGACGAGCCGAGCGTGAACATGCCGAGCGCGACGAGCAGCATCTTGCGCTTGCCGCGGCGAGTCGCCGAGCCGGCCGTACATCGGCACGATCACCGCGGCGGCGAGCAGATAGGCGACCGCGATCCACGAGCTGTCGCGCAAGCCCGCCGAGGCTGCCGGCGATCGCCGGTGTCGCGGTCGCGAGCAGCGTCTGGTCGAGCGCCGCCATGAACATCGGCAGCAAGACGGCGACGAAAAGGTTCAGGAACTCTTCGCGCGTGACTCTCCGTGGTTGCGCGGCGAGCTGGGCTGGCGTGGATTCGTCTGGCACGGAAATATTCGGGACCTGGGTAACGCGCGCGCACACGACGTGCGAGCGTCCGCACGAAATAAAGCAAGAATGGCGTCGTGCGGGGGTACATCGGAAAGACTCGCACGACAACGGGCAGGCATCGTAGGATTGGCCCCTTTCGCATGTCAACGTGCCACACGGGCAGGGAGAGAACGATGAGTGACGAGCAATACGCAAAAGGACGCGCCATCGCGGGCAAGGCGCTCGGCAAGGACGGGCTGGAGCGCATCGACGGGCTGGCGAAGATCTCGCCCGTGCAGGGCCGCGCGATCTTCGAATACTGCTACGGTCAGGTGTGGGCGCAGCCGCTGCTCGACATCAAGGTGAAGGAGCTCATCCTGATCTCGGTGTGCGCCTCGCAGGGCGAATACGATGGGGTCGAGCGGCAGGTGCGCGGCGCGCTGAACTACGGTGCGACGGAAAAAGAGATCATCGAAGCGATCACGACGTGCGGGCCGTATATCGGCTATCCGAGAACGAACGCCTCACTGCGCGCCGCTCAGAAAGTATTCGACGAATTCGCCGAACGCGAAGAATGGAAGCCCGCTTGACGGCCACGGCACGATGCGGCGTGCGCCCGATCAGACCCTCGGACGACATCGAGCGGCGTCGGCAAGAGAGTCGTCCTCGTCCCGAATCGAGGAGAGGTTAGAGGCAGAGCGACCAACCATGGCGAAACCGCTCGAAGGCATCCGCGTCATCGAGATCGGCAACCTGATCGCCGGCCCGTTCGCGGGCCTTCTCCTCGGCGACATGGGTGCTGACGTCGTCAAGATCGAGAACCCGAGCGGCGGCGATTACTCGCGCGCGATGCCGCCGCTCGTGAACGGCGAGAGCGCGAGCTTCGCCGTGCTCAATCGCAACAAGCGCAGCCTTGCGCTCGATCTGAAGTCGCCCGAAGCACGCGACATCGTGCTGAAGCTCGCGGCCGAGAGCGACGTGCTGCTCGAGAACAACCGGCCCGGCGCGCTGGACGCGTTAGGGCTCGGGGCGGAACATCTGCGCGCCGTGCGGCCCGACATCGTCTACGTGTCCGTCTCCGGCTTCGGACAGACCGGCCCGTATCGCACACGCGCCGGCGTGAATCTCACGGTCGAAGCGTTCTCCGGTGTGCTGTCGATCACCGGCGAGCCCGGCCAGAAGCCGATGCGTCCCGGCGTGCAGACGGCGGACATGTTCGGCGCGCTGTTCGGAACGTACGCGGTGCTCTCGGGACTCGTGAACGTGCTGCGCAATCGTGGCGGGCGCGTCGCGGACGTATCGATGGTCGAGGCGTCGCTCGCCGTCGCCGCGTGGGAAACAGCCGGCTATCTTGCGACCGGAGAGGTGCCGGAGCGGCTCGGCGATCATCACCGCCTGAATGCGCCGTATTCGCTCTTCGAAACGCGGGATGGCCGATGGATCGCGTTCAGCGGCGCCCGCGAGCACTTTTTCAGGCGGATCATGAGCGTGCTCGGCCTCGAAAAGGAGGCCGCGGATCCGCGCTTCGCGAAGTCCTACCTGCGCAAACAGAACGAGACGGCGCTGCTCGAACTGATGTCGCCCGCAATCAGGACATGGGAGGCGCGGAAATTGGAAGCCGCATTGATGCAGGCCGGCGTCCCATGCTCGCTCGTGAACGATTACCGGCAGGTGTTCGACGAGCCGCACGTTCGGGCGAGAGACGTGCTGGCCGAAGTCGAGCACCCACGCATGGGTCGCCAGAGAATGGTGCGCAATCCGGTGCGCTTCGACCGCGACGGACCCGACATCACGCGAGCGGCGCCGCTCCTGGGCGAGCATTCCGCGGAGCTCCTGCGTGAGCTCGGCTACGACGCGCATCGGATCGAGGTGCTGACCACTTCGGGTATCGTCGGGGTGCCGCGGGACGCGCCTCCCAACGCCGCCGCGATGCCCGCCCAATGAATCGAAAAGGACCGCCATGATCGTAGACACGCACTGTCACATCTTTACCGACGATCGCAGGAAGTATCCGCAGATCAGGGACACGCCGCGCGCAGGCTCGATCCCGAGCATCACCGAGATCGGCCAGACGGAATGGCCGCTCACGCGCATCGAGGATCTCATCGCGCAGTTCGACGAAGCGGGCGTGGACAAGGCGACGCTCGTCCAGGCGTATTTCGTCTACGAATACGACAACCGCTATACGATCGACGCGGCGCTCGCTCACGCGGATCGCTTCACCGCGGTCGTCGTGCTCGATCCGCTGGATCCGAAGGCGCCGGATGAATTGAGCCGCATGGCCGAGAGACAGAGCGTGACCGGCATCCGGTTCATGCGCGGCCGCCTGCCCGAGACCTCGCTCGGCAAGCCGGAGACGTTTCCGCTCTGGGACCGCATCCAATCGCTGAAGATTCCCGTTGCCGTCGGCGACAGGGTCACGGACATCTCGAAGATTGCCCCGGCGATGGAACGCTACCCCGGCGTGAAAGTCGCCTTCGAGCACTCGTGGGGGCACAAGGTCGGCGCGCCGCCCGACTACGACGTCCTGAAGCCCCTCTTCGCGCTTTCGAAAAATCCCAACGTCTACATCAAGACCGCCATCAACAACATCGCGGCGGCACGCGAGGGCGGGGGCACGCCCGAGCAGCTTTACACGAAGCTCGTCGAGGTGTTCGGGGCGAAACGCATCATGTGGAGCTCGAACTATCCCGCGCATCCGAAATTCGGCGGCGTCAAAGCGCGCCTGGAAGAATCGAAGAAGGCGCTCGCGCACCTGTCCGCCGAAGATCAGGCGTGGATCCTCGGGAAGACGGCGCTCGCGTTCTATCCAGCCCTCGCAAAATGATGCTCGTCATTCGCCTGGATTTCGGCTCGCTGTGCTTGCGCACGCCCGCCATGACGTACCGACATCGTCATCCTGGCGGGAGCCCGGGATCCAGGCGAAATCACACTCCAGGTTATCCATCCCGGATTGCCCGGCTCATCCGGAAGTGCGTGCGTCTCCTGGGCGTCGCAGCGCTGGTGGTCGCAATGCTGCCGGCGCACGCGCAGTCGTGGAAGCCGTCGCACAATGTCGAATTCGTGTCGGCTTCGGCAGCGGGGTCGGCGTCGGACAGCGGGTTGCGATTGGTCGATCGCATGCTGCACGAGAAGAAGCTGATGGACGTCTCCTCGACCATCGTCAACAAGCCGGGCGGCGGTGGCAACATCGGCTGGACGTATGCCAACCAGCAGCCGCCGGACGGACACACGCTGACGCTCATCATCGGCAACCTCATCAGCAATCAGATCGTCGGCCGGAGCACGCTCGCGTATACGGACCTCGCGTGCGTCGCCCAGCTTTTCAGCGAGTACACGGCGGTGGGGGTGCGCACGGATTCTCCGGTGAAAGATGCGAAGGATCTGCTCGCACGATTGAAGGCCGACTCGAGCTCTCTCAGCGCCGCGATCGGCACGGCGTTCGGCGGATCGGGCCACATCGCGCTGGCGCTCGCCGCGAAGGACGTCGGCGGCGAGCCGAAGAAGCTGAAGGCGGTCGTGTTTCCCGGCTTTGGACAGGCGGTAAGCGCGGTCTACGGCGGACACGTCGATCTGATCGCGAATCCGCATTCGAGCTTTCTCGCGCCGATCCGGGAAGGGAAGCTGCGTGCGCTCGCGGTCGCCGCGCCCCAGCGTCTGCCGGGCGAGTTCGCGAACGTGCCGACCTGGAAAGAGCTGGGCGTTGACGCGGAGATCGAGGCGTTTCGCGCCATGGCGGGGCCGAAAGCGCTCGGCGCGCCGCAAGTCGCGTATTGGGAAGCGAAGTTTCGTGCGCTCGCCGACACGCCGGACTGGAAGGACATGCTGGCGAAGCGCGCGTGGGTGGATCGCTTCGCGGGTCCGGACGGATGCAGGGCCGGTTTGAAGCGCCAATACGATCAGATGCACCGGGGCTTGCAGGAACTGGGTCTCGCCAAGGAATGATGAGAATCGCGATACTCGACGACTATGTGCGAGTGGTGCCGGCACTCAACGCGTTCGAGAAACTCGCTTCTCACGACGTGAAGGTCTGGCATGACTGCGCGCGCGATATCGACGTGCTCGCGGACCGTTTGCACGACATCGAGGCGCTGGTGCTCCTGCGCGAGCGCACTCAGATCCGCAAGCCGCTCATCGAGCGTCTGCCGCGCCTGAAAATGATCACGCTGAACGGGCCTTATCCGCACATCGACGTCGACGCGTGCACGGAGCGCGGCATCCTCGTGTGCTCGGAGCATGCGCGCACCTCCTATGCGACGGCGGAGCTCACGTGGGGACTCATCATCTGCGCAATGCGCGACATTCCGTCGCAGATGGCGCGGCTGAAGAGCGGCGCATGGCAGTCGCGCGTCGGCACCGGCCTGCGCGGGCGCACGCTCGGCGTCTACGGCTATGGCCGGATCGGCAAGCAGGTGGCCGGATACGGCAAGGCGTTCGGCATGCGCGTGCTTGTCTGGTCGCGCGAGAAGGCGCGCGGCGATGCGCGCGGTGACGGATACGAGGTCGCTGCAAGCCGCGAAGCGCTGTTCGGGGAAGCCGACGTGCTCACGATGCACGTGCGGCTCGTAGCGGAAACGCGCGGATTGGTGAAAGCGGCGGATCTCGCGCGCATGAAGCCCTCGTCGCTCTTCGTGAACACGAGCCGCGCCGGACTCGTCGAGCCGGGTGCGCTCGAGGCGTCGCTGAGGCGAGGGCGGCCGGGCTGCGCCGCGGTCGACGTCTACGAGGACGAACCCGTGTTCGGGGCGACGGATCCGCTGCTCGCGCTGGACAACGTCGTCTGCACGCCGCATCTCGGCTACGTCGAGCGCGATCAGCTCGAAAACTATTTCTCCGACCAGTTCGAGCGCGTGCTCGCGTTCGCCGCGGGCACGCCGCGCGGCGTCGTGAATCCCGCGGCGCTGTCTTTCCGGGAGTGATTGGATGATTCGAACGATCATCGGTATCGCGTATTGCGTCATGTCAGCAGCCGCTTCAGGGGCGGACCCGTATCCGTCCAAACCCGTGCGCATGCTGCTGCCGCAGCCGCCCGGCGGGACGATGGAAACCGTCGGACGCGCGCTGTCACAGCAGGTTGCGCAGGCCTGGGGTCAGGCCATCGTCATCGACAATCGCAGCGGCGCGAACGGCATCATCGCGGGAGAGCTCACCGCCCGCGCGGTGCCGGATGGTTACACGCTGCTCTACACGTCGGCCTCGCTCGCGAACAACCAGCTCGTCATGAAGAAGCCGCCGTTCGATGCGCTCAAGGATCTGGCGCCCGTGACCCAGGTGACGAGCCTTCCCGGCTATCTGGTGCTCGTCAATCCGGACCTCGCGGCGAAGACCATGAAGGAGCTGATCGAGCTCTCGAAGAAATCCCGAGTCCACTTCGGATCGAGCGGTCACGGCAACAGCCAGCATCTGCTCGGAGAGCTCGTGAACGCCCGCTCCGGCGCGAAGCTCGTCCACGTGCCCTATAAAGGATTCGCGCTCATCGTCACGGCCGTCATGGCGAACGAAGTGCAGGTGGCGTTCGGCGCGCCGCTGACTGTCGTCCCGCACATCAAGGCGGGGCGGCTGCGGGCCATCGCATACACCGGCGCGCAGCGCTGGGCCGGCGCTCCCGATACCCCGACCGTTGCCGAGTCGGGCATCCCCGGCCTCGTTTACGAAGCGTCGTGGCATGGCATCTTCGCGCCCACGGCGACGCCGCCGGCCATCATCTCACGCGTGCAGAGTGAGTTCGCGAAGGTCGTGCGCGCTCCGAAGACGCAGCAGAGTCTCGAGGCGGGAGGCCACGTGCCCGTCGGCAGCACGCCGGCGGAATTCCGCAAGTATCTGCATCAGTACTTCAGGGAAACAGAGGAGCAGATGCGGATTGCCGGCGTGAAACCCGAATGACCTGCCCCTCACCCCCACCCTCTCCCCGACTCGGGGCGAGGGCGTGTTCACGTTCACGACCCACTCCTTCACTCCGAAAGGACATCCATGAAGCTCTACTACATGCGCAACTCGGGCAATGCGTACAAGGTGCGCATTCTTCTCTCGCTGCTCAACGTGCCATACGAGAAGGTCGTTATCGATTCGAAGAACAAGGAGCACAAGGGTCCCGAGTTCCGCAAGCTCAACCCGCGCGGCGAGGTGCCTGTCCTGGTGGACGACGGCTTGGTGCTCTGGGATTCGTCGGCTTGTCTTCTCTACGTCGCGCGCAAGTACGGCGGCGAGCAGTGGTTGCCGAGCGATCCCGCGCAGATGGCGCAGGTCATGCAATGGGTGGCGCTCGCGGGCAATGAAATCCAGTTCGGGCTTCAGTACGCGCGCCGCGGCGTGCTCCAGGGTCGATGGACCGCCGGCACGCTCGAACAGGGCCACGCGATGGGGCGAGTCGCACTCGACGCGCTGGAGGGTCGCTTGAAAGACAGCGACTGGCTCGCACTCGGCCGTCCGACCATCGCCGACGTCGCCTGCTTCCCGTACATAGAGACGGCACCGGAAGCGAAACTGCCGCTCGATCCGTATCCGAGCGTCATCGCATGGCTCGATCGGTGCCGCGCTCTGGCGGGATGGGCGAAACGGGAGAAAGACTGATTCACCTCGCAATGCCGATCGTTTCAGGCGAGTCCTCGTCAGCGACCATCAGCCGGCGAGGCCGGGCGCTCGATCGAAGCGCGCCGCCGCTGTTCTGGAACGTGGCTCTAGCGAGTAAGCCTTGCCGAGTGCCGCGCCCGAAAAATTTTCTTTCGTCGTTCCACATTGATTCGCGTCAACGATCTTGCGCGATGTACATCGGTAACTGATTGTTTGCTGCGGAAAGCGTATTGAATGCCTCATGCTTCGTCGCTGCACATTCTTCCTGCTTCGCAACGAGTGCGTCCCGTGTCGCCCATTGCAGACACATGAAGTTGTGCATAGACTGAAATGAAATAAAAAATAGATAAGCAGGCGATCGAGCTTCAAAGGGCCGCTCGCGGTTCGCAGAAACTGCGGCGGAGGAGGAGGGGGATCGCAGTGTTCTCCTGGATCATAGGAGCGAGCCTCAGGTTCCGCTTCCTCGTCCTTGCAATGGCCGCGGCGTTGCTGGTGTTTGGCACGCAGCAACTCCGCAAGATGCCTGTAGACGTATTCCCCGAGTTCGCGCCGCCCAAGGTCGAGATCCAGACCGAGGGACCGGGGATGACTTCCACCGAAGTCGAAGAGCTGATCACCATTCCCATGGAAGATCAGCTTCGCGGCGTCCCGGGCGTCGAGTACGTTCGTTCCTCTTCGGTCGTCGGCCTCTCCCAGGTCGTGCTGCTGTTCAAAATGGGCACCGATGTGATGGAGGCGCGCCAACGGGTGTCGGAGCGGCTGAAGCTCGCCATCGCGGAACTGCCGCAGTCCTCCGGCATGCCGATCATGCTGCAGCCGCTGTCCGCGACGAGTCGCGTGATGAAGATCGGCCTCACGTCGAAGGTCTACGACATGATGGACCTGTCGATGATTGGTGACCTTCGGCGGTCTGCGGCTCTACAACATGCCGGTGGACGTCCTTCCGGAGTTTTCAGCACCCATCGTCGAGGTGCAGACCGAGGCTCTCGGACTCTCCGCCGAGGAAGTCGAAAGCCTGATCACTCTGAATCTCGAAGAGCTGCTGAGCGGCGTGCCTTGGGTCGCATCGATCCGCTCGCGGTCCGTGACCGGCCTCTCCTCGATCGTGCTCACGTTCCAGCGCGGCACCGACATCATACTTCGCGATCTGCGAGCAGACGAAAGACGTTTACTATTTCGGCGAGGACGTCGACTTTTACAAGAACGGCAAGGTGGTGAAACACGACGGTTCGTGGCTCGCCGGGCGTAACGGCGCGAAGGCCGGGCTCTTCATGCCCGGCACGCCGAGGGTGAACATGAAGTACTACCAGGAGATCGCGCCCGGGATCGCCATGGACCGCGCCGAGATCGTGAGCCTCACCGAGACGTGCAAGACACCCGCCGGCACGTTCGCGAAGTGCATGAAGGTGAAGGAGGGCTCCGAGCTCGAACCCACCGTAACCGAGGACCATGCACCGGGCATCGGCCTCGTCAGGGACGAAGACCTGCGCCTCGTGAAATATGGATCGATCAACGGCAAGTAGGGTGGTCGTGCGCCTAACGGGACTCCGTCAAGCTCGATAGGAGCGATGCCGGATGAACATGACGAAAGCGCTCGTGTTCGCCACGCTTGCCGCCATCACGGCCGCGGGCACCAGCGCCTGCGCGCCGACACAGCAGCCCGCAGGCCCGGCCGTCGCGCCGGATGACACGGCGCTCGTCTCGCGGGTGAGGGCGGCGCTCAACAGCGGCGGGCTCGATGCGTCCCAGATCGACGTCAGCACCGCTCGTGGTGTCGTTCTCCTGACAGGCTTCGCGCGCGACCAGCAGACGATCGAGCGCGCCGAAGCGATCGCGCGGCGCGTGCCCGGCGTCGCCGGAGTGAAGAGCGACGTTCAGTTGCTCGGCGGCGGCCCGGAACGCCGGCGGTGACGAAAGGACGACGATGAACTCACGCCCATGCAGCCACTGGCCGGCGAATGCGGCGCTCCTGCCGTCGGCGCCGATGCCCTCCGATGCGGTGGGTTCCAGAGGGCACCGTTTGCCTTGAAGGAGCACGCGGCGCCTCCGATGGCGCCGCACGGTCGGCCAATCCGGAAAGCGCGGCCTGTCGAGGGGCGCTATGATTCGCCGTCACTCGATCGGGGCGGCGCGTTGTCGGTTTCCCAGTGTACGGATATCAGAGCGACGGCCGGACTTACGCTGGCCGCGCTCGGCGTCGTCTACGGCGACATCGGCACGAGCCCGCTGTACGCGTTCAAGGAGGCGTTCGGCGGCGCGCACGCGCTGCCGCTCACGCGAGAAACGTGCTACGCCGTGCTGTCGATGATGTTCTGGGCGGTGACGCTCGTCGTCTCGCTCAAGTACGTGACGTTCATGCTGCGCTTCGACCATCGCGGCGAAGGCGGCGTGCTCGCGCTGCTCACGTTCGCGCTGCGCAGCGGCGCAGGAACGGCCGCGCTCATGCGGCCGTGGTCATGCTCGGCGCGTTCGCGGCGTCGCTCTTCTACGGCGACGCGATCATCACGCCGGCGATCTCGGTGCTCTCGGCGGTCGAAGGGCTCTCGGTCGTGACGCCGCGCTTCGAGCACTGGGTCGTGCCGATCGCGATCGCGCTGCTCACGGCGCTCTTCATGGTCCAGCGCCGCGGCACCGCGCGCATCGGCCGGGTGTTCGGCCCGGTCATGGTGCTCTGGTTCGTCGTCGCTCGCGATCGCTCGGCGTCGTCGAGCATCGTGCAGACGCCCGCGCGTGCTCGCCGCGGTGAATCCCGCGTCACGCCGTTCGATTTCGCGCTCGAGCGTCCGGGCCTCGCGCTGCTCGCGCTCGGGCGCGGTGTTCCTGTGCGTGACCGGCGCCGAGGCGCTGTACGCCGACATGGGCCATTTCGGCAAGACGCCCGATCCGCATCGCGTGGTATGCGCTGGTGTTCCCGTGCGCTCATGCTGAACTACTTCGGGCAGGGCGCGCTCGTGCTGCGCGATCCGGAGGCGGCGAAGAACCCGTTCTACCTGCTCGCGCCCGAGCCGCTGCTGCTGCCGCTGGTCGTGCTCGCGACCTGCGCGACGATCATCGCTTCGCAGGCGACGATCTCGGCGGCGTACTCCGTCACGCAGCAGGCTTCGCGGCTGAATTTCCTGCCGCGGCTGCGCGTGCTGCACACCTCCGACACCGCGCAGGGGCAGATTTACGTGCCGCTCGTGAACTGGCTGATGCTGCTCGGGGTGCGTCGTCGCTGGTGCTCGGTTTCGGCTCGTCGAGCGCGCTCGCGGGCGCGTACGGCATCGCGGTCAACGGCGACATGATCATCAGCACGCATCCTGCTGATCGTCGTGCTGCGACGCGCGCCCGGGCGCGTCAATACGGCATGCTCGCCGCGCTCGCTCGTGTTCCTCGCGATCGAGACGCTGTTCCTCGCGTCGAACCTCGACCAAGATCGCGGCACGGCGGCTGGTTTCCGCTCGTGCTCGGCGTGTCGCATCTTCGCGGTGCTGAGCACGTGGCGGCGCGGCGTCGAGCTCCTGCAGGCGCGCAAGCGCGGTGCAGCCCGAGGCGCGCGCCGACAACGTGCGCGGCGGGCCTCGCCGCCGCGGTGCGCGTGCCGCGCACCGGCGTTTTCTTCAGCTCGCGCCGCACCGGCTACCCGAGCGCGTTCCTGCACAACCTGAAGCACAACATGGTCGTGCACGAGACGACGGTGTTCGTGCTGCGTCGAGTTCGTCGACACGCCGTACGTGGACGACGCCGAGCGCCTCGACATCGAGCGGCTCGACGACGGCACGTGGCGCGTGATCGCGCGCTTCGGCTTCCGCGAAGACCCGAACATCGACAAGATTCTCGAGCTCGCGAGCCTGCGCGGGCTGAAGATCGATCCG
>CAWEHH010000020.1:0-79406 GCA_963808765.1 uncultured beta proteobacterium
CGATTTTCTGGTCAAGCGGTTCGCGGTGTCGGTCGTGCCCTCGCTCAGTTCATTTACTGCTCTGCGCTCCATGGCCAAAGCAACGCCGGCGTCACGGCCATTTATCGGATTCGGAGATCCGATACTGAAAGGATCAGGAAAGCCGGCCTCGACCCCGCTGGTCAGCAGGGCGGTGATCCTGACCGATCGGCAACAGGCGAATACAGTTGCAACCCCTTCCGGATACACGCAGGGAACTCGAAAGTATCGCGCAAATTTTGAAGGCATCAAAGGGTGAGCTGTACTTTGGGCCGGACGCTTCCGAACAAAAGGTCAAGAGCGCTGACCTGTCGAGATACAGGATGATCGCGTTCGCCACTCACGGGCTTCTTGCGGGTGAGTATGGAAGCGTTGTCGAGCCCGCGCTGGCGCTCACGCGAACAGATAAGGAGGATGGCCTGCTCACGGCCAGCGAGGTAGCGAGCCTGAAACTGAATTCAGAGCGGGTTCTGCTATCCGCATGCAATACCGCAGCGCCTGGAAATGCCTCCCGAGAAGAACAAGGACTTTCGGAATTCGCCAGGCCGTTCATGTACGCCGGAGCAGAAGGACTTTCGGGGTTGGCGAAGGCATTCATCTACGCGGGTAGCCGGGCACTCCTCGTGAGCCACTGGTGGGTTTCTTCGGGAGCGACAGTTGAGTTGACAACAGGCGCGATCAGGGCGTTGGCCAAAGGGCCTGACGTAGGCCGCGCGGAGGCCGTAAGACGAGCGATGCTGTCGCTCATAAATGGCGAGCGAGACTCATATCGACACCCGGTTTACTGGGCACCGTTTATCAACGTGGGTGAAGGAGGAGCTCTGCGATGAAATGATGTGTGAGTAAGACGGACATCCTTTCAATTGTGACTAAAACGGACTTCGTTGAATGTCGCAGACGCGGTCTTCAAATTTTCCCCAATCGTTTATCACGAGCCTCCTGAATAGTCTGACCATCTTCATTGCCGCATCCACAGCCCCATTGCTGAAGCGCAATGGTCACGGATGGGGTCCAACCGCAGCGCAACTTCTTCGCCGGTAGTGGCTTGGACCATAACAGCGCTGTCCGCTGACACGCTTGCATACGGCGGCAGCGGCGGATGTTAAGCGCGCACGGCTGATCATGATGCTCGATGAACGCTTGAGCTGGAGCGTTATCGCCGAGCGCCTGCCGTGCGGTCCCGATTACATCAGTCGCTGGAAGCGGCGTTTCGAGGAAGAACGCGTGGCTGGGCTGTACGGTCGTCATCGTGGCAGTCAGCCGGGCGAAGACGCCGCCGAGATCGAAGCACGCGTGCTGGCGTGGACGCAAAAAGCGCCGAGCGACGGCTCGACTCATTGGAGCAGGCGTAAGCTCGCCAAAGCGCTCGGTATCTCGCACATGATGGTGGCCCGCATCTGGACCAGGCATGGTTTGAAGCCGCATCGGATGGCGCGTTACATGGCCTCGGACGATCCCGACTTCGAAACCAAAGCTGCCGACGTGGTCGGACTGTATCTGAATCCTCCGGCGCACGCTGCTGTGTTCTGTGTCGATGAGAAAACCGCTATTCAAGCCTTGGATCGCCTCGACCCGGTGCTGCCGCTCTCGCCGGGTCGACTTGAGCGTCATGGCTTTGAATACTTCCGACACGGCACGCTGTCACTGTATGCGGCGTTTAACACCCAAACCGGCGAAGTGTTGGGCAAAACCGCGGCGCGCCACACCAGTGCTGAGTTCGTGGCATTCCTGACCGACATCTGCACGCAACAGCCGAAGTGCAAGGAAATCCATGTTATCTGCGACAACCTGTCGGCTCACAAGACCAAACGCGTGCAGCAGTTCTTGACCGAACATCGCAATGTGCATCTGCATTAAACGCCGACCTACTCATCCTGGGGATGTCCCATTCGCTGTTGAACGGTGAGAGAGCGACGGCTCTGGGTTGAGCATGCTACGCGATCTTGCGTTCGATGGGTGTCGCGAGCTGCACGTGCTCTTCAAGCGTGGCGACGAGATGCTTCATATCTCGGAACCCACGCACGGCACGGAAGCCGCCGCTTGCTTCGTGCAGCGCGGTCCCGATCCAGCGCAGGACCATTTCGCCGTCGCGCCAGCGTTTCACGTTTCGCGTGTAATGTGCGATGAGTCCGTTGAGGTTCTCGATCGGATTGGTGGTTCTGAACGTTTTGTAGAGCGCACCGTCGATGCCCAGCGTCGTGAGGGTGAGCGTCTCGGCAAGGCCCTCGCGCAGGCTCGCCGCCGCGCCCGGATGAGGCTTGGCGAGCGAGTTGGCGAGTCGCTCGAGCTGTCGCTTCGCGAGCCCCGCATCTTTACTGTGCCACGCGTCCTTCAAGGCGCGCCCGACGCTCGCATGTAGGTGCTCGGGCAGAGGGTCGAGCACGTTGCGACGTTTGTGCTCCTGGCAGCGCTGCACGAGCGCGGTTGCGCCGAAGACTTCCGTGATCGCGCGCCGCAACGCCTTACCGCCGTCGATGATCCACAGCCGCGGCATCTCGGCGTGAAGGCCGCGCTCGATCAGATCCGAAATGAGCGAGCGCACTACGCGCGTGTTCTCGGTGCTGCCGTCGCGGATACCCAGCACGTGCTTGCAGCCCTCTGTATCGAAGCCCAGCGCGACCAGCACGACGCGATCCTTGAAGTGAATGCCATCGATCATCACCACAGGCAGCTTCACGTGTTCGAAACCGGATGCGAGCCATTGCCCCAGCCGCTCGCTGCTCAAGGCGACGAAACGGCGCGAGACCGCGCTCTTCGAAACCGCGGCTGCCGCCGCGTCTGCCGGCAGCGGATCGAGCGTAGTGCGGTAGCGGCGCGTGGACACACCTGCTGCGATCGCGGCAATGGTCGCCGCATCCAGCGGATCACGCTCAGTGGCCCACTCGAAGCTCGGCAGCCTCACTTCTCCGGTCTCGATGTGGCGGGCGCGTGGACGCGCGATGCCGATGCGCTGTCCAGCGAGCGTCACCTGGCTGCGCGTGTGTCCACCGCGATAGGCCGAGCGCGTCGGGTTCGCAACGCCCTTTGGTCCGCACAGCGCGCCACGCTCCTCTTCCATCATGGCGCTCAGCACCGCTTTTCCGGCGTTCACGCACAGACCGAAAAATGCGCTACGCACATCGTTCAGAACGCCTGCAACCGGCAACGCGATCTCGACCTGCGCATCGGGCGCAACAATCAGTTTCTGCTTCTTCGACTTCGTGAGAGACTTCACTTCGGTGGCTCCTTTCTTTGCTTTGGCGAGCCCCTGCATACCACATGCAGGGGAAAGGAGCCGCCACCCTCTCAAACTAACCGTTCAACAGATTCCGGGACATCGCCCTCATCCTGGTTGAACCAGGTTGAGCTGTGGTTCGCCAAGATCGAGCGCGACGTGATCGCACGTGGTGTGTTTACTTCGGCGACTGATCTGAAGCGCAAACTCATGCGTTACATCCGCCAAAACAACAAGACTCCGCGGTCTGTTAAATGGGTTCACCGCGATCCGACGCGCCGCATACGCACTACGAACTCAGGTGTTGCAGTCCACTAGAGTGGCCTGTATGAGGTTCCCTCTGTTTTTCGTCTTCCAAGGGCGTGGTATCAGGCCGCCATTTTCCGCTTATGCTGAGTCGTGATCCAGTCTTGCAGGAACTGAACCGGCGAGTTGTAGCCGAGCGTGGAGTGGCGGCGACTCCGGTTGTAAAATACTTCGATGTAATCGAACAGATCAGCGATCGCCTCATCGCGCGTCGCGTAGCGTGCCCCATGCACGCGCTCATTCTTCAGACTGTTGAAGAAGCTCTCCGTCGGCGCGTTGACGCTCCTATGTCAAGAATCGGCTGCGGCATCCGCGAGATCGGCCAAGATCAGGGGATACAGCTCTCGTATGATGTATCGCTTTAGGCAGCGATGGATTTCTTTAATCGTCATACCCTCGGCTGTGCGCCGCGCAACGTACGCTTGAGTACCGACGTTCACTTCTCATCCGCACCATTGCAATCGTCCATAGAGCGTTATTGGCCGACCGATCTCCTCCTCGGTTGAGTCGATGACGCACAGTCTTACCAGACGATGCTTGCAGTGGGCTTGCGCCGCACAGCGCTGCGAGCGCTGCCTCACTGCGTAGCCGTTCTGGATTATCACCCGCTACTGCCAACAGCGTGGCTGCCGATTGCGGTCCAACACCGAATTGACTGCGCAACCGCTTAGCGGCGTGCATTGTCAGCCGCTCGAGTACTGCATCGAGTTCGCGTAATTCCACAGTTAAGTGCATCCACCGTTTCGCCAACGACCGCAGCGTGCTCGACAGAACTCGAAGCACTGCCGTGTCGCCCAGTGGCTGGAGACGTGCGCAACGTGCAACGCATTGCTCGGGTTTGGAGGTCCAGAGCTTTTGCCGAATGGCGTCCGGAGCGCTAACCAGCAACGCCCTTAATTGGTTGATCGCCTGCGTTTTTGCTTTGACTGCACTGCGCCTGGCGACGGAAACCGTGCGTAAAGCTTCTGCGGCACCGGACTGCGCCTTCGGAACCGCGGTCGCATTACCCGACAGCACTGTACGTGCAGCGCTTTCGGCATCCGTCGGGTCCGACTTGCCTCTGAGACGGCGCTTAGAGCGATCCGGGCGGTTGATCTCCCATACCGTGACGCCGTGTTCACGTAAAAAGCGCGCGAGGCCCGCTCCATACGTTCCAGTGCCTTCGACTCCGGCGCGTTGCAACTTTCCGAACGAGCACGCCCATTTCAGTAACTGCTGATAACCGGCCGCGGTGGTTGGCGTAGCGAATGTGCCGAGGACGTGCCCCACCTCATCAATCACTGCACCGACGTGCGTGTCCAAGTGTGTATCGACACCCAGAATGACTTCATGCTCCACAGCGGCTTTCTCCACGTCCGACTCCTTGAGAATGGTCCAACAACATCGCCAATCCCAATTCCCGGACAGGACACTCACGGTGCATTACAAAGCTCCTATCAGGTCACAGGCAGTGGGCCCGGCGACGCTCGGGGAACGCCGGGACCCAACCGACAGGTCAACGCTAAGGCAGCATCACCAATCCCAGCACGGGTCAGGTTGGGCCGGACGTTCAGCGCCATCCTAGACTGAGTGTCCCAGCAGTTGGCGCGTCGGCTCATCGACTGGATCATCCGGTAATCTTTGATCAGCCGGCGGTGCTCGTCACTCGCATACTGACTGCCGCGGACGCCCTTCTATGTGTCAAGCCATGACCCGAGTCTGCCGGATCTCTTGTGTACGCTGACGAATAATGGCGAATACCTCGCGTGCAATATATCGCTTCAGACAGCGGATCGCCTCGAGCTTGGAATGGCCCTCGGCGATTCGCCGAGCAACATAGGCCTTCGTTCTCGGATCGGTGCGAAGTCGGCAGATGGCAATAATGTGAAGCGCGCTGTTCGCCGCCCGATCGCCGCCCCGATTCAGACGGTGACGAGTCACCTTCCCAGAAGAGGCTGGCACGGGGCTCACGCCGCAAAGTGCGGCAAAGCCGGACTCTGAATTAAACCGTTCTGTGTTATGGCCTGCAGTCAACAGCAGTTGCGCGGCACACTCATGGCCGATCGAGTTGCGCGCGACGAGTGCCGGAGCGAGTTCGTCGACAATGGCACGGATCATGGTGTCCAAATCTGCGATCTCGTCATGTAACTCCAGATATCGCCGGCCGAGTGATTTGAGCGTGATTCGGTAGGCCGATATCATGCTGCGATAGTCAGACAGGTCCGGGCGCCAGGCAGCGAGCGTCCGGATGAGTTGCATACGTGTCAACGTGCGCAGGGTCTCGCGCAGCTCGTCGGGTGCGCACACGATCGTGTTGTGAATCATCTGGAGTGCGACGCGACGCGCTGCAACTGCTGTCTTGCGACATGCTTTGAGCACTCGTAGAGACTCGATCATCCCGTCTCGGCTCTTGGGCGTAACCGTGCGTTTGCCGGCGAAGGCCGCATGCGCTGCGTTTTGGGCATCCAGATCGTCGTCCTTGCCGCGCCGGCGACGATCGTGCTTGTCTGGTGTCGTTACCTCTAAGACTTCGACGCCGGCATTCTGCATGTAGCGTTGTAGCCCTGCGCCGTAGGTGCCGGTTGACTCAATGCCGATGCATCGGACTTCGCCGAAGGAGCGCATCCATACCAGCATTTGCTTGTAGCCCTGTCGCGTCGTTGCGAAGCAATGGCTTTCCAGAACACTATCGGTTGCATCAACAACGGCGGCCACATGCAGATCCTTGTGTGTGTCGACTCCACCTACGACGATGCGAGCGGCAGTTCCTTGACGATCTTCCATAGCGATCCTCCAGTTCGACGGCAGTATCAACGGCTTCGCCGAGACCGGATGCTTGGACAGGACAGTAACGAGACAGAAGTCAGGCCCTTCTTGGGTCACACGCATCGGCGAGGCAAGCCCTCGCCGCAAGATGTTCCCGGGCAGCCGACAGGTCCGGGGAAAGACACGGATCAGGGTCGGTCGGAGTGCGGGTCAGGCGACCCAGGACACCCGGCGGCACCAGCCCCGGTCGGTCCATCGCTGTGAGGGTCAGGCCGCCCAGGAACAAGGTAGAGCATTCTTACTGTCGGAATGCATGATGAGCCCCGCCGCGGGTTTGCGCTTCCAGTACGCCGACTTCAACGCCTCACATACCAGATCGGCCTTCATCCGATCGCTCATCGACCAGCCCACGATTCTGCGGCTGGCCAAATCCATGATGCAGGCAAGGTAAAGCCACCCTTCTGCCGTGGCGATGTACGTGATGTCGGCCACCCACGCCTGATTCACCTGCCAGCCGTCAAAGCGTCGATTCAGAAGATTGGGCGCGATGGGCTTCCGATGCGCAGAATCGGTCGTCACCCGATAAGGGCGTTTATAGACGGGATGCAAAGTCTGTCGTTGCAGACTCTTACGCACCCTCTCGTGGCCTACGCGAACGCCGCGTGCGTGCAGATCCCGCACGATGCGCGGCCGACCGTAGCTGCGCTTGGTCGCCGCGTGAATCGCTGCGACTTGCGCATCCAGCGCCGCATTGGCGATCGAGCGCTCGCTCGGCGCACGCACCCGCCACTGACAAAATCCCGTGCGCGAAACGCCCAAGACACGGCACATCCGGCTCACCCAGAAAAGGTCGCTGTGCATTTCGATCCAGGCGTACTTCACCGCGACTCCTTCGCGAAATACGCCGCCGCCTTTTTTACGATTTCAAGATCAAGCTTCGTGCTCGCGAGCTCCCGGCGCAATCGCGCGTTCTCGGCCTCGAGCTCGCTCACCGGGCGTTTCGCGGATACTGCTGCACCGTTGAGTGCTCTCAGCTTGCCAGCACGCTTCAGTCGAACCCAATTGTGCAGACTCGACTCCGGCATCCCCAACCGTTTAGCGGCCTGGTTGCCGCCGATCGATTCGGCTAATCGAACTGCCTCTACTTTGAACTCATCGGAATAGCGCCGATCTGCAACCTCTTTCTTGCCCATCGAACCCTCCGTTCATCAGTATTTACCCACAAATCTGATGCACGTGGAACTGGGGCAAGGTCAGACAATTTCATGTGCAACCTCCTCGGTGCTAAAGTTGCAGGTCAGGACGTGCGAGCCGGGCTTTAGCGAAGGCGATATAGGGGAGCCGTGCGAGGGCGTGCCCTGAGTATTCGTCGAGCGCCCGGCGCACCCGCGGACTCGAATGTGAGTTAGTAAGCATCTCGTGCTGCTAGTTGGATATTCGTAGTCCGTGGGCGCATGTCCTGGTTCGACCAGCAGATACCTGCCGGCTGTGATGAGTATCACCTCGAAACAGGACGGACTATCTATATGAAGTTCGAGCGGACGCGAGGAAGCGTGAGTGGTATGCCTATAACGGTGTCGCTATCCAAGCAGTGTCGCGCGCGCAGCTCAACTTGTTGTTAGGCCGCATGACCTGCAGGGTCTCGGTCATGCATCAACGAGGCTAAGAGGCTGCGCGAATATACTGCTCAAGAAGGAGTTGAAATGGCAAGGCTCGTGTTCGGGATGAACCAGTCTCTGGACGGCTTTGTTGACCACATGGCGTTTGCGCCAAGCCCCACGCTCTTCCGGCACTTCATTGAGGAGGCTCAGGGGCAGGTTGGAAGCGTCTACGGTCGTCAAATGTACGAGATCATGCGTTACTGGGATGACGATCATCCTGAATGGAATGCAGAGGAACATGCCTTCGCGGCGGCGTGGCGGAAGCAGACGAAATGGGTTGTCTCGCGTACGTTGAAGTCCGTCGGCCCGAACGCCAGGCTCGTTGAGAATGATCTCGAAGGCGCGATTCGCGAGCTGAAGACCGAGCGTGATGGGGAGATCGAAGTTGCTGGGCCGAGCTTGGCGCACAGCCTCACCGAACTTGGCCTAATCGATGAGTATCGAATCTACGTGCATCCCGTCGTGCTTGGTCACGGCAAACCGTATTTCGCCGGACCCCGGCCGCCGCTCCATCTCAAGACTCATGACCGGATTGGCGAGGATGTAATCAGGTTGACCTACGTTCCTGCTTGATCTCTCACATCCTCAAGTGGTCATCGCCGCTGGCGTGTCGAAAGGTGCAACTCAGTGCGGCCTAACAACTCGTTCCAGCCGACCCGTCGCGCCTGCGGCGCTCCGGGCGGCTGAACTCGATCGTTATGTGTCATTCGCTGCACATCGAGTGTTCGTGGGAAAATGAGGCCTGGAGGTTCACATGTCTACTGTCAAGCAAGAACTGACCCGCCTCATTGAGGAGCAGCCGGATGATCGTTCCGCCGAGGAGATCGTCCGGGAGTTAGCGTTTCACGTCATGATCCACCGCGGCCTCACCGACTCAGATGCAGGTCGCGTGATCTCAAACGATGAAATGGGGCGGCGTATCCGCTCATGGCAGAGATAGCGTGGACCGCCGAGGCCCAGCAGTGGCTCGAAGACATCTTCGAGTACATTGCCGAAGATAACCCTCAGGCCGCGGCTCGCACAGTGCAGGAAATCTATGAGCGAGCCCAAGATCTCATTCAGTTCCCGCAGATGGGGTACCGCTATGCTGCATCATCACGGCACGTGCGCATTCTGCTTTACGAGCAATATCGAATTGCGTAATTGATCAACGAAGACGGAAACATCGATATTCTCGGTGTCTTTCACAGCGCACTCGACATCGGGAAATATCAGCTCTGAAATGACACATAACCCCGCGTTCGAGCGGAGCGCCCGTCAGCGACGCTGCCGCGTGCCCTCGCGACTTTGCCGCCACTCGGCACCCGCTCAACGCGATTGTTGGGTGTCTTGAATCAGCAGACGCGATGATCCTCGCGATGAGAAAACGCTGGAGATTCGATATGGCGCATCCTGCACCAAACAGAGTTGCTTGAGGATTGGGCCCGGGCTCAGGCTCGTCAGCCTTTGAATAAGATAGAACCATTGGAGTAACCGCATGATCCCGCAAATCATCGAGGTCAAGGCTTTGGATGATTACAAACTCTGGCTCCGTTTCCGGGACGGTACGACCGGGACTGTAGATCTCAGCGCGGAGCTTTGGGGGCCGATGTTTGAGCCTCTCAAGGACCGCACGCTTTTCGCAAAAGCCACCGTGCACCCGGAGCTATACACGGTCACGTGGCCAAATGGCGCTGACCTTTCTCCAGAGTTCCTCTACAAGCAAGCCGCCCAACCATCCGTTGCAGCGGACGCGCCGCAAGCGGCCCGCCGCTGAACGCTAACGTTTGGGTGTGCACGAAATTGCGGAAGTCATCACAGAGCCGAGTCCTGTACATGATTCGACATGGTCAAACGACCGGGGATGTCGAGAAACAGGTACGGGGGATCATACGACGATCACCTCACCGATCTCGGCAGACAGCAAAGCCACGCGGTGGCGCAGGCATTGCTCGCAAGGCAATTGACGATCGTCTATTCCAGTCCGCTGAGTCGTGCCAGGGAAACGGCAGATCTTGTCGCAGCAACTCTTAAAAGGCTCGTGGAGCTGCTCATGGAGCACGGTCCGAATCTGCGTCTTCCGCACTCGCGGACGTTTGGTGACGGGCTATTTGAGCTCCGACCAAAGGGTCGTTCAGGCGACAGACTATCCCTGGGGTCGTGAAGTCAATTTCATGGATCTTGCTGGCGTATGCTGGCATGTCGGGACTTCCTGACGTGTCCTCGCGACGCGAAATGCGAGCGTCGCTGAAGCGTTGTCTGCCATCGCCAAGCGGCCTCTTTCATGCAATTCGGTTCGCCCGCCACTGCCAGGACCTACAGCGATCGTGCAGTCGATGCAAGCTGGAACGACTGGGCGGCCGAGAACCTGATGCCGGCAGGCAAGGATGTGGTCGACATTGGCTGCGGCGGCGGGATCTACAGCTTCGGGTTCGCCGCGCTCGGCGCGCGGTCGGTGATCGGAATCGACAAGGCGCAGCGGTTTATCGAGGAGGCGACGCGGAACGTTTCTCCGGCCGACACGATCACGTTTCGCTCGGGCGATGCGGAAGACACACAACTACCCGCCGCCAGCGCCGACATCGTTTTCGAACGCGCGGTGATCCACCACCTGACCGAGCTACAAATGGCCAGCAATGCGGCGGAGGCCAAGCGGCTGCTGCGTGATGGCGGGCTCTTCGCCGTGCAGGACAGAACGATCGAGGATGTTGAATCCCGCGATCCACGCCACTGGATTCGCGCGACGCTTTTCGAAGTCTTTCCACGTCTGCTCGATTCCGAGCGGCGCAGAAGACCCTCGAAGGAGCGGTATCGGGATCTGCTGCTCGCAGCCGGCTTCAGAGGAGTTCGCGAACTGCGTTACGACGAAGTGCGACGAAGATATGCGTTGTTCGATCAGCTCGGGAGCGAAATCCTTTCGAGGAAAGGCAAGAGCATCCTCTTCGAGCTGAGCGACGCGGAGCTCGGACTCTATTGCAGGCGTCTGGAGGAGAAAGCGGGCGAGCGACCGCTGATCGAGCGGGACCCGTGGACAGTGTGGATCGCGACGAAGTGAGCGCCGTGTCAGCGATGTTCGCTGAGTCGCAACGCATGAAGCGAGTCGCCATCTTCGGGAATGCCGGCGGCGGCAAGTCGACGCTTGCCCGGGAGTTGGCAGCGATCACGGGATTGCCGCTTCACGTGCTCGATAAGCTCCAGTGGCGGCCAGGCGGTGAGGACGTTCCATACGAGGAGTATCTTCAGACCCACGCGACATTGCTGGCCCGTGACGAATGGATTATCGACGGTTTTGGTTGTAACAAGTCACTGTGGGAACGGTTGGCAGCGGCGGACACGTTGATTCATGTTGACTTGCCGCTGGCAGTGCATGTTCTGGGGGTGACGAAACGGTTGGTCAAGGGCTTGTTTGTCGACCCGGAAGGGTGGCCAGAAAACAGCCCGATTATCACCAGCTCGATTCAGAGCTACTCGGTGCTCTGGCCCTGTCACAGCCGTCTCACGCCCAAGTATCGCGCGTACGTGTCGGAGGCGGCGCAACGCAAGCGCGTGTTTCACTTGCGCTCGAGGCGGGAGTTGAAGCAGTTTCTGGAGACGATGAGGAAGGAGCACCCACAGATTGCGCCGGAAGCCGCCCAACCATCGTTGCAGGGGAGGCGAAAGCGTCGCGCCGCTGAACGCCGCGTTAACGCGTAAGACAAGACCTGATGCACGCGAGCTTGCGGATTGGACGGGCAACCTCGAATTTCATTTCGTTGTCTGCCTTACGACAGCCGGAAATCGATGCTTAGTGCGGCGGCTTCGCTTCGGACTGTGAGGCTCATTCACACGGTCGCGTGGGCGTTCTTCGCCGGCTGCATTCTCGCCATTCCGGTTTGTGCCTGGCGCGGTGAGTTCAAATGGGCGGCTGTCTTGATCGCGATCGTCTGCGTCGAAGTGCTCATCATTCTTGTCAACGATTGGCGCTGCCCGCTTACCGCTGTTGCCGCTCGGTTCACCGACGACCGGCGCGACAACTTCGATATCTGCCTTCCCCTGTGGCTCGCTCGATATAACAAGGTGATCTTCGGCTGGCTGTTCCTGGGGGCGGTGTTATTTACGCTGGCCCGCTGGCGCGGCTGGATAAGCTGAGCGAGAAGTTATTTGCAAGCGCGGCGTTTAAGATATAGTGCAGAATAAGTGCGGGAACCAAGTGTCAGTGCAGCGCGAAGGGGGCCCTGCATGGTGGAGCGCTGGAACGACGGCTACACGCAGGGAGACCTGAGATCGTTTATGGTTACCAGCGTAGAGGGCATGAGCGCGCTCGAACGCATTACAACTGATCCCACGGTTCGCTTCGGCAAGGCGTGCGTGCGCGGGACGCGCATCACGGTGGGTGACGTGCTCGGATATCTGGCGGGTGGGATGTCCGAAGACCAGATCCTGTGCGACTTCCGGCAGCTCACGCTGGAAGATATTCGCGCTTGCCTGGCGTACGCCGCCGAACGCGAGCGTCGCACGCTCGGCATCCCGGCCTGAGCTTGTGCGCCTGCTGTTCGACGAACAGCTATCGGAAGACCTGGCGACGCTGCTCGCAGACTTGTTTCCAGATTCTCTTCACGTTCGGTCGCTTGGGGGCTGGGGGTGCCAGCGTTTCATATTGGCAAGTTTTGCCCGGTTGTTCAGTCTTTCGGACGATATAGGCCACGGATCGACGATCGAAGTCAGCCGCTCGTCAGTTTGCTCGGTACTGTTGTGGCACTGACGGTCATCATCGCGGCGATCCGATGGCTGAATCAGCTCTGACCACGCCGTATAGACCATCGGCACAATAGAACAGCAACAACACGATGCCAGTCAAAAGCGCTTTCTCCCAGGTGAACGTCTTCTCCGCTGACCCGCTCGGCGGCAATCCGCTGGCGGTCGTGTGCAGCGGCGAGATATTGAGCGAAGCGCAGATGGCTGCACTCGCTCGCTGGACCAATCTCTCGGAGACGACGTTCCTGCTGCAGCCGACGAACCCCGCCGCCGATTACCACGTGCGCATCTTCACGCCGTTCGGCGAGCTCCCCTTCGCGGGGCATCCGACCCTCGGCTCGTGTCACGTGTGGCTCACGGCGGGCGGAAAGCCACGCAATCCCGGGAAGGTCGTCCAGCAATGCGGCGTGGGGCTGGTGGAAGTGCGATGCGACGGACCGCGCCTCGAGTTTGCCGCGCCGCCTCTGCGCCGCACCGGCGCGCTCGATCCGGACGTGCTTGCGAAGATCCAGAATGCGCTGGCGCTCTCGCCGACGGACATCGTTCATCACCAGTGGGTCGACAACGGGCCGGGCTGGTGCGCGGTGATGCTTCGGTCCGCACGGCATGTGTTGTCACTGAAGCCCGACTGGGCAGCGCTCGGCCCGCTCAAATTGGGCGTCGTCGCGCCGCACGAACGCGACAGTGATGCGGCGTTCGAAGTGCGCGCGTTTATCGGCCCCGGCCGATTCGAAGATCCCGTGACCGGAAGCCTCAACGCGAGCCTCGGACAATGGCTCATCGGCGCGGGACTCGCGGGCTCTTCGTACGTCGCCGCGCAAGGCACGGCGCTGCAGCGCACCGGCCGCGTTTACGTGCGCAAGGAAGGCGAAACGGTCTGGGTCGGCGGCGACGTGGTCGAAGTGATTCACGGCGACCTGACTCTCTGATGCCGGGCCGTTCGTCATGGCCGGCGCACGAGACCACGCCGTTGTGGCCATCACCGCAGGATCGCAGACCATCCGGCGGGCAAGCGCTTCAGACGCCCTCAATCTCCGATGCTCCGACTCGAGAAACTCAGGCAGCGTGCGCGTGAACTGAAACGCGAAGTGTTCGCGTTGTTCCTTGCATCCAAACACCCTCGCACGCCGTGGTACGCCAAGGTGCTGCTCATCGCGATCGTCGCTTACGCCGTGAGCCCCATCGACCTCATCCCGGATTTCCTGCCGGTGATCGGCCTGCTCGACGACGTGATCCTGCTGCCGCTCGGCATCGCGCTCGCGCTGAAAATGATTCCTCGCGCGGTCATCGAAGAATGCCGCGCTCGGGTCGCGACGAGCGAGCTCGAGGGCAGCCGCCTGGGACGATTCGGCGCGATTGCCATCGGCGCGATCTGGGTCGCGCTCCTTGCGCTCGTCATCGTCTGGGGCTACCGCGCGCTCGCTCGTTAGCCACCTGGAGGCTCTCATGGACACCGATCTCGAGAACATGTCACGCGAGGCGCTCATCGCGGAAGTAAAGCGGCTTCGGCACGGCATTCGCGAGCATCGCGACAGCACGGGCCACGAGCTGTGCTGGCATCACCCGCAGCTCTGGTCGTTGCTGCCCGAGCCATCGGATCCGCTGCCGGTCGTTCCCGAGTGGCCTGTGTTCCTGCGCGGGTGCATCCGCTATCGCCAGTCGCTGGACGATCAGATGCCGCACGCGCCGCGCAGCGACGAACCCTATCGTGAAAGGGGCGATGCAGCGGAGTCCCGGGACGACGAGATTCGGCGGGACGACCGCTCGGGATGATTCAGACGCGATGCTGTTCGTCAAAGCGTTTGGGATCTGGCTGCTGATCCTCGTTTGCGCGGTGCTGAACGGGGCGCTGCGGGAATCCGTACTGGTGCTTGCATTTGGGAAGCCCGTCGCGTTCGTGATCAGCGGGCTCGTGCTGTCGCTTCTTGTCGTCGGCGTCTCGCTCTTCCTCGTGCCGCGCATCGGCCCGCTCGGCACGAGACACTCGATTTGTCTCGGCGTGTTCTGGCTGCTGCTGACGCTTGCCTTCGAGTTCGGATTCGGACGCCTCGTTCAGCATCGCAGCTGGGCAGAGCTCTTCGAGGCGTACACGTTCAACGACGGGAACATCTGGCCCGTGATTCTTGTCATCACTCTATTCGCACCGCTTGTCGTGACTCGCCTGCGCGGGACATCAGTGCGCAAGCCCCCGCGCCGGCGGCCCCACGAGCGGTAGCGCATCAGCGCCGATCGATCGAGTCGACCACGAGGTCGGCGCAGCCGGCAATGCATTCTCGAGCAAACACCCAGGGAGAATTCATGGCAATTGCACGTGTCCGGTTCTTCAGTCTTCTGTTTGTCGCACTGGCGCTCGTCCCGGCGCTGGCGCATCTCCTCGAGCTGCCGAACAAGATCGGACTTTCGCGCGATGAGTATCTACTCGTTCAGCAGATCTACAGGGGCTGGAACTTGCTCGGAGTCGTCGTGTTCGGAGCGCTCCTGTCGACGTTGGCTCATGCAATCGTTGCGCGCGGCCGCAGGAAGGATACCCGGGCGGCTCTGACGGCTTTTCTCTGCATCCTTGGCACGCAAGTGCTCTTCTGGACATTTACGTTTCCCACGAACCAGGAGACGAGCAACTGGACGTTCCTGCCCGAGAACTGGGCGACGCTCCGCACTCAGTGGGAGTACTCGCATGCCGCGAGCGCCGTGCTCAACCTCGGAGCGCTCATCGTGTTGATCTATGCTGCATCCCGCGAGAGAGCTACTTCCTCGCGCATCTGAACGGTGCCGCCTTTGCAACGCTCGAGCCCAAAGCCCGTCGCGGCGACGAAAACCTGCAAGGCCGCGAACATCAAGCCGGACTGAATGGCCAGTCCGCGCACTGCTCCTACCTTGGAGTTGCCGTTCATGTTCCTATAATCTTCGATATATGCGCCCGACAAAGCCGATGTTCGAGGACTTGCCACCTGACGTGCCGGTGACACCCGTAAGTGACAGCAGAACGCGTCAAGCTCCGTTGTCCGACATCGAACCCGAAGCAGAGTCGGGCTATTCGACAGGCATCCTGCCGTCGCACGAGCTCGAGCGGCTCGTCAAAGTCAGCCGCGAAATCGCGTCGCCGGAGGGGATCGAAACCAATCAGTTTCAGCCCGCTTCCCTGGACTTGCGGCTCGGCGCCGTGGCCTACCGCGTCCGTGCGAGTTTCCTGCCCGGTCGGGATGCAACCGTGGACGAGCGCCTCGGCGAGCTCGCGATGCACAAGATGGACATCACCGACGGCGGCGTGCTCGAGCGCGGCTGCGTCTATATCGTGCCGCTCATGGAAAGCCTCTCGCTGCGGCACCGGACGTCCGCCATGGGCAACCCCAAGAGCTCGACCGGGCGGCTCGACATCTTCACGCGTCTCATCACCGATCGCGGCACCGAATTCGACCGTGTGCGGGAGCAATACAGGGGGCCGCTCTATGCGGAAGTGTCGCCGCGCACGTTCAGCGTGCTCGTGCGCAAGGGATCGCGCCTGAGTCAGATCCGGATCCGGCGCGGAAGCCCGCTGTCGAGCGACGAGTCCATGCGCCGCTTGCAGCAGGAGCACCAGGTCGTAAGTTCGTCGGTGAGCGACGAGGAGATCCGCAATGGCGTCCCGGTCAAGGTCGACGTCCGCGGCGAGGAGACAGGCGGGCTCATCGGCTATCGCGCGAAAAGCCACACCGCGCTAATCGACGTCGACCGTGTCGATCACTACGATCCCGCGGAGTTCTGGGAGCCTGTGTATGCGCCGAAGCGCGGCGGCCTTATCCTCGACCCGGCCGAGTTTTACATCCTCGCGTCGCTCGGTGCAGTAAAGGTGCCGCCGACGTATGCAGCCGAGATGATCGCCTACGACACGCTCGTCGGTGAGTTTCGCGTCCATTACGCCGGCTTCTTCGATCCGGGCTTCGGTGATCCCTCTACAGGCGGCGAAGGCTCGAGGGCGGTTTTGGAAGTGCGGTCGTATGAAGTTCCGTTCTTGATCGAGCACGGTCAGATCGTCGGGCGGCTCACGTACGAGCGCCTGACCGCGGCGCCGCATCGGTTGTATGGCGCGGCCGGCGTCAATTCGTCCTACCAGCGGCAGGGGATCGCGCTGAGCAAGCACTTTAGCCGTTAGAACCACCCCCTATTCGGTGAGCGGGGGCTGCGGAGCAGCGGGGTCCCCGCGAACGTGACATTCCGGCGCTCGTTAGTATTCTCATCAAAATGTCCGAGGCCCAGGGCAGAACGAGCGGGGGCTGCGGAGCAGCGGGGTCCCCGCGAACGAAGCATTCCGAGGCCCGTTAGCATTTCCGATCCGATCGTACGAGGCTTAATGCAGAATAGAGCGAGCCCCTACCATCCAATCCAATCGCACACCGCGCGGCCCATCACGAGCTCGAGATCCTCGCCTTTCAGCCACGGCAGCTCTTCGGTGAAGAGCGTGATGCACTGCTTCCACGAGATCGGCATGCGCGTCACGTCAGTGCCCCAGAACATCCGGCGCGGTCCGAACGCGTCGAAGATCTCGCGCAGGTATTTGTGGATGTTGCGATAGGGGTACGGCTCGCTCGAGTACCGACGGCGCGCCGGTCGCCTTCACCGCCACGTTCGGATAGCGCGCGAGCGCGAGCAGATCGCCGAGATCGGCGAAGCTCGCATCGTCGACCGTGTGGCGCGCGCGCGCCATGTGATCGATGAGGAGCTTGAGCCGTGGGTGCTTCGCCGCAATCGTTGCGACATCTTTCGTGCGGTTCGGCACGAGGAGGCCCACAGGCAGGCCGGCACGCTCCGCGGCGGGCCAGAACCAGTCCATCGTTCCGTCGACCATCCGGTTCTCTTCGCCCGGTTTGAGGAACGCGAAGCGTAGCCCCAGCATGCCGGGCTGGTTTCGCCACGTGTCGATCAGACCGCGATTTTCGGGCTTGCTCACGTCGAAGAAGCCGAGTACGCACAAGCGATCCGGATGCTGACGGGCCGGCTTCCATCGCGACTTCGTTGGCTCGCGGATCCCAGCTCGGCGGATGGAGGATCACGCGGTCGACACCCGCTTCGTCCATGTCGCGCAGCAGCTCGTCTTTCGTGTAATGCGAGACCTGCCGGTGGATGCTGACGGGTGTTCCGCTTTCCCAGATGTGAACCTGCGAGTCGACGATGAGCATGGTGGGTGTCCTTTCGTTCGCGCCATCATACCGGCCAAAAACCAAAAGCGGGACAGACCCATTTCTCCGATAAATGGGTCTGTCCCGCTTTTCGCTTAATATCGCCGCTTTTCTGCCCGTTGCAAGACGAAGCCATTCGATGCCGCCGGATGCCCCAGAGACCGTGACGCCCGCCCCCGCGCCTGCCGCGAGCCAGTTCATCGACACGGGTACGGTGAAGCTGCACTACCTTGATTACGGCACCGAGGGCCTGCCGCCGATGCTGTGCCTGCATGGCGGCGCCGCGCACGCGCACTGGTTCGATTTCGTCGCCGCAGGCTTCAGTCGCGACCTGCACGTGCGCTCGCTCGACCTGCGCGGCCACGGCGACAGCGGCTGGGCGGATCCGCCTGCTTACGCGTTCGCGGACTATGCGTCGGACGTCCACGCGGTCGCGGAGGCGCTCGATCTGCGTGATTTCGTGCTTGTCGGCCACTCGATGGGCGGCATGGTGTCGCTGGTCTACGCGTCGACGTATCCGGGCCGCGTCGGCAAGCTCGTGATCGTCGACACGACGATGCACATGAGCGAGGCGAGCATCGCGCGGCTGCGCGAGATGGGGACGCGCGCGAGCAGCCGTTACGCGACGCACGAAGAACTGATCACGCGCTATCGTCTGCTGCCCGCGGGCACGCATACCGCGGCGCCGGACGTGATCCGCCACGTTGCCCGGCACAGCGGCCGCCAGGTTGCGGATGGAGACTGGCGGCACAAGTTCGACCGCGGACTCTATTCCATCTTCGAGCGGCGCGACGGCATGCCGATGTGGAGCTCGATTCGCGTCCCGACCCTGCTCGTGAAAGGCGCGCGCAGCAACCGCGTGAATGACAGCATCGTTACGGCGATCCGCGAGCGCGCGCCTCAGCTCGAGTTCGTGGAAGTCCCGGAGAGCGATCACCACGTCACGCTGGACAATCCGGCGGGCTTCGTGCACGTCGTGAGGTCCTTCCTCGGACTGTCCTGAACGGACGGGCAGCGCGAGCGCAGGAGCGTGCGGGCCGTTTCGACGACGGATCGTTCGTAAGCACGCAGATATTCGACACTCTCCGTCGACGCGAGCGCGAGCCGCCGCATGACTTCGTCCGATCTCGGCCGTGTCGCATCGACGTCCTGGAAGAACGCGACCGTTCGTGCGACATCGCGCCCGAGCGCATCGAATACCTCTTCCACGAAGGGATAGTGGCGGCTGTAAGTCATCGTGTTGGCGAGCAGCACGTTGTTCATCTCGCCGCTCGCCCATCCGAGCGCGCGGCCGGCGCGGTTGAGGATGTCGGCGCGCTTCCTCAGCACGTCGCGTTCCGACCGCGCACCGAGTTTCGTGTGCGTCGCATAGAGTGCGGCGAGCTCGTCGTAGTAGCGGATCGTCGTATGGGCGAACGTCGAAGCGCCATGCACGTACAGACCGACTGCATAGTATTCGGCGCGTAGCAGTCCGTAGTGCTCGCCGGCGAACGCAGGCAGAGAGCCGTACGCAATGACGTTGCACAGCGGTTCCTCGATGCCGTACGGCAGATCGAACTGGTCATGACAGTTCTCGTGGATGACGACGTAGATCAACCGCGCGAGCGTTGCGGACAGCATCGCCGGCGTGACGGGTGCCTTGATCTCTCCCAGGGCTTCGGAATGGCCGAAGAAGGCATCGCCCTGGTCTTCGAGCGAACGACACTCTGCCTCGGTCTGCACGTCGTACCATTTGATGGACGGATCTTCATAGGAGTAGGGGAGATAGAGGCGCGGCGTGTTCCCGCAGAAGGGAAACGAACGCTGCGCTTCCGAAAAGCGCCGGAAGTTTTCGGTCTCGCGAAAACCGATGCGGCGCTCGTAGACGCCCACTTCCCGAATGAGCGCCTGCACTTCGGCATACGACCGCGGCGGAACGGGCGGCTCGCCGGCGTGCTGCACTTGCCTGCACGCGACCAGTACGAGCGTGACGATCGCCGCGGCGAAGAGTAACGCCAACCAACGCGTGCGTAGCGCGCGGATCATGGCGCTTGCCTGCCCCGGTCGAATCTTCGCGCTGCGTGAACCTTCGGCTTCGTCCGGATACCGGACGCGGCGCCCCAAGGCGGCAGCGCAGAACGCGTGACGACTTTCATGCGCATGAGCTCATCCTCTCGTGCGCTTCAGTATAGTATTACGCCGGAAAAGGAGGATGGCCATGAAACTGCGCGAACGAATCGGCGTCGATCTGAGCCGCGATGTCCGCATCGAGGACGGCATCGAGTGGGCCGCGAAGAACGGCGTGACGTTTCTCGACATCCAGCTCGATACCGACGCGAATGCGATCACGAGCTTCGACGAACGGAGGATCGCCGCGGTGCGAGCGGCCCGCGAGAAGCACGGGATCCACATCGGGCTCCACACGTCTTCAGCCGTGAACGCCGCCGAATACGCGCCGCATGCGAGCGCCGGCGTGGACGAGTATCTCGAGAGCTACATCGACATCTATCCGAAGCTCGGCGCGGAGTGGATCGTCGTGCACGCGGGCTATCACTTCACGAAGGACAAGGAGCGGCGCATGAAGGCCGGATTCGACCGCCTGAAGCGCCTCGCCGACTATGCCGAGCGGAAGAAGGCGCGGCTGCTCCTCGAGAACCTCAACAAGGAGCCCGAGGACGCCGAAGTGCACTACCTTGCGCACACGTTGGAAGAGTGGCGCTACTACTGGCCGCTCCTCTCGTCGCCCGCCTTGAGGCTTTCGTTCACGGTCAACCACGCGCATCTCGTTCCCGAAGGCGTCTCGGCCTTCGCCGATGCGCTCGACTTCTCGCTCGTGGGTGAAGTGCGGCTCGCCGACACCTGGCGCAACGGGCACGAAGTGCACCTGAATCCGGGGGAGGGCGATCTCGACTTCGGCGACATGTTCAAGCGCGTCGAAGGCAAGGGCTTCAAGGGGCACTACACGAACGCGTTCGGCACGCTCGACGATCGCTCGACGGCACGCGATTATCTCGTCGCAAGAGCGAAGGAAGCGGGCGTGAACGTGGAGTGACGAAGTACCTTTATACTTCGCGTATGGATACACAAGCACGCACACAAGGGAGCGATGCGGCAACGCAGGCGCTCGAACCGGCTTCGTACACGGAGGGAAACGTGGAAGCCGGAGGACTCCAGCTTCACTACCTCGACTACGGAACGTCCGGGCGTCCACACATGCTTTGCGTGCACGGCGGTGCTGCGCATGCCCATTGGTACGATTACGTCGCACCCGGCTTCACCGCCGATTACCACGTACGCTCGATCGACCTGCGCGGGCATGGCGACAGCGAGTGGATCGATCCTCCGGCCTACATGTACACGGACTATGCCGCCGATCTCGAAGAAGCGGCGAAGAAGCTCGATCTTCGCGATTTCGTGCTGATCGGCCATTCGATGGGCGGCGCGGTGTCGTTGTTGTACGCGGCAACGTATCCCGGGAGAGTGAAAGCGCTGGTCGTGGTCGATTCGACGGTGAACCTGTCGCCCGACCGGATCGCCGCGCTGCGCGACGTCGGCTCGCGTTCGGGTCGCAGCTATGCGACGAAGGACGAGCTCGTCGGAAAGTATCGCCTGCGGCCCGGTGATTCTCTCGCGACACCGGACGTCGTGCGGCATATCGCATCGCGCAGCGCGAAAGAGCAGTCGGACGGCACGTGGCGGCACAAGTTCGACCGCAACGTGTATGCGACGCGCGAAGTGAACGACGTTCGTCCGCACTGGAATCGCCTTCGAGTTCCCGTACTGCTCGTGAAAGGCCAACTGAGCGATCGACTCTCGGCAGCGGTATTCGAGGACATCAAGAGCCGTTGCCCGCAGGCCGAGCTGGTCGAAGTCTCTCGCAGCGGTCACCATATCACGCTCGACAACCCAGGCGAGTTCATCGACAAAGTGAAGCCGTTTCTCGCGCGGCTTTAAGGAGGGGCCCGTTGAATCCGAGTATCCAGACGAACGAAGCGGCTTCGACGCCGCACGCAGGTATTCTGTTCACCGGCTGCGATTTCGCCCGCGCGATGCACGCGCCGGCGGAATCGATGGCGGCGGCCGGCGGCGCCGCATCGGGCGTGCCACAGCCGGCTTCAAGGCGGCGCGAAGTCGTCGTGAAGGGTCGCCGCGTGAAGACGGTCGACGTGCATGCGCATTGCGTGATCCCGGAAGCGATGAGCGTCCTCGGCATCAAGGCGACGGAGCATCACCAGCAAGGCATCGTCATCGTGCCCGAGGAACGCATGCGGGCGATGGACGAGCAGGGCATCGACGTCGAAGCGCTCTCGATCAATCCGTTCTGGTACAAGGCCGATCGCGATGCGGCGAGCGAGGTCGTGCGCCTGAACAACGAGAAGCTCGCGGAGCTGTGCGGGCAGCATCCGGAGCGCTTCGTTGCGTTCGCATCCGTCGCGCTGCAGTTTCCCGAGCTCGCGGCGGAACAGCTCGAGCACGCGGTGAAGAAGCTCGGATTACGCGGGGCGGCAGTCGGCGCGAGCTGCGCGGGAGACGAGTTCGCGGACCCGAAGTTTCACGTCTTCTGGAGAAAGGCCGAAGAGCTCGGCATCCTCGTCTTTCTCCATCCGCAGGGCACGTCGGAGCTCAGCCAGCGGCTGCAAGGCAGCGGCGGGCTCGACAACATCATCGGCAATCCGCTGGAGACGACGATCGCGCTCTCGCACCTCATCTTCGAGGGCACGCTCGACATGTTCCCGGGCCTCAAGATCTGTTCCGCCCACGGCGGCGGCTATATCGGATCGTACATGGACCGCTCGGACGCCGTGATGAAGACGTTTCCGAAACGCATCACCATCAAGCTCAAGAAGAAGCCCACCGAATATCTCAAGCAGCTTTACTACGACGCGCTCATCTTCACGCCCGAGGCGCTGCGGCACCTCGTGGCGAACATGGGTGCGAGCCAGATCATGCTCGGCACGGACTACCCGTATCCGTGGGAAGACAAACCCGTGGATCACGTGATGGCGACGCCGGAGCTCTCGGATGACGAGCGCATCGCGATCCTCGGCGCCACCGCGGCGCGCCTGCTCGGGATCAAGGAGTAGTGCAGCGATGAAAGTGCTGGTGATCCACGGCTGCGGCATGAACATGCGCGGCAAGGTGCAGACGGACGTGTTCGGCCCGATGACGCTCCCGCAGTACGACGAGCACATCCAGTCGTATGCCCGCGAGCTCAAAGTCGACGTCGAGATTTTCCACTCGAACATCGAGGGCGAAGTCATCAACAGGTTTTACGAGGCGCACGAGGCGGGTATCGATGGCGCCATCATCAATCCGGCGGGCTACACCACCGGCCATCCCGCGCTCGTTGCGGCCATCGCGCAGGTGAGCTTCCCGACGATCGAAGTGCACATATCGAACCCGGCGCGCCGCGGCGTCGTCTCCGACATCGCGAAGGCGTGTCGCGGCAGCCTGGCGGGCTTCGGCATCTACGGCTATCACATGGCTTTGCGGGGGCTGCAGGAGCTGAAGAAGTGAACCTTGCGCCCGACCGCGACGCATTGGAGCGCGAACGCCTGTGCGTTCAGGCGGAAATCGTGAGTTATCCGATGCCCATCGCGGCGTGCGACGTGTACTTCAACGGCCTGCTCGAGCAGCGCGCATCGATCTGCGAGCAGCTCGCGATGCTGGACCGGCAGGAGCGTAACCGCGCGGTTTAATGATGCCCGGCCCGTGATGCGCCGGCAGCGAGGTTCCAGGCTCCCCATGCTGCGCGGGCGGCCCGTTGACTTCAGCGGCTGCCCGGCGCTGGATCACTGGAGGAGAAGAATGCGAGCTGCGTCGATACTGCTGGCGATTGCGTCCGCACTTCCGAGCTTCGCGGCGCAGGCGCAGCCGGCTTACCCGGCCAAGACGATGCGGATCGTGGTGCCGCTCGCGCCGGGCGGCAATGTCGACATCGTGGCGCGCGCTCTCGCGCAGGTTATCTCCGAGAACATCGGCCAGCAGATCATCATCGAGAACCGCCCGGGCTCGAGCAGTCTGGTCGGCACGCAGTACGTCGCCAAGACGCCGCCGGACGGCTATACGCTGCTCGCGGTGGCGAACACGTTCGCGATGGTGCCGTCGATCGTCAGCAATCCGGGCTACGATCCGTTCCGCGACTTCGCGGCGATCACCATGACGTGTCAGGTTCCTCAAGTTCTGGTCGTGAATCCCGCCTTGCCGGTGCGCACGGTGAAGGAGCTCGTGGCGCTCGCCAAAGCGCGTCCCGGCGAGTTGAGCTACGCGACTTCCGGACCCGGCGGCACCGGCCACATGGCGACGGAGCTCTTCAGCCGCCACGTCGGCGTGAGGATGTTGCACGTGCCCTACAAAGGAAACGCACAGGCGATCGTCGACGTGATCGGCGGGCAGGTCATGCTCATGTTCGATCAGGTGAGTACGTCGGAGCCGCAGATCAAGGCCGGCAAGCTGCGCGGACTCGCGGTGAGCAGCCTGAAGCGCTCGCCGCTCTTCCCGGACCTCCCGACGATCGACGAAGCGGGCGTGCGTGGCTTTGAAGACATCACGTTCAACGGCCTTGTCGCGCCGGCCGGCACGCCGCGCGAGATACGCGTGCGCATTCAGCAGGAAGTCGCCAGGGCAGTCGGCACGCCCAAGCTTCGCGACCGTTTCATCGAGCGCGGCGTGGAGCTGAAGGCGAGCGCGAATCCGGAGGAGTTCGCCACGGTCGTCAAAACGGAGTTCGACAAGAAGGCCAAACTGGCCCGCGAGGCCAACATCCGCATCGATTGAGTTCGAGTCGTCACCCCGGCGCGGTCGGTACACCCCGGACCGCTCGAAGCCCGACCGCGACCCGGGGCCGGAGTCCAGGCGAACGCAGGCTTGATTCCGGATCCGTGTGCTGCGCACAGAGCCTGCCCCGGAATGTTTCCGTCCGGGGTCCGGAATGACGACAATTGCTACACCGTCATCAGGAAAAGGACAACCCGTGTCCAAGCGTGAAGAAGCAACACCTGTTTTCAAAGCGCCGCCGCTTTCGTGCGACAGCCACTTCCACGTGTTCGGTCCGGCGGAGAAGTACCCCTACGGCGCGGACCTGCGCTACCCGCCGCCGCTCGCGCCGCTCGACGACTATCTCGCGCTCGCCCGCGGCCTCGGCTTCGAACGGTTCGTCTTCGTGCAGCCGAGCGCCTACGGTCGCGACAACGCGTGCATGCTCGACGCGATGCGCGAAGTCGGCACGCAATGGTGCCGCGGCATCGTCGACATCGACGAGAATGCATCGGACGCGGAGTTCGCCCGCCTCAATGCCGCGGGTGTCTGCGGCGTGCGCGTGAACGTGAATCCCATCAAGCCGCCCGATCCGGGCTTCTCCGCGACGATGCTGAAGCGCATCGAGCGGCTGGACGCGCGATGCGCGGAAATGGACTGGATGCTCGATTTCCTGACGCCGGGATGGCTAACGCACGAGCTGCTCCTGACGATGAAGGAGCTGCGCGTGCCGTTCACGGTGGCGCATATGGGCATGTTCCTCGCGAAGGCGGGCGCCAGTCAGCCGGGCCTCCAGGCGTTCCTCGACTTTCTGCGTCACGGCGACAAACGCTGCTGGGTGAAGTTGACGGGCACGTATCGCATGTCGACGACGCCCGGCTTCACCGACGCGGATGCGATCGCGCGAACGCTCATAGAGACAGCGCCCGATCGTCTGATCTGGGGCAGCGACTATCCGCACTTGTCGTTTGCCGACAAGGTGGGATCGGTGGAACTCTTCAACCTCCTCGCGCGCTGGGCGCCGGAGGAGAGTGTGCGCAGACAAATTCTCGCGGAGAATCCGGCCAGACTTTTCGGTTTCGTGGACGAAGGAGGATCGTAATGAAGCGAACGTTGTGGATGGTTGCAGGTGCACTGGCGGCGGTCGCAGGCGCGACGACGACGGCTGTGATCGCTCAGCAGAATTATCCTGTGCGGCCGATCCGGGTGATCATTCCGTACCCGCCGGGCGGCACGTCGGACATTTTGGCGCGTCTGATCGGCAAGCACATCACCGAATCGTGGAAGCAGCAGATCATCGTCGATAACCGGACCGGCGCTAACGGCAACATCGGCATCGAGTTGACCGCGCGCGCGACGCCGGACGGCTATACGGTCGTCCTGACCGACATCGGTAACGCCGTGCTCAATTCAATCCTGTATGCGAAGCCGGGTTACGAGCTGCTCAAGGATTTCGCGCCGGTCACGACGGTCTCCTACTCGCCACACATGCTCATGACCACGGTGAAGTTGCCGGTTGCGAGCACGCAGGAGCTCATCGCGTATGCGAAGGCGCGGCCCGGCAAGCTCAACTTTCCGTCGGGGCTCGGGGGCGCGCCGCACATGGCGGGGGTCCTGTTCGCGCAGCGCGCGGGGATCGACTGGGTGTACATACCCACCAAAGGCGGCGCGAGCTCCGTCGCCGCGATGATGGCGGGCGAGGGCGATGCGATGTTCCTCGGCATGTTGCAATCACTCCCGCACGTGAACGCGGGACGCCTCAAACTGATCGCGATCTCGAGCGAGAAGCGGCTGGACACGCATCCGAAGGTGCCGACGGTAGCCGAGACGTTCCCCGGTTTCGTCACGGGCTCGTGGCAGGGCATCATGGCGCCGGCGCGCACACCGCCGGACCTCGTTCAGAAACTGAACGGCGAAGTTGCGCGCATCCTCAAGCTGCCCGATGTGGTCTCGTTCCTGAATTCCCAGGGCACGACCCCGGTTGGCGACAGCTCGAAGGAAGTTTCCAAGTGGCTCGCCGACGAGCGTGCACGCTGGGCGAAGGTGATCAAGGAGAGCGGCTTCAAGCTCGAGCAGTAGGGTAACGGGCTTCGATCGTCATCCCGGAGGTGCGCAGCACGCACATCCGGGATCCAGAGGAGTCCGAGGTGCCTGGATTCCGGCGTTCGCCGGAATGACGACTCGCTACGAGTCCGGTTTGATGCCGGCGGCCTTCACGAGCTTGCCGAACTTCGCGAGCTCGCTCTTCAGGATGGCGTGGAAGTCTTCAGGCGTGCCGCCGGTAATGACCGATCCGTCGTTGCGCGCGATTCTCTGAACTTCCGGTAGCTGCAACACGGCGGCGAGCTCCTTGTTGAGGCGCTCGGTGATCGCCCGCGGCGTCTTCGGCGGCGCGCCGATGCCTGTCCACGTCGAGTTCTCGTAGCCCGGCACGCCTGCTTCGGCGACGGTCGGAAGCTCCGGCAGGATGGCCATCCGCTTCGTGCCACTCGTGGCGAGCGCGCGCACTTTGCCGCTCCTGATATGCGGGACGCTCGGCACCGCGCTGTTGAACAGCATCTGGATGTGGCCGCCCACGAGATCCATGGTGGAAGGGCCCGTCCCCTTGTAAGGCACGTGCGACATCTTCACTTTGGTGATGGCGGAGAAGAGCTCGGCGGACATGTGACCGAAGCCGCCGATGCCGGCCGAGCCGTAGGTAAGCTCGCCGGGTCGCTGTTTAGCCAGCGCGATCAGCTCCTTCACGGACTTCACCGGCAGAGACGGATGTACGATGAGAACGCCGGGCGTCGTCGCGACGTGGATGATGGGGGACAAGTCGAGCACCTGGTACGACAGTTTGTAAAGGTGCGGATTGATGACCCACGTGCCGACCGTCGCGAGGACGATCGTATAGCCGTCAGCCGGTGCGCGCGCTGTGAGCTCCATTCCGATGCTGCCGTTCGCCCCGCCGCGATTGTCGATGATGATCTGCTGGCCGAGGCGCGGCCCGAGTCTCTCGAACAGCATGCGCGCCTGGATGTCCGCGGTGCCGCCGGGAGGGAAGGGGACGATGCAGCGGATGGGCTTGGACGGATATGCCGCATCCTTCGTTTGAGCCGCCGCGAGCGTGCTCGCGCATGCGAGGGCACTCACCAGGAGGAATCGCCCCAACGCGCTGTCATTGCGTCGCACTGATTTGCCTTGAGTTCGTCGTCCCGGCGCCTGCCGGGACTTCCATGCGAAAATTGGGGTCAGAGTCACTTTTCGGTAAGCTGTGGCGGGCATTCAAGCAGGGTGAGCACGAAAACTGACTCCGACCCCATTCTAAAACTGACTCCGACCCATTTCCAACCCCATTTTCCACCTGCCGGTCAAATGTTCATCTCGAGGATGTACAAGCCGCCGGAGAAGCGGTCGCCGACGTACACGAGCTGCCGATCGTCGACGTAGACGTCGTTGATCTGCACCGCGCCCTTGGGCGAGAGCTTGGGCGCGCCCGGCACGAAGTATGCGATCTCCTGCGGCTGGTACTGGTTGCGGATGTCGTAGACGCGCACGCCGCCATTGAAGAACGTGGCGAGGATGATGTCGTCGGAGCGCCATGAAAGCTTGCCCGGATAGTTCTCGTGCACGTTGTGCGAGCCGAAGCGCCCGCCGCGCTTGGCGAACGTGTCCACCGACGGCAGCGGCAGCGTGGAGAGCGGCACGATGTTCTTCTCGTCCGCCATGTTCATGATCCACGAGAGCTTGGGCCAGTCCTTGCCGTCGTCGTTCGTGCACTCGTCGGTGACGAGCAGCAGCTCGCGCGAGAAGAGCGGCATCGCGGTATGCGTGAAGCCGTTCATCGGCGGCGAGTAGTTGTAGGTGGAGATGTGCTTCGGATTGGCCATGTCGGAGACGTCGAGGATGACGACGCCGCCATCGAGGTACGCCACGTAGGCGCGATCCGGCCTCTCGGGATACCAACTGATGTTGTGCGGGCGATAGCCGCTGTTGAACTTCGGATGACGTTTGAGCGGCGGCTCGCCCTTCTTCTGCCCGGGATACCACCAGCGGCCTTTCTCCACGGGCTTCGAAGGGTTGCGGATGTCCACGATCATGTAGAACTGGTAGTCCTTCGGATCGTTCGGCTCGAAGTCCGCCGCGCCGGTCGACATGTGCACGTACTGGCCGTCCACGCACCACACGCAGTGCACGCCCAGCGAGTGCGGGCCCGACGTGTCGAAGTGCGAAATCTCGCGCGGCTTCTCAGGCGTGCTGATGTCCCACAGCGTCATGCCCGCCGGCTTCATGCCGAACTCACCGCGGATCTGGTGCGAAACGAGCAGCAGGTCTTCGTAAACCTCGATCGAGTTCGAGCGCATCTTGCTGTGCGGGAGCTCGGTCTGCACCACCATCTTCGGATTCTTCGGGTCGGTGACATCCAGCGCGGTGAAGTTCTTCGGCGCCCCTTCGTGGCCCAGCCACATGATGCGGCGCCCGTTCTTCATCTGCATGCCCATGCCCTCGCCGATGCCGCCGAACCCGTCGAGTTCGTGCTGCGAGATGAGCTTCATGTTGTACGAGAGCGTCCTTTGCGCCTGCTGGGCAGGACTCAACGTTTCTGCGGGCATTCTGCGGTCCTCACTTTGGATTGACTGCGCCGGGGCGGCGCGTTGGGGAAAGCGCTTGCGCCCGCAAGTTTAAACCGATCGGACGCGCATTTTCGAACGGTGTTACGCTTCCATCCCTCAGGTTCGGGGCAGATCGCGATCATGTCCGCACTCAGAGTGGTACTGTCGCCGCTCTGACGGGCCTCCTCGCGTCCGGCGCGCTCTTCGCCGCCGACAAGGAAGACGCTTACCCTTCGCGGCCGATCCGCTTCATTCTCGGCTACCCGCCCGGTGGCGCGAGTGACGCGACGGCGCGTCTCTTGTCGGCGCCGCTCGTGCCGAAGCTCGGCCAGCAGATCGTCGTCGATAACCGCGGCGGCGCCGGTGGCAATATCGCGGCGGAGATCGCGGCGCGCTCTCCCGCGGACGGCTACACGTGGTTTCTCGGCAACAACGGGATCCTCGCGACCAATCCCGCGCTCTACGAGAAGCTCCCGTTCGATCCGCTGCGGGATTTCGCAACGGTGGCGCTCGTCGGCACGCAGCCGAGCGTGCTCGTCGTGAACCCGTCGCTCCCGGTCAAGTCCGTAGCCGATCTGATCTCGCTCGCAAGAGCGAAACCCGGTCAGCTTAACTACGCATCGACCGGAACGGGCACGGCGGGCCATCTGGCCGGAGAGCTCTTCAAGGGCCTGGCGGGCGTCGATTACGTCCACATTCCGTACAAAGGCGGTGGACCCGCGGTCGCCGATCTGCGTGAGCGGACAGGTACAGCTCATGTTCGCGACCGCCGCCTCGGTGATTCCGCACGTGAAAAGCGGGCGGCTGCGCGCGCTCGCCGTGAGCACGCCCGCACGCTCCGCGACGTTGCCGGATCTGCCGACCATTTCCGAGACGGCGATCAAGGGTTTCGATGCGACCACGTGGCACGGCGTCGTCGTGCCGGCGCGCACGCCCGCAGCCGTGATCGCGCGCATCAATCGCGACATCAACGCGGCGCTCTCGACAGCGGAACTCAAAGACAAGCTTGCCGCGCTCGGCATCGAGGCCCGTGGCGGCACGCCGGAGGAATTCTCGGCTTATCTCAAGAGCGAGATTCCGAAGTGGGCGAAGGTCGTGCGCGCGTCGGGCGCGAAGCCGGAGTAGGAGCGAAGCGAACGCACGGGCGTTCTATCGCTCCTCTCGACGAACAACTTCCCCTCACCCCTAGCGGTAAACCGCCTGAAAGCGGTGCTGCCCCGATGCCGCCAGCACCTCACGCATCATCTCGCGGCCCTCGGCGTTCGCTCGCGCCTGTCCCGATGCATCGAACGCGAAGTCGGTCGCGACGAGCCGTCCATTGAGATCGTAGAGCCGTGAATACTCGCACTCGGTGCATCGCCCATCCGCACGGCTCATCACGACGACAAGATAATGCCCACCTGATTTCCCCGGCACGCAGGCCCAGGATTGCGCGACGTAGTCCGCCGCCTTGATCCTCTTCTCCGCGATGCGCCGCTCGCTGTACTTCGCATGCATGGGAACGATCACACGGCCCGCACGCCGCGAGAACGACAGTGTTTCGTTCACGCACCAGGGTGCGCGTTCGACGCACTCGGCGAGCGCACGCACCTGCACGCTGCCGCACTCGATGAAGCCCGCGCGCTGCTCGTAGCGGTCGTCCGCATGCGCGGCCGATGCGAACATCGAGAGCGCAACGAATGCCGCACTCCGCGTGCCATTCCGGCTCACGCGAGTAAACGACATGGCCTCACGTCAACGTCCTCCGGGGCCGGCGGTCGCCCGTCCCCCATAAGCGAGAGCTCCACGCGCCGTTACTGCGCCCTGACTCCCTGAGTCGCCGGCCCGAATGCACCCGGGCCAGCGAACGAGCCCACGAGAGTCCGGGCCGCAAGTGCGGGACGCTTCACCGCGCGAGCGGATCGGGCCGCAACTGGAACTTGACCACCTTCGGCCGCGTGCCTTTGCCGCCTTCGATATGGAACGGCGTGCGCGTGCCGGTCGTCGCCCAGAGGCCCTTCCCTTTCCAGCCTGCGTTCGGATCGTCGATGCGCCCGTCGGCCCACTTCGCATAGAACCCGAGCGGATAGGGCACGCGCAAGGTGACGAACTTGCCGTCGACGAGCGCGAACAGCGCATCGCTCTGATTGCCCGTCGCGATCGGCACGTTCCTGCCGAGGCCGAACGTGTCGAACTGGTCGACCCACGTGTAGTAGCTCGCCTCGACACTGCCCGAGGCTTTCACGCCCTCGAACTGAGGACCGGGCAGCGGATACAGCGTCCAGCCTTCGGGACAGTGCTTGCCCGTCGCGTTGGGTCCATTGAGCGGGCCCTTGCATTTGCGTCGGTCGAAGCTCCCGAGATGTCCGCTTGCGAGCGACGCCCACACCACGCCGTTGCGGTCGATGTCCATGCCGCGCACGCCGTAACCGTTCTGCTCGAGCGGCATCTCGTAGACTTCGGTGAGCGCGGTCTCGCTCGGATTCGAGCCCGGGTTCACACGCAGGAGCAGGCCCGGGAACCATCCCAGCGACGAGCCCCAGATGCTGCCGTCAACCGGATTCACAGCGACGCCGTAGAAGCCCGCGACGATACGCCGGTCTTTCGTCGGATCGGCCGGCGCGCCCGGTTCCGTCCACGCGTCGCGCTTGCCGTTGCCGTTGGTGTCGAGGATGAACGGCGTCCAGCCCTGCGCCCGCGCTTCGTCGCCGGTTTCCTCGAACACTCGGCGGTTCAACCACCCGATCACCTGATTGCCCGCGTCACCACTCGTCCAGAGCGTGTTGTCCTTGTCCTCCGCGAAAATCAGGTGGTGCGTCTGGAAGCACGTGCTGATCAGCGTGAACTTGCCGCTCTTCGGGTCGTACATCGACAGATGGCGATTGGAGCGCTCGATCGGAAACGCCTTCGCCGACGGATGATTCGAGCCTTTCTTGCAGAAGTCGGGATTCGCTGGAGGCCGCACGCGCGCGGTGAACCAGACCCGTGCCTGCTCGTCGAACATCGGATTGTGCGTGCTCGTCTTGCTGTCCCAGATCGGTTCGTCGCCCCAATACGGGGAGGCCGTCATCGTGTTGGTTCGCGAGGTCGGCGTTGCCGGGTCGCGCACCGGGTGCATGATGTCCGTCGCGGTGTGCCGTACCGGGTCGAGCATCGGCACGCGGTCGGTGCTTTCCTCCGTCGCTCCGAAGATCGGCCCGTTCGCATTGACCGTCGGTTTGCGCTTGTCGGTCGAGATCTCGTCGTGCAGGTAAGCGGTCGGGCTGCTCCAGTCCCAGATGCTGAGCACGATGTTGCGTTCGACGCCCTGCGGCCGCGTCGGCTGCTGCCTCGGCAGCTCGCCTGCGGCGATGCGATCGGTCCAGTCCGCGAAGAGTTTCAGCGCGTGCTGCGGATCGAGGCGGCCGATGTTGTTCGCCATGTTGTTCATGGCCTGACCCGCAAGGATGCGGCGCGACCACGCTTCATGCGTCGGCTTGATGTGCGAGAACGCGGGCGGGATCGTACGCGTCGCCTGATTGCCCAACTGGTGACAGGTCACGCAGCCGTTCGTCTTGACGACGTTGAGCCACTCGGGCTGCGTTTTCACCTTGCCGATGCCGCCCTTCGCAAACTCCGCGGCATCGGGAATCTTCAGCATGGAGTACCAGTAAGCCGCGGGGTAGTACTGCGCGGCGGCGGCGGGCGTCAGCGCGACCGTGGCCTTGAGATCGAGCGATGTTGCCGGGCGCGCCCGGCACCTTCGGTGAATCGATCAGGCCGTAGCCGCGCACCCAGACCTGATACTTCGCCTTCGGCAGCTCGGGAAGGAGATAGCGGCCTCGATCGTCCGTAACGACGATCTTCGCGAACTTCGTCGGCAGGTCCGTCGTCTCCGCGATCACCCACACGCCGGCTTCGGCGCCATTCGTGCTCGTCACGACGCCGCGCAATGTCGTTCGCGCCGACGTTGATGGCGGAGTCTTTTGCCTGCTGTTTCGCCGGCGGATCCGTTTGACATGCGGCGAGCGACAGCGCCAATGCGAAGGCGGTGATGAGACTGCGCCTGGAAGGGGTATGCGCATGATTCACTCCCGGTAAGAGAGAATGCGGCGGGCGATTGTATTCCGTGGTCGGTTACTTAGTGAGACCCAGCGCCCTGAGCAGCGCCCGCAATTCATCATGTTGAGCGCTCAGATAGCCGCGCGTCTCGGCGCTGCGCAGGAAGTGGCTCGTGAGCGCGTCGTCCTCCAGCATTTTCTTCCAGTCCTCCGTTTCGACGACGCGTGCAATCACGTCTTCCCAGTAAGCGACCGGCTGTGCGCCGGTGCCGCGCGGAGCGACGATCACGCGCCAGTTCGAGACGATCGCCTGTGCCCCGAGCTCGCTCCAGGTGGGAACTCCGGTGAAGGGACCGTCGAGGCGCTTCGGCGCCGTAATCGCGATCATGCGCAACTGCCCCGACTGAACTTGCGGCAGGAGTGTTGCCGCCGGCGCAACGCCGAGGTCGACGTGGCCGCCGAGCACGGCCATCGTCGCGTCACGCCCGGAGGGATAAGACACGGTCTTCAACTTCCGGATGTCGCCGCCCACGGCCCTCGTCACCGTCGCGAGCGCGAGATGGTTGTGGTTGCCCGCGCCGCCGCCCGACATCGAAGCGCTGATCGAGCCGGGATCGGCCGCGAGCATCGCGAGGAGGTCCTTGCCCGTCTTTATCTTCGAGTCCGGTTTCACCGCGAAGGCAACGTATTCGCCGAAGAGATGCGCGATCGGCGTCAAGTCGGTGTGTCCGATGGGACTGCGGCCGGTGATGTAGTTGGTCATGAAGCTCACCGAGACGATGCCGATGTGGTGGCCGTCGGGCGGCTGACTGTTCATGTAGGCGACGCCCACGACCTGTCCTGCGCCGGGCTTGTTCACGATCGTCATCGGCACGTCGGAGAGTTTGCGCTCCTGCATCGTCTTCTGAACGATGCGCAGCAGCCGGTCGTTCCCTCCGCCCGGACCCGAGGGCACGACCATCTCGATGCGCTTGTCCGGTCTCCACTCCGGCGCGGTCGCGGCACGCACTGCGAGCGGAAACGACGTGGCAAGGACCACGCAGGCAAGTCTGCCGAACGCACGTGTTGCGATCATCTCATCCCGCCGCTCGGCGGCCCCGTAAAGCCCCTAGAATAAGCCAGAGGGATCTCGGTCCCCTGGTCGTGCGCGTGTCGGCGATTCACTGCGCTCGCGCGTTTCTGGCGTATCTGGTATTATTCCAGCACTGGATTTCCACAGGAGAAAAAGCATGTATCGCATGGTCAAGGCGATCCTGATCGCCGCGGCTCTCGTCCTCGGCAGCCCGGGCATGGCAGGCGAAAGCATCAACCTCTCGATTGCCACCGGCGGCACGGGCGGAGTGTACTACCCGCTCGGCGGCGGGATGGCCAACGTCCTTTCCAAGCACGTTCCCGGCATGCAGGCCACGGCCGAGGTGACCGGCGGGTCCGTCGCCAACCTGCAACTGATCGGCACCGGCAAGCCCTATATCGCCTTGACGATGACGGACGCCGCGCTCGATGCGTTCAAGGGCGAGGACAAGTTCAAGGGCAAGAAAGTGGCGGTACGAACGCTCATGATCATGTACCCGAACCGCATGCATGTGGTCACGGTCGAGGGCACGGGCGTCAACAAGTTCGAGGACATCAAAGGAAAACGGGTTTCCACGGGCTCGCCGGGCAGCGCGACCGAGGTGATGGCGTTCCGGGTGATCGAAGCAGCCGGTCTCGACAAGGATCGCGACATGCGCCGCGAACGGCTCGGCGTGGCCGAATCGGTCAATGCGCTGAAGGACCGCAAGATCGACGCCTTCTTCTGGGTGGGCGGTCTGCCGACGGCGGCGGTGACCGACCTCGGCGCCACGCCGGGCGTGAAGATCAAGATGATCGAGCATGCGCACCTCGTGCCGGCGATGAACAAGAAATACGGCAATCTGTACGTGGAGGACGTGATCCCGAAAGCCACCTATCCGGGCATGCAGAGGGACAACAACCAGGCGACCGTCATGAACATCCTGGTCTCGAACGAGAACCTGAGCGACCAGGCCGCCTACAACATCGTGAAGACGATCTTCGAGAAGCGCGCCGAACTGATCGCGGTTCACAAGGAAGCGGAAAACTTCAAGCTCGAAAACCAGAAGCAGGCTGCGACACCCATTCCGTTCCACCCCGGCGCGGTGCGCTACTTCAAGGAGCGCGGCGTGAAGCTGTAAGAGCCCGGACGGCGGCTTCCGCGCCCGCGAGGCCCGAGCCGAAGGCGAGCCCGCCGCCCAAGGAAAGGAGGTTACGAGGGAAAACATTGGTTTTCCTCCGTTCCGTAGGCGGCGAGGCCCGAGCCGAAGGCGAGCGCCGCTCCCCTGTGAGGAGAACTCGAATGGCGGAGAAGGACACGCTCGCAATCGTCGACGACGGCAGGACGCTCGACGAACAGGTCTCTCTCACCGAAGAACAGAAAAGGCGGCTCGAGGAGTACATCGAGGAGGAAGAAGGGGCGCAAAACCGATACCGGGGCGCCCTCGCGGCGTTGATGACTCTGGCCGCGGTGGTGATGTCGCTGTTCCATCTGTACGCCGCCGTCGAGATCGTGCCCGCCTACATCCTGCGTCCGGTGCACGTCGCGTTCGCGCTCACGTTGATCTTTCTGCTCTTTCCGATGGCGAAACGCTTCCGCCACCGCCTGATGTGGTGGGACGTCGTGCTCGCGCTCGCGTCGATCGTGATCATCGCCTACATCCTCTACCACGGCGACGCGCTCGGCGATCGGGCGAACATACCCGAAGAGATCGACCAGGTCGTCGGCGTCGCGCTGATCCTCCTGATCCTGGAAGCGAACCGGCGCACTTCGACGTGGATCCTGCCGTTCATCGTCGTGCTGTTTCTCGCTTACGCATTGTTCGGGCCCTATCTCCCGCCACCGTGGACGCACAAGGGCTACGACATCGCGCGGCTCACCGGCGCGCTCTACATGACGCTCGAAGGCATCTTCGGCGTCGCGATCGACGTGTCTTCCACGCTGATCATTCTCTTCACGATCTTCGGCGCCTTTCTCCAGTACTCGGGCGCGGGCAAGTTCTTCATCGACTTCTCCTTCGCCGCCATGGGCGGCAAGCCGGCCAGCGCGGGCCGGGCCGTGGTGATGGGCTCGTTCCTCCTGGGCGGGCCCTCGGGCTCCGGCGTGGCTACGACGGTGACACTCGGTTCGGTCGCCTATCCGCTGCTCGCGAAGTCCGGCTATGGAAAGGAAGCCGCGGGCGGCCTGCTCGCCGCGGGGGGGCTGGGCGCGATCATCTCGCCGCCCGTGCTCGGCGCCGCCGCTTTCCTGATCGCCGAATTCCTGAAGATCTCGTACCTCGACGTGATCCTGATGGCGACGATCCCGACGCTGCTCTTCTATCTCGGCATCTTCATCATGGTCGAGATCGACGCGCGGAAGTTTCACATGCGCGCCCTGCCGTTGGAGCAGCACCACCGCATGCTGGATCTCGCCGTCCGTTACTGGTTTCATTTCGTGTCGCTCGTCTCGATCGTCGTTTTCATGCTGATGGGCTATTCGCCGGTCATGTCCGTGTTCTTCGCGACGGTTGCGACCTTCGTGATGTCGTTCTTTCAGCGCGACTCGGCCCTCATTCCCTACGACTGGTTCCGCGGACGGCTGCCGTGGCTGAAAGGCTTCTGGGACTCAGGGCTCGTGAAAGCGCTGGAGGGCGGCTCGGTGGGCGTGCTGAGCGTGGCGGCGACCTGTGCGTCCGCCGGCATCATCGTCGGTGTGGTGACGCTCACGGGCCTGGGGTTGAAATTCAGCTCGATCGTGCTCGACTACGCCGAGTCGGGCGCGCACGCCCTGGTCGCGTTCTGGGGGCTATTCGGCGCGGCGGCGACACCCCAGCTTCTCCACGACATGCAGCTCCTGCTGACGGCGATCTACACCTCTCTCATCGTGTGGATCGTCGGACTCGCCGTGCCGGTCACCGCGTCTTACATCATCTGCGCGGTCATTGCGGCGCCGGCGATGATCAAGCTCGGCGTGCCCGATTTCGCGGCGCACATGTTCATCTTCTACTACGCGGTGCTCTCGGAAGTCTCTCCGCCGACCGCGCTTTCGCCGTTCGCCGCGGCCGCCATCACGGGCGGCGGTCCGTACCGTACCACGTTGCAGGCGTGGAAGTACTGTGCGCCCGCGTTCCTCCTTCCCTTCATGTTCGTGCTGGATGCCGCGGGCACGGGACTGCTGCTGACCGGTTCGTTCAACAATCTCGCGGCCGCGAACTGGAGCTCGATCGTGCTCGTCGCACTCACCGCGGCGCTCGGCATCGCGGCTCTCGCCGGGGGGCTGCAGGGCTGGCTCCTGCACAAGACGACGCCGGAATCGAACGCTGGGCGCTGATCGTCGCCGGCATCATGCTCGTGTACCCGGCGGCGCTCTTCGACTATATCGGCATCGCGCTCGTCATTGCGGTCGTGGTCATGCAGAAGATGCGCAGTTCGACGGTGGCCGCCGCGGCAGGTTAAGACATGCTCGAACGTTTTCATGCGCGGTTGAAGACGCCTTTTGCGGTGCTCGGCATCCGCACGGTCGGAGCGCGCGTGACGGACATCGAATACCTGCCGCTCGGCGCGGCCGCGCTCTCGCCCTTTGAATGCGCTCGCCGAGCGAACATGCGCGCAAATCGACCGCTATCTCGGCGATCCCGAATATCCGATCCGCGTGCCCTTCGAGCTCGCAGGCACGCCGTATCAGTGCCGCGTGTGGAGCGCCATCGCGGACATCCGGCCGGGGACGACGCTTACGTACAGCGATATCGCTCGCAGCCTGCGCACCGCGCCGCGGCCCGTGGGCACCGCTTGCGGCGCGAATCGTCTCCCGCTCGTCATCCCATGCCATCGCGTCGTGGGCGCGAACGGCATCGGTGGGTTCATGAATGCGCGGAGCGGCAGCCCGCTCGAAATCAAGCGCTGGCTGTTGCGCCATGAAGGCAGCGGTGTCGTCTGACGAGTCGCTCCTCGACGAATTCTGCGACACCCTGTGGCTCCAGGACGGACTCGCGCGCAACACGCTCGAGAGCTATCGCCGCGACGTGCGCCAGTTCGCGGCCTGGCTGCGCAGCACGAACGGCAAGGCATTGCTCGCCGCGGATCGCGCCGACATTCAGCGCTACCTCGGACACAAGTTCGCTGTCAAAGCGCGCGCGACGAGCGCGGCGCGGCTGCTCTCCAGTCTGAAGCGCTTCTATCGTCATGCCATGTCGACGGGGAAAGCGCGCGCGGATCCGACGCTCGACATCGACGCGCCCGTCACGCCGCGGGGGCTTCCGAAGAGTCTGAGCGAGGAGGATGTCGAGGCGCTTCTTCATGCACCCGATCTCGAGAGCGATCTCGGCGTGCGCGATCGAGCGATGCTCGAGACGCTGTATGCGAGCGGACTGCGCGTCTCGGAGCTCGTCACGCTCAAAGTGTCGCAGGTGAGCCAGGACATGGGCGTCGTGCGCGTGATCGGGAAGGGCTCCAAGGAGCGGCTCGTGCCGCTCGGAGAGGAAGCGCTGGCATGGCTCGGCCGCTACGTGAAGGAAGCGCGAGCTTCCATCCTCGCGCGACAGCACGAGCGACGATCTGTTCGTGACCGCGCGCGGAGCGGCCATGACACGACAGGCCTTCTGGAATCTCGTCAAGCGTTATGCGCGGCGCGCCGGCATCCGCAAGCCGATCTCCCCGCATACGCTGCGGCACGCGTTCGCGACGCACCTGCTGAATCACGGTGCCGACTTGCGCGTCGTGCAGTTACTGCTCGGCCACGCCGACATCTCGACGACACAGATCTACACGCATGTCGCAAGAGAGCGGCTGAAGCAGCTTCATGCGAAACATCATCCCCGCGGGTAGGGGGTGGCGCTCGCCTTCGGCTCGGGCCTCGCCACCTTCGGAACAGAGAGAAACCGATGGTTTCCCTCCGTAACCTTCCTTCCTTTGTTGCGTGTCGCATGGCATGTCCCACACGCTGCCAAGGGGGCGGCGCTCGCCTTCGGCTCGGGCCTGCGCCACCTTCGCGGAGGAGAGGCGCTCGCCTTCGGCTCGGGCCTCGCTACCCCTCGCGGAGGCGAGAAGCGCCATGGACGTGAGAACCATTTTAGCGGGCCGATCCCACCGGGCCGGGCGGCGGCCGCGACGGCGGGTTCATCTTCGCGTCAGAACCGGGACCCAATGATGTCATCTCCCGACCACGCCTCCTTCTGCCGCGCCCGCGTCTGCTCTGCGGCGTGGGTACGCCCCTGCCGGGCGAGACTCGCACCGAGTCCTGCAAGCGCCCAACCGTTGGCTCGATAGACCGCCAGGTCTTGCCGATAGACGCGCTCGGCCTCACGCACCCGGCCATTCTCCAGCAACAGCGCGCCTAACACGTGGCGCGCGGGCATCGCCCATACCGGCGGTTCGTCACGTTCCAACGCACGCTCGATTTGCACGGCCGACCGCGCATGTCCGATGGCGGCCGCGGCGTTGCCGGAGGCCGCCTCGAGCTCTGCCTGAAGCAGGCGCGCGCACAATTCCAGCAACGTCGACAGGCGGTGGGCATTCTTCACCATAACGTCGTCGCGCAGAGCAGTTCGCCGCAGGTCCTGTAGTGCAACCAATTCGCTCCTGGCACGCTCCAGGCTGTGGGCTCGAACGAGAGCCATACCGCGCGCATAGTGCCAAACGCCGTCCGTGTAGGGGGTTCCACCAGGCGGGCGGGTTGCCTCGACGATGGCTTGCCAATTGCCGAAGCGCACGCGCACGTAAAGCGGAAGAACGACGTAATGCTGTTCCGTGCCTTCGAGCGGGCGGTTGAGCGAGTTCACGTACTGCTCGAGCGCCGCTGCCGCGCTGGCGGCGAGCACGCTATTGCCGGACATCATCGCCGCGACTGTCAGGAAATGATAGTTATGGGCCGCGTAACCCGTGATGTATGTCGGACTCGCGGCGCTGCCTTCCAGGGTACTGACGGTCGGCCGCGATCGCCTTTTCATTTGCGAGTGCCGCGGCCGCGTACCGACCGAGGCCGAAATAAACATGCGCAGACATGTGCACGAGATGTCCTGCGCCGGGAGCGATCCGCGCCAGACGTTCGGCGCTTGGTAATGCGCGACTGAGATCCGGAGCATCTTCCAGCGCGTGAACATAGTAGTGATTCGCGCCCGGATGGTCGGGGAAGAGCCTGAGCGCGCGTTCAAGAATGCTCACGATGCGCGGTGTCCAGGGTTGAGGGGTGCCATCTCTGCGCCAGTAGTCCCGTCCCCGTGGCGTCATCAGCGCCTCTGCGTACAAGGTCAGCACGTCCGCGTCTCGTGCGAACTGCTGCGCCACCGCGCGCATGGCTGCGGCGTAAGCGGCATCCAGCGTGCTGCGGCTCGCAGTCGGATGCGCTGAGTAGCGCTTTGCGAGCGCGCCGATCAGCGCCCGCTCCCGTTCGCCCGCGTTGCGCGAGAGCGCCCGTGCCTCGCGCACGGCTTCGTAAGCGATCTTCGCTGCGGCTTCATCCAGGTCATGGTTGATGCTCGGGCCCAGCGCGTAGGCAATGCCCCACCGGCACATTGCACAATTCGGATCGAGGCGGGAAGCTTCACGAAACGAACGCTCCGCTTCGGCCGAATTAAATCCCCACGCGAGAATCATGCCCTGGTCGAAATAGCGCCGCGCTGCAGGCACGTCGCTCGTGATCGGGAAGTGATACTCGCCTAAACCTTCCAACAGGCGAGGTGCGGCGAGTGCTGGCGTTGAGTGGGCTTCGAGCGATGGCAGCGCGTGAGACGGGTGCCCGCCCGCACGCAATGGAAGGAGGGCAGCGAGAAGCGCGACAACGGTGATGCTGAAAGTGGGACGTGTCATCCCGATACATTTTGAAACATGCGCTCGGTTGATATCGGTCAAGTTCATGCCTTACGAGCGCAGAGGCGGCGCCGTAGTATGGATTGAGCGCCGCGGCGCACGTTCACGAAAGCGCGCCCCGGCGCCCCCGGCACAACGTGCGAGGATGCCATGCAGCTGTCCAGGCGGCGGTTCCTGCAGATCAGCGCTGCGACTTTCGGTGCGGCGGGCGCGGCGGCGAGTTTGGAGTTTTCCCTCTCGGCAGCGGCTGCGCTCAATCCGGGCGCACGTTCCGTGCGCACCATTCCGACCACTTGCGATATCTGCTTCTGGAAGTGCGGCGTCATAGCCCATGTGGTCAACGGCAAGCTCTGGAAGGTCGAGGGTAACCCGCTCGACCCCCTGTCGCGCGGCCGCCTTTGCACGCGCGGCACCGGCGGCATCGGCGCCCACTACGCGCAGGACCGCCTGCGCGCACCGCTCATCCGCGTCGGAAACCGAGGGGCTGAGCAGTGGAAGGCCGTGACGTGGGGCGAAGCCCTCGACTTCGCCGCGAAGCGTCTGAAGCGCGTCGCATCCGTCCACGGTCCCGAAGCGATTGCCATGTTCAAGCATGGCATTGGCGCCTATTTCGTCGAGCACGCATTAAAGGCGTTCGGCACACCGAACATCGCGGCGCCTTCGTTCGCGCAGTGCCGGGGGCCGCGCGACGTGGGTTTCAACCTCACCTTCGGCGCGAACCCCGGTACCCCCGAGAACACCGACATCGCGAATACCCGCTGTCTCGTGCTGATCGGCTCGCACATCGGCGAGAACCTGCACAACTCTCAAGTGCAGGAGTTCGGCGAGGCGCTGCGTAAAGACGCGACCCTGATCGTCGTCGATCCGCGCTTCTCCACAGCGGCGAGCAAGGCGAAACACTGGCTCCCCATCAAACCCGGCACCGATATCGCGCTGTTGCTCGCGTGGATGAACGTGATCGTGAGCGAGAAGCGCTACGACGAGAAGTTCGTGGCCGAGCAGGGCACCGGTTTTGCCGAGTTCGCAAAAGCCATCTCAACGAGCACCCCGGAATGGGCCGCAGCCGAAACCGGAGTGCCTGCCGCTCTCATACGCACGACCGCGCGCGAAATGGCGGCGGCACGACCGGCGACCCTGATTCACCCCGGACGCCGCAGCGCCTGGTACGGGGACGACACGCAGCGCTCGCGCGCGATGGCGCTCCTCAACGCGCTCATGGGTAACTGGGGCCGTAAAGGCGGCTTCTACGTGCCCAGCTATATCGACCTGCCGGAATACCCGGGCGTCCCGAAATATCCGAAGTCGGCGAAAGGCAAGGCGGACAGACCGGGCGGCAAGTGGCCCTTTGCGGACCAGACCGTCACGACGGGCCTGCGCGAAGCGACGATCACCGGCAAGCCGTACCCGATCAAGGCATGGGTGGTGGACGCGACGAACCTCCTGCAGGCGATGCCGGAACGACAGCGCACGCTCGATGCGATCAACTCACTCGATCTGTTGGTGGTCATCGACACGGTGCCGAGCGAGATCGCGTCCTATGCGGACGTAGTACTGCCGGAGGCCGTATACCTCGAACGCCATGACACGCTCAACGACGACTGCCTGCGGGTGCCCTTCCTCGCTTTGCGGCAGCCGGTCGTTTCGCCTCCGCACGGTCAGCAGCCCGGCTGGTGGATAGGCCGTGAGCTCGGCACACGCCTCGGCGTCGCCCGCTACTTCCCGTGGAAAGATATCGAGGGCTACCTGCGCACGCGGGTCGTGAAAGGCGGCTTCGACTGGGCCGAGATGAAGTCGAAGGGCATCATCCTCGGCGAGAAAACGCCGATCTATGCCGATGATGGCGCCGAAATCACGTTCGAGACGCCTTCCGGAAAGGTGGAATTCTGGTCGCGGCAGCTCGCCGACGAGGGATTCGACCCCGTGCCGAAGTACACGCGGCCGCAGCCCGCTCCGCCCGGCGCGTATCGGCTCATCACCGGACGTGCGGCCGCGCACACGTTCAGCCGCACGGTCGGCAATCCGCGGCTTGCGGAGTTGATGCCGGAAAACGAGGTGTGGCTGAACGCGCGCGAAGCTGAAAGGCTTCATCTCGAGCACGGCGCGTACGTGCGCCTGCGCAACCAGGATGGAATCGCGAGCAATCGGGTGAAAGTGCACGTGACCGAACGCATCCGGCCCGAATGCGTGTACCTCGTGCACGGCTTCGGCAGTGAATCGAAGGCCTGGAAGAGCGCGTACCTCAAGGGCGCGAGCACCGCGGTTCTCTCGACCCGCGTGCATATCGATCCGCTCATGGGCGGCACCAGCATACACACGAACTTCGTCACGCTGGAACGAGACACGTAGGAGCCATCATGCCCCGGTATGGAATGGTCGTCGACACGCGCCTTTGCATCGGATGCGAGGACTGCGTCGTCGCCTGCAATATCGAGAACGACGTGCCGCAGGGGCGGCGGCGCAGCCGCGTGCGCAGCGAGGTGAAAGGGCGATTCCCGAAGCTCGCGCTCACGTTCTTCTCGGAGCGCTGCAACCATTGTGACGCGCCGCCCTGCGTAAAGGTCTGCCCCACTGGTGCGAGCTATGTCGCCGACGCGGGCAAGACCGTGCAGATCGATGCCGCGAAATGCGTGAAATGCGAGTTGTGCCTGAGCGCCTGCCCTTACAACGCCCGTTTCATGAACGTGAACCTGGGCGGCGTAGCCGACAAGTGCACGTTCTGCGTGCATCGGCTGAAAGAGGGCAAGGAGCCCGCCTGCGTGGCGGTGTGCCCGATGCGCGCAATGGTTTTCGGCGATCTCGACGACCCGAAGAGTCCCATCGCTCAACTGCTGCGCACGCGCAAGGCGACGGTGTTGAAACCCGACGCGGGAACCAAGCCCCGTGTTTATTACCTCGTGTAGCCGGTCGGGGATCGGCTGCCCTATTCCTGAAAGGATCAGACATGAACGCCAGAATTCTCATCGCAGTGACCGCCGCATTATGCGCGCCGGCACTCGCTCAGACGGCGCCCAAGGCTTCGATGCCGCCCGTTTGCGGCACCTGCCACAAACCTGCCCGGGCAACGTGCAAGGCTATTTCGATAGCGTCGCTTTCAAGTCGCGAGCCATACAGTTGAATCTGGGCGCGAGCACCGAGATCGTGAAGTTCGATCCGGCGACGCTCAAGGTGATCGACGCCGGTGTGGCGAAGAAGTCCGACCACCTGAGTGAAGTGCGCAAAGGACATGAAGCGCGCATCGAATACGTCGAAAAGGACGGCTCGAAAGTGGCGACGCTGATCTCTTTCAAAGGTCCGATCAAGATCGCGGACGAGAAGCTGATCTTCTATCCGGCGGTGGCGAAGCTCGTAGCCGCGGGGCCGGAGCGTGGAGGTTACGCCCTCATCGACTCGAGGCCGCTGCCGCGCTTTCAGGATGGCACGATACCCACGGCGGTGAATCTGCCATTTCCGGCTTTCGACAAATTCATCGATCGTCTGCCGCAGGATAAGAACACGCTCGTCGTGTTCTTCTGTCAGGGCATCACGTGCATGATGAGTCCGAACTCGCTGCTGCGGGCCGAAGCGATGGGCTACCAGAACGTCAAGGTCTATCGGGAAGGCTGGCCGGAATGGACGCAGAAGAGCTACGGCGCGATCTCGGCCGAGTCGGTGAAAGAAGCGTTCATCGATAAGGGGATCCCGCACGTGATGATCGACGCGCGCGCAGTAGGCGAAGCGCAGCGCACGGGCTTCATCCCGGGCGCGGTGCAACTGCCCGCCGACAAAGTGAAAGCGAGCCTGAAGACGTTCCCGGACAAGAAGTTGAAGGCCCCCATCCTGGTCTACGACATGACGAGCCGCGATGAGTCCCTCCAAGCCGCAAAGGTCCTGACGGCGGCGGGTTACGAGAACGTGCTGGTGGTTACGGGGGGGCTGGCCGGATGGCGCGCGAGCGGCTTCCCAGTCGCAACCGGCAGCCCGGCTCTGAAAGTCGCATACGTGCCGAAGCCGCGCCCCGGATCGATTCCGCCGAGCGAGTTCACGAAGCTCGCGGGCAACAGCCTGGCCGACGTGCTCGTGCTGGATGTGCGCAATGCAGATGAAGCCAGAGCCGGAATGATCAAAGGCGCGATGCTGATACCCGACGAGGAAATCCTCGCGCGCCTTGCTGAAATACCGAAGGACAAACGCATCCTGACTCATTGCGCGAGCGGTGTGCGGGCGGAAATGGCTTATCACAAGTTGAAGGAGAAGGGATACAATGTTGCCTTTCTCGCCGCGGAGATCGTCATCGCGGCGGACGGGCGCTTCACGGTGGCCGCCAAGTAACCTGGCCGGAGCCCTCCACCCACGGACGGAGGGAACCGCTCTGGTTCCCTCCGGTTGCTCTGTAGCTGGCTGGAGTTCCCCCTGCTCTCGGCCAAGCGCCTTTTCACCTCGCACCTACGGCTGCGGATGGGGCGGCAGAGACGCACCTGGCGATTCGTCCGAATCGCCTTTTGATGAAGACCGGAAATATCGCTAAGCTACGTCGCGTACAGGTACAGCCGCTGGGCGGTCTGGCGCTCACATTTGTGAAAAGGAACGTCCAATGAAGAAACTTATTGCCGGACTGATGGCGGTCACGTTCATCGCGGTGAGCGGCCATGCTCTTGCGCAGGAGAAGAAGGAAGAGCAGAAGAAATCCGCCCAGAAAACTGACAAGACGACTAATGCGGACGGGGAGAAGAAGGCGAAGACGAAAAAAGGCGGCTGCTAGACTCCTGGCTTAGCCGCGCTGCCGCGCTCGATCGTCACGCCGAGCCGCTTCACGGATTTGATCGCGCCGAGTTTGGTGACGCTCGCTTTCACCCACGGCGCGCCGAACTCGTTCATCACGAGCTGCGCGATGTGCTCGGCCAGTGCCTCGATCAGCAGGAAGCGGTTTGCGCGTACGCTCTGCTCGATGCGCTCCACGACTTTGGCATAGTCGATCGTGTCGCCGATGCGATCGGAACGCCGCTCGCGGTGCGGCAAACCGATCTCGAGGTCGAACTGCACGGTCTGCGGCACGCGCCGCTCCCACTCGTAGACGCCGATCAGCATCTCGATGCGGTAGTCGCTGATGAAGATGATGTCCACGGGGCAGGAAGGCGAGAAATGAAATCGAAACAGCCGGCTGCTCGGCCGGCGCGCGTGCCAGTAAGCGCATGCGATTCGCGCTAGAATTCGCGGCTCATTTTAGGTGAAAAGCGCGTGACGACCGCAACGCTCATTCTGGTTGCGTATCTCCTCGGGTCGATTTCGTTCGCGATCGTCGCGAGCCGCATCTTCCGCCTGCCGGACCCGCGCAGCTATGGATCGGGCAATCCCGGGGCGACCAACGTGCTGCGCACCGGCCGAAAAGGCGCCGCCGCGCTGACGCTCTTCGGGGATACGGCGAAGGGCACGCTCGCCGTTCTCATCGCAGCGCATTTCGCCGGCCCCGATGCGGAATGGACCATCGGGGCCGCGGCGTTTGCAGCGGTTCTCGGCCACGTCTTCCCGGTGTTCTTCCGGTTTCAGGGCGGCAAGGGCGTTGCGACGGCTTTCGGCGCGCTGCTCGGGTTGAGTCCCTGGCTCGCGGTGGGAACACTCGTCACATGGATCATCATCGCCGCGTTTTTCCGCCTCTCGTCGCTCGCCGCGTTGATCTCGGCCGTGTTCGCCGTGTTCTTTGCGCTCATTCTGTATAACCCCGCGCATCCGTTCTTCTTCTCCGTCTGCGCGGTCGCGCTCCTTCTCGTCTGGAGACATCGACAGAACATCCGCAATCTTCTCGCGGGAACCGAACCCCGGCTCGGCAGCGACAAGGCGGCGTAGCGCTCAGGAAAATCGTCGATCCAACTCGGCCGAGCACGCGCGGCTGGAACGTGACCCGCGACCGATGCCGGGCGCGAGCTCTTCGACCTCCGCGCGGAGTCCGGAACCGCGCTTACAGGTATCGACGCGATTCGGGCGGCGCCGACTCGTCGAGCTCCCAGCGCGGTTTCACCGCGAACGACAGCGACTCCGTATGCGTCTCCCGCTCCCGGCGTTCGAGTCGCAACGCACCGGCGAACGCGATCATCGCTCCGTTATCGGTGCAGAATTCGAGCGGCGGGTAGAACACGTGATAACCGAGCCGCTGACTTTCGCGCGTCAGTTCGGCACGAAGCAGACGGTTCGCGCCCACGCCGCCCGCGACGACCAGGCGCGCGAGGTTCGTCGCCTCCAGCGCGGCGAGAGATTTCGCGATCAGCACTTCGACGATCGCGGCCTGAGTTTCCGCAGCGAGGTCCGCACGCCCCTGTTCGTCGAGCGAACCGCCACGCACGACCGTGAGTACCGCAGTCTTCAGCCCGCTGAAGCTGAAGTTGAGATCCCCGCTCGCGAGCATCGGGCGGGGCAGCCTGAAGCGGCCCGCGCGACCGCGCTCGGCCAGCCGCGACAGCGCCGGGCCCCCGGGGTAGCCCAGGCCGAGAAGTTTGGCGCTCTTGTCGAAAGCCTCGCCCGCGGCGTCGTCGACGGTTTCCCCGAGAAGCGTGTAATTCCCGACACCTCCCACGCTCATGAGCTGGGTATGTCCGCCCGAGACGAGCAGCGCGACGAACGGAAATGCGGGTGCCGGTTCGCGCGAGGAGCGGTGACAGCAAATGGCCTTCGAGGTGGTGGACGCCGATCACCGGCACGCCAAGCGAATACGCGAGGCCATGTGCGGTGCTCGCGCCGACCAGCAGAGCGCCGGCGAGTCCGGGCCCGCGCGTGTAGGCGACGCCGCCGATGTCCGTGACCTGCAGGCCTGCGTCGCCCAGGATCTTGCGCGTGAGCGGCAGGAGGCGCCGGATGTGGTCGCGGGACGCAAGCTCGGGAACCACTCCGCCATATTCGGCATGCATGGCGACTTGTGAGTGGAGGGCATGCGCGAGCAGCCCGCGACGGGCGTCGTAGAGGGCGACGCCTGTTTCATCGCAGGAGCTTTCGATGCCGAGGACGACCATGGGAGGGGCTGCGGGAGACGCTTGCAAGGCTTTTTAAAGCCCGGGGTCGCAGGTATAATACCGCGCTTTTCAACGCGGCTTTACCACAAGGGGTTTCATGCCGACCGTACGCGTCAAGGAAAACGAGCCATTCGAAGTGGCGCTCCGCCGCTTCAAGCGCACAGTGGAGAAAACCGGCCTTCTCACCGAGCTTCGCGCGCGCGAGTTCTACGAAAAGCCCACGGCGGAACGCAAGCGCAAGCTCGCGGCGGCAATCAAGCGTCACCACAAGCGCCTGCGCTCCCAACTGCTGCCGCCGAAGCTCTACTGACGCGAACGAACCGAAGCAAGGCGTGAGGCGCTGCGGGTCCTCACGCTTTTTCGTTTGGTCGGTCCCGCTGCAAACGGCCTGTCGTTTCTCCCTCGCTCTGACCATGCCACTCCGAGAACGCATTGACAACGACGTGAAGGACGCGATGCGCGCGGGCGACGCGCAACGTCGGGACGCGTTGCGGCTGCTCACGGCGGCGCTCAAGCAGAAGGAGGTCGACGAGCGCAAGTCGCTCACCGACGCGGACGTGGTCGCGGTCATCGAAAAGATGGTGAAGCAGCGGCGCGATTCCGTGGCGCAGTTCGAGCGGGGCGGCCGCGCCGATCTCGTCGACAAGGAGAATTTCGAGATCGCGGTGCTGCAGGCCTACATGCCGGCGGCGCTCTCCGACGCGGACGTCGATGCGGAGATCGCCGAGGCAATCGCCCAGACCGGCGCGAAGGGGCCGGCGGACATGGGCAAGGTGATGGGTGTGCTCAAAGGCCGGCTGGCCGGCCGCGCGGACATGGGGAAGGTTTCAGCGCGGGTGAAAACGAAGCTGGCGGGCTGAGCCCCCTCCCCGACCGCTCCGCTCCCCGACCGTCGGCCCCTGCCGCACGAGGGCAAGAGAGTTTCTGCCTTCCACCTCCCTAATTTTTTACAAGCCTCCCTCCGCTTTCCACCCGCCATCCGTCACGCTCTTATAATCCTGGCGTGATCCCCCAGCCATTCATCCAGGATCTCCTGCATCGGGTCGACATCGTCGAAGTCGTCGACCGGCACGTAAAGTTGAAGCGGGCGGGCGCGAATTACGTCGCCTGCTGCCCCTTCCACGCCGAGAAAACCCCATCGTTCACGGTGAGTCCAGCCAAGCAGTTCTATCACTGCTTCGGCTGCGGCGCACACGGCACGGCGGTCAGTTTCGTCATGGAATACAATGGCTTGGGGTTTGTGGATGCGGTGAAGGACCTTGCGCAGACCGTCGGGATGAAGGTTCCCGAAGGGGTTAGCGAGCGCTCACAGCAGCGCGCGGAGCAGGCGAGCGACCTCCACTCGGTTCTGCTTGCCGCCGCGCAGTTCTACCGCCGCCAGTTGAAAGACGCGCCGCGAGCGATTGCTTATCTCAAGGGCCGCGGACTCTCGGGCGAGATCGCAAAACAGTTCGGCATCGGATATGCGCCCGATGGCTGGCAAAGCCTCGCAGCCGCCTTCCCCAACTATGATGGGAAGGAACTCACCGCCGCCGGACTCGTGAAACAGAACGAGGAAGGCCGCCGCTACGATGTCTTCCGCGACCGTATCATGTTTCCCATCGTGGACGTGCGCGGCAACGTGATCGGTTTCGGCGGACGCGTCCTCGACACGGGGGAGCCGAAGTATCTCAACTCGCCGGAAACCGCCGTCTTCGAGAAAGGCCGCGAGCTCTACGGGCTCTACCAGGCCCGTGCGGCAATCCGGGACGCCGGGCGCGTGCTGGTCGTCGAGGGCTACATGGACGTCGTGGCGCTTGCGCAGCACGATATCCGCTATGCCGTCGCGACACTCGGGACGGCGACGACGGGTGTCCACGTGCAGAAGCTGCTGCGCCAGGTGGACGAGCTCGTGTTCTGCTTCGATGGGGATGCGGCCGGACGCAAGGCGGCCTGGCGGGCACTCGAAGTGAGCCTGCCCGAGCTCGCTGACGGCAAACGCGTGGGTTTTCTGTTCCTGCCGCAGGGCGAGGATCCCGACAGCTTTGTGCGCACCCGCGGCAAGGCCGCGTTCGAAGCCTTGGCGAGCGCCGCGGTTCCGTTGTCCCGCTACCTCCTCCAGGAGCTCACAGCGCGCACCGATCTCGGCTCGGCGGAAGGCCGCGCCCGGCTCGTCCACACTGCAAAGCCGCTCGTCGCCGAGATGCGGGACGGCGCATTTCGCGTACAGCTCCTGCGCGAGCTGGCCGAGCTCGCGCGACTCGATCTGCCGGAAGTGGAATCGCTGTGCGGGCTCACATCGGTTTCGCGCCGGGCGGCGGCACGCGCAGGCCCCCCGCGCTCGAGAGCCCATACGCCGCTGTGGCGCAGGCTGCTACGCCTTTTCCTCGATACGCCGGAGCTCGCGATGAGTGTCATGCCCGAGCAACGGGCGCTGCTTGGCGCGACGCCGGAATTCGAGGCGGTCGCCGCAGTGGTCGACCAGGTTCAGGTAAATGGCCTGGTTACGACCGGGGCATTGATCGAAGCGGCGCGCGGACGTCCCCTACGAAGCGCTTTATGGCGAGGTCGCGCGCGAAGGGCTCGCGGGGCCGAGCGACGTCGATACCGCGAGAATGGAGGTGGCCGGAGTCTTCGCGAAGCTCGAGGCGAGCTGGATCGAGCAACAGTACACGGACCTTGTTCGCAAGCCGGACCGATCCCATGTAGAACTCGAACGGCTGCACGAGCTTGGCCGGCGCCTGGCTGAACTCAAAGGCGCGCCTCCTGTCGGAGGTGTTTCCCCGAGGTAATCGGACGTTGGTACTTGACTGCGCTGAAGCAAGGTTCACGCCGGATAAGCCGTTTCGCTTTGTGGAATCAACGATTTATCTTCTGAAACTATGGCCCCATCAGGGGGTTCTGGGATACAATTTCCAGCTTTTTTAAACGCACTTCATAAGCCCGCGGGACACCTACATGGCAAAGTCGAGCAAAGCCGCACAAGCCACCGCATCCAAATCGAAGGCGAAAACGTTCGCCCGCGCGAAGGCAGCCGCGAAAAGCGCCGCTCGTGCGGGGGCCGCGAGGGGCGCGGCACTGCGGGCGCGGCCGGCGAAGACCAAGTCTCAGAAGCTCAAGGTGAAAGCGTTGCGTCAGAAGCAGCCGGCGGTGAAGGCGACGAGCAAGGTCAAGCTGAAGCCAGCGGCGAAGCGGGTGCCGGTCAAGGCACCGCGTCCCACCGCACAGAACCGCAAAGAGCAGCGACTGGCCGCCCTCAAGGCTGCCGGCAAGAAAGCCCTGGAGAAAGTCCAGGCCGCCCACCAGCCGGTCAAGAGCCCGGCGAAAGGCGCGCCGGCAGCCCCCGGCAAGAAGGCGACCCGTGGCCTGACCGCCAAGGAAAAGGCGCTCGTCAAGGAGTTCGAGCGCCGCGAGCTTTCTCCGGCCGACGCCGAAGCGCGGCGTGTGCGCCTGAAGAATCTGATCGTGCTCGGCAAGGAGCGCGGCTACCTCACGTACGCCGAGATCAACGACCATCTGCCCGACGACATGATGGATGCCGAGCAGATCGAGAACATCATCGGCATGATCAACGACATGGGCATCCAGGTGTACGACGAGGCGCCGGATGCCGAGACGCTCCTCATGTCGGAGGTGACGCCGGCGGTCACCGACGAGGCGGCGGTCGAAGAGGCCGAAGCTGCGCTGTCCACCGTCGATTCCGAGTTCGGCCGCACCACCGATCCGGTCCGCATGTATATGCGCGAGATGGGCTCGGTCGAGCTGCTGACGCGCGAAGGCGAGATCGAGATCGCGAAGCGCATCGAAGATGGGCTGAAGCACATGATCCAGGCCATCTCCGCGTGTCCGACCACGATCGCCGAGATCCTGCGTCTCGCCGAGCGGATCGAAAAGGACGAGATGCGCGTCGATGAGGTCGTCGACGGGCTCGTCGATCCGAACGCCGATGAAGACGAGGTGATGGAAACCGACGTCGAAGCGGCGGCCGCCGAAGAGGACGAGGACCTCGACGGCGAGGAAGAGGAAGACGAAGACGGCGCCGCGGTGCAGAGCGCCGACATGCTGAAGTTGAAGGAAGAGGCGGGCAAGCGCTTTGCCGTCATCCACAACTACTACGGCAGGATGATGAAGGCGCTGCAGAAGGAAGGCCCGCGCAGCAAGCCCTACCTCCAGGCGCGCGATCACATCTCCGACGAGTTGATGAACATCCGGTTCGCGGCGAAGCAGATCGAGTCGCTGTGCGATGGCGTGCGCAGGCTCGTGGATGAAGTGCGCACGTACGAGCGCAACGTCATGCAGCTCTCCGTGGACAAGGCGCAGATGCCGCGCCAGCACTTCATCAAGGAATTCCCCGGCAAGGAAACGAACCTGCGCTGGGTGAAGAACGAGATCGAAGCGCACAAGCCGTGGAGCACCGCGCTCGAGCGTTTCGAGCCCGCGATCATGGAGCAGCAACAGAAGCTCCTCGATCTGCAGGCCCGCGTGGGTCTCCCGGTGAAGGACCTGAAAGAGATCAACCGTCAGATGACGACGGGTGAAGCGAGGGCGCGTCGCGCGAAACGCGAGATGACGGAGGCGAATCTGCGTCTCGTGATTTCCATCGCGAAGAAGTACACGAATCGCGGCCTGCAGTTCCTCGATCTCATCCAGGAAGGCAACATCGGCCTCATGAAAGCGGTGGACAAGTTCGAATACCGCCGCGGCTACAAGTTTTCGACCTATGCGACGTGGTGGATCCGCCAGGCGATCACGCGCTCGATCGCCGACCAGGCGCGCACCATCCGCATCCCGGTCCACATGATCGAGACGATCAACAAGATGAATCGCATCTCGCGGCAGATCCTCCAGGAGACCGGGCAGGAACCCGATCCGGCGCTGCTCGCCGAAAAGATGGAGATGCCCGAAGAGAAGATCCGCAAGATCCTGAAGATCTCGAAGGAGCCGATCTCCATGGAGACGCCGATCGGCGACGACGACGATTCGCATCTCGGCGATTTCATCGAGGACCAATCGACGGTCGCACCGTCGGATTCGGCGGTCTTCGCGAGTCTGCGTGGTGTGACGAAGGACGTGCTCGACACGCTCACGCCGCGCGAAGCGAAGGTACTGCGCATGCGCTTCGGCATCGAGATGAACACCGACCACACGCTCGAAGAAGTCGGCAAGCAGTTCGACGTAACTCGCGAGCGCATCCGGCAGATCGAAGCGAAGGCGCTGCGTAAACTCCGTCATCCGTCGCGCTCGGAGCGGCTGCGGAGCTTCCTCGATACGGAAGGCTGAGAGCGTGCGGGTGTGTTGAAGGAGAGGAGGTAACGGAGGAAAACGTCGGTTTTCCTCCGTTCGTTCACCGGGTCACGGCGCTTGCGCTCGCCTGCGAGCGCAAGCGAGCGTCGGGGCCATGGGTCTGTAGCTCAGTCGGTTAGAGCAGGGGACTCATAATCCCTTGGTCGAAGGTTCGAGTCCTTCCAGACCCACCAATAGAATCAATGAGTTACGCTTGCCAGCAAAGTCTGTAAAAAACGCAGTGCATACCTTGGTGCATACCTAGCCCATCCTTTTTCCGCAACGCGCGCGGCGATGCGTGGACGCCAGGTCGCATTGCCTACGAGAAAGCCGTGCGCGAGATGGCGCAGGCGCGGCCCGCCGCAAAGGTCGTGCGGCTCAAGACGCACTCCGCCCGGTAGCGCGTTTGCGATGAAGAAGACTCGCACCGCGAGCGAGCAGCCAGGGCGGAGCTGCGCCAGATCATTTCGGAGAGCCGCTTTTCGGGACTGCGCGCGCCTAGTGACTCCAGGTCGGGTACCGTAGGAGAGCGTGCCGTCTTCCTGCTTCGCGACTTCGAACCTCATTGATTCGAAGAACTGCGCCGGGGGCATCGGATTGCGGGTCATGTTCGCGGGCATGGTGATGCCCTATCGGTGGTCAGTCGGCGATCCGCCGCGTTGCTCTGCCCGGCGTGAGGCTGAGTGCATGAACGAGATCTGATCGGCGCTCATCGCGACCCCATGTAGTCGCCCGACCACCACAGGCGTTCGCGGTTGCCGTGATACGCGCCGATCGAGATGTTGTACCAGCTCCACCAGGCGCCGATGTTTGCGGGAGCCACCCTCCTCGGTGACGAGCAGATACGGCTCGCCTTTGCGCTTGAAGCCGGGCGTGGCGAGCGCGCTCTGACCGTCGCCGGTTTTGACGACGACGAAGCCGAGTGCCTTTAAGAACTCGCTCGGGTCGAGCGCGCTGCTCTCGATGCGGTGGTTATCCGAAGGAACCACAGGCACTCGCCTTCCGCGTCACGCGCCGGTCGCGGTGTTGTCCCAGCTCTTGGGGAGGCCGCAGTCTTCGATCGCGGTGAAGAGCAGGTAGGGCGTTCGGCGCCCCTTTGAAGCCGGGGGAGGCGAACGCGTCAACGCCGCTGAGGTCGGCGATGATGAAGCCGAGCGCGGTGAAGAATAGCCGCGGTGTCATGCGTCGTTCCATGGTGGTCTCCGATTACTTGAGGATGTCGGCGGATTGCCTTCCTTAGTCTCCGTGCGCGCATGCGCGGTCGAGTGCCTGCACGCGTCACAGGAACGGTTCATACGTGTGCGAGCGATGACGCCGCGCGCTGAAGGTCGTATGTGCGCCCGCCCGTCGCTGCAGTGTCAGAGAGGGTCCCACTTTTTTAGATGAATCGATAAGTGCAGCTCTGCTCTAATTGGGCGCAAGCCCGGATAGGAGCAGAAGCAATGAAACGACCCCGCCGTAACCACTCATCGACTTTCAAAGCGAAGGTTGCCTTGGCTGCCCTCAAAGGCGACCTCACGCTCGCGCAGCTTCCGAGCGCTTCGATGTCCACCCCCAGCAGATCATGCAGTGGAAAGTCCAGCTTCTCGAGCGAGCCGGCGCGGTTTTCGCCATTGCGGCGAGAAGCGCAGCGCCGACGGTCCGAGCGTGAAGGACCTGCAGGCTAAGATCGGCCAGCTGGCGATGGAAAACGATTTTTTGGCCGTCGCGCTCGGTCGTATCGACGATGCGAGCGCAAAGCGATGATCGAGGCGGAGCACGCCCTTCCCGTTACGCGCCAGGCGTAGTTGCTGGAACTCTCGCGCGCTTCGGTGTACTACCTGCCGCGGGCAACGACGCAAGCTGATCTCGAGCTCACGCGCCGCATCGACGAGCTGCACCTGAGCCATCCGTTCGCCGGCAGCCGCATGCTGCGCGATCTGCTGCGTCTGCAGGGCTTCAGCGTCGGCCGTAAGCATGTGGCGACCCTCATGAAGAAGATGGGGATCGAGGCGCTGTATCGGCGTCCTAACACGAGCCGGCGGCATCCCGCGCACCCGATCTATCCGTATCTGCTGCGCGAGCGGGTGATCGAGCAGCCGAACGAGGCCTGGGCAATGGACATCAGTGTGCCGCAGCAAGCGGCGTAGGAGATGAGAGATGAAGTAGAAGCGTTTGGCCTCTCGTGACCGGCTTGCAGGAGCAGGTCACAAACCACCGCAAGCGGCTTGGGTCAAAAGCCCCGGTCGTGAGCGTTGCGGAAAAGGTGTCATTAAGACATCAGGTGAGAACGATGGAAGGCGAACACCCGTGAACTGCCGCTCCAGTGTCGAAAGTACTCAGACGACGTCGAAACCGGGCCGTGATGTTATCCCGGGACAAGCATGGTGGGTGCCTGCTTATTGGCCATGTGGCGTCCGGCATAGAGGCAGCGTCAGCCGCGTTCGGGCTCCTATGTTGAACTGCGGGAACCTTCGGCTGTGATGACAAGGGAAAGGTTCAAGCCCACCGGCAAGGCCGACAGTACCGATGCACAGCCAAGGGGCGGAGCGACTCGTAGTAGCGATGAAGTCGCTGTAATGGCGATGGAGCGAAGGGGTCGCGTCGTCCGGTCAGAGCAGGGTGCCAACTGTGTAAGCAGGAGGAGCACTTTGCAATGACAAAGCCGTTTCACATTCCCAAGGCGCTCGTTTGGGAAGCATTCAAGCGAGTCAAAGCCAATGGGGGTGCGGCCGGTGTTGATCAAGAATCGATCGAGGCGTTCGAGGAACAACTCAGCGACAACCTGTATAAGCTTTGGAACCGTCTGTGTTCGGGCAGCTATTTCCCGCCGCCCGTCAAAGGCGTGCCTATTCCGAAGAAGTCGGGCGGCGTACGGATGCTGGGTGTGCCAACGGTTGCGGATCGAGTTGCACAAACAGTGGTCAAGCTTGTCTTGGAGCCGGTATTGGAGCCGCTATTCCACCGCGACTCCTTCGGCTATCGTCCCGGGCGCTCGGCGCTCGACGCGGTAGCGTTGGTGAGGCGACGCAGTTGGGAGTACCGACTGGGTTGTCGAGTACCGACATCAAGGGCCTGTTCGACAATATTGACCATGAGCTGCTGTTAAAGGCCGTGCGCAGGCACTGCCAGACTCCATGGGTGCTGCTGTACATCGAGAGATGGTTGACAGCACCCATGATGGCGGAAGATGGAACGCTGAAGGCGCGTACCCGCGGCACGCCGCAAGGCGGTGTCGTTTCACCGCTCCTGGCGAACCTCTTCCTTCATTACGCGCTTGACGTGTGGCTGACGCGGAACATGCGTAGCGTGCGATTCTGTCGCTATGCTGACGATGGCGTTATTCACTGCAAGAGCGAGGATCAGGCGAAATTGGTCATGCGCAAGATCCAGCAGAGGCTTCGTGAGTGCGGTCTCGAAATGCATCCGGAAAAGAGCGCGCGAGCCCCGCCTTGGCAGCGGCAACGGTGTCGTAAGCGTGCAGATAGACTTCCTCGTACTTGATCGTCTTCCACAGCCGTTCGACGAATACGTTGTCGCGCCACGCGCCTTTGCCGTCCATGCTGATCGCGATGCCGTTTTGCATGAGCAGGCTGGTGAACTCGCCACTCGTGAACTGGCGCCCCTGGTCACGCCCTGAGGTAGTCTGTCAAGCCTTTGTTGTTGCCATTGCGATCGACTGGATTAGCGGCGAGCCGCGGCGCGTCAGTGCGTTGATGTAGGTCGATTCATCATAGGGCGTACGGTTTTGCCAGCAGCGATACAGAATGCGTATCCATTTGAAGGCCAAGCCGCGCAACGCGACCTGATGTGAGCATCCTTTCGCGCGTTGCTGCCGATAGTAAGCGCCGGCCCAGAGCGACCGCGTAATCGTTTCTGCCGCCCATTCGACAAATGTCTGGCGCAAGAACGTCGGGCATCGTAGTCGCCAGTGAACCCAGTGCTTTTTCCCGCTGCGTTCTGTAACGGGTGCGATACCCGTGTACTTCTGGACCTCTGCGGCGCTGTGGTAGCGCTCACGTTGTTCTCCAAAGCCCACGAGGAGCCGTGGAGCGAGCGCGGCACCGGCACCCGGGAGAGCGCGAAATAGCGCGTAATCAGGCAGTTTCTGAGTGACAGTGGAAATCTCGGCATCGAAGCGCTCGATGGCTCCGAGCATCACGCGCAGCTGCTCAACAAGGCTCTGGACCAGGAGTTGATTCGGCGCGATCACAGCAACCTCCTCGGTGAGCGGCAGGGCGGTCTTGATGCCTGAGAGCCGCTCTTCAATGAGCTTCACGGAGCGCACATGGTGTTTCCGGAAAAACGTCTCCAGCGTGTCTCTCCGCGCGTGCTTAGCGTGTTGGAGAGTCGGCCACCGGCTAAGAAAGTCGCAGAACAGCATGGTGTCCTTCGCCTCGAACCATTGAACGGCTTGGGGATAGTATTGCTTCAACGCATTGGTCAAACGGTTCGTAATGCGCTTCACGTCATCCACCAAGCAACGTCGGTGCTCAATAAGGCTCTCCAACATACGCAGCGAAGCGCTTTGCGACCTGAGCGGCTTGAGCTTGCCACGGTGACGGACGAGAAGATCCAGCTGATACTCCGCGTCGGTGGGATCGTCCTTCGCATGGCTCGGCGCAAAGGCCTGACGGTATTTCGCAAGCGTTGCAGGATTGACCGGGAACAGGACGAGGAAGTCGTGCTTCTGCAGCACGTACACCAGTGGTCCCTTGGCGAGCTCGAGGCATACCGCCACGGGTCGGCCTTGGAAGCGTTGTCTCAGCGAGCACGCCCACTGCTCGATGGCATCCGGGCAATGGAGCACGACCGCAAACTCTCGCTGCTCACTGTGGGCAACCTGCAAACATATGTCGTGTTTCGTATCCGCCCAATCGATGCCGATGAAGGCGGCAAATTCGTTGGCTGGTTGAGCCATCATGACTCACCTCTCGTGGTGCTACCGTAATTCGACGGGACGTAGCGTGCTTAAGCCGTGCGAAGGCGATATAGAGAGCCGATTCGGCGGCAGGCCCTGAGTGTTCGTTAATCGGCTCAAGCGCATCCGCGGATTCGAAGCTGACCAGGTAAGCATTGCATGCTCGGTGTTGACTATTCGTAATCCGCGGGCGCATGTCCCCCTTTCGCTGGCACATACCTGCCGGCTGCAATGAGTATCGCTGAACGAGAGACAGACCAACTATATCGGTGTTGAAGATCGCAGGCTTGCCATACTTCGCCATCGCTTCTTCAACCGCCTCGACGCAGAAGTCCGTGCTCATGCTGATCGAGACGCGCGATGCGAGGATTTTGCGGCTTGCCCAGTCCAACACTGCCGCCAGATAGACAAAGCCGCGGCTCATCGGAATATACGGGTGAGTAGGCCGGGGCATCTCAGCCTCAGCCCCTCGCAGAACCGGACGTGAACCTCTCGGCTCATCCGGCTCCCATCATCCAGCCGGTGGGACGAATCCCGCTTCCCAGTGCACGAAGGCGTCCGGAGACTGCGACGCCAAGCGCCCGACAGCGCGAAGCGCCCGACGACGATGCCTCGCCAGATGCTTGTACTTGCGTCGTAGCCACCGCGAGAGATACTCGTTGACGTTCCTCCACAGGGGGCGCAACGCCGATGCATAGAATCGTCCGTAGTAGTTCATCCAGCCGCGCAGCACTGGATTGAAGATCTGCGAGAGGTCAGCCAGCGACTTGTCGCACTTCAGCTGTAGGTGCCAGCCCCGGACCGTCTGGCGCATTACCGTCAGCGCCTCGCGGCTCACTGCAGGGGCGAGGTTGACGTACACGCGGCCATACTTGTCGACCGCCTTGCGCGGACGAAACGCGTAGCCGAGAAACGTAAACTGCGTCGTCGCATATGTCTGCTGCCGATTGATGTCGTGGCAGTAGACGATCCGACTACATCGACTTCTATAACCGGCGCCGACCTCACCGCGCGCTTGACGGCGTAACACCCGATGCCGTGTACTTCGATTCGCTGCCAATGCCATTGGCGGCCTAACCCGCAGGGCTGCACTTATCTTCCCTGAAAATCTGTCTTAACAGACGAGGCCACCTCTGATGCATCGGTCTTGCCCAAAGTGCCCATCGCTTTGGCAAAGTCGCGTACTTGACGCGGATTGACCACCGCAACGTTTAGCCTCGCCGCATGAAGGTGGGTTGCCGCCAGTTTCCAGAAGACGTTCGTAGCCTCCATGGCTGCCAACAATTTACCCCGGCGACCCTTCAAGTATTCACGTAGCTGCGCTATCCCGGACTCCTCGTTGGCAAAGGAACGCGCTTGTTCATCGGGTAACAGGTACACGTCGAGCCTATCCTTCGAGACATCTATACCGACATACGTAGCGTATCGATCCAGGGGCTTCACTCGATCCTATCTTGCAAACTCGGGCTTGTGCCCATGCAATTGCTCGGATTTCAGCAATAGGAAAGGGCGACTCGAGTCGATCTGCTGACGCATCTCTTTGATTGCTGCAACTAATCCGCGGCCTTGAGAAAAGCCCCGACGCAACGCCGGGCCAGAGCTTTCGTTATTGAATGTCGCCACGCGACACTGACTGCACGCGACGAAACCACTGTCTCATAGCAGGGTGACGCGAGCGTTTCGCTTTGCGTGCCAAAAAGTACACCGTTCGCGACAACGAGATCGAAGCGGCACAAGGTCCGGTGCTCGTGGCGAGAGCACTGACAGAATCGCGCCTGTTTTGAACACCGCCGCCCTCCGAGTTCTCACGTCCATTGTTAACGACACCGGCCGATGTCATTTCGATCGTGGCATTTCACAGTTTGGAGTCAGGTATGAACCTGAGGATTGCTGGTCTTCCCGCGTTCGCAGGCACTTACGCTGGTGTTTGCCGATCCGCCCGCCGGGAATGGCAAAGGGAAAGCAACACAAGAGAGACGAAGCAAAACTACCACAGCGCCGAACTACGGCGGATGTCATATTCCCGCGGCGCATGTGTAGCCGTGATGAAGCATCCCTGCCGAGGTCCTCTTGCGCGAGGCCGAGCGCATACACGAATCGCGCGATGCCGGATAAAAGCAGTAATCCGGCTCGCCCAAGCTTTGCCTGAAGCCCGCTTTCTTTGAGGCGTCAGGCATTGGTACGCCCGCATGATGAGCGGGTTCTTTCATCGACTAACGGAGATGTTTTATGAAAAAGCTACTGATGAGCGTTGGTAATTTCATGCAAGAAGAAGATGGCGTCACCGCCATCGAGTACGGCCTGCTGGCGGCACTCATTGCAGTAATGATCGTGGCGGGCGCCACCCTGATTGGGAAGAACCTCGACATCCTGTTCATGAAAATTGGAGGATTGTTGACGGCTCCCGCAGCCCCTCCCGCTCCATAAACGAACCACGTGGAACGGCGAGGCTGCCCTCGCCGTTCCAGTGTTCACAGCGTAATGCGTCCCGCGCAAAGAACCTCTACATACGTCACACCGGAGTACTGAGTGAGTAATGTCATCGTGCTAGATAGCGGAATGATGCTCTTGTTCGGTACGTATGTATTCGAGCTGAGAACAGCACTGCTGTTGACGGTCCTGGTGCCCGCGATCTGCTGTGATGTGCGTGCTTACCGGATACCGAACGCGCTCGTAGTCGTTGCCCTGCTGGTTGCAGTGGCCTTCCACTTATTCAATGCAAGCGGCGGGGGCCTTGCTTATGCGCTCAAAGGCGCCGCCCTCGGCTTCGCGCTGTTTCTTCCGCTGTACGTCGTCCGCGCGCTCGGTGCCGGCGATGTGAAGCTTATGGCTGCGGTCGGTGCCTTTCTCGGCCCAATGACAACGATTGGAGCAGTGTTGATGACGCTGCTCGCGGGAGGGGTGCTCGCCCTCGTTATCGCGCTATCGCAGGGTGTGCTCCCGGTCGTGCTCGCGAATACCAGGGCGATCCTAAGCCATGCCACGGTCGCCGCACTGAGTGGCTCAATCTGCGGCATGCCCAAACCGCACACGTCCACAGTCAAGCTGCCGTATGCCATTGCCATTACAGCGGGAACGTTTACGCAGCTTCTGCTGGCGGCGGGTGGACGCGCGCTAATCGGATGATGGCAATGCGCTCGATCCTTCTTTTTCCGGCTCACGAGCAGTCCGATGGCAATCAAACTGTGTCGAGAGTACATCGATCACGGGCGTCATGTTCACTCCCTTACCTGGTCCAGATTTGACATGAATCTTCGCGCTGAAGACAACCATTTCCAGGAGCCAGCCTCGGTGCCGGCTGCCCCCCGTACGGTCGAGGAGAGCGGGCTGCATTTACTCTTTCTCGTGGAGCTCACGGCGAAAATCCTGTTTCTGCGCGGCAAACTGAAACTGGCGGAGCTCGCGCACTGCCTGAAACTTCCGGTGAGTGTCGTCGATATTGTCCTGCGACAGATGCGCGCGGAACGGCTGTCTGAGGTTGCGCATTGCGGCACCACAGACGGCGACATTCGCTACAACCTGACGGAGACCGGGCGCGCTCGGGCTTCGGAGTTTCTGCGCAAGAGCCAGTATGCGGGTGCCGCGCCGGTGACACTCGACGCGTACATACGGCAAGTGCGGCGGCAGGCTATCAGCAGCATGCGTGTGACGCACGGAGATCTGAACACGGCGTTCGAAGGCCTCATGGTGAGGTCGGCACTACGGGAGCAGCTCGGCGCCGCCATGAATTCCGGGCGGGCGCTGTTTCTCTACGGGCCTGCCGGCAGTGGCAAGACGTTTCTGGCCGAACAGATGCTGCGCCTGCTGAGCGGCTGTGTAGCCATTCCCTATGCGATCGCCGTCGATGATAATGTCATTCAGGTATTCGACCCCGTCGTGCACAAACCGGTCGCACAGGAAGCACGTACACAACGCGTCTTGTATCGGGCGCGCGAATTCGACGAGCGTTGGGTACTGTGCTCCCGTCCCGTTTCGCTGACGGGCGGTGAGCTGACGCTCGACATGCTCAACCTGTATTTCGACGAGACAACGCGGTTCTATCAAGCACCGCCGCACGTCAAGGCGAACAACGGCTTGTTCATCATTGATGACCTCGGTCGGCAGATCGTGTCGCCGCAGCAACTGATGAACCGCTGGATCGTCCCGATGGACAGAGGGCACGACTATCAGGCTCTGCACAACGGATACAAGTTTGCCATTCCGTTCGATGTCATCCTGGTCTTTTCGACCAACATGGCGCCTCGCGACATCGTAGACGAAGCGTTTCTGCGCCGCATCGGCTACAAGATTCATGTGGGTGCACTGGACGAAGCGGAATACCGTCGGGTTTTCCAGGTGGTTTGTGAGGAAAAAGGAGTTCCGTACTCGGACGCCGCTGTCGAGTACCTGATCCGCGAGCACCACGATAAAGATAAGCGGCCGCTGCTTGCTTGCTTTCCGAGGGACATCGTTGGTCAGATCAGAGACTTCGCGCTGTTTCGACAGATCGCACCCGAATTGACACGAGAAAGTCTCGATTGGGCCTGGCATAACTATTTTGCGAGCGCTTAAGAGAACTGCTGGTATACGCGCCTGTCCCGATCGGCTCTTGCCGCAAGTGATTGGTGCACCGCTGATTAAGGAGCAAGCATGGGACGGACAAGAGCATGGGTAATCATGGCGGCCGCCGTTTTTGCGGGGCTGGTTGCGGTGGTGCTCGCTTCACACTGGATCACTCGGCAATCACAGCTCGGCGTAAACAAGGTCGTCGTTCTGGCAGTCGATGTTCAGTTGGGCAGCCGTATCAGCGCCCAGATGCTGAGCCTAGTTGACTGGCCTTCGGGCAGCGTGCCGGATGGCGCTTTCAACGATCCGCAGAGCGTCGATGGTCGGGTCGCCAAGACAAGCCTTCAGCGCGGCGAACCAGTGCTCGAGTCAAAGCTCGCACCGGTGGGTACACGCGGCGGTTTGTCCGCAGTCGTGGCTGAGGGCAAACGTGCGATCACGGTGCGCGTTAACGATGTCATCGGCGTGGCGGGGTTTGCCTTACCGGGCAACTACGTCGACATCATGGTGAGCACGCAACAGGAAGGCGGTAAAGCGTCCAATGGCCAGGAGCAGAAAATCTCGAAGATCGTGCTCGAGCGTATCCTGGTGCTGGCCGTAGCGCAGGAAGCGAGCCGGGACGAGACAAAGCCCAAAGTCGTCAGCGCGGTGACACTTGAGGTCACGCCCGAGCAGGCGGAGAAGCTCGACATTGCGCGCAGCGTGGGCACCCTTTCGCTGGTACTCAGAAATCAGGTCGATCCACAGGAGGCCCGCACAGGCGGTGCCACCAAGGCCGCGCTGTTCAATGAACAGACGGCGCCGGCTCCGGTGAGCAAGGCCCCCGCAAAGGTGATGCCACAAGCCAAGCGCACGCCGGCGGCTGCGGCCCCGGCGCCCCAAGCGCCGCGAACCCAAGTCGAAATGATCAAAGGTATGCACAGGTCCATGACGGAGCTGTGATGCCAGCCAGACAAACCGTAGACGGAGCAATAACGATGGTCAACGCTTTAACGTGCGTCCGCAGAGTTGCCGCAATGATCGCAACCTGCTGCTTTATGGCCGTGCCGCACTTCGCAATCTCTGCCTCTCCACAGTCAGCCCCGGCCGCTTCCGACCCGGCCGTGACGACTGCACGAGCTGCGAAGTCCACTCCGCTGACCGCCGAGGCACTCGCTGCAGCGCTTCTTCAGACACAAGCACCTGCCCCTGTAAAGGCGGAGCCAGCTCAACTCTCGGCGACCTCGGCCAGAGTGGGGCCGCAGATGAATCTTGTACTGGGTAAGTCGACGCTGCTCCGATTGCCTGAACCTATTCAGCGCGCTTCTGTGGGCAATCCCGCTGTCGCCGACGCAACGCCGATCAGCGAACGCGAGCTATATCTCCTCGGGAAGGACTTAGGTACAACCAACCTGATTGTCTGGGCGAAGAACGGACAAACGACCCTCATGGACATCGCTGTCACGGCAGAGCCTGCGCTCCTCGAAGATGAACTGAGAACGCTGCTCCCCGGCGAGACCGATATCAAAGTAAAGATGACAGCCGACTCCATTGTGTTAAGCGGCAGCGTCTCGAACCCTGTCAAAGCAACGCAAGCAGAGGACATCGCGCAGGCCTGGATCCGCCGCCTGACGCGCGGTGTCGTTACGCCGGCTGTTTCGGGTGGAGGCGGGGCGGGTGGTACGAGCGTACAGGTTGGCAATACCAGTAACGTGCGCCAACTCGCGAACGTAGCGGCACCCCGCGTAATAAACATGCTGAGCGTGCGCGACGCGATGCAGGTCATGCTCGAGGTCAAGGTCGCCGAAGTTTCCAAAAACCTGTTGAACAAGCTCGGTGTCACCACTCGCGTGAGCGGCGGCAAGGCTGGCGGCTTTGTTTACGACATTCTGTCGCAGTCGAGTTTCTTCAACCAACTGCTGGGCAGCGCTGCCATCGCCCACGGCCGCGACTTCATGCAGCTCGACGCGCAGCGAGACGACGGATTGATCAAGCTCTTGGCAGAGCCGAACATCATGGCAATCAGCGGGCAAGAGGCAAGCTTCCGCGCGGGCGGCAAGATCTTTATCCCGGTATCGCGGCGCAACGACGTGACCGGCGGCGCGACTGTTACGCTCGAAGAGAAAGAATTCGGCGTCGGCCTGAAGTTCAAACCCACCGTGCTCGAGGGTGGGCGGATCAACTTGCATGTTATCCCGGAAGTATCCGAGCTACAGCAGTCCGGCAACCCGTTTGTGGCCGCGAACGGGACTACGGCAGTGCTCCCCTCCTTTACGTTGCGACGTGCCGAGACGACCGTCCAACTACATGACGGCCAGAGTTTCATGATTGCTGGAATGATACAAAACACGTCGAGCGCGACTATCACACGCTTTCCAGGCTTGGCTGACATTCCCATTCTGGGGGCGCTCTTCCGCAGCACCGAGTTCCAGTCGGATAAAACGGAGCTCATGTTCGTGGTCACGCCGCGACTGGTTAAACCGCTGCCGCCCAATTACGCCCTGCCAACCGATGCGCACGTTGATGCAAGCGTCGCAGACATGATGCTGCACGGCAAGCTGGAAGGCTCCGCGCGTGCATCAACGAATGACAATCCAGCCGTTGACCCTTCACGATTTCAAGTGAAATGAGGAGAGCTCAGATGTTATCCATGCGCCTCACCGCAGTTGTATTGAGCACGATGATGTTGAGTGTGAGTGGCTGCAGCACAACGCCGCACTTCGACAGCAGCTTTGGTTATGCCGTAAACGCGGCGAAAGCGCAGCAGACGATGAATCCCGATGCGGCGCTGAATCGGGACCCCGTAACGGGCATCGAGGGGCCTGCGGCGACTAAATCGACGCAGGAGTACTACAAGTCATTTGAGAAGCCGGTAGAGACGTTCCCGATCTTTATTACGGGATCGGGTAGTGAAGGTCGCTAGCTTGTTCAGGGGGCATAAAACGTGGGGCTGAAGATGTCCATGCAAGTGCAACGAAAATTGATGAAGCGTGAGCGCGGTGCAATCGCGATCATCGTCGCGCTCTCGATGGCCGTTCTCGTCGGTTTCGTCGGCCTCGTGCTTGACCTCGGCCATCTCTTCATCACCAAGACTGAGCTTCAGGACGCCGCCGATGCGTGCGCGCTGGCTGCCGCGAAGGAGCTCACGTGTGATCCTGCGGCTGGTGCTTGCTCGACCGGCTATCTCGAGAATGCAGAGAACGCAGGCATGACGGTAGGCGCCCGCAATAAAGTCGGCTTTCAACGCGATTCCATCTTGATCGCTGCCGAAGATATCCGCTTCAGCACCAGCCTCGCGCCGAATTCCGGGTACCTGACTCGCGCGGGAGCGGATCCGTCCTCACGTTACGCGATGTGCACTGCACGCCGCAACGGCGTGAATCCCTGGTTCATGCAGGTCCTGGGCGCTGGGCCGAATAACGTGAGTGCCTTAGCAGTCGCGACGCTGATGCCCTCGCAGACCAACTGCTCAATGCCCATTGGCATGTGCAAGCTTCCTGCCGGCACTGCGCAGAATCCGTTTGCGGGAATGAACGTGGGCCAGTGGATGACGAGTAAGTTGTCCGAATCTGCCACAGGCAGTTTCGGCTGGGTCGACTTCAGTCCTCAGGGTGGCGGTGCGAACGAGCTTGCAAATATCATCAAAGGCACGGGTCAATGCAACTTGCCTGCCGCGGGTGCTCTGGTGGGCGAGCAAGGAAACATCGAGTCGCTGGGAAAGGCCTGGAATACGCGTTTCGGCCTGTACAAGGGAGGAGACACGCTGACGACGGCTGCCCCGGACTATACGGGCCACGCATATACGCCCACACCCACATCATGGCCGGAGAAATTCAACGCGTACGCCGGGACTTCAGCCAGCGGCACCGCCAATTATCTCTCCGCCAGCGCTCAGCGTCTGCCCTACCAAGGCGGTGCGCTGAGCGGACTCGATATTGGTGGCGGCTATGCGATCGCGACTCAGGGCGAGCTGGCAGCGTCAGGCACCAGCCGCAGGCTCGTCACGGTGCCAGTCGTGGATTGTGATAGCTGGCTCGGGAGCAGCCCGCAGAGTGTGCCGGTACTGGGTTATGCATGCGTGCTGCTGCTGCATCCGATGAGTAAGGATGATGATGAGGTATGGTTGGAGTATCGCGGAGCCTCTACCGATCCAAATAGTCCGTGCTCGACCACGGGCGCTGTGGGCGGGACCGGAAGCGTAGGTCCTCCTGTACCAGGACTCGTGCAATGAAAGAAGCGCAAGTGCCAAAGCGACGCAATCAAAAGGGCGCGGCAGCCGTTGAGCTTGCCATTCTGCTCATTCCGCTGCTTCTTATTGCGGCCGGCGTTACGGAACTCGGACGGGCGTTTTTCCAGTACAACGCTCTAGTCAAGGGCACTCGCGACGGCGTTCGCTTCCTGACGCTCAAAGGACCGCTCGATCCCGCCGATCCCGCGACGCCCCAAAACACTGCGGAGGCAAGCTGTCTGGTTGTATACGGTAATCGCACGTGCACCGGAACGGCCCGCGTCCCTGACCTTACTCCCGGAATGATCACGATTTGCGACTCGGCAACCTGCCCCGCGACCCACAGCGCACAGCCGACTGGTACCGGCGTCATCAATCTCGTGACAGTAACGATCTCGGGCTACACGTTTATGCCGATCGTTTCGTTCCTCGTACCGAGTCCGCTCACGTTCAACGATATCAGCGCCACGATGCGCCAGGTCCTATGAGGGTCCACCGTCATCCTTACCGAAGGCTTGAGCGCGGCACGTCAAGCGTCGAGTTCGCACTCACGTCCATCGTGTTCTTCTCACTTCTGATCGGAATCATGGAGTTCGGGCGAGTCCTTTTTTATTGGAATTCAGCTGAAGAGGCCACGAGATTGGGCGCCCGAACGGCAGTGGTCTGCGATATGAATGACGAGGCTATCAAGAACAGGATGCGTGGGATTTTCCCCATCATTCCCGAGGACAAGATTCTGATCGATTACGAACCGGCCGGATGCATGTCCAATACCTGTGAGCGCGTGATCGTCAGTATCGACGGCGGCGTGTCTGTCGCGACCTTCATACCTTTTGTTTCTCTCTCCCTGACTTTGCCACCGTTCGCGACATCGCTCCCGCGCGAGAGTATGAATAGCGCCGGAGGTCTGAATCCGGTGTGCGGCTGACGCTGTCGTTACTTCAATCATGCAGACAAATGAGATGCGTATGAGAAAAGTACTCGTAATCTCGTCCGACAGGAGCCACCTCGATGAAATCACGGGCGTACTGAAGAGCGACCCGGGTCTCTTCGAGATCACTGCGATCCAAGGCGAAGCACCGGCACTGCAAAACATCAAGGAAGTGCCTGATGTACTGGTCGTGAATGGCCACATAGCCGAGAGCGGCGGCCTCGAAAGCATTGAGCGGATCGGGCAACTCCATCCCGAAACGGCGTTCATCGTCGTGACTGAAAACCGGTCACCGGAGTTCTTGCTGAGCGCCATGCGCGCCGGTGTGCGTGAAGTCCTGCCATGTCCGGTTGTGCATGATCAGTTCAAGGCGGCCGTGACACGCGTCAGGCAGCGCGGTGGCGCTATCGCTGCTGATGGCAAAGTTTTCGCATTCATGTCCTGCAAAGGCGGCGCTGGCGCCACTTTTCTCGCCACGAATCTCGGCTGTGCCTTAGCTGAAGCGGAGATCAACAAAGTCGCTTATCTAGATCTCAATGCGCAGTTCGGAGACGGGGTGTTTGTTGTATCGGAAGAGCGGCCGACCACCGATCTTGCAGTGCTCTGCCGCGAGATCCATCGGCTGGATGCGTCCCTGCTCACGGCCGCCATGGTGAATGTCATGCCCAATTACGGAATTCTGGCGGCTGCTGAAGACCCTGCGCACGCGATCGACATCACGCCCCAGCATCTCGGCACGATACTTAAGCTCGCACGCAAGACGTACAACTTCGTGTTGCTCGATCTGGCGCGATCGATAGATGCAGTGACGTTACAGGGCCTCGACGCCGCCGACACGATCTTTCCGGTGTTGCAGCTCAACCTGCCGTCGATGCGCTATGCAAAGCGTGTCATTGGCGTTCTGCAGTCTCTCGGATACTCGAAATCCAAGATCAAGCCGATCGTGAATCGCTTTACGAAAGCAGGTGACATCAGTATCGCAGACGCGGAGAGGTCACTCGGAATGCCCATTTTTGAATGCATTCCAAACAGTTATCGGGCAGTGCATGGGGCAATCAACCAGGGTGTACCCATCCTGCAGTTCGCGCGTAAGGATGCAGTCAGCAAAAGCCTTCTCGAGCTCGCGCGCGCTCTTACGCTGCAGCCGGCACCTGTCGAGGGCGGCTGGTTGTCGAAAATGTTCGCCCGGCCCTGATGTGCGCTGTGCGCTGACGGTCTGATCAGAACCAAACGGAGAATCTATGTCGCTGCGACAACAAATCGAGTCTACGGCAGTCGATGCTGCGGTGGTTGCCATCTCACGTCCTGCACTGCCGGATAGCCGGAGTTATCAGGAACTGAAGGCAACTATCCATCGCACACTGCTCGACCGTTTGAATCTTGAATTGATGGAGCAACTGCCGCCCGAGCGATTAAAGGAGGAGCTCCGTGTAACTGTCGAGAGCCTGCTGGACGAACAGAGCGTGGTCTTCAACGACATCGAGCGGAGAAGCCTGGTCCGGGATATACAACACGAGATGCTTGGACTCGGACCTCTGGAGTCCCTGCTGGCAGACCCGAGTATCTCCGACATTCTTGTCAACAGTTCGCACCAGGTCTATGTGGAGCGCGCCGGGCAACTTCAACTCACTCCCGTGACATTCCACGACGACGCCCATCTGCTGAAAATCATAGACAAGATCGTGTCGAGGGTCGGCCGGCGCATAGATGAATCCAGCCCGATGGTCGATGCGAGACTGCCAGATGGTTCGAGGGTCAACGCGATCATACCCCCGCTCGCACTCGATGGCCCGGTCATGTCCATCCGTCGATTCTCCGGAACGCCACTCAGCATGGACAGACTCGTCGAGTTCGGGAGCTTGATGCCGCAGATGGCGCAGGTGCTGGAAGGCTTGGCGAAGGCGAAGGTGAACATCCTCATCTCGGGCGGAACGGGCAGCGGCAAGACTACGATGCTCAATATTCTCTCCGGCTACATCCCGAAAGCCGAACGCGTGATTACGATCGAGGATGCCGCCGAGTTGCAGCTACAACAACCGCACGTCATACGCCTCGAAACACGGCCGCCTAACATCGAGGGTAAGGGTGAGGTCACGCAACGCGCCCTCGTGCGAAACAGCTTGCGCATGCGGCCCGATCGTATCGTTCTGGGAGAGGTTCGTGGTGCCGAAGCCTTGGACATGTTGCAGGCCATGAACACCGGTCACGAAGGCTCCATGGCCACAGTGCATGCCAACACGGCGCGCGATGCACTTTCCCGCCTCGAGAACATGGTGGGAATGAGTGGTATCAATTTACCCCCAAAGGCCCTGCGTAAACAGATCGCTTCTGCAATCACAGTCGTCGTCCAGATCGCACGGCTTGCAGACGGTAAGCGAAAGGTCACCAGCCTGCAGGAAATAACGGGAATGGAGGGCGAGGTTATCACCATGCAGGAGATCTTCACATTCAAGCAGACCGGCATAGCCACCGACGGAACCGTCGCCGGCCATTTTTCCGCGACGGGCGTGCGTCCCAAGTTTTGCGAAAGACTCTGCGCTTACGGAATCCAGGTACCAGACAGGCTCTTTGAACCGATACGATCGAGCAACTAGAACGGCCATGGACATCAACCTCTACCTTTTCGCTACGGCGGTTTTTATAGCCGTTGTATTGAGCTTTGAAGGTGCCTACCTTTGGTGGATGAAGCGCAGAAGCGCGGAGGCGCGGCGCCTCGCCAGACGTCTCGAGGTGATCTCCACCCGTGGCCATGGCGACGCTCACGTTTCCATCCTGAAGCAGCGCCTGCTCAGCGAGTCGCCTCGAGGTACATAGCCTCTTGACGCGACTGCCAGGTCTCGATGCAGTCGAAAAACTGCTGACGCAGTCTGGTGTTGCGTTCACCGCGGGCAGATTCATCGGCCTCACGGGGCTGTGCGCCGCAGGCGGGGCTTTCATTTCATGGCTCGGCGTGGGCTCTGCTGTTGTGTCACTCTGTGCCTCGTTGGCGGCTGGCGCGATTCCTACCCTGCACGTCGCAAGAGCTCGACGCCAGCGACTCAACAAGATCGAGCAGCAGCTGCCTGACGCAATCGATCTGATCGGTCGCGCGATTCGTGCTGGCCACGCGTTCACTAATGCGCTCCAAATGGCGGGCGACGAGCTGCCGCAGCCGATCAGCGCGGAGTTTCGGATTCTCTTCGATGAAGTGAACTACGGTACGGCAATGAACGATGCGCTGTTGAATCTCGCCCATAGAATACCCAGCCTGGACGTGAAGTATGTCGTCATTGCCGTACTCATACATCGCGAGTCGGGAGGCAATCTGGCCGAGTTGCTGGACAACCTCAGCAGCATCATCAGGGCTCGCCTCAAACTGCTTGGCACTATCCGCGTGCTTTCGGCGGAAGGTCGATTGTCGGCGTGGATTCTGGGACTACTGCCATTCGGTACCGGTTTCATGCTTCAGCTGGTGAATCCCGGGTTCATGTCTTTGCTGTGGACGGACCCTGCGGGTAACAAGTTGTTGTACGGCGTCGCGTCGCTGATGCTGTTCGGATTCCTGTGGATGCGAAAGATCATCCGCATTCGGGTTTAGCCGACCGGCGCAATCAAAGGATCGGTTATGTCAACCATGCAGGTAGTTTTCCTGGTGATGCTGTTTGTTGCGGTGTCAGGTGCCGCACTGTTCGGCATGCTCGTACTTGCACCATCGTCTGCTCGTCAGCGCCTGAGAGCACTGGACGACCGCGGCCGAGGTGAGCCAAAGCGCGTCAGCACAGTGGCTCGAGACGGCGACGAAAATCACTGCACCATTCTCGAAACTCTCAGCGCCCGACGAAGACTGGACTCGATCGCCGCTGCGGAGTCGTTTCGTGAACGCAGGCTGGCGCAGCGCCAATGCACCGATGATCTTTTTTGGCGGAAAGACGCTTTTTGCACTATTCCTGCCAATGGTGGCGTACGGGGCGCTTGTTCTTTCCGGCGCTGCATTGGGCGTACAGAGCTACATGATGGCTCTCTTCCTGTCTGCGGCCGTTGGCTACTATCTGCCGAATGTCGTCCTCGGTAAGTTCAAATCCTCTCAGGCAGCGCGAAATCTTCGAGACGTTCCCCGACGCACTGGACCTCATCATAGTTTGCATCGAAGCGGGGCTGGGGCTGGATGCGGCCTTGATCAAGGTTGCGGAGGAACTGCGGCACAAGAGCCAGGTGCTAAGCGAGGAGCTGCGTCTCGTGACCCTGGAGCTGCGGGCTGGCGGCGCAAAAGAGGACGCGCTGCGTAACCTCGCAATCCGTACTGGTGTGGAAGATGTACATACGCTCGTGACGACACTGATTCAGGCCGAGCGCTTCGGTACCAGCATCGCAGATTCGCTCCGCGTGCACGCCGACATGTTGCGTACAAAGCGACGCCAGCGCGCCGAGGAAAAGGCGGCAAAAATCGCTTTAAAGCTCCTCTTCCCACTCATCTTTTGCATTTTCCCGTCGATGCTCGTGGTGCTGCTGGGTCCTGGCTTCATACGCGTGTCTCGGGCTTTGATGCCCGTCCTTACAGGAGCGCAATAACAGTGAAATCGCCTACTCTACCGAGACATCGTGCGCTCGCGCTCGTGTTGCTCTTTCCTCCTTTGTTACAGGGCTGCTCTTCGCTGCCCGCCACGGTCGCCCCCTATGGAGTGAAGGCGCTCATGAGCGTGCGGCATTCTAACGAAAGCGCTTATGGTTATTACCAGTTTGGGAAATACCTCCAGGGCCGAAATCAGTTAGAGGCAGCGGCCGGCGCATATGAAAAAGCGATGTCTTTAGACTCAGCTTACGTGGAGGCGAGAAATGCGTTGGGCGTCATTAACTCTTTACAGCAGAATCTCGACTTGGCAATAGAGAATTTTCGTTTGGCCGCTGCACAAGCGCCGCGTTCCGCACATGTGCACAGCAACCTGGGCCATGCATACTATCTGCAGAAAAGATACAGCGAAGCTATAGAAAGTCTGCAAACTGCTGCCGGCTTGGAACCGCGGAATCACACAACGGTTTACAACCTCGGGCTGGCGTATCAGGCGGCTGGCCTGAAGGAAAAAGCAGACGATGCATTTCGCCAAGCTAGCCTTATACAGACGACCTATGCCTCCCCGCATTTCGAGAGAGTGGTAGCGCAACATCTCGGCACGCCACAGGCTCTGGCGCAGACCGAGCCGTCGCTTGACGTTCCCTCAGCGAATCAGGCGGGCGAATTGTCGCGCTCCGCTCGTTCCAATGGCTCCTTCTTTGAAGCGGTGTTCACCGAAACCGGAGCCAGCGATCTCACGATTCGCCGGAATGACGTGCACCCAACGCTTGCGCTGGTAGAGTCTAACGTCTATGAGCTTCGGCCTGCAGCTTCTCCACCCGTAGAGCCTGCTCTGCCCCCAGCCGGGTCGCACCGCTCGGCCAACGTGGTCCCGACTAAACTCGTGAGACTGGAAGTTTCGAACGCAAACGGAACGCCCGGCCTGGCAAAAGCGGTCGCCGCGCAGCTAAGGCGCTCCGGCTTTGATGTCGTGCGCGTTACGAATGAACGCCCATACAACCGGCCCAGGACTGAAGTGGAGTATCGTGACGGCTACACGGATGAGGCGAGACTGCTCGCATTGACATTTAAACAGAAAGGCGTCGTCGTTCCGGATGAGTCGTTGCGCGCGGACGTGCACGTGCGGATAGTGCTGGGCCATGACGTGGGCACATGACTGTAGGCAGAGGAGACCACAAGCGAACGATGCTGATTGCACGAGGTTAATGAGAAGTTTCTAGTTCAGTACCACGTGACAGCGGGCATGCCGAGGCGTCTCGGCCGATCTTTGAGCGGCAGATCCCCTTGTAATACCGTATGCACGGAGTTTGGTGTTGAAACAGAGTTATCAGCCATACTGCGCCCGCAGCGTGCCGTGAACCTCACCGTCTGGCAGCCTGCCAATCGAGCATGGCGGAACGCGAATACCGTCAGCGGAGGGTTCCCTCCTCAGTTCAGTCACTATCGTTGATCATCGATGCCGGCCGGGCCCACACCGAAAGGAGCGCCCCCGCGCCACACTCCCGCAATCGGTGAGTTGTGGTGTCTTCCTGCGGCTCCACGGGAACCGACACTTCGCAAGCAGGCACGAACGAGCGTTTCGGGGTCGATTGCCGCGTAGGGCCGCAATGTCGCGCGGCACTCGTGAGGTCGAATACCGTTCAGGACAGCGGCAAGGATCATTGGCGCGACAACGGCACTGCCAGTGCAGCGGTCCCGCTATTGCCCGAGCGCCTGAAGAATCTGCGTCTCCGAAAAGCGATGGCGCCAATCGCCCCACACAGTCGCCTCAAGGACGTCCTTGCCAGCGACCATCGCGTCGATGAGCGCGCTTACCTTGGGTGGGCTGTCCTCCGACAGGCCCCGTAGGAAGGCTTCGCCGTCAAACCGCAGAAGCTGCATCACGCGCAGAATGCAGGCGAGTACCCTCGTGCGGCTCGCCGTCGTTCGGGGTCCTGTATCCTTTCGCCTCGACGATCCGTCCGCCCTCCGGACGAAAGTAGAGGCCGCGGACGGCATTCAGCCCGAGTATGCCGCCCAAACGCATGGAATGGGCTGTGCGCACAGCCGCGTGCCGAACGTGGGGAAATGCGGCCATGCGGCGCTTCACTGTCTGACTAAACAGTGCGCGGTCAGCGCTCCAAACGGCAAGAGTGCAGCACAGAGACTCAGGCCGGAACACCACATGGGGAGTGTATGAGTCGACCCTGCGCACTCGGCCTTCAGTGTGGTCCGAGATTCTGTCGATCTGCAGGAGGACTGCTTCACCATCGCGGGCCTCGTGGCTGCGCCGGATGAAATCGATGAAGTGGTAGCCACCGCAGATCACACCACTTGTGAGCACCCGCCAGCCGTGATGGTGGAGGTTGTCGCAGGCGATGTTGTGAGCTCCATCACGCAACGGTGCGAAGATGTGGAGCGCAACCGAAATGTCGCCGCTTTCAAACAATGGCAAGGTGAGCCGTCTGTGCGAGAGCGCATCCGGAGTCGCTAGAAAATGCCTGAATGCATCAAAGACGAACTGTGGGTTTGCGCAGAGTTCCTGCAGCAGCGGCTGGAGCTTGCCGTGCGCTTCGCGCCGGTCCGGAGTCTGATCGAAGGTGTCGAGGATGGACTGAACACCCGAACGCAATGCGAGCCGCATCTCTTTTACAGGTCAGTCCAAACGGGGGCTGGATGATCATCAGGGCGGAACCCTGGACGGCTGCGCGAGCGGCAAGCTGAAGCTCGTTTGTCGCAAGCGGTATTAGCACCGAGAACTGCCTTTGAGAGTAAGGCACCATTGCCTGTCCGAAGTCGCTCACTGGAGGATCAGGTATGTTTCGCCGAATTTTGTCTGGTGTGACCCTTACCGCTCTCGTCGGTGCGCTGAGTCTGACCGGCGCTCTACCCGCGTTCGCTAAGAAGGACACTCATGAGAAAGGAAAAGGTCAGCACGCGCGTCAGAACGATGATCGCCAGCAAGACCGTAAGCATCAGGCTCGACACTTCTCGGACCGTCACCGCGTAATTGTTCACGACTTTTACGAGCAGGAATTCCGACGGGGCAAGTGCCCGCCAGGGCTCTCGAACAAGCGGAATGGCTGCATGCCACCAGGCCAAGCCAAGAAGTGGCACGTCGGACAGCCAATACCCAGGAGTGTCGTCTACTACGACGTTCCTTCAGCAATCATCGTCCAGCTTCCTCCGCCGAGCGCTGGTTATCGCTACGTGCGCGTCGCGAGCGATATCCTCCTGATCGCTGTCGGCACCGGGATGGTGATAGACGCAATCGAGGACCTCGGGCGCATGTAGGCGCAGCCCTCCGCTAGCGTTCCGCCGGTTGCCCTATCACACACGACGACGCAGCGCGGCCCGCATTTCGCGGTCGGGCGTTGGCGGCAGCATGACCGTCGTGGACCAACTCTCGACGCATTGAGGGGTCGCATAGCCCGACGCGGCTCCGGGAGTGCTGCCGATGACTCGGCTCGATGCCAGACCCCGGCGTGTCGCTGTTGGAAGGATGGGCAAGTGCCTCGACTGCTCCGAAGAGCCATGAGAGGCTCAGAACGCCACCCTGAGTCGTTAGCTTACCCGCCGGCGGCGACGGCCGGCGTGCTAATGGAGACGTTTTTCGCGGGTTTCGGGACTTCCGCGTAAAAAACCCGCGCCGTGACCGGACGGCCGACCTCGAGCAACTTCCAAGGCCCTTGAGCTTCGGGTAGACCAGCGACAGTCCTCATGCTGGAGCTGAAGCCTCTCCTTAGCTGCGATCGACAGCCATTCGTTGCGCCGGGGGCCCGCGCCTCAGCCCGAGCCGCTCGATGGCATCAGCCTGAGCGGAGTCAAGAGTGACATCCGCACTCCATATTCTCGGAACCGGTCGATATCGTCGTTGGGTTTTCAGGAGGAGCAACAGCATGCACCGACGCATCGAGGTGTGGCAGGTGCACGGCTACTGGATGTATGCCCTGTATATCGCGGGTCGCTGTGTCGTGATCGGCCGCGCGTCTACCCGCGAGTGTGCAGTCAAACGCGCCGAGCTCGCGTAAGACAGCGCGTCGTTCAACACATTGCGTTCCACTGCCGTCGGTTCGAGCGCGCTATCGACACGTGCACTGTCGGGTCGCTGCATTCCTAAGTTGTTGGTGCATTCCTGCATTTCTGCTTCCGTCGCACGTTTCCCATACTGGCTTTGTGTCATCAGCACGGTGGGAGGCTGCGTGAACACCATTCAGTGGATAAAGAGCTTGTCGGTTTTCTAATGGCGCTGGTGCTCGCCGTCATGCTCATAACTGTCGTCGGGGAGCGCATCGGGTAAAACCGGCCGGCGCACGGCCGCCAACTGCTTTTGAGCACACCATGACATGTGATGCCTGTAACAGAGTGCTGGATAAGCCGACGACGATGGGACCGACCACCTCGCTCGTGCTACGGACTTCGCGCTCGGGTGAGAACGGCGCCGTCGAGATCTACAAGTGCAAAGCTTGTGGCACACAGTGGCATCGCTTCAAGACCAACGTGACATTCACCGGCAGGGTGCCAACCTGGCTCATGGTCAGGAAATCCTGTTTGCGAGGCTAATCTCCGCCCAACCTGGCGCTGTGGCATACGGGGGCGGCATGGTGACTCACCCGCATGTCGTCGGCAATGAGCCGCCCAGACCTGTTACCGGACTCTTGGGGGTTAAACATCGAAAGCTTCTACAATCGTCAACGTCGGCATTCATCGATCGATTATCAAACACCGGTCGATGCGGAGCGCAGCTTCAAGGCTGCATGAGTTGGTGTTCGTGGAATCGAGGCAGGGCCAGTGTCCAGAGGCTCCCACAAGATGTGCAGGTCAGCCTTTGCGAACATCACGATAAGAGCCATACCCAGAACGTCGACGCTGCTGCGCACCTAACAACTCTGCACGGTTGATTTTCAGTCGCAGTTCCTAAGGGAACTGGAATCAAGTTCGGGTAGAGACGCCAATTCGGTTAATTCACGACGACGGGGCGCAGCCACGCGGGCCGCCTGTCGAACTCGACCCGAGTGCGCCTAGGCGCTCGCCAACGACTTGCTCGAGCGATATTCCGATGGACTCATGCCCGTCCACCTTCGGAAGGCCCGGCTGAACACGCTCTGCTGGGAATAGCCCAAGAGAAATGTGATATCGCTAGCGGATTTGCTGGGGTCTTGGAGGTAGCGTAGCGCCATGTCCCGACGCGTATCGTCAATGAGGGACTTATAGCTGGCATCAGCCTCCGCCAGTCGGCGCTGCAGTGAACGGGGGCTCATATGGAGATCCCGCGCGATGTCCTGCTCCGAGAACTCACCCGAAGTCATTCGCTCAAGGAGAGATGCGCGCAAACGCGCGATTACATCGGTTTTGTCCAAACGCGCAAGCTGTTCGATCAGGATGCGATCATGCGCCGCTGCAAGGTCGCGGTTCCCGGTCGGTAATGGATGGTCAGCTTCGCCAGAGCCTATGAGCAGCCGATTGGCATCCGCGCCGAATGAGACCGGACAACCAAAAAGCGACTCGTATGGGCTTGCATCGGCAGGTGCTGGATGTCGGAACGCCACGCGCCGGGGGCTGAACGCTTGGCCAAAATTAGTCCGGCACATGTCCGAGATGATCGCCATCACAGTATCACCCCGGATCCGGTCCAGAGTGCTGTCAAGCTCGGGCGGCGTGTGGATGAACTGAACGCCCTCTGGCGTTTCATCGAGCCTGACTGTCACATCTGCCATGACGATGCGCCAGTAGCGCACCAGGCGCTTCAGTGCCGTGCGCAGGGTCGAGCTGGAAAGCCACGCGTATCCCAGCGTGCCCAGATTTGACGGGTGCCAGCACTGCGCGGCCCGCAAACCGAATGCAGGATCGGCAATCCGCTCTGCCAGAGCCCGCATCAATGCATCGCTCTTCTGGCGCGCTATATGCGCATGCGGATCATGAATGATCTCCGGGTCGATCCCGGCTGCCCGGAAGAACGCCTCCGGCGCCCGGTCGTGACGTTCGATCAAACGCCAGAGGATCTGCCCTAGACTGGCGAGTGTTGCGTCTTTCACGGGTGTCAGCGCGAATGGAAGTCAAGCGACTATAGCAGGAGTGTCGGTTGACCCGACAGGACTATGCGCTGCCGCTCAGGGCCTTCGCGCCGAGAACACAAACAGCACGTCGAGGGCGGCAATGATGTGAGGGCCCACCGGATCCTTCGCGAAGAGCGACCGCCACGCTGCCCGATACGCCCTCGCAAGGACGTGCATCTCGACCGTATGCAGCGCTTGGCCGCTCGAGTGGCTGAACATGCTGTATTCCATTTCCGGACCGAGGAGCATCACTTTACACCTGGAGTTGCTGGCGCTGTGTCGCTTGGCACCCGGTGGCGAATCCAACCTCACCACCATTTGCTTTCCCGGGTGGTTGTGAAGGCGTTACTGGTACATCACGAAGAGCGCACCAATCGAGTGCCGACTTCATGGCGCCGCCGTCACCTGGGCCCGTCACAGTGTGGATCGCGCATTGAAGTTGCCCCTCGAGTTGATGCTGCCGTTCGCACTTGTGCTGCTCACCCCAGGCATTGTGGCGATCCCGGCAATTTCGCTTGCCTCGCCATAGACGATCACTGCGTCGGCGCCGCGCTTCCTGGCCTCGCCCGCGAGCTGGGAAAGCGCGTGGGCGCGATCTCGCAGGCCGCCGGCAATGCCCGTCTGATAGTCGGTCTTCGCCTCGGCGATGATCTTGAACGCGCGCGGCGGCGTGCCGCCGTTGAACCAGACCTCTACGCCTTCTACAGTCTTCACGGCTCCGCCCTCTCCAACAAGCACTTCTGCGCCGGGGGCCGAGCGATACTCCATCACTTCCGTACTCGCGCAGCCGGTCAGCGCGGCGATGGCAATCGCGATGCCGAGGCGCCTCCACTTGGTCGCGCCCTTGTGGTTAGGGTTGAGCGACGTACGTGGTTCATGGCGTCCTTTCAGTGCTGGTTACTAGTGGTGTCGCATGAAGGATAGTCGGGCGTGCCTTGCAGCGCTTTCCCCTTTAGGCCATTCGTTTTGCCGCGCGCGCCAATAGTCGGTAACCCTCCCAAGATG
>CAWEHH010000021.1:0-269247 GCA_963808765.1 uncultured beta proteobacterium
GCACCGCAGATCAAAGCGGGAAAGCTGCGGCCGATCGGCATGGCAACGCTGGAACGTTCACCCGTCATGCCCGACATACCGACGGTTGCAGAGCAGGGGCTTGCCGACTTCAGTTCGTTGCTTCGTGGTTCGGCATCATGGGGCCGGCGAACATACCGGGCCCGATCGTTCAACGTCTCTACGGCGAGATCGTGAAGATCACGGAAACGGCCGAAATGAAGAAGTTTTTGTCGGACACCAGGCGCCGAAGAAGCCGAGATGCCGACGGATCCACAGAAGTTCAGCCAGTTCCTGCGCGTGGAGACCGAGAAGTGGGGCAAGGTCGTGCGCGAGGCAAAGCTCAAGCTCGACTGAGGTGCTCGAGAGCTCGCACGTGCGGCTCGCCCGAAACGCTAACTCCGAACTCCATTATTCAAAGCCGCGAAGCGTGAAGGAGCCTGATTGTGCTTGCCAAGGCCGCGCCGGGCAAGCTTTTCTACGGCTCGGGCGGCAACGGACGAACACGCACCTGGGGGGTGAGCTGTCAAGGTCCTTGCCGGGGCGTCGATCTCGTGCACGTGCCCCGCCTCAACCGATTGCGTCGAGCGACTGAACAAGGAAGTCATCGCGGACTCACGAGGCCCGATACGAAGAAGCGCCTGACCGATCTCGGCCTCGATGCGGTCGGGAACACGCCCGCGCAGGCGGCGAAACTCGTCGACGACGAAATCCAGCGTTGGACCGCCGTCATCAAGGCGGCGAACATCAAGGCGGACTGATGGCCGCGATGTCCGAAAACGGCCAGACAGCGCGCGGCCGCCACGCTCATAATGCGACTCATGACACTCGATCCCCGCACCTGTTACCGGGCGCTCAAAGCGCGCGACGCGAGGTTCGACGGCCGCTTTTTCGTCGCGGTCTCGTCGACGCGCATCTATTGCCGCCCGGTGTGCACCGTCAAGCCGCCGAGGCGCGAGAACTGCCGCTTCTTTCCGAGCGCGGCGGCCGCGGAGTCGGGCGGCTACCGGCCGTGCCTGCGCTGCCGGCCCGAGCTCGCGCCGGGCAACGCGAGCGTGGATGCGACGACGCGCCTCGCCCAGGCCGCCGCGAGCATGATGGAAGACCGCACGCTGGACAAGGAAGGGCTGGACACGCTCGCCGCGCGCCTCGGCATCACCGACCGCCACCTGCGCCGCGCTTTCGGCGCCGAGTTCGGCGTCTCGCCGGTGGAGTTCGCGCAGACGCAGCGGCTGCTGCTCGCGAAGCGTCTGCTGACCGACACCGCGCTGCCGGTCACCGAGGTGGCGTTCGCGAGCGGCTTCGGCAGCGTGCGGCGTTTCAACGCGCTCTTCAAGCAGCGCTATCGCCTGCAGACCCAGCCGACTGCGCGGCGCAGCGAGCGTGCGCCGCTCGGCAGCCGCTGCAGTCGACGCGCTCAAGTTCGAGCTGAGCTTCCGCCCGCCGTTCGACTGGTCCGCGGTGAGCGCATTCCTCGGCGCGCGCGCGATCGCGGGCGTCGAAGCGGTGGAGGGCGGCTGCTATCGCCGCACGGTGCGCATCCCGATCGACGGCAAGGAGCATCGGGGCTGGATCGCGGTCGGGATGTCGCCCAGGAAGCCCACGCTGCGCGTCGCGGTCTCCGCGTCGCTCGCCAAGGCGCTGCCGCCGGTGCTCTCGCGCGTGAAGGCGCTGATGGATCTCGCATGCCATCCCGCCGAGGTGGCGCAGGCGCTCGGCGCGCTGGCAAAGCGGCATCCCGGCTTGCGCGTGCCCGGCGCATTCGACGGTTTCGAGATGGCGGTGCGCGCGATCCTCGGCCAGCAGGTGACGGTGGCCGCGGCGCGCACGCGTCGCGGGCCGCTTCGCCGCGGCGTTCGGCGATCCCATCGAAACGCCGTTCGCTTCGCTGACGACGCTGTTTCCCACCGCGGCGCGTGTCGCCGATGCTGTCGCCGGACGCATCGCGCGCCTCGGCATGCCCGGCGCGCGCGCCCGCACCGTCGTCGCGCTCGCGCGCGCGGTGGCGGACGGACGCCTCGTTCTCATGCCGAACGCCGACATCGAGGCGACGCTGGAGGGCTTGCGCGCGCTGCCGGGCGTCGGCGAATGGACCGCGCAATACATCGCGATGCGCGCGCTCTCCTGGCCGGACGCGTTTCCGCACACCGACCTGGGCGTGATGAAGGCGCTCGGCGAGACCGGCGCGCGCCGGGTGCTGGCCGCGGGCGAAGCCTGGCGGCCGTGGCGCGCGTACGCCGTGATGCATCTCTGGCAATCACTGACGAAGGAGTGACCATGCACTACTACGATTTCTACGAAAGCCCGCACGGGCAGATGCTGCTCGTCGCCGAGCGGCGAAGGACTTTCCGGCGTCTACTTCGAAGGCCAGAAATATCATCCGCAGATCGAGCCGGAGTGGCGGCGGGATGCGCGTCACGCGCCGCTGCGTCAGGCGAAGCGCGAGCTCGCCGAATACTTCGGCGGCGAGCGCAAGCGTTTCGAGACCGCGCTCGCGCCCGAAGGCACGCCGTTCCAGCGGTCCGTGTGGAAGGCGATCTCGACGGTCGGTTTCGGCGAGACCATCACCTACGGCGAGCTCGCGCGCCGCGCCGGATGTCCCGGGCAGCGCGCGCGCCGCGGGCGCTGCGACCGGGCGCAATCCGCTCACGATCATCGTTCCCTGCCACCGCATCGTCGGCTCGAACGGCAGCCTCACCGGATACGCGGGCGGCCTCGAAAGAAAGCGCGCGCTGCTCGCGCTCGAATCGGGGATCCCGGATCTGCTGTCGGCTGCCTGACGCTCCACCGATGCCGTTTTGCATCTATCCGAGCACGAGTTGCTACTGCATCTGCCTCAAGTCAAAGCCTTTTTGCATCAGGGCATGGTAGAAGACGAAGCGCGCTTACCGTGCAATGTGTTCCAGATCCCGCAGTCACTCAGGAGTGTGCAATGCGTATGTCCCGTTCTCTCAGCCTGGCACTCGTCGCGACCATGGTGGCTGTTGCGCCCGCGGCGGCCCAGGACTATCCCAGCAAGTCCGTCCGCATCATCGTCCCGTTCACGCCCGGCGGCGGCAATGACATCGTGGCGCGGTTCCTAGGCAAGTACATGACCGAGATGTATCGGCAGCAGCACATCGTCGATAACCGTCCGGGAGCCGGCACCATCATCGGCGTCGAGACGCTGGTAAAGTCTCCGCCCGACGGCTACACGCTGATGGTCACGAACAACTCGCTGCCGACAAACCACACGCTCTATCCGAAGCTGCCTTACGACACGCTGAAGGACGTGACGCCGATCATCAAGGCGGGTTCGACGCCCAACGTCGTGATCGTGCATCCCTCGCTCCCTGTGAAAACGGCCAAGGAGCTCGTGGCCCTCCTGAAAGCGAAACCCGACAAGATCGCGTATTCGTCGGCCGGAACCGGGAGCACGTCATTCCTTGCAGCGGAGTTGTTCAAGATGCTTGCGGGCGTGCGCATGCTGCACGTGCCCTACAAAGGCACCTCGCCCGCGCTCACGTCGATCCTTTCAGGCGAGACGCAGGTCGCGATCTTGGCGCTCCCCGGCGCAGTGCCGCACATCAAGGGAGGCCGGCTGAAAGCGCTCGGCGTAACCAGCGCGAAACGCTCGACCGGCATGAAAGACATCCCGACCATGATCGAAGGCGGTGTGAAGGATTTCGATTTCGAGACATGGTACGGCGTGTTCGCCCCGCGCGGAATCTCTCCGGAGCTGGTCAAGCAGATCAACGGGTCGGTCAACAAGGTGCTCGCGATACCGGACGCGCGTGACCTCCTGACGAAGGGCGGGATCGATCCGGGCGGCGGCACGACGGAAGCGTTCGACAAGCTCTTCCGCGCCGAGGTCGTGACGCTCGGAAAAGTGATCAAGGCCTCGGGTGCGAAACCGGAGACTTAGGCGGCAGCGCTCGCCTTCGGCTCGGGCCTCGCCGCCTACGGAACAGAGGGACACCAATGGTGTCCCTCCGTAACCTCCCTTCCTTCGGTGCGTGTCGGATCTCCGCCACGCTGCTCAGGCAGCGCTCGCCTTCAGCTCGGGCCTCGCCGGGCGGCGATAACAAGTAGAATCGCTCGGGCCCGCTCTTCGCAAACATGACGGAGATGCGGGCCCGAGCCGTTTGGGGGTCGGACCCTGGGTCGGACCCCGATTCACGTCGTCACGGGAGGAGCTACATGCCGTTCTATGAAAAGGGCAAGGTCCGGATTCGTTACGAAGAGGCCGGGTCGGGATTTCCCCTGCTGCTCATCGCGGGCGGCGGCCTGAATTCGAACATCGCGTTCTTCAAGAGAAACGATCCGTTCGACGCGATCGAAGAATTCAAGGGCGAGTATCGCTGCATCGCGATGGATCAGCGCAACTCCGCAGGCGGCGAATCCCTGGGCCCGCTCGATATCGACCGCCCATGGGACTCCTACACGGACGACCAGATCGGATTGATGGATCACCTCGGCATCCGCAAGTTCATGGTGATGGGCTTCTGCATCGGCGGGCCGTTCATCTGGAACCTGCTCAAACGCGCCCCCGATCGCGTCGTCGCCGGAGTGCTGGCGCAGCCCAGCGGATTCCGGCCGGAAATGCCGGACGTCTTCTACCCCAACAACATCCAGCGCTGGGCGCCCCAGTCGAGACCGGCAGCCCGACATCACGCCGGCGATGATCGATGCGTTCCTAACCAAGATGTACCGGACCGACCCGGATTTCGTCTTTACCGTAACGCGCGATTTCGTGCGCAACTGCAAGACGCCCGTGCTGATCCTGCCGGACGATGTTCCCGCGCACCCGTACGCGGTCGCGATGGAATCGGCGCGTCTCGCGCCGAACGCGCAGGCGAGCCCTATCCGTGGAAGGAGCCGCGGGAGTTGATCCCGCTCGCACTGCGCCACATCCGCATGTTCCTGCGCGCGCATACGCCTGCGGAGGCGCGCTAGGGCGCGGCGCTCGCCCGCCGGCTCGGCCTGGCTGCGCAGCCCGCGGCACGTTCTGTTCAAGGGCTCGTACATCTTGATGGAAATACTGACTGACGCCGGAATGCTTCGTTCGCGGGGCCCCGCTGCTGCGCAGCCCACGGCACGTTCTGCTCGAGGCCTCGTACATTTGATGGAAATATGATGACGCCGGAATGCTTCGTTCGCGGGGCCCCACTGCTCCGCAGCCCCCGCTCACCGATAGGGGATGGTTCTAAGGAAGGTCGTCAGTCGATCTTGATCGCCGCCTCCGCGATCACGCGACGCCACTTGTCGATTTCGCCGCGAACGTAGGCGCCGAATTCTTCCGGCGTGTTCGCGACGACCTTGCTTCCGCTCGACTCGATATTGCCGCGCACGTCCTGACTGCGTGTGAGCAGCCCGGCGATTTCCTTGTGCAGCCTCCGCACGATCGCCTCGGACGTTCCGGCGCGCACGGCGATCCCATTCCAGGAGCCGGATTCGAAGCCCGGATAGCCCGATTCCGCAACCGTTCTCGTGTCCGGGAGCGCGGTCGAGCGTTCGGATGACGTCACCGCGAGCGCGCGCAGGCGACCCGCCTTGACGTGCGGCACCAGAGTGATCGGCGGGAAGATGGCCGTCGCGATCTGGCCCGCGATGAGATCGATCGACCCCGGCGCGTCCCCCTTGTAAGGAACGTGCACGAGCTTCATGCCGGTCGTCTTGCTCAGGTATTCGGCCGTGAGATGGGCGCCGGTCGCATAGCCCGGGCGACCCATAGCTGATTGCGCCGGGCTGCGCGCGCGCGAGCTTCACGAGCTGCGGTAAGGAATGAGCCGGCAGCGAAGGATGGGCGGCGATGACGTAGGGCAGCGACGCGATCTGCGTCACCAGAGCGAAATCCTTCAGCGGCTCATAGCTGGGCTTCGCCTGCGCGATCGGCAGGACGGCAAGCGTGCTGATCGTCGCGAACGCGAGCGTGTAGCCGTCGGGCGGAAGTTTCAGCGCAGCCTCCGCTCCGATGAGGCCGCCGGCGCCTGCCCGATTCTCGACGACGACCTGCTGTCCGAGAGACTTCGTGAGCTCGCGGGCCACGAGGCGCGAGACGGTATCGGTCGTGCCGCCGGCCGCAAACGGAACGATCAGGCGCAGCGGCCGTGACGGATAAGGCCCTTCGGTCTGTGCGTGCGCCGCCATGCTGCAACCGACGATGAGGAGGAAAACGGCGGCGGCTTTCGAGCACATAGGCGATCGCTCCAACTGACGCTAGAGTCCTTGATTGAGTAGGTTCTGGTTTTTTGAGTCAAGTTTTACGCGGCAAGTTTCGCCTCATCGCACCACGAATAGATGGTGTCGTTCATGGCGCTGAAGCGCCGACGCGTAGGCGAATCGCAGTCGATCGCCGCTGGGCTGAGCATCGCGAGGCCGGGACGCAAGATGCGATTGTAAACGCGGGTGTAGAACAAGGCGGTTCGCAGTCCGTGTCGGTGATCCGATAGCGATGGGTCTGAGAGGAGCCGCTCGATCAGGCCGTGCAGGCGCAGACGCCGCAGATCGTAGGTCATCTGCCCGGGGGTCAGAGGCTCGGGATCGCTTCCCAGCAGAGGGCGAGCTGCTCGCGCAGCTCGCGGGTTGGAGAACCCATGGGGCAACGAGCACGAACATCAGCAGCGCTTGGAAAAGGGCTTGCACGGTGGCATCGGCGAAGCGTAGCGCTGAAGCGCGCTGCCCGTGGACCTCGACGCGGTCGCTGATGGCGATGGAAATCGGCTTCACCCAGAGCGCAGTCGTGGCTGATCGTTTGGACCTCGAGGAGGCGTCGGTTGGCGTGAAAGCCGACCTGCCGCAACGCGGGCAGGTTGTGGAGCCGTTGGCCCAGGCGGAAGTCGCGCGTGTCGTTGATGGTGGTTTCGGTACGCAGGGCCTGGCCTTCCTTGTGGTACTGCTTGATGCGGGGCGCTTGTAGTCCACATGCAGCGAAGGCGTGACCCCTTCGGTGATCACGCGGGTGCGGAAGCGACCCGGCGTACGCGCGGATCACGCGCCGACCGAAGATCAGTTGCACCTGGTCGGGGCGGCCGAGGTCGAGATTCTCGCGGATGACCTCCTCGAAAAAGATGCGCCGGTCAGCGGCGGGTCGAACACCTGGGTGAGGGAGAACTCGGCCTGGAGGATGGACAATGCATAACGGTAGCCGGCTGCGCGGTCCTGATCGATGAAGGGATGCGGCAGGCGCGCGCAGCCACTTGCGGAGCAGGCCATCGATCTTGGCGGCGGTCAGGTCGTCACAGATACTCTGCAAACGTCTTGGGCTTGTCGCAGGCGCAGCACGCCGTTGTCGAGGGCTTCAAAGCCGATGCGGTGCTTGCGCAATTGCCACTTGACGTATTCGTGGCCGTTGAGGCACAGCTTCGCGTTATACGGGAAGTAGGTGCAAAACTTGATGAAGAAGGGACCGAAGTCTTCATCCACGCAGTAGAAGTAGACGTGACTGACCATCGCCGTGGATTCCACGACCCACGGATAGGTGGTCCCGCTGCGAGTGCGCCGGCGCTCGGTGCGCATTACGCGCGCCTTCTCCTGCGCTTTGCCGATGTAGAGCACGCCTTCAGTGTGCCGGAAACGTGCGAGGTATTTCTGCGTCACATCGTCCTTGCGCTGCCACTTCGCGAAATGCACGACATCGACCTTCTGCTGTTTGGCAAAACGCTCGACGGCTTGCACGAACGCGTCAGTCATCGGCGCCAGCGCCGTGGTCGAGGCAAAGCGCTGCCCTTTATGCGCATGCAGATAGCCCACCACCCCGCCCACGCTCTGCAACTGCGGCACATACGCGTTCAGATACATCCGGTCGATCGCTTCAGTTTCCAGCGTGACGTGCTCGCGCAGGACTTCAGACACCGTTTGTGCTACGTTCATGCTTGGCTCCGGCCACCCACGGATCTACGGATCCTACTGACCCTTTCGAGGTTCGACCTTTCGAGGTCACACGACCAGGGGCTCGTCCCCTGCCGGCTCCGGCCGGAGCCGCCCAGGCTTTGCGCAACCTTCAAAACGTCGGATGCGAAACCATACACCTCGTCGGTCTGAGGCGGAGCCTCGCTAGTTGTACTGTGTCACGGTTAATGCCATCATGCCGGGATCTTCATTAGCGGGGGTGAAGATTCATGGCAGATCTTGCAGAGTTTGATCGTTATATGGCGCATTTGTGTGAAGGACTGGGCTACTCGACTCGTCATCAGAGTTTGCTCGAGTATTGCAGCGGACTGATGTTGCCGATCCAGCGTAAGAGCGTGGAGCCGCTCGCGGCGCATGCTGATCCGCTGAACGTTCCTGCGAAACATCAGGCGCTGCATCACTTCGTGGCGAATGCGCGCTGGTCGGATCGGGGACTGCTGGAGCGCATTCGACAATACGTCGAGCCGCACTTGGGTCTGGAGCACGGCGTCTATTGGATCATTGACGACACTGCGCATCCGAAGTGTGGCCGGCATTCGGTGGGCGTCGCGCGGCAGTACTGCGGCAGGCTCGGCAAGCAGGACAACTGTCAGGTGGCGGTGAGCTTGTCGTTGGCCACGGCCGAAGCCAGTGTGCCCGTGGATTACCAGCTGTATCTGCCGCAAGATTGGGCGAGCGATGTGAAGCGCAGGCGCGAAGCGAAAGTACCGGAGACGGTGCGCTTTGCGACCAAGGCGCAGATCGCGCTGCAGCAGATCCGGGCAGCCCAGGAACGCGGGGTTGCGCCGGGTATCGTGCTGGCCGACGCGGGATACGGCAGAGACACGGCATTTCGCGAAGCTGTGGATGAGCTGGGGCTTACCTATGCAGTGGGAGTGAGCTCGGACATCACGGTATGGGCGCCGGGTAGCACTCCGATGCCGACGACATCGGCTCCAGGCCGAGGCCGGCCACCGACACGCCTGCGCCGCGGGCCGGGCCATGAGCCGCTGAGCGTGAAGCAACTCGCCTTGGCGCTGAAGCGCTCGGCGTGGAAGCGAGTCGCTTGGCGTGAAGGTACGAATAAAGTGCTCTCTTCGCGCTTTGCACGGGTGCGGGTGCGCGCGGCGCATCGCGATTACCTGCGAACGAGCCTGCGTGAAGAGCAGTGGCTGCTCATCGAATGGCCACTCAAAGAAGCCGAGCCCACGAAGTATTGGCTGTCGAATCTGCCGGTCGATATAAGCATCAGCCATCTGGTCAACACCGCGAAGATGCGCTGGCGCATCGAACAGGACTACCACGAGCTTAAATCCGAATTCGGCTTGTCTCATTACGAGGGCCGCGGCTGGACTGGCTTTCACCATCACGCAACGGTGTGCATCGCTGCCTATGGCTTTCTACTCGCACAGCGACTGCAGAATGCTTCCAAAAAAAACTCCAATCGACCAACGGCGCTTGCCTTACCCGAAGATTACAGACCTCGCGGTAGCCGGCCGAGCGCAGCGCCATGTGCCGGACTCGATTCCCACACTGCGCCATCTCGTGAGCACCGAGATCGCGCGTCGACTTCAACGATGCCCGTGCTGCGGAGCGGTCGCTCGGCGAGCGTGACAGGTACAACTAGGCTAGTCTGGTGATTCGGGAGTTCGTGCAAGTACGTCACCCCGGCGTAGGCCGGGGTCCGGAAACAAATTCGCGCTGGATTCCGGCCTACGCCGGAATGACGCATGTGTTGCAAATCTACGATCCAGCAACCTAATTCGGCTTCACTCCGGCTGCCTTCACCACGGGTCCCCACTTTTCGAACTCGGCACGGATGAAGCTTCCGAATTCCTCGGTTGTTCCGCCCGCGGCGTCGATGCCTGCCCGATTGAGCTTCTCCTTGACATCCTGCATCGCGAGGACGCGCCTCGATTCGGCGTTCAGTCTCTCGACGACATGCTTCGGCGTTCGCGCCGGCGCAAGCAGACCGTACCAGACGGTTCCGTCCACGCGCGGATAGCCGAGCTCTTTCATGGTCGGTATGTCCGGAAACGCCGCGAGTCGAGCGGTGCTGGTCACCGCGAGCGCCCTCACCCGGCCGGTCTGGATGAACGGCTGATGGCCCGCGATCGCATCGAACATGAACTGCACGTTGCCAGCGGCGAGATCGGGCGCGGCCGTGCCGCTGCCCTTGTAAGGCACGTGGATGCTGGGAATGCCGGTCACGATCTTGAACAGTTCGCCGACGAGGTGTGGCGCACTGCCGGTGCCGGGGGACGCGAAGCTGATCGCATCCGGCTTCGCCTTGGCGAGCGCGATCAAATCGTTCACCGACTTCGCGGGCACCTGTGTATTCGCCACGAGAAAGATCGGCAGCGTCGCGGAGAGGATGACGGGCACGAAATCCCTGGTCGGATCGTAAGGCAGATTGGCATACAGGTGCGGGCCTATGCCGTGCGTGGTGATGCCACCCTGGAGCAGCGTGTAACCGTCCGGCGCCGCCTTGGCGACCAGGTTCGTTCCGATCACGCCGCCCATGCCCGCACGATTGTCGATCACCACGGTCTGACCCAGCGCTTCGCCGAGCTTCTGCCCCATGACGCGCGCGAGCAGGTCCGCCGCGCCGCCGGCGGGCACGAAGACGACCACACGCAGCGGTCGGCTGGGATACGTGGGCTGCGCCTGTGCGGCGCAAACGCAGAGCGTCGCAAGCAGCGCAATTGTGCAGGCACCCTTGTCCTTCATCTGCATTCCCGCGAAATCAGAGGCATATCCACATACTCCGCAACCGGCTTCAGATCCTATCGCACCGCGACGTCCACTTCGGACTGAAGTCCTATCCCACCTCTTGCCTCGTGTCCGACGCGCGCTGGATGTCATCGAGGAAGCGGTGCAGCTCCACGGCGGTGTCGAAATCGGACGGCGTCGATGTCCGCCAACGCCAGCATCTCGCGATAGTCGTCGAACGCGAGCTTCGCCCCCATCTTCAGGCGCGCTTCCTTTGCGCTCTCCCGCCGCGTCGTGCAGACGGCCCTCACCTCTCAATCGGGACTCGCGAGCAGCGCCGGGAAATGCGAACGCGACGCCCATTGCGAGCGCATGTTGGCGCCGATGATGCCGAGGCGAAGCTTGTCTGGCATAGGGTTTCCTATTCGACTTTCGCTCCTGACATTTCTACGACTTTCTTCCACGTGGCGGTTTCGGTCGTCACGAACTTGACGAACTCCGCCGGCGTCTGAGGCGCCGCGACCACGCCAGCGTCGAAGAACCGTTTCTGCAACTCTGGCTGCGCGAGCGCCTTTGTCATCGACGCATGGATTTTCGACACGATCGGCTGAGGCGTCGCTTTTGGAACGGCATAGCCCTGCCAGACCGTCACCACGAAATTCGGAATGCCGGATTCAATGATCGTCGGCAGATCGGGCACCTGGGGTGCGCGCTTCTCCGACGTGACGGCCAGCGCACGCAGCCTTCCGCTTTTTACGTGAGGCAGAGGGCCAGGCAGGTTGAAGAAGAAGGCCTGGATCTCGCCGGTGATCGTATCGGTATAACCCTGCGCCGAGTTCTTGTACGGGACGTGGATCAACTTGATGCCCGTCGCCGCCATGAAGTACTCCATCGTGAGATGCGGAGAAGCCCCGATCCCCGATGAGGCGTACTTGTGTTTCCCGGGACTCGCCTTCATCAGCTTCACGAAGCTGTCGACGTTGGGAGCCGCAAGCGACGGTGTCACGCAGAGGATGTTCGGCATCGTCGCGTACAGCGAAATCAGCGTGAAATCGCGCAGGTGATCGTAGGGCAGCTTGCTGTGGAGCGCCGCCGTGATCGTCTGATTGATGCCGTAGGTGAAGATCGTGTAGCCGTCGGGCGCCGCGCGTGCGCCCAGTTCGGTGCCGATGATGCCTGCCGCGCCCGCGCGGTTATCGACGACGAGGGCCTGTCCCCAGGCTTCGCTGAAGTACTGGGCGAAGATGCGACCGATCACGTCGGTGGAACCGCCAGCGCCGAACGGCAGGATCAGCCGGCCCGGTTTCGAGGGGTAGGACTCCGCGGCATGCGACAGGCTCGCCGCCATCGCAAACGCCATGATCGAAGTACTGCAAACCCTGAAAAAGCCATTCACGATCATCGTGCGTCTCCTCCTCCCGATGAAACTCGAACCGCGTGCGCGCCGGCGGAAGTGAGCGAGCGCTCGGCTGCTGCATTGCGTCCCGCGACGCGCCCGAACGCGATGCCTTCCGCGAGATTGCCGCCACCCTGGTAGACGAACTGGAACACCGAGCAGATTTCGCCCGCCGCGTACAGCCGCGGTATCGGTTTATCGTCCCAGTCGAGCACGTGACGCTGCGCATCGGCGCGCAAGCCGCCCTTCGTGTTCGGGCCGCCGGGATACAGCGGAATCGCGTAGAACGGAGGCTCGGAAACCGGCCCCATGGTGCCGACTTCACGGTTGAAGTCGGGGTCGTGCTGAGCAGCGCAATACGCGTTCCAGTTCTCGACCGATTGCGCAAGCGCGGCCGCATCCATGCTGCCGCGATTGTCGGAATGCTTCTGGATACGCTTCGCCAACTGCTCGAGCGTCTCGCCGCTCAGGATCCACCCGTTGCGCAAAGCGTTCTGATTGTCCTCGCCCCAGTCGATGCCGTTGTAGGCGGCCGCCGCGACGCTCACGACCGGCCCGCGGCGCATCATCACCGAATCGAAGATCATCCACGAAGGAATGCGCGGATACGAAAGCGTCACGGTGTCGAATAGAAGCGCTTCCTTGTAGAAGATGTAGCGGCTGGGGTCTTTCGTGATCCGCCGCTCCGACGCATAGCGGCGGCCGTGATTGTCCACGACGATCTCGTTCGGCTTGCCCACGCCCGACGTGTTCATGCCGATGCGCAGGCCGTGTCTGCGCTCGGGGATCGCGCAGATCACCCGTCCCGCGATGCTGCCCACGCGCGCGAGCCCCGCTCCGATCCTCAGGGCCATGCGAATGCCGTCGCCCGTGTTGGCGGGTGAACCATAGAAGGCCCAGCCCTCGATGCCGGGCCCGTCGAGGAACGCTTTGCGCATCCGCACGTTGTACTCGTAGCCGCCGGACGCGATAATGACGCCGCGGCGCGCCCGATACGTGATGCGCTGCGATCCGCGCAGCGCCCGAACGCCCACGACCGCGCCTTCTTCGGACAGCAGTTCTTCGGCCGCGACGCCATAATGAATCGGCACCTTGCGCGACTGGATGCCCGTCAGCATGCAGGCGTGGAACGCCTCGCCCGACTGCTTCGTCGACTTGGCGCTCTCCTTGGTGCGGCCCGTCTTCGCATCTTCGTCGTACTGCCCCGTGTAGGTGCTGCGAAGGCAGGCGTACTTCGACTTCTCCGCACCGGGGAACTCGGGAAAGGCAGCACCCGCGGACTTCACCGCCTGGAACGACGGATCGAGTCCGCGCATGAACGGGGCGTTCTGCGGCGCATAGCGGGCCCAGAGCTCCCCAAGCTCGTCGGCGAACTCGCTCTGATCGCCTTCGAGCTTCTGGGGAAGATTGTCGCCGCTGAACATCGCCTTGGCGTACGCCTTGAGCGAATCGAAATCGCCGCCCGGGTCGGGGCTGTGAAACCCGCCTCCGCTCATGCGCGTGTTCGAGTAGTGCGATTCCTCCGGCTGTTTTTCCAGAACGACGACTTCGGCGCCCTGATCTCGGGCCTCGATGGCCGCGCAGCCGCCCGCAGAGCCGAAGCCGATGATGACGACGTCCGTCTCGTATTCGACGGGATCGGCGCGGTTCCTGTTCAGACTGTCCATGGTCCTGTGCCCGGTGCGAAGACGAATCCGCGATCGTATCACCGACGCGCGGCCGCGCCCCGGGGCGCTCGGCGGACCGAGGTGAGCCCGCATGGTCGCAATCCGGATGTTGCGCAACTCGTCGACAAGCCCGAACATGCGGCGCTTGTAGAGTATCCATACGACTCGACGCCGAGACGGCCGGCGTTGCGGCTTTCGGAGAGGTAAGCACGTGATCGAAGGGAGCGAAGCATGAAAGCGATGGTTCTGGAGCAGTTCGGCGCGCCCTTGAAGCTCGCGGAGGTGCCGATGCCGAAACCCGGTCCGAACGAGGCGCTGATCCGCGTCCGCGCGTGCGGCGTCGGGCTGACAGTCGTCGCCATGATCGGAACCCCCGGCCGCATCACGAGCTTCCCCCGCATCCCGGGACACGAGATCGCAGGGGAGGTCGTCGAGATCGGCTCGGAAATGCGCACGGTGAAGGTCGGCATGCGCGTGACCAACCACTTCTACCTCACCTGCGGCAACTGCCGGTACTGCCGCGACGGACGCGAGACGCTCTGCGAAAACTTTCGCGGCAACGTGGGCAGCGGTTGCGATGGAGGTTATGCCGAATACGTCGTGCTGCCCGAGCGCAATCTCGTGCCTATTCCGGACGGCGTCTCGGATGTCGAGGCGGCCGTTGCGAGCGACGCGATCGCGACGCCGTACCACGCGTGCCACAAGGAAGCGCAGGTGAGTCCCGGCGATGACGTGCTGGTGATCGGCGCCGGCGGCGGCGTGGGAATCCACATGGTGCAGATGGCCCGGCTGTGCGGTGGACGCGTGCTCGCGGCGGACCTTTCGGACGACAAGCTCGCGCTCGCAAAGCGCATGGGCGCCGACGCGCTCGTGGATGCGCGCAGCGGCGACATCGTCGAACAAGTCAAAGCCCTGACGGGTGGACGCGGCGTCGACGCGGCGATCGACATGGTGGCGAACAGCCAGACGCTCACGGCAAGTCTCGCATCGCTCGCTCCAGGCGGGCGCATGGTCATCGTCGGCTCGCGGCCCAAAGCCGTGTTCGGCACCGAGCCCGAGTTCGTCGTCAACCCGCAACTGCATCTGCGCAACGCTCAGGAGATTCACGGTTCGCGCTACGTGAACAACGAGGAGATCCTGCGCACGCTCCTGCTGGTGAAGCACAAGCGCATTCAGGTGGTCGTGAGCCAAACGTTCCGGCTCGAACAGGCGGAAGAGGTGCATGAGCGGCTGCGCAAGAGCTCGATCGCCGGCCGCGCCGCGCTGGTGATGGCTTGATTCACCGCTCCACTGTTATTCGTGAATAGTATGCTGTCCCGGTGATTCGCCCCATTCGTCGTTCCGGCGCGAAGCCGGAACCCAGGCGAAAATGGCGTTTCCCCCATCCTACCTTCCGCCCGAACCGGGGGAACGGGATACCGAATCGCGTCGCGCTACGCGCTGTTCGGAATGACGCATTTGTAATGCGAACTTGCGGGACGTCGCGCTAGCTGATTCGTAACTCGTCTGGGAGGAGGCTCCTATGAACGTCCGCTCGCTTGCAGTGCTCGCCGCCGCGCTCGCTTTTTCGTCGACCGTAACGGCGCAAACGACGGTGCTCACGGGTGCGACGGTGATCGACGGCACCGGCGCCGGGCCTCAAAAGGACATAACGATCGTCATGGAAGGCGGCCGCATCCGCGAGATGGGTCCCGCCTCGCGCATAACGATTCCGGCGGGCGCCGAGGTCGTGAAACTCGCCGGCAAGTTCATCGTTCCCGGGATCATCAACGCGCATGGACACGTGGCGAATCCCGATCCGGAGCTCCGCCAGTACGCGCTCTACGGCATCACCACGGCGGTGAGCCAGGGCACCGACTCGGGCGACCAGCTCGTCAAGGCCCGGCAGGAACAGCTCAAGGGCAACGTGAAGGGCGCACGCGTCATGACCACGCTCTACCGCTTCGAGCCGCGGCCCGATGTGACCACGCCCGAGCAGGCGCGGGCGAAGGTCGACGAGATCGTCGGCCGCGGTGCTGATCTGGTCAAAGTGTGGGTCGAGAGCAACTACGGCGCGCGCGAGAAGATCAGTCCCGAGATAAGCCGCGCGGTCCTCGAGCAGTCGCGCAAGCACGGCAAAGTCACGACCGCGCACATCTACGAGCTCGCGGACGCCCGGATGATGATCGAGGCGGGACTCAACGTGCTCGCACACAGCGTGCGCGACCAGGAAGTCGACGCCGCTTTCATCGCGCTCGTCAAGGAACGCAACGTGTCGCTTATTCCGACGCTCACGCGCGACGAGGGCCTCACCGCCTACGCCTTTTCCCCGTCCTGGATCGAAGAGCCGTTCTTCAGGAAGAGCGTTCCGGACGAGCGCATGCAGGTTCTGCGCGGCAAAGTGAAAGAAGCGCAGCTCAAGGATCCGCTCGCGCCGCGCATCAAGGCGGGCTTCGAGATGAACAAGCACAACCTGAAGAGGCTCTCCGATGCCGGCGCACGCATCGCCTTCGGCACCGACAGCGGCGGACCGGCGAACCGCTTCTTCGTCCAGGGCTATTTCGAGCACCGCGAGATGCTGCTCATGGTCGAGTCGGGACTCACGCCGATGCAGGTGATCCAGGCGTTCTCGAAAGGCTCGGCGGAGGCGCTGCGCATCGACAAGGACTACGGCACGCTCGCGGCCGGCAAGGTCGCCGATCTGCTCGTGCTCGAACGTAACCCGCTCGAGAACATCAGCAACATGCGCACGATCCAGACGATTTACATGGGCGGACGCAAGTACGAATAGAACGACCGCTTCTCGGTGAGCGGGGGCTGCGGAGCAGCGGGGTCCCCGCGAACGTAGCCTTCGGGCCTTGATTAGAACTCTCGTCCGATTGTACGAGGGCTTGGGCAGAACAGAGCGGCGCGCCTGGGACGTCCGAGTTTACGAGGGCCAGGACAGATGCCGAATGAATTCGATGTCATCGTGATCGGCGGGGGTGTCGTCGGCTCGGCCATCGCGTGGGGCCTCGCGCGAAGCGCCCAGCGCGTCGCGGTCCTCGATGAAGGCGATGTCGCTTTTCGCGCCTCGCGCGGCAACTTCGCGCTCGTATGGGTGCAGAGCAAAGGCCTGGGGATGCCGCGCTACTCCGCCTGGACGATGCGCTCCGCAAATGCGTGGGGCGGCTTCGCGGAGACACTCGAACAGCAGACCGGGATCGACGTCGCGTACTCGCGTCCCGGCGGCCTCACGCTCGTACTCTCCGAGCAGGAGTGGATCGCGCGCGCGCAGACGATGGAACGTCTCCAGGCGCAACCCGGCATGCAGCGCTTCGAATGGGAGATGCTCGATCAGGCGCGCGTGAGAGAGATCGTGCCGCGCATCGGGCCCGACGTCGTCGGAGGTAGCTACACCCGCTTCGACGGGCACTGCAATGCGCTGCGTCTGCTGCGCGCACTGAACAAAGGCATGCAGCAACTCGGGGTCGTCTATCTGCCCGACCATCGGGTGACACACCTCGAAGGACGCACCGGCGAATTCCGGCTTTCGACGGCGGTGGACGAGATCCGTGCGGCGAAAGTCGTGATCGCTGCCGGCCTCGACAGCGCACGGCTCGGCGCCATGGTCGGGCTCGACATCCCGGTGCGTCCGGAGCGCGGGCAGCTCATCGTCACCGAAAAGACCGCACCGTTCCTGCGCTATCCAATGTCGCGCGTAAGACAGACCGACGAAGGCGGCGTGATGATCGGCGACTCGCAGGAAGAAGTCGGACTCGACAACGCGGTGAGCCTGCCCGTCCTTTCGACGCTCGCCCGACGCGCCATCCGCATCTTTCCGGAGCTCGCGCGGCTCAATGTCGTGCGCACCTGGGCGTGCCTGCGCGTCATGACCCGTGATCGCTTCCCCATCTACGATCAGTCGGAGACGTGTCCCGGCGCGTTCTCCGTCGCATGTCACAGCGGCATCACACTCGCGGCAGCACACGCGCTTTATCTCGCGCCCCGGATAGCCGAAGGCGATCTTCCTGCCGACGAATTCGAAACCTTCAGCAGCAGGCGATTCGATGTTTCGCTCGCGGCCTGACACACGCGCTCGCGTGACGCTCACCATCGAGGGCGAGCGTGTCGAAGCACGCGAAGGCGACACGGTCGCCGCGGCGATGCTCGCAGCAGATTTCCTTCATTGCCGCACCACGCCCGTGTCGGGGGCGCCGCGGGCGCCCTACTGCATGATGGGCGTGTGCTTCGACTGCCTCGTGACGATTGATGGCGTGGGCAACCGGCAGGGGTGTCTGGTCACCGTCCGCGAAGGCATGGCAGTCGAGCGCCAGCATGGGAAACGCGAGCTTGAACGCTGAGGTTCGCATCGAGGGCGCGTACGACGTCGCCGTCATCGGCGCCGGCCCGGCGGGACTCACAGCAGCCGCGATATGCGCGCGATCCGGCGCTTCGACGGTGCTGTTCGACGAGCAGGCGGCGCCGGGCGGACAGATTTACCGCGCGGTGACGCGACTGCCGATCGACACGGCGGTCCTCGGAAAGAGTTACGGACGAGGCTCGCAGCTCGTCAATACGTTCTTCGCAAGCGGCGCTCAGTACGTGCCCGGCGCAACGGTATGGAGTCTCACACGGGAGCGCGAGCTCGCGGTGTCGGTGGAGGGACGATCGCGGCTGACGCGCGCGCGCCGAGTCATCCTGTGTACGGGCGCGCTCGAGCGGCCGTTCCCGATACCGGGCTGGACGTTGCCTGGCGTGATGACCGTCGGCGCGGCACAGGGTCTGCTCAAAGCATCCGGCATGGTCGCCTCCGGCAGGGTGGTGTTCGCCGGCTGCGGCCCGCTCCTCTGGCTCACGGCGTCGCAGTATCTCAATGCCGGGGCGAAGATCGCGATGATTCTCGAGACGACGCCGGGCGAGAACCGCGTCCGAGCCCTGCCGCATCTTCTGCCGTTCATGTTCTCGAGCTATTTCCGCGAAGGGCTCGTGCTCATGCGCGGGGTGAAGCGCGAAGTGCGCGTCATCTCCGGCGTCGTGTCGCTCTCCGCGCTCGGCGCGGATCGCGTGAACGAAGTCGTCTACAGCACCGGCGGCGCGGAAGCACGACTCGGCGCGGACATCCTCTTCCTGCATCACGGCGTTACGCCGAACGTAAACCTCGCCATGTCGGTCGGGATCGAGCACCGGTGGGACGATGTGCAACGGTGCTGGGTGCCCGTGGCGGATCACGATGGCAATACTTCGATCGAAGGCATCGCGATCTCCGGAGACGGTGCAGGCATCGCCGGCGCGAAAGCCGCGGAGTGTCGCGGCACGCTCGCCGCCCTCGCCACGCTGCGTGCGCTCGGGACTCGCACGGACGCGGACGAAGAGCGACGCGCGCGAAAGGGACTCGCGCATGCGCTGCGGGGACGCGCCTTTCTCGATGCGCTCTACACCCCCGCGAAGCAGTTCCGCGTGCCCGCCGGCGACACGGTCGTCTGCCGCTGCGAGGAAGTGACGGCGAAGCAGATCACCGACACGGTCGCGCTGGGCTGCCCTGGTCCCAATCAGATGAAATCGTTCCTGCGCTGTGGGATGGGGCCGTGCCAGGGACGCCTCTGCGGCCTCACGGTCACCGAGCTGATCGCGGCCGCGCGCGGCGTTCCACCGCAGGAGATCGGCTACTACCGCCTGCGTCCGCCCGTGAAGCCGGTCTCGGTGGGCGAGCTCGCGTCCATGGCGGAAGGCACGGCGCAAGACGCATGACGCACCCGGACAAGCTGTCCTACGCGTCTTCGGGGAACGGCTCGAGCCTGCATTTCGCGGGCGAGCTCTTCAACATCACAGCCGGCACCAAGATCGCGCACATCCCCTATAAGAGCGTGCCGCTCGCGCTCACCGATATCTTCGCGAATCGCATCCAGCTCATCTTCGACAACACGAGCTCGATCGCGCCGCACGTGAAAAGCGGCAAAGTCCGCGCGCTCGGCGTGACTTCGTCGAAGCGCTCCACGGTGTTCCCCGAGCTGCCGACGATCGCCGAAGGCGGCCTCAAGGACTACGATCTCGTCGTGTGGAGTGGGGTGATCGTGCCTGCCGCAACGCCCGCGGCGACGGTCGAGCGTCTGAATGCCGCAGTCAACCGCGTGTTGCAGACGCGTGAAGTGCGCGAGAGGCTCTCCCAGCTCGGCCTCGAGATCGTCGGCGGACGCTCGCAGGAATTCACGCAGTTGATCGCCCGCGAATCACGCCGGTGGGCCGACGTTGCAAAGCGCGCGGGCATCCGGGCAGAGTGAGGCGGCGCTCGCCTGCCGCGGCAAGATTCCTTCGGGCGCAAGCGCCCGAGCCGCGGCTCGGTGTGTACGAACAGAGGGAAACCCATGGTTTCCCTCCGTAACCTCCTTTCCTTTCTGACGCCGGAATTGCTTCGTTCGCGGGACCCCTGCACTGCAGCCCCCACTCGCCTATTTTGGGGTGGTTCTAAGCAAGGTTTCCCCTTGCTAAAATGACAACGAAAGTGCCACGCTCCGCATGCATCCCCGCACATCTTTCTTCTTCAGCAACTTTTCCCACCGTCCGTGCGCATGAGCGCCGCGGATCTCACGACCTGCGACTCGTGGCCCGCACACGCGCCTGATGCGATCCAGCCTTTCGGCTATCTGCTGGCACTGAGCTCCGAGGGCACGCGACTCACTCACTACAGTGAGAATCTGCTGCGGCGGTTCGAATTGCCCGCGGCAGTTGGCGCGCTGCGACTCGAACAGATCATCGGCGAAGCGGGCGCACAAGCGCTGCTTGCGGAGTTTCGGACGAGCACGGAAGACGGTCCGCTGCCGACGCTGCGACTCGACGCCACGACCGGTGAAGCGCTGCGCGCGATGCCGCATCGGCAGGCCGGACGCGCGATCGTCGAGCTCGAATCCTTCGAGGAGGAGTCTGCCCACACGCTCGTCGAACAGCAGGCAGCCGTCTCCGGGTTCGTTGCGCGCCTCGATACGATCGATGATCCGCTGAAGGTGTGCGAAACAGCCTCGCGCGCGATCAGGACGCTCACCGGCTACGACCGCGTGATGATCTATCGCTTCCACGAGGACCTGCACGGTGAAGTCATCGCGGAAGACCGCCGGCCGGATCTGGAAAGCTGGCTGGGGCTGCACTATCCCGCGACGGACATTCCGGCGCCTGCGCGGGCCGTGTTCGCCGTCAACAAGGTGAGAATGATCCCCGACGTAAACTACGCGGCGGTGCCCGTCGTCGCCTGCGCGGCGGAAGGCTCGCTCGACCTCACGCGGTCTCTGCTGCGCAGCGCCGCCTCCATCCACATCGAATACCTGCGCAACATGCGGGTCACCGCGAGCCTCACCCAGTCGCTGAAAGTCGGCGAGCGCCTGTGGGGACTCGTCGCCTGTCATCACTACAGCGGGCCCAAGCTCGCTCCGGCCTCGCTGCGAGGTGCGTGCGCCATCCTCGCCGATTACCTGGGCGCCGCCATCGCGCTCAAATCCGAGCAGCAGACATTCCGCTTTCGCCGGAGTAAAGCGGCGCTCGAAGAACGCCTGCGCATCGCGCTCCAGGACTGCGAAAGTCCCCAGTTTGCGCTGACGACCTCGCAGCACAACGTCCTCGAGCTCCTGAGCGACGAGTGCCGTGGAGCCGCCGTCGTGCGCGGCTCGAGTATCGCCCTCGTGGGCGAGACGCCGCCGCAGGCGCGAATACGCGAGATCACGTCATGGCTGAGAAGCCGCGGCGCCGGTCCGCTCTATTCGACGGACTGTCTCAGCCGCGACCTGCCTTCGGCGGTCGATATCTCCGCGGCGGCGAGCGGTGTCCTCGCGCTCGTGCCGCAGGATTCGGCCGCGACCGCCGTCCTGTGGTTCAAGCCCGAAACGGTCGAGACGCTCACCTGGGGCGGCAATCCGGAGAAGGCGGCGGAGATGGACGGCATGCGAGTGCATCCGCGCAAGTCCTTCGAGGCATGGAAGCAGATGGTGCGCTATCAATCCCGGCCGTGGCGTGTGTGGGAGCGCGAGGTGGCCGAGTCTTTCCGGCTCGCGCTCAGATCCGCATCGGTTGGCTGGAAGCGGATCTGAAGCATCTCGGCGCCGAGCCACGCCGCGGCGCGTTCCCGGAACATCTGCTGCCGGCGCTGTCCGGCGCGGCCGAGGTCATCGGGTGCAGTTATGTTCTGCAGGGCGCCTCGTTGGGCGGGCTCGTGCTGTACGGACAACTCCGGGAGCGGTGGGGCCTGGGGCAGGAACGAGGCGGGGCGTTTCTGTTCGGTTATGGGCCACGCACCCCGGCGCGCTGGAAGCATTTCGTCGAGACGATGAATGCCGCCACCCTGGACGAAGAGGGCGTTCGACGCTGCTCGACTGCGGCTGGACAGACGTTTTGCGCACTGGATACGTGGTTCGAGCAGGAGGGCTGGAAGATCGCGAGTGCCGGGCACTGCGGCACGGTCGAAACCGGCGAATCGGGGTCGGGTCTGCATGTGCCCACGCCTTGAACGCCCGGACGCCGTGGCGGCTTTGCATCTACGAACGCGCGAGCGGCGAAAACGCGGACCTGATCCGGATTGGCGTTGAGCCGGCCGTCCGTTCAGATGCGGGTTGCCACCGTCTCCCGCATCCGAATACTCTAGGGGGTTCGCAGTGGCCGCCACCGTCGCCACGGGCGAACAGACCCCAAAGGAAGAGAACATGACCCAAATGCGTTATGAGGCGCCGGCAACAGTCGCCGCGGCGGTTGCGCTGCTGGCGGATGCCGAGGGCCCGGCGCGCGTGCTGGCGGGCGCCACGGATCTGCTTGTCCAGATGCGCTCCGGCCGCGTTCAGCCCGAGCTGCTGGTCGACGTGAAAGACATTCCGGAGATGACGTCCATTACGATGGAGGATGGCGCCTTCCGTTTCGGTGCAGCCACGAATGCGATGGAGCTGGTCGAACACGAGGCGTTCGCGAATGCCTGGCCGGGCGTCGCCGAAGCCGTGCATTTGATCGGCTCCATCCAGGTGAAGGGACGCGCCACCGTCGGCGGCAACCTGTGCAATGCCTCGCCCGCTGCGGACAGCGTTCCCGCGCTGATCGCCGCCGGTGCCATCGCGCGCGTCGTCGGCCCGAGCGGGACGCGCGACGTGCCCGTGGAAGAGATCGGGATCGGACCGGGCAAGACCTCGCTCGCGAAAGGCGAGGTCGTCGCGTCGTTCCTGCTGCCGAAGCGGCCGGCGCATTCGGGCGACGCGTATCTGCGCTTCATGCCGCGCACCGAGATGGATATCGCGGTCGTCGGCGCGGGCGTTAACATCGTGCTGGACGGCAAGGGCGTGTGCAAGGAGGCGCGCGTCTCCCTCGGCGCGGTCGCCGAGCGCGCCTTGCTCGTGCCCGAAGCGGCGGCGGCGCTGATCGGCTCGAAGGTCGACGAAGCGGCGCTTTAGCGCCTCGCCAGTGCCGCCAGCGCGGCGTGCAGGCCGATCGACGACAAGCGTGGAACGATAGCGTATCGGATCAAGGTTGCCGGCGTGATGGCGCGCCGCGCCGCTGCAATCGCACTCGAAAGAACCCGGAGGAAGAACTGATGGCGAAGCATCACGTAACGGCGACGCTCAACGGCGAGAGCGTCGAATTTCTCTGTGAGACGCACCAGACGCTGCTCGAGGTGCTGCGCGACGAACTGCACCTGACCGGCACGAAGGAAGGCTGCGCCACAGGCGACTGCGGCGCGTGCAGCGTGACGGTGAACGGACGCCTCATGTGCTCGTGCCTGATGTTCGCCGTCGAGGCGCAGGGCAAGCGGGTCGAGACGATCGAGGGCATGGGCAGCGGAGACAAGCTGCACCCGCTGCAGCAGAAGTTTCTCGAGCACGCCGCCCTTCAATGCGGCATCTGCACGCCCGGGATGCTGATCGCGGCGAAGTCGCTGCTCGAGCACAATCCCGATCCCACCGAAGAAGAAGTGCGCTTCTGGCTCGCCGGCAATCTCTGCCGGTGCACGGGCTACAACCAGATCGTCGAGGCGGTGCTCGCCGCGGCGCAGGAGATGCGGGGCACGAAGGCGGCAGAACGCTCGAACGTGGTTGTCATAGTTTAGTGTGGCGAATCGGCCAACATCGTCGTCCCTGCTCGAGGCAGGGACCCAGGCCTGGATTCCTGCCTTCGCAGGAATGACGGATCGGTGAATCACCGCACTAGTGTCGTAACGACTGTTAAAGGATTCATACGCCATGGCGGACGCGACCAGTTATCCGGAACGAAAACTGAAGCACATCGGCACGAGTCCGGTGCGCCCCGACGGGGTGCCGAAGGTGACCGGGCTCGCCCAGTACGGCGCGGACTTCACTCTGCCCGGCATGCTGTGGGGCAAGATCCTGCGCTCGCCGCACGCGCATGCGCGCATCCGCTCGATCGACACGTCGAAAGCGCTGGAGCTGACGGGCGTCAAGGCGGTGATGACAGCGGCCGACCTGCCCGATCAGAAATTCGACTACGTCGGCCCCGAGCGCGTCGCCGTGAATTTCTGGCACATGACGCGCAACATCATGGCGCGCGAGAAGGTGCTCTACGAGGGGCATGCCATCGCTGCCGTTGCCGCGACCACACCGGCCATCGCCGAGGAGGCGCTGAAGCTGATCGAAGTCGATTACGAAGTGCTGCCGCACGTGATCGACGTCGACGAAGCGATGAAGCCCGATGCGCCGCTGCTCTTCGAGGACATGATCACGCGCGGCATCGATCCCGCGCCGACGAAGCCCTCGAACATCTCGAAGCGCATCGAATACAAGATGGGCGATATCGCTGCGGGTTTCGCCGCCGCCGACGAAGTCGTCGAGATGAGCTTCAAGACGGCGCCCGTGCATCAGGGTTACATCGAGCCGCACGCATGCCTCGCGCGCGCCGACGCCGACGGTCAGTCGGAACTCTGGGTTTCGAGCCAGGGGCACTTCGTCGTGCGCACGTTCATGGTCTCGCCTGCTCGGCATGAAAGACAGCGACCTGCGCGTGCATGCGGCAGAGATCGGCGGCGGCTTCGGCGGCAAGACGGTCGTCTATGTCGAGCCGGTGGCGATCGTGCTGTCGCGCAAGTCGGGGCACCCCGTGAAGATCATGATGAGCCGCGAGGACGTGTTCAAGGCGACGGGACCGACCTCCGGCGCGTCGATGACGATCAAGATCGGCGTCATGAAGGACGGCAAGATCGTCGCCGCGGACGGGCTCTTCAAGTATCAGGCGGGCGCGTTTCCCGGCTCGCCGGTCATGAACGCCTGCATGTGCGGCTTCGCGCCCTACGACATCGCCAACGTGCGCACCATCGGCTACGACGTCGTGTGCAATCGCCCGAAGACCGTCGCCTATCGCGCGCCCGGCTCGCCGATCTCGGCGTTCGCCGTCGAGAGCACGATGGACGAGGCCGCGCGCAGGATCGGCATGGACCCGATCCAGTTCAGGCTGAAGAACATCGCCAAGCCGGGAACGCCGCTGGTGTACGGCGCAAAGCATGCGCACCACGGCTTCGCCGAAACCCTGCAGGCGCTGCAGAAGCATCCCGGCTACAACAAGCCGCTCGGCAAGAATCAGGGACGCGGCATGGCCTCCGGCTACTGGTTCAACGGCGGCGGCGAATCGAGCGCGACCGTGCACGTGAACGAAGACGGCACGGTCGTCGTCGCGACCGGCAGCCCGGATATCGGCGGCTCGCGCGCATCGACGGCGCAGATGGCGGCCGAGACGCTGGGCATCGACTACGAGAACGTGCGTCCGATCATCGCCGACACGAACTCGGTCGGCTATACGCAGGCGACCGGCGGCTCACGCGTCACCTACGCGACCGGCCGTGCGGTGATCGATGCGTGCAACAAGGTGATCGCCGAAATGTGCGTGCGCGCCGCGAAGATCTGGAAGATCGACGTCTCGGACGTGATCTGGGAGGACGGCCACGCGAGGCCCGCGGGTAAGCGCGCCGGCGAGTTTCCGCCGATGCCGTTCAAGGAGATCGCCTCGAAGCGCACGGCGACCGGCGGCCCGATCACGGCGTCCGCGTCGATCAACGCGGAAGGCCAGGCGCCCGGCTTCTCCGCTCAGTTCTGCGACGTCGAGGTCGATCCCGAGACGGGTCTCGTGAAGATCCTGCGCTATGTCGCCGCGCAGGATGCGGGCCGCGCCATCCACAAGGGTACGTCGAAGGACAGATTCAGGGCGGCGTCGTGCAGGGCATCGGCTGGGCGTTCAACGAGGAATACATCTACGACAAGGACGGCCGGCTCGAAAACGCGGGCTTCCTCGACTACCGCATCCCGGTCGCGTCCGACTTGCCGATGATCGAAGCCGTCATCGTCGAAGTGCCGAACCCGAATCACCCGTTCGGCGTGAAGGGCGTGGCTGAGGCGAACATCGTTCCGCCGATGGCGGCGATCGCCAACGCGATCAACAACGCGACGGGCAGGCGGTTGACGCAGCTGCCGATGTCGCCGCCGAAAGTGCTCGAAGCACTGGAGTCGGCCCAATAAAAATTGGATATATCGGGGCAGTGCAACTTTAACGACTCGAAGCACCGGTGCGGGATGAACGTCCATGAGCTCGAGCCTCCGGAAGCCGGTTCTCACGCGCATGTGAAAAGTTACACTGACCCCAATTATCGGTTCGCTGACCCCGATTATCGGTTCGGCGTTTTCGCTCTTTCGCTGCTCTTGCTTTCGGCCGCCGGGCCGGTAGTAGCGGGGGAGAGCTATCCTGCGCGACCGATCCGCATCATCGTACCGTTCGCGCCGGGCGGCGGAACCGACATGGTCGCGCGAGTGATGGCGCCGAAGCTCTCGGAGCGGCTCGGCACGTCGGTGGTGGTGGACAACCGCGGCGGCGCGGGCGCTGTCATCGGCACGTCGATCGCCGCGAAATCGACGCCCGACGGTTACACGCTGCTCGTGTGCGACACGGCGCACACCATCCAGCCCGCGCTCCAGAAGCTCGAATACGATCCGATCAAGTCGTTCACGCTGATCGCTTCTCTGGTGACGGGCGACAGCATGCTCGTGTCTCCGTCGAGCCTTCCCGTCAAGACGCTTCAGGAGTTCATCGCGTTGGCCAAGCAGAAGCCGGGGCAGCTCGTCGCGGGCACGGCCGGCCCGGGGAGCAGCGGCCACATGGCGCTGGAGCTGTTCAGGGTCATGGCCGGCGTCGATCTCATCATGGCCCACTACAAAGGCGCGGGCGCGGCGACGATCGATCTCCTCGGCGGGACCGTTCACATGTCCAACGTGACGATCCAGGCTGCAGTCCCGCACCTGAAGACTGGCAGGATCAGAGCATTAGGCGTCGGCGGAGTGAAGCGCAGCGCGCTCCTGCCCGATGTGCCCACGGTCGCCGAATCGGGTCTCGAGGGCTATCAGTCGACCGGATGGCGCGGGATCATGGGACCGGCCGGCATCCCGCCGCCGATCGCCTCGCGGCTCGCACGCGAAGTGAAGACGATCGTGAGCTCCGAAGACGTGAAGACGCACTTTCTGAACAACGCGATGGAGATCGATTATCGCGACCCGCAGGACTTCGCCGTGTTCATTTCCGAAGAGATCAAGCGCTGGTCTGGCGTCGTGCGCAAGGCGAACATCACGCTGCAGGGGCAGTAACGGCGTGGGAGGCGCATTGCGCTCGCTCTGCGCCGGCTCCATTCACCCCGAGACGGTCATCCGGATCCCCTGAGATCGCGCGCGCAGCGCGAGAGGCGACAGCGCGCTGGTAGCGCTGTCATGTGCGTGGTTTTCAACGCTCCGTGATTCACCGTCCGCTCGAACTACGCCGTTCGGGTACTGCACACGCTCGCGGCACATCAATATCATCCCGCCGGTCATTCCGTGGTTTGCACACGGTTATCAACCCGACCAGCGAGGAACGCGTGACAATCACTATCTTCAAGGACAAGAATTGCAAGGGCCCGAGTCAGGTCGTCAGCGCCGATATTCGCGACCTGAAGGACAGGCCGGCAGACAAACCCGGCTCCGTACGGCTCACCGAGCTGGTCGAATCGGTTCTGATGTACAAGAACGATGACTGGCACGAGGGCGCCCTGTTCGTCCGCGGCCGCGAGACGGTCACGGACCTGGGCTCGGCCAAAGAGGGCGGGCGATTCGGCTTCGGCAACTGCATCCGCTCGGTGCGCATTACCCCATTCACACTGAAGCTGAACGTCACCGTCGTAAAAAATGGTTCAGACTATCCCGGGATCTGGCCGAGCGATGTGTGGGCCGAATTCATCGTGAACGACGTCGTTGCACGCGCCAACGGCTACTACAACGCGCAGCACGCGCTGCTGCGGCTCGAGGTTGCGCGCATCACGTTCCGAAGCGATCCGAAGCATTTCAACCTGACGAACGCCGAGTCCTGGAAGTTCCCCGGCGACTGGAAGCGTTCCGGTGAGGTCGATGTCATCTTCGTCAACCGATTCGAGAAGGAAGGCGTCGGCGGACGCGGCAAGTTCCCCTGCTTCGGCGAAGTGGTCGTCGTCTCCGTCACGGCGAACGTGGACGCCGGACCCGACGCACCCATGCTCAACGAGGACATGGCCTGCACCGTCGTCCACGAGCTTGGACACCACCTGGGGCTCACCCATGGGACGGCCGACAAGAACTCGGGCAACATCATGTTCGACACCTTGACACTCGGCTCCACACTGACGTCCTTCTCGCTGTGGGACGATCAGATCCGCGAGATGCACGACCGTCTGGCGAACCATCACACGCGGCGCGGCGAACGGGTGGACTAACCGCAGGGGAGGCGACGCTCCAGTACGACTCCGGGACACGCGGACCGCGAGACCGTCCGACTCTGGACCTGGGTCCAAGGTAACGGGTCTGCCAAGGCTCGGGGCGTCGCGGGGCAAAACGCTTACGCGGCTCGCGTCAACAGGGCTGCCCCTGCCGCGAACCTTGACTGCTCTCGAAACGCGGGGGGATACTGGCCGCGCGTTCGATCGCTCGCGCGCATCAATATAAATTGCGAGGAGGCCCACCATCATGCGGCTCGTTACGCTTCTGTCCGGGTATACAGCGGCCCTGCTCATGGCCGCACCGCTCTCGACGACCTTCGCCGCCCAGGGCGGCACGACGATCCCGAACGTCCCCGCGTCGAACTGGAAGCCCGATAAACCCATCGAATTCGTCGTCCAGGCCGCGGCGGGCGGCGGCAGCGACATCATGGCCCGCACCCTGGCCAAGGCCTTGGCCAACGAGAAGATCGTCACGGTGCCGATCAATGTCGTGAACAAGCCCGGCGGCAGCGGCGCAGTGGCGTATTCGTACCTGCGGACGAAGAAGGGCGATCCACACGTGATCGCAACGGCCACCGGTGGCTATCTCACGACCCCCATCCAGGGCCAGTCGCCGGTGAGTTACAAGGATTTCAACAATCTCGCGATTTTGTGCGTCGAGGATTACGTCGCCGTGGTGCGCACCGAGGCGCCTTACAAGACGCTCAAAGAGGTAATCGAGGCGGCGCGCAAGAAGCCCAACGGCATCCGCTTCGGCGGCAGCAGCGTAGGCTCCTCCGACAACATCATCGAGTTCCGCGTCGAGAAGGCCGCGGGCGTCCAGTTGAACTACATCGTGTTCCAGAGCGGAGGCGAGGTCAACGCGGCGCTACTCGGCGGCAGCGTCGACCTCGCGAGCCCGAATCCCAGCGAAGCCGCGCAGCTTATCCAGGCGAAACGGCTCCGTCCACTCGCGATGTTCTCGCCGGAACGGCTCAAGAACTGGCCGGACGTTCCGACGGCCCGTGAGCAGGGCATTGACGTGACACTGGAGCAATTCCGCGGCGTGGTCGCACCCGGCGGCCTGACCAAGGAGCAGTCGCTGTACTGGCAGAACGCGATGGTGAAGCTGTTCCAGTCGACGGACTTCAAGAACTACCTCGAGAAACAACGGGCTTCGTCCGCTGTTGAAAGTCGGCGATGAGGCCGAGAAGTACATTGCCGAACAGAGCGAGTTCTACACCAAGGTCCTGACCGAACTCGGGGTCGCGAAGAAAAAGTAGAAACGCCTGCCGCGATCGCGTGCAGGAGGAGAGGGAGTCTGCTCGATGAGCCGCGCCGACATCTTCACGGGGCTGCTGCTGGCCGGCGGCTTCGCGCTCGCGCTGTGGGAGGCGAGCTCTTTTCGTACGGCACCGAATTCGCGCCCGGGCCGGGCTTCGCGCCGGTCTGGCTCAGCGCGATCGGCATTGCGGTCTCCGTGCTGATCGCGCTGAACGCATTCAAGGCAGCGCGGCGCCGGCGACCCTCACCGGACAGTTCCGAACCGATCGATAAGCGCGGCTTGATTCGTGTGGGTGCGACCCTGGCGGGTCTCGCCGCGATGGTGGTCATCGCACCCTGGCTCGGTCTGGTTCCATCGATACTGCTCTTCCTGCTGTTTCTGACGCTCGGCGTGCAGCGATTGCCGACCGTGACGGCGATCGGCACGAGTGCGGTCACCGTTCTCTTCGTCTACGTCGTGTTCGTCCGTCTGCTCGAAGTACCCATTCCGAGCGGTCCGTTGGGATTCTGAGGGAGCCGTCATGGAACTCAACGATCTGGTGCTCGGCTTCTCGATCGCGTTTTCCCCGACGAATCTGCTGTTCGCGTTCCTCGGTGTTCTGCTCGGCACGATCATCGGCGCGCTGCCCGGCATTGGGCCCTCGGCCGGCGTCGCCGTGCTGCTGCCCGTGACATTCGGCATGTCGCCGGTCACCGCGATTATCATGCTGGCAGGCATTTATTACGGCGCGATGTACGGCGGGACCATTACGTCGGTGCTCATCAACACGCCCGGTGAATCCGCATCGGTCATGACGACGCTCGACGGCTTCCAGATGGCGCTCAAGGGCCGTGCCGGAGCTGCGCTGGGAATGGCGGCGATCGGTTCCTTCATCGCGGGCACCGCGAGCGTCGTGCTGCTCATGCTCGCCGCGCCGCCGCTTGCCGATCTCGCCGTGACCTTCGGGCCGCCCGAGTATTTCGCGCTGATGGTGCTCGGGCTCACCACGCTCGCGAGCCTGACCGGCGGCTCGATGCTGAAGGGTATGGCCATGGCGCTCGTGGGGCTGATGCTCGGCACGATCGGCATCGACGTCCTGATCGGCGCGCCGCGCTTCACGTTCGACAACGTGAACCTGCTCGACAGGCTCGACTTTCTTCCGGTCGCCGTGGGTCTCTTCGCGATCGGCGAGCTTTTGTTCAACATCTGCCGGCCGGTGCGCGTCGAGCCGATCAAGGCCAAGCTGAGTGGGCTCCTGCCAACACGGCAGGATTGGCGCGACTCATCCGGAGCCATCGTGCGCGGTACCGTTATCGGTTTCTTCGTCGGCATGCTGCCGGGCGCGGGCGCGACGATCTCCTCATTCCTCGCCTACGCAACCGAGAAGCGCGTGTCCAAGCGTCCGGAGATGTTCGGTACCGGCGTGATCGAGGGCGTTGCCGCGCCGGAATCGGCCAACAACGCTGCGTCGACCGGTGCGCTGGTTCCGCTGATGGCCCTCGGCATCCCCGGCTCCGGCACGACGGCCGTGATGCTCGGTGCGCTCACGCTATACGGTTTGCAGCCGGGACCGCTCATGCTGAGCACGCACCCCGAAGTGTTCTGGGGTCTCGTCGCGAGCATGTATATCGGCAACGTGATGCTGCTCATCCTGAATCTCCCGCTTGCGCCGCTCTTCGCAAGCATTCTGCGCGTGCCCTACAGCATTCTCATTCCGATCATCTTCGGCATCGCGCTCTTCGGCGTGTACAGCGTCGAGAACAATCTCTTCAACGTGGGCGTGACGATCCTTTTCGGCGGGATCGGATTTCTCATGCGCATCTACGGCTATCCGCCGGCGCCGCTCGTGCTCGCGCTCGTGCTCGGACCCATGCTCGAGAAGGCACTGCGCCAGTCGCTGCAGATGTCGCTGGGCGACCCCGAGATCTTCGTCACGCGGCCGGTGAGCGCGCTCATCCTGATTCTCGCGTTAGCCGCCCTCCTGCTCCCACTGATCTCCGGGATGCGTGCGCGTCGGCGGAGCCAGGCGCTCGCGGGCGCAGAGTCGGTGTAGAGCTGCCCACCACCGAACACAGCGCGAACCCCGAGAGGAAGAAGCGTGGGAGGCTTTCGAGCGCCGCGGAGCTGACACGCGCAGGGCACGGTTTCGCACTGTGGTCGAGTCTGCATCTGGAGAGCAATCGCGACGCCTGAGCAGCAGGACGTCGTCGTGTTGTTGTACTCTTCGTGCTCCACAGCCTGACGCGCGCGATGGCAGCAGCCAGGACGCCGTCCGGATGATGGGCTCGCGGCACGGCAACGTTCTCTCGTCAGGCAAACGGAAAGGCGCGAAGCGCGTCCGAGCTTCATGGAAAAGCTCGGGCGTCCGTTTTCGAAATGGCTTATACCCACGCGAACAGGCCGAGCGCCATACCGCATAGTGCTCTGACCGTCCGCGTCGCGGTCCTCTTCTTCCTGCCGCTCATCATCTCGACCGAGCTGCATCAGCTTTCGCATTCGCTGGTTCACGCGTTTCTCGCCCGGCTGGGCGACGCCACCATCACGCTGGCCGCCTTCAGCATCGCGTTCGCGTTCAACACCACCTTCAGCGGCATCATTTCCGTCGAAGTCCAGGCGGCGATGTCCTACATCACCGACAAGCGCTCGTTCTGGCGGATTGCGCGCTTCTACTTCGTCATTCGCTCTGGTGCCGTTGTTCGTGATCGAAGCGGTCGCGCTCACGCCGCTCGGCGACTGGCTGTTCGGCGTGATGATGGGCGCGAGCCCGGAGGCGACGCGGCTGGCGAAGCTGGCATCGGCCGTGATGGGCCTGTGGATTTCCCGAATCAGGTGCGCAACATGGCCACCGCGCTGTGCATGATGCACCGGCGCACGCTTCCGATTTCCTACGCGACGGTCATACGGCATCGTTTCGCAGGCGCTCATGCTGATGGTGCTGCCGTTCTGGATGGAAGGGCGCCGTGGCCGGCGCGGCATCCCTGGTCGGATGCATGACGCGTGGAAGGGATCTACATGTACTGGGTCAGCCGGGCCTACTATGCCGAGCTTCCCGCGGAAGGCGGCGAGCAGGCGTCCTACCGCCAGATGTGGACATTCTCCTGGCCGCTGATGGTCACCCAGGTCACCGAGAACGGCGTGTCCTTCGTCATCAACTTCTTCCTCGGTCGTCTCGCCAATCCCGACCTGGCGCTGGCGGCCTTCGGCGTGGTCAACGCGCTCAAGTCGCTGGTCGCCTCGCCGCTGCGTAACATGGCGCAGACAGCGCAAGCGCTCGTGCACAGCCGCCACGACATGCACGTGATGCTGCGCTTCGCGCACCGGGTGACGCTGGTGTACGTCGGTGCTGGTCGGCGTGCTGTTCTACACGCCGCATGCGCGACGTGATCCTGGGCGGGATCATGGGATTGCCGGCCACGCTGAGCGAGCTACGCGACGCCGGGTGTGCAGATGGTGCTGCTGGTCGTGGTCGCCTGGGGTTACGCATCGCTGTTTCGCGGCCTGCTTGCCGCCATGCGCCGGACGGGCGCGATCGCGGGCAGCGCCGTGATGCGGCTCGTGGTGGTGACCGCCGTCGGCAGCGTCACGCTGATCGCGCCCGACCTGAACGGCGCAGCGGTCGGCGTCGCGGCGGTCGGCGCCGCGTTCCTCACCGAGGCGCTGATCCTCGGCTGGAGACTGCTTCACTTCAACCGCATGCCCGGGCCTCTGTTCGCCCGAGAGAGCTCGACGCGGCCCGGGTGACGTTTCGGACGCATCGCGGCGCGCTCTACGCCATGCAGTCTACGACCACCGTCCCGTTCTTCGGCGCGAACTCGACCGCGGCATGCGCATCGGCGGTGCGAGCGAGTGGATAGACCGCGGACACGGTATGGAACAGACCGCCGTCGCGCAGTCGCTGCACGATGTCCGCTTTGCGCACGTTTGCGTGCCGCATGCGGCACGCTGTTCAGCAGGATGCCGTGGATCGAGAGATTGCGCCGCATGATCTCCGGCGCGGGCAGAACGGGAGCGACGTTGCCCCGCGATGCGTAGTAGGCGATCGAGCCGTTCGGTGCGACGACTTGCAGCGTCACGGCCAGATTGCCGCCGAAATCCACATCGACCACGTGATGCACGCCGCTGCCGCCGGTGTATTCGCGGATGCGCGCGACGACGTCCTCGCTGCGATAGTTCAGGATCAGGTCAGCGCCCGCAGCGGAGGCATGCGCGCCTTTCTCCGGCGAGCTCACGGTCGCGATTACGCGCGCACCGAAGTACTTGGCCCACTGGATCGCGTAGTGTCCGACCGCGCCCGCTCCGCCGGTGACGAGCACGGTCTTGCCGGCGAGATCACCGCCCAGCGTGACTGCACGGTGCGCGGTCATGCAGGGGATGCCGAGGCACGCACCGTCCGTGAAGCGAGTGTTCTCCGGGAGCTCGGAGACGAGGTCCACGTCGAGCGCGATGTATTCCGCAGCGGTGCCGAGGAGGCGTCCACCGCGCTGGCCGTTGTAGAGCCACACACGGCGTCCGAGCCAGGCGGAATCCACACCGGGGCCGACTTCGTCGACGATGCCGCTGCCGTCGCTGTTCGGAATGATCAGCGGACCTTCCATGGCGTAGCTGCGGCCGACACAGCGATTGCTGTCCGCCGGATTCACGCCCGAAGCGTGCAGTCGCACGCGCACCTCACCGGCCGCTGCATGCGGCGTCGGCTGCTCGCCGACCTGCATCACTTCGGCGGGCGGGCCCTGACGCGTGTACCAGAGGGCTTTCATGGGTGGGCGATGCTAGTGTTCTGTCCGCGAAATGACTTGTACTTCTTTCGGAGCCCAGCTATGCTGAAGCATGCCGAGAAAAGCTTCCCCTGTAAATTTGACGACGCAAGCCCGAGAACAGTTCGAGCAGTGGGCGACGGCACATACGACGCCTCAGCAAGTGGCACTTCGCTGCCGCATCGTGTTGGCCGCGGGGCGCGGTGAGGACAATGTGGCGATCGCCACGGCGGCTGGCGTTGATGTGAAGACCGTCGCGCTGTGGCGCAAGCGCTTTGCTGCAGCCGGACCGGAGAGCCTGTGGCATGTGGCGCCGGGGCGCGGGCGCAAGCCGGTCTACGAAGCGGACAAGATCAAGGCGATCGTCGAGGCCACTCTGCATACCAAACCGCGTGGCAAGACGCACTGGAGTTGCCGCGACATGGCGCGAGCACAAGGTGTTGGCAAGTCCATGGTCAGCGACATCTGGCGCAGCCATAACCTGAAGCCGCATCGGGTCAAAAACTTCAAGCTCTCGCGCGATGCGCGCTTCGTGGAGAAGCTCACCGACGTGGTGGGGCTGTATCTGAATCCGCCGGAGCAAGCGATCGTGCTGTGTGTAGACGAGAAAACCCAGATTCAGGCGCTCGATCGCACGCAGCCGGGCCTGCCGCTTCAGAAAGGCCGATTGGGCACGATGACGCATGACTACAAACGCCATGGCACGACCTGCCTGTTTGCTGCGCTTGAAGTCCTGCAAGGCAAAGTGATCGGGGAGTGCCACGCTCGCCATCGGCATCAGGAGTTCTTGAAGTTCCTGCGTCGTCTGGATCGGGAGTTTCCCGGGGACGTGCCGCTGCATCTGATTATGGACAACTATGGCACTCACAAGCACCCCAAGGTGCAAGCGTGGTGGACGCGTCATCGGCGCTTTGAATTCCATTTCACCCCGACCTCGGGTTCATGGCTGAATCTGGTGGAGCGTTGGTTTGCCGAATTGACTAACAAGGCAGTGCGCCGGGGCACATTCAGCAGCGTCCATGATCTGCAACGCGCCATCACACAGTTCCTCGAGACGTGGAACGAACAGCCAAACCCATTCGTCTGGACTGCGAGCGTTGACTCGATTCTCGCTAAACACACGCGCAGTCGTGACACGCTCGAGCAGATTAAACCCGGCTGCACCGCGCCTCGAAGCCGGAAGAAGAAAACTCCGGTTATTTCGAGGACACAACACTAGCACTGCGGCGCCGGTTCAATGACAACGACCCGGAACGCCTTCGGGGAAGAATGCCTAGTGCACTTTTTCCTCTTAAAATGCGACTCGGCGTCCATTGTTGGCGCCGGCTTTCCACAAACAAAGGGGATTGATATGCCGTCAAAAAGACGTTCGGCAGTGCTCACTGCAGCGCTCCTGGCTACCTCCACCACCTTGTTCGCGCCCGCTGGCCGGGCCGACGACAGGCACCACGACAGACATCACGAAGGGCATCACGACAGGAACAAGGATTCGAACGTCGGTGCGGCGTTCGGCCGTGGTCTCAACACAACACAGCCGCAAGGCAACCCGCTGAACAATGTGATCCTGCCGAAGTGGATCGAGGTCGACGCCGGGGGTGTGGTGAACTTCGCGCACGCGGGATTCCACCACATCGTCATCTTCAAGCCAGGGTTCCGGCGCGAACACCTGGATCCTTTCATTCCGACAGGCGGCACTTTCATTTTACCGAGCGATCCGACTGTCCCGCTGCCGCCGGAGTTCTCCGGCTTGGCTGACAATGTGTATTACCGCGGGATCAACCCTGCGGGAGGACCGCCCGCAACCCCGGTCACGGGCAATCCGTCAAACGCGTCGAATCGCGGCGAGCCCGTGGCGTTTCTGGAGCCCGGCGTCTATCTTGTCATCTGCAATGTTCGCCCGCACCTGCTCGATGGCATGTATGCCTATGTGAGAGTGAAGCGCAACTGACCATGGACGAAACCGAAGGGAGCCGCCGGCTCCCTTCGGATAAGCCCCATGAAGAAGCAGCTCGGGCAACCTTGCTCCCACCCCGGAGCGAACAGTCGCACGCGCACTTCACCGGCCACCGCATGCGGCGTCGGCTGCTCGCCGGTACTGCATCACTTCGGCGGGCGGGCCCTGTCTCGTGTACCAGATGGCTTTCATCGCGCCCGATTCAGTCCGCGTATGCCGTTGTTCTCACGATCTTCGGACGGTCCATTCACGCTTGTTCGACGGGCCGGTGCCTCGCCGGGAGTCTTCGGACACATCCATCTAACGGTCGTTCGAGCAGAGGGGTTCCAGAGATCAGTAGAGCGATTTCTTGAGACTGATCGCCTGGCGTCGTGCGAGGCGCTCGACGGGCATCGTCGACTCTTTCGTCGCTGGATCCACATCGAACTGGATCGTTTTTTCGGCATCGGCGGTGGCGCGTATGCCGAGGAGCTGCAGCTTCTCCTTAATCGTCCACGAGTGCGATCCGGCGATGCCGGGACCCGCGTAGATCACGCTGCCGGGCCCGAGATCTGGTCCTCTTTGCCTTCGATGTCCGTCATGGAGGCGCGACCGGAGATCACGTAGTAGAAAACTTCGATCAGATGCCAGTGCAGCTTCTCGTGCGTTCCGGGCTGGAAAGTGACCAGCGACACCGTGAGCCTTTCCGTCGGGTGCGCGACATTGCCGACGAGTTGCTTGACGATCTGTCCCTGCGGGACGACGCCGGGCACGCCGGTGATCTCGCTTTCGTTGAATACACTGAGAGTCGATTTGATGTCCATGAATCCTTCTCCTTATCGGGACGTGCGTCACCCGAGAGCATATCGCCAAAGTCGCAAGACTGAAGAACTCGAGGCGCAAGCGGTGCCGCTGGCCGCGAGGAGGTACTGAGGCCCTGGTCCGCAGTCGATCCGCGCGGTACATTTCGCTGTTTCGGGTGATGGCGGGCAGTGTCGGATCGAGTGCGGTCGCATCGATGGAACTGACAGACTGGGACACCCTGCGGCGCGCGCTGCGCGAGCTCCACCGCGCACTGGTCGAGCGTGCGAGCCGCGACTATGTCTGGGCGCACCAGCGCCTGTGGCAGCCCGATCCCGGTGAGCTACTGCAGATGCTCACGAAGGACCCGGAGTTCGGCTGGCTGCGCGAACTCTCCGAGCTCATGGCGGACATGGACAGGGCGCGGGACGATGACGCAACGCGGGACGAGTTCGCACTGGGCGTCCGCGCCGCCGTGGAACGCTTCATTTCACCGCCTGTGGACGAAGCGGCCGCGGATGAGTTTGCGCAGCGCTACTGGCCCTATGTACAGCAGGATCCGAATATCGCGATCGCACACGCGGCGGTGAAGCAGGCGATCGGCCACTGGCCGCGATCGTGATCTCGTCGGCGGCGGGATCGTAGTCTTACTCCAGCAGCTCGAACGCCACAGCCGCCGTCTCGAGCGTGCGCACCACGGGCGCGATCCTGCCGCTCGAGGAGGCGTCAGCGAGCCGCTATCACCCGGTCCCAGTCTCCGCCAAGCGCCTTCACGAGAAACACCGACACGAGCAGACGCTGGCCTTCGAGCTGGCTCGCCAGGCGCTCGGCATTGAGCAGCGCCTGTTGTGCGGTGATCACGTCGAGATACGTCGCGACGCCGCCTTCGTAGCGGGTCGTTGCGAGCTCCAGCACGCGCGCTGCGCTCCGGATCGCAACCTGGGCCTGTGCGTGGGAGCGTTCGAGCGCGGTGCCGCCCAGGATGCCGTCTTCGACTTCCTGCATGGCCGTGAGGACGATCCGCCGGTAGTTGGCGACCGTCGCTTCGTATCCGGCCCTCGCGAATTCCAGATTGGCGTCGAGCCGGCCGGCGTTGAAGATCGGCTGAAGGATCGAAGCGCCAAGAGACCAGATCACGCTCGGCGCATCGAAGAGGCGCGCGAGCGAAGCGCTCTGCACGCCCAACGACGGTCCGATGACGATGCTCGGATAGAACGCCGCCTTCGCCACCCCGATCTGGGCGTTCGCGGCCGCCATGGCGCGCTCGGCCGCCGCCACGTCGGGACGCCGCTCGAGGATGTCCGATGGCACGCCGATGGGAATAGCCGGCGGGGTCGATCGTTTCGGATTTGCCGCCAGCGCGAATACGGGCGCCGGGGCGCCGGTGAGCGTCGCGATCGCATGCTCGAACTGCGCACGCTGCCGGCGCAGCAGGTCGATTTGCGTGAGGTTGTTGTCGATCACCGCCTGCTGCTGGGCGACGTCGAGGCCCGACGCGGCTCCGAGGTCGTAGCGCGAAGTCACGAGACCGAGGGAACGCTTCTGCAAATCGATCGCGCGGACGAGCACGTCGATCTCCAGATCGACCTGCCGCAGGTTGAAGTACGCCGTCGCGAGATCGGTCGTGAGCAGGAGCCGCGTGTTCTCGAGGTCGATCGCCGCCTGCTCTCCCTGCGCGCGCGCACCCGCGATCGTGCTCTCGACGCGCCCGAAGACGTCCGCTTCATAGTTGACGCCCAGCGAGAGGGCGAAATCGTCCTGGATCGTCGAGAAATTCGGCGATGCATAGTTGGTGAGAGGGCGGTTGCCGGAGATGCGGAAGCGTTGAGCGCGCGCAGCGAGCGTCACCTGCGGAAAGAGCCCGGATGTCGCCGAGGCGATGAGCGCGCGCGCCTGCGCGAGCCGCGCTCCGGCCAGCGCGAGCGTGGGGCTGTCGTTCAGAGCCTTTGCGATGAGCGTGTCCAACTCCGGGTCGCCGAAGCGCAGCCACCACTCGCCCTTGGGCGCCGCATCGTTGGGCGCGCTCTCGCGCCACGGCGGTTCGACCTTCCAGGCAACCGGCACATCGACCTTCGGCCGCGAGTACGGCGGCGACACGGCGCACGCGCCGAGCAGGCACGCGCACGTGCACGCGGCCAACGCACCGAACCGGCGAATCATTGCTTCGTGCCGCCTTCGCCTTTCGCGACCGCCGCCTTCACCGCGGGTTGCGGAGCCACGGCGACCTGATCGCCTTCGGTCAATGAGTCAGGCGGATTGAGGACGACTTCGTCCGAGATGGAGAGCCCGTCGAGCACTTCGACGCTCGGACCGTAGTTGCGGCCGATCTTCACCGGCCGCAGTTGCACCTGCTTCTGCGCGTCGAGGACGGCGACGCGCACGCCTTCGCCGCGGATCAGGAGCGCGTTGGTGGGGATCGTCAGCGTCTGAGCGGCCGCGAGCGGCAGTTGCACCTGCACGTAGGCGCCCGGCATGAGCACGCCGCCGCGATTGGGGAGCGTGACTTCGATCTGCATCGTGCGGCTCGCCGTTTCGATGGCGCCGCTCGTGCGCGCGACTTCGCCCTGGAATGTTTGCCCCTGGAGCTCCGCCTGCGTGACGGTGACTTTCTGGCCGGGCTTGATACTCTGTGCGTAGGTCTGCGGGACGTTCACGTAAACGCGCAGCGGATCGGTTTGCGAGAGCACGAACATCGTGCGTCCCGCGCCGCCGCCGGCATCGATGAGATCGCCGACGTCCACGTTGCGCCGCGTGATGATCCCCGAGAAAGGCGCCACCACGCGCTTGAACGCCTGCAGCTCGCGCAAGCGTTCGACATTCGCCTCCGCCGCCGAGAGATTGGCGCGCGCCTGAGCCGCCGCCCCGCGCCGCTCGTCGAGCTCCTGCTGAGACACGGCGTCCTTCTTGCGCAGCGCTTCCCAGCGCTCCATCGTGCTGAGCGCAAGCTGGAGGCTCGCCGCGGCCTGCTCCCGCGCCGCAACGGCCTGCGAGAGCTGCTGATCGATCTCGGGCGAATCGATTTCGGCCAGGAGATCGCCTTTGCTCACCCGGCTTCCGATGTCCTTGTGCCAGCGCTTGAAGATAGCCGCTCGCGCGCGCCGCGATCGGCGCCTGAACAAAGCCCTGGAGCGTGCCGGGGAGTGCGACCGTCTGCCCCGCCTCGTCGGCTTTGGGAAAGGCGGTGCGCACGTAGAGCTTCGAGTGCTCCGCGATGTCCGCCTGGAGCGTCTTGTTGCTGGCGATCCGGCTCATCACCGTGCCGCCGGCGCCCAGCACGAGCAGCACCACGACAACACACGCGAGGATCTTCGCTCGACGCACGACCCGCCGCCGCTGCAGCGCTTCGTGGTCGTATTGCACCCAGGGATTTTCGTCTGTCATAGCGAATTCAGGTTCGTGCGTCGGGTCTCGCGAAGGGCGGGCCGGCGTGCGGCGTGGCACTGCGCGCGCTGCGCCGCTGCAAGGCGAGATGCACCATCGCATAGACCGCCGGCACGAAAAGGAGCGTCGAGACCGTCGCAAAGAGCAGCCCACCGATGACCGCGCGGCCGAGGGGCGCGTTCTGTTCGGCGCCCTCGCCGATGCCGAGCGCCATCGGGATCATGCCGATGATCATCGCGAGCGCCGTCATCAGCACCGGGCGGATACGCACGGCGCCGGCAGTCAGCGCCGCGTCAAGCGGAGCGACGCCTTCGGCCATCCGGTCGCGTGCGAACGAGACGAGCAGAATGCTGTTCGCAGTTGCGACGCCCATGCACATGATGGCCCCCGTCAATGCAGGCACACTCAAGGTCGTCCCCGTGATGAGCAGCATCCACGCGATGCCGGCCAGCGCGGAGGGAAGCGCGGCGATGATGATGCCGGCCTCCACCCATGACTGGAAGTTGACTACGATCAGCAGATACACGAGCACGATCGCCATCAGGAGACCGACACCCAGGCCGACGAAGGACTCCTGCATCGTCTGCACCTGGCCCCGCACGCTCACTTCGCTGCCGCGCGGAAGCTTGGGACGAATCTTCTCCACTTCCTCGTTCACGCGTACCGCGACCGACGCGAGATCGGTGCCCTGCACGCTTACGTACACGTCGATCGACGGCTGGATGTTGTAGCGTGTGACGACGGCGGGACTGCGGCTCGGTCTCGCTTCGACGAGGTTCCCGAGGAGCTGCGGCGTTCCGCCCGAAGCGTTGCCCACCGGCACGTTGAGCAGCGCGTCGAGCGAATCGACCCGATATTGCGGCGTCTGCATCGCCACTTGATACACGACGCCGTTCTGCGGATTCAGCCAGAAAGCCGGGGCCGTCTGGAAGCTGCCCGCGAGCGACACGAGCACGTTCTGCCCGACGTTGAATGCGGTCAAACCCATCTGCTGGAGGCGCGAACGGTCCATCTGGAGATCGACGGCCGGGTTATCGAGCCGCTGATGCAGGTGGACGTCCACAGCGCCCGGGATCTTCTTGATGGCTTTCACCAGCTCGGACGCAAGCGCCGCGTTCTGAAGCATGTTCGGACCGCTGAACTGTATGTCGATCGCGGCGGGCAGGCCGAAGTTCAAGATCTGCGTCACGATGTCGGCCGGCTGGAAAAAGAACTCGATGCCGGGGAAGCGCTTCGGCAGCTCCTGCCGCAGGAGCGACACGTATTTCTCCGTGGGATCGTGCCCTTTGCGCAGCGACATCAGGATCTCGCCGTCGAAGGTCCCGATGATGCCGGCGTTGCTGTACGAGAGATTGATGCTGCTGTTCGGCACGCCGAGGTTGTCCAGGATCGTCTCGAGCTGGTTCTTCGGAATCAGCTCGCGGATCGTCGCTTCGATCGCATCGGCGATGCGCGCCGTTTCCTCGATCCGCGTGCCGGTCGGCGCGCGGAAGTGGAGGCGAATCTGGCCGGCGTCCACGCTCGGGAAGAAGTCGCGCCCGAGCATGGGATAGAGCAGGCAGGAGAGCACCGTGAAGCCGAGGAACACGAACGCGAAGCGCTTCCGGTTTTCGAGAACCGCGGAGAGCGTCAGCGCATATCCCGCCCGCACGCGTTCGAACCCCGCGTCAAAGCGCCTGTAGACGCGCTGGAGCGCGCCCGGCTCACCGGCCGCGGCGGCATGCGCGCCTCCCATGAGCAGCATCACGAGTGTGGGCACGAGCGTTCGCGACAGGATGTAGGAGGCGATCATCGCGAAAACCACCGCCATCGCCATCGGCACGAAAAGGAATTTCGCGACGCCGGTCAGGAAGAACATCGGCACGAACACGATGCAGATGCAGACCGTCGCGACGAACGCCGGCACACCGATCTCACCTGCGCCAACGATGATCGCGTCGTGCAGCGGCGTGCCCTGATGCAGGTGCCGCTCGATGTTTTCGATCGTGACGATCGCCTGATCGACGAGGATCCCGACGGAGAGCGCGAGACCGCCGAGCGTCATGATGTTGAGCGTCTCGCCGAGCGCGAAGAGGCACAGGATCGACGCAAGCAGCGACAGCGGAATCGTCAGCGCGATGATGGCGGTGCTGCGCCAGTTGCCGAGGAAGAGGAGCACCATGAGCGCCGTCAGCGCCGCCGCGATCAGCGCTTCGATCACGACGCCGGTGACCGCCGCCTTCACGAACACCGACTGATCGAAAAGCGGCGTCACCTTGATGTCGGGCGGCAGGATCGCGCTGGCGCGCGGCAGCGTCGCGCGGATGCTCGCAACGATGTCGAGCGTGGACACGCCCGCGTTCTTCAGCACCGACAGGAGCACACCGCGCTCGCCATCCTGCCTCACGATATTCATCTGCGGCGAAAATCCGTCGCGCACCTGCGCCACGTCCCGGAGGTAAGTCGTCGCGCCGGCCTGCGTGCGGATCGGCAGGTCGTTCAATCCCGCCACCGCCTCGGGCGACGCGTTCATGCGCACGCTGAACTCGGTGTCGCCTATCTTCACCGTGCCCGACGGCAGGATGAGATTCTGCGTATTGACCGCCGCCACGACGTCCGCCGGCACGAGACCGCGCGCCTGCATGGCGGCCAGGTCGAGGTCGACCGAGATCACGCGCACCTTGCCGCCGTAGGGGAACGGGATCGCAACGCCCGGCAGCGTGACGAGCTGCGGGCGAAGCTGGTTGACGGCCGCATCGAAGACCGACTGCTCGGGCAGCGTCGGGCTCGAGAGAGCGAGCTGGATCACCGGCACGCTCGACGCGGAGTACTTGATGATGAGCGGCGGCGTAATGCCCGGCGGAAGCTGCCGCACCTGGCTCTGCATCGCCGCGACGACCTGTGCGAGCGCGGTCTGGATGTTCGCAGTGGGCTGGAAGAACACCTTGATGACCGTGATGCCCGCGAGCGAGCGTGACTCGATGTGCTCGATGTCGCTCACGGTGGTAGTCAACCCCCGCTCGCTCTGGCCTGCGATCCGTTGACCCATCTCCTGGGCGTTCAGGCCGTTGTACGTCCAGATGATGCTGATCACCGGGATGTCGATCTCGGGGAAGATGTCGGTCGCCATGTTCCGCAACACGAACGGCGTGGCGATGAGGATCAGCATCGCCATCACGATGAACGTGTAAGGGCGACGCAACGCCAGCTCGACGACTGAGAAGCCGGAGGACTCCTGCGGGGATCTGTTCATGAGAGTCTGAATGGTAGCGGGGGCGCCCGAGGTGCGCCATGGGGCCGCGTTCGGGCCAAGCAGCCCACTATGCGGAGCCCGTATCTCGCCACGGTCTCGAAGGTGCGGGCTGGAATTTCACCAGCACGGCCCACCGCTTTGCACCCGCGCTACCGAACGACGACGATCACCCTCCGGCTGCGAGGGCAGCGGCCGTCCCCGCGAGTCGACCGAATGTCGCACCCGACATCATTCCCGAACCGGAAGCGTAGGCGCCGATGAACAAGCCGCCCACCATTTCGCCGGCTGCATAAAGGCCCGGGATCGGGCGGCCGGCCGTGTGCTGCACCTGCCCGGTCGTCGGCTCGATCTTGAGTCCCCCGAACGTGAACGTGATGCCACAGCGTACCGGCCACGCCTCGAACGGCGGCTTGTCGATCTCCAGCGCGTAATTGCTCTTCGGCGGATGGATACCGGCGGTACCTTTGCCGTCGAGCTGGTAGCGGTTGGGGTTGTAGCGACCCGGCTGGACCGCCGCGTTGAACTCGCGCACGGTCTTCACGAACGTCGCGACCGGCAGATCGAGTTGCTCGGCGAGTTTCTCGAGCGTGTCCGCCTTGGCCGTCGTTGCCTTGCGATAGTTGGGCAGATAGAGATCCATTTCGCGAATCTTCGCGTCGAGGATCTGGAACGCGACACCGCCCGGCTGCGCCAGGACTTCTCGCCCCATGCTGGCGTAGGTGCGCCCGCGCGTGTCCCACGATTCATCCACGAAACGCTCGCCCTTCAGGTTCACCATGATCGCGTAGGGATACATGTAGCGGTGCATGCTCTCCGAGTGCACGTGAGTCGAAGGCATCGTGAATTTCGGGATCGCGATGTCCTGGGGCGACGCGTGACACGTCGACCAGCTTCCGTAGGGCAGCGCGCCGATGTCCATCGCCATGCGCAACCCGTCGCCCGTGTTGAAGGGAACGCCGCGCACGTGCACCGTGTCCCAGCCGACGCCGAGATAGCGCGCACGCATTTCGGCATTCGCTTCGAAGCCTCCGCACGCGAGAACGACCGCCTTGGCGGTGAACGTGACGTAGCCCTTCGGTGTGAGCGCACGCACGCCGACGATGCGGCCCGAGTCGTCTTCGATCAGCTCGCGCGCCGCCGTTTCGTAGTGAAAGACGGCGCCCGCTCGTTCGAGGATCTCGAAGTTGCGTTTCTGAAGGCCCATGCCGCCGCCGTTGATGCTGAGCACGTTGTCGTTCGTGGTCGGCGACGGCACCCAGTCGTGCCCCTTGGACGCGAGCCAGTGAACGCTTTTGAGCGACTCCGTGACGTGCACGTGCAACAGATCGGGATCGCTTTGATTGTTGGTGACGCGCATCAGCTCGTCCCAGATGTCCGCTTCGGTGCGGCTCGGCAGTCCTCCTTCGAGGAGCTTGTGAAACTCGTTCTCGGACATGTTGCGCACGAGCGGCCGCAGGTCTTCGAGCCCGTTGAATGCAAAGCGCATGTGGCCCGTCATGCAACTGTTTCCGCCGCGCTCGCGGATTGGTGCTTTTTCGAGCAGGCCGACGGACTTCGTCTTCTCCAGCGCCGCGTGTGCCGCGGCGCACGCGGCATTGCCGCCGCCGACGATGAGGACGTCGTAGTGGGACTGGGCGTCTGGCATGGGTCTGCTCCGGATACAGATGTTCGTAGGAAGCCAGTAGATCGCAATGGTGTCCGATCCGGCAACAACGCGCTGCCGTTCAGCTCATGTAGAAAGGCGACGGAATCGTCGGGTACACGCGATGGACGTGCCTGTAAACGTCTTGCGTCTTCACTTCCACGTCTTCCTCGCTATAGGCGGGCGCGGGCAGCCCGGTGCTTTCAGTCCAGAGAAAATCCTTGATCGTCACCTGCACTGCATCGCGCGTCGCTTCCTTGTCCCGCCAGTTTTCGATTCTCAGTTTTTCAGCCTTTAGCGTCGCGAGGAGATCCGCAGCAATTTTCTTGATGCGCTGGATATCTTTCGTTTCAAGTCCCGGCTTCAGCAGGAGATCGAACAAGGCGAGGCTTTCCTCGTCGAGCCCCTCTCGCATCGCACGGCTCTCCTCGTCATCCAGCGCCTGAACGAACTTAAGCAGTGCGGCGAATGTGTTCTCGATGGTCACGCGGTCCTTCTCGCGGTTGTACTCGTCGACGATGTCCTCGTAGTGCCGCTGCAAGTCGGTCCGCAGCGGGTTGCGCGCGAGCAGCCGCGAGAGCCGGCTTTCGATAGCCTGCTTGAGCGCCTGAACCGTCGAGCGCTTTGCGGATGATCGCTCGAATTCCCTGCGCAGCCGGTCAAAATCGATCTTGCTGATGTCGAAGCGCGCGGGTTCCTTGACGGCGGGCGCGGGCGCGGTGGCGATCGCCTCATCCACGATGCCATGGAGCGTACGGATGATGTCCGTGATGTCGGCAGCATCGCGGTCTTTCTGCAGGTGTTGGCGAGCACGATGAAAGCGTTGTGATGGAAGAGGTGCGGGACGGTGTCTCTGTAGTCGGCGAGGTTCCTCTCGAACGCCTGACGAATGTCTCTGTGGATGTTCTTAAGCTCCAGGAACAGCAGGGGAATGCCGTTCACGAAGCCGACTATGTCTGCGCGCCGACGGTAGAGGTCACCGCGAATCCATAGCTCGCGCACGGCCAGAAACTGATTGTTCTCGGCTGCGACGAAGTCGAACACCCGCAGACGATGCTTGACGATCTCGCCTTCCTGGTCACGGAACGAGACCGGAACGCCCTCCTTCAGCAGAGTGTGTTTGTCCTGATTGAGCGAGAGCAGCGATTGCGCGGCGCTCCACTCGACGACCTGCCCGATGGCATCGCGGTACACGTCCTCCGGCAGTCCCGGATTCAACTCGATCAGCTTTTCGCCAAGCGTGCGCGTCAGCACGACTTCACGGTCGCTGGCGCGGCCGAGCGTGCCCTCCGGGCCGAAGGTCTCCTCGTTGTACGCATACACCAGTTCCCAGCCGAGATCATCGCGCAAGTAGCCCGTGGTCTCCTGGACGAGGGTGTCTTCGGCGTAGCGCGGCATTCCGGTCTGGTTCTTTCCGCGCGTCGTTTCTTAGCGGACGGCGTTACGCTTCGCTGTCCGCTTTCGTCGTGCTGCGATGTCCACGATCTTGCCCTGTTTCAGGACATAGCAAGGCGTTCCGGTGCTGCGTGCGATAGCGAGTGCGGCGCGGGCCGCGCGTTCGAGTGCCGCCTGCGACCCCCACAGATCCTTGTCTTTCGGTCTGCTGTTCTTCCTCATTCGTCCGATCCCCACTCGAGCATGTCCGGCTGTGCGCCGGAATTGTCGTATAGCACCCATCCGGCAACGAGCGGCTGATACACACGCCGGAAATTCTCCAGCCCGACTTTGAAGCGTCGCCGGATATCGGTCTCCCCCACGTCGTGTCCTCCCTGTGCTACGCGCGCGGCCACACGTGCGATTGCAAGCTCGACGCTCGGGAGGCTCAGAAACACGATCTTCACGTTATACCCCGCGTTACGCCACAGCGGAATGCTGCGTGCGTAGCCACGTCCGGCCAGTGTGCTTTCGAAAGCGAAGCTCTCGCCCTGTCCGACTTTGCTCGAAATCTCGGTGAGCAGGAGCCGGCCAGCCCGGATCGCAGCCGCCTCGGGACGGAACGGCGAGAGCCCGGCGGCGATCAAGTCGGCGTTGATGAAAGCGGGGCAGTTAGCTTCCTGCGGCAGGAATTGTCGCGCGAAGGTCGTTTTTCCGGCGCCGTTCGGGCCTGCGATGATGATGATCTTCCGTTCGCGGGTCATACCGCAATCTGACCGCTCATAAGGCGCGGAAGCAGGAGGTCGCGGGCAGCGCGGAGCTTTTCGTTCTGTTGATTGAGGACTCGAAGATGCTCATCGATCGGGCGCGAAACATCCTCGAAGGCTTGAGCGAGTCGGTGCGTCGGCGTCAGAAGATGTTGCCCCTCGAATTCCTTCTTCGTAACCGACGCAAATATAGCCCTGCCACCGATCAAGTCCTCCTTGAAGAAGTGCGCACGCAATTGCTGAAGCAACAGCGATTGATATCCGGAAGTACTGCGCAGAGCTGCCAAGCCGCGCCCAATAACGATCTTTTCCAGAGTAATGTTGAGCCGCCCTACGGGTGCGCGAACACTGCATAGAATGTCTCCGGCTTCAGCAAGCCGGTTCAATGCGGTGCAATAAACGCGATGCGCGACAAATCGATCTCCAAAATCACTCACGCCTTGGTGAAAGGGCAGTCCTTCGCCCGATTCATTGTAATGCTGTGACGCTGGACTTTGTCCCATCGTGACGTGCGCCAATTCGCCTAATGCTTTTCGTTCCCAACCGTCGGGGACGCCGTCGGTTATACGAGTGTGCTCGTAACCCGGAAAGCGAAGGCGGACGAACCACTCGCGGTAAAGCTCTCGCGCCGCCTGCTCCAGCAGCGCCATACGCCGCCGGTTGTTATCGATGAGGTCGTCGTAGTTAGCGAGTAGAGAGCCCGCGGCCCTCTACTCGGACAGGCTCGGCAGACCTGAAAGGTTCAGTCGCCGGATGTCTTTCATGTTTACGTGCTTGGCTGTTGCGCCAGTTTCTCCGGCTAGCAACTTTCCCTGCTGCGGGGGTGCAAGCAAGAAGTAACAAAGGAATTGCGGGTCCACCTTCTTTGTATTTGGGCGGAGGTGCACAGTCCGCTGTCCCAAGCAGACACTCTCCCCTTCACTGACGATGGCGACGTTTCCTGCCGGTGCTTCCCTGGCCAAAATCAGATCGCCCGGTTGCGGCATAGCGCGTCTGGTCCACTTCTGATACGTGTCCTCCCATACCCTCTGGACACCCGTAAAGTCGAGGCGGCCCTTGCCAATGTTCGGAGTGCGAATCAACGGATACCCATCTTCCTCGGTTGGTGCTGTCGCACGCCGACAGTCCACCACGAATTCGCAGGCGTCGGCTAATGCATCCGGCGGCACATACGTCATATCCCCAGCTCCTCGAAGTTCTCCTGAATCTTCGAGGCCAGTTCAACCGCCTCCTTGTTGAGATCAACCAGCTCGGTATGGAATATCGCGCAACGTCTGCTCGAAGTCGAAATCCTCGTCCTTTTCAGGCGGCGCGACGCCGACGTAGCGGCCCGGCGTGAGGCTCCAGTCGCCAGCTTCGATCTTTTTGCGATCGACCAGCTTCACCAACCCAGGCACAGCCTGAAGCTCCGCATCGGGAAAATGATCCTGCAGCCATGCCACCTGCCGGTGAAAGTAGGCCGTTTGCTTTAACTGCTCGACAGTGGCTCTCCGCGCCTCGTCGAGCTGCTTGAGCGTGCGCGCCGCAACGCGCCGGTCGTAACTTGCGCTCAGGGACTCGTCAGCGGACAGGCCAGCGCAGATTTCCGAGGCGCGTGCAGCGAGCTTGTAGAGCAGGTCGATCTGCTTGATGAGACCGCGAGCGGCTTCAGCCAGCGGATCGAACACCTTGCGGGCGGCGTGCTGACGGTCGTTCGTTTCCGGCAAGGCTCTGGCGTACTTCTGCTGGAACGCGAGCACGTCACCGACCAGCTTCTTGGCATCTGCCTCGTATAGTGCGCGCGTTCCAGCCAGCTCCTTCGAAGCATCAACGAGCGCCTGCTTTCTGCCGGCGTCGAGCCTGCAGAATTCAGATACGGCAGTACCCATTGCATTGAAGCGCGCCGACAGCTCGCCAAGCGTCGTTTCGAACTCTTCCAGGGTCGCGGGCACCGCCGCGCATCTCCGTGCACACACGGCCCAGATAGTCTTTCACCAGGCCGAGGAACCGCTTCTGTTGCCCGCGGTAAAGCCACACGATGGCGGAAAGGTTCTGCATCTGCTCGGGCGAGAAGTCGTAGATCTTGCGCGTGACCTTCCGGTAGATGTTCCGCGCGTCGAGCATCAGGACCTTGTCCTTGCGCTCCTTCGGTTTCGAGCGGTCGAAGAACCACAGCTCGCAGGGTACCGCTGCGCGTGTAGAAGAAGTTGCCACGGATGGCGATCATCACGTCCACGTCGCCGCTCTCGACGAGCTTCTGGCGGACGGCCTTCTCCGTCGTGTCCGGCGCTGCACGCCTGCGAGGACATCACGAAGCCGGCGCGGCCCTTCGGGGACAGATAGCTGTGGAAGTAGGAGATCCAGAGATAGTTGCCGTTCGATACCTTGCCCTGCCTTGTTCACGCCCGGCAGGCCGAAGGGCAGGCGCGGATCGTTCTTGATCTTGCTCGGCGTCCACCTCGTCCACGTTGAACGGGGGATTCGCCATCACGAAGTCGGCTTTGCCCGCGAGTTCGTGCGGATCTTCGTAGTAGGTGATCGCTTTCTGGATGTCGCCTTCCAGCCCGTGCACCGCGAGGTTCATCTTCGCGAGCCGGATGGTGGTCGGATTCTTCTCCATGCCGTAGAAGGTGAGCGCTTCCCGGGGGTTGCCGCGCATGCGCTCGACGAAGTGCGCGCTCTGAACGAACATTCCGCCGGAGCCGCACGCGGGATCGAGCACCTTGCCGTGGTCGGGCTCGATCACGTTCGCGATCATCCGCACCAGCGACACCGGCGTGAAGAATTCGCCGTTGTCGTGCGCCTTCAGATCGGCGAACTGGGTCAGGAAGTACTCGTAGATCCGCCCGAAGATATCGCCGCTCGCCTGCTTCAGCTCCTCGGGATTGAGCGTGCGCAGTAACTGTCCGAGCACATCGTTATCGAGGTCCGAATACTCACCTCTGGGCAGCACGCCCTTAAGACCGTCGTAATCCTCCTCGATGGTGTCCATCGCGTGCTGGATCGCACGGTCGCGCTTGGCGCTGTCCGGCAATGACACGAGATAGTCGAACTGCGCCTCCGGCCGCAGAAAGATCGCGCCTTTCTGCGAGAAATCCTCTTTCGTGAGCGGCCGCGATCTTCCCGCCCCGCTTCGGGAGGTTCGCCTCGATGCCATCCTTCACCGCCAGGTATCGGCTGTATGCGTGCCGGAGGAAGATCAGCCCCATGACGGGCATGAAGTACTCGTTGCTCGCGTAATTCGAGTTCGCGCGCAGCGTATCGGCCGCGTTCCAAAGGCGCTTTTCGATCGCCTCGATGTGTTCGAGCTGTGCCATGGGGTCGAATGGTAGGGCACGCATCCGCGCGGCGCAAAGCGATGCCCATGTCGCAGGTGAGCGCCGGGATCTGAATCATGCCGCCCGCCACATGCGCGCGAGATCGCCCGCAGAACCGCGGCTCGCTGCAGCGTCTCACAGGCAGGGAGCGCGCGAACATGACAAGTTCGGAGGTCCTGTCACGACATAGGTCTAGGCATAGGTCTATTTTCCCGCCGGTGCGCGCGCGGCAGCGCTCTGCGCTGGGATCCACCCGAGAGACTCGAGCATCTCTTGGAGACGCTGCGCAATCAGCCTGTGACCCTCAGGACTCCAGTGGGTATCTGCTGGCGCATAGGGCATACCTCCCTCACGAACATAGCCGCGGAGCAATTCTGTGAGATCAAGGCACGCGAGTCCCTCGGCGTGGCAGAACTGCCCAAAGAAGTCGGGGAGAGGCCATAACGTCCATTCGCGAAGTTCGCTCCCAGCGGGGATGTCGATGAAATCCCGGAACACTCGAAACTTGATCGGAACGTAGACCAGGAGGAGATTGATGTTGTCCTCATGCGTGAATTTCACAGCTTCACTGAGCGTCTCCCGAGCGCTTTCCCATCGACGCCGCTCGAAGTCCGTCCAACGGGAGGCAGCCTCAGGTCCGAACAGGACAGTCTTCCCACGATGACCTTCAACCGTGAGGATTCCGAAATGAGGGCATTGGCTCGGCACGAGAGCATGCAGCAGCAAACGCAACTGAGCATGGGTGTTGCGGACGAAAGAGCGACGCCACCAGCCGTGCCTTTCAGTCAATCCGCCTGTTCGCAGTTCCGGCGAGGAGAGCAGAGTGTTCTCGAACGCGTGATCGTTGTATAGGTCGTTTCCCTCGAAGAAAAACCAGATCACGATTCCCGGGTTTAATCGCATGCCGTCCTGCCTGAGTACCGATGAGCTCCTGTGCCGTTCCGTAACCAGCCACCCCCAGATTGGCGACAGCCCGACCCAGCCGACCCTGCAAGAAGCTGGAAATTGTCTGATCGTCCGAGACGTACCTCCCTTCAACGTAGGAGTCGCCAATCAAGACAATGTCCGCTTGCGCGAAGGGCGTCACATTGCGATATCCGTTCACGTCGTGGGTGACCGTGATCGGATTCGACATCGAAGCGGGAAGTCCCCACGCATCCTCAATGTCGCCGCGTAACCGACCGGACCATCGCGTATTGGGAGCGTGCCGAAAGCCCAGTTCCGAGTCGGGCAGGTAGTGCTGCTCTTCCCCTCGCAGCCACATAAAAACGAGTTCCCAGTGAACGAGCCGCGCCGCGGCGGTGAATTCAAGCAGAACGACCGCTACGGTTAGCCCGAGCGTCACAGCAAGTATGCCCAGGACCGCTCTGGCAGACCTCGAGACGGAGCGCACGGCTCCCAAGACAGCGCCGAACGTGACCGGCAGTGCCAGGACGAAGAGAACATCGGTGACTTTGATAGCCGCTGTGGTCGGGACACGCGCAACCAGGGCGATGATGGCCCAGTAAAGCGCCAGCGGCGCCAGCCAGAGAATCAATCTGAGGAGGCACGCGATCATCTGCCAAGTCTCAGCCGCCGAGCTGAGACGACCCCAGCTCGCAAGCAGCTCATCGACGCGGTTGAGGTCAGCGTGAATGGGGTCAGTGCGACACTTTCGGTGGATTCAAAGCGTGCAGCATCAGAAAAGTGTCTCTGACCCTGATCACGGGGGCAGCCCTAACACCCCGCCTTCACCCCATCGACGAAAACCACCTTCTCGCGGATCAGCCGCTCCAGCTCCGCGCTCATGCCGATTTCAGCGAGCACGCTCGCGGCGTCGGATCCGGGCTTCGCTGCAGGACGGCCAGCCACGACGGGCGTGCGTGAAAGCCTCACTCCGGGCGCAGTCGTCGTGATCGGCCCGAATCCCTCGTGGTCGCGCGTGATCGCGAGCCCGCGCGCTTTCGTAAGCGGATCGACCATCAGCTCGCGGAGCGACGGAACGACGCGATGCACCGCGATGCCGGCGCGGTTCAGTATCTTCAGCCATTCGGGCACGCTGCGGCTGCGCATGCGCTCCTCCATCCAGCGTTCGAGCTCGTCGCCGTCGCGGCTCCCCATGTCGCGAAAATCCCAGACGCGCGCAAGCTCTTCGCGCTTTGCCGCGAGGAAGACCCAGCCGTCCGCGACCTCATACATGCGGTTCAATGGGCCGCTGCCGCGCGCGTCCTGCCCGTGCGGCTCGTTCCATTCCTTGCCGGGATAGCCTTGTAGCAGCGCGGATTGCAGCATCGTCGCGGTGTACGCGAGCGCGCTGTCGACGAACTGTCCTTCTCCGGTGCGCTGCCGGTGCAGCAGCGCGAGCGCGACGCCGTAGCACGCCATCAGGCCGGTGCCATAGTCGTTCGCGGCGAATGGGGCCGTCGCCGGTTTCGCCGAACCGTAGCGCACCTGCATGCCGGTGACCGCCTGTCCGATCTGCTCGTGGCCAGGACGCAGTGCATACGGACCGATGCTTCCGAACGTGTTCATGTAGCCGAAGACGATGTCGGGGCGGCGCGCACGCACGCGCTCGTAGTCGATGCCGAGCCGCTCGGCAACGCCGCCGCGGAAGTTCTGGAGCACGACGTCGGCCCAGTCGACGAGCTTCCAGTAGGTGTCGAGTCCTTCTTTCGTTTTCAGATCGACGAGCACGCTGCGCTTGCCGCGGTTGATGTCGTTGTGGCGAAGCACCGTGCTGCGATGCGGACTGTCGAGCTTGATCACGTCGGCGCCGAACTCGGCAAGCGTGCGGCCACAGGTCGGGCCCGCGAGGACGATGCAGAGGTCGAGGACTTTGACGCCGGAAAGGGCGGAACGGAGTTCCTCTACCCTCACCCCTGCCCCCTCTCCCGGGGGGATAGGGGAAGCTTGGGACTCGGCTCGTGACACCTCCCTCTCCCTCACCGAGGGCGAGGGAGCATGCTCGTCTAGCCTCACCCCTTCCCTCTCCATCGCCGAGGACGAGGGGGTCTTGTGGTCTGCCAACTCACGCAGGATCTCGTCGCGATCCGCATCGAGTTTCGCGCGCACCGAACGCACGGCGCCGGGCGTCTTCGATAGCCGCGCGTTAATGCCAGGCCCCCGGAAGCGGCCCAGCTCCGGATCCTCGTAGTCGGCGATGATCTTCGATTCGAGCGCCTGCGGATGCTCGAGCCATTCGGCGCTCGTGTGGCAGATCACGCCCTCGGAGCCGATCTCGGCGATGAAGTCTTCCCACTCTTTGCCGGTGCGCGTGCGCATCACCTCGTCGAACTTCGCCGCCAGCTCCTTCGGCGGCAGGTTCGCCTCGCGCCACTTGTCCATCCCGATCGCCTTGATGAACGCCTCGAAGCGCTTGTTGTTCGCGACGTACATCAGCCAGCGCCCGTCCTTGCAGGGCAATTGGCGGCTCCAGTTGAACTCGGGTTCATCCACGAGCTTGCCGTTCACCAGCAGCCCGCGCGCGCCGACGACGCTGAAGGTCGCATCGAAGAGCGGTATCTCCACACGTTGCCCGAGGCCGGAACGCTCGCGCTCGTTGAGCGCCATCGCAACCGTGACGGCGCACAGGAACGCGGCATACGCGGAGCCGTAAGGGATCACGGTGTATACAGGCTTGCCGTGGCTCGCATGACTCGCGCGATACGCACCGGTCGCCGCGCCGATGACGCCTTCCCAGCCCCGCACCTGCGCACGCGGATCGTCGGAGCCGAAGCCAGGGAGCGAACAGTAGATCAGGCGCGGATTCGACGCGGTCATGGCCTGCGGCCCCACACCCAGGCGCTCCATCACACCGGGCCGGAAGTTCTCGACCACGACGTCGGCGCCCGCGATAAGCTGCCGCGCGCTCTGCAGGTCAGCTTCGGCTTTGAGATCGAGGACGATGCTGCGCTTGTTGCGATTCCACGTCGCGTTCGCCGGCGTGTTCCACCGGGGTCCTCCCGGCGGATCGATCCGGATCACATCGGCACCGTGATCGCCCAGCAACATCGCCGCGAGCGGGCCCGCGATGTACTGCCCGAAATCGATAACTCGAATGCCTTCCAGAACGCCTGGCATGTTCTATCCTCTCCGTTGTTCGACTGACGTGCGCGAGCCGGTCTCGCTCGGCGTCTCGACAATGCCGTCAGGCCAGTCTAACGCAGACGCGGTGGGACACGACGCCTTCTGCAAAGACGCTGCGGGTGGCAGACAGCCCGCACGGGTATCGAGAACGCAGCGCAGGAATTCTCAGACAACACCATGGATATCCTCCCTGCAGCCGGGCAGTATTTCGACGCAGCGGCGCGATGGGCATTCGCGATATCGATCGTCGTGAGCGGCGCCGCTTTCGTCGTGATGCGCCTCTACACGCGGGCAATCACACGCGAGAGCCGGCGCAGCGCCGCACCGCCTCAGCCCGAACTGCGCGTTCCGGAAAGACGCGAGCGGGCGTCGCCGGCAGCGGGCCCTCTCGAGCTCTGCGTGGAAACGCCCGAGCGCGCGGCGTTCTCTTCCCCGCGGTCGCCCACTTTTCAGCACGCTCGCAAGGCTTTCCGCAGAGCCGCGTGGTGCTACGCGCTCGCGGGATCGCTGCACGCGGCGTCGTCCACGGCGCTACTTTTCCGGTTCGGGTTTTATGCGACCCCAGTCACATCATCGCCGCTCACTCTGTTCGCCTGCTATGCAGGAATCTTCTGGGGCTGGTTCTTCGTCACTGTCGTTGCGCTCGCACTCTTCGTCGGCCCACAACGCGGCCTCCGCATGATTTTCATCGCAGGCTACGCCGGCATGCTGCCGCTCCTGGGCGCCCTGCTCACGGCCGCGGGTGCGCCGCCGCTTCCGTTTACTGACGTGCGCCTGATAGACGCGGAGCTCCAGGACCTGATGGTTTCGATGACCCGGGCGATCACCGGTGAGGCAGTTGACACGACGAGCGTTGCCTTCTCGCCCTTCTTACAGCCCACCTTGTTCCTGACGTTGACCGCGGCACCATTGATGATCCCGGTGCTCGCCTTCAACCGGTTCGTTCGGGGAACGGTAGGGCCTGTATTTGTTACGTTCGCACTGGTCCTGATGCTCGGCAGCATCGTATTTCTGGATGTGCTCGTCTGGCTCACCCCCCAGACGATCGGCACTGCGATAAAGCGTCTGCTGGGGGACGCCACGCTCCAAGTTCTCGTCGGCTTCAGCCTGGCCGCGGCTGCCGCAACCGCCTGCCTCGCACTGCTGTGGGTGACTCGCCTCTATCGCCGGACGAGGTTGGGCGATCAGACATTCCTTTTCGACGCGCTGTGGCTGTCGGTGTCCGTCTGGCTCAGCGCGTATCTGATGGCGCCGGAAACGCCTTTCGTGTACCTGCTCGGCCTGATTCCGTTCGCGCTCTACAAACTCGTCCAGCGATTCGGCCTTGCCAGATTTGTCTCCAGCGCTGAACCGCTGCCGAACGCACGCCTGCTGTTCCTGCGTGTCTTCGGCTCGGCGCGACGCTCCGAGAAGCTTTTCGATCTTCTGGCGGCACGATGGCGGTATGCGGGAAGCGTTCAGCTCATCAGTGCGATCGATGTCGCGCGCAGCCGGTTCGAACCCGACGAGTTTCTCGATTTCATCGCGGGCCGCTTCGCCGCGCGCTACATCAGCAGCAGTGACGAGCTCGAACGCCGCATCGCACAATTGGAGCTGCGACCCGACCCGGACGGCCGCTACCGCGTCAACGAGTTCTTCTGTCGGGACGACACATGGCAGCAGACCGTGACAACCCTGATCCGTTACAGCGATCTCGTCGTCATGGACCTGCGCGGCTTTACCGCAGAACGGCGTGGGTGCATCTTCGAGCTCTCTGCGCTGATCGACACGCTTCCGCTCGAGCACGTGGTGTTGTTGACCGACCGCACGACCGATATGGCGCTGCTCAGGCAAACGCTGGACAGTCTCTGGCAAACAATGGAGAGCGCATCGCCGAATGCCGGCTCAGGGACCGGACGTCTCAGGGTGATCGAACTGCGGCGTGGATACGCGCGCGCGGTGCGCCGTATCATGGAGATCGGCGACGGAGTGCTTGGCGCGCACGACCCCGGTCGGATCTCGTCGAGAGGCGTTACGCGACGGGACATCGTCCGCATCCTGAGAATCCGCCATCAACGGGAGCCGGGGTGGACGGACTGAGCGCCGTACGGAGGCGATACAATGCCGGGCACGCAGGGTAGTCGCGTATCCCGCGGCCGTCTTGATCCACTATATGGAGAGAACCCACATGCCAGAGGCAGAAGCCATCAACGTCTACGGCTATCTCACCCAGCCCGAGATCCGCTTTCTCGATGCCGCCGTCGAGCGGCTCATTCCCACCGACGAGCTCGGTCCGGGCGGCCGCGACGCGGGGGTGACGTGCTACATCGACCGCCAGTTGAGCAGCACGTGGGGCACGCACGGACGCAACTATCGCTCGGGGCCGTGGCTCGAAGGCGCGCCCGAACAGGGCTTCCAGTCGCGGTTGACCCCGCAGGAGATCTACCGGATCGGGATCCATGAGATCAATCTCTACTGCCGCGCGCAATTCGAGAAGCCCTTCGATCAGCTTGCCCCGGCCAAGCAGGACGAGATTCTGAAGGCGCTCGAAGAAGGCACGCTCGAGCTGCCGTCGCTTTCATCGAAGCTCTTCTTCAATCTGCTCTGGCGCAACACCGAGGAAGGCTTCTTCGCCGACCCGATCTACGGCGGCAATCGCAACAAGGTAGGCTGGAAGCTGCTCGGCTTCCCGGGCGTGCCCTCCAGCGCCTACGACGCGCATCTCGACAATCCAGAGCCTTACAACGCCGAGCCGGTGAGCATCCTCGACATTCAGTTGAAACAGGCCCAGGTCGATGCGAACGGCTACGCGAAGCACATCATGCTGAAAAAGGTCGGAGGGAAATAACATGACGACGAAAATGAAACCGGTCGATGCGGTCGTCGTGGGCAGCGGCGTCGTGGGCTCGATCATGTCGATGGAGCTCGCGAACGCGGGCCTCACGGTGCTCTGTCTCGAGCGTGGCCGCATGATCGATCCTCAAACCGACTTCGTGTCCCCGTTCACGCACGACGAGCTCCGCTACGACCGCCACAGCGACATCTTCCAGAACCTCTCGCGCGAGACGATCACTTTCCGCAACAACATGAATCAGACCGCGCTGCCGATGCGCGAGCTGGGCTCGTTCAAGCCCGGCGAGATGGTGGGCGGCACGGCCGCGCACTGGGGCGGGAACGCGCGCCGCTTTCTCCCGCACGATTTCGAACTGCGCTCGAAAATCACCGAACGCTACGGCGCGGGCTTCTTCCCCGAGGACTGCACGTCGCAGGACTGGGGCGTCACCTGGGACGAGATCGAGCCCTACTACGACCAGTTCGAATGCATCTACGGCGTCGCGGGAAAGGCCGGAAATCTCGACGGCGAGATCCAGCCGGGCGGCAATCCGCACGAAGGGCCGCGCTCGCGCGAATTCCCCAATCCTCCGACGAAGCGCACGCCCTCGGGCGCGGTCTTCGCGAAGGCCGCGAGCGAACTGGGTTATGTGCCGTTCCAGGGTCCCGCCGCGGCGATGACGCAGAACTACAGCAACCTCTACAAGCTCATGCTGCTCGAGTGCCACCACGGCGGCTTCTGTTCGAGCCACGTGTGCTCGCAGGGCGCGAAGGCAAATCCTCTGTCGGCCGTGCTGCCGGCGCTCTACAAGCAGCAGAACTTCGAGCTGCGACCGCTCTGCAACGTCATCAAGGTCAATACGGACTCGACCGGCAAGCAGGCGACCGGCGTCACTTACATCGATGCGCGCGGCAACGAAGTCGAGCAGCCGGCAAGCCTCGTCGTCCTGTCGACATACTGTTTCAACAATACGCGCCTGCTGCTGCTCTCCGGCATCGGCACGCCCTACGATCCGAAAGCGGGGCGCGGTGTCGTCGGCCGCAACTACTCGTATCAGACCGGCGGGCGCGTCCACGTGTTCTTCGATGACCGCGAGTTCAACCCCTTCATCGGCGGCGGCCAGGTGAACACGTCGATCGACGAGCTGAACGGCGACGTGATCGATCGTTCGAAGCTCGGCTTCGTCGGCGGCGCGTACATCAACACGCCGAGCGCGGGCGCCTCACCGATCAAGTCGAAGCCGGTGCCGCACGGAACGCCGAAGTGGGGCGCCGAGTGGAAAAAGGCAGTCGCGCAGAACTACCGGCGCAGCCTCGGCGTCCACATCCACGGCTCGTGCATGAGCTATCGCGACCGCTACCTCGATCTCGATCCGACGTACAAGGACGCCTACGGCCTGCCGCTCCTGCGGATGACGTTCGACTGGCACGAGAACGAGAAGAAGATGCAGCGCTGGGCCTACGGGAAGATCACCGAAATCGCCAAGGCGATGAAGCCCGCGAAGCATCACGCGGCATCGATTCCAGAGCGCTACAGCATCATCCCGTATCAGAGCACGCACAACATCGGCGGCGCCATCATGGGCACCGATCCGTCGACGAGCGTCGTCAACAAGTATCTGCAGTCGTGGGACGTGTCGAATCTCTTCGTCGTCGGCGGCAGCGCGTTCCCGCAGAATCCGGCGCAGGGCCCGACCGCGACAATCGGCATGCTCGCGTGCTGGGCTGCGGACAACATCAAGGAGACTTACATCCGCAAGCCGGGCCCGATGATGTAACCCGTCGGAGATTCGCCATCCCGCCGCGAGGCCGGGATCCAGGCGACAGCCCGTTGCCCCCATCCTACCTTCCCCCGAAGCGGGGGAAGGGGATACCGGATCACCTCGCGCCCTTGCGCAGTCCGGAATGACGGCTTTTCTCAAGCGCAATCCGCACACGGAGGAGACATCTACGATGACAGACCAGAAGACGCGTCGCGCGCATCTCATCACCGGCGGATTTCCGCCGGGCTCCAGTGCGGGACACGATCAAGACTATCCCCGCCTGCGTCTATTGCGCCTGCTTGCGGAACAGGAGATACCGGCATCCGTCGCGAACGACTTCGCGGATGTCGAGAGATGGCTTCCCACGAGCCGGCTGCTGATCACGTATGTCGCAGGGCCTTATCCGGACGCCGCACAGACTCGCGCGATGCGAGCGTGGCTCGAAGCGGGAGGACACTGGCTCGCGCTGCACGGCACGAGCGGCGGACGCGCGGAGCGGGTGGAAGGCGTGCGACAGCGGCGCACCGTAAAGACCGAGCATCACGCGCTCCTCGGCAGCTTCTTCCTCACGCATCCGCCTATCCGCAGGTTTCGCGTGGATGTGCGGGACAGTGGGCATCCCATCACCCGCGGCCTCGGCGCGTCTTTCGAAGTCGAGGACGAGCCGTACTTCGTGGAGCTCCAGGACCCGGCTTCGACGCGGATACTGCTGAGCGCCGAGTACGGACCCGATGTCGCATGGCCTCTCGTAGAGACGCTCTACGGCTCGGATACTTCACTCCAGGCCGATCGCAGAACGCGCGTCCTGGGTTACACGCGAGACATGGGCAAGGGCGCAGTCACCTACTTCGCACTCGGTCACTCCCACAATCCCGCCTCGCGCGCAGGCCGCCCCGCGGATCCGTCGGAGATCCCCACGTTTCGCGGATCCTGGGAGACCGATGCATTCCTCACGCTGCTGCGCAACGCAATCGCGTGGAGCATGACAGCGTCCCCGATTACCGAACCAGCGGCTGCCAGTGCGTGAAGGCGCGACTCCCCGTATCAGGGACGACCTGAATCGAAGCCGCGAAGGGAGGCGCCCGATGTTCTCGATCGCAATGACGTTACTCGCGTGTGCCGTGCTGGTGATCGCGACCCCGCCCGCGATTGCGCAAAGCTGGCCCACGAAGCCCATTCGCGTGGTCGTTCCGTTTGCGCCCGGCGGCAGCACGGATCTCAGCACGCGCGTCATCGGCGAAAACCTGCGTGCCGTGGTGGGGCAGCCGATCGTCATCGACAATCGGCCGGGCGCATCGGGCTCCATCGCCGGAGACACCGTCGCCAAGGCGGCGCCCGACGGCTACACGTTTCTCACGGCATCGGCGACGCTCGTTGCCAACATGAACCTCTACAAGAATCTGCCGTACGACTTCATCAGGGATCTCGCGCCAGTCACCCAGACCTACTTCTCGACGAACGTGCTCGTCGTGAGCCGGAAGGTGCCCGTCAACAGCCTCCCGGAGTTCATCGCGCTGGTGAAAAGCCGCAAGACGCCCGTTCACTACGGGACCGCGGGGCACGGTTCTTCGCAGCATCTCGCCGCCGCCCTGTTCAACCAGATGGTCGGCGGCGACATGACTCACGTGCCGTACAAAGGCGGCGCGCCCGCGATGATCGACCTTGTCAGCGGCTCGATCGACTCCATTTTCTCGCCGCTCATCGAAGCGCTCCCGCACATCAAGTCGGGCGCGCTGAAGCCGCTGGGCGTCTGCGGTCTCAGGCGCTCGCCGCTGGTTCCGGAAGCGCCGCTCATCAGCGATGTGCTGCCCGGCTATCTCTCGACGTCGTGGAACGGCATTTTCGCGCCCGTCAAAACGCCGCCCGAGATCGTGAACAGAATGCACGCCGCGCTCGTGAAAGTGCTGGCTGTCCCGGCAGTGCTGACGCACTTTTCGGAATCGGACAAGGAGCCGGTCGGCAATACCCCTGCGGAATTCAAGCAGTTCATCGCGGCAGAGGCGAAGCGGCTGAGCGAGCAGGTAAGAATCTCCGGGGCCAAGGTCGAGTGAGTCTTATCTGCGGGCCACAGGCGCATGAACGCTGAACGGCCGCCGGAAGTGAAAGCACTGCTCGCCGACATGGAGCTCGCGAAGAAGTAGTCCGGGCGCCGTGTTCGTCGAAGATGACACGGCGCATGAACGAAAGGCGCGCAAACGACACCGTTCGCCGCGCGCGAAATGCAAAGAGAACAGGAGACAAGTGAATGGCAGAGACACCCACGTTCGGCCGCTACGCCGAAATCCCCTACGACAAGATGACGCCGGAGCAGCAGGAGGGTTTCAACGCCCTCATGGAATCGCGCGGGCGGCTGCCCGGCCCGGCGAAGATCTACGTCCACAATCCGAAGCTCGCGAAGGTGCTGGGGCCGTTCGGCGCGCACTTCCGAGGGCCCTATTCGCTCAGTGAACGCGAGCGCGAGATCGCGGTGTGCGTGATCAACAGCAAGTTCCACACGGCCTACGCGACGAACGCCCACGAGCGCGCCGCCAAAGCCGCCGGGCTTCCGAGCGAGAAGGTCGAGGCGATCCTCTCGGGCATCACCACCTCGTTCGACGACAAGCGCGAGCAGTTGATTTACGAGATGGCCATATGCCTCTCGGAATCGCGCTGGGTTTCCAAGGGGCTCTACGAGCGGGCCGTCGAAGCGCTGGGCCATGTCGGCGTGACCGACGCGATCGCGCTCATGGGCTTCTATGCCACCGTGTCGATGACACTCGCCTTCTACGACGTGCCGGCCGGGGCGACCGGGCTGGAGCGCTGAGTAGGATCTGTCGCAGGCAGGACGCATGTATGCGCTCGGCGGGCGGAGAACGGCCGGCAGGTGTCCGATCGCCGGTCCGCCGCTCGATTTCGCAACTGCGCTGCCGGCGGGCAGACGATTTGATACAGTGCCGGCCACGAATATCCGAATTGGAGGAGCAAAGCCATGTCCAAGACATTCCGCGCGTCCCTGGTTGCAGCCGCCGCTTGCGTGCTCGTTCCGCTGGCGGCCCTCGCCCAGGACAAAGGCGGCAAGGCGCCGCCGTCATTGCCGGATGGCAAGGCGAAGCAACTGGTCGAGGGCCTGTGCTCGACATGCCACCAGCTGAATCTGATCACCAACAGCTCCGGGTATTCGCGCGAGCACTGGCAGGAGCTGGTCGCCTACATGATCGATCTGTCCAGCAGCCCGCAGCAGAATGAGATCCTCGACTACCTCGCGACGAACTTCCCGCCCAGCCGCAACAAGCGCGTGGCCAAACCCGTCCCGGGCAATTTCCAGGTGACTTTCAAGGAATACGCGATGCCGCAGCTCGGCCAGCGCACGCGCGATCCGATCCAGGCTCCGGACGGGTCGATCTGGTATGCCGGACAGTACGGCAACCTCATCGGTCGTCTCGATCCGAAAACCGGTCAGGCGAAGGAATACCCGCTGCCGGCGAATTCGATGCCGCACACCGTACAGCTCGATCCCAAGGGGCGGCCGTGGTTCTCGGGCAACAAGAACGGCATCATCGGCTGGGTCGACCCGGCGAGCGGCAAGGCAACCACTTTCAAGATGCCGGATCCGGAAGCCGTCGACGTGCACACGATCACCTTCGACAAGAAGGGCCTCGTGTATTTCACGTTCCAGTGGGCGAACATGATCGGGCGGCTGAATCCCGACAACGGCGACATCAAGCTCGTCAAAGTCGCCGCCGAGCGCTCGCAGCCGTACGACATCAAGTTCGATTCCGAAGGCACGCTGTGGGTTTCCTGCAACGCGCGCCCGTGCCTGCTGAAGGTAAATCCCGACACGCTCGCCATCACTGAAGTGAAGCTCCCGCTCGCCGGCACGACCGTGCGCCGCTTCGACATCGCGCCGGACGGCACGATCTGGTACGTGAATTCAGGCGTGGGACGCATCGGCCACTACAACCCGAAATCGGGCGAGATCAAGGAGTGGGATTCGCCCTCCGGCCCGCGCTCGCATCCGTACGGCATCGCAGTGCTCGACGGCGCAGTCTGGTACAACGAATCCGGCGTGAGGCCCGACATGCTGGTGCGCTTCGACATCGCGACGGAATCGTTCCAGAGCTGGCCGATCAAGTCGGGCAATGTCTACGCAGGCATCCTGCGCAACGCGCGCATCACGCGGCAGGGCACGCTGCTCATCCATCAGACCGCGACGAACCGCGTGATCGAGGTGACGCCGCAGAGGGCGCGCGCGGCGGCGGTGCAATAGCCGAGTCGATTCGCTCGGTGCGATGCGTTCGCGCCGAGCGTCGCGTCCGGGGCGCTTACTGCGGCTGGACGCCGATCGCGCTGATCAGTTTCGACCATTTCGCGCGCTCGGCAGTTGCGAACTCGGCAAACCTGTTCGCAGGCGTGACATAGAGCTGGAATCCGTGAGCCGCTCGCGCACGTCTCCTCTTCAGCCGAAGCGAACCGTTTACTGCCTCAGGCCGAGGCGCGCCGCCAGACCTTCGTAGAGCTGATACTGATCCCGCACGAACGCATCCGTCTCGGCCGGGCTGCGCACGGCCGGGACGCCACCGAGCTTCTCGACGCCGGCAAGCCAGCCGGCATCGCGCGCGAGCTTCGCCATCACGTCGGACCACCGCGCCACGATCTCACGCGGCAAACGCGGCGGTCCGGCCAGCGCCGACCACGCCGCCAGCCGCTCCATTTGCGGCCAGCCGAGACTGCGTGCGGTCGGCGTGTCGGGCAGTTCCTTCAGCGGCTCGCGCGTCGTCGTCATGAGCGGCCTCAGCGCACCTGACCGGAAGTGCGCGAGGAGCGCACCGAGATTGCTACAGGCGAACTGCACGTGGCCGCCAAGGAGCGACGCGGTCAGCTCGCCCGATCCCTTGTACGGTACGCCGAGCGCTGCATCCTTCGGCAGACCGACAAGGCTGAAGAGATACTGCGGGCCGAAATTCTGGAGCGTGCCCGCTCCCACCGTCGCGAAGTTGAGCTTGCCCGGCTGCTTCCTTATGCCCTCGAGGAGCTCCTTCATCGATCGGTACGGCGATTGGCTGCTTGCCGCGCACACGTACGGATTGATTTCCAGCAGCGAGAGGAATGTGAACTCGTTCGCCTCGTAAGGCGTCTTCGTATCCGTCGCCGGCAGAATCACCTGCGAGGCGATGCGCGTAAGCAGCAGGCGGTAGCCATCCGGCGGCGCGTTGCGCACGGCGAGCGTCCCGATCGCGCCTGAAGCGCCGGGCTGGTTCATCACGACCAGCGCCTGTCCGTTCAGAAAGCCGGGGGCGTGTTGAGCGAGATTGCGTGCGGCGAGATCGGCGTCACTGCCCGCGGTATACGGCACCACGAGCAGTATCGGCCGTGACGGATACTGCGCCTGCACCGAGGTGGCGGCCGTAAGCAGGGCCGCCAAGATCAGCGTACGGGCCATGCCCGGGCTCAAGGCTTCGCATACCAGGACTTCACGCCCGCGTGATCGCGCACCGCGTCGTGCACCCGCACGAGCTTCGGATACCCCGCGAAGATCGTCGCGGGAATGTGATCGACCCGGCCGCCGATGAACCAGCGCACGGCCATGTGGAGCTTCAAGTCGGCGACCTGAAGCTTCGCGCCGCCGAAGAATGGCTCCGCGACGATGTTCTTCTCCGCGTAACGCGCCCACGCCGGGAGGAAGTCGCGCACGATGGCCTCGCGCGCCGCCTTCTTCTCGGCCTCCCCCATGCGAATGGTCGGCCCGACGACCGCGCGCAGGTCCTCGACGTGCTGCATCATGCCTTCGTGACGGGCGGCTTCGAACTCGTCCTTCGGGTGCAGCCCGTGAGCACGCCCGATCATGACGAGAATCGCGTTCGAGTGCGCGAGCGGCGGGCGTCCCGGCAACTCGAGCACGGGGAGACCGCCATAGGGCGTATCCTCCTTCATGGCGGCCCACTCCGCGCCGCTGATGCGCACATCCTCGAAATCGACGCCCGCGAGATGCAACGCGAGGCGGCACTCTTCGCCGCGGCTTACCGGAGCGTCGAAATAGATCAGCCTGGGTTTGCTCATTGGATCAGCCTGGTTTGCTCATGGTGTTCCCACGTCATACAGCTCCGCCGCGGATTCCACAGGGCGGCGGCGGACGCCGGGTCCGTGGCACACGCCGGTCGGATCGGAAGCTATTCGACTTTCGCGCCGGTCAGTTTCACGACCTTCTCGTACTTGTCGTAATCGCTCTTCAGCCGCTTCGCGAACTGCTCCGGCGTCATCATCATCGGCTCGAGCGTCTGGCTTTTCAGGTTGTCCGCGACGTCCTTCGTCTTCAGCACCTTGTTGATCTCGGCATTCAGCCGATCGACGATGGGCTTCGGCGTGGCAGCCGGCGCGAGCGTGCCGATCCATGCGGTGAATTCGTAGCCTGGAACGCCCGCCTCCGCGATCGTCGGCAGATCGGGAAAGGCGTCGACCCGCTTGTCCGATGTGACCGCAAGCGCCCGCACCCGGTTCTGCTTGACCTGCTGTATGACCGAGCCGACGGTTCCCATCTGGGCCTGCGTCTCACCCGAAGCGATCGAAATGGCTGCGGGCCCGCCGCCCTTGTAAGGAACGTGCGTCATCTTGAGGCCAGCCATGGATGCGAACATCGCCATCGACAGATGCACGAAGCTGCCGTTGCCCGAAGAGCTGTACGTGAGCTGGCCCGGCTTGCCCTTCGCGAGCGCGATGAACTCCTTCACGCTCTTCGCCGGCAGCGCCGGATGCACGACCAGCATGCCGACCTGCACGCTCAGCGGCGCGACGGCGGCGAAATCCTTCAGCGTGTCGTACGGCACCTTCCCGTACAGGTGCGGGTTGGAGACGTGCGTCGCCGAATGCACCATGATCGTGTAGCCGTCCGGCGGACTCTTCGCGACGAAGTCCGATCCGGGAATGCCCGACGCGCCGCCGCGGTTGTCGACGACGAACTGCTTGCCCATCGTCTCGGACATCTTCTGCATGACGATGCGCGCCACGACGTCGTTCGATCCGCCCGGGCGGCCACGGCACGACGACGCGCACGGGTTTGGCCGGGTAGTCCTGAGCGCCTGCGATGACAGGGACGAGCGAGAACGCAGCGGCCGCGATCAGCGATACGGTTTTCATGTTTGCTCCGGTAATGGATTAAGTGGCGGGGTCATGACAGGAAACGCGCCAGCTCGCGTACGTTGCCGAGCGTTTCAGCCGCGTTGACCCGTCGGATGATCTCCTCCGTCTTCGCGCCGCCGAGGACGGGCTCCATGAGAAGCCGCGCCTTGGCGTTGACGCTCTCGGTGTCGAGCGGGTTTTCCTTCGTGCCCGGAGCGTGTTTTGTAAAGTGGCTCACCACGCGCCCATCCTGGAGCGTCACCTCGACGCGTCCGCTGCGTGGCGCGGTCGGGTCCATGAGCGCTGGATCGGCGATCAACTGCACGCGCTCCTTCACGGCGCGTATCTTCGGATCTTTCATCTGCTCGTACGAGTGACTGTCCTCGAACGAGACCACGCCTTTCACGAGCGCGACCGCGATGATGTGCTGGCAGTTCACGTCCGGCATGGAACGGTTGTTGACGACGCGCGCGCCGTCTTCCGGGAGCCTCACGACGATGCTCTTCACGTTCTGCGGAGTGAGCCCGTGCTCGCGATGCAGCCTGAGGAACGCATCCAGCGGCGCTTGGATGGGATAGCCGACGGAAAACGGCTTGATGGCCGTCTCGGTCACGTAGTAGCGGCTGCCGAGGTCGGCGACCATCTCCTCGGGATGCGTATCGGTGGACAGCGCCTGGAGCACGTTGTGCTCGCCGTCGAAGACGTCCCACACGCCGCTGAAGCCCATCTGCGCCATGATCGCCGCGGTGACGCCGTTGCGCGCGCCCATGCCGGAAAAGTCGAATGCCTTTTCCACGTGCTCCGCGTCGCGCACCCAGCTCCAGATTCCCGAGACCTGCTGAGCGGCGTACGAAAGTGCGTAACGCATCTTCTCTTCGTCGAGCTTCGCGAGCGAAGCCGCCGCGCCGACCGCGCCCATCGTCGAGCTCGTGCCTTCCGCGCTGCGGTGGGTCTTGCGTACGAGGTCCGCGTTCAGCGCGAGCAGGAAGCGGCAGCACAAGTCGTAGCCGAGGGCGACCGCTCGCAAGAGATCCTGCCCCGAGCTGCCCTCGCGTTCGCCCATCGCGAGCGCCGCCGGCACGACGGAACAGCCAGGATGCGCTTTGGTCGCGGGATGAAAGTCATCCGTCTCGTCCGCATGACCGAACATCGCGTTTGCGAGCGCGGCGTTCACCGCGGTGGTGCGGATGTCGGTCGTGACAACCGTCGCCTCGGCGACACCGCCCTGGCTGCGCGCGTAACGGATCGCCATCTCGCCGGGCTTCAGATGCGCCCCGGAGACCATCGCAGCCAACGTGTCCAGGATGCGGTGCTTCGTTTCCTGCGCCACGTCGGGCGCGAGGTCCCGCTGCCGCGCCTGCGCCATGTATTTCGCCAACCGTTCAGTCACAAGATCGGACGACATCACACCTCCACCGATTTCACCGTGCCACTCGCGCCATCCGGAAGCGCGCGAAGCACTCTTCGTAAGGAAGTTACAGAGAGCCGTCCGCTTATGCAATCGGTATGCTGATTCCGCGTGACAGAGCGCGGGCTGTGCATGCTTCCCGAACCCATGGCGACGCTTGACCGGCCCCGGGCCGAAGGCGAGCGCCGCCCCCTATACCGCCCCGGCTGCGCGCAGCCGCGCGAGCTCCGCGTGCGACAGGCCGAGCTGCCCACACAGGATCTCGACGTTGTGCTCGCCGAGCCGAGGCGCCGCCCCGAGTTTCTGCATCGGATTCACCCCGTCGATGAAGAAACCGGGGCCGGGATATTTGAGCGTTCCGACTTCAGCGTGGTCGAGCTCGACGAAGTACCCGCGCTCGGCAAGATGCGGTGAATTCACGACCTGCTCGGGACTCTGCACGAGCCCGATGACGAGGCCGCGCGCCATCGTCTCGTGCATCAGGTCGAGGTTGGTCCACTGTGCAAGCTTCGGCGCGACGAGATCGCGCAGCTCTTCCCAGTTGTCGTTGCGCGACGCCCGCGTTGCGAACTTGGGATCGAGCAGCTTCGGCTCTCCGAGAAATTCCGCCCAGACTTCCATCGGCCGTCCACCGGTACCGGCGGTCGTGAGCGACACCTCTCCGTCGCGTGTGGGCAGATGCATTCCGTCCATGACGAATTTGTCGCCGCCGCCGCGGCGTACGTTGCGCCCGAGATAGCTGTGGTTCTGGATGAGCATCGACGGCGTGGCGATCGCGGCTTCCATGACGGAGACGTCGATGTGGGTGCCTTCTCCCACCTGATCGCGTCTCAGGAGCGCAGCCATGACCGCGATCACTCCATTGCGTCCGGCGGTGAGCTCCATCTGCTGGAGCGCGGTTCCCATGGGGGGTTTGTCCGCAGGTCCCGTGACGGCGTAGAGATAACCGCCCATCGCCTGCGCGATCAGGTCGTCCCCTTTGTAGTGCGCGTACGGACCGCTCTGTCCGAAATACGTGATGGAAACGAGGATGACTTTCGCGTTCCGCGCCTTCAACGTGTCGTAGCCGAGGCCGAGTTGCGTGAGATACCCCGGCGCGAAACTCTCGACGATCACGTCGACTTCCGACGCGAGCCGCAGGAAGAGCGCACGGCCGGCCGCCTGCTCGAGATCGAGCGTAACGCCCCGCTTGTTCGTGTTCAGTGCGAGGAAAGTGTGCTGCGGTCGGGGTGCGGCTCGCCTCCGATGAACGGCGGTTCGTTGCGCGCCTGGTCGCCCCAGCCCGGCGCTTCCACCTTGATCGTGGCGGCGCCCTGATCGGCGAGCAGTTTCGCGCAGAACGCACCGGAGGGCGCCTGGGCGATCTCCAGCACCTTCAGTTCGGAAAGGATGCCCTCGCTCATGGCGCGCGCTCTTCGGGTTTAGGCCGCTGCGAGATTACGCCGTCGGCGGCCAGCGCGCCGATCTCTTCGGAGGAGAGCCCGGCCACCTCGCGCAGCACCGACTCGTTGTGCTCGCCGAGGTTGGCGACATTCCGGATCGCCGTCGTCACGCCGGGGATGCGAAAAGGACGCCTGGCGTAGGTGCGCTGGCCGCCGGCGCGGGAGATCACCTGAATGAATTCGCGGTGTTTCAGATGCGGATCCTCGACGAGATCCCCTGCGGTGAGCACCGCCCCCGCGCGCACGCCGTGTGCCTGAAGAGCGCGCATGAGCTCCTTGTCCTCCCACGTTGCGGTCCATTCGGCGAGTTTGCCGTCGAGCTCGTGGCGATGCGCCCAGCGGCCCTGCACGCAGTCATAGCGCGCATCCCGTGCCCACGCCGGATCACCCATGACCTGTTTCAGCGCGTTCCACTCCGTATCGTTCGACACCGCGATCGCGATCCACCGATCGCTGCCGGCACAGGGATACACGTTGTGCGGGGCCTTCCACAGATGTGCGCAGCCCAGCCGGGGACGCGTGATACCGCGCTGGGCTTCCAGAATCGCGGGCCCGATACAGGAGACGCCCGTCTCCTGCATCGAGAGATCGATGCGCATGCCCTGGCCGGTCCTGTTGCGACGATACAGTGCGAGCAACAGCGCATACGCCACGTTGTTGCCGGTCGAATGATCCATGTAGTTGTTGCTCGCCCTGACCGACGGGCCGCCCTCGAAGCCCGTGAGGTAAGACATACCGCACACGGAATCGACCGTGCGGGCGCGCGACCCCGCCTTGCTCCACGGACCGGTATGGCCGTAGGCCGTGCTGCTCAACGTGATGATGCGCGGATTCACCCGGGCGAGGCTCTCGTGGTCGAAACCCAGGCGGCGCATCGTGCCGGGCCGGAAATTGTCCGTCACGATGTCGCAATGCTTGACGAGCTTCAGGAACACGTCCTTGCCCGCTGGGTGCGTAACCTCGAGACACACGCTCTGCTTGTTCCGCGTGCCGAAATAGGCGAGGTTGGCACCCTCGTTCCACCACTCCGGGCCCGCCTTGCCGTTCGGAAACGGCCCCGCCTTGCGATCCTGGAGGTGCTCGACGCTCTCGATGCGGATCACCTGTGCGCCGAGATCGGCGAGAAACGAGGTGCCCCACGGCAAGGCGTGCACCTGTTCCAGCGTGAGAATACGAATTCCTTCAAGTACCGATGCAGGCATGGCTCTTCTCTTCGCGCGAGTTGCCATAGGGTGCCACGGCTTCGCGCATAATGCCTACCCTTCACCAAACTTCCAGGGAGAGCCCCCATGCGAATCCACAATCTGTACACCGACGCGAATGGCGAATCGCACTTCCGGGACATCGACGTCGAATGGGCCGAGGAGCGGCGCGGCAGCAAGCTCTCGAAACGGCTGCCCGCCACGGGCATCATCTTCCGGGAGACGAAGGCCGACTACGATCTCGACTGGCATCCGGCGCCGCGGCGCCAGTACATCGTGAACCTCGATGCCGGCGTGCGCATCACCGCGAGCGATGGAGAAAGCCGCGTGATCAATGCGGGCGAGATCATTCTGGTCGAAGACGTGACGGGCAAGGGGCACCTGTCGCAGGGACTCGGCGAGATGCGTCACAGCCTGTTCATACCGATCGATTGATCCGACCGGGACCATCCAGGGAGAGAACGACTTGAAACTCGCTTTGTTCCAGAAAGACGCCGACGTCCTGCCCGGCGTCATCACCGAGCGCGGCATCGTGGACATCTCCGGCATCGTGTCGATGAAAGACACGCCGCAGCTCACGATGAGCGGCATCATCGACGACTTCGACGAGCTGCGTCCCGAGCTCGAGCGATGCGCGCAGCAGGCAGTCGCGATCGCGCTCCCGAGCGTTCAATTGCGCCCGCCCCTGCCGAGGCCCGGCAAAATCCTCGCGTGCATCGCCAACTATTGGGAACACGGCGCGCTCGCCGCCCGGCCGCTCAACATGTTCCTGAAAAATCCCGATGCGGTGATCGGGCCCGGCGATACGATCGTGCTGCCCGAGTTCGGCGAACCCTGGATCTTCATGCACGAAGCCGAGCTCGCGCTGGTCATCAAGGGTCCCGCGAAAATGGTCAAAGCGCAGGACTGGGAAAGCGCCGTTTTCGGCTACACCGGCATGATCGACGTCTCGGCACGCGGCGAGGGCCGGCGCACGTGGAAGGCGGGAAGCTGGCTCGGCAAGTCATTCGATACCTTCGCGCCGCTCGGGCCCTGCATTGCGACCCGCGACGAGATCGCAAATCCGAACGACGTGCTGATCCGCTTCTGGGTGGACGGCCAGTTGCGCCATAACTACAACACGGACGACATGGAGCATCTCGTGCCGGAGCTGATCGAGTTCGCATCGACCATCATGACGCTCAATTCGGGCGACGTGATCGCATGCGGCACGAACCACGAAGGACTCGGACCGCTGCAGGACGGCGAGGTCGTCGATTTCGAGATCCAGGGGGTCGGGCGCATGCGGCTCGACGTGCGCGATCCGCTGAAACGCAAGTGGGAGAAAGGGATTTACATGGGCGCGGATTCCACGAATCCGGAGGCCGTCAAACGTAATAGACCAAAGTAGCCCTCATTCCGGTGAGCGGGGGCTGCGGAGCAGGGGGGCCCCGCTCACGAAGCATTCCGCGCCCATTAGTATTCCCATCCGATCGTTCGAGGCTCAGTGCAGAAGCGAACTGGACCAGCCGAAGGCGAGCGCCGCCCCTAAATCAGAGGAGAGTCAAAGATGTCGCAATTGAAAGTCATCAAGGCCGACGAGGTGAAGCCTCAGAACCTCCGCGGCCTGCCGCAGGAAGCGGGCCAGATCCAGAGAATCCTCGTGACCGAAAAGTTTCATCTGAACATCGACGAAGTGAGCCCGGGGCACAGTCCTCACCACTGGCACCGGCACACGAAATACACGGCGGAAGGTGTCGAGGTGGAGTACGCGTCCGATTTCGAAGAGATCTATCTCGTCCTGAGCGGCAGCGGCACGATCCAGTGGAAGACCGAAAGCGGTGGAGTCGAGGAGCGCGAAGTCGGTCCCGGCGATACGATCTTCATGCCGGCCGGCGTCGTAGAGCATCAGCTTCTCAACAACGGAACCGGAAAGCTGCGCATTGCGGTGGTCGGTGTGCCGCCGCCGAAGCGCACGCGGGTTTGAAACGCTAAGCGTCCCAGAGATGATCGACCGAAGCATCGGGAAAGAAATACACGAACCCGTTGCGTTCGGCGTAATGGCGGTCGATGTTCGTGTCGCCGATATGGAGATACTCTTCCGCGCTGAACTCGGCCTCGGACCTGATCGAGCTGGTGCTTCAACACGGTGAACGAGACCGTGATGCCGTGTTGCATCCCACATGCGCTTCTGATGGCTGACGGGCCGGTCTGAGCAGCTCCCGATGATATAGCCCAGCTCAGCCGCTTTGCGCACAAGCGCGATGGTGATCCAGCCGGGCGGGTCGCCGGTTTCCAGTGTGCCATCGATGTCGAAACTGATGAGCTTTGCCATTCATTTTCTTCGTACGTGAGGCCGGTCTCATCAGGAACTGCAGCCATCTCGACCTGCTGCGCCGCGAGCCATTTGCTGAATTCTTCGGCGTTCATGTAAACGTCTTCGTACAGGTTGCTCGCCATGTACTCGCGCCATGCGGCGCTCTTGTGCACTTTGGCGAGCGTGTCTTCGAGCGTCTTCGCCGCGTCGCGCGGAATGCCCGCCGGCGCGACGAACCGCGCATGGCGCCGGCCTGGATGTCGAAACCCTGTTCCTTCAGCGTCGGCACGTTGGGCAAGGCCGGCGATGCGTTTCGCCGACGGCATGCCGAGCAGGCGCAACTTTTTCGCCTCGACCTGTCCCAGGACTTCGCCGAGGTTCTCGGCGGTGGCGTGGATGTGTCCGCCCATCACCGCGGTCACCGTTTCGGCGCCGCTCTTGAACGACACGATGTTGAAGCGCGCACCCGAGAGTTTCTCGAGGCGGTGCATCATGGCGTGCGCGCCGCCGCCGGGAGAGGTCGTGCCGACGCTGATGGTCTTCGGTTTCTCGCGCGCGGCGGCGACCAGGTCCTTCAGCGTGCGGTACGGGGAATTCTCGGCGACCGCGAGGCCGTTGAGATCGAAACCGATCGCGCCGAGCGGCTGGAAACTTGTCCACGCCGATGTCGAGCCCGGTGCGTATCGGCACGCCGATCGAGGTTGGTCGCAGCCAGCATGAAGATGTAAGGGTCGCCGCGCCGGCTCGCGACATACTTCTGCCCGACCGCACCGCCGCCGCCCGGCTTGTTCACCACGAAGACCGGCTGCGGCAGCAGCTTCTCCTTCCCGATGATGTCGGCGACCATGCGCACGACCAGGTCGGAACCGCCGCCCGCGCCGGTCGCAGGACACGAGCTCGATCGGGCGCGAAGGATAGGGCTGAGCGAATACCGGAAGCGCGAACGACGGCGCCGCGCACACCGCCGCGCACCGTCACGAAGGACCGACGATGCAGGCGCGCGTCTGCAGGTGCCTACTCGTGGGACAGCGGCCGGCGCCGCACTGTTTATCCAGGCCCGCGAACTTCGCGGGCGCTGTCACGCCGCAACTCTGGGCACCCGTGCCTGCGCAGCTCATTGCCACAAATGGTTCGATCGCTCAACTCGGCTGCTTGCCGAACATGATCCAGCCGCCGCTCGGCGGCGTGGTGAACGCCGCCAGCGCCGTCTCGGCGCGGACCTTCACCTGACGCTTGCCTGCGGTGCCGCGCAGCTGTTCGATGCTGTCCGTGTACATCGACGCTGCGCATGCGGCCGTTGCCGAGATTGCCGCCGCTCGAGCAGAACGGATGCGGTCCTTCGACGCTGATGTCGCCGGCGTAGAACGCGAGTGCATCTCCGCGCTTCACGCCATGCCACTGGTACGCCTCCAGGAAGAACTGCGTCATGATCGAGTAGCCGTCGTACGGATTGAAGATGTCGACGTCCTTCGGGCCGAGCCCCGCGCCTTCGTACATCCGTTTGGCGGCGCTGTCGGTCCACATCTCGATCTCGTCGAGATCGGGCTGCGTGCTGCGCTGCTTGAAGTTGTGCTGCGAATGGTTGAGCACGTAGACAGGCTTCTGCCGCATGTCGCGCGCGCGCTCGGCGGTCGTGAAGAGATACGCTGCCGAGGCGTTTCACCGGGCGATCGCAGTCCCAGATCCGCAGCGGATTCAGGATGAAGCGCGAGTTCACGTAGTCCTCCCGCGTGATCGGCTCGATGCCGTGCGTCGCGTTGAAGCCCCACGGCGTCAGCATGCCGTTGCGATGCTGGTTGATGACGAACGGCGCGAGATCGTCGTGGTGCGCCGCCGTACTTCAGGCAATACTGGTTGTGCGGAAAGATGTTGATGAAGTCGTTCCCGCCGTGATTGCCCCACGGCACCGTCCACTGGCGTGCGCCGCGTGCGTAGTCGTCGGCGTTCTCTCCGCCGCGCCGATAGCGGCCTTCGAGGTTGCCGGTCGGATAGATGACGAGGCACGTCGTGCACACCCCATCGCCCACCGCTTGCGACGCCATGCCGACCATCTCGCCGATCGTGGGCACGCCGGTCGGCGCGAACTTGACGTTCGGAAGCCTCATCTGCTTCACGAGCCATTCGGCGTTGATCAGCGTGAGGCCCCACTCCGAGTCGTACGGTGGAGCAAAGTACGGCCGCGGCGCCCACTTCGAAGACGAGCCGCCGCTCGCGCCCGCGATGTGGCTGTCGCAACAGATCACCCCGTCGATCTGGTCCGCCGTGACACCGGCTTCGTCCATCGCTTTCTGACACGCGAGGATCGAATAGGCGCCCAGGGTCTTGTCCATCGAGACGCCGTCCCAGCGCCGGTCCACGGGCGAATGCCCGATTCCCGGCCACGGCAACTTTGCCGCGGTGCTCCCAGACGCCCAGACCGTTCTTGTCCCGTCTCCAGGCGTAATTGCTCGGCGTAGCCATCGGTCATCCTCGCTTGTTTCTCGTCGTGATCAACGTTCTTCGCCAATCGAGATCGGCGACAGACCCCACACGCAAGACTTGGATCGGGATCGGAGCTTGTCCCCGATCCCGGTTCCCCCACCTTGCGGGCGGGGGAAGCAGATTGTCACGTGTTCGACTCACACGACGCGCCACTCATGGATCAATTGGTTCGGCGCCACTTCCTCGAACGTGACTTCGACGGCCGCACCGACCGGAACCTTGTAAGGCGGCGTTCCCGGCAGATTCGAATAGAAGTTGACCGTCGGGTCCGCGTCGAGCGTCACCATGGCGAGGTTGTACGGCTGATCCGGCATACGGCGATTCAGCCTGCCGTCCTCGATCACGATGTAGGTGGCGACGTGTCCCTTGCCTTCGACTTCTTTCCACACGAGCTGCGCCGCCGATCCGCACACCTGGCACGTCTTCTGGGGCGGATACTGAAGCTTCCCGCATGCGTCGCAGTGCTGAAGTACCAGGCGCCGCTCGTTGACCGCATCCCAGAACGGTTTGCTCAATTCATCGGCTACCGGGATAAGCTTTGGCATCGTAGGAATCCCATGCGAGCGCGACGTGCGTTGCGTGCCGCTCCCTGGTCTGAGCGAAAAACTGACAGCGCATCGCGTGTCGGATTATGTTAGGCACTCTTAAGCCTATCATGTCCTTCCGCAGATCGCCGTGGAGACCGCGTTGTGGAACTGAAGGAGCAGTTTTCGATTGCGGCACCCCCTGATGAAGTGTGGCCGCTCATGTCCGATCCCGCGGTCGTCGCGGCATGCATTCCCGGCGCCGAGTTGACCGAGCTCACGCCTGACGGCGCTTATCGCGGCAAGGTGACGTTCACGTTCGGCCCGACCGTCGCGGTGTTTCGGGGTGAAACACGGCTCACCTACGAGCACGAGGTAAAGCGCTGTCTCATCGATGCGCGCGGCATCGATCAACGAGGCGCGTCGCGCGCGCGTGCGCGCTTCGAGTTGCAGGCGCGGAGGTGAGGAGACGACAGAAGTGAGCATGGAAGGCGCCTTCGACATGGCGGGACCGCTCGAAACGTTCGCCTCCGCGGGCGGCGTGCATGTCGCACGCGCCCTCATGAAGGACTTCGCGGCGAACATCGCGAAGGTGATCGAGCAGCGACGCACACACGGCGGGAATGTGGTGGTCGACGACGCGCCTCCCGCTTCGGGAACGCAGATCGTCGGACGTGCCCTCCTCGAAGGCGCACGCGGTGTGATCGACAAAGTGACCCGCAAGAGCGACAAGGAAAGCGAATGAGCGATCCCAACGGATACGAAGTGTTGTCACAGGCATTCGTGGCGGAAGGCGTGGATACGCTCTTCGCGCTGCTCGGCGACGCGAACATGTACTGGGGCGCCATCATGGCGCAGAAGTTCGGCGTGCGCGTCGTCCACGCCCGTCATGAGCATTGCGCCGTCGCGATGGCGGACGGCTACGCGCGTCACACAGGCAAAGTCGGCGTCGCGAGCGTGACCTGCGGTCCGGGCTTCACGCAGATCATGACGGCGCTCGCCACCGCGACGCGCGGCAGCATCCCGCTCGTCGTCTTTGCAGGCGACTCGCCGACGTCTTCGGCGTGGTACGTCCAGCAACTCGAGCTCGGGCCGCTCGCCACCGCGACCGGCGCACGCTACGTGCCTGTGAAGAGCGTCGATCGGATGCTCGACAGCGTTCGCGAAGCGTTCTACACCGCGCGGCAGGAGCGCTGCCCGGTGGTGCTCGGCGTGCCGATGGATCTGCAGAAGGCCCCGTTCCCTTGGGGCGCGGAGTATTCGCCTTCAACCGAGCTCATGCCCACGGTGCAGCGGCCCGCTCCCGATCCGGTCCTTATCGAGCAGCTCGCGGACATGATCGTGCAAGCGAAGCGGCCGATCATCATCGCCGGACGCGGTTGCGTGCGCTCGGGGGCGGGCCCTGCTCTCGAGGCCTTGGCCGAGCGGTGCGGCGCATTGCTCTCGACCTCGCTCTTCGCGAAGGGACTCTTCGATCACAACCGCTTCGGCATCGGCATCGCCGGTGCGTACGCCAGTCCACTTGCGCGCGAGGAATTCGCGGCATGCGATCTGCTCATCGGCGTCGGCGCGGGCCTGGGGCATTACACGACCGAAGCCGGGTATCTCTATCCGAACGCGAAGACGGTGCAGATCGACTTGAATCCACGCGGGCTGTACCAGGGCTTGCGCATCGCGGATGTGCACATCAGGGCCGATGCGAAGGCGGCTGCCGAAGCGGTGCTTGCGAAGCTGGAAGAGCGGAGCTATTCGTCATCCGGCGTCCGTTCGCCGATGCTCGCGAAGCAGATCGCGGACATGAAAGCACGGCCCGACTCGAAGGAGTTTCTCGTCGCTGCGGGTACGGTGGACCCCAGACCGGCGATACAGGAGCTCGACGCGGCGATTCCGAAGGACTGGACGGTCGTGAGCGGCGGCGCGCATTTTGCCGGCATCGCCGTCACACACATGCATGGCCGGAGTGCCGAGCACTTTCATGTGATCAACGAGTTCGGCGCAATCGGCTCGGCCTTTCCCATCGCGATCGGCGTCGCGGCAGCGCGCAACGACGGCAAGCTGCTGTTCATCGAAGGCGACGGCAGCCTGATGATGCACATACAGGAGCTCGAAACGATCCGACGTCACGGCATCCGCATGCTCATCTGCGCTGTGAACGACGGCGGCTACGGCGCCGAGGTCCACAAGTTCAGGGCGCAGGGCTACGACCCGAAAGAGTCGGTTCACGGTCGAGGCGATATCGCGGCGATCGCGCGCGGCTTCGGCTTGCGCGGCGAGAAGGTGACGACGCTCGGCCGCTTCAAGACCCTCTTCGCCGAGCACGAGCCGGCGGGCGGAGCCGAGCTCTGGGACCTGCACGTCGACGATACGATTCCGTCGGCCGCTTATCGGCGGATTCATTTCGGGGAGGTTTGACGGAGACATGCAGCTTGTCGGCGCGATCGTAAGGCATATTTGGCATAGTCGTATTACAATGGTTAGATGAAGACTCTAACGGTCCGGCTCCCTGAGGCACTGGTAGCCGAAATCGAAGCCGAATCCCGGGGGCGCAAGCTTTCGAAATCCGATGTCGTTCGTGAACGCTTGAGCAACCGCGTCCGGTCCTCTCGCAACCAGGCGGCGACACTCGACGCCGTCAGCGATCTAATCGGCTCGGTAGAGGGGCTGCCGGCGGACTTGAGCGCGCGTGCAAAGCACTATCTCGGGAGGACAGGCTACGGCCAGAAGCGTCCTCGTTGACACCGGCTTTCTGGTGGCTCTTCTAAGCCGTCGCGACGCCAATCACAATTGGGCAGCGGCCCAAGCCCAGAAATTGCCGCCACCCTGGATCACGTGCGAAGCTGTGCTGTCCCAGGCCTTCCATCTCCTGGCTGACGCGGGTGGACATGCTCTGGCCGCCCTCCTCGAACGCCGCGCCGTGGTGTCCACGTTCAACTTGAGCCAGGATCTCGAGCGTACACTCAAACTCATTGATAAATATTCGGACGCGCCAATGAGTCTCGCGGATGCCTGTCTCGTGCGAATGACGGAAACCCTGAATGATCCGCTGCTGCTCACGACCGACACGGACTTCCGCATCTACCGCCGCCACAGTCGTCAAGCCGTGCCGTGCGTAATTCCTTCCTTGAAATGATTGAAGCATTGAAAGCCACACATGGAAGAGTCCTCGAAAGCTGGTGGCAAGAGCAGTTCGGATTCGGCTTCGACTGTTTCACCTACTCGGAAACGCGTTACCTCGGGCGGGACACGGATGTTGACGCCATCCGAACGCGACTTCTTGAGGCGAGACAAGGTGAGAGCCTTTCGGAAGCTTCGCGCCCATCGGAAAGCGGCTTAGCTTAAGCCTCGCCACTCGAGCCCCCCATGCGAGGGGCGTTTTCGTTGGTTCCGTCGAGAATTCACAGTACGCCATCCAGCACCGTCATGAGGAACGCCAGCCAGCAGATAGCCCATGCGAGTGTGTCGCCGCTTTGCCGCTACTTCCATTTCGTCGGGGGTTGAGCGTTCGACCTTCGTCCCGCCTCTTCTCCAACGCCGACTTCCGCCGCCTCTGGTTCATCGGGCTCGCGATCTCCGTCGTGCGCTGGCTGGAGATGCTGGCGCTCGCGCTGTTCGCGTATCAGCTCACCGGGTCGGCGTTCGTCGTGGTCATGCTCACGATGTTGCGCATGGTGCCGATGGGACTCTTCGGCGCTTTCCTGGGCGCCGCCGCGGAGCGTTTCGATCGCCGCTCCGCGTTGATCCTCGTTCTCATCGTGCAGATGGCGGTCACCCTCGCGCTTGCGTTACTCGCGAGCTTCGACGCGATAGAAGTGTGGCACCTCGCCGTCGCGAGCTTCATCAACGGCAGCGGCTGGGCCTCCGATCACCCGGTGCGCCGGATGATGATCGGCGATTCGGTCGGCGGCGAGCGCATCGGTCCGGCGCTCTCGATCGATGCCGCCACGAACAACGGCACGCGCGTCGCCGGTCCGCTGCTCGCGGGCTTCCTGCTCGCGGAGCTCGGCATCACGAGCGTGTTCTGGTTCAGCCTGGCCCTCTACGCACCCGCCCTCCTCGCCGCCGTGCGCATCGGCATGCGGCAGCAAACGGCCGGCAGCATGGGGAGCTCTATCATCGCGAGCGTCCGGGAGGGCCTCGCGTGGGCGCGCCGCGATGGACGTCTTACGGGCGTCTTCGTCATCACGATCATCTTCAATGTCTTCGGATGGCCGGCGACCAGCATGGTGCCCGTCATCGGCACCGACTATCTGAATCTCGGCCCGAAAGGCGTCGGGGTGCTCGCGAGCTTCGACGGCGTGGGCGGGCTTCTCGGGGCAATCGTCATCGCGACTTACGCCCGCATCGCGTGGTATGGGCGCATCTACGTAAGTGGAGTCGCGGTCTATCTTGCGATGGTCGTGATCTTCGCATCGGCGCCCGTCGTGTCCATCGCCGCGGCCGCACTGTTCGTCGGCGGGATCGCCAACGCCGCATTCGCGGTCATGCAATCGACACTCGTCTATCGTTCGGCGCCTGCCGACATGCGTGCGCGGCTGCTCGGCGTCGTTTCGGTGTGTATCGGCACCGGCGTGATCGGCTTCCTCTACCTGGGCCTGCTCACCGACTGGCTTTCGCCGAACGTCGCCACCGTTGCGTTGGCGGCGCAGGGCCTCGTCGCCATGTTGCTCACGCGGCGGTATTGGACCGGGGTGTGGCGGCTTTGACGTGGCTCCTCACGTTAGCCAGGCAGTCCGGAAAGTGCGCGATACAAGATGCGTCATTCCGAACAGCGCGCCAGCGCGATGCGATTCGGAATCCAGGATGAACTCTGGCCTGGTTCCGGCCTCACGCCGAAACGACGAATCGAGAGATCACCGCGACGCCACACTAGGCGAGCGGCAGACAGACGCGCCGCCCCTCCCGGTTCGAGATGTGCACGGCTTCCGTGAACTCCATGTAGTTCACGGCGTCGGCGAATGACGTGCGCCGCACCGGCTCCCGACCGCGGATCGCGCCGATGAATTCCTCCTCGACGCGCCAGCCATACGTCTTGTCGGCCGGCACCTCGATCACGGCCATCTGCTTGTCGCCGCGGCGCCCGCCCGACAGCACGAGGTCGTCGCGCCCGCGCTGCTCGATGCGCAGCGTGCCTTCGCTGCCATAAAGCCAGATCTCCGGGCCGGGCATGAATCCGGCGACCGAGCTCCAGTGCATACGTGCAATGGCGCCGTTCGCGAGATCGGCGAGCACTTCGACATGGTCGGGCACGAACACCGCGCGCCGCTCTCCACGTTCCTTGTCGATGCGGTACGGCACGGCAACGCGCGTGCGCGCCATCACCGCCGTGGCGGGACCGAACCAGCGCGAGACACACTCGTACCAGATGCCCATGGAGAGGATGTTCATGCCCGAGTAATCGCGGTCCATGCGCCAGTGCATCGGCGCATCGCGATTCATGAAACCGGCGGGCACACGCAGATCCATCGACTGGAGCTCACCGATGTAGCCTTCGGCCAGCAGGTGCATGACCATCGGATCGACGGGGAAAGTAGCCGGCCCCGGCACCACCTGTGCCACGAGATTCGGCTTGGCTCGCGAAGCAGCGAGCATCTGGCGCGCTTCGAAGGCATTCATCGCGATACGCGCCTCGGTGAGCACGTGCTTGCCGGCCGCGAGCGCCGCCAGCGTGACCGGACAATGCATGTACGGCCACGTCCCGATGACCACCGCGTCGATGCCGGGATCGTTCACGAGCTCCTGCCAGTGATCGTGCACACGTGGAATGCCGAATTCCTGCGTGACGCGTTCCGACGAGGCGCGCGTGCGATTCGCGACCGACACGATCTCGACGCCGTCGATCTTTTTCAGTTTGGGGATATGATGCAGGCGCGTGTTGCCGCCGGCACCCACGACGCCGACGCGAATGGTTTCAGGCATGTGCGCTCCTCCAGGAGAACCGGGTGACGGGCGGATCATACCTGAGGCCGCGGCGCGCATTGCGGGAACAGAGTGGCGGGCTCAAGATCGTGGCCCACGAGCGAACGTAAGCGGTGCGCGGAGGAGTGATGTCATGACGGCAAAGAGAACGGCAGTGACGGCTCTGCTTTGTTGCTTCGGTTCAGCCTACGCGCAGGCGCCTTCGACGTCGGCGCCGGCATGGCCCGCCAAACCGATCCGTGTCCTGGTGGGTGCGCCGCCGGGCGGCACGTCCGACATCCTGGTTCGTCTCGTCGGCGCGAAGCTCACCGAAGTCTTGGGGACAGCAAGTGCTTTCGGACACGCGTCCGGGCGCGAACGGCAACATCGCCGTGGAGATACTCACGCGCGCCGCACCCGACGGCTACACGCTCATGCTCATGGACATCGGCAATCTGTCGATCAGCCCCAGCATGTATACCAAGTTGCCGTTCGACATCATCCGAGACATCGCACCGATCACGACCGTCACGTATTCGCCCTATCTGCTGACGACGCACCCGAGCGTTCCAGTGAAAGCGGTCGCAGATCTGATCGCGCTCGCGAAGAAGAATCCCGGAAAACTGAACGTGCCGGTCGGCCTCGGCAGCGCGATCCACATGTCCACGCTGGAATTGCAGCAACGTGTCGGCGCGAAGTGGGTCTACATTCCGACCAAGGGCGGCCAGAACTCCGTCGTTTCGGTAATGACGGGCGACGGTGACTTCCTGATGATGGGTGTGGTTCAAACCTGGGTGCACGTGAAGAGCGGCAAGCTGAAGCTCATCGCGGTCTCCAGCGCGCAGCGCGAGCCCACCTTCCCCGACGTGCCGACTGTCTCGGAAACGCCCGGCCTCGAAGGCTACAGTGCAGGCTCTTGGCAGGGCATCATCGCGCCCGCGAAGATTCCGGCGGAGATCGTCAACAAGACCTTCAACGAAGTGAAGCGCATCATCGCGCTGCCCGACGTCGCCGAGAAACTGACCTCACTCGGCTCGCGCCCGCAGTCGAAGACGCCGCAGGAAACCGCGCAGTGGCTCGCTTCGGAGAAGGACAAGTGGGCGAAGGTCGTGAAGGAGAGTGGATACAAGGTCGAATAACGCGCAGACGCGCCGCCGAAGCGAGCCCCCTCTCCGATCCGGTTCCAGAGAACGCGTGCTGATCAATCGACGCATCCTGCTTGCAGCACGGCCGGCCGGCATCCCCGGTCCGGAGAATTTCGCGGTTGAGAGCGTACCGGCGCGCTCGCCCGGACAGGACGAGGTGCTGCTGGAGACGCTCTATCTCTCGATCGATCCTGCCATGCGCTCGTGGATGAGCGAAGGCGCCGGATATCAGCAAAGCGTGCCGCTCGGGAGCGTAATGCGTGGCGGCGGCATCGCTCGGGTGATGGAGAGCCGCAGCGCACTGTTTTCGCCGGGTGACTTAGTGCAGGCGCGCGTCGGCTGGCAGATGCATCCGACGATCGCCGTGCGCCATCTGCAGAAACTGGATCTCACGCTCGGCACGATCGAGGACTGGATCGGGCCCCTCGGCTTGAGCGCGGTCACCGCCTATTTCGGTCTTCGCGACGTGGGCGGTCTGCGGCCGAACGATCGTGTGCTGGTCTCCGCCGCCGCGGGTGGCGTGGGACAGATCGCCGTGCAGATCGCGCGCATCGAGGGCTGCCACGTGGTCGGCATCGCAGGCGGAGCGGAGAAATGTGCGTTCGTCGCACGCGAGCTCGGCGCGCACGACGTCATCGACTACAAGGCGGAGCAGGATCTGCCGAAGGCGATCGGACGCGCCTGTCCGGACGGCGTGAATCTCTATTTCGACAACGTGGGCGGGCCCACGCTCGATGCAGCGCTCGGCCACTTGCGCGAAGGCGGGCGCGTCGTCCTGTGCGGCCGCATCTCGCAGACGGTCGCCGCCGAGCCGTACGGCATACGCAACCTGCACCGGCTCGCGGCGGCACATGGACGCATGCAGGGTTTCCTCGTCTTCAACTACCGCGACCGTTACGACGAGGCGCGCACGTGGCTCGCCGCACGCCTGCGTGAGGGAACCTTGCGCCAGAGGCTGCATGTGCTGGAGGGCCTCGATGAGGCGCCTGCCGGCCTGGGCATGCTCTTCCGGGGCGAGAACACCGGCAAGCTTGTGGTGCGCGTGGCGGCGAGTCGATGAAAGCGATCCTTCTCTGCGTCGCGGCGTGGGTGCTATCCCAGACCGCGGCTGCTGCGCAGAACCCCGGCAGCGTCTTCAGGGATTGTCCCGAGTGCCCCGAGATGGTCGTCATCCCGGCAGGACGCTTCATGATGGGGACCGCTCCCGGAGAGGAAGAGCGCGAAGGCCTCTCCCCTTCTTTCCGGAATCGAAGCGAGCCACGCCACGCGGTGAATGTGAAGACGTTCGCCGCGGGCAAGTTCGAAGTGACACGCGCGCAATATCGGGTGTTCGCGGAAGCGACGGGGCGCACGAGCGACGGCTGTTTCGTATGGAGAGGCACGGGATTCGTGAAGGACCCGTCGCACGACTGGCGCAACCCCGGTTATCCGCAGGACGACTCTCACCCGGTCGTGTGCGTGAGCTGGGATGACGCGACCGCCTATGCGCGGTGGCTCAGCGAGCGGACGGGCCGCAACTATCGTCTGCCGACCGAAGCCGAATGGGAGTACGCCGCCCGAGCGGGAACGACGACCGCGCGCTTCTGGGGCGATGATGCCGATATCGTATGCGAGTACGCCAATGGCGCCGACGCTTCGACTCGCGCGCGCGTGCCCGGCACGGGCGATTGGCCCATTGCGAAGTGCGACGATCGCCACGCCTACACCGCTCCAGTGGGAACCTTCCGCGCGAATCCGTTCGGCCTGCACGATGTGCTCGGCAACGTGTGGGAATGGACGCAGGACTGCTGGAACGCGCACTACAGCGGCGCACCCGCCGACGGCAGTGCCTGGAGCACGGGCGAGTGTGCGCTGCGCGCCGTGCGCGGCGGATCGTGGGAAGACGCTCCGCTGGGATTGCGTGCCGCTTATCGCGTCGGCAGTCCGACCGTCATTCGCGTGTACATCCGAGGGTTTCGCGTCGCGGCCACGCCATGAGCTCGTCTTGTTCCGCGCCGATGGCGCTGCCTTGACCGCGACTTTCGACTGGCGCATTCTGCCGGCTCGTCGCATCGAAGGGGGAGAATCACGATGAATGCACGCCGTGCATGCACGCTGGCGCTTGTGCTGGCCGCCTCGGTTCTATTCGGCTGCGCTACGCATTTGCCGAGCGAGGGCTGGGTGACGCTGATCGACGGCGCGAACGGCATGGAGAACTGGGACCCGACCGGAAGCAACGCCAACTGGAGAGCCGAGGACGGCGCCATCCAGGCCGACAAGAGCGCGGGCAAGGGCAGCAGCACGCTGGTCTCGAAGAAGTCGTTCAAGGACTTCGAGCTCTACGTGGAGTTCTGGGCGGGCGAGGACACCAACAGCGGCATCTACATCCGCGTGATGAATCCGACGAACGTCAGCACCGCCACCGGCGCCTATGAAGTGCAGATCTGGGACAAGAATCCGAATCCGGCCTACAGCACCGGCAGCCTCGTCAACGTGGCGTCGGTGAATCCCATCTACAAGGCCGGCGGACGCTGGAACACCTACGAGATCTACGCGAAGGGTCCCGAGATCACCGTCAAGCTGAACGGCACCGTTACCGTCAGCGCCTACGACAAGAAGCACGCCGAAGGAAGGATCGGCATCCAGTACAACGGCGGGCCGATCAAGGTGCGCAAGCTGCTGGTGAAGGAGCTTTGAAAAGGGCTACTGAACGCCCCCCGCTGTCGACCTCAGCAGCTTCCCTCCGAGCGCGCCCGTGTGCTCGCCGTTCCTGAATGCCACCTGGCCCGCGATCACGGTCGCCATGATGCCGCTCGACTTCTGCTTCAGCCTCCGCGCACCGGTCGGCAGATCGTATTCGATCGTCGGGATCTGCGGCGCGATCGTCGGCGGGATCGAACACGTTCAGATCGGCGATACAGCCCTGACGCAATAAGCCGCGATCCGTGAAGCCCCACGCCACGGCCGGCGTCAGCGTGATCATCTTCACGGCTTCTTCCAGCGAGAACGCGCCGCGCTCGCGCATCCAGTAGGCGAGCAGATGCGTGTGGATCGAGGAATCCATGATGAGGCTCACGTGCGCGCCGGAATCCGAGAACGTCATCACGGTGCGCGGATGGCGCAGGGTCGCCAGCGCCTCTTCTTCGCTCTTCGGCACCGTCGCTTCGTCGAACTGCATGAAGAGCTGATTGAAGTCGGATTCGAGCGCGAGGTCCATCATGACTTCGACCGGATCGACGTTGCGCTTCGCGGCAAGCTCGGCGACCGTCGGATTGCGCGAGACGGCGCTGTACACGACATACATGTTTCCGTAGTCGGGCGCGCGCGGCTCGCCGCCGCCCGTGCGATATCCGCCCTTCTTCGTCGCCTCGACCAAGCGCTTGCGCTGTCTCGGGATCGCTAGAACGCCTTGCGCTGTTCCTCGATCGGCAGTGCGCGCACGCCCGCCCACTCGGGGAAATCGTCGAACTGAAGGCGCCCCTTGAACGAGAGCACGTGCGAGATGCCGCGGGTGTGCGTCTGCCCGAACATGCGGCCGCCCGCTTGCGCGGTGCTGTCCAGAAGCGCGAGGTTGTCCCTGGTGCCGGCGCTGCCTGCCGGAATACCGAACGTGATGGGGACGCCGCTCTTCACCGCGAGGTCGCGCAATCGATCGTTGACGGCCTTGCGCACGTTCGGGTCCTTCGACCGCGACTCCCGCTCGCGCGCATACTCGAAGATGCCGCGTCCGGTCGTGCCCATCGTGCACACGAGCTGAGCGAGCTCCTCCCAGGACGCGTGATTCGATGCGACCGGCCGATTGTCCGGCTCCGGCAGCTTGTGCGCCGGAGGAAAGAGAGCTCGTGAACCCGATCGCGCCTGCATCGAGCGCATCGAGCAGCTCGTGCTCCATCGCGCCCATGTCGTCGGCGGAAGCCTTCTGCTCGAACGCGCGCGCTCCCATGACATGCGTGCGCAGCGCCGAGTGCCCGATGTTCGCGGCGTAGTTGATCGCCTTCGGAAGCTTGTCGACGACGTCCATGTACTCCCTGAAACTCGTCCAGTTCCAGGGCACGGCCGCGCCGATCGCGTCGGCGGAGATGTCTTCCGCACGAATGATGTTGGAGAGGATCATCTCGCGCTGCTCGGGCGCGCCGGGGGCGAGCGTGAAGCCGCAGTTGCCCATCACCGCCGTGGTGACGCCGTGCCAGCAGGAGCAACTGCCGAGCGGGTCCCAGAAGACCTGCGCGTCCATGTGCGTGTGGCCGTCGATGAAGCCGGGCGAGACCACCTGCCCCGTCGCGTCGATCTCTTCCTTCCCGCGCTCGCGGATGCGTCCGATCGCCGCGATGCGGTCGCCACTCACGCCCACGTCGGCCCGATACGCGGGAAGTCCGGTTCCATCGACTACCATGCCGTTGCGAATCACGAGGTCATGCATGTGGCGCCTCCTTTGGTCCCATCGGCAAACTGCCGGACAGGCTGGCACGTTCAAACGCGCAGCCCTTGAAACGCGCACTTTACATGAAGCGCGGCCGGGCGAGGCAACGCACGCGTCCGACGTTCAGGGCAGGTTCAATTGGTAGACTCGCGCGGCCGTATCGTGGAACAGCGCCCTCTGCTCGTCAGCCGAGTATTGCATCGCAATGCGCTTGAAGGCGTTCCACAGCACGGCGAAGTCGGCCGACTCACGGTCAGGCGGGAAGTTGCTTTCGAACATGCAGCGCTGCGGACTGAAGCTGTGGATACAGTGTTCGAATATCGGTCTCCAGGCTTCCGCCAGCCGTTCCGATGACGGGCGCACTTCGAGCCTGTCGAGTCCGAGTCCGAGATACGACATGCCAAGCCCGCCGAGCTTCACGTGCACGTTCGGACACGTGGCGAGCTCCGTCATGGAAGACCGCCAGTGCGCAATCGCTTCGTCCTTGCGCGAGAGATACGTGGGCGTGAACGCAAGCAGACCGCCGACGTGATTGAGCACGATCGTCGTGTCGGGAAACGCGCGCGCGAGTTGAGCGAGCTCGCGATGCTGCGGGTGGTAGACCATCGCGTCGAAGGAGAGCTTCCGCGGGCCGAGCATCGCGAAGCCCGAGCGGAACAGGCTGTCCTGCATGAGCCCGGGCGGCGGCTTGTAGCGCCCGGTGTTGAGCGTCTCGTCCGCGTCCCATTTGGTGATGAAGCGGATGCCGCGGAAGCGCTCGCCCGCTGCGGCGATCTGCGCATCGAGTACACGCGCGACTTCGGCGCCTATCCGCAGATCAGCCGTGCCGACGATGCCTGCACACACGAGCGTGTCGCCATAGGTGCCGCTCGCCGCCATCGCGGCCATGCCGTTCGCGAATTCGGTCTGGCCGACGGGCGCCATCAGCTCGGACGCCCGCTTGCGGTAGAACGCACCGCATTCGACGAAGACCGATGCCCTGATGTCGTGGCCGGTTCGCGCTTCCGCGAGATAGTCGTTCAGGAGATAGCGGCTGCCGGGCCGTTCCCAGAGGTGATGATGCGCATCGACGATCGGCAGTCCGGGGGCGAGAATCTCTTCATGGACGGGGCGACGCCCATCAGGGAGTGAGTCATCGCCGGGCATGTCAGTACCCTCGCACCCGATCGACTACCGTCTTCATCGCTTCACCGGCAAGATAGTGGCGCGCGTTTTCCACGAAGACCTCGGCGACGGCCGCGCCGCGCTGCGGATGGCCTCCGCCCAGATGCGGCAGGACCAGGATGCCCGGCGTCGTCCAGAACGGATGCGTCGTCGGCAGCGGTTCCTCGCGGAAGACGTCGAGCACCGCGCCTGCGATCTTTTTCGACTGCACCGCGTCGATAAGGTCGGCATCGACGATCAGCGCGCCCCGCGCGAAGTTCAGGAGATACGCGCTCGGCTTCATCGCGCGCAGCCGATCCTTGTTGATGAAGTTTTCCGTCTCTTGTGTGGACGGGAGCAGAAGCACGACGAAGTCCGCGGCCGCCAGCACTTCATCCGTGTCTTCCGGACAATACACCTTGTCGACATGCGGGACGGGGACCGCGGTGCGCTTCGTGCCGATGACACGCATTTCGAGCGCGGCCGCCTTGCGTGCAACCTCCTGGCCGACTGCGCCGAGGCCGAGCAGGCCGAGCGTCTTGCCGATCAGCGGCACGGACATGCGCCGCGTCCAGCGGCTCTCGCGCTGATCGAGCGCGATCGCCATGTACGGCTTGGTGAGATGAAAGATCGCGCCGAGAATGTTCTCCGGCATCGAAAGCCGATGCGACCCGCGCGCGCACGTGATCGTTACATCCGTTCCGAGATCAGGATGGGCGAGCCACCCGTCGACACCCGCTGTCATCGTCTGGATCCAGCGCAGCCGCGGCATGCGCGCAAGATACCCTCCCGGGCGCCAGCCCGCGAGTATCTCGGTGCGCGCAGCGAGATCGTCGGGAATCGTCTCGTCCAGTTTAAGCGAGTGCAATTCGAAGCAGTCGAGCAGGTGCTCATGCGCGAGCGCCTGCTCGTACGCCTTCGCATCGTTCGACCACAGCACGCAAACGGGCTTGCTCATTCGAGGTTTCCTCGGCATCAAAGGGAGGTACGGAATCCTAGCAGGGATGGACTTGCTTAGAACCACCCCGTTATCGTGAGCGGGGGCTGCGGAGCAGCGGGGTCCCCGCGAACGAAGCATTCCGGCGTCGGTCAGTATTCCCATCAAAACGTACGAGGCCTCGAGCAGAACGTGAGGGTTCCGTAGGCGGCGAGGCCCGAGCCGAAGGCGAGCGCCGCCCCCCTACGGTGCGACCCACGAGCCGGTAAAGTAGTCGTAGAGATTCGCCACGTTGCGCTTCATGACCATCGGCGCCATGCCGTCCTGCCCGACGTCCATCGGATAGCGCTCGGTCATGCCCGTGAGCCGCGCAACGGCTTCGTCCTTCGTCATGCCCTGGTCGATCGCGCCCCTCACGTACGCTTTCCACTCCTGGATGAACGACGCCTGCTCATCGAGATACTCCTTGCCGCAGACGGCGCCGTGTCCGGGAACGAAGACTTCCTCCTTCAGATTGCGCAACGACTCGAGCGCGATCAGCCACAGGTCGGGATTCGCCTCCTGCAACCACGTATGCACCTTGTGGAAGATGTTGTCGCTCGTGAACACGACGCCCTCCTCCTTCACGCAGATCGCCGCCTGATACATGGTGTGCCCCGGCATGTGGATCATCTCGAACGTGTGATCGCCCACGTGCAGCTTCATGCCGTTCTTGAACGTGATCGCCGGCGCGTTCGGCTTATAGCCTTCGAGGAGGTTCCGTTCGTCGGGCCCGAAGGTCGCCACGCGCGCGACGTGCTCCTCCATGTCCGTTTCGAGGATGCGCCGCCTCACGCCTTCCTGCGCGACGACCGGCACGTCGAAGAACGCATTGCCCGTCCAGTGATCGCCGTGTGGCTCGGTATTGATGATGTAGCGCAGGCGTCCGCCACGGCGCGCGATCTCCTCCTTCAGCTTCAACGCGTCGCTCGGCTTGTGCGGACTGTCGATCATGACGATGCCGTCGGAGGTGGTCACGAATCCGTGATTGCAGCCGCGGATCTCGGTCTCGACGAATACGTTCCGGGTGAGCTGCCGCATGGTTTCTCCTTTGGTGGGTACTGAATGCCGCCTTCCCGCCGCGAAGACCACGGGAAGACGGATTGAGCGAATCTTATCGGGTAAATTATGCGCTCTGAACGGACACGACTGAACGCTGCGATCTCCCGGCTCTGCGGGAGGCACGAGTCTTACGGAGGAGTCACATGAGAACCATCGATATCCACGCTCACCTCGTTCCACGCTCGCTCTGGAAGGCCGTGGAAGGCAAGTCGGAATGGTACGGTTACCGCCACGAGCCCGGCGAAGGGCTCGGCACCCTCATCAGCGGCGGGATGCGCACGAGCTTCACGTCGCCCAAAGTGCGCTACACGACCGAAGAGCGTCTGAAGGACATGGACCAGCAAGGCACCGACGTCCAGGTGCTTTCCATTCACACGCCGTTCTTCGGCTACCACCTCGACGCCGCGCAGGGGCGCTCGCTCGCGCGCGACGTGAACGAAGAGATCGCCGGGATGACGCGCGAGTGGCCGGCGCGCTTGGCGGGTCTCGCAACGCTGCCGATGCAGGACGTGAAATCGGCCATCGACGAGCTCGAATACGCGGTCACGCGGCTCGGCTTGAAGGGTGCCGAGCTGGACACGAATGTGAACGCAGAACAATGGGACGATCCGAAGTTTCTCCCGTTCTTCAAGGCGGCCGAACAGATGGGCGCCGTGCTGTTCTTCCACCCGCAGCCGCAGAACAATTTTCTCTTCCAGCGCATCCCCCGTCATGGGCTGTCGAATGGCCTCGGCGTGATCCTCGACGATGCCATCGTGACGGCGGTGCTCATCTGCGGCGGCGTGCTCGAAGCCTGTCCCGATCTGCGCGTGTGCATCGCGCACGGCGGCGGTCCGGCATGCTTCGCCATGGGACGGCTCGATCGCGGCTGGGAGCGTCTGCCGGAGAACCGCCGCACGCCCAAGCCTCCGAGCGCGTATCAGCGCAAGCTCTACTACGATACCGTGACCGGCAGCGAAGAGGCGCTGCGCTTCCTGCTCGATCGTGTGGGCGCCGATCGTGTCGTACTCGGCAGCGACTGGCCGTTCGTTGCGTGGAAGCCGGGGCCCGGCGGCTGGGTGCAGGGCCTGAAATCGCTCACGCAGGAGGAGAAAGAGAAGATCCTCTGGCGCAACCTGGAGTCGCTGCTCAAGCTGTAGTTCGGACAAGCGTGGCGCTCGTGGCTCGAGACGCCGCGCTCCTCACCACGACCAACGGGGAGCACGAGATGCGCGTCGATCGTCGGACCGCTTTGAAAGCCGGCGCTGCGTTCGCGGCAGCGGCGCTCACGGGAGGATGTGTGTCTTCCCCGTCATCCCGCCGCGGCGCAGGAAGCGCTCTTCCGCAGCGCGGTGAGTTCGTCGTGCGAGGCGCGACGGTGCTCACGATGGATCCGGCGATCGGCGATCTCGCCACCGGCGACGTTCATGTGCGCGACGGCGTCATCGTGTCCGTCGCGCCGAGCATTTCCGCGGCACAGGGGAGCTTCGTCGACGGCCGCGGCACGATCTGCATGCCGGGATTCATCGACACGCACTGGCATCTGTGGACCAGCGTGTGCCGCGCGATGATCCAGCTCGACGATCCGAAGCGCAGTTATTTTCCCGTGACGAACGCCGTCGGCCGGCACTTCACGCCCGAGGACAGCTATCGCAGCGTGCGGCTGGGCGCTGCCGAAGCGCTCCATGCAGGCGCGACGACGGTGCACAACTGGGCGCACAACATCCGCTCGCCGGAGCACGCGGACGCGGAGCTGCGCGCGATGCGCGACGTCGGCGTGAGGGGACGGCTGGCGTACGGAACGCCTCAAGGCCATCCCGACGAGAAACCGATGGATCTCGAAGGGCTCGCACGCATCCATCGCCAATGGATGCCGAACGACGGACTGCTCACGCTCGGAATCTGTTCGCGCAACGTCGGCGACTCGACGAACAAGCTGCGCGGCAACATCTCGGTCGAGACGGCGCGCATCGATTGGGGCGGCGCTCGCGCGCTCAAACTCCCGATCACGATGCACACCTCCGGACCGAGCCCGGTGAAGCTGCTCGAAGACGCGAAGCTTCTGGGTCCGGACGTGCAGCTCGTCCATCCGTTGCTCACGACCGCCGAGGAGCGCCGCATCATGAGAGAGCGCGGCGTAAGCTACAGCACCTCACCCACCGGAGAAATGGGTCGGCCGGCGAGCGCCGGCGTGATTCAGTTGGGCGAGCTGCTCGAAGCCGGCGTGAAGACGAGCATCTCGATCGATAACACGAGCAGCTACGCCGCCGACTATTTCCAGTGCATGCGCATCCTCTATCGCCTGCACACGCATCGCATCGGGCAGCGCATTCCGCTCGACTTCAGGCGGCTGGTACGCCTCGCCACGATCGATGGAGCCATCGATCTCGGCATCGCGGACCGAACCGGCTCACTCACACCGGGCAAGCGCGCCGATCTCATTCTCGTGCGCACCGGCGAAATCAACGTTGCGCCCATGAGCGATCCATATCAGGCGCTCGTCTCGTTCGCGCAGCCGGGCAACATCGAGATGGTGGTCGTCGACGGACGCATTCTCAGGCGAGGCGGCGCATTCACCGCGCTCGACCATGCCGAGGTGATCAGACAGGCCGCCGAATGCGCCGCATCGCTGCGGGGGCGTGCGAACTGGACGTGACGTCGTATCTCTCGTGAGGCGGCCCCGGATCGCGCTCGTGCCGAGCTGGTCCGGGATGCACCTTGCGGCGGAGCGATCGCTGGTGCGGTGATTCGCTCTATCCGTCATCCCGGCGCGAGGCCGGGATCCAGGCCTCGATTCCCGCCTTCGCAGGAATGACGAATTCATGAATCATCAGGACCATACTAAAGCAGACTCATCCCGATCGTCTTCACGAGCTTCGTCCACTTCGCCATATCCGATTTGATCATGGCGACAAACTCTTCGGGCGAGTTCGCAACGACTTCGAGACCCTCCACAGTCAGGCGTTCCTGCATGCTGCCGCTGCGCAGAATCGAGGTGGTTTCCTTGTGCAGCCAAGCGACGATCTCCGCAGGCGTACCAGCGGGCACCCAGAGCCCATACCACTGGCCCGATTCGTAGCCGGGCACCCCCGCCTCGGCAATCGTCGGTAGATTGGGCGCCTGAGCCGCGCGCTTCGCACTCGAGACGCCGAGCGCCCGCAGCTTGCCTGCCGATACCTGCGGCATCACGCTCGACATCGTGTCGATCATCAGCGGGACATGTCCTGCGATGAGATCGGTGACTGCGAGCGAACCGGACCTGTAAGGGACATGGGTCATGCGAATCTGGGCCATGCTCACGAAGAGCGCCGCCGCGAGATGGCCGTTGGTGCCGCTGCCGCCCGATGCATAGAGCATGGGATCGCCCTGGGTCGCGCGTGCCTTCGCCAGCGCGATCACGTCCTTTACCGACTTCACCGGCACCGACGGATGCACGACCATCACGTTGGGCGCCGACACCGCCAGCGTGATCGCGATGAAGTCACGCAGCGTGTCGTAGGGCAGCTTCTGATAGATCGCCGGACTGATCGCGAATGCGGACGTGTTGAGCAGAACGGTGTAGCCGTCGGGCTTCGCCTTCGCGACGGTGGCACTGCCGATGGTCGTGCCGGCGCCCGGACGATTGTCGACAATCACCTGCTGGCCGCCCCGCGCCGTCAGCTCCTTTGCAAGCACGCGCGAGAAGCTGTCGAGTCCGCCGCCGGGCGCCGTGGTTACGACGAAGCGTATCGGCTGCGCCGGATACGCGGGTTGTGCGAACGCTGCGGGCGCGCCGGCGAACAGCACGACGCAAGACATCAAGAAGTGTGAAGCCGTTTTCATCGGTGATTCTCGAGTTGATCCTGCAAGTGCCGTAGCCCGACTGCCGCATGACGCCGTTCGGTCTTTTTGGAGGCACTTCCGGATTCCGGCCCCGGATCGGATCGCATGTCGCGATTGGTCCGGGGTGTACCTGCTCGCCGGAATGACGGATCGCGGGACATTAGCGTCGGCTGCTAGTCCGCACGGATACCGGCCGCCTTGATGACCTTGCCCATTCTCGCGATCTCGGACTTCACGATCGCGGCGAGCGCCCCGGGCGAGTCGCCCACAGGCTCGATGCCGGTCGCGATGAGCTTCTCCTTGACCTCCGGACGCTGCAGTATGCGAACGATCTCTTCATTCAGGCGCGTCACGATGGCGCCCGGCGTTCCCGCCGGCGCGAAAACCGCGAGCCGCGATGCCACGTCGTAGCCCGGCAGCGTTTGCGCGATCGACGGCAATTCAGGCCACAGCGCGCTGCGCTTTTCGCTCGTGATCGCGAGCGCGCGCAGGCGGCCCGAGCGCAGATGCGGCGTGACCGAAGCCGGGACGCCGAACATGAATTGTGTCTGCCCCGCGACGAGATCGGTGACCGCCTGCGAGCCGGCTTTGTAGTTCACGCGCACGACATCGACGTCCGCAAGGGACCTGAACAGCTCACCGGCAAGGTGCACTGAATTGCCGTTACCCGACGTAGCAAAGTTGAGCTCGCCTGGCCGAGCCTTCGCGAGCACGACCAGTTCCTTCACGGACTTCGCCGGCAACGTCGGATGCACGACGAGGATATTCGCCGCTTCGGTAGCGGTGGTGATTGGAGTGAAGTCGGTCACATTGGAGGCCACGTTCTCCCGCATGAACGGAAGCAGCCACAGCGTCTGTCCGCTCACGAGCAGCGTATAGCCATCCGGCGGCGTTTTGGCGGCGACGTCCGCGGCGAGCAGCCCACGATTGTCGACGATGACCTGCTGTCCGAGGGCGGCGCCGAGCGGAGTCGCGATCATCCTCGACGTGTGATCGCTGCCCCCGCCTGCCGCGGCGGTGATGATGCGCAGCGGTTTTGTGGGGTACGTCTGAGCGGACGCACTCGCGGCGGTCATCGTTGTCACGGCAACGAGCAGCCAATGAAGTCGTGTCACTTCCTTTCTTCTCCCCGCCGTGCGATCCCAACCCTCGCAACAGCGTCGCAGCGTTCATGGATCACATCGGTATAGTATCGTCGCGAGGTCGGAGGCGAACAGCCCCGCGCTTCACCAACACCGAAGGAGGTTCACCTTGGGCAGACTGTCGGCAGTTGATCGCGAGGCGCTTCCGGAGAACCAGCGCCGCTTCCACGATGCGGTCAAAGCGATACGGCGGCGGCCGATCAGCGGACCCTTCATCGTCACCATGAACAGCAGTCCCGATCTCGCGGCACGTTTCGCGCAGCTCGGCCACTACTTTCACGCTCGCGGACAGGCGGACGAATCGATCCTTCCGCTGCGGATCCGCTGCTTCGTCGCGCTGCTCGGCTCTCGCGTGCTCGATGGCGTTTACGAGTGGAGCGCCTGGGTGAACTGGGCGCTCGAAGCGGGTGTGCCTCAGGACACGGTCGACGCGATCCGTGAGGGAAGAACGCCGCAGAATCTCACGCCCGAGGAATCCCTCGTCAGCGACTACTTCACCCAGCTCATCTCCGGCAACCATCGTGTCAGCGAAGCGACGCACAAGGCGGCGCTCGACCATTTCGGCGTGCAGGGCCTCGTCGAGCTCGTGGTGACGCTCGGTTATTTCGCCATGATCGCGCTGCCGCTCAATGCGTTCGAAATCGAGATGTCCCCGGATCAGATGAACCTGCGCAAACGGTTCGAGCCACTGCGTATTCGCGGTGCCACGCGAACGCGCCCGCAACCCGGAGAGCGGGACCTGCCGCAGATCTCCGGCGTGAAGCCGCCACAGCCTCGCCTTCCGGCGATCCTGCGGCACGAGGACCTCGCGCCCGAGCATCAGCACTTCTTCGACCGCGTCGTGCGTACGCGAGGATGGATCTCCGGCGTGTTCCAGGTGCTCCTCCATTCCCCCGACATGGCGGAGCGCATGGCTCACGTGGGTGCCTTCTATCTCGACGGAACGATCCTGACGCCGGCCTCGAGAGCGCTCACCGGGCTCATCGTGGCCCGCGAGCTCGATTCGGATTACGTGTGGAACGCGAGCGTGGGCCTCGCACGCGCCGCAGTCATCGATCCGCGGCTCATCGACGGCCTGGAGAAAGGCGGAACAATCGCCGGTCTTACGCAGGAGCAGGAAGCGCTATTCGACTTCTGCTATCAGCTCTTGCGCGGGAATCATCACGTCACGGACGCGACGTACGAGTCGATCGTTTCGCACTTCGGTGTGCCGACCGCCGTGCAGATCGCCGCGAACCTCGGCTACAACGTCATGATGGCGCTCGCCGCGAATGCGTTCGACGTCGCGCCCGATGGGGATGACACCCGGCCGGCGCTGTAAGGAACGCCGGGCTATGGATAGCACACCGCGACATGGCAGGCAGCATGGTGTCTCTCTATCGGCGCACGATCAACATAGGATACGCAAACGGAAGCGGTTCCGTGACATTCGAGCGTTGCATCAGCCGGTCGGTCTCAGCGGGAGGGCGGGTGTGCTCGCGGCGGCGCTGGTAGAAGAGAAGCAACAGCGCAACGAGCGTTCCGCCGGGCAGGAGGATTTCCACCAACAGCACGGGACCGAGCCGCTTCCAGCAACGTTTCAGGCCTTCGAAGGCGGCCGCCAAGGCTTCCATGACTGCTCCCGTCATCCAGAGTCGATTGTCCATCCCTACGGTGCTTAGTCGAACGGGGAGGGGTGAAAATCGACATCCGGCGAGCAGAGGCGAGCATCGTCGGTTTCCGGCCGCGAAGCTTCCGGCATGTGCCCGGCGGGTCGAAGAGGAGGCAGTGCGAAGAAGCGACGGCGCGGCGGCCGCCTGCAGATAGTTGCGGAACCACGCGATCGTTTCGGCGTACACCACCTCGAGCCGCTTCACCACGTCGATGCTGCCGCCCGGCGGAATGATACGGCCGTGGCATGATAGCGTCACCGAACGAAATAAAGGGAGGATTGTCATGGCCACTCGTCGTGCGCTGGGTCTGATTGCGTTTTCATTCGTGCTGGGAAGCCTACTCATGCCGTCTCCCGAAGCAGACGCCGCGGAAGCGCAAAAGCTGCGGCTCGTCTCCGAGCAGACCGTGGGCGGTTTCACTTTCCCCGAGTCGGTTGCGTACGATCCGAAGGCGAAGGTCCTGTACGTGAGCCAGTTCGGCGGCACCGAGCTGAAACCTGCGGAGAAGGACGGCAACGGCAAGATCAGCAAGGTCTCGCTCTCAGGAAAAGTGCTCGAAGAACGGTTCCTGCCGCCGGCCGGCGAAACGATGCACAAGCCGAAAGGCATCTGGGTCGAAGGCAACCGGCTGTGGGTGACCGACATCGACGTCGTGTGGGTGTTCGATCTCAAGACGCGCAAGGGAAAAAAGCTGGAAGTGCCCGGCATCACGTTCGCCAACGACCCGGCGGTTCTGGGCAATTCGCTCTACGTGAGCGACAACAGGGCGGACCGCCTCTATCGCATTGAGCCCGCGGACTTCCTGAATACGAAGGAGCAGCCGCAGGTCAGCATCGTTCTCGCGGGGAAATCGATCAATCCGAACGGCCTCTATCCCGGCAAACAAGGCTCGCTTCTCGTCGTCGGATTCATGTCGCCCAAGGAGGCGCGCGGCATTTACTCGCTCTCCAAGGGCGGTGACCTGACACAGCTTGCCAAGGACGTGGGCCGCGTCGACGGCGTGTATCAGATGCAGGATGGTTCCATTCTCGCGACCGAATGGAATACAGGATCGCTCGTCCGCTGGACCGAGAAGTCGGGAATGGAAACGCTCACCAAAGGATTCAAGGGCCCGGCGGATTTCGCCGTCGCGCCCGACGCCAAGGGTGTCACCGTGTTCATACCGGACCTTCCGGCAAGTCAGTTGAGGATCGTCCGGTTGGGTAGGTAGAGGCGCGCCACGCTCGCCGCTTAATGCTGGATCGCAAATTCGCCCCACATTCGTCATTCCGGCGCCCATGCACACGATCCTCGGCGCCGGCGGCGTGATCGCGAACGAGCTGGTGAAGTTACTGAGCGGCATGCCTCTGCGTCTGGTGAGCCGCACGCCAAAGCCGGCGCCAACCGGCGTGGAGACGTTCTCGGCAAACGTCTCCAGCCTCGACCAAACCATCGCGGCGGTCGCCGGCTCCTCCGTCGTATACCTGCTCGTTGGTCTTAAGTACGATACAGGGACGTGGCGAGCCCTCTGGCCCCGCATCATGAGCAACGTCATCGAAGCGTGCAAACGCGCGAACGCGAAGCTCGTTTTCTTCGACAACGTCTACATGTACGGCAGGGTCTCAGGGCCGATGACGGAGGAGACGGCGTTCAATCCGTGCAGCCGGAAAGGCGAGGTGCGCGCCCGGGTCGCGACGATGCTGCTGAACGAGATCGAGGCCGGCGGCATCCAGGCGCTCATTGCACGCTCGGCCGATTTCTACGGTCCGCGTGCATCGACGAGCATCGCGAACATCCTCGTCTTCGACAAGCTCGCGAAGCACGCCACGGCTTCATGGCTCGCGAGCGATGCCGTTCCGCATTCATTCACCTTCACGCCGGATGCCGCACGCGCTCTCGCGCTGCTGGCCGCGAAAGAGGACGCGTGGAACCAGACGTGGCATCTGCCGACCGCAGCCGCGCCGCCAACCGGGAGGGAGTTCATCCGCATGGCAGCCGAGGCATTCGGGGCGGAGCCGAAATATCGCGTGCCGGGCCGCCCCATGATCAGGCTCGCCGGGTGGTTCAATCCGGACGTGCGCGAGACGTATGAAATGCTGTATCAGTACGACTCGAAATACCTGTTCGACTCGACCAAGTTTTCGGAGGCGTTCGGCGTCCAGCCGACAGCCTATCGTGAAGGCATCATGCAAACCGCCGAGTCCTGCGGGAAATCCGCAGCGTGATGCCTCGATCTTTCCGCCGGCCCGTGACGAGCGCAGGGACAAGACGCTGAATACGCTTCTCCTCGCCCTCGCTGCGATGTTCATGCAGCAGACGTTTGTCGCCATCGGCCGGATTCTCCCTGCGGTGATTGCGCCGGCGATCATGACGGATCTCCACTTCGACCCGGCATGGGTGGGCGCGTACTTCGGATTGACCGCGTTCTGGGCCCTCGATTTTTCAGATGAGCTGCGGCAGTTTCATCGTGCGCTACGGCGCGCTGCGCGTGAGCCAGGCTGCGCTCGTGATGCTCGCGGCCGGCACGGCGATCATCGTCGAAGGCAGCTTCCTCGTGTTCGCGTGTGTCGGCGATCGTCGCCGGCGGCGGCGCGGCGGTATCGACGCCCGCAAGCTCGCACCTGCTCGGCCGCTATTCGCCGCCGCAATACGCGCCGCTGGTGTTCTCGGTGAAGCAGACTGCGGTTCCCGCGGGACTGCTGCTCGCTGGCTTCGTCGGTCCTCTGCTCACGGCATGGACGGGGTGGCGCGGAGCAATGCTCACCGTCGCCGCCGCCTGCCTCGTGTTCGCCTTCGTGCTGCAACCGCTTGCGCGAGCGGTTCGATTCCGATCGCATCGCGACGCATGCGTTCAGCCTGTCGCATCTCAAGGGCACGCTCACGTCCGTGCTGACCGTGCGCGATCTGCGCAGCCTTTCGTTCGCGTGCTTCGCGTTCAACGCCGCCAGCAGGTCATTACGACCTACTTCGTGATCTACCTGACGACGCTCGGCTACACGCTCGCCGCGGCCGGCTTCGTTTTCTCCGTCGCAGTTGCCATCGCGATCCCGGGGCGCATCGTGTGGGGATGGATCGGCAGCACCCACGTCGCGCCGCGCATCATCATGGCATGGCTCGCGTTCGGCATGGCCGCAAGCGCGGTATTCATCGCGCTTTACGAAGCCGTCATGGCCGGTCCTGCTGGTCGGCCTGGGCGCCGCTCGCGCTGAGCGCCACCGCACTTTCCTGGCATGGCATCGTGCTGTCCGAGGCGGCGCGCCTTGCCCCCGAGGGCCAGCGCGGCGCCGTCACCGGCGGCGTGCTTTCATTCGGGCAACTCGGTGCGATGGTGATGCCGTTCATGTATTCGGGCCTGCTGAGTCTGACCGGGAGCTATGCTATCGGCTTTATCGTCTGCGGTATTCCGGCGCTGCTGGTCGGGTTCGACCTGCTGCGAGCGTCGGGACGCGAGATGCCGCGCTCGAAGCCATGAGATCTCCATGCCAACGATCGTATCTGTCCTCGTCGCACTCGCCGCCATGAGCACCCCGGCGTCGGCAGGGGAGCTTCCGATTCTGCGCTACGGCCAGGCGTTCTCGGCCACCAACAGCGTGTACTCGCTGCCCATCGCGATCGCGGAGCGGGAGGGCCTCTTCGCTCGCGAGGGCCTCGATTTTCGGGTGGTGATTCCGAACCCCGGCGGCTCCGACAAGATGATCCATGCGTTGCACGACGACACGATCGATGTGACGCACGTTGCCACGCCGTTCCTCGTGCGCGCGGCCCTCGCCGGCTCGGACGCGGTCGCCATCGCCGCGGAGTTCAACAATCCCATCTACTCGCTGATCGCGCGGCCCGAAATCAAACAGATCGCGGATCTGAAAGGCAAGGTCGTGGGCCTGGCGGACCCGGGCGGGAGCATCACGATCTCGATGCGCAAGCTCTTCGCGCAACACGGACTGAGCGAAAGCGATATCCGCGTGAAGACAATCGAAGGTACACAGGCGCGCTGGAGCTGTCTGCGGCGCGGCGAGTGCGTCGCGGTTCCGCTGGGCCAGCCGCAGGACCTTCTCGCGCAGAGCGAAGGCTTTCGGCTGCTGGGCCTCTCCACCGACGCGGTGCCGCAATACGTCTATACCGTGACCGCCGTGCGCAAATCATGGGCTGCCGCGAACGGCGACCTCGTCGTGCGCTACGTGCGCGGCCTTGCCGCGGCACATCGCATCATTCGCGATCCTGCAAAGCGCCCGCTCGTTATCAAGACGATCGTCGAGACGACAAGAGTCGGCCCGGAGATCGCCGAGCGCACGCTCGCCCTCTATTTCGAGCCCGATCGCAAAGTCATTCCGCGCGCAGCCGAGATCGAGATGGCCGGCTTCGCCCAGGTGATTGCATCGATGGGCGAAGCGGGGTTGCTGAAGGCGCCGCTGCCCGCCGCAGACCGCTTTGTGGACCTGCAATATCTGCGGCTCGCGGGAGTCCGGTAGTCACGCGTCGTGGCGCGGTGCTACGATGCGGGCGCAGTTCCGAAACACACAAGAATTTCGAGGAACAGCTCAGCGCGAACGCGGAGGATGCTTCATGCACGCCTTACTGCTTGCCGCAACAATCGGAATTCTCTCGTCAGCGGGCCTCGCGTCGGCCCAATCCAGCCCGTCCGTCCCGGCACTGAAGGGGCAGGTCACTTCCGCGGAAGAAGGCGCGATGGAAGGCGTCCTGGTGAGCGCCAAGCGGGAGGGCTCGAACAAAACCGTCACGGTGGTGAGTGACGCCAAAGGTCAGTATTCGTTTCCGGGCCCGCGGCTGGAACCGGGCAAGTACACGATCACCATACGGGCGATCGGCTACGAGCTGGCTGCACCGGCGACGTCCGATGTCTTGCCCAAGGGCAATGCGACGGCAGATCTCAAGCTCGTGAAAACGAAGAACCTCGCCGCGCAGCTCTCGAACGGCGAGTGGCTGCACAGCGCTCCCGGGACCGCTCAGCAGAAGAGACCGCTCCTCAGCTGCGTCGGCTGCCATACGCTCGACAAGATCATGATGTCCAAGCACGACGCCGACGGCTTCGTGCAGACGATCAAGCGGATGGGCACGTATGCCAACCAGAGCACGTTCATCCGGCCGCAGAAGCGGCTGACGGGCCGGGACACCGATCTCGTCGGCGAAGATCGCGAAAAGCTTCAGCGCGCGCAGGCCGAGTACTTCGCGACGCTCAATCAGAGCGCGAAAGGCACCGGCTGGACCTACGAGTTGAAGACTTTCGCCCGGCCGAAGGGACGCGCCACGCGCGTCGTCATCACCGAGTGGGACCTGCCGCGTCCGACGATTCAGCCGCACGACGTCGTGGTCGATTCGAAGGGCACCGTCTGGTACAGCGATTTCGGGGACCAGAAAGTCGGCAAGTTCGACCAGAAGACCGGCAAACTCGTCGAGATCGATACGCCCGAGCTGAAGAAGGGCTCGCCGTACGGTTCGCTCTCGATCCGGCTGGACCGTGACGAGAACCTGTGGCTCGGCATGATGTATCAGGCTGCCATCGGCAAGCTCGACACGAAGACCGAGAAGCTTCAGGTATGGCCGATCCCGGCCGAGTGGAACCGGCCCAACACGCAGGTCAACATGACGAGCCCGCTCAACATCGCGGTCGACGGCAAGGTGTGGACGCAGAACAACGGCTTTGCCGGCGTGCACCGCGTCGATCTGAAGACCGGCCAGTGGGAAACATGGGAGCCGTTCAAGGAAGCGCCGGTCGGACACAACATCTACGACGTCATCTCCGATTCGAAGAACAACGCGTGGTTCACCGACATCGGCCGCGAGACGATCGGGCGCATCGACGCGCAAACGAAGCAGGTCACGTTGTTCTCGACGCCCACGAAGGCCTCCGGCCCGCGCCGCGGCATCATGGACGCGCAGGACCGCATCTGGTTCGGCGAATATCGCGCGAATCGCGTCGGCATGTTCGATACGAAGACCGAACGCTTCCAGGAGTGGGAGGTTCCGACGCCTTATACGGCTCCGTACGACGTAGCGCTCGATAAGAACCAGGAGGCATGGACGGGCTCGATGCTGAACGACCGCATCGCGCGGCTCGACACGAAGTCGGGCCAATGGGTCGAGTACCTCCTGCCGCGCACGACGAACGTCCGCAGGGTATTCGTCGACAACTCGACGACGCCGGTCACGTTCTGGGTCGGCAGCAACCATGGGGCGTCGATAATCAAGTTAGAGCCGCTGGAGTGAGGTGATTAGAACCTACGCGTAATCGGTGAGCGGGGGCTGTGGAACAGCGGGGTCCCCGCGAACGTAACGATCGGACGGGCCTTAGTATTCACATCAATACATGCGAGTCTTCAGCAGAAGGATGCAGCAGGCTCGGGATGGGCGTCTGATGGGGCGCACCGGCATCTTTCGGCCGATGCGCATCCGGCGGCAATTCATCTGCCTCGTATGGCTCGCCGTAGGGTCTGGCAACGCCTGGGCGGGCGGTGCAGGCTTCGGCGATCCTGACGAGCACGCCCCCGACGAAGGGCCGCACTACTACGGCTTCGTTCGAGACGAGCGCGGCGCGGCCGTTTCCGATGCGCGTGTGACCGCCACTCACAAGACCCTCTCGCTCGTCACCCGCAGCGCTGCGACGGGCGCGTTCCGCCTGCGCGGCTTCAAAAACGATATCGACCCGAAACAGGTCACGATATCGTGCTCGAAAGAAGGCTATGCGCCGCTGCGCGTCTACAGGCGCCCGTCCCCGGGAGGCAAATCGGCCAAAGCGGTCGAGACCGAGTGCCGTTTGAAGCGTCAGTCGTAGGGGGCAGCGCTCGCCTCCGGCTCGGGCCTCGCCGCCCTCGGAACAGAGCAGTATCGACGCTGCTTTCCATATCGTTCGGTCTGATGCGGCGTGGCATGGGCAGCGCCTGAACCGGCCGCACGCCCGTTGCGCATCGTCACCACGGCGATCGGCGGCGGCAACGACTTCGTCGCGCGCCTGCTCGCACGCTCGCTCGCGGAGCGTCTTCGCGCGTCCCGTCATCGTGGATAACCGGCCTTCGAGTGTCGTCCCCGGCGAAATCGTCGCGCGCGCCTCCCCCGACGGGAATACGCTGCTGGTCGCGAGCAACACGCTATGGCTGGGCCCGCTCCTCGAGAAGACGCCCTACGATGCCTTCGCGGACTTCTCGCCGATCTCGCTCGTTGGCGTCGTACCGACGCTTCTCGTGGTGCCCGGCTCGCTGCCCGCCCATGGCGTCGCGGAGTTGATCGCGTTGGCGCGCGCCCGTCCCGCGGAGTTGAATTATGCGTCGAACGCGACCGGCGGCTCCGCGCATTTCGCTGCCGAGCTCTTCAAGCGCATGACCGGCGTTGAGCTCGTGCGCGTCTCCTACAAAGGTAATGCAGCCGCGCTGACCGATCTCATGGCGGGTCGCGTGCACGTCATGTTTCCGGTTGCGGCGGCGGTCGTGCCGTTGATGTCATCCGGCAAGCTGCGTGCGCTCGCGATCGGCAGCGCACGTCCTTCAGCGTTGTTCCCCGACCTGCCGACAATCGCCAGCGCCGGCGTTCCGGGTTACGAGACGGCGACCTACACGGGGTGTTCGCGCCCGCCCGCACGCCGTCTCCGATCGTCGATCGCTTGCATCGGCACGTCGCGGAGACGCTGGCGGACACGCAGATCGCCGAGCGCTATCTCAAAGCCGGCATCGAACCGGCGGCGAGCTCCCCGGCGGCGCTGCGCGTAACGATGAAGAGCGAAGTCGACAGAATGGCGGCCGTGATGGGCACCTACGCCCCGAGCACCTCCGCGCCCTGACCCGCTTCGAGCTCGCACGCGTTCACGGTCATTGCGAGCATGCTGTAGTAGCCGATGGTGCCGGTGAGCTCGACCAGTTGCTCGTCTCCGAAGCGCGCTCGTACCGCATCGAACAGCGCACGGTCGACGCGGTGCTTCTGGAGGAGCGCACGGGTGAACTCGATGATTTGCGCGTCCTCGGGCGGAACGCCCTTCGAGTGCTTTTCACGGATTGCCGTGATGGTGGATTCCGGCACGCCCTGCCGGCGTGCGGAGCCTGTCTGCGCGCCCCACACATAGACCGCTTCGAATTCGCGCGCCACCGTCATCGCCGCGAGAACGCGCACCCGCATGTCGAGCGAGCCCTCGAAGCGGATGTAGCCGCCGACGTTCACGAGATGGCTTGCAAGTTGCGGTGCATGCAGCAGCATCGTGAACGGTCCGTGAATGCCGCCGCGGCTCGCGATGACTGCTTCCGCGATCGGCTGGTTCTTAGCCGGCAACTGGTCCTTGCTGGTGATGCGTTCGAGTCTCGCCATGGTCTCCTCCCTTGAATCGTTCTATTCTCCACCAAAAATAGAGGAGCAACGCATGCAATTCGGTCTTTTCGGTGGCGCGCAGGCCGCCGCCGCGACCTCGGACGAACCAGGTCAGGGATTTCACGACTTCATCGATTTCAACGTCGAAGCGGAGGCGCTCGGCTATCGCAGCAGCTTCTGCGTCGAACATCACTTCACGGGCTGGAGCCAGATCTCGGCCACGCTCAATCTGCTGACCTGGCTCGCGGCGCGCACGAAGACCCTGCGCGTCGGCACCGCGGTCATGGTGCTTCCATGGCACAACCCCGTGCTGCTCGCCGAACAGGCGGCGACACTCGATCTCCTGTCGGGCGGCCGCCTCGATCTCGGCATCGGCAAGGGCTATCGCTGGAACGAATTCAACGGCTTCTCGATTCTGATGGAGGAGGCGGAGGCGCGCTTCGACGAGGCGCTCGAAGTCATGAAGAAGGCCTGGACCTCGCGCTCGCGCTTCTCGCACGAGGGGCGCTTCTGGCGGTTCAGCGACATCGTCGTCGAGCCCCGGCCGGCGCAGAGCCCGCATCCGGCGCTGTGGATGGCCGCGGGAAGCGCAGCGTCCATACGGCGCGTGGCCGAGAACGGCAGCAACCTGCTGCTCGACCAGTTCGCCGCGCCCGAGGTGATCGCGGAGCGCATCGCGATGTTCAAGTCCGAAGTCGAAGCGCGCGGGCGCGTCTTCGACCCGATGAGCATCGCCGTCGCGCGGGACGTCTATGTCGCGAAAAGCGAAGACGACAAGCAGGCGGCGCTCGTGCGGGCTGCCAACGTCCGCCGTCGCACCATCGACGTTTCGCGCGCCCCCGATCGCTCCGGGGGGTCGCACGTGCTCTCGTACGAGCACGCCGGCTCGGGCAACGAAGCGGCCGTCTACGGCAAGCCGGAAGAAGTCGCGGCGAAGCTCGAAGCGCTCCGCGCGGCCGGCGTCACTTACGTGCTGGCAAGCTTCGGCGGCTCGGGCGAGAGCCTGCGGCGCTTCGCCCGCGAGATCGCGCCGGCGTTCGCGTAGTCCGGGGCGAGGCCCTTAGTACCGCCGCGGATTGTCCGGACGGCGGTCCGCGCATCCGGCTGGACTACTCGTCCTTGCCGTACAGCACGCGCCGGTGCGGCAGGTTGATCACGTTGCGCGAGATGCGCGCGTCGATCACCATCGGGCCCGGATTCGCCACCCACTCGCGCAGACCCGCTTCGACTTCCTCGACCTTGCGGGCGAGACAGCCGCGTGCGCCGTAGCCGCGCGCCACCGCGCCGATGTCCGGCGACGGTATCGCGGAGGTCTCCGGATCCATGTTGTGCGCTTTCAGCTTCTGGTATTCGGAGCCGAGCGCTTCGTCGTTGAGCACGACGATCAGGAGCGGCATCTTGCAGCGCACGACCGTGTCGAAATCGGAGAAGTGCATGATCGTGCTCGCGTCTCCATCGACGAGCACCGCGGGCTTGTTGCCATTGGCGATCGTCGCGCCCATCGCAGTGGGCAGCATCTGGCCGATACAACCGAAGAACCCGGACGCGTGCACGTACGGCCGCGGCTTGTGCGTCGTCATGGCCGTGATCGCGGAGCTCGCGCCGTTGCCGATGAAGAGCCCGATGTCGCCGGGAATGATGTCATCCACCGCGCGGCACACATGGCGAGGGTCGATCGTGCCCGGCTCGATGGTGAACTCGGCGCGGTCCTCGTACATGTTCGATAGACGCTCGAGCGTCTCTCCGGTGCGGTAGCCGTTCGACTTCACGCCGCGTTTGGCCAGCAGCTGCGTCGAGCAGTTCGAGTCCGGCCTTCGCGTCGCTCTGCACGTAGACGTCCGCGGCGCGGCCCATGCCCATCACGATGTGCGGCTTCGGATCGAGGTGGACGTACTTCGCGTTCGGATAGAGATAGCCGTGCTCGGTCGTGTGACGGTTCAGGCTCGCGCCGACGCCGATCACGCAATCGGCTTCCTCGAAGAGCTGCATGGCGGCGCGCGTCGCATAGAGACCCGATACGCCGGCGTGGTAGTCGGTCTTGTCCGCGAGCCACGTTTTCGCGCGCAGGCTCGTGGCGATCAGGCCGCCGATGCGCTCGCCGACCTTGAGCACCGCATCGCCCGCGCCGGACCAGATCGCGCCACGGCCGACGATGATCACGGGCTTCTTCGCTTTGGCGATGATGTCGGCCGCCTGCTCGAGCGCCGCAGTGTCGGTCGCGACTGCACGCTTGACCGAGAGCGTCGCGGACGGTTTGTACGGCTCGTCGTCTTCCCACGTTTCCTGCTGCGACGTCCATCGGGACAGCTCAGCATGTCGGGCGCGGGATTCGAGCTTCGCCAGATAGAACGCGCGGCGCACCGCTTCGTCGGCGAATTCCGGCGTGGCAAGCCGAATGAAACCTGTTTCGCAGCCGGCCGCGAACGCAGCCTGATTCAGCCGCTGGTGATAGTCCTGATCGTTCGCGGGATGTTCGCCGACGAATGCGACGACCGGCGATTCGGCACGCGCCGCCGTAACGAGCGCCGTCGCGAGCTGGGTGACACCCGGACCGCAGGTGGCGGTCGCCACACCCGGAGAGTGCATGTGCCGCGCCCAGCCGTCCGCCATCCCGAGTCCGACGCCTTCATGGCGCACTTCGATCGCCTCACACCGCGGTCGAGCAGCGCATTCATCCAGTACATGTTGCCGTCGCCCATCATGCCGAACACATGTGTCGTGCCTTCGGCTATGAAAGCGTCTGCCAGCCGTTCGTAGACTTTCATTCATCCTCTCCCTGGTGGAAGCGGGGACCTGCCCCACATCAGAATCGAAACTGCCGAAGCGCCGCGTTGGCGCGGGCGTTCGAGTGGCGTGCGCCGAGTATAGCCGCACCACGCAGCCGAATAGTGCGGTCAGGTTTGAGCGGAAGCCCACTCGAGCGCTGCGGCCTTGTGGCGGTCCTTCGCAGCGCACGCTGCCGCCCATTCGAGCGTTCGCCTGGCGGAATCGTGTTCGTACTTGTCGACCACTTTACCGTCGAGTGTTCCCACGGCTTCGCCCGCGTCGGCGAGCTTGTCGTATTCGTCGACGACCTTGCGCGCCCACGCAATCTCGCCCTCGGTAGGTGAGAGTCCTTTGACGAGCGGGTCGATAGAAGCGGGATGGAGCGCGCCCGCGTGGTGTATGCCGGCCGCGTGAAGCGCCGCCGCTTGCGTGGCCGCCTGATCGCTCTGATCGACGCGCCCGGACGGATTCGGCACGAACACGCCCCCCGTCGGCTCGATGCCCAGCGCCATTGCGGCCAGCGCCACGTAAGCCTGAGGGAACGCGGTACTGGTCGAAGTCGGCGAACATCTCGATCCCGAGATTGACCGCCATGTCGTAGCCCCCGCCGCCGCCCTGCGACCAGATCTTGCGCGGCGTGGCGCTCAGAATCTCATGGATGTTCACCGCGCCCAGCGCCGATTCGATCATGGGCGAGAGCTCGATGTATCCGGGCTGGATGCCGCGCTCCTTCTCGAGCCTGGAAATGATCTCGTGCGCGTGCCGCATCTCGGCCGCCGATTCCGTCTTCGGCAGCATGATCCTGTCCACGCCCGGCCGGACGGCATACGGAAGGTCGGTGTCGACGAACGGCTTGTTGATCCTCACGTAGATCGACGCCCCGCCTTTGTTCGCCTTCTGTATGGATTCGCGGATGAGCGTCCGGCAGCGCTCCTTCTCCGAGGGCGCGATGGAATCCTCGATGTCGAGGATGTAGACGTCGCCGCCTCGCGTCCAGGCCTTGTCGATGAAGCGCGGATTGGTCGGCGTGACGAACATCGCGCAGCGGGAAACCCGGTTGTTCATGACGCGGCTCCTGCGGATGTGGTTCGCTCATGGGCACGCGCCTTTTCTTCTTCCCGCGCTTTCGCGCGGTTCGCCCATTCGAGATAGAGCCGCGCGCGCACGTCGACCGGCACGTCGATCATCTTGCCGTCGATCGGCACGGAGGCCATCCCGCGCTTGAGCCCCTCCGCGAAGACTTCCCTCACCTTCACGTAGTACGCCGTCTCTTCAGGACTCGGCCGGAAGCCCTCGTTGCAGGCCTTGATCCACGAGGCATGATGGCAAATCGCACCCTTGAACCCGGTGTCTCGCGCGCGGCGCACTGCTTTCCTCAGCGCGTCTTCGCCGACCTCGCCTTGCGCGAGACTCAGCGGATAGCTCATGCCCTGCGCCTGCCCCCCCACCGCAGTCGCAACCGTGATGATCTGCGACTTGATGTACTCGAGCGGCTCGAACGCTGCGTGAGGCTCGCCGGACATGCCAAGGTCGGCGGACAACGCGCGCTCGTTCACCGTCAACGTGCCGAATCGCCGGCTCGCACGCGCGATCTCCAGCGAATTCCAGACGCCCGCCGCTGTCTTGAGCTCGACGTCGATCTCGAGCGATGAGGCAGGAATCCCACGACTGTCTTCCAGGCGGTCGAGACGCTCGGATACTTTGCGTGCTTCCGCTGCCGTGTCGACGTCCGTCAGCAGCACGCCGGCGATGCCGGGAAACACGACGGAGTCGAGCTCGGCGATCGCGTTCGCGGCGTGCACCCGCACGAACACTTCCGCGCCGCCTCGCGCCGCTGCCTGAATTGCGGCGGGCATCCGCGACTTCAAGTCCTCCTGCCAGTCACGCCCGCGTGCTCGTTCGAAGTCGAGGATGACGGCGTCGGCCCACGACTCATACGCTTTGTCCCCGAGGCGGGAATCATCGATGGAGAGGCAGAAAAGCGAGCGCCGTATGTGTCTCGGCATCGGCCGCTCGCCGCTCGCCACCGCAGTGCTCTTGACCGTTGCGATGTCCATGATCATGCCTGTGCGAAGCCCTGGTTGACGGGTGCAACCTGTTCCGGCGTCGCGCACAGGCAACCCGTGAATCCCATGATCCGCCCTTCCCTGGCCGCGTTCATCGTGGCATCGCGCGCCGCGACACCACCGCGCGACCCCGGCCGCCAGAACGCGCCGAGCGGCTGTTTGCGCAGCATGCGCGCGGCAACGAGCAGCCTCGTCATGAGGAAGCGATAGAGACGAAACTCGCCTTGCGGCACGGGACCGAGTCTCATGGTGAGGTCGATGCGTCCGACGCCCACGGCGCTGACACGTGGGCTTGCCGATGCGAGCTTGTCGACATTCCAGAATCCCTTCGCGGATTCCACCATCAGAACGAGCTCCGTCGTCCCCGGCTCGACGCCGCTTTCCTTTTCCTTCTGCGTCATGAGCGAAGCGAGCTCGCGTACTTCGTCGGCCGTCTCGGGTCCGGGGAAGACGATCCCGCTTACGCCGCGCGTGATCGCGGCGGCGACGTCCGCCCAGCGCGTCTCACGATCGATGCGCACGAAGAGCTCGCCACGGTTTTCCCCCAGCGACTTCACGAGCGCCTTCAGGTTGGCACGCGTCTCCTCCTTCAATCGAGGCGCCACCGAATATTCCAGATCGAGCACCGTAACATCCGGGGCGACCTCGTTGGCAGGGATGAGCCCGTCCGGCTGGTGGGCGGACACGATCAGCCACGATCGCCGCGCCTTCGTCGGTTCAGTCATGTCGCGACCTCCTCCTTACCGTTCCAGCCCGATGTTGGCATCTTTGAGGGAGTTCGCATAGCGCGACCAGTCCTGCCAGCATGGCAACATCGCTCCCACGTTGTCCCGAATGCCTCTCGCGTCGAGCGGACCGGGATCACGGCTGAAGTCGGGTGCGAGCGTAGGCCGTGGCAGCGTCCGCATGTTGTTATAGAGCGCGGCCGAAGTCGTGCCCTGCGGCGCGAAGCAGGTCCGGATTGACGAGGACCAACTGATTCGGGACACTCCCGGCGTGTCGTCGAATCGCCCAACCATGACTCCAGCGTCCCGCTCGCCCCTGGAAGCAGCGCGCGCGCTTGCTCCGCTTATCGCCGAACGCGCTGATGAGATCGATGCTGCGCGCGAGCTGCCGCGTGACGTCTTTACCGCGCTCGCCGACGCGGGGATGTTCCATCTCGGGATACCGCGTTCCATCGGCGGTGGCGAGCTCGATCTTCCGACCTGGGCCCTGGTAATGGAGGAGCTCGGCAAGGCCGACGCGAGCACTGCATGGGCCGTGAATCAGGGAGCAAACTTCGGGACGATATCGGCCCGCATGCCGCCGGAGATCGCGCGCGCGATCTGGATCGATACGCCTCGCAGCGTGGTTTCGAACAGCCCGGGCGCCACGGCGCAGGCGATCGTCGTCGACGGCGGCTTCCGCGTGACAGGTAGACAGGGATTCAGCACCGGCTGCCGGCACGCTTCCTGGATCGCAGCGCACGCGCAGGTCATCGAGAACGGCGCGGTGCGTCAACTGAATGGCAAGCCGGAAGCGCGCTACTGCTTCGTCCCGGTCGCGCAGGCCGAGCTCCTCGACACGTGGCACACGCGCGGCATGCGCGGCACGGGCACGCACCACTTCGAGGTGAAGAACGTGTTCGTGCCGGCAGAGCGTAGCGTGCTCGCGGTCGGCGCGCCGCTCATCGAGCCGGGTCCGCGCTACAAGATTCCGTTCGGCCTGACGTTCGCGCCGGGCGACGCGATGGTTGCGCTTGCGGTGGCGCGCAGTTGTCTCGACGCATTCGGCGAGATCGCCGGCGCGAAGACGCCACGGTACATGCCGGGCCTGCTGCGCGAGCAGTCGCACGCACAACTGACGGTCGGTCAGGCGGAAGCCGCGGTGCGCTCCGGCCGCGCCTTCCTCGTGGAAGCTCTCGGTGATCTCTGGCACGAAGTGACATCGACCGGTGTCGCCAGTGTGGACAAGCGGGCGGTGCTGCGCGTGGCCGCCACGCATGCCATACGCCTCGCTGCGCAGGCGGTGGACAGCCTCTATAGCGCCGCCGGGGCGACTGCGATCTTCACGAGTAATCTGATGCAGCGCCACTTCCAGGACATTCACGTCATCACACAGCATGTGCAGGGCCGGTTGACGCATTACGAAATGATCGGCCAGTACTGGCTTGGAATGCCGGTTGACGAAACGCGATTCTAGGGCTTGCGAGACCTGACCCGTAGGCGAGCGCCGCCTCCCGCGAAGAAGGAAAGGAGGTAACGGAGGGAAACCATTGGTGTCCCTCTGTTCCGTAGGGCGGCGAGGCCCGAGCCGTAGGCGAGCGCCGATCCCTCATAACTGGAGGACGAAGCGATGGAATTCGGCATTTTCAATCTCATGGGCGCGCGCGAAGCCGAGAAGCCCGCCGCGCAGGTGTTCAGCGAAGTGGCGGAGCAGACGCGGGCCGCCGACGAGCTGGGCTACACGGTTGCCTGGTTCGCCGAGCATCATTTCTCGAACTACTGTTTGTGCGCATCGCCCCTCATGATGGTGGCGCATTGCGCCGCGACCACGAAGAACATCCGGCTCGGCACTGCCGTCGTCGTACTGCCGCTCTACAACCCCGCCCGGCTCGCCGCCGAGGTGGCAACCGCGGATGCCCTGTCGAACGGCCGGCTCATGCTCGGCATCGGCGCGGGCTACCAACCCTACGAATTCGAGCGTTTCGGCGTCGACATCAGCCAGAACTTCACGATGACCGACGAGTTCTCTCAGATTCTCGACCGCGCGTTGACGCAGGATTTCTTCAGCTTCGAGGGTAAGCACTATCGAATCGCCGAGACGCACATCCCTGTTCGCAGCGTGCAGAAGCCGGTTCCCATCTATGTCGCCGGCCATACGCAGGCGATGTTCCGCTCGGCAGCCCGGCGCGGCTATCGCGTGCTCACGTCCGGACGCGTCGGCGGCGTCAAGCTGCTGGCGGAGCAGTATGCCGACATCGTGGCGGCCTATGCGGCCGAAAACGTGCCGCTCTCCCGAGCGCACATCACGCTCAATCGCTTCGCCCACATCACCGGGAGCCGCGAGGAAGGCATGCGCTTCGCGGAGAACGCGCGCTATCAGTCGCGGCTTGCTTCGAGCCTGCGTCGCCGCAAGGAAGTCATGCAGGGCACCGTGCTCGTCGACGTGCCGTTCCCCGACGAGCCCCCGCTCGAAACGATCTACGGCGATCTGCTGATCGGCGACGTCGACAGCGTGGCCGAAAAGCTCGTCAACGAGATTCGCGCGGCGAACCCCGTCCACGTCTGCTTCTCGTTCAAGGTCGGGGACACACCGCACAAGGCCGCGATGCGTTCGATGGAACGCATGATGACGGACGTGAAGCCGAAGGTGGAACGCGCGCTGGCGGCAGTCACTGCGTGACGCCTGACGCAGCGACCCTGCTTGCCAGTGACAGACAGGATGACACAAGGCATTCGTCACCCCGGCGCGAGGCCGGGGTCCAGGCGGCTGACGAGTGTTCGGTATCGGTTACGAGCGGTTATCCATCAGGAGCATTCATGAACAAGCCACTGACGCAACCGATCACCGATCCCATGCGCGTGCCGTATCAGAAGCCGCAGCCGCGCGACATGCGCCCGGACATGGTGGTGCTCGACGGAATGGGCGAGCAGGATCCGCGCGTGTGGATTCCCATATCGGAACACGTCGCTTCGCGCCCGCTTCAGTACAACGTGGCGCTCGGCCAGTACACGCACGTCCTGCGCGTGACGAAGGCGGGCGTGATCGCGCGGCACCGTCATTCGGGCGGCGTGCATGCGTGGGTCTTTAAAGGCCGCTGGCACTATCTCGAGCACGACTGGATGGCCGAGGCGGGCAGCTATATCTTCGAGCCGCCCGGCGAGACGCACACGCTGGTCGTTCCCGAGGGCTGCACGGAAATGGTGACGCTGTTTCAGGTGAACGGGAGTCTCATCTACGTCGACCCGCAGGGCGTCGCAAACGGCTACGAGGATGTGTTCACGCGCATCGATCGGGCGCGGGCGCATTATGCCAAAGTCGGGCTTGGCGAAAGCTACGTGGAGCGCTCTGTACTCTAACGAGTGTGCCGTCCCCGAGTTCGCTGTACTCGTAACCGCCGTCATTCCGGACCCTGGATCAAGACATTCCAGGGCAGGCTGTGCAGCGCACACGGATCCGGTATCCCCTTCCCCGGCTCGGGGGAAGGTAGGATGGTGAAACAGATTTCCGCCTGGATCCCGGCCTGGCGCCGGGATGACGAGTACACGAGACTTGCGGGACACGATACCAGCCGCCAGCGCTCTCAGAAGATCCGCTTCCACCACGGTTTCGACGACGGATCCTTCTTCGCGACCGACTCGAGCAGCGGCAGAAGCCGTTTGCGAATCTCCTGTAACTCGGCTGGCAATGACTCCGGATCCTTCCAGACGATCGGAGCGAGATCCCGCGCGATGATCTCCTGCACCCGCCCCGGCGGCTCGTTCGTCCTCACGAGGACGAGCACGAGATGGAAGGCGGACTTGAGCGTCTCCGGATGCGCAGCGCCGAGCGTCTCGCGGCAGGCCTCCAGCGAGCGTTCGAGCAGCGCCCTCGCCACCGTGTACTCCGACTGTCCCATCGCGATGGCCGCGAGATTGTTCATCGTCGCGAGCGTGTCGGGATGCCGCTCTCCGAGCTGACGCCGACGCAACTCGAGCACGCGCTCCATGAGAGCGCGCGCCCCTGGCAGATCGCCCTGCGAATGCATTGAAGCGGCGAGATTGTTCATCGCCGTCAGATTGTCGGGATGGTCCTCCGCAACGCCCGCACCTCTCGAGCCGAGCAGGCCTTCCTGAATCTCACGTGCCGCGGAGGCATCCCCGAGCGCCCGCATCGTGACGGAGAGATTGTTCATCGCAGACAGCGTCTCGATGTGTTGCGGGCCGAGCACTTTGCGCCGCAATTCGACGACGCGCTCCTGCAGAGCACGTGCGTTCGCAAGTTCGCCCTGCGTCGCAAGCGTCGTCGCGAGATTGTTGATGGCCGTCAACGTGTCTTCGTGCTCGGCACCGAGGACGCGCGTGCGTGCCTCCAGCACGTGTTCCTGAAGCGATCGGGCCTGGGGGAACTTCCCCTGCGTAAACAGCGTGAGCGCGATGTCGCTCTGCGCGGTGAGCGTCCGAGGATGGTCCTCGCCCGACGTGCGGCGGCTCGCTTCCAGCAGGTGCTGCTGCGTTTTCAGTGCGGCCCCGAGCGCGCCCGAGAGGCTCTGCATGCGACCCAACCGCGTCATGAAAAGCAGCGTGTGGGCGTGTTCCGGTCCGAGGTGCGTGCGGCTGTAGTCGATCAGGCCTTCGGCGAGCTGCCGCGCGCTCGAGTAGTTGCCGTGGTAAGCGTCGTACAAGTAGAGCGCGTCGAGCAGCCGCGCTTCCGGTACGCCCATGTTCGCGGGATCGGCCGTGGCGCCCGCGAGCGCAAAACGTGCGTGCGCGACGGGATCGCGCAGCGTTGCGTGCAGCCGCACGTCGAATATGTCGTCGCCCAGAACGGCCTCCAGCGCCGGAAGCGACGACGCGTGCAGAACGGCGCGGCGCGCCTCGTCCGTGTCGCTATAGCGCATGGCCCGCGACACGAGCGTGTGCACCAGCAGACTGCCAGGCTCCGGCTCGCGGGCAAGACACTGCGCGGCCACAGCGGCCATCGCGAGATCGGCCGCATCGCGCGCGGCCGCACGCTGCAATCCATCCGCCTGTTCGAGCGTGAGCGCGACAAGCTCACTCGAGATCCGCACCGGCGCGAGCTGAGACGCGAGCCGCAGGACATCCTTCGCACGCTCGGGCAGCGCCCGCACGCCCTGGAGGAGCGTCTGCGACAGGTTGAGCTCGGCTTGCTCGCGGTGCGGCAGGGTCTGTCCTCGCGCCTGGACGAGCGAGGCGGCAAAATCCATCGCATCGCGCGAGGGCGCGTTCAGGCACTCGCGAAACCCGGCGAAGCCGCGCGAACGCACCGCGACCGCCGCGAGCTCGAGCGCGAGCGGGTGAGCGCCGAGGTCGTGAACGAGCTCTCGCGCCGATGCGCGCTCCCCATCGCTCTCGGGCTTGCGGGCGTGAGTCAGAAGCGCGAGCGCCGAGGCTTCGTCCAGCTCATCGAGATCCACCTGCGTGCCGGCCCAATCGAACGCTTCGCCACGCATCGTGATGAGCGCGCGGCCGTTCGCGCTGGGCGCAAGCCACGCCTGCGCCTCCTGCCAGGAAAGCGCCGGCGGCAAGTCGTCCACGATCCAGAGGTAAGGCGGGCCGGCGCGCAATCGCTCGCCCAGCGCCTGCCGGATGTGCGTGCCATCCAACTCCGCCGTCTGCATCCCATGCGCGTGCGCGAAGTCGATCAACTGACTGTCGCGGAACGCCGTGCGCTCGGCCGCGAGCGAACGTTTCGTATCGTTTCCGGAAGCGCGCAGCCAGAAGACTCCTCCGGGATACGCGGCGCCGAAACGCATGCCGTAGAACTCCGCCGTCAGCGACTTGCCCGATCCCGCGATTCCGGTCAGGCGAACGAGCGGACGCGCTTCGTCGTTCGTGATGATCGGCACGTCCGAGCGCCACAGGCCGGAATGGATGGCCCACAGTTCGCGCAGGCGGCCATAGAACCGGTTCGACCCGTCGCCTGCCATGGGGCCGTACCAGACCGGCTTCGATCGCGCTCCTATCGCACTGAACGTTCCGTCGAGCTTTGCCACATGCGCGCTCACCGCGGCGGCGAGGCTCTGTAGCGCTGCCGCATTGCCGGGCGCGCAGCAGTACAGCGCATCGCGCAATTCGATCGGATGGATATGCTCGTTCGCGTCCTCCGGATTCACCAGCAGGACGCGCGTCCGCGGGTCGCCTTCCTGCTGCGCGCTCGTGAACGCGTGCGTGAGCTCCCACTGACACGCGAGCGATTCGGGATAGCGCCGCGAGTACCAGGCGAGCAGCACTTTCGACTGGCTCAACCCGCTTTCGATAGCGTGCTGGATACTGCCGAAGTCCTCGATCGCCGATGCGTCGAGCCAGACTTCGAGACCCGCTTCGCGCAGCGCTGCCGCGACCGTCCGCACGTCATCTGCATCGGCGTGACGGTAACTCAGGAAGATATCGAACATGGGGTGGCCTGACTCCCGCACTCGCGGCACACTGTAGCACTGACGCGGCGAGGGCTTTGGAACCGCTCGGGTTTTCAGGGACCCGTCGAGGCTGCTAACCAGGCACGTTTTGCTCCAACTCCTCCTGCCAAACCCGCGCATTTCCGTCGGAGGGGGCACGCCAGTCGCCGCGCGGAGAAAGGTTTCCGCCCGATACCACCTTCGGCCCATTCGGCAGCGCGGAACGCTTGAACTGGCTGATCTGAAAGAAGCGAAACAGGAATACGCCGAGCCATTTCTTGATGTCGGCGACTTCGTACGCGTGCTTGCCTTCTTCCGGGAAGTGCGGGGGCCAGGCGCCGCGCGCCACGTCATGCCACGCATGCCACGCCAGGAATGCCACTTTGGAGGGCCGCAGACCGTATCGCGTGATGTAGTAGAGGTGGAAATCCTGTAGCTCGTAGGGCCCGACCTTCGACTGCGTGCTCTGGAGCGCGCCATCGTTCGCATCCGCCGGCACGAGCTCGGGAGAGATTTCGGTGTCGAGGATCGAGAGCAGCGTCGCCGAGGCGGCGTCATCGAATTGATTCGTCTTCACCACCCAGCGCACCAGATACTGGATGAGGGTTTTCGCCACCGAGCCGTTCACGTTGTAGTGGCTCATGTGGTCGCCGACGCCGTACGTGCACCAGCCGAGCGCGAGCTCCGAGAGGTCGCCGGTGCCGAGAACGAAGGCGTTGCGCTGATTGGCGAGCCGGAACAGGTAATCGGTACGCAGCCCCGCCTGCACGTTCTCGAACGTGACGTCGTAGACCGGCTCGCCCTTCGCGTAGGGATGTCCGAGATCCTGCAGCATGCGCGTGGCCGCCGGCTTGATGTCGATCTCTTCGGCGGTGACGCCCAGCGCCGTCATCAGTTTCCACGCGTTCGATTTCGTGCCTTCCGACGTGGCGAAGCCCGGCATCGTGAATCCGAGGATATTCTTGCGCGACAAGCCGAGTGCATCGAATGCCTTCGCCGCAACGATGAGCGCGTGCGTCGAATCGAGCCCGCCGGACACACCGATTACGATGCGCTGGCCGTTCGTCACCGACATGCGCTTCATCAGCCCCTGCACCTGGATGTTGAACGCTTCGTAGCAGTCGCGGTCGAGGCGCGCCGGATCGTCGGGCACGAACGGGAAGCGATCGATGATGCGTTCGAGCCCCACGTCGTCGAACTGCGGCTGGTGCTCGAACTCGACGCGCCTGAACGCGGTCTCGGGGTGCCCCGCAGCGACCGCCGCGCTGTTGAACGTGAGCGTTCGCATGCGCTCGAGTCTCAGGCGCTCGACGTCGACGTCGGCCACCGCCATCTGGCTTTTTGCCGGGAAACGCTCGGTGCATGCGAGCTGGACGCCGAGCTCGTGAATCGTGGCGTGGCCGTCCCACGCGAGGTCGGTGGTGCTTTCGCCGGGCCCGGCAGCGGAATACACGTACGCGGCCATGCAGCGCATCGACTGCGAGGCGCACAGGATCTCGCGTGTTTCCGCCTTGCCGACGACGATGTTCGACGCCGAGAGATTGCAGAGGATCAGCGCGCCCGCGAGCGCACCCTGCGTCGAGGGCGGATCCGCGGCCCAGAAGTCTTCGCAGATCTCGAGGTGGAAGATGAAATCCGGGAGATCGGCCGCGCTGAAGAACAGATCGGTGCCGAAGGGGACCGTCTCGCCTGCGAGGTCGACGTCCAGATCGGCGATGCCGAAGCCGGGTGCGAACCAGCGGTTTTCGTAGTACTCGCGGTAATTCGGGAGGAAGGACTTCGGCGTAACGCCCAGAATGCGCCCGCGCGAGATCACCACGCCGCAGTTGTAGAGCCGCCCATTGCGGCGGATCGGCGCGCCCACGATGCACACCGGCCGCACGTCGCGCGAAGCCTCCACGAGGCGTTCGATCGATTCCTCCACTGCGTCGAGCAGCGCATCCTGGAGGAAGAGATCGTCGATCGCGTACGCGCTGATGCCGAGCTCGGGGAACAGCATGAGATCGACGTGGCGCCGGTCGCCTTCACGCATGAGCGCGATCGTTTCGTCCGCGTTCGCCTTCGGATCTCCGACGCAAGTGCGCGGTGTGCACGCAGCCACTCGAACGAAGCCTTGGCGGTGGAGCGAGAAGAATGCGTCTTTGCCGTGCACTGAGAACGACCTCCGTTACGTGATCGGCGCTACAGCGGCCTCACCTCGATCTTGCGGAACCTCACGAGGCCGGCCGCGTACTGAATCGCGATCGGACCCGACGCGTGCTTGCTGTCGTGAAGCGTTACCGTCGGCACCCCGTTCAGGACGACGGCAAGAAGCGGGCCTTGCGCGTGAACGGCGAGCGTGCTCCACCGTCCCGCCGCCTTGAACGCGTGCGGAGCCTTCGCCAGCGTGACGATCGAGCCGGTGCCGAAGCCCGCGTTGGGGCTACTGTCCCAGATGTTCACCTCATAGGAACTCGCGGGCGTGATGTTGCCCGTATCCTGGCAGCGAAGGAAGACACCGCTGTTCGCCTTCTCGTCCGTCCAGAACTCGGCCCGCAGCTCGAGATCGGCAAAGGATGTGGGCGACACGAGATAGCCGTTGCCGCGGTCCGCCTGGATGACGCCATCGACTACGCGCCAGTTCGCGTCGCCGACGCGCTGCCATCGATCAATCGAGGATGCGTCCAGGAGCGTCGTCCAGTCTTTCTGGACCGCGGGCTTGCCGGGAACCGCACAGCCCACCGCCGCGGAGGCGGTGAGCAGCAGCGCCGAGGCGCAGAAGCGCCGCCGGCGTTGCAGAAGCCTCATCCTCACGCGAGCTTGGGCGTGTTGAAACGGTCGTCCGGATTGTTCCAGCCCTTGAAGTTGGGCTTCCGCTTCTCGGCGAAGGCCTTGCGCGATTCCATCAGGTCGTCCCTCGCGCCATGGTCGTGCAGCCGACGGGCGAGATCTTTCAGCTCTTCCGAAGCCTGCGGCCGGACTGCGTGCATCATGACGGTCGTGTTCACGCGTGAGGCAGGCGGAAGCGTGAGCAGGTGCGCGGCCATCTCGTACGCCGCAGGCATCAACTGCTCGGGCTCGACGACGCGATTGATGAAGCCGACGTCGTACAGACGCTCCGCGGTGAATCTGAACGCGTACGCCATTTCCGTCGCGAGGGCGTGCGGAAGGCGGCCTTTGATACCGTGGTCGTACCCGCCCAGGAGCCAGCGTTTCGCTTCGGAGGACTCCAGAATCGCGCCACGCACCGCGACCCTCAGGTCTGCCCGCTCGACCAGCATGAAACCGCCGCCCATCGCATAGCCATTGATCGCCACGATGACCGGCTTGTCGAGCGTGCCCATATCGTACGGGTTTTCTTTCCTGGTGAGCGCAGCGGGGCTGCCAGCCACGCCCCGCTCGACCGATTCCTTCATGTCCTCTCCGGCGCAGAACGCGCGTCCCGTGCCGGAGAAAATGGCCACCTCGAGCGTGCTGCTGTCCCGGAACTCGCACCAGGCGTCCGCCATCGCAGATCTCAGCTCGGAGCCGAGCGCGTTCAGACGATCGGGGCGGTTCATGCGGATCACCATGACCGCGTCCTGACGTTCGATCTCGAGAATGGCCATACCTTCCTCCTCCAGGTGAGCAAAGGGAGAGAGTACCAGTTTCGCGGCGCGACGCGCGTTACAGCGCCGCGCGATGCGGGGCGTGCAGTGACGGAGCGACGAGCGCTCGGCCGTGCGAGTTGCGGGAGCGAGCGTCGAAGCCCGCGCGGCGCCGCGGCTACATCATGGATGCGATGAAAATCCACGCGCCCGCCGCCGTGAGCGGCACGGCGGTGAGACGGACATCGCGTTCGAGGATCCGCGCGAGGGCCGCACCCACCGCCTGTAACAAGGCACTCGCGACGAGCACGCCGGCGACATACTGGGCATCGGAGAACTCGACGGGCTGCTCGATCCCGTGAACAGCCCCGTGGGCGAACGCGAACAGCACGAGCGAGGCCACGCCCACCGCGGGCGCAACGATGCGCCGGCCAAGCAGCAGCACCCCAAGAGCGCACACCGAGACGGCAACGAGCCCCTCGAAGAAGGGTGCGGCCGGGAGGATGCCGGCGAGGAGCGCGCCCGCAGCGAGCGCGGCGCATGCGGCGGCGGCGATCCATGACCCCGATGATCGTGCCTGCGCGGCGTAGACGCCGATCGCGATCATCGCGAACGCATGGTCCAGTCCCATGAACGGATGGGTGAATCCCGCCGAAAAAGAGGCGGCGGTCCCGTGCACGCCGTGCGCGTAGGCCGCTGCGGACAACACGCTCAGAAGCGGCACGAGGCTGGCGGTCAGAATTCGATTCATACGGCTTTCTCCGGTAGAGGCGGCGCCCGCAGGCACCCTTCGACTTCGATGAAACGCACGACGGCCTGCAGACCCTCGCCGGTCTTGAGGTTCGTGAAGACGAACGGGCGCTCGCCGCGCATCTTGCGCGCATCCCGGTCCATGACTTCGAGTGAGGCGCCCACGAACGGGGCGAGGTCGATCTTGTTGATGATGAGAAGATCCGACTTCGTGATGCCAGGTCCGCCCTTGCGCGGGATCTTGTCGCCGGCCGCCACGTCGATCACGTAAAGCGTCAGGTCCGAGAGCTCCGGACTGAAGGTCGCCGCGAGGTTGTCACCGCCGGATTCGATCATGATGACATCGAGATCGGCGAAGCGCCGGTGGAGTCGCGCGACTGCCTCCAGATTGATCGAGGCATCCTCGCGTATGGCAGTGTGCGGGCAGCCGCCGGTCTCGACGCCGATGATGCGTTCGGGGGCAAGCGCTTCGTTACGCACCAGAAACTGCGCGTCTTCCTCGGTGTAGATGTCGTTCGTGACCACGGCGATCTGATAACGGTCGCGCAGCGCGCGGCACAACGCGAGCGTAAGCGCGGTCTTGCCGGACCCGACAGGGCCGCCGATGCCGATGCGAAGCGGCGCAGACGTGCGGGAGGCGCCGGTCGACTCATGAGGCTGCGTCATCATCGTCACGATCTGAAGAGCCGACTGTATTGCGTTTCGTGTCGGGCCGAAAGCACCGCGAGGCCCGGCGCCATGTTGCTCAACTCATCGTCGGCGATCTCGAGCGACCGTTCCACGCACTCGATGATTCGGCCACCGAGCGCCGTGAGCAGCCGCTGGCCCGCGGCCTGGCCCAGCGGCACGGCTTTTACCGCCGCGAGCACCTGATTTTCCACCCACGACCAGAGATACGCGACGAGTGCATGGTCACGCTCGAGCTTCCAGCGCGTGGCAATGTAGGAGAAGGCAGCGGGAAACGAGATTTCATCCCAGCCCTCGAAAGGATGCGCTTCCACGAGCTCCGTCAGGAGGCGCGCCATCGAATAGCCCATCTGCACCGTTTCAGCCCTCAGCTCCGCCGATTCGCGGCTGGCGAGGAGGAGCCCATTCCAGTGCCGCGCATCCTCCGCATCGTCGCGGATCCAGGAGTCGTACAGGCGCAGGAAGAGCGGCGCTTCCATCGTCGCGATGGAGAGTGCGAGCACGTCCCCGATCCATTCGAGGGCAGTGGCTTCGTCTTTCACGATGCCATGTTCGATCGCCGCTTCCAGCCCCTGCGAATAGCTGTACGCGCCGACCGGCAGGGCGGGACTCGCGAGCTGGAGCAGACGCACGAACGCCGGGTCGGCTGTCATCTATTGCCCCCTCACCCTAACCCTCTCGCCGTGCACGGGGAGAGGGAACTTTCTTCATGATCCGCACGACCGTTTCATCGGTCTCATTTCGTTCCGTCACCCCTTCACTCCTCGCATACTCATGTATCCGCGCCCGGCTTCCCCCGTCCTGAACGTGCGTGTGTCCCGCATAGGCGCCCGCTTCGGGCTCGAACGGCGCTTCGATCGTCTTCACGCACGCGCCAAGCCCGACGAGCATCTGCTCGAGCACATGGTCGTAGCCGAGCCGCAAGTAGCCGTGTCCGACCTCGACCGGAATGTGGCGGTTGCCGAGATGGTAGGCCGCACGCGCGAGCGACTGCGGCGTGGCGCATTCGACGTGCAGGAGCCGCTCCGGCCGGGCGACCACTTCGACGACGCATCCGCCTGACGCGAGCAGCAGGTCGCCGCCGCGCAGGATCTCACCGCGCCCGAGCAGGAGCCACACCTCTTCTCCGCTCGCGAGACGCGTGCGCAGGCGGCTTTTCTGGCGCAGCTCGAACGGCAGCTCGAGCTTGTCGTGCGGCCGCATGTCGTCGCGCGATCCGCCAAAGCGGCCGGTGATCTCGATCAACGCCACGTCTCCTGCCGGTACGGGCTTCGAGACGCACCACTTCTCTGAACGGGCAGGAGCTCCCTCACCCTCCGCCCTCTCCCACGAGGAGAGGGAACCGAGCCCTTCCCCCCTCGGGAGATACGGTGGGGGAGCGGAGCGGTCGGGGAGGGAAATCGGACAGCGGTCGCGGTAGCCATCAGAAGAGAAAGTAGCGCTGCGCCATCGGCAGTATCGTAGCCGGCTCGCAGGTAAGCAGCTCGCCGTCGGCGCGCACTTCATACGTTTCCGGATCGACTTCCATGCGCGGTAAATAATCGTTGTGGATCATGTCGCGCTTGCGCAGCGTGCGCACGTTCCTTACCGGCTCCAGGCGCTTCGCGAGCTTCAGCGCCTGCACGTGCGGATTCTTCACTCCCGCCTGCGAAATGAACGTGACGGCGGTGTTCAGCGCCTTGCCGAACGACCCGAACATCGGCCGGTAGTGAACCGGCTGCGGCGTCGGGATGGAGGCATTCGGATCGCCCATCGCTGCGGCCGCGATCATGCCGCCTTTCAGGATGAGCGCGGGCTTCACGCCGAAGAACGCCGGCTTCCACAGCACGAGGTCGGCGAGCTTCCCCTCCTCCACCGAGCCGACGATGTGCGACATGCCGTGCGTGATCGCGGGATTGATCGTGTACTTCGCGATGTAGCGCTTCACCCGCGCGTTGTCGTGCGTCTTGGGATCGCCCGGGAGGCTGCCACGCTGGACCTTCATCTTGTGTGCGGTCTGCCAGGTGCGGATGATCACTTCGCCCACACGCCCCATCGCCTGCGAGTCCGACGACATCATGCTGAGCGCGCCGAGGTCGTGCAGGACGTCTTCGGCGGCGATCGTCTCCCCCCGGATTCGCGACTCGGCAAACGCGACGTCTTCCGCGATCGCAGGGTCGAGGTGATGACACACCATCAGCATGTCGAGGTGCTCCGCAAGCGTGTTGACCGTGAAAGGCCGCGTCGGATTGGTCGAGGACGGCAGGACATTCGCTTCGCCGCACACCTTGATGATGTCGGGCGCGTGACCGCCGCCTGCGCCTTCGGTGTGAAACGAGTGAATCGTGCGTCCCTTGAAGGCGAGGATCGTGTCGTCGACGAAGCCGGATTCGTTGAGCGTGTCGGTGTGTATCGCGACCTGCACGTCCATCTGGTCGGCGACGGTGAGGCAGTTGTCGATTGCGGCAGGCGTCGTGCCCCAGTCTTCGTGAAGCTTGAGTCCGATCGCGCCCGCATGGATCTGCTCGCGCAACGGCTCCGGCACGCTCACGTTGCCTTTGCCGAAAAAGCCGAGGTTCATCGGAAACGCCTCGGCGGCGCACAGCATCGACTTCAAGTGCCACGGCCCGGGTGTGCAGGTCGTCGCGAACGTTCCGGTGGCAGGTCCCGTTCCGCCGCCGAGCATGGTCGTGACGCCGCTCATGAGCGCTTCTTCGATCTGCTGCGGGCAGATCCAGTGAATGTGCGAGTCGATGCCGCCGGCGGTGACGATCAGACCCTCGCCCGCGATCACTTCGCTGCCGGCGCCCAGCGGAATGCTCACGCCGGGCTGGATGTCCGGATTGCCCGCCTTGCCGATCTTCCAGATGTGGCCGTTCTTGAGTCCGATGTCCGCCTTGACGATGCCCCAGTGATCGACGATCAGCGCGTTCGTGATGACGGTGTCGGCGACGTCGGCCGCCATGCGCTGGCTTTGCCCCATGCCGTCGCGGATCACCTTGCCGCCGCCGAACTTCACTTCCTCCCCGTAGGTCGTGAAGTCCTTCTCGACTTCGATCCACAACTCGGTGTCGGCGAGACGCACGCGATCGCCCGTCGTGGGCCCGAACATTTCGGCATACGCCTGGCGTGAGATGCGCGTCACGGGCGCTTCGCTCCCAGCGGGCCCATGACGAGGCCCCTGAAACCGTAGATCCTGCAGTCGCCTGCGATTTCGATCACCTCCACGGTGCGGGCTTGTCCCGGCTCGAAGCGCACGGCGGTTCCCGCGGCGATGTTGAGCCGGCATCCATAGGCGAGCGCGCGATCGAAGGAGAGCGCGGCGTTCGTCTCGTACATGTGATAGTGGGAGCCGACCTGGATGGGCCGGTCGCCCGTGTTGATCACTTCGAGCCTGATCGGGTTGCGCCCGGCGTTGAGCTCGATGTCGTCGCCGAGGGCTTTGATTTCTCCGGGGATCATGGTGTTCTACGGGATGGGATTGTGCACCGTCACGAGCTTCGTTCCATCGGGGAACGTCGCCTCGACCTGGATATCGGGAATCATCTCGGGCACGCCTTCCATCACGTCCTGGCGCGTAAGCAGCCCCGCGCAGGAGCCCATGAGCTCCGCAACGGACCTTCCTTCGCGTGCGCCTTCGAGGATCGCGGCGCTGATGAATGCCACCGCTTCGGGATAGTTCAGCTTGAGGCCCTTCGCCTTCCGCCGCTCGGCGAGCAATGCCGCCGTGAACAGCAGAAGCTTGTCCTTCTCTCGGGGTGTCAGCTCCATTCACGTGTTCCAGATGCGGGCGAGCTGCGCCGGACGGCCGGCGAGCACGGGCCTCACGTGCCGCCAGACGCGGTGGAAATACTCGCGGGCGGCTTCGCTCGAATCCCCGACGTAACGCACGATCAGGACGCCAGGTGTCTGCGTCACCGCCGCTCGCGCATCGTGCGCCTCCTCGGTCCGGCATCGATCCACGAGCGCACGATCGATGGCAGCGCCTGCGGCGACGAACGTGCCGAACACGGTCGATCCATTCAGTCCAGCGGCTGACGTGAAGAATCGATCGCCCGCACGCATGAGACCACGCTCCAACCAGATCACTCTGTTGTTGCGGCTGATGCAATTCAGCAATCGGCATTCACCCCGTGTGAACGCTTCGCCGGAGCCGGCGCGCCCCATACAGAACGTATCCCAGCCGATGAACACCGCGTCTCCATGCAGATCGACTTCGAGCGCAATCTCCGCCCGCGCGCCATCGAAGACGATACTCTCCTGCGGAAGCCACTCCACGCAAGCGCCGTCCGCAGCGTCGATCCGCGTGCACTGCTTGGCCCATGCATCCTTCGACCGATACCATTTCGCCGCGGCGGGCGTCGTAAGCAAGACGTTCGCATGTTCGCCAGCGCGCGCCTCGAACGTGAGCTCGTCGCCGCCCGCGATGCCTCCCGGCGGATGGACGAGTATCGAATGGCAGACGGCATCGCCTTCCGGATAAAGCGGCTTCTGAACCACGAGCAGCCCTTCGTGGCGGCGCCGGGCAAGCACGGTGCGCCCGTCCCGCCATTCGAACTCGAGCGCGAGCTCCGCGCGCCATCGGCGGATCGTGAAGGGATCAGGGACGTCCATCGACGGATCATACTGCCAGCAATCGCCGCACGCCCTGTTCTTCCATGTCCTGGCCGCGGCCGCGTGCGATGATTTCACCCCGCTCCATCACGAGATACTGGTCCGCAAGCGATTGCGCGAAGTCGTAGGTACTGCTCCACGAGCAGAATCGACATCTCGCCGCTTGCCGCGAGCGTGCGAATGGCGCGTTCGATATCCTTGATGATGGACGGCTGAATGCCCTCGGTCGGCTCATCGAGCACGAGGAGTTTCGGTTCCATCGCGAGCGCGCGTGCGATCGCCAGCTGCTGCTGCTGTCCGCCGGAGAGGTCGCCGCCGCGCCGATGCAGCATCTGTTTGAGCACCGGGAACATCGCGTGAATGCGCTCGGGCAGCGACGCCCCGCGCGGGCGCGTTGCGAGTCCCATCTCGAGGTTCTCCGCCACCGTGAGCCGCGGGAAGATCTCGCGCCCCTGCGGTACGTAGCCGATACCGCTCCGGGCGCGTTCGTAAGGCGGCGCGTTCGTGAGATCCCGTCCGTCGAACGTGACTTTCCCGCTCCTCGCGGGAACGAGTCCCATGAGCGTGCGCAGGAGCGTCGTCTTGCCGACGCCGTTTCGCCCGAGGAGCGCCGTCACTTTTCCCGCCGGCAGCTCGAAGCTTACGTTGCGCAGGATGTGGCTGCCGCCGTAGTACTGGTTGAGATCGGTGACGGCGAGCACGTCAGCGCCCCAGATACACTTCGATCACCCGTGGGTCGTCGCGCACGTCGGCCATCGGACCTTCCGCCAGCACGCTGCCTTCGTGCAAGACAGTCACCTTGCGCGCGATCTTCTCGATGAAGGTCATGTCGTGCTCGACCACGACGAGCGAATGGCTGCCCGCGAGCGAAAGAAAGAGCTCGGCGGTGCGCTCGGTCTCCTCGTCGCTCATCCCCGCGACCGGCTCATCGAGCAGCAGGAGCCGGGGCTCCTGCATGAGCAGCATCCCGATCTCGAGCCACTGCTTCTGCCCGTGGGACAGCAGACCGGCTTCGCGCCGGGGCGAATCCTTCAGACGGATGCGCCCGAGCATGGCATCGATGCGGTCCCGGTCCTCCGAGCTCAGTCGCGAAAAAAGCGTCCTGCGCACCCGCTTGTCCGCCTTCATCGCGAGCTCGAGGTTCTCGAATACGGTGTGGTGCTCGAAGATCGTCGGCTTCTGAAACTTGCGGCCGATGCCCGCCTGCGCGATCTCCGCATCCGTGAGCCTCGTGAGATCGATCGTCTGCCCGAAGAAGGCGCTTCCAGCATCGGGGCGCGTGCGCCCCGTGATCACGTCCATCATCGTCGTCTTGCCGGCGCCGTTCGGACCGATCACGCAGCGCAGCTCCCCCGCGTCGATCGCAAGCGAGAGGTTGTTGAGCGCCTTGAACCCGTCGAAGCTCACGCTGATGCCGTCGAGATACAGCACGACTCCGTGCGACGTGTCGAGCTCGCGTGTGGCGACGTGCCCCATCGGCAGGTCGCCGGAGCCCATGCCGGAGAGCGCGTGTACGGTGGCGTCGCTCATGCCGCGCGTTTCCTGCGCAGCAGCCCCACGACCCCGTGCGGCAGAAAGAGGGTGACCAGGATAAAAATCAAGCCGAGTGCAAACAGCCAGTACTCCGGCAGCACCTGCGTGAAGACGCTTTTCGCGCCATTCACGATGCCCGCGCCGAGGATCGGACCGATGAGCGTTCCACGTCCTCCGACGGCGACCCAGATCGCGATCTCGATGGAATTGGCAGGCGACATCTCGCTCGGATTGATGATTCCGACCTGCGGGACATAGAGTGCGCCCGCGATGCCGCAGAGAACGGCCGACAGCGTCCATATCGCAAGCTTGTAGTGCAGCGTGTTGTAGCCGCAGAAGGCGACGCGCGCCTCCGCGTCGCGGATCGCGCTCAGCACGCGTCCGAAGCGCGAGGTGACGATGTAGCGCGCCATAACAAGCGTGCCGAGCAGCATCGCACCCGTGATCGCGAAGAGGACAACCCGCGTTTCCAGCGTCGTAATCGGCAAGCCCAGCACGCGCTTGAAGTCGGTGAAGCCGTTGTTGCCGCCGAAGCCGGTATCGTTACGGAAGAAGAGCAGCATCGCGGCAAACGTGAGCGCCTGCGTGATGATCGAGAAGTAGACGCCCTTGACCCGAGAGCGGAACGCGAGATAGCCGAACACGTACGCGAGCAGCCCGGGCACGGCGACGATCAGCAGCGCGCTCCACCAGAATGCATCCGAGTTCCACCAGTGCCACGGCAGCTCTTTCCAGTCGAGGAACACCATGAAATCGGGCAGATCGGCCTGGTACTGGCCCTCGCGTCCGATCTGACGCATGAGATACATGCCGAAGGCGTAGCCGCCGAGCGCGAAGAAGAGCCCGTGGCCCAGGGAGAGAATGCCGGCATAGCCCCAGATGAGGTCCATCGCGATCGCGACGATCGCATAGCACATGATCTTGCCGATCAGCGTCACCCAGTACGCCGAAATGTGAAAGCCGCTGTCCGGCGGGACAACGAGGCTCAGCACGGGAAACAGCACGAACAGCACGATGGCGGCCGCACCGACTGACGCCCATGCTTTGGGCCCGAACATGCGCAGCAGAATCGAATCGTTCGGGTACGCGCTCACGTCGCCTCCACTGCGCGACCCCGCAGCGCGAACATGCCTTGGGGCCGCAACTGGATGAATATCACGATGAAAACGAGGACCGCGATCTTGGCGAGCACGGCGCCGGAGTAGCTCTCCAGCAGCTTGTTCACGATGCCCAGTATGAGCGAGGCGTACACGGTTCCCGCGAGCTGGCCGACTCCGCCGAAGACCACGACCATGAAGGAGTCGACGATGTACGCCTGACCGAGATCGGGCCCGACGTTGCCGATCTGCGAAAGCGCGCAGCCGGCAAGTCCTGCGATGGCCGAGCCGAGTCCGAACGCCCAGGTGTCGACGCGAGTCGTGCGCACGCCCACACACGCCGCCATGGAGCGATTCTGCGTCACCCCGCGAACGTAAAGCCCGAGCCGCGTCTTCGCACAGAAGCAGCCACATTCCGGCGAGCACCGCGAAGGCGAAGACGATGATGACGATCCTGTTCCACGGCAGGACGATATCGGTGAACACTTCGATGCCGCCGGACATGAACGTGGGGTTGATCACCTGCACGTTCTGCGCGCCGAACAAGGTGCGCGCGCCCTGAATGAGCATCAGGCTGATGCCCCACGTGGCAAGCAGCGTCTCGAGCGGGCGTCCGTACAGCCAGCGGATAACCGTGCGCTCGAGCACCATGCCGATCAGCCCTGCCACGCAGAACGACACCGGCAGCGCGGCGACGAGATACCAGTCGAATGCGCCGGGAGCATAGGTGCGAAAGAGGTTCTGCACGACATAGGTCGTGTACGCACCGATCATGATGAGCTCGCCGTGCGCCATGTTGATGACGCCCATGAGCCCGTAGGTGATCGCGAGGCCGAGCGCGGCGAGCAGCAGGACGGAGCCGAGCGAAATGCCTGCGAACGTGAGGCCCGCGCGTTGATGCCATGCGGCGCGCGCATCGATCGCCCGCACTGCCTTCTCGACCTCGTCCCGCACGTCCTCGTCTTTCTCCGAATCGAGCAGCGACTGGAGAACCGCGCGCGTGTTCGATGCGCCCGCATCCGCCAGCATGCGTATCCCCGCGATTCTCGCCGCCGGTCGTACCGGTCTTGAGTTGCAGGCCCGCGGCAATCTGCTCGAGCAGCGGACGGATCTCGGGATCCTGTTCCTTCTCCAGTGCCTTGACGACGAGCGGCAGCGCCGCTTCGTCGGCGCCGCCGACAAGCTCCCGCGCGGCTGCCAGGCGCACGTTGCGTTCCGTCGACGTGAGTCTCAAGCGCCGCGAGCGCACCCTGCACCGCGCCACGCAGGCGATTATTGACGACGACGTCATCGGCACCCTCGGGAATGGGCTTCACCGCGGCGCCGGTAATCGCATCGACGGCCTTGCCGTCTCTCACGATCAGCACCGCTTGCCCGCCGTCTGCAGGTCACCCGCGGCGAGCGCTTCGAGGATGGGCACGGAGCGAGGATCGGCTTCCGCGACGAGTGCCGAGATCGCCTCGATTTTTTCATCGCTCTCGCCCAACGCGAGCTTTCCGACGGCCGCCACGTCCAGAGCGAGCACCGTTCTCGCACCCGCCAGTGCGAGAACGATTGCAAGAAGAATCAGCTTACGCATTGGAGCCGCGGCCGAACCGCCGACTCCCGAAGCGGCGCGCTTCAAGTCGCACCGACAGGCCGATGCGGCACGAGCGAGAGGCCCGTCCCCCGACAGGGCCTCTCGCTCACGGGCTTCCTCATGGTCGCTCCCCTGCGCGCCATCCGCCACCGCCCGCCCTACCTGACCTTTCCCGGGAGTACCGGGCGAGGGCAGGTCTCTGCCCTTCACCCTTCACTCCTTCACTCTTCACTGCTGTTTCACGTTTCACTACTTCTTCTCGGCCATCAGCGCCGGCTCGTCCTTCTTCTTGTCGTTGCCTGCGATGAACGGGCTCCACGGCTGCGCCTTGACCGGGCCTTTCGTCTTCCAGACGACATTGAACTGGCCGTCCGCCTTCACTTCACCGATGAAGACCGGCTTGTGCAGGTGATGGTTCTTCTCATCCATCTTCGCGGTGAAGCCCGAGGGCGCCTTGAACGTCTGGCCGCCCATGGCCACCCGCACCTTGTCCACGTCGAAACTCTTCGCCTTCTCCACCGCCTGCTTCCACATGTAGATGCCGATGTAGGTCGCTTCCATCGGATCGTTCGTGAGCGGCTTGTCAGCGGCTGCGAGTTTCTTCGCCTTCGCATAGCCCGCCCACTTCTTCGGAACTCGTCGTTCTCGGAATTCTTGAGCGACATGAAGTAGTTCCAGGCCGCGAGGTGGCCGACGAGCGGCTTGGTGTCCACGCCGCGCAGCTCCTCCTCACCGACCGAGAACGCGACGACCGGCACGTCCGTCGCCTTCAGTCCCTGATTGCCGAGCTCCTTGTAGAACGGCACGTTCGAGTCGCCGTTGATCGTGGAGATCACCGCTGTCTTGCCTCCGGCGGCGAACTTCTTGACGTCGGCCACGATCGTCTGATAGTCGCTATGGCCGAACGGCGTGTATTTCTCGTCGATGTCCTTGTCCGCGACGCCTTTCGACTTCAGGAACGCCCGCAGGATCTTGTTCGTCGTGCGCGGATAGACGTAATCGGTCCCGAGGAGCACCCAGCGCTTCGCGCCGCCGCCTTCCTTGCTCATGAGATACTCGACCGCCGGAATCGCCTGCTGGTTGGGCGCGGCGCCTGTATAGAACACGTTCTTCGAGATCTCCTCGCCTTCGGTACTGCACCGGGATAGAAAAGCAGCCCGTTCAGCTCTTCGAACACCGGCAGCACGGACTTGCGGGAAACCGAAGTCCAGCAGCCGAAGACCGCGGCGACTTTGTCCTGCGTGAGGAGCTGTCGCGCCTTCTCGGCAAAGAGCGGCCAGTTGGAGGCGGGATCCACCACCACGGGCTCGATCTTGTAGCCCATGACACCGCCTTTCGCGTTGATCTCTTCAAACGCCATGAGCGCGACGTCCTTCAGAACCGTCTCGCTGATCGCCATCGTGCCGGACAACGAGTGCAGCACGCCGACCTTCACGCTCTTGCTCTGCGCGTATGCGGTTGGCGCGAGCCATCCGAGCGCGGCGCTTGCCGCCACGACGCCAGCAATGGCCGCCATGCGCTTGAAAACGAGTCTGCGGTTAGACATGTGAGGGGGTCTCCCGAGTGAGGTTTGAGGGTTATCGCGCCGTGTAGCCGGCGCTCCGGCACGCCGGGGTGCACGATCCATGCCATGCATGCCGAGCGCGTCGGACAGCCGCAAAAAGGCTTTGCCGTGAGATTGTTAGTGGCGTAAGCCACCACTGAGTCGGCGCGCACTCTCTTGCCGGCGCCCGCTCAGGCTCGCGCCAACACAGTGCAGGGCCCCGTCGCGGTGCGCGCTGGCGGTGCAAGGCCGCCGCCGCCATGCCTCCCCATGCCGCGCCCCCTGCTCCCATGCCCGGATCCGCCCCCCCGAGCCACGGAGGATCGCAAAGCCAGGAACTCCGCGTGCCTTTTTCTTCCCTGCCCGGATCCTCTCCCAAGCCCACGGAGCATCGCAAGAGCCAGGAACTCCGCGTGCCTTTTTCTTCCCTTGCCCGGATCCTCTCCCAAGCCCACGGAGCATCGCAAGAGCCAGGAACTGCCGCGCCTTCTTCCCATACCCCGACCCGTCTCCCAAGCCACGGAGGATTGCAAGAACCAGGAACTCGGCGCGCCTTCTTTCTTCCGCTACCCGGATCCGGTCTCCCGAGCGCATGGAGGATCGCAAGAGCCAGGAACTCCGCGATCGAAAGCAGAGCAGGTCATTGCTTACGTGCATGCGCATGTCATATGCAGCGACGCGACGGCCACGTGAGCTCTACACCAATGGCATAGAAGGTGCTCGGAACAAAGCGGTGCACACCGTGCTCGTGCCTGGTGCTGCATCCAACAAAACTCATGGGAGACACCTCAATGCAAAGTACCATCGCGCCCGATCGTTCTTCATGTGGAGCGCGCCGCATGCCTCGTCGTGTGATGGCTGCGAGCGTGGCCGCATCGCTGCTTGCGGCATCGTCTGCCGCGTACTGTGCGGCCGAATTCAAGCTCGGCGACAACGCAGGCGTCACCGCCGGTTTCGGATTGCGTGCGAGCTACACGAATCGCGAGCGGGGCGCGCCGAACGGCACATCCGACTCGAACGACTTCTCTGTGGAAAGCGTACGTCTCTATCTCGGCGGCCACTACGGCAACGTGATCAAGGGGACGTTCAACACCGAGCGCACCGGAGGCCCTGCTTCGAGCGGAGGCGATGACCTCCGAATGCTCGACGCGATCGCGCAGTTCGAGTTCATGCCCGGCTTCAACGTTTGGATGGGCCGCTTCCTGCCGCCGAGCGATCGTCCGAACCTGTACGGTCCGTACTTCGTTCTCCCGTGGTCTTATCCCGGCGTTGCGTCGAACTATCCCGCGATCTTCGCGGGCCGCGACAACGGCGCGATGGTCTGGGGCAAGCCGTTCAACGGCAAGCTCAGCTATTCGTTCGGCGCGTTCGAAGGGCACAACAAGGACGGAGCGCTTTCCGGCGCATCCGACAAGCTGATGTACGCGGGCCGCCTCCACTTCAACATCCTCGACGTCGAACCGCCGCCCGCGCATTACCTCGGAGGCACGTACGGCGGCTCGAAGGACATCCTGTCCGTGGGTCTCGCAGGCATCACGCAATCCGACGGCGTGGGCACGGCCGTGACGCCAGGCAATCTCAAGATCTGGAGCGTCGACCTCCTGTTCGAGAAGAAGTTCGGCTTCGGCGTGCCGACACTCGAGTTCGCCTACTACAAGTACAAGCTCGATGCGCTCGACTGCAATTCCGGAGAGCCGGGCGCGCCCGCCTGTCCCGTCGGGGGCGACAACATCGGCGGCCAGGTCGACGGGAAGGCATACCTCGCCGGGCTCGGCTGGATCATTCCGGGCGTCTACGGATGGGGCCAGTTCCAGCCGTTCGTGCGCTACCAGAAGTTCGAGCGCTCGGTCTCCAACACCGAAAACAAGGCCTTCGACATCGGCGTGAACTATCTCATCAAGGGACCGAACGCGAAGATCTCGGCCATGTTCACGAAGTTCGAGGACACGCGCCTGCCCGCCGCCGTGCGCGACACCAAGCAGTTCATGATCGGCGCACAGCTCCAGGACTGATCCGCTTCAACCTCGCACCTGCAACGGCGCACGTGCCGAGGGCCTCACGTAGCGCGCAAATGCCGCCCGGAATTCAGCCTGGATCGACGGATCGTTGATCGTCATGCCGCGACGCTGTTGGCCGCATCTGCGCCCACACGTTCGGGATGATCCAGCGCCTGCACGAATTCCGCGAACTGCGCCACCCAGCCGACGATTCCGCCCTGCGCGCTGATCATCCTCAGTGTCGCGGCTTTGAACTCGGGAAAATAGCTTTCGGTCGCGTCTTCGATCAGCAGGCATTCGAAGCCGCGGTCGTTCGCTTCGCGCATGGTGGTCTGTACGCACACTTCGGTCGTGACGCCCGCGAGGATGAGATGCGTGATGCCCGCCGCGCGAAGCTCCCGCTCGAGCGGGGTCGCATAGAAGGCACCCTTGCCCGGTTTATCGAGCACGAGCTCGCGGCAGCGCGGCCGCAGCTCCGGAATGATGTCGTTGCCCGGCTCGCCCGCAATCAGAACTCGGCCCATCGGACCCGGATCGCCAATGCGCAGACGCGGCGTGCCCCGCAGGCGCTTCGAGGGCGGGCAGTCGGACAGATCCGGCCGGTGCGCTTCCCGCGTATGCACGACCATCATCGCTTCGTCGCGGCACACCTCGAGCAGCTCGGAAACGACCGGTATGATGCGCCCGAGCCGCGACACGTCATTGCCGAGCGCATCGCCGAATCCACCCCGCTCGATGAAATCGCGCTGCATGTCGATGATGATGAGTGCCGTCCTGGCCGGATCGAATATGAAATTGAACGGTAGCGCATCGACGTTGGCATTCATGCAGCGGCCCTTTCAATGTGTCCGGCCATCGCGCGTCCGATCTCAAGAATGTCGGCGGCCGCGGTCGGAGTTTCATGCACGATACGTCCTTCGAAGATCACCGCGATGCGATCCGCGAGCGAGAAAAGCTCGTCGAGATCGCTGCTGATCAGCAACACGGCTGCGCCCGCGTTGCGCGCGGCGCGGATGCGGTCGTGGATTTCCGCGACCGCCGCGAAATCCAGGCCGAATACGGGATCGGCGGCGATGAGCAGTGACACGGGCGCCGAAAGCTCGCGTGCGAGAACCGCCCGCTGCACGTTGCCGCCCGACAGCGTTCCCATACGGGCCCGGCTGCCGCGTGTCTTGACGTTGAACTGGCGGATCCAGCGCTCCGACTGCTCCGCGATGAAGCGGCCCAGCACCCAGGGTCCGCGCGCGATGGGCGGCCGATCGAAGTTGCGGAACGCCATGTTGTCGGCGACGCTCATCGAAGGGACGCATGCATTGCGCAGGGGCTCTTCCGGAAGGCCGCAGACGCGCAGCGACCGGATCTGTCCTCGCGTCGCACGGTAGCGGGTGTTGCCGATCGTGATTTCCCCGGACACCGGTACGCGCTGGCCTGCGAGCGCTTCCACGAGCTCCCGCTGGCCGTTACCCGATACGCCCGCGATGCCGAGGATCTCTCCTGCGCGAACGTCGAGCGTGAGGCGGTCCACCGCCGTCACGCCGGTGTCGTTGCGCACATGCAGGTTGCGAACCGTGAGCACGCACGGCGCGCCCGCCGCCACCGGTTCGGACGCGTGCGCTGCTTCCTGCGGCAGCCGCTCGCCCACCATCATCTCCGCCATGCGGGATGTACCGAGCTCGCCAACGGCGCCGCGCCCGGCGTTACGGCCGCGCCGCAGCACCGTCACTTCGTCGCAGTAGAGCGAGACCTGGCGAAACTTGTGAGTGATCATCAGCACACTCACTTCCCCGCGCTGCGCCATGACTCTCAGGAGGCCCAGCACTTCATCGGCTTCGCCGGGCGTCAGCACCGAAGTCGGCTCGTCGAGGATGAGAAAACGGCGCCGCAGGTAGAGCTGCTTGAGTATTTCGGTCTTCTGTTTGTCGCCTGCCGCGAGCGACGCCACCGGAACATCCAGCGGAATGCGAAACGGCATGTCCTTCAGGAACGCCTCGATGCGTTCGCGTTCGACGCCCCACCGGAGCACGCCCGGCGCATCGCTGCGGCTGATCACCAGATTCTCGGCGACCGTCATGCTCGGCACGAGCGTGAAATGCTGATACACCATGCCGATGCCGAGCGCGCTCGCGTCGTGCGGCGATCGCACGCGAATCTCGCGGCCGTCGACTTCGATATTGCCGCTGTCGGGCTTGTAGAACCCGACGAGGCACTTCACGAGCGTGCTCTTGCCGGCGCCATTCTCGCCGAGCAGGGCGTGGAAAGAGCCTGCCTTTACGTCGAGGCTGACGTCGTCGAGGGCGGCAAACGCGCCAAAGCGCTTCGTCATGCCGGTCACCCGGACTGCGGCCGCTTCGCCCAGCTCGACGCCGGGCGGCGGCCCGACGCGCATCAGATAGTCATCCATGATCGTGCGAAGGCGCCAGTGCGGCGAGGACGGCACACGACTCGGTCACGGCGCCAAATACGCCGCCCTGCATCTTCACCATGTGCAAGGCCGCCAGATGGTTGGCGTAATCGGTCGCGCCGGTGCAGTCGGAAAGCAGCAGGCATTCGAAGCCGCGATCATTCGCTTCGCGCATCGTCGTGTGGACGCACACGTCGGTGGTGATGCCGGCGAGCATGAGGTTACGAATGCCGCGCAAGCGCAGGATCAGCTCGAGATCGGTCGCGTAGAACGCGCCTTTGCCCGGCTTGTCGAGCACGACCTCACCGGGCTCGGCCGCAAGCTCGGGGATGATCTGCCAGCCGGGCTCGCCCCGCACGAGAATGCGTCCTGCAGGGCCGCGATCGCCGATGCGTGCGCCGATACGCTGCGAGCGCCATCGCTTGTTCTCCGGCAGATCGGAGAGATCCGGGCGATGACCTTCCCGCGTATGGATCACGAAGAAACCGCGGCGACGCAAAGCCGAAAGAAGCTTGCGGATCGGTTCGATCGGCGCTTGTGTGAGGGCGAGGTCGTAGCCCATGCAGTCGACGTAGCCGCCCTTGCCGCAGAAATCGACCTGCATGTCGATCACGATCAACGCCGTGTTGGCCGGCGTCATGTTGCCGTCGTAGGGCCATTGATAAGGCTCCGCGTTCACATAAAGGCCGTTGACGGTCGTTTCAGGAGCGTTCATTTGGCGATGGACAACTCGGCAGGTGCACCGGCGAGCGTGCGGCTCGGGGAAGACGCAGCAATCATGATCGCGAGCGTCAGCACGTACGGCGCGGCAGCAAAGAGGTAATAGCCCCAGGTGAAACCGACGGATTGCAGTGCGGGACCGAGCGCACCCGCGCCCCCGAAGAGCAACGCCGCGTAGAAGCACCGCACCGGATCCCAGCGCGCGAAGATGACCAGCGCGACGGCCATGAGGCCCTGTCCGCTGGAGAGCCCTTCACTCCAGCTTCCCGGGTAGTAGAGGGACAGAAACGAGCCGCCGACGCCCGCGAGAAATCCGCCCGCGGCCGTGCACAGCATACGCACCGCATTGACGTTGTAGCCGAGCGCACGCGCGGCGTCCGCGCTGTCACCCACCATGCGCACGACGAGGCCCCAGCGTGTGCTGCGAAACGCCCAGGCGAGCACGAACGCCAGCACGGCACCGGCAATGAGCAGAGGCGGCACCTGCAGCGCCGCGGCGATTTGAGGCGTGTCGCTCCAGTCGCCGAGGCCGATGGTGGGTAACGTCGGCGCCTTCGGCTGGATGTAGGCCTTGCCGAGGAAGAACGCGAGTCCCGTTCCGAACAACATGAGCCCGATACCGACCGCGATATCGTTCACCCGCGGCCGGTTGCAGAGCGCCGCATGCAGCAGACCGAGGAGCGCACCGGCACAGCCCGCCGCAAGCACGCCCAGCCACGGGCTCCCGCTGTGGTACGAGAGCGCATACCCGGTCAGCGCTCCGAACACGAGGATGCCTTCGAGCCCGAGGTTGATACGCCCGGCTTTTTCCGTGATGCATTCGCCGAGGCTCACCAGGAGGAACGGGGTGCTCACGCGAATGGCGCCGCCGAGGATCGCGAGCGGCACGCCCCACGCGCCGATGTCGCTCACGACGAACCCTCCGTGCGGAAGATGCGGAAACGCCCGTACAGCGACTCGGCGGCGAGAATCGTCAGGAACGCGATGCCCTGAAGTACCGAGGACGGCCGCGTCGGAGAGATCCAGGCGCCGCTGCAGCATGCCGCCGCTCGCCGCGATGCCGCCGAAGAGGATCGCGACCGGGATGATCGCGAGCGGATTCTGGCGCGCGATGAACGCAACGAGAATGCCGGCGTAACCGTAGCCGGCGATGACGGAGGCGTTCGCGCTGCCATGGACCGCGGCGACTTCCGCCATGCCTGCGAGCCCCGCGGCGGCGCCGCCGAGCGCACATGCCGCGATCACCACGCGGCTGACCGGCAGCCCCACGAAGCGTGCTGCACGCGCGTTACCGCCCACCACGCGCAACCCGAATCCCCACGTGCTCCGGTAGACGAGCACGTAGGCAGCAACGCAGGCGATGATGCCGAAGCCGAGCCCCCAATGAACGTCGAGCCCGGCGAAATCCCCGAGCATGTTCTCCGTACCGATCGGATGGGTGGACGGCTTGTTGAGGCTCGCCGGGTCGCGCAGCACACCTTCGACGAGGTGATTGAACAGGGCGATCGCGATGTAGGTGAGCAGAAGGCTCGAGATCGTTTCGTTCACACCCCGGTATTGACGCAGCGCGCCCGCGACGGCGATCCATGCGCCGCCCACGACCATGCCTGCCAGCGCCATCGCCGTCTTGTTCATCACGGGCGCGATGCCCGCGAGCGCATGCCCGGCGATTGCAGCGGCGAGCGCGCCCAGCACGACAGCCCCCTCGGCGCCGATCACCATGAGACCGGCCTGCGCCGGCAGCGCGACGCACAGCGCCGTCAGCATGAGCGGCGCGGCGCGCGCGAGCGTGTTCTGCCATGCGAACCCGCTGCCGAACCCGCCGCGGTAGATGAGCTCATAGACGTCGAGCGGGTTCTTGCCCAAAGCCATGACAAAGAGACCGAAGAGCACCATCGCGGCGGCGAGAGCGCCAGCGGGCAGTGCGATCGCTTCCGCGGCTGCGCGCACGCGGTCCGACACCAGGTTGCCGGACGGCGGAGCGTCGAGCGCGAGCGCGTCAGATCTTGCCGATGACACCGTCCACCAGATAGTTCATCCGCTCGAGGACCGGGTCGATCTGCTGGTGCACGACACCGGCTTCGATGACGTTCTTGCCGGTGTTGTCCTTGAGCGGTCCCTTGAAGATCGCATAGCCGGTCTTCGTCATCTCGGCCTTCACCGCGTCCGCCTTCTTGCGCGCCGCATCGCTCACGGCATTTCCATAGGGCGAAGTTTTCACGTAGCCCTCTTTCAGGCCGCCGCGCAGGAAGTTATTCATCGGCTGGCCGGATTGCGCGGCCTTGACGTGCTCGGTGTACGGCGTGACCCAGTTCCACTCCGCGCCCGTGAGATAACCCCTGGGTGCGAGGGATGCCTGGCTTGCGTGATAGCCACAGACGAAAACGCCGCGACGTTCCGCAGCTTCGACGATCACTTTCGGGCTGTCCACGTGGCACGTGAGCACGTCGACGCCCTGGTCGATGAGCGTGTTCGCGCCCTCCGCTTCCTTCACCGGCAGCGACCAGTCGCCCGTGAAAATAAGCCGCGTGGTGCACGACGGATCGACGCTGCGGGCGCCCATCGTGAAAGCGTTGATGTTTCGCAGCACCTGCGGGATCGGTTTGGCGGCGATGAAGCCGAGTCGCTTCGACTTGCTCGTCATGCCGGCGATGATGCCGTCGAGGTACTGGCACTCGTCGATGTATCCGAAGTAGCTACCGGTGTTCGCGGGGTGTTTGCCTTTCGCCCAGAGGCCGCCGCAATGCGCGAATCGCACCTTCGGATAGCGCGACGCAACCTTCAGCACGTGCGGATCGAAGTAGCCGAAGGACGTGGGGAAAACGAGCGTCGCGCCGTCCTGCTCGATCATCGACGCCATGACTTTCTGGACGTCGATCGTCTCGGCCACCTTCTCCTGCTCGATCACGGTGACGCCCGGCATCTTCTTGATGATCGCAGCCGCCTGCGCCTGGGCCTGGTTGTAGCCGTAATCGTCCTTCGGCCCGACATAGATCACGCCGACGGTGAGCTTGCTTTGCGCCTGGGCGTGCGCGACGAAGCGCGGCGCGACCGCGCACACGCCCGCGGCGACGGCAGCTTTAAGCACGCCACGGCGCGCGCTGATACGGTCCTGCGAGTCGGACATGGCTTCCCCGAGCGTTGTTATCGGAACGGTTTGTCCGATGCTCGACGCAAGACCTATGCCATTCGGATAGAGCGAGGAGGGCGGCTACGCCCAGAGGGAAATGCGCACGGCAGCCGCCCGGACCATCCTTCGTGCGGGTCCGAAATGCCTCCGCGTAGTGCGTCAGCAGCCCGAGTTCAGTGCGCGAACGATGATCGAAACGCTTGCGACAGCGCTCCCGTGCAGGTATCGCACTCGTCAACGCGGAGCCAGAGCAACTGGCCCGATACTTGCGAGAAGAGTGCGCGCAGGGCCGGGCGGGCCTCTCCTCTCCCGATCACCCTGTCCTGCTGATCGGCCTGCACGCGCGATTAGACGTCTCGGCCGGCGCCCTCGGGCGCCGGTTTTCTTCCAGTCACTTACACGGCCCGTTAATCGCCGAAATCAATCGTGGCGACTCACGTCCGAGCGAAGCGAAGCGAGATCGTCCACATCGTCCATTTCGGCGAGCGTCCAGGGAACCACCGGAACTTCGAGTTCCTCGATCTCCGCAAGCTCTTCATCCCAACCCGCTGTCTCGATGATGATCGTGCCCATGATGAGTCTCCTGAAGGATTACGCAGTCACGAGCGCACGCCGCCGCTCGCCACGTTCCGTCTGCCCGTGATCAGCTCGACCAGAGTCACGGCCCGGCGCAGCTCGGTCTGGGCGCGCTCGCGCGTATGATCCCGCATGGGGATCTTGGTCAGACGCTTCATGATGTCCTTGTAGAGGCGGTTCGCTTTCATCGTGATCTCCTTCGTCCGTGCGGTTAGGTTCTCGGCCGTGTCACAGTCATCGGGTCTGAAATGCACCTGCTTGACTTGCACGTGAGCAGACTACGGCGTCACCGTTTCCGGAACATTTCGGTCGTGACTCCGTTTGTAACCGTACGGTAAAGAGCGTCGCCGGAATGTGCGTTTTTGGTCCAAGGTCGAGATCCTCGGGCGCGGATCGTGGCACTCGCTGGCCTGACGTCCGGCCAACGCGCCGTTCCTCACGTGTCACGTTTCGGATGTCACATTTCATGCTTCGGCGTTCGCCCCCTCCACCGGTGCCACCGATAACGCGCTTCGGTATTGGCGAACTCCGAGAGGCATTCGGAACACGCGAAACAACGCCGCGCGCGGTGGTGCGCGACGTGCTTGCTGCGATCGACGCGACCGGATCGCGGAATCCCGCGTGGATCTGCGTCGTCCCGCCGAATGAGCTTCTGCATCGTGCCGCCGATCTCGAAGAGCAGCACGCGCGCGGCAAGCGGATGCCGCTTTACGGCGTTCCCTTCGCGGTAAAAGACAACATCGACGTCGTCGGCGTGCCGACGACCGCCGCGTGCCCTGCGTTCCGGTACGTGCCCCGCGAAACCGCGGACGCCGTTGCGAAGCTCGAGCAGGCGGGTGCGATCTTCATCGGCAAGACGAACATGGATCAGTTCGCGACCGGGCTCGTGGGCACACGTTCTCCGTACGGCGCGTGCTCGAACCCGTTCGATTCGCGCTACATCTCGGGCGGCTCGAGCTCGGGCTCCGCGGTGGCCGTCGCGCTCGGCCACGTGGCCTTTGCGCTCGGCACCGACACGGCGGGCTCAGGGCGCGTGCCGGCAGCTTTCTGCAATCTCGTCGGACTCAAACCCACGCGCGGCCTGGTGAGTCTTCACGGCGTGCTGCCGGCGTGCCGCTCGCTCGACTGCATGTCGGTGTTCGCTCACACCGTCGAGGACGCCGCCGAGGTCTTCGACGTCATCGCGGGCTTCGATCCGTCGGATCCGTACAGCCGGAAGGCCACACCCGCACGCTTTACTGAAGCCGAACGCGCCCCGACGTGCGGTGTCGTGCGCGCTTCGCAACTTCAGTTCTTCGGAGACGACGCCGCACGCAAGGCGTACGAGCACGTTCTCGAAAGTCTGACGGCGGCCGGCCTCGAGACAGTGGAGATCGACTACACGCCATTCGCGGATGTCGCACGTTTGCTCTACGAGGGACCGTGGCTGGCCGAGCGGCTCGCCGCGATCAAGGAGTTCTACGAGCGCTCCGCGCGGGAGATGCATCCCGTCGTGCGGCAGATCATCTCCGGCGGCGCCCGCTTCAGCGCCGTGGAGACCTTCGAGGCGCAATACCGTCTTCAGTCGCTCGCACGACGCGCAGCCGCGGAATGGAGCAACCTGGATATGCTCCTGCTACCGACCGCCGGCACGATCTACCGCATCGAGGAGGTGCTCGCGGAGTCCGATCCGGCTCAACACGAACCTCGGCTACTACACCAATTTCGTGAACCTGCTGGATCTCTGCGCGCTCGCCGTCCCGGCGGGCTTCCGGGACGATGGGCTCCCCTTCGGCCTCACCTTCATCGGACGCGCGCTCGATGACCTGAAGCTTCTGCGTTGGGCCTCGCGCTATGCGACGGCCTTGAGCTCCCGCCGCTTGACGTGACTCGTAAGGCGCTGAGTGAGCGCGCGCCTTACCTCGTTGAACGCAGGCGACGACACGTCGCGCGGGCGCTCGAGGTCGATCGCCGTGTCGCTTTCGATGCGTCCGGGTCCGGCCGTCATGACGACGACACGGTCGGCCAGCAGGGTCGCTTCTTCCACCGAATGCGTCACGAAGATCACCGTGAGCCCGGTGCGCGCCCAGATCTGCAGGAGCTCGTCCTGGAGCTGCTCGCGCGTGAGTGCGTCGAGCGCCCCGAACGGCTCGTCCATGAGCAGGATGTTGGCCTCGTTCGCGAGCACGCGCGCGATCGCCACGCGCTGCTTCATGCCGCCCGAGAGCTGCGAAGGGTAGCGGTCCGCGAAAGCCGTGAGCCCGACCATGCCGGTGAACTCGTCGCTCAACTTGCGCACCTGTGCGGCGTCCATGCCTTTCTGGCGCGGTCCGAACGCGATGTTTTCGCGAACGGTGAGCCACGGGAAGAGCGCGAAATCCTGAAACACCATCCCGCGATCGCTTCCCGGCGTCGTGACCGGGTGATCGTAGATCGCGACGCTGCCCGCGCTCGGTTGCTCGAATCCGGCGATGATGCGAAGCAGGGTCGATTTGCCGCAGCCGGAAGCCCCGATGAGGCACACGAACTCGCCTTTATCGATGACGAGACTCACGTCCCGCAGCGCGTCCACGCGCTCCTCGCCGATTGCGAAGGACTTGCTCACGTTGCGCACCGCAAGGAACGGACGGCGAGGCGGTGTGCTAACCATGATGTTGCGGGCTCCAGCGCAGCATGCGGTTATTCAGCGCGACGATCAGGCGATCGGTGGTGAAGCCCGCGATCCCGATCACGATCATTCCGGTCACGACGAGATCGGTGCGCGAGAGCGTGCGCCCGTCCATGATGACCGAGCCGAGTCCGGTCGGCACGCCCGTCATCTCCCCCACGACGATCAGTATCCAGGCGAAGCCGTGCGCCAGCCGCAATCCGTTGAAGATACTGGGCGTCGCTGCGGGCAGGACGACCTGCCAGAACATGCGGGAGCCGTCGCAGCCGAGCATCGCGGCCGCTTCGAAGAGCTTCGGATCGACGGATCGCACGCCGAAGATCGTGTTGAGCACGATGGGATAGAACGCACCCAGAAACACCAGGAAGATGGCGGAGCGCGGCCCGAGTCCGAAGAAAATCATCGAGAGCGGGAGCCAGGCCGTCACCGGGATGGGCCGCAGCAGCGAAAGCGTCGGATCGACCAGTTGCCGGATGACTTTGACTTTGCCGATCAGCAGCCCCAGGGGCACGCCGAGCAGCACGGCAAGACCGAACCCGCCGTAGACCCGCTGCATGGAGGCCATGAGGTGCGTGAGAATCGTGCCGCTGAAGGCGTCGTTGTGAATGCCGCCGACCGCGAAGTCGTACATCATGAGGCCGACTTGATAAGGCGTCGGGATCAGGCGCGTGCCGGTCGCGACGACGAGCTGGTGCCACAGGAGAACGAGCGCCAGCGGAAAGGCGATTCCGAGCAGCGCGCTTTGCAGGCGCTCCGGCAGCACGCGCCTGCGTTCGACGGAGGCCGTTGTATTCGTTTCCTGCGGCGGCGACGGAAACGGTGCGGCGCCCACCGGCACGACGGCGGCACGTGGTGGCAGGCTCGGCTCGTCGATCGCTTCGACCGCGATCGCGGTTGTCGCTCTCGAAGGCGGCGTCATTCAGCGCTCATGCATCGGCCCTACTTCTTCGCGGGCGCCGATGACGGCATGAACTTCGTGGTGATGAACTGATCGAAGTTCGGCATGTCCCGGATCTGCTTCTTTTCGTGCATGAGCTGCGCGTACGCCTTGGCGCGCTTGATGAAATCGTCGTCGATCTTCCAGGTGAGCTCGACGTTGGGCGCCGCGAGCTCGATCGACTTGCGGGTCTGGCCGAGCTTCTGGACCGCCATGTCGACTTTCGCGCTTTCATTCGACATCGCGTACTCCGTCGCCTTGCGATGGATCTCCATCATGACGTTGACGAGCTCGGGGTTCTTCTCGATCGTCTCGCGCCGGGCGCCCCACACCATGTTGAGCGAACCGATCGCGGTGGAGTACGGGTACTCGACGATCCGGCCCACGCCGTTCGCAAGACTGATTCCGGGACCCGGTTCCGCCCCGACGTAGGCATCCACGTCGCCGCGCGCGAGCGCGGGCGCCATGTCGGAGAACGGCAGGCGTATCGGCTGGATGTCTTTCACCGTCAAGCCTTCGGCTTTGAGCCGCTCGAGGATCACGACTTCCTGCGTGGAGCCCGGCCAGATCGCAACCTTGCGTCCTTTCAAGTCCTTGACGGTCTTGATGTCGGACTTCGCGTTCGCGACGATCGCCATGCCGCGATTGCATTGCGCGGCGAAGATCACCAGCGGCTCGCCAGCGGCAGCGCCGAGGGTGGCTGCGGCGATGCCGAACGTCCCGAAGTCGACCGTTCCCGTGACGACCGCGTTCTTGCCGTCGGTCGGGCTCTCGAACGGAATGACTTCGACCTTGTAGCCGGCGGGCGTAAATTTCTCGTAGAAGTAGGGCGTGATGCCATGGATCAGCTTGAGCGTCCCGACCTTGATCACTTTCTGGTTCTGTGCGGATGCCGGAACGGCACCGAACGCGGCGGCGGCAAGCGCAACGCCGGTGGTCGCGAGGAACGTGCGACGGGACTGCATGGGCACTCCTTGGGAGGCGGCGAAAGGCGCCGCTGCCAGCGAGCCGCGAGAGCAATGCCTATGCCATTTGCAAGCCGCTGGCAGAACAGGCACTTACGAAAACCGCTGCGCTGAAAGATGCTCCGTGAAAGTGCGCATCAACCCCCGATGCCCGCGGGCGGTGCGCCGCGGGCGACTCGAGCCCGGCGGGCCGTAGTCGAGTCCGCAGAAGTCGTGTCGCGGCGCGAGGCTTCGAGGTCGCGCCTGCGGGTCATCACGCCGGAGTCAGGTTTCGCAAAGCTCGGCGGCGAGCGCCGTCAACTTGCCGCCGGGCGCGGCGAGCTCTTCGAGAATCGAGAAGTGATCGTGGCCCGGCAGCGCGAAGAGCGTGACGTTTGCGCCCGCATCCGCGAGCCCTGCACCGTATTCGCGGGACTGGCGCTGAAGCTCCGGCAGCTCCGACTCGCCGTAAGCGACGACGATCGGTCGTGAAACGGCCGCCAGCCGGCGTTGAGGACTCAGGCGCTCGACTTCTTCTCCGGTCAACTTCAGTTTCTCGTCGAGATAGCTCAGGCGAATCGGTTCGAGATCGTAGATCCCGCTCACCGCAAGCCCGCCGCGCACCGCCGGATGGTCGAGCGACATCGCCGTAAGGTGCCCGCCGGCCGACCAGCCGGACGTGTAGATGCGCCCGGCATCGCCGCCAAGATCCCGCACGTTTCGAGAGAGCCAACTCAGCGCCGCGTCGATTTCCGCAACGATTTCGGTGAGCGTGGCTGCCGGCGCGAGCGTGTACGCGATCAGCGCCATGTGAATGCCATGCGCGAGCGGCCCCTCCGCGACGAAGCGGAACGTCTCCTTCGCGCGCATCTGCCAGTAGCCGCCATGGATGAACGCGAGCACCGGCCCGCGTCCCGGCGCTGGGAAGTAATCGATGCGGTTGCGCTCGCGCTCGCCGTACCGCAGATCGAGACGGCATGGATGGGCGGCCGCAAAAGCGGCGCTGCGCCGATCCCAATCGCTCACGATCGCCGCGCTGTGCGCAACGGCGGCGCTGTTGTTATAGGCGGCGTCGAGCGCCGCCCGGTCCATGGCCCGATAGACGGGCACGTTCAGCGATCGTCGCGTTTCGTGCGCTTGCCGGCGAGTGCCGCGTGTGCCGCGGCCAACCGCGCGACCGGAACACGAAACGGCGAGCAGGAGACGTAATCGAGCCCCGCACGATGGCAGAAGTCGACGCTGTTCGGCTCCCCGCCGTGCTCGCCGCAGATTCCGATTTCCAGGTTCTTGCGGCGCCCCCGCCCGAGCCTGATACCGATCTCCATGAGCCTCCCGACGCCGGCTTCGTCCAATACGGCGAACGGATTGTGCGTGAGGATGCCTTTCTGCAGATATTCGCTCAGGAACCCCGTCTCCGCGTCGTCGCGCGAGATACCGAACGTGGTCTGCGTGAGGTCGTTCGTCCCGAAGGAGAAGAACTCGGCGAACTCGGCGATGTGATCGGCGATGAGCGCTGCACGCGGCACCTCGATCATCGTGCCGAACTGAAACGCGATCTTCGCATTCTGCTCGCTCAGCACCTGACGTGCCTCGTCTTCGAGCAAGGGTCGCTGTACTTTGAGCTCGTTGCTGATCGCCGCGAGCGGAATCATGATCTTCGGTTTCAGCTTGATGCCGGCGCGCGCGCATGCGCATGCCGCCTCGGCGATCGCGCGCATCTGCATCCGGACGAGCTCGGGCATGTGAATGCCCAGGCGCACACCGCGTAACCCGAGCATCGGGTTCTGCTCCCGCAGCGCCTCCACGCGCTCGAGGATCTTGCGTTTGTCCCGGAGCTCCGATTCGTGCACCTGCGCTTCGCCGTCGTTCAGCTTGATGCGCATCTCGAGCTCGGTGATCGCTTTCTGCAATTCCTCGTGGCTCGGCAGAAATTCGTGCAAAGGCGGATCGATGAGCCGGATGGTCACCGGCAGACCATCCATCGCCTTGAACAGGGCCTCGAAATCGGCGCGCTGCATCGGGCAGGAGCTTCGCCAGGTGCTCGGCGCGCTCTTCGGACGTGCGCGCGAGAATCATGGCCTGGACGACCGGGAGGCGGTCCGCCTCGAAAAACATGTGCTCGGTGCGGCACAAACCGAGGCCTTCCGCGCCGAACCGGCGCGCGCGTTCCGCATCGCGCGCATAGTCGGCGTTCGCCCACACGCCGAGGCGCCGGAAGCGGTCGGCCCACGACAGAAGCTCGACGAACTGGGGATCGGTTACATCCGGGACCACGGTCGCGAGCTCACCTGAAAACACTTCCCCCGTCGCGCCGTCGATCGTGAGCCAGTCTCCTTCCTTGAACTCCCGTTCGTCGTGCGTGCGCAGGCGTTTGCGGTCGGCGTTCACTTCCAGGTCCACGGCGCCGACGACGGCGGGAATACCGAACTGGCGCGCCACCAGCGCCGCATGGCTCGTGCGCCCGCCGCGGCTCGTGACGACACCCTGCGCGGCGAGCATCCCGTGAACGTCGTCCGGGCGTGTCTCGGGACGCACGAGAATCACTTTCCGCTTGAGCTGCTTCGCCCAATGCTCCGCCGTGTCGGCGTCGAACACGATCTGTCCGATCGCGGCGCCGGGCGAGACGTTGAGGCCCTCCGCGAGCAACGAACCGTCCTCGCGCGCCTTCGCTCGCGCATCGGCATCGAGCTGCGGGTGCAGGAAGAAATCGATGTGTTCGGGCTTGACCCGCTGCACCGCTTCTTCCTTCGTGATGAGTTTCTCGTGGGCGAGGTCGACCGCGAGGCGAATCGCAGCGAGCGCCGTGCGCTTCGCGTCGCGCGTTTGCAGCATCCAGAGTTTGCCGCGCTCGATCGTGAACTCGATGTCCTGCACGTCGCGATAGTGCTTTTCCAGCCTGCGCGCAATGAGCTTCAACTCCTTGTCGATGCGCGGCATGACGCGCGCGAGCTCGGCGATCGGCTGCGTTCGCCGCGTGCCGGCGACGACGTCCTCGCCCTGCGCATTCGTGAGGAAATCGCCTTCGAGCTGATTCTCGCCGGTGGTGACGTTGCGCGTCGTCATCACACCCGTGCCGGAGTCGTTGCCCATGTTCCCGAAGACCATGGTGCAGATGTTGACCGCCGTCCCGAGATCGTGGGGAATGGCGGCGGCGTTGCGATAATCGTGAGCGCGCTTCCCGTTCCAGGAGCGGAACACGGCCATCGACGCGAGCTCGAGCTGTTCCAGCGCGTCGGACGGAAAGGGCCGCTTCGCATGCTCTTCCACGATGCGCTTGAAGCCCTGCGTGATCTCCTTGAGATCCTCCGCCGGCAGTTCCGCATCGTTCCACACGCCGCGCTTCGAGCGGCGATCCGACAGGAGCGCTTCGAACGGCTTCGACGGCACATCGAGGACGACCGTGGCATACATCTGCACGAGACGCCGATACGCGTCGTAGACGAAGCGCTCGTCTTTCGTCATCGCGACGAGCCCTTCCGCCACTTCGTCGTTCAGTCCGATATTGAGCACGGTGTCCATCATGCCGGGCATCGAGAACTTGGCCCCCGAGCGGCACGAGACGAGCAGCGGATTGCCGGCATCCCCGAACCTCTTGCCCGTCTTACGCTCCAGGGCCTTCACGGCATCGAGCACCTGATCCCACATGCCTGGAGGGAAGCGCCCGCCCGCGGCCAGGAATGCATTGCATGCCTCGGTCGTTACGGTGAAGCCGGGCGGGACCGGTAGCCCGAGCCTCGTCATTTCGGCGAGGTTCGCGCCCTTACCGCCGAGCAGCCCCCGCACGGCGTCCTGGGAGCGGGACGCGCGTTCGGCAGCGCGATCATCGAATGCGTAGACGTACGTCGCCGCCGACCTCTTCCCCGTGGCCTTTCGAGGCGCTGGCTTCTTCGCCGCGGTCTTGTAAGACGCGGGCTTCGCTGCGGCCCTGGGAACCGCCGACTTCTTCGCCGGCCGCCTGGCAGAGGCCGCTTGCGCGGCGGGTTTCGTGGTACGGGTTCTGTTGCTGGTGCTGGGTTTCTTCTTGGCGGGCATAGTCCTGATTCACATGAATTCGCCGGGATGGCGACCGGGCGTGGGTGGGAAGCCTTGCAGCTCGAGGCCGATGCCCCCGAGAATAAAGCAGGGGCACGGTCTTATGAAAGTGGCGGTGTGCACGTAAGATGCCGGCTCGAGGAGCTTGCGGCAGGCACGACCCTCGCGCACGCGGCCGCACGGCTCCGCAATACGCGTCTCGCGCAAACGCGACGCTCGAGATGCTCTTGCGGCTTACGGTCACCTGGAGGAGTAATCCATGAACATAGATCCCAACCGGATTCGCTGCATCGACCCGCTCGTCTCGCCTCAATACCCATTCAACGAGACGCCGCGCACACCCGAGCAGTCGCAGCCGCGCTACGCGAGTCTCTCGGATTACGAGGCCGTCATCCCGCTGCGCGATGGCGTCAGGCTCGCAGCCGACGTGATTCGGCCGCATGCGGGCGCTCTGAAGTTTCCCGCGCTGGTGACGACGTCGGTTTACACGCGACAACTTCAGCGCAGCGTGGTTGCGCTCGGACAGAACGAGGCAGGTATCTCCGAGTTCTGGGTGCCGCGCGGCTACGCGCATGTGATCGTCGACGTGCGCGGTTCCAACGACTCCGAAGGCGAATATGATCTCTTCGGCAGTCAGGAACAGCAGGACCTCTACGACGTGATCGAATGGGTGGCGGCGCAGCCCTGGTGCGACGGCAACGTCGGCATGAGCGGTGTCTCCTACATGGGCCGCACGCAGCTTTTCGCGGCGGAGCAGCAGCCGCCGCACCTGAAGGCGATCTTTCCCTACGACGCGTCGTGCGACTTCTACCGGGATGCGTGCTTCCACGGCGGGATCGCCACGAACTTCACGACGCACTGGACCTCGTTCGTGATGAATCTCAACATGACTTCGGCGCGCAATCCGAAGGTCGATCGGCTGAAGGAAAAGCTCGAGATCATGTACAGCCACAAGTATCCGTTCGACGGCGAGTTCTACCAGGAACGCTCTGCGTGGCCGCGACTGGACAAGATCGAGATTCCGTCTTATTTCGGCTGCGGCTGGTACATGAACGAGCTGCATCTGAAGGGCGCGTTCGACGGATATAACGGAACTCGCGACATCCCCAAGCGCATGATGGTCGGTCCGCGTCCGTGGCCGCTGCGGCCGTGGGCGGGCTATCACTACGAGATGCTGCGCTGGTACGACCACTGGTTGAGAGGCATGGACACGCGCGTGATGGAAGGCGCGCCCATTCAGCTCTACATCCACGGTGAAGACACGTGGCGTTCGGAGAACGAGTGGCCGCTCGCGCGAACGCAGTGGCGCGAGCTTTACCTCGGCGGCAGCGGCGCCGGGCGGGAAGGCACGCTCGCGGACGCGCCGGGAAGCGAGCGCACGAGGCGTCTCGAATTCGATGCAGGGAGCACTGAGGCGTGGCACGGCGAGCCGCGGCTCACCTATCGCAGCGAGCCGATGACACAGGCGATGGAGGTCACGGGGCCGCTCGCGCTGTATCTCCAGGCTTCATCCACCGGCACCGACACCGATTGGCTCGTGTCGCTCGCGGACGAGGCGCCGGACGGCAAGGTGCGGGAGCTCTCGAAGGGCTGGCTGCGCGCGTCTCACCGGAAGATCGATCCGGCGAAATCGAGCGCCGCCACGTTCCGTATCATCCGCACGCGGGCGCCGAGCCGCTCACGCCCGGTGAAGTCTACGAATTCGCGATCGAGATCTGGCCGACGTGCAACGTGTTCAAGCCGGGACATCGCATGCGGCTCGAAATCGCGAACTCCGATTCGATCGTCGCGACGAACGGGCGGCCGCACGTCACGCTGCGTAACAAGGTGACGAATACGGTTTACGAGGGCGGCCGCAAAGCGTCGCGGCTGGTGGTGCCGGTGATCCCGCGATAAGAACGAGCGGTTGTCGAACTGCGTTAAGCGCGAGCCTGCGAGAGAAACGTCGATCAGGCCCGCAGCCGGAACGCGCAACATGCGCAGAAGCAAGTTGCTCGACCGCTCGCGCATGAAAAAAGGCTGGACCCTTTCGGAATCCAGCCTTTCCAGCGATCGCTGCCGGTTATGTCCCGGCAGCGAAGGGCACACGGTTACGGCAGCGGGATCGGGATCGTGAAGCCACCCGTTGAGGGGCACCCAGCCAGTCCCGGCCCGTTGACTTTCACCATACTCGAATATTGTCAGGCCCGAACGCGGCTTCGAGAGCCGGATTGGGATGGTTCGCAAGCCATGCGCTGATGCTGCTCGAGCCCCTGATCGCATACCTGCATCAGTGTCGGGCTGAGCCCGCGGAAGGTTGCTTTCCACGTTGTGTCGGAGCCGTCGGTCTCGAGGAAGTGATTGGTTGTCGTGGTGCCGTTGTCGTAACGTACCCGTCCGCCAAGCGTGTCGGCGCTGATGACCCGATCTTTGAGCGTATCGGGGCGGGTAAGTCCCTGAAATCGGGATTGACGATTTCATATGCCATCCGCGTCGAGCGGTTGAGTCGGCTGGCTTGGTACCCCTTGACCACCAGTACCGATGCGTTCGGGTTTGCCGCGATCGGGCTCTATGGTGGGCGATCCCGGTAACCTTGACGCCGATGATGCGCTGCGTCTGACGCCACGGACGAACTGGCTTCGTTCACGACTTCGAACACATCGAGCCTGTCCCCGTCACGAAGGTCGGGCGTTTGGCCTGACCAGCACACGCCACCGGGATGGTTCACTTCCAGCATGCTTACGCCTCGGCAACAGATAGGTCGTGCCGCGCGCGGTGCCGACGATGACCCCGTTCGGATTGTTCGGATTGTTCGGATCCGGACGACGAACGACGATTTGCAGGTCGGTTCCGACCGGCCAGCCTTCCGCGCCGACGAAATCTCGCGCGGGGAACGGGACGAAATCCGGCTTGAGGAGCGTGAGGTCCGCGGGAGGAAACTCGGCGTTGACGAGGTTGAGCGGGTTGTACGCAACCGGGTATGCCGGAGGATTCGGACGCGATCGCACCGCCAGGCCCGGGCGGGCAGTCGGCCATCCCCGGACCGTTTGAATTCACTCGCCTCGTAGATCGTCAGGCCGAGGGTGTTTCCGGCGGCGTCCACCGCTTGCCAGGAAGCCCCACTGGTGTCGCCCGCTACCGCGAGGTTGCGCTCGGTCTCGTTCAAGCCCCGTGAATGTGGCGGTGAAGCAGCCGACCGGGCACGCTGTCGTACGCGCGTCATAGACGAGCGTTCCGGTGACGCCTGGAACGGGATTGCCGTCCGCGCCACGGACATTCGCGCCGGCCGAGCGTAATCAGGATGTCCTGCTTGTCGACTCTGTTGGCAGGTATGGGCGGGGGCACGGGCGTGTTCGTTCTGCAGGAAATCCTTGTTTCTGATCGACACTTCGATCCGCGTGAGAGGAATCGGCGTGATTCCCTGCAGCGCCTTGCCCTTGATAACGACAGTCTCGCCGACGATCGCGGCTTTCTGAACAGTGATGGCAGCGGTCCTCGTCGCGGCACCGGAGCCGATGACGATATCGCTGCGGGACCTGGTTGTGCGGGGTGTTGTCATACGTAACCTGCACGACGTCATAGCCGACGATGTCGGGCGTTACATCCTGCCAGCACACGCCGCCCGGATGGTTCACCTCGAGAAAGCCGCCCGGCCCGCTGCAGGATGGGGTCGGGGTGCGAGGTTCGGCCTTTTGCGATGCCGACCACCGAGTTGCCCCGCCGCACCTGAACGAGCACGTCGGCATCGTCCGCATATCCATCGACCAGGACAAAGTCGCGTGCCGGAAAGACCTCGATCGCTTTCGGCAACTGCGGCGGCGTCACGACCTGCGCGCTCGCGTTGCCGTATGTTGCGAAACCGAGGATGGCCAAGCCCGCAAGAGCAGCAAACCTAGCCTTGCGGACTAAGCTCGAGACACCAAGCGACGATCCCCCACTAGTTACTGCGTGTTGCAATTCGATTGGTATTCATGATTCCCCCGCCTATTGAACCACCCGACGTGCAGTGGTAAATGCGCAACAGTCGTTTAAGCTTCTAATTGTCACCGACGCACTCCGTCCTAAAAGCGGAACGCTAAATGCTCCTTCTAAAGTCGTGCGCTGCACAGAAAACTTCCGACCTTTGTTTCTTTTCGGGCTGGCTGCCTCGCCTGTTGAACCACGGTGCTGCGAACCCAGACGCCGGCACGAAGGAGTTGCGATTCGAGGCGCCTCTGCCTCCATTACTGCGCATAATGAATATTGACGATCCAGCGTTAAAATTTCTCTGATGAAAATCATATGCGCGCTTCGCATCGCAGGATCGTTCACGAAAGTGACCCTGCCGCTCCGTATTACCCGCCTGCGGCTGCCGACCTGCCACACGGTGCCTGTGCCTCCTCGATGACGAGCCACAGCGGGAACGCGGCTCCTGAACGTGCGGAAGCGCGTCGTTTACATCAACGGAGTCGGGAAAGCGCACGGCCCAACGCAATCGACGTGCGAGCCGCGCCAGGAGGTGCCCAATCATAGCGCATGAAAAAGGGCTGGACCCTTTAGGAATCCAGCCTTTCCAACGATCGCTACCGGTTATGCCCCGGCAGCGATGGGCACACGGTTACGGCAGCGGGATCGGGATCGTGAGGCCACCCGACGTCGGGCAGCCACCCATTCCGGGACCACCTTGTTCGCCGTATTCCCAGATGGTCATACCCAAGCGCGCAGCCTCACCACCGACGACCGGGCCGAGTGCCTGCCACGCCATGATGCGGAACCCGCCGGCCATCGCAAGCGTGCGCTCGGTTGCGTTCAGGCCGATGTAGGTCGCCTGCCACGTTGTAGCGGAGGTGGGTACCAGGAATCCAGTCGCGCCGTTAACACCGAGGATGACCCCTCCAAACACGTCGGCACGGATGTCTCTCCTCTGGATGCGGCTGCCATTCCCTTCTCTGAACAATGGCTGGACGATACGCTGCTCCATCTGCGACATCTCAAACCCCTCGGGCATCGTCCCCCTGACGATGAGTTGGTTCTGACCATTCACGAACGGCGGCTCACTGATCGTGACACCGATCACCGTCTGCGTCTGGCCTCCCGCGAACGCGCCGTTGACGACTTTGAAGACATCGAGCTTGTCGTTAGCTTGGAAACGAGGCGTCTGGCCAGTCCAGCAGATGCCGCCCGGGTGATTCACTTCGAGCACGTCCATCTGTTCGCCAGTCTCATCATCCACCAGGATCGTGGAAGACACGCCACGCGCCGACCCCACGATGACGCCATTGGGGTTGTTCGGGTTGTTCGGGTCATGACGCCGCAGGACGATCTGCAGATCCTGGTGCGAGTTGGCCAGCAGTCCTTCGACGCCCATGAAGTCGCGCATCGGGAAAGCGACGACTTCGGCAAGCGCTGCAGGATCGGTCGGATTCCCGGCATTCTGCAGATTGAGCGGGTTGTACGGAACCGGATACGCCGGAGGCTTCGCCGCCACAAGTCCGCCAGGTCCCGGCGGGACAGCCACCCATGCCGGGACCACCGTGCTCACCCGCCTCGTAGATGGTCAGCCCAAGTCGATCTCCAGCCGCACTGGCCGCCTGCCAGGACATCACGCGAGTCCCTCCTGCAACAGCGAGGTTCCTCTCGGTTTCGTTCAACCCTCTGAACACGGCCGTGAAGCAGCCCACCCGGCAGGCCGCCGTAGGAGCATCGTAGCTGAGCGTTGCGCTCGTACCTGGAACTGGATCACCGTTGTCATCGTCGATGCGACCTCCGGCGGAGGTCACGAGGATGTCCTGCTTTCCGATGCGGCTCGGGAAGGGCCCGTCCATGAAATCCTTGTTTCTGATCCGGATTTCAAGACGGGCGAGCGGAACAGCCGTGATGCCCTGAAGCGCTTTGCCCTTGACGATGACGTTGTTGTTGGCGTCGATGAACGCCGTCTCCGCGCTGATGCCCGCCGTCCTGGTCGCATAGCCGGTGCCGATGGGCACACCACCCCTCGACTGGTTATGCGCTGTATTGTCATACGTGACCTGAACAACGTCATATCCGACGATATCCGGTGTCACGTCGTTCCAGCAGATGCCGCCGGGATGATTGACCTCGAGTTCTCCGCCCACTTGCTGGAGAACGGGATCGACTGCCTGCGTCCGGCCTCGCGCAACGCCGACGACGGAGTTGCCGCGACGCACCTGAACGAGCACATCGGCATCGGGCAGATAGCCTGCGATACCGAGAAAGTCACGCACGGGAAAGACGGTGATGTCCGTCGGCAGCGGCGGAGGCGTAACAACCTGCGCACTCGCGTTGCCGTACGCGGCGAGACCCAATACGGAAAGGCCGGCAAGCGCGGCAACCCGCGCGCCACGCACGATGGTGGAAAAGCCAAGCGGTGAACTTTCGCTCACGTATGGCGCCTTTATTCTTCGTATTCATTAGATTCCCCCGTTAATGAACCACCCGACCTGCGGTGGTAGATGCGCTACAGTTGATTAGTTATTGCCCCTGTTTCCCGACGCACTCCGCCAAAATTAGGAACGGCGGATGCTGCGTTTAACGAACTGCTCTGCACAGGAATTTTTCCGGCGATTAATTGTTTTCGGGCCGGCTCCCTTTGCTTTGAATCACCTAGATCCACACCTGCACGCCGTGATGTGCACCGACGCCGAATCCCCCGCGGCAGCGCTCCACTACTTCGCGGTGTGGAATATTGACGATAGAGGCTTCGAAATTTCTCTGATAAAAATCAAAAAACGGGACGTTCTCTGACGAAAATCAAAAAATGGAACGCCCGATCACTGAATCGGTGAGAAAGGGCTTCTTTCCGGCTGGCTGCGACGGCCTTCGTCACCGTAGGGCATGGAGGCCATGACGGCCGGTTATCGCGCGTAGCGCGCCAAAGCGGGCCGAGGCGGCGTATGCTGTGCGCCCGGAGGATCAGTCGGAGGGTTCCATGAAATCGCTCCTGCATGCCGTGTCTGGCGCGCTCCTCGGCGCGTTTCGCCGCAACCGCGTTCGCTCAGACGTATCCCGCGAAACCGATCACGATCGTCGTCCCGTTCTCCGCGGGCGGTCCGACCGATACGCTTGCACGCCTCATGGGCGAGCGGATGAGGAAGACGCTGGGTCAACCGATCCTGGTCGACAACACCACCGGCGCGGGCGGCAGCATCGGCACCGCGAAGGTCGTCCGCGCTCCCCCTGACGGCTATATGGCAAGCATCGGCCACTGGGGAACGCACGTCGTCAACGGCGTCTACTATTCGCTTCCGTACAGCCTGCTCGACGATTTCGCGCCGGTCGCGCTGATCGCGAGCAACCCTCAGCTCATCGTGTCGAAGATCGCGGTGCCCGCGCGCGACCTGAAAGAGCTGGTCGCCTGGATCGGCGCCAATCAGGGCAAGGTCCTGATGGGCTCCGGGGGCATCGGCGGCGCTTCGCACATCGCTGCGATCTATTTCCAGAACGCGATCGGTGCGAAGTTCCAGTACGTGAATTACCGCGGCGGCGCGCCGGCCCTCCAGGCACTGCTCGGAGGCGAGATCGACCTGTACGTGACGCAGATCTCGAACGTAGCCGCGCAGATCAAAGCAGGAAAGATCAGGGCCTACGCGGTGACCGCGCCCGCGCGGCAGGCAGCGGCGCCGGACGTTCCGAGCGTCGACGAAGCCGGACTGCCGGGACTGCACACGTCGGTGTGGCACGGCATCTGGCTGCCGAAGGCAACGCCGCGCGACGTCGTCATGAAGCTGAATGCGTCGATCGTCGAAACGCTGGCAGACGCAACCGTGCGCCAGCGATTCGCCGAGCTCGGGCAGGAAATCCCGCCGCGCGAACAGCAAACGCCGGAGGCCCTGTTCGCCCATCACAAAGCGGAAATCGACAAGTGGTGGCCGATGATCAAGGCTGCCGGAATCAAAGCGGAGTAACAGACGAGGCCCGTGCGGAGGAGCGCGGGCATGCTCTGTTCTCTGTCTTACATATGCGTAGCGGCCCGCAACCTACGTCGTAACACTCCCGGCCGATTCCACTGAAGCCTCCGACGCGCGACACTCGATGGATGGACGGCAGGTGCCGTCTCATATCGAGAGGAAAACGCGAATGAAGATGAGGCCTCGTGGTAAGTTTGCAGCCGGCTCGCGGCGCACAGCAGTCGCATGGATCGCAAGTTTCGCAATCGCCGCGGCGACCTGCGACGTCATGGCGCAGGAATACCCGGCCCCATCCGAGGCGGAACACGCACCGGTCGCGCTTCAGCTTGCCGAAGTCGAGCGCCTGTTCTGGTCGTGCGATTACGTCGCGACGACACGCGGTGTGGATTCGGCCCCCGTGGACGTGTGCAGCGCCGCCACCGAAGAGTTGAAGAACGCGAAGTTCGGCGGCGACTTCATGGCACTCCTCGAGTGGTGGCGCGGCAACAAGCCGCGGGAACACGCGCGGCTCGCGCGCCTGACCGGTGAATCCGCCACGTCCGGGCAAACCGAGGACGGCACGACGGCTTATCGCACGGCGTTGTAGTCGAGCAGCGTCTCGGACTTCCACGGCTGACACGCGAACGACACATTCCGGCGTCAATCAGTATTTCCATCAAGATATACGAGGCTCGAGGAGAAAGTGCGACGCCCAAGCCGAGGGCGGGCGCCGCCCTCTACTGAGGTTTGAGCCCCGCCGCATCGGCGACCTTCTGCCAGCGCACGATCTCGGTTCGCACGCGTGCAGCGAGCTCCTCGGGCGTCTGACCGCCGGGTTCGGCGCCGATGTCGAGCATACGCTGCCGGACATCGGGCATTTCCAGCACTGACGCCACGTCGTTGCGTATGCGCACGACAAGCTCCCGCGGCGCGCCGCGCGGGGCAAAGAGCGCGAACCAGGAGATGGCTTCGAAGCCCGGCAGATCCTTCGCGATCGGCAGCGCGTCCGGGAACGCGGGGGACCGCGTCTCGGAGCACACGCCGATCATGCGTGCGCGGCCGGAGCGCACGGCAGCCTGCACCGAGCTCACCGCCGCGATGGCGAGCGGGACGTGCCCGCCCATCAGGTCGATCGCCATGGGCCCCGCACCCTTATAGGGCACGACTTCGATCTTGATCCTGCCGAGCATATTGAGGAGATGAACGGGTAGCACCGACCCCGCCGTGGCCATGTTGAGTTCGCCGGGCCGGGCGCGTGCGAGTGCGATCAGCTCCTTCACATTACGGGCGGGCAAGGACGGGTGGGCGATGATCGCCTGCGGAGAGATCGAAACGATCGTGATCGGCACGAGATCCGTATAGGCATCGTACGGCAGCTTCGCGTAGACGACCGGCGTATAGACGTACTGGTTCGACGTGAGCAGCAGCGTGTGCCCGTCCGGCGCGCTCTTCGCGACATGATCGGTGCCGATCACCGTGCCGGCACCCGGCCGCGGGTCGACGATGATCTGTTGTTTCCAGCGCTCGATGAGGGGCGGCATGATGATCCGCGCGTTGGCGTCGCTGCTGCCCCCGACCGGGAACGGGATGACGAATCTAACCGGCTTCGTCGGGAATGTCTGCGCGAGCGCCTGAGCAAACGCGCAGGAAGCGCACAACGAAAGCCAACAGCGAGTTAGGATGCCCGATCGCCTGCGAGGCGGCGCGTCCTCGCAAGCGTGAACAAAATCACATCGACGATTTAGAAAACCGTAGTCGAACCGCATCCGGCAAGCCGCCTTTTGGAGCAATTTGGCACACGTGACATTTTCTCCCTCGATGCCTGAGAAATGGTCCGCCGATACAGGGAGTCGACGCACCCGTGACTTTGCCTCAGATCAATTTGTCAGCACTTGCCGATTGCACAATGCAACCGTTAAGTCATTGCGGTCTCACAGGAGCACCATCATGAACACACGTGCCATGCCCGACCTCTCCACGATCGAAGTCGCCAGGTTGGATCCCGCTTCGCTGCGCCTTGTCACGCGCGCCGTCGAGATCGAAGCAAGACGTCTGCGCGCCGAGGCGATGCGCGATCTGCTGTCGCAGGCGGGTCGTTCATCCGAAAATTGTTTCGGCCCGGATGGCATCGCACATACGGCTGCCGTTGCGCGCCCACGCTCGCTGATCGAACTTGTCACACCGTCTCCGAGTACCTCGCGAGGCCCGGGCGTGCGCGGCGGCGGCCGGCAGCCGCATCACTGAAGCTTTCCGAGCCGCGAATCGAAAGGGCGGCTGGGTTTCACTGCTTCAGCTTCCCAAGCTGTATCGCGTCGTAAGAACGCGCTGTATTCCTTGTAGCGCACGGCGAGGTATTTCGTGAATTCGGCGCTTCCCATGAACGTGTCCTCGTAGAGGTTACGCTTCGCGATCTCCTTCCACGCCGCCGATTTGTGCACTTGCTCGAGCGCGGTCTCCATCGTCTTCACTGCCTCCTGCGGCACGCCGGCGGTGAAGGTGAAGCCGCGTATGGTGCCCGCCGTAATCGGATAGCCCAGCTCCTGAAGGTCGGGATATCGGGCGCGTGCGGCAGACGCTTCTCCGACGAGATCGCCAGCACGCGCAGCGTCTTCGCCTTCGACGAAGCCCATGCCTTCGCTCAGGTTCTCGGTCGTGAACGCCGTGTGGCCGCCGGCGGTCGAGGTCACCGCCTCGCCGCCGCCTTTGAACGTCACGAAACGGAACTTGGCTCCGGGCACCGCCTGTTCCAGGAGATAGACGAGCAGACGCCCGGTGCCCGACACGGATGTCGTAGCGGCGACGAGGGTCTCGGGCGCCTTGCGTGCGGCCTCCATCAAGTCCTTCACCGTCTTGTACGGCGAGTTCGCGGGGACCATGATCGTCTGCGGATCGACCGCCATCAGCGCGACGGGCGTGTAATTCTCCAGGCCGATGTTCATGTCCGGCCGATAAGCCATCGCCAGGATCGTGCCGGTCACCGACAGGAGCTGATAGGGATCGCCGCGCTTCGTCTTGAAGTAGTTGAAAGCGAGCGCGCCCGAGCCTCCGACGCGGTTCACCACCTGCATCGGTTGCGGCAGCAGCTTTTCACGACGAACGATCTCGGCGACCGCGCGCGAAAGATGTCGCCGCCGCTCCCGGCGGAGGTGTGCACCGTGACTTCGATCGGCTTCGCGGGATAGCCCTGCGCGAGCGCCGCGAACGATCCACACGCAAGCAATACCGCGAACGCGGCACGTGTCAACGAGCCGCAGTGCTTTTCAGATGCCATTTCTCCTCCGTCGAAATCCTCCGGTCACTCTACTGTAGCATTGCCGCTTGCGATTGCCGCAACCCGTCTAATTTTGCTCAGGAGGACGACATGCTGCGCATATACGGCTCTGCGAAATCCCGCGGTGTACGCGTTCTGTGGATGGCAGGCGAGCTCGGGCTCGAATACGACCACAAAGATTATCTGCCGCGCTCGCCGGAGACGCGCACGCCGGAGTTCCTCGCGCTCAATCCGAACGCCCGCGTTCCCGTGATCGACGACGATGGATTCATCCTGTCCGAGTCGATGGCAATCAACATGTATCTCTCGAAGAAGCACGGGAGCCCGTTGTATCCAGCCGACCCGCAGAACCAGGCGCGCGCGATGCAGTGGAGCCTGTGGGAGACCGACCGCCTCGATCGGCAGATCGTGAATTACGTGAGGCACACGAAAGATCTGCCCCAGGGCGAGCGCGACGCCGCCCTCGCCGAAGCGGCCTGGAAAGAAGTCGTGCCCGCGCTCGACGTACTGGAGGTCGCCCTCACGAAGAACGAGTGGCTTGCGGGGCCTGCCTTTTCGGTGGCCGACCTGAACGTGGCCGCAGCGCTCTTCCGTGCGCTGTCGATCGACCTCGCCAAGTGGCCGCACGTCGACAAGTGGCTGCATCGCTGCTGGGAACGCCCTGCGGCCAAGCTCGCCCGCGCGATGCGGGAGCGCTAGCTCGTTTTTAGAAGCACCCCTCTACGGTGAGCGGGGACGTCGAAGACGAGGGGTTCCCGCGAACGAAGCATTCAGGGGCCGATCAGTATTCACATCATCAATACGAGGCCTTGGCAGAATGAGGCGCCTCGCCGCGCTGCCCAGCGCGTCACACCGCCATCTTGCCTTCGTAGAGGGTGATGGGCGGATAAGCCCTGGGATCGATGACGACATCGATCACCGCAGTCACATCACTTTTGACAGCGCGTTGCAACGCCGGCGCGAGCTCTGACGGATCGTCCACACGAATCCCTTCGCAGCCGCACGCGCGAGCGATCGCGGCGTGATCGACCGGACCGAGCTGGCACGCGTCCGTGTGGTCGCCGTAAAGGACGTCTTCCGCGTGCCATTGATAGCCCAGAATCTGATTGTTGAGCACGAGCACGGTCACTTTGATGCCGAGGCGTTTCGCCGTTTCGAGCTCCGACCATACGTGCGCAAAACCGCCGTCGCCGGCGATGCAAAAAACCTCGCGATGCGGATGGGCGACCTTCGCGCCCAACGCGGCCGGTAGACCCCATCCGAGTCCCGCGAGACCGCGTCCGGCAAGAAAACGCTGGCCTGCACGATGCGACCGCAAATAGTTCGCCGCCCAGATGGATGAATAGCTTGCGTCGCAGACGACCAGCGACTCCGGCGTGAGAAGGGCATCGAGCTCGCTCATCACGCGCTCGGGACGGATCGGGACGGCATCGGAGCGAATGCACGCCGCGGCCTCCTCCGCATGCGCCGCACGCGCGCGGGCGATCGTTTGCTCGAGCTCCACGCGGTCGCGCAGCGACGCGTGGCCGTGATTCGAAAGCGCGTCCGCAAGCGCCGCGAGCGTGAGTTTCGCATCGCCGACGAGCCTCAACGCTTCGTAGTTGCGCCCCACCTCCTGCCCGTCGATGTCGATGTGAATGTAACGCGCCGTCTCCGGAAACAGCGTCCACGAATCGGTGCCGTTCTGATTGGTGCGCGCGCCGGCGAAGAGGATCACGTCCGCGCGCTCGACGAGCGGACGCATGTGCTTCGCCATCGCGCGCGTTCCCATGAAGTAGCCGATCACGCCCAGGGACAATGCATGACGCTCGTCGACGGCGCCTTTTCCCATCACCGTCGTTGCAACCGGCAGGCCGCAGCGCTCCTGCAAATGCGCGAGCGCGTCGTGTGCCTGCGAGAGGTGCACGCCGCCGCCTGCGACGACAAGCGGGTTCTTCGCCTGCGCGATAAGCTGCGCGGCTTCTTCGATGCGCGCCGGATCCGCGGCGCAACGATCGAGCGGGTACGTGCCCAGCGAAGCGCGCCGCCGGTCAGCCGACGGACCGGTCTGCACGGGGTCGAGCAGGAGATCCTGCGGCACCATCAGCACCGCCGGGCCGGGGCGGCCGCTTGCCGCGGCCGTGAACGCCATGTCCACGTAGTCGTCGATGCGGCTTGCGTCGGTCACGCGGCGGACCCATTTCGCGCAGCCCGCGAAGATGCCGAAGTGATCGAGCTCCTGGAACGCGTTCTTGTCAGTCTGGTTGCGGCGAACGTCCTGCACGATCGCGACGATCGGCACGGACGCCTTGAACGCCTCGGAAAGAGGGCTCACGAGGAGCGCCGCCGCGGGGCCGTTCTGCGCCGTGACGACGCCGACTTTGTTCGTCGTGCGCGCATAACCGTCGGCCATCGAACCGCCCGCGTTCTCCGTGCGGTACGCGATCTGACGAATGCCGAATTCCGGCGTCACGAGGTAGAGCGCCGATGGCAGGCTCTGCCCGAACATCACGTCGACGCCGTGACGCTTCAACGCGCGTGCGAAAACGTGCGCGCCGCAGGGTGTGGGAAGCTTGTGCCGCGAGGGTGATGAAGTGCGTGTTGAATCGTTCATCGGCATGTATGGTCGCTTACGAAACAGTGTATTTGAAGCTATGGCGGCAGCACCTCGTCGACAAGCTCCCGGATCTTGGTTCTGGCTTGCGCAAGGACTTTCCGGCCTGCGGCGGTGACACGATAGGAGCTTGCGCAGTTTCCCTCCTGCCAGTTCGTTCTCGCTCTTCAGGTACCCGTTTGCCTCCAGCTCATGCAGTATCGGGTACAGCGTTCCGGGTCCGATCTCATAGCCGTGGCGACGGAGCTCTTCGATCATCTCCAGGCCGAAGAATCGCGCTTCGGCGGCGTGGTGAAGCAGATGCACGCGCACGAAGGCGAGAAAGAGGTCGCGGACGATCCTGTTGTCTTTGGGCATGTCTCGATGGCTCGGAAGGGACGCACATGATAGCCGCGACCGAGGGATCGGCGCATTCTCATATCGCCACACGTTCGAGCGCCCAGCCCGCGCAGGCGCTTATCACGACGACGAGCCAGGGCGGCACTTTCCAGAACACGAGAAGCGCGAATGCCGCGAGACCGAGTCCAAAGTCGGCCCGGCCGAGAATGCCGCTCGTCCAGACCGGATCGTAAAGCGCCGCCACCAGCAGGCCGACCACGGCTGCGTTCACTCCGGTGAGCGCCGCGCGCACCGCGGGGACTTGACGCAGGGTGTCCCAGAACGGCAGCACTCCGAGTACCAGCAGGAAGGCCGGCAGGAAAATCGCGAGCAGGCACAGCGAGGCTCCGAGCCAGCCGTTGGGCTCGGGACCCATGATCGCACCCAGATAAGCGGCGAAGGTGAATAACGGTCCCGGCACCGCCTGGGCCGCACCGTACCCGGCGAGAAAGGCGTCGTTCGAGACCCAGCCGGGTGGCACCACCTCCGACTGCAATAGCGGCAGGACCACGTGCCCCCCTCCGAACACGAGCGAGCCTGCCCGGTAGAAGCTGTCGAAGAGAGCGAGCGGCTGGCTCGGGTACGCCAACGTGAGGAACGGCAGTCCGATCAGCAACGCGAAGAACAGCGCCAAGCTGATTACACCCGCCGCTTTACCCAACGAGATCGGCATCGCAACGTGACCGCTATCCTGCTTGCCCCACGAAAGGGCATAGCCGACCACGCCGCCGAAGACGATCGCGCCCGCCTGTCCCAACGACGTGGGCCAGGCCAGCGTGATGGCGGCGACGATGATCGCGAGCGTGAAGCGCGGCGCATCCGGCGTGAGTGTCCTCGCCATACCCCACACCGCTTGAGCCACGACGGCGACGGCCACGACCTTGAGCCCATGCAGCCAACCTGCGCCAAGGTCTGCAGCGAACGTCTGAACCCCGTAGGCGAACAACAGCAGCGCAATGGCAGACGGCAAGGTGAATCCAAGCCATGCCGCGAATGCGCCCGGCAGCCCCGCCTTGGCCAGACCGATCCCAATGCCTACCTTGCTGCTCGCGGGTCCCGGCGTGAACTGACACAGCGCCACGAGATCAGCGTAGATCCGATCGTCGAGCCATTTTCTGCGGACAACGAATTCGTCGCGGAAATAACCGAGGTGAGCAATGGGGCCTCCAAAGGAGGTCAGCCCGAGCTTCAGAAAAACGCCGAACACCTCAGCGAGGGACTGACGGCCATCTGTCTCATCGGACGGTGTTCGAACTCGATTCATACGCGGTTTTCTCTCCGTTGCGAGCAAAGCAAATGCTCCGAGCGGGCGCTCGGAGCACTTAGGCCGGATTCAACATTGTTGTTCTTCGATATCGGATTCCGATATCATCATGCGCAAGGAGCCATGTCGTCAACGATGGCGCCGGACATCCGCCGATTCAATACAGACGAATTCGCGGTTCATCGTCGGGCGGGACATGCTACGCAGAATGCCGCACGGCTTCGGATTCCTTGGGCGCGATCTTATGAAGGAGAGGACGATGGTAAGAAAACTGGCCGCCGTTTCGACGGCGTGCACTCTGTTTATCGCTGCAGGCAACACAGGCGCCGCAACTATCGATAGCATCGACTGGTCCCGAGTACCGGCGAGGACAATCACCCTGTTCTACCCGGGGCAATCGACGTTTCAGTGGCTGAGGGGTCCGGACCATGCCGGTGCACAGGCGGTGAGCTCCGGGACTGCGTGCACCGCATGCCACAATGGCCAGGAGCAGAAACTCGGCAACAGTCTCGTGAAAGGCGGCAGGCTCGAGCCGACTCCACCGTCGGGAAAGGAAGGTGTCAAGCAGCTGAACGTCCAGGTTGCGTACGACAGCGAGAACGCCTACTTCCGTTTCCAATGGAGAACGAAGAATTCCTATCCCGGCGATGCGTATCCGATGTACCGCTTCAACGGCAAGGAATGGATCCTGTACGGTGGACCCCGCCTCGACAAGAAGATCGCAAGCGGAGCCGAGCCCGCGGTGTACGAAGATCGCCTGTCGATGATGATCGACGACGGCAAGGTCCCCGGCTACGCGGCTCACGGATGTTGGCTCACCTGTCATGACGGAAGTCGTGATGCGCCCAGGCAACCGAGTGCGGCCCAGGTGAAGGACACGCCCTTCTTCCAGTCGATCAAACGCGGCGATGTGCGTAAATATCTTCCTGCTACTCGCACCGATGCCAACGCGTCGTGGGACAAGGGCGTTTCTCTCGAGCAGATCGCAAAGCTCAAGGCCGAGGGTCACTTCCTCGATCTCATACAGTGGCGCGCGCACCGCTCGAATCCGGTCGGAATGGCGGACGACGGTTACGTGCTCGAATGGCGCAACTTCGATGCCGGCGCCAACCCGTGGAGTTCCAACCTGGACCCGAAGACGCGGCAGCCGCGCTACATGTACGACGCATCGAAAGCCGGGCGAAAGGCCCTGGCGATCGAGGACATCCGGAAGGGTCCCACGGTGCTGGTCAGAGAGCAGAACGCGGTTCCGTTCGATTCCAAACGCCGGGTGGAAGGAAGGCGAGCTTCTCCCGCAGTACGTGGTGAGCCGTCAGGGATCGAAGGGCTCGGCCGCGGATAATTCGAACGTCAAAGGTGAATGGAAGGACGGCACGTGGACGGTCCTATGGGCGCGAACCCTTAACCTGAAGAACGATGACGACAAGGCGCTGGAGGCGGGCAAGACCTTTGCTGTTTCGTTCGGGATTCATGATGACAACATCACGACGCGAGGCCATCACGTGTCCTTTCCGCTCACTCTCGGGTTCGGCACGAAGGCCACACTCGAAGCCGCTCGGCTGAAGTAACGTTCTCCGTCCGACGCCGCGCGCATGCACTGCGCCCGGCGGACTCGAGTCTCAGCCTCTGCCGAATGAGGAGGTCGTCAAACGCCGTCTGGGGTGAACGGTTGGTCGTGCATCGAGAGGCTGCCGCTCCTCGGCAAAGGTGCGTTCTGAACGTGTAGATCCAAAAGCGCGATCGAGCCCGCGCGCCGTCGCTGCCCGGCATCGAAGCATCTTCGAGCGCTCGATTACACTACGGGCCATGCCATGCACGGCCCTCTCTCTCTTTCTAGCGTTTCTGCTCGTGGCCTCCGCGGTCAGTGCCGCCGAGCGTCACGATCTGCAATTCCTGAGATTCACGGCGCCGGTGGTTTCGTACCGCATGGCTGTGTACGGGAACCGCGAGCTTACGCGCGACTTTCCCGGAGTGACGCTCGCTGTGGTCATCCAGCACGGCAACAGCAGGGACGGAGCCGCCTACTTCGCGACAATCGCGAGACTCGCCGCCGAAACGAACGGCGTTCACGGCGGGACGCTGGTTCTCGCCCCACAGTTCTTCACCCGTGAAGAGGCGCAGCGCGCGCTGCCCGCGTCGGTGCCGAGATGGAGTGCGTCGGGTTGGACGGGGGGCGCAGACGCCCACGGCCTCTCGCTCAGCTCGCTCGATGTTTACGACCACATGCTCGAATGGTTCGCCGACCGGGGGCGCTTTCCGAGCCTGAAGCGCGTCGTGCTCGCCGGCCACTCCGCGGGCGCTCAACTGGTACAGCGCTATGCGGCGCTCAACCGCACGGAAGAGAGACTGCGCCGCGCTGGAATCGCCGTGCATTACGTCGTTGCGAATCCCTCCTCGTATATTTATTTCACCAACGAGCGGCTCACGCCCGCGGGATTCGGCGCGTTCGATGCGAGAGCGTGTCCGACTTACGACGACTACAAATACGGATTCTTCAATCCCGTGCGCTATGCCGCGCAGGTGGACCCGGGTGCGGCGTTCGAGCGATACGCATCACGGGACGTCGTGTATCTCGTTGGCGCAAACGACACCGATCCCAACCACAGCCAGCTCGACACGACCTGCGCGGCCCTGGCGCAGGGAAAGCATCGCTTGGAGCGCGGGCTGACGTACACGCGATATCTGAAGCACATCGCTGGCCAGCACGGAAACATCGCGCACCGCGCGTTCGAGGTGGAAGGGGCGGGACACAATCATCGCGCGATGTTCCGCTCCACGTGCGGCGTGGAGGCGCTCTTCGAAGTTGCCGCCGCATTGCGCGGCGCGGCGTGCCGCGAAATCCACTGAGTTCGAAAGTCCCGCTCATGCTGCCCAAGGCCTCGTACGCTCGGACGAGAGTACTAACAGACGCCGGAATGTCACGTTCGCGGGGACCCCGCTGCTGCGCAGCCCCCGCTCACCGATTTGTCGGTGGTTCTTGTATAAGGCACTCCTCCGCCCCACACCCCAAGTCCCGATCGGCTTCGGCGAGCAGCGCTTCGAACGTTTCCGGCACGCGAATCGGCTTGCCGTGGACGTGCGGACCCGTGCCCTGCAGCCAGTAGGCGTGTGTCGGATGCGAGCCACCGGCGACGACGAACACGATGTTCTCCGGCTCGAGCGTGACGGGCCACGGATCCTGCCGGATGCTCTGCGCGTGATCGGATTCGAATCGATCTCGAACCACGACAGCGCACCGGCGCGCTTCAGATGCTCCAGAGGAATCTTCGAGTTCTCCCATAGAAACTGGCGGAGCTTCTGCTTCGTCCAGCCCTGTGACGCCATCATGTGCGCCACGACCCGCGGCACGATCATGATGCCGGGCGTGCCTTCCTCGTAACCCATGAGCCCGCCCAGGTTCGGCGTGCGCATGTAGTCGGCCATCCGCCACAATCCCTGCAGCACGTCTTCTTCCGGCGTCTCCTTCTTCGCACTGCGCCGGCGCACGTTCGTAACACCGGTCGCGAACACCACCGACACGGAGTTGGAACCGCGATCGAAGCCGTGCCGCTCCGTTCCATGCGGGAGCCAGCCCTCGGGCAAGCCCTCCTCGTCTTCGCCGAACACGACGTTCGTGTAACGCATCGCACCCCAGATCGCCATCGTGCCGATGCCGGGCACCGCGCCGCCGAGGTTCTGCTGGAGCATGCGGAGCGCGCGCCCGATGCTGCCGCCCGCAGGCTGCTGTGGGTCGGGGCCGAGACAGCCGAATCCCGAATTCAGCCGGATCTGCTTCGCGATCGGTCCGTTCACGATAACCACCGGAAACGGCTGGCCGGAGGTCGCCTGCAACTGATCGAAGTTCGAGTTCGGCTCGAGCACCGCTTCGACGGCGGCGATCAGCACGGGAAGGTATTCGGGCCGTCCTCCCGCCATCGCGAGCGCAACCGCGCACGTCTCGACCGTCGTCACGCCGCCGCGCGGCGGAAACTTGCCGAACGCATGCGTGCGCGGAAGCGGCGTGCCGCGCAGGATCCAGTCGACCCGCTCGCGCGTCGCAGGCCACACCGGAAGACCGTCGCCCCAGAGGTTCGTGATCATCAGGTTGTTCGCCTTGATGAGCGCGTCCTCGTAGCTTGTCCCTTCCACGGCGATCATCTTGCTCTCGCCGGCGCCGTGCTCGAAATCCGATCTCCACTTCGTGAGCCCGTTGTAGAACTCGCGCTTACGCAGTTCCAGCGCCGAGAGATCGCTCCCCGGCAGGAACATGTCGATCGGAAACGTCACCATCGCGGCATCCGGTGCAAGCCCGAGGCCGGACACGGCATTCTTCAGCACACCGATGAAATCCGAGCGTGTCAGCGTGACGGTCGGTATTCCGAGGCTTTCTATCCTAGCGGCTGCACGGCCGCATGCTGTGGCGCAGGCCCCTCAACTCGCGTTGCCGATGATGACGGCGTCAACGCCGCTCTGCTTCACCGCCTTCGCCGTCTCTTCGGTGCCGATGAGCGCGTTGCCCTGCGGGAACGCATCAACCGCCAGCACCTCGACGTCCTTGAAGTCCTGCTCGAGCATCGACTTCAGCATCGGCAGCATGCGGTAGGCCTGCCATTGCTCGTTGCTTACGAAGCCGATGCGTTTGCCGTCGAGCTTCGGAAGACGTGCCGCGAAGGGTTGGGTCACTTCCAGTGTCCCGGAAGGATCGTGAAATTCGAGTCTGACCATACGGAGCTCCTGCCTGATGAACGGAGATAGTAAAGTATCGGACGTTGCGAATGCTACCGTGAAGACACGGACTCATGACGATCACGCTCATCGAAAACTTTCGGGCCGCGTTCTACGCGCCCTTCTATGCCGCGGCCGCCCTTGGAGCATACAAAGCGGAAGGACTCGACGTGCGCATCGAAGCGTCTCCGGATGCCGCGCAGACCATGCAGACGCTCATCTCGGGCCGCGGCGAAGTTTCGTGGGGCGGTCCGCTGCGCCTCATGGAAGCGCGTGAGCGGCTTCCGGCGAACGAGCCGGTCGTATTCTGCGAAGTGGTCGGGCGCGATCCGTTCTTCCTGATCGGACGGGAGTCGAACCCGACCTTCAAGCTCGGCGATCTTGTGGGCAAACGCCTCGCGGTCGTCACCGAAGTGCCCACGCCGTGGCTCTGCCTACAGCAGGATCTGCGGCTTGCCGGCGTGAGCCCCGGTTCCATCCCGCTTTCGCCGCCTCGAAGCATGGCCGAGAACGCAGAAGCGCTGCGCGCACGCGAAGTCGACCTGATCCAGGTGTTCATGCCGCTCGCGGAGACGCTCGTCCAAAGCGGCGGGGGTCACATCTGGTATGCCGCCGCGACCCGTGGGCCGACGGCCTACACGACGCTCAACACGACGCAGCAGTATGCGGATGCGCATCCCGACGTGCTGCTCGCGATGTGCCGCGCCATGTATCGCACGCAGAAGTGGATCGCGTCGCACGACGGACGCGCGCTCGCCGAAGCCATTGCCTCGTACTTCCCGGACGTGCCCGTGGCGACACTGGCCGCGGGCTACGATCGGTATCTGAAGCTTCATCTGTGGAACACGAGTCCGATCCAGTCGCGCGAGGGCCTGGAGTGGCTGCGAGAAGCCGGTCTTGCGGGCGGCCATCTGAGTCGATCGCCCGAGTATGAAGATGTGTGTGACATGCGCTTTGCCGAGGCGGCCGTAAAAGACGATCCGCCGTCGATCTAGTCGATGGGGAACCCCACAGCCCCGCGCGCGTGAGCGGGCATCGTTCGATCAGTCCGGCTTCGTGCCCGCGGCCCTGAACACTTTCTTCCGAGTGGCGATTTCTTCCTGAACCATCTTCGTGAATGCCTCCGGAGTGGACGTGCGCGGTGTCGTGCCTGCTCTCGGGTGCTTGGCCGCGCTACTTGGCGAGGCCGAGCTCGGTCAGCACCCCGCGGAACTGGTCGGCCTGCGCTTTCAGGTACGGCCGCGTCTCGTCGCCTTTCATGAAGTTGGGTTCGAACACGTTGCGCTCGAGGTCCTGCTTCCATTCGTCGCTCTGGACGAGCCGCGTCATCACACCTTCCCAGTAGGCACTCTGCGCCGGCGTCATGCCCTTCGGACCCGCGAGCATGCGCCAGGTGCTGACGACCACGTCGTAGCCCTGCTCGCGCCAGGTCGGTACGTCGGCGAGCCCGCCGCCCACGCGATTCGCGGCGCTCACGCCGAGCACGCGCATCTTGCCTGCCTGCCGCTGCGGGATCACGTTGCTTGCATCGGTGTTGATCATGTCCACGTGTCCGCCGAGGAGCGCCGTCATCGCTTCGCCGCTTCCCTGGAACACGACGGCTTTGACTTTCTTCGGATCGCCACCCGCCGCCTTGGCGAGCAGCGCAACCGCAATGTGGTTGGTGTAGCCGAGGCTGCTGCCGACCGACGCGCTGAGCGCCGAGCTGTCCTGTTTGAGACGGCTCGCAAGGTCCTTGCCCGAACTGATGGGAGAATCGGGCCGCACCGAAAGCGCCGTCGATGACGTGAACAGCATCGCGATCGGGGTCACGTCGTTGTAGGTCAGGACCGTGCGGCCCATGAGCGCGTTCGTGATGAGCAGCGGATTCGCGATCTGAAGGAAATGCGCGTCCCCGGCATGCTGGTTCAGAAACGCCCAGCCTACCGCACCGCCGCCACCGGGCTTGTTCGCGACGGTGATCGGCACATCGACGAGCTTCAGTTGCGTGAGCAGCTTCTGCATCGTCCTTGCGGCAGCGTCCTGTCCCCCGCCAGGCGCCGTGCCGACGATGATCGTGACTTCCTTCGTGGGCTTCCACTCGGCGCCCGCCGCGTTGGCCGCTACGGGGCTTGCGAGCAGCAGAGCCGCCGCGAAATACTGCAACCGCATCTCTCCTCCTTTGTCGTGTCGAATCGTCAAGTCGCCCGGGGAAGCCCGCAAGCCGGTCCCGAGCTTGTCGAGAGGAACGGTCCCGAAGCGCGAGCGATCATGTGTTCATCCTTCGAGAACCCTGTGGACACGGTCACCGCTCCCCGGCACGAACGGTCTCCGTGCTGCCGAGCCGTGACGCCTCATCTCGCAGCGGCAGCTCGACCGCCTGCCGCGTGCGCAGCGCGCGCTCGATCGCCATCGTGATCTCGACCACGGTGCGCGCGTCCTGCGCCGTCGCGAGCAGGCACGTGCGTCCCATCGACAGGTGATCGAGCCAGTTGCGGCTCTCGGTCGCGACGGGGCCATGGAAATCGCCGAGCGCCCAATCGCCCGGCGTGCCGCTCCCGAGGAACACCATGTTGGCGCGATGGCCCGGGATATACACGTGATCGGCGCCCTGCTCGCTGTACATGAGCTGGTCGGTGTGATCGTCGTCGAGCAACATGACGCCGTCGGCTCCGAGAATCTCGACCCGCGCCGCGTGGCCGAGCGCCGGATACTTCGCAGGCAGGGCGTAACTCACACCGAGGTTCGCGACCGCCCCATCGGCATAGGTCAACAGCACGCCGACCACATCGTGCGCGCTATGGCCGCTCTGCTGAATCACGCCGCGCTGCCCACGTGCCACGACTTCGGCCGGAGCGTTGCCTTCGAGCAGCCAGTTCATGAGATCGATGTAGTACGTGAGCCCCGAAACGGGATTGCTGTCCGCCGGCATGCGGCTTAGCGTCTGCATCGCCTGCGAGCGTGAGTTATACACACGCGCGGCGGCGCCCGTGATACGCCCGAGGCGTCCCTGCACGATCTGCTCCTTCGCGAGCAGATAGCGTTTCTTGAAGCGGCGGCTGTATCCCACGTGCAGGCTGCCGCTGCTTCGCGCGGCGGCGGCGATGAGACGGTCCGCCTCCTCGAGATCGATCGCGAGTGGCTTCTCCACGAGAACGGGTTTGCCGAGCTCGAGCGCGCGCAGGACGGGCTCGCTGTGCTCGATCTCCAGGGTGGAGACGATGACCGCGTTTACCTCCGGGCGCGAGATGACATCGTCGTTGCTGCCCGAGTGAAACTGCGCGCCGACCTTTTCCGCCAATGACTTCGCCCGCGCGGGATCACGGTCGGAGACGGCGACGTATCGAACGGCAGGATGGGCCGCCGCCATCGTGGCGCGGAGCGTTCCGATCCGCCCCGAGCCGACGATGGCCACACCGAGTTCCTTGCGGATGTTCATCGCATGAGTTTGCCCGAGCGCTCCGTGAGCGTCCACCGGCCGCTCGAGCCGCAGCGCCGGTGCGAAGCGTCTCGATCCCGTGCGTTCCCGCACTTTCCGGCATGAGTGCCGTGATTACAGTTTCCACCGTAATGAGCTCTACCGAAATCAGCGCCTGAGCTGACCGCAACGTGATCAAAGGAGCACTCGATGAAACCAGTCTTTCACCCGGCGTTCAGCATCCAGCGTGAGCGCACCCCGCGCCCCCTTCATCTCACGCCGCGCGAGCGCGACGTGCTGGCGCTTCTGTGCGAGGGACTTCCGAACAAGCTCATCAGCCGGCGCCTGAACATCTCGGCCGCGACGGTGAAATGCCACATCAGCCGGATCCTGGACGAGCTCGGCGTGTCGAGTCGCCTGCAGGCCGTCGTCGTTGCCGCGCGTTTCGGCTTGATCGAGGACGTCGCGGCAGAGCGCTCCACGCCGGCTGTCTCCCCTCGTGCGAATCTCGCGCGGGAGGCCGCCGGCGATAGTTCGCGTCAGGCCGCGGGCGTTCATCGCCGCACTCGCCTGACGCATTCGAACCGATCTCCTCCGGAGGGTCCGATGACGCCTCAACAATTTCAGAAACAGCTCGAAACGCTCGAGCAGGAAGCCGACGCGGTTGTCTCGTTGTTCTCCTCGATGCCGACGTGGCGACTGCACATGTTGAACCAGATCGTCAGCGACGAGCTCGCGCTGCGAAGCGAAGGCAAGCCGTCCGACAGAACGCGGTTGCACTGAAGTTTTCATGCATGAGCCGCTCGCACGGCTGCTTCCGGAACAGGCGATCGGCCCGAGAGATCCGACCTGCGTCCCCGAACGAATGACCGGATAAGACGGGGCAATCGGCATCACTGATCCGCTGCATCACTCACTGGGTGTCGCCAGTGGATGTATCGAGCCTCGTCACGTTGAATGCCGGCACCGGCCTGTGGAAACCCTTCAGCGGCAGCTCGCCCACGAACTCGGCTTCCACGAGGTCTTCGACCGCCGCCCGCACCCGCTGGGAAACGAGTGTCTGACCGCCCGCCGCATGTGCACAGAGCCGTGCCGCGAGACTGCACACCACGCCGATCGCGCCGTAATCGAGACGGCCCTCGAATCCGATGGCGCCGAGCGTTGCGTAGCCCTGCGCGACGCCGATGCCGATATCGAGCGAGTAGCCGCGCTTTGCCCAGGTGCGGGCGAGGCGCGCGAGCCCCGATTGCATGTCGAGCGCCATGCGTATCGCCTGCTCGGCCGGTCTGGGAACGGGCACCGGATCGTTGAAGAAAATCATGATCGAGTCGCCGGCGAAGCGCTCGAGCGTGCCCTGGTATTCGACGATCAGCCGGCCCATGCATGCGTGGTACTCGCGCAGCACGCCCATGACCTCCTCCGGATCCGAGGTTTCGCTGAACGCGGTATAGCCGCGCAAGTCGACGAACACGACGGTGATCTCGCTGCGGTGGCTGCGCAGCGGATCTCCGGTTTCTCCGCTCAGGATGAGCTCGGCGATCTGCGGGGAGAAAAAGCGCTTCATGCGCGAGAGCCGCTCCACTTGCGAGACGCCCTCCGCCACGCGGCTCTCGAGCGTCCGGTTCCAGTCCGCAAGCTCGGCGCGCTGGCGCCGGATCTCGTCATAGAGCGACTTGATCCGCAGGAGCGATTTCACGCGCGCGAAAAGCTCGGGCTGGTTGATGGGCTTCGTGAGGAAGTCGTCGGCGCCCGCTTCGAGACCCTTCACGCGCTCGGAGGGATCGAGCGCGGTGACCATGACGACCGGCAGCACCGCGAGCGCCGGGTCCGCACGGATCGCCTGGCAGACTTCGTAGCCGCTCAGGTCCGGCATCATCACGTCGAGCAGCACGAGGTCGGGGCCTTCGCGCCGCACGCATTCGAGCGCCTCCATGCCGGATGCCGCGGTCACGACTTCGTAGCCCCTGACTCTCAGGATGTCGGCGAGAAGCCTGACGTTCTTCTCGATGTCATCGACGACGAGGATCTTCTGAGCCATCACCCTCGGGCCGGTGGTTTCCCGACGTAGCGCTCGACCTGCTCGAGGAAGCTCCTTACTTCGATCGGCTTCGTGATGTAGCCGTCGAAACCCGACGCCGTGATCTTCTCCTGATCCTCCTGCATGACGGAGGCGGAGACCGCGACCGTCGGAATCTTCTGCGTGAGCGGATCCGCACGCAACTGGCCGAGCGCCTCGATCCCGCTCAGGTCTGGAAGCTGGATGTCCATGAGCACGAGAGAAGGAAGCGCTTCTCGCGCGAGACGCAGGCCCTCGGTCGCGGTGCGCGCTTCCAGCGTGGCATAGCCTTTCACCTGGAGCACGTCACGCAGCAGCTTCAGGTTCATCTCGTTGTCTTCGACGATCAGGATGGGGTTCATGCGGTATCGAGCGCGCGTTCGGGGAGCCGCACGGTGAATGTCGAGCCTTTGCCGACTACGCTGCGGACTTCGATCGTGCCGCCATGCAGCTCGACGAGCTTCTTAGTGAGCGAGAGTCCCAGGCCCGTGCCTTCGGATCGGCGCACACGGTCGGTGCCCACCTGCCTGAACTCTTCGAAAACGAGATCGACATGGTCCTCGGCGATCCCGACTCCGGTGTCGGACACCGCGATCTCCACGCCACCGCCGTCGACGCGCGTCGCCGTGACGGTGACGCTGCCGCCGGCGGGCGTGAACTTCACGGCGTTGGACAGCAGATTGACCATGATCTGCTTGAATTTGCGATCGTCGGCGACCCAGTCGTCCAGAGTCTCGTCGATGTCGAGCCGCAGCGCGATACCCTGCCGCGCGGCACGCTCGCGCAGGAGGCTCAATGCGTTCTCGAGCGCCTCGCGCAGAGCGAACTGCGCGAGCTCGAGCTCCATGCGTCCCGCTTCGATCTTCGCGAGGTTGAGGATATCGTTGATGAGCGAGAGCAGGTGCCTCCCCGAGCCGTGAATGTCGTCGATGTATTCCGCCTGCTTCGGATTCAACTCTCCGAACATCCGCTCCCGCAACACTTCGGAGAAGCCGATGATCGCATTGAGAGGCGTTCGGAGCTCGTGAGAAACGTTGGCCAGGAACTCGGACTTGTGGCGGTTTGCGAGCTCGAGCTGCTCGCTCTTCGTCTGCGTTTCGTTGAAAAGCCGCACGATCTCGATAGCGATGCCGGCCTGGTCGGCGAAGTTCGTAACGAGTGCGACCTCCCGCGGCGTGAAGGTCCGCTTCACGGCTCTCAGCGCCACGATGACGCCGATCGGCGTTGCGTCGCGCAGGATGGGAACGCCCAGCGCCGTGCGCATCCCGGCGTCGGGCCATGGATGCCCGGGGGTCGTGGTGATGTCTTCGATCTGCACGGGCTGGCGGTTCACGAACGCGCGCCCCGCGGCCGTATCGGAGTCCGCCATGAGGAAGCGCGCCCGACCCCTGATGTAGCGCACGAGCCGCTCGTCCGCGCTGAACGCCGTGCGCAGGTCGTAGCGTCCTTTCGACTGCCCGAGATAGAGTGCGCCTGCGTCCGCGCCCGCGAGCTTCACCGTGCTCTGGAGTAGCTCGTAGAGCACGCGATCGAGATCGAACCGCGAGCGGCTGATCGTCTTGAGCATCTCGCTCGTGGCGTGCTGCTGCTCGAGGGCCTCCACGAGATCGCGCGTGCGTTCCTCGACCTCGCGCTCGAGCTCCAGGCAACGCGCTCAGGAGCCCGCCCTGGTCTTCGGAGAGAGAACCACGGTCAGCGGGCATTCGCTTATCGACTGTCGCAGCGGATCGAGACTTCGTATCGACACGCTGCAAAGGAAAGGGGGTTACGTGGCGAGGCCCGAGCCGCAGGCGAGCGCCGCACCTAAGATACGCCGCGGAGCCGCGCGACGATGCGCTCCAGCCGCGCCACGTCCGGGATGACGAGCGCCCGGGTGTCCCGCTGTACCAATCCATCCTTGACCATGGCGGAGAGCTCTCGCGTGACCTGCTCGCGATACGTGCTGAGTTTTCCCGCCAGGTCCGCGTGCTTCGGCGCGGGCTCGAGGCGGGCCACGTTGTCCCGCACGCCGGCTTCGCGCGCGAGACGCAGCAATTCGCTGTGGACGCGGTCCTGCACGCCGAGCGTGCTGAACTCGAAGATGCGCTCGGTGAGATTCCGCACGAGCCCCACGAGCCGGTCGAGCACGCAGTCGCAGACGGACGGATGCTCGTGCAGCAGCTGTTTGAACACGGCGGGGCTCATCGAGGCGACGACGGTATCCTCCAGCGCCTCGACGTCCGCCGAGCGGGCGCGCCTATCGATCGCCGCGAGCTCGCCGAACCAGTCCCCCGCCCGGATGTCTCTGAACGTCACCTGGCGGCCTCCCGCCGAGAAGGCGGTGACTCTCACGCGCCCGGCAATGATGAGATAGAGGTCGCGGTCCTGCGCTTCACGCGATACGACGCGCTGACCGTGGACGAACCGTCGCCAGCGGCATTGCTGCGCAAGCGCTTCGAGCGCCGGCTGTTCGACGCCCTCCAGCAGGCTCACGCTCCGCAAACCGAGCGCCGACGGCTTGACCGACCTGATCTGTTCCATGCGTGAATTCTGCCGGTAAAGAGCAGGCCGTGATGTTCGCGCACGTTCTGAACGACTGCAATAGGCCGTAGCGCCGGCCGACGCGCCCGGGGTCGGCCGCCCTCCGACCGGCCCTCGTCCTCGCCTCGCGCCTACCCCTTCCCCAAGGCGGAGCGAGTTTCGCGTTCACTCCGATGCGTCGTGGAGCGTGACATTGAACACGGACGGCAGCAAGAAACCACCGGACAGATGGCTAACGTGTGCGTTTACGCACTGATCAACCTGTGCTGGATCACTAGATTGAGCAGCGGTTCGGGTATTTATGCATCAGCGCTCGAGCCAGTAGAAGCTGACGACCTACAGGAGAAAACATGAACGCTTCGAACTTCGCTTCGCTCGAGCCAGTGGCCCGTCAGGGGGGCGCGCTGACCACACCGCAGCCGTACAAGACCGCAGCATTCGGCTCGCCACAGGGACGTGGAGTACGTCTGACGCCCCGCGAGCTCGAAGTGCTGGCCCTGCTTTGCGAAGGCCTTCCGAACAAGCTCATCGGCCGCCGGCTGGACATCTCCTCGGCGACCGTCAAGTGCCACATCAGCCGGATCCTGAGCGCGCTCGGTGTTGCGAGCCGGCTCCAGGCGGTGGTTGCGGCGGCGCGCTGCGGACTCGTCAACGAGTCAGGCGTTACGGGACCCGACGAGAGCCTTTTGCCCGTACGCCACGCTCCGCACTCGGGACTGCAGGGCAGCCCGCGATCCGGCGCGACGAACGCGAGCCTGTGACCGCTGCCCCCTGTGCTCACGGGGGCTACGGCGGGCGCAGGTTGAAGCCGGCTGGGCGGCATTGCGGCCCGATCGCCGTTACCGCAGTCAGAACTTGACGCCCAGCGGCACGATCCTGCCCGGCAGTAGACATCCTTTGCGGGCGCGGTGAACGATGTGTTTCTGAAGGTCCTCACCGCTCACCCGCACCGTCTTTTCGCTTCCCGAGCGCGATCGGCCGACGACGGTGACGGACTTCCGATCGGCGAAACCGACCGCCACCATCTTCTCGCCGTCGTCGAGCCCCATCAACGTAATGCCGCGGCCGCGGGCGAGCTCTTTCAACTCGCCCGCCGGGAACAGCAGCATGCGCCCATGCCCCGACAGCGTAACTGCCATCTCCGGTGAGTTCGGGACGAGCGCGGGCCGCAGGACTTCGTCGCCTGCCTGAAGCGTCATGAACCCTTTACCGGCGCGGATGCGCGTGAGCAGCTCCTCCGCCTTGGCTATGAAGCCGTAGCCTCCCGAATTGGCGAAGAGATAGCGCTTGCCGGGCGCGGCGTCGACGATGTGCGCGAGCCGCGCACCGGGTGCGAGCTCGATGAGCGAGGTGAACGGGACGCCGTCGCCCTTCCCGCCCGGAATGTCGGCCGCCTGCACGCTGAAGGCGCGTCCGGTCGAGTCGATCGCCGCGACGAAGTGCACCGAGCGCGTCTCGACGATCGCGTATTCCGCGTCTCCGGTCTTGTAGGTGATGCCGGAGAGGTCGAGGCCGTGGCCCTGCCGGGAACGCACCCAGCCGTTGCGCGAGACGATGATCGTGAGCGGCTCGTCGACGACCTGGCGCTCGAACGTGGCGCGTCCCGCTTCCTCGATCGTGGTGCGGCGCGCGTCGCCGTACTTCTTCGCGTCGTCCCGGATCTCGGTTGCGACGAGCTTCTTCATCTCGGACTCGCTGCCGAGGAGCGTGTTCAGCCCCTTGCGTTCGGTCTTCAGCGCCTTCAGCTCCTCCTGGATGCGGATGCCTTCGAGGCGCGCGAGCTGCCGCAGCCGGATTTCGAGGATGTCCTCCGCCTGAATCTCGGTGAGATCGAAGCGCTTCATCAACTCGGGCTTCGGTTCGTCCGCCTCGCGGATGACCTTGATCACCTTGTCGATGTTGAGGAACACGATGTTGCGTCCCTCGAGGATGTGGATGCGCCGCTCGACCTGCGCCAGCCTGAAGTTCGTGCGCCGCGTGACGGTGAGGATGCGGAAGGCGACCCACTCGTCGAGGATTTCGCGGATGTTCTTGCGGCCCGGCCGCCCGTCGAGGCCGAGCACGACCAGATTGATCGAGAAGTTCTCTTCGAGGCTCGTGTGCGCGAGCATGAGCCGCATGAACTCATCGGGGTCCTGACGCGAGGAGCGGGGTTCGAGGACAAGACGCACCTTGCTGTCCTTGTCCGACTCGTCGTTGACCTTCTCCAGCACGCCGAGGATGAGCTGCTTCGTGTTCGTCTGCGCCGTCGTAACCTTGCCGCCGCGCTCCTTCGGCTTCGGGTTGGTGAGCTCCTCGATCTCCGCCATCACGCGCTTCGCCGACGTCGTCGGCGGAAGCTCGGTCACGACCACCTGCCATTGCCCGCGCGCGAGGTTCTCCACTTTCCACCTGGCGCGCGCGCGAAGCGAGCCGCGGCCGGTCATGTAAGCGTCGACGATGGCCTGACGCGGGCTGATGATCTGGCCGCCGCCGGGGAAGTCGGGCCCCTTGATGATCTCCATCAGCGCCTGCGGGGTCGTCTTCGGATGCCGGATCATCTGGATCGCGGCATCGGCGACTTCGCGCATGTTGTGCGGCGGAAGCTCGCAGGCCATGCCCACCGCCACGCCCGACGCGCCATTGAGCAGCAGCATCGGCACCCGCGCCGGCAGAAGCTCCGGCTCGCGGAGGCGTCCGTCGTAGTTCGGGAGGAAATCGACCATGTCCTGGTCGATCTCCGCAAGCAGCAGGTCAGCGATCGGCGTGAGCCGCGCTTCGGTGTACCGATACGCGGCGGCCGCGTCTCCATCCGCGGTGCCGAAGTTGCCCTGACCGTCGATCAGCGGATAGCGCAGCGAGAAGCCCTGCGCCATGCGCACCAGCGCGTCGTAGGTCGACGCATCGCCATGCGGGTGGTATTTGCCCAGCACTTCACCGACGATGCGCGCGGACTTGCTGTGCGCGACACCGGGCCGAAGCCCCAGCTCGTGCATGGCGTAGAGGATGCGGCGCTGGACGGGCTTCTGGCCGTCCTCGACGTTGGGGATCGCGCGGCCGCGCACCACGCTCATCGCGTAGGTGAGGTAACTGCGCTCGGCGAAGGCGCCCATGTCGATGAAATCGTCGCCGCCGACCGAGGTCGGATTCGGCGGCGCCGCGCCCCCGCTGCCGCCCGCGCCCGCTTCAGCGAACAGATCGCCGCTCAGGTCATCGGCCTTCGTATGTTTCGTTTTCGTGTCCATGGCTACGCCACGGGTCAGTCCCGGTTTTCGCTGCCGCGAAAGCCCGGGACAGACCCTATACATCCGCCTCCACCGTGTCGCCCTTCTCTTCCATCCACGCGCAGCGCTTCTCCGCCTCGCGCTTCGACATGAGCATGTTGAAAATCGCGTAGGTGCGCTCGCGATCTTCGATGCGCACTTGCAAGAGCCGCCGCGTGTCCGGGCAGAGGGTCGTCTCCCAGAGCTGCTCCGGGTTCATCTCGCCCAGCCCCTTGAAGCGCTGGATGCGGATCGACTCGACCTTGATGCCGTCGTCGCGCGCCCGATCGAGGATCGACTTCCGCTCCTCTTCGTCGAGCGCGTAGAGCTTGCGGCCGGGACGCTTCCCCTGCGCCGGGATGTCGATCTTGTAGAGCGGCGGGCTCGCGACATAGATGTGGCCGCGCTCGATCAGCTTCGGAAAGTGGCGGAAGAAGAGGGTGAGGAGCAGCACGGCGATATGCGCGCCGTCCACGTCCGCGTCTGTCATCGAAGCGATCTTGCCGTAGCGAAGCCCGGAAAGATCCGGATCGTCGCCCTCTCCGTGCGGATCCACGCCGACCGCGACCGCGATGTCGTGGATCTCCGCGTTCGAGAACAGAAGCTCGCGCTTCACCTCCCACGAGTTGAGCGCCTTGCCGCGCATCTTGTAGATCGCCTGGAAGCGCTTGTCGCGCGCCTGCTTCGCCGATCCGCCGGCGGAATCGCCTTCGACGAGGAAGAGCTCGTTCTCGCTCAAGGCCGTCGATTCGCAGTCGGTGAGCTTCTCCGGCAGCATGACGACGCTCGACGATTTCCTGCGCTCGACCTTCACCACCGAGCGCGAGCGCTCCACCGCCTGCCGGATGACGAGATCCGCGATCTTGCGTCCCCAGTCGACGTGGCTGTTCATCCACAGCTCGAACGGGTCGCGCACCATGCTCGAGACGAGCTTGATCGCGTCACGATTCGAGAGCTTCTCCTTGGTCTGTCCGTGAAACTGCGGCTCGAGCACCTTGGCGGACAGGAAGTAGACGGTGCGCGACCACACGTCATCCGCGACGAGCTTGATGCCGCGCGGCATCATGTTGTGATGATCGGCAAACGCTTTCACCGCCTCGAAGATCCCATCGCGCAAACCCGCTTCGTGCGTGCCGCCCGCGGAGGTGGGAATCAGGTTCGCATACGATTCGCCGAAGCCTTTGCCGTCTTCCACGAAGGCGAAGGCCCAGCCGGCGCCCTCGCCCACGGCGAAGCCGTTCGCTTCCCTGATGTACTTCTCACCATCGAAGATCGGCGCGACGGCCTGCGCGTCGGCGAGCAGCTCCGCAAGGTAGCCTTTCATCCCCTCCGGGTAGTTCCACGTCCGCGTTTCGGTTTCTTTCGCGCCTTCGATATTCAACGTGACCTTCACACCGGGCAGCAGCACCGCCTTGGACCGCACGATACGCTCGAGATCGGGCAGAGAGACTTTCGGGCTGTCGAAATACTTCTTGTTGGGCCAGATGCGAAGAAACGTTCCGCTCTCGCGGGGCGAGCACTTGCGCACGACCTTCAGCTTCTCGCGCACGATGCCGTCCTCGAACACGATACGGTGGCATGCGCCTTCGCGCCGCACTTCGACCTCAAGGCGTTCGGAGAGCGCGTTCGTGACCGAGATGCCGACACCGTGCAGCCCGCCCGAAAATTTGTACGCGGCGTCGCTTTCGCTCTTCGAGAACTTGGCGCCCGCATGGAGCTCCGTCAGCACGAGCTCGACGGTCGGAATCTTCTCTTCCGGATGGATCCCGACGGGAATGCCGCGCCCATTGTCGGCGACGGTGACGGAGCCATCACGATGGAGCGTCACGTCGATGCGATCGGCGTGCTGGCCGAAAGCTTCGTCCGCCGCGTTGTCGATCGCTTCCTGGATGATGTGCGTGGGATCGCTCGTGCGGGTATACATCCCCGGCAAGCGCTGCACCGGCTCGATCCCCCTCAACTTCCGGACCGAGCTTTCGTCGTATTTTCTTGCTGCCATCGGTTTGCATGTCGGGGCTCGCGAGCGCCCATTGTGAGTTGACCCGGGCAATTGTACCGCCCGGGCACACCGGGAACGGAGCGCAATCGTGCGCTTGTGCGCCAACGGGCTCGCGCGATTGGCTTATGCCCGATCGACGTGGTATGAGGCGCGCGTCCTCGCAGCGAAGGCCGAAGCGCGATGAGCCCCAACGCCGGTCCGAGCGCCAGCGGCAGGTAAAGAAAAGCGCCGTCAATGCCCCGGCCAGATAGTCGAGAAGCTGAATACTGAAGATCGTGATCGCGAAGCCGATGCAGTTCGCGATCGTCAGCGCCGAACCGACGAGCTCGCGCGGCGCGTTCTGCGCATTCAGGGCGGAGAACTGCGGCGAGTCGCCGACCACGGTGACGCCCCACAGGAGCAGGAATCCGAGAAAGACAGGCGTCGGCGCGTGGAAGAAGAGAGGCGACAGCACGCAGCACAAGCCCGAAACGCAGAGCTGCGCGAAGGCGACGGGCGCGCTCCCGAATCGCAGCGAGGCAAGTCCGCCGCCGGCGCACCCGAGCGCCCCGCGACGCAATGACGCAAAAGGACCACAGCGACGTGTTGAGCGGAACACCGGTGGCGCGTCGCATGCGCGGACAAGACGAAAGGCACGAAGGCCCAGAAGGCATAGAGCTCCCACATGTGCCCGAAATAGCCGAAAGCCGATGACCGGAAGAGCGGCTGCGCGAAGATCGAGGCGAAAGCGCGCGGATCGAAGCGCGGGGCCTGCGCGAGATAAGGCCCGTCCGACACGAACGCGCGCATGAGCAGTCCACCTGCCGCGGCGGTGATCGAAACGATCAGCGTGACGGCTTCCCACGGCATCGCGTGCCCGGCGCCCTTCAGGAGATGAGGAAAGGCGGTGCCGAGCACCAGCGCGCCGACGAGGAAACCGATGGCGTTTCCGAGGCCGCTTCGATACCAGCCCGCCGCGATCTTCATGCCGACCGGATAGATGCCGGCCAGGAAGAATCCCGTTCCGAACCGGAGCGCGAGCACCGCCTCGAAATGCATCGAGGCGAAGTAGACGGCGAGATTCGAAGCCGCTCCGGCCAGAGAGCACACGAAGAACACGTTGCGCGGTGAGAAACGATCGGACAGCGCGAAGAATGCGAAGACGAGCGTGCCCGCGATGAAACCGAGCTGCACCGCGGAGGTGACATAGCCCAGCGCGTCGTCTCCCGCCCCCCAGTGCTGCCCGAGATCGCTCAGGATCGCGTTGCCGGCAAACCACAGCGACGTTCCCGCGAACTGCGAAACAATGATGATCGGCAGGATGCGGCGTGGCCGGACGCTGGATTCGTTCATGCTTCAAATAGACACGGGTTCTGTCTTACACTGCGGCATGCCTCGTGTCGCCACACTCTACCGCTATCCGGTCAAGGGTTTCACACCCGAGGTCACGGATACGCTGAGGGTTCTCGAGAGCGGCCGCATCGCCGGCGACCGGGCTCTCGCTTTCCGCTTCGGCGACTCCGGGCTGCCGGAGACCGCGTGGAGCAAGAAGTATGGTTTCGCCGTGCTGGTGAACACGCCCGGGCTCGCGCGACTGAACCTCACCATGGACCATGAGGCGCTGCGGCTCGCGGCTCATCTCGACGGGCAGCTGCTGGTCGAAGACGGTCTCGATCCGGCGGGCCGCGAGCGCATCGCGGAGGCGATCGAGCGGTTCGTGCTCTCGCTCCCCGACAATCCACTGGGTGAGCATCCCGAGCGCCGTCCGCTGCGCCTGATCGGCGACGGCGTCACGCCGCGCTATCAGGATAGCGAGCAGGGACAGATCACGCTCCACAGCAGAGAGACCATCGGATCCCTCGCCGTCGCGCTGCGCCAGGGCGAGCTCGATGACGTACGGTTCCGTTCGAACATCGCGATCGACGGTGTCGCGGCATGGGAAGAACAGGACTGGATCGGCCGTAACATACGCATCGGCGCCGTTCGGTTCGAGGTGCTGCGGCCCAAGGTGAGATGCCTTGCCACGCACGCGAACCCGCAAACCGGCGAGCGCGATCTGCCTGTCATGCAGACACTCGTCCGCGCGTTCCAGCAGCAGGAGCCTACCCTGGCGGTCGCGCTCACGACAGCGGGACACGGTGGCGAGATTCACGTCGGCGACACCATCACCGTGATGTAGCACGGGCGGCCGTTCACCGCGATCCGAAGCAGCGTGCCGCGCGTGGCTACACCTCGACGGTGACGGCCTTGCCTTGCTTCTCGCCGGCGGTGTCGCGCCAGACGAGATAGGTCACATCGCCCTCTTCGGTGGCGACCGCCGTGTGCACCATGTTCGGCGGAATGTGCAGAAGGCAGCCCTTCGGCACCACGAATTCCTGCCCGTCCATGTTCACCTTGAGCGCGCCTTCGAGCACGTAATTGAACGTCTCGTCGGGATGATAGTGCGGCCTGGAGCCGGTGCCGCGCTTCTTCGTCACAAGCCCACAGTAGATGCGCTCGCCCGTGAAAGACGAACCTTCGGAAGTGGACGTCTTGCCGAGCAGCGCTTCCTTCTTCATCGTCCGGAAGTCGTAAACGAACTGCCTGTGCTCCTGCTGAACGTCGGACATGCGAGCTCCCTCGGCGTGGTCGGAGGTTTTATAGCTCCGTGCAATGGCATCGTCAAGGCGACGGCCCTTCACGGTTCATGTACGCTGCAGCAGGAAGCGCAACCAGGAAACTCAAGAAACGGAGGACCGATGCGATCGTTCTCGACAGCCATTCTTCCGTTCAGCTTCATTCGGTCGCGCTGCGCAGGGATATCCCGAAAAGACCGTCGTGATGGTCACGCCCTTCCCGGCAGGCGGCTCGGTCGATCTCGTCGCACGCGCGGTCGCGCAGCAGATGAGCGAGATGTGGAAGCAACCCGTCATCGTCTCGAATCGGCCGGGCGCGAGCGGCAACATCGGTGCCGAGCAGGTCGCACGCGCCGTGCCCGACGGCTACACGCTGCTCATGGGCACGACGGCGCTCTCGAGCGCGCCCGCCGTGTATCCGAAGCTCGGCTATGACTTGATGCGCGACCTGGCGCCGGTGAGCCTGGTCGTCACGATGACGAACGTTCTTGTCGTGCATCCATCGCTGCCGGCACGCTCGACGAAAGAACTGCTCGCGCTCGCAAAGGCGCGTCCGGGGACGCTCACGTCCGCGTCGGCCGGCGTCGGAAGCTCGAACCACCTCGCGCTCGTGTTGTTCAACATGCTCGCCGGCGTCGATGTGAGTCACGTTCCGTACAAAGGTGCGGCGCCGGCGGTCGCCGACGTGATGGGTGGACATGTTGCGATGACGTTCGCGCCGATCGCGGCCGTGCTGCCGCAGATACGATCGTCGAAGCTGCGCGCGCTGGGCGTGACCGCCGGCAGGCGTTCGGCCGAGCTGCCGGACCTGCCGACGATCGGCGAAGCCGGTGTGCCCGGCTACGAAGCGGCGGGATGGAACGCGCTGCTCGGACCCCGCGGGACACCCCGCGACATCATCCTGAAAGTCAATGCGGCCCTCGCGGAAAGCTTGAAAGCGCCGAAAGTAAAAGACATCCTCGTGAGCTCCGGCGCCGAAGCTGCCGCAGACACGCCGGAAGCGCTCGCACGCTTCCTTCAAAGCGAGACGGCGAAGTGGACGAAAGTCGTGAGAGCCGCGGGCATCAAAGCGGAGTGATGTGCAGCAGTCGAGCCCTCCTGCGGACAATCACCAAGCTATCGACGCTGCGTGAAGCACCATCCGGACATGGCCGAGCCGCCCGTTCGCGGCGCTTCACGCCTCCGTCAGCGCCTCCGCGTCCCTGCGCTCTTTCAATCCGATGCGATCCAAGTCGGCGCGAAGCGCCTCCAGCTCCTGCGCGCCGAGCCCAAGCAGGGGCGTCCGGACCGCGCCGCCCGCAAGCCCGAAGGTACTCCGACCACGCTTTGAGCTGCGCAATCGGCAGGACCTTCTGTTTGACCCACGGGTCGCGCAACCACTTCTCCGCAACTACGCGGACCGCGCTCATGCTGCTCGAAACGCGCTCGGCCTCGTCAAAGCGGCCCGCGAGCGCGAGCTCGACGTACTCGCGCATCGGCCGCCACGCGGGCGTCTGGAGCGTGAAGGGCGCGGCCGACGACATGTGCACTCTCTGCCCGTGATGGCGCATGAGCTCGAGGCAGTCGGCCTCGGACGGATGGCTTACGACGATGCGATCGCCGCACAGCGCCTTTACCGCGACGTAATGATCGATCGGGCGGCCGATCTTGATGCCGCAGATGTTGTCGATATCGGCGATGCGTGCCGTCAATCGGGGAGAGAAGCTCGGACCGCATGCATATGCGGTATCGAACATCCAGATGCCGATCTCCACTCGTGACGCGACGACCTTGAACCACTCGTAGATCGCGGCTTCGCCCGCGTCCGGATAGTAGGGATTGATGACGATCGCGAAGTCCGCGCCGACCTCCTGTGCGTGGCGCGTAAGGTGGACAGTTTCGTTCGGCGAATGGTGCCCGGTGTGCGCGATCACTTTGCACTTGCCCCGCGCTTCCTCCACGACGATTTCCACGACGCGTTTGCGTTCTTCCTTCGTGAGCGCCCAGAACTCGCCCATCGTCCCCGCGCAGAAGATGCCGTCGACGCCAAGCGCGCCGGTCATGTGCCGCATGTTGCGGCGCAACCCGGCTTCGTCGAGCGCGTCGTCCGGCGTGAAAGGCGTCGTGATCGCCGCCCATACGCCTCGAAACTGCTCCTTCGCCGCGTCCTTTGCCTCCGATTTCCGATAGTTCACTCCCACCTCCGTTCATGATGCCGAATGAGCTCCTCCGGCGTTCACGCCATCCCGAAGAAGTTAGCCTGACATACAGGCCGGAGACGGCGGACTGCGCGTTGGCGCCACGCATCGACGCAGAATACCAGCTCGATCCGCCTGGCTCCACGATCCAGCGCCGGGCATGGTTCCTGCCAGTCGGCGCGCATGGAACCGATCCCACTCAATGCGGTGGCTGTAGAGTGGCAGTTTCGCTGCCGCCGCACCCAGACGCACGGTCACGCATGGCAGTGGCAGTGTCGGTCGCGAGATGGCGTTGTTATCGCGAGCTCGGCGGGCTCGTTCGTGTCTCTCGAGGATGCCGTTGAAGACGCGGGCCGGCATGGATTCTTCTGCCCTCCACGATCCATCGGACGGTAACTGAAGTCTGCGGCGGACCCGCAGGAGCGTGGTGACGGAGAAAACGCTACGCTGTTGAACCAAGGAATCGGCCTTCATGGGTTGGGAATTCGCAGCAATCTGGGTTGACGACCCCGATCAAGCCTGGAAGTGGGTCTGGCGCCGCACGGCAGACGATAACGGCGCCGTATCGAAACATCGGGCGAGTTCCGCCATATGGAGGAATGCATCGCCGACGCGAGACGAAACGGCTTTGACGAAAGTGGCTGCGATAGCGCCTGAGCGCCGGATCGTACGTGGATCGGATCTGGGCACGCCGCCTGCAGTAAAAGGACCAAGTAGTGACAACGTCGTTCGGCGTCGCTATTTCGTGCTTTCCGACCGCCGTTTTGAGCGTCGGCAGGCGTCGGCAACATAATCAATGGAGGGCACATGAACAAGGACCAGGTCAAAGGCAGTGTAAAAGACATCGCAGGAAAGGCGCAGGAGAAAACCGGTGAGCTGACTGGCAGCGAAAGCCAGCAGATCAAAGGCATGAAGAACCAGGTCGAAGGCAAGGTTCAGAAAAAGGTGGGCGACGCGAAAGAAGCGATCGACGAGGCGAACGAGCCTCCGCGTCGTTAAACCTGATCAGCCTGTCGCAGCACAAGACCCCGCGTTTTTTCTCGCGGGGTTTTCATTTGCGCGGACGGCATCGTCACGAATCGAAAGAACGAAGGAGCTGACTCATGATGACATCACGACTGCGGGCTTTGAACAGCCTGCGACGGCAGAACGGAAAAGCCGGCTGGATCCTGCTGTGGTTACTCGGTGTGCCCATTCCGGTCCTTTTCGTGCTGTTCCTGCTGCGCGGCTGTACATAAAAAACCGCGGCCACTACGGCCGCGGTCTGGTCTCGAGGCGCTGAAGCGATCCTCTATCGCATAACCGACTCGGCGAAGTCGCCGGGCAGCAGCCTCACTCTGGTACACAGACAGAATGTAAGCGCCATCCTCGAGGAGCAGCACCACGTCGGAACTCGCGCCGTCGTCAAGCATCAATACGGCGTCGGAGGCGTCCGGCTCGAATGCAACCAGTTCACTTCCCGGGATCATGTAGCTGTCCCACTGTGAAATCATAGGGCTCTCTGAGACGAAGTAGTACTCGGAGAAGATTCCTCCCGAATTGCTGTCGAGGGCGCTGACTTCGTTGCCGGCGCTATCGAAACGCGGCGCAGGATCCGCCATCGTCATCGAAGAGCGGGTCTCTGCGCTGGATGCGCCCTGTGCCGGGACATACCCGCCGACTAACCCCTCGCCGCGTGACGCCGTGCTGCCGAACGGCTGTTCGTACCGACAATGCGCCCCCGCTCGCAGCCGCAGTCTCCATCGAATCGACCGCGCGCGACTCAGAACCTTGGCTTTCATACATGGCCATCGACGGATACTGAACGTCCGGCGCCGCGGCATTCGCGTGATGGTCGGAGCCCGCGTGAGCAGTGACAGCCCATCCGAACGTACTGGCCACCGCCATACCGATCAAGGCTTTGGATTTCATGCAATTCCTTTCGAGCAGTTGCCCATCTCGGGCCTTACCCGATTCTTCGCAATAGGCATGCCTCGCCCGTATAAGCCGTAAATTCAGAGGGTTAGCTGGTCGCGAAAAGGGGCGCAACCGGTGGATCGTCGCCCTCGAGTGACACCGCACCACGGCTTGCCGGTAAGTCCCTGTAAGCGCGTTGATTTGCGTGTCGGTCCCAGCAAACGCCCGTTTCGCAAGCAGCCTATTCAGGTTTGACGCCCGCGACCTGCACGAGCTTTTCGATGCGGCGGAAGTCGTCCTTGAAGAACGCCGCGAACGCGTCCGGGCTGCGGCTCACCGCAGGCGCGAGGCCCTGCGCGGCCAAACCGGCTTTGACACCCGGATCCGCCGTCGCTTTCTCGAGTGCCTGATGGATCCTGTTGATGATGGGGCGCGGTGTCCCTCGCGGCGCGAAGAGTCCGTTCCAACTGCTGAATTCGAATCCCGCGACACCGGCTTCGTCGATGGTCGGCAACTCCGGCAGCAAGGGCGAGCGCTGCTTCGAGGAAATGGCCACGCCGCGCAATCGGCCGGATTTGATGAAGCCCACCACGGCAGCGGCCGGTGAGATCGCGTACGCAGCCTCGCCGGCAATGACCGCCTGCGCCATCGGGCCACCGCCTTTGTACGGCACGTGAACCGTGTCGATGCCGGCGAGGTTCGACAGCATGACACCCGCAAGGTGGCTCGACGATCCCACACCCGCCGATGCCATGTTGAGCTTGCCCGGCTGTGCCTTGGCGAGCGCGATGAGGTCCTTCACGGTCTTCACGGGCACCGCGGGATTCGCGACCAGCACCGCATCCACGTTCACCACGTTCGATATCGCATCGAAGTCTTTCAGGGCGTCGAACCCCAGGCTGCGATACGTCCAACGCGCCACGATCATCGAGCTCGATGCACCCGCGAGCAGCGTGTAACCGTCCGGCGCCGCGCGCGCAGCGAGCTCGACGCCGATCGTGCCGCCCGCGCCGCCTCGATTGTCGATGACGATCTGCTGGCCGAGCAGCTCGCCCAGCCTGCCCGTCACGATGCGGATAACGGTATCGAGCGAAGATCCGGCCGACTGCGCGGCAACCATACGCACCGGCCGGGTTGGATATTGCTCGGAAGCCGCGCCGTACGCGGCGAGCGGAAACACCGTTGCAGCGACGAGCACGACCCGAATACGTTTTATCATGGCGCCCTCCTCCTCTACGCCATAGCGTAAGCTCTGCGGCGCGCTGCGAGCAACAACCATGCGCGAGACACGCAGGTTCGAGCCGTGTCGAAGAGGAGCGATACAACCAACAACGAGGAGCAAGGAAATGATTCGTCTCACACAGGCGGCGCTCGTGTCGCTTGCGCTCGTCGCATCCGGCACGTGGGCGGCGGAAGCCTATCCCACCCGTCCGGTCCGCGTCATCGTTCCGTTTCCACCCGGCGGCAACGTCGACACGTTCGCACGCGTGCTCTATCGCCACGTGGAACAGGACCTCGGCCAGCCCGTCATCATCGACAATCGCGGCGGCGCGAACAGCATTCTCGGATCGGACCTCGTGGCGAAAGCGAGCCCGGACGGCTACACGTATCTCAATACCTCCTTCGGATTCGCCGTGAACGCTGCGATCGTGCGCAAGCTTCCCTTCGACGTCGTAAAGGATTTCCTGCCGGTGACGAATGTGGCGCTCGGCGATGGCTACCTGATGGTGGTCAACGCCGCGGTGCCAGCGAAGAACGTGAAGGAATTGATCGCGCTCGCAAAGCAGAAGCCGCTGCGCTACAGCACCGCCGGAGTAGGCAATGGACAACATCTTGCCGGCGCATTGTTCGCGGAACGTGCAGGCGTCGAGATGCTGCACGTCCCCTACAAAGGCGGCGGACCCGCGCTGACCGCAGTCCTCGGCGGTGAAGTGGAAGTTCACTACCCGGCGGCATCCGTCGGGCGTGCCGCAGGTGAAAAGCGGAAAGTTCGCGCGATCGGATTCACCGGATCGAAACGACTCGGTACGTTGCCGGACGTGCCAACCGTCGCCGAAGCGGGTCTGCCGGGCTATGTCGCCGATGCAGGCTGGCATGCGGTCTTCGCGCCGGCGAAGACACCGATGCCGCTCGTCAATCGCATGCACGCAGCCATTCGCAAGGCGCTCGAAGTGCCGCAGGTGCGCGAGCATTTCGTGAACGGCGGCTACCAACCTCAGGCCGCGCCGCCGGCCGAGTGGGCGAAGCTCTTTCGCGAGGACCTCAAGCGATACGCGGAGATCTGCCGGATCGCGAAGATCGAACCACAATAACGGAGGAAATGATGTCGAAGCCATTTTCCGGTCTGCGTGCACATATGCCGGCGTCGCGATGATATCGCGGCCTTTGATCGCAGTCGCAATCGCCGCGATCGTCTCGTCGGCCGGCGCGCAGGGCTGGGCGCCGCAGAAGAACGTGGAGCTCGTCGTTCCCAATCCGCCGGGCGGAAGCAACGACAAGACCGCGCGCACGGTCGAGCGCATTCTCACCGCCAACAAGCTGCTTTCATCGACGCTCACCGTCGTCAACAAGGCGGGCGGCGGAGGCACGATCGCATACGGCTACGTGCAGCAGCACGCGGGCGATCCGCACTTCCTCGTCGTCGGCGGGCCCGCGCTGCTCACGAATCACATCACCGGCGCAGCGAAGCTCCATCACACCGACCTCACACCGATCGCATCCCTGTTCGACGACTACACGGCGTTCGCGGTGACGCCCGGTGGTCCCCTGGCCAACGGGAAAGAGCTGGTGGCGCGTCTGCGCAAGGACCCGAAGTCGGTGACGATCGGCTTTTCGCCGCTCCTCGGAAGCCACAATCACATCGCGGCCGGCCTGCTCATGAAAGCAGCCGGCGGCAACGTGCGCGAGCTGAAAGTCGTCGCTTACAAAGGCTCGGCCGACGCCGATTCCGAACCTCATGGGCGGGCACATCGACATGATGACGACGGCTGCCGGTAACGTCGCCGGCCATGTCGCCTCCGGTAAGCTGCGCGTCATCGCGATCACCGCACCGCAGAGGCTCGGCGGCGCGCTTTCTCAGGTGCCGACGTGGAAAGAGCAGGGCATGGATGTCGTCTTCGGTGCGTGGCGCGCGATCTTCGCGCCGAAGGGGCTCACGCCGCAGCAGATCGCGTACTGGGAAGGCGTGCTGCGCAAAGCGACCGAGGCGCCCGAATGGAAGGACGATCTCGAGAAGAACTACTGGGCGAACGTGTTCGTGAGCGGCGAGCGCTTCGGCAAGGAGCTCGAGCAGGACTACGCGGCGATGAAAGCGGTGCTGGTCGACCTCGGGCTTGCGAAATAAGGCGGCGCTCGCCTGAAGGCTCGGGCCTCGCCGCCCGGGAACAGAGGGAAACCTTCCACGGTTTCCCTCCGCCTCCCTTCCCCCACGATTTGACGGACTTCGCTCGGCCTGGCAGGCGCGGCGGTAACTATCCCGCTTTGCGACGGCGCAAGAACGCCAGGGCCACGAGTCCGATCCCGAGCATCGCGTAAGTGCTCGGCTCCGGCACGGCTGGGATGGCTTCGATGATGAGGCGCTGAATACCCGTAGCGCTGCTCGTTGAAAACACGTTCTGCCGGCCCCGGTGGGGGAGGGAGTGCAGGTCGGGCAACTGCCGCCGATCGAGAAGTAGCCGCCTGCTGGCCGCGGCAATATCGGCCAGCGCGGCACCGTTCAAGGCGACACTGATGATGGCGCCCGTGTCGGGTGACGCGGGGACCGGGGGGGCCCCGATCGCGACGGACCCGTAGTTCGCGCCGCTACCGAGATCGTCGAAGATCGAAGTGCTGGGGCCGACGTTGTTATTGAGCACGGCAGCCGACGTGGAAACGTCGAAGAGCTGCACCGTCTCGCTCGGATCCGAGCTCGTGTACCACCACTTCCGGAGCTCGAGGGTCGCCGAGACGATCTGCTGATTCGGGCCAAGTGATGCGAGATTGAAGGTGAAGAAGTTGCGCCACGCAGTCTCGCCGCTGTAGCCCAACGCGTAATTCGTATTCGTGTTGGAATTCGTGGCCGTCGGACTCCAGTTGCCCACATTCTCGATTCCCGCCGTGAAGGGGCTGTCCGATGTGTCGAAAGTATACGTTGCCGCGTGGGCGCCTCCTGCGAATGCAGCGACGGCAAAGAGTGCGCAAGCGATACGAGCGGTTTTCGCGGCAAACATCGTCATTCCCCCAGTGCGTTATGGACTCCGAGCCGCGGGCGTTTCGGTAAACGTCTCGCGACATTCCTCTGACGTTTTTTTGCCGGCAGCGCTTCCCTGCAAGGAAATAGGCCGCCGGTTCGTGTTGCTCACGTTAGGAGCGTCGCTACCGAGGGTCTTTGATAAAGATCATTTTCGCAGGGTCGCCTGCACGCGGCGGCACCCGCGAAAGGACGCGGACTGATCTAGATCAGTAGCGCGAAGGAGCCGGCTCGAGCGCCTCGCGCGCGCACAACGTCACGCTACCGTCTCGAAAGCCGAGGCTAATCTTGATTTGCATCACGCGTTCTCGATTGCGAGATCCGATCAGCGCGTCCCGGTAAACGCGAGCCGCAAGCTCGAGTGGCATGCCCCTCAAGCCGCCGATCGCGCCGCCCTGCGCCGCCACATGAGCCACAGCGTCGCCGCGGCGGCGATCACGAGGAACGGAATCGTCCCGTAGTTCACGGTATGCCAGCCGCCCTGGTGAAGGAGCATGCCGGAGGACATCGACGAGATCGCCATCGTGACGAACACGAGGAAGTCATTGGCGGCCTGCGTTTTCGCTCGTTCGGCGGGCGCGTGTGCTTCGGTGAGGAGCGCCGAGCCGCCCACGTACATGAAGTTCCAGCCCACGCCGAGCACGAAGAGCGCCGTCCAGAAATTGAAGAGACTCGTGCCGCTCAGCGCGGCGGCGACGCATCCGAGAAGCAGCACGATCCCGGCCATGATGATGTTGAGCACGCCGAAGCGGTTGATGAGGTGGCCCGTGAAAAACGAAGGCCCGTACATCCCGATCATGTGCCACTGGAGCACGAACGCTGCATCGTTGAAGTGATAATCGTGCGCGCGCATCGCGAGCGGCGTCGAGGTCATCATGAGATTCATGATGCCGTAGGAAAGCGCACCAGCGAGTGCAGCGACGATGAACGTCGGCTGCATCATGACCTCGGAGAGTGGGCGCCCCGGCTCCTTGCGCTCGTTGCGCCGTGAGCTTCGGAATGTCCAGGCGCGTGAGAAACAGCACCGCGAGCAGACACACGAACGCGAGCGAGATGTACGGCCACAGATAAGGCTCGGCCTGGGAGGCAGCCGTCGTGTGTTTCGCCATCTCGGGCCCCACGATGCCGCCGACGATTCCGCCCGCGAGCGTCAGCGATATCGCCTTGGCCCGGAAATCGCCATCCACCGCATCGGCGGCGGCGAAACGATAGTACTTGCCGAATGCCGTGTAGATGCCCATCACCGTCATGCCGGCGCAGAGCAGCCAGAAGCTCGCGAGATAGATCGCCAGTGCGCAGATCAGCGCGCCACCGATACCGATGGCGGCGCCGACCTGAAACCCGCCGCGCCGTCCGATGCTGCCCATGAGAAACGACGCGGGGATCGTCGTGATCGCCGATCCCACGACGTAGCAGGTGAGCGGAATCGTCGCGAGCGCCTTGTCGGAGGCGAGCGCGTATCCGGCAAGGCCCGTCACCGCGATCATCGTGGCGCCGCTCGTTTGAAGCGTCGCCTGACAACCCGAAAGCACCAGCGTGTTGCGATACTGCTTACGCATGCCTCTCCTGCCTCCTCGTGCGCCGGCCCGTGGAGCCTTGTCCTGACGCGATTTAGGCGCGCGCGCTACTTCTTCGCGTCGCCCAGTTCGGTGAGGAGCGCCTCGAGCTCTTTGGACTCCTCGCGCATGAACTTAACCGTGGCCGCGCTGTTCGTGTATTCGTCTTCCCACTGGTTCGCGCGCACCGCCTCCTGCCACTCCACGGTTCTTACCATCGTCCCGAGCATCTGGTCCCAGTACGCTACCTGCGCCGGGGCGAGACCACGCGGCCCGACGACGGAACGCCAGTTCGCCGAGACAGCGTTTACCCCAAGCTCCTTCCAGGTCGGCACCGACGCAACCTCGCCTCCGAGCCGCTTCGGCGCCGTTACGGCAAGCATGCGCATCTTCCCGCTCTGCACGTGCCGCCAGGCGGAAGTCGGTGTCGCCATGACGACGTCCACATGCCCGCCCAGCACCGCGACGGTCGTCTCGGACGCGCCTTTGAACGAGACGAACTTCACTTTCTTCAGATCGATGCCCGCCGCCTTGAGCACCGTTCCAGCCGCGATATGGTTGCCGCTCGCGCGGCTCGTAATCGCGAACGTGAGCGCGCCCGGGTCAGCGCGCAGTCGGGCGAGCAGGTCCTTGCCGCTCTGGATCGGGGAATCGGCGCGCACGGACATGCCGATGTATTCGCTTGCGAGCAGCGCGAGCGGCGTGACATCGGTATACGTGAGCGGATGAACACCGATGATGCGGTTCGTCAGGAGATTCGGCAGCGCCATCGCGATGTAGTGGCCGTCGCCCGCGCGACTGTTCAGATACGTCATCGCGATGACGTGGCTTCCGCCGGCGCGGTTCATCACCGTGGCGGAGAGAGCGCGCCCCTGGAGAAACTTCTCGATCATGCGCGCGGTCGCATCGAGCGGACCACCCGGCGGCACACCGACGATCACTTCGATGTTGCGCTCCGGCTTCCACTCTGCAGCCGCTGCCGGTCCAAGCGTCGCGAGCACCGTGCTCGTGAGCCAAATGCACGAGCGCACCCGACTTGCCAGTGGCTCCGGATCCCGGATGCGTGTGCTGCTCACCCCTCCCCTGGAATGCTCCAGTCCAGGGTCCGGGATGACGGGCAATGAGGTCAATCCGCCGCGAGAATGGAATCCAGCCATCGATTCGACGACCCCGCGATCCTGGCGGACCCGCGGCGCAGCCTCACGACCGCTTGAATTCGAGCACGTCGAAACGCGGTCCGCGATCGACGACGTATAGAAGGCCGCGATCGTCCATATCCACGTCGTTCGTGAGCGGGCCCGCCCTGCCGCGCGCCGGCTCCGGTACGAACCAGCCGGCTTCCTGCGGCGCATCGGGATCGGCGACGTCGACGATGCGCAAGCCGCCCGAGAACCAGGTGCAGTAGACCAGCGTGTCCTTGCGCATGCGCTCGAGAAACTGGTGCGCGCCGAAGCGGCCGGGCGCCGCGCGGCTCCACGGCGAATCGAGCTCGCTCGCCGGTGTAGATCGAGAGCGGCTTGATGCTCGAGAAGTCGCTCACGTCGAACACCCACAGGCAGGCGTGCGGACGACCGCGGCGCTGCTGCATCTCTTCGGCGCCGTGCGCGTGGTCTTCCTCGTCGATGGCGACGGCGATGCGCTTGCCGGCGATCGGCACCGGCATTTCCATGAACGTGTGCGTCGGCTCGACGAACGGCGGGTGATAGTTGTACGCGCCGACGGTTTTCGGATTGCGGATGTCGGTCACGTCGATGATGCGCGGTCCCGCCATCCAGCAGCCGGCCCAGAGGTGGTCGCCGGAACGCAACGCGTGATGAAGCCGGTTGCGCCGGCCCGGCCACGTCGGCTTCTCGCCGCCGGCCGTGTGCTGTCCCGGCAGCCACCAGCGCGACACTTCTTCGGGCTTCGACGGATTGCGGATGTCGTAGATCACGAGCATGGCCCCGAGATAGCCCGGCATCTCGGTGGAGATGTAAGCGTAATTCTCGTCCATGTCGTAGCGGTGCACGCCCTTGCCGCCGGTCTTGACGAAGGTGATCAACTTCGGCTTCGTCTTGTCCTTCACGTCATAGATGCGGAAGCCGCCCTGCTCGTAAGGATTGCGCTCGGCGGTTTCCAGTGCGGGAATATCGGATTCGCTCACCGCGAGCCGTTGCGCAAGCTCGCGCGCAGTCGGTGCACGGCCGAGCTGCTGCTCGAGCTGCGTCCGCGCCGTTGCGAGCACTTCGGATTTGCGCCCGAGCGCCGAACCGTTCTGCTCGCTGTTCACGATCATGATGTCGCCGATCACGCGCGCCTTGTGGCTGTGCGAATCGGGATCGTCGAGCATGATCTGCGACACGATGCGCGGCTTGCGCGGTTCCGAGATGTCGAGGATCGACGTCCCGAGTTTCTGCGAGTTCGTAAGATGGCCCACGAACGCATACTGCCCCTGGATATACACCTGACCCGCGCCCGGCAGCTCCATGTGCGCGAGAGGCGTGATGTTGTGCGCGAGTTGCGGCGTCGTGGCGGGCGCGTTCATGTGGTTGTCTCCGGCTTGACCTTCGGGGGTTCGAATATAGCGTATCCACGGGGGACGCGAGGCGCCGCTTTGATCGCGTCGTTCTGCACTGGGCCCCGTACGATCGGATGGAATGCTAAGGGGCGCTCGAGTGCCTCGTTCGCGGGGCCCGCGGACGCCTGCTGTCCTAGCCCTCGTACGATCGGATGAGAATCCTAAAGATCGCCGGAATGTTTCGTTCGCGGGGCCCCGCCGTCCGGCCCCCGCTCGTTCTGTCCCAGCCCTCGTACGATCGGATGAGAGTCCTAAACATCGCCGGAATGTTTGGTTCGCGGGAGCCCCGCCGCTCCGCGGCCCCCGCTCGTTCTGTCCCAGCCCTCGTACGTTCGGACGAGAGTACTAACCGGCGCCTGAATGCTTCGTTCGCGGGGACCCCGCCTTCGGCCCCCGCTCACCGACGAAGGGGTGGTTCTAACCTACCGCAGGCTCATCTCTACGCGCCGATTGCGCTCTTCGGCCACGCCATCGGCCGTCGGCACCAGGGGCTCGCGCTCCCCGCGGCCGCTCACTTCGATGGCGCCCGGCGCGATCCCGAACTGCATGAGCATTTCGCGCACGGCGAGCGCCCGCCGCATCGACAACACCTCGTTGAAGGTTTCACTGCCCACGCGATCGGCGTGACCGGTGACCGCCACTTGCGGAGCGGGGAACGTGCGGATCTTCTCGGTGATCAGACTGAGAGACGCCTGGGAGCGTTGACTGAGGCGTGTCGTGCCGGTATCGAAGAAGACGACATACGTGAAAGGCTGCGCCGGCTGCGCGTCGAGAATTCCGCCGTAACGCTTCTCGACATCAGCCGTCTCGACCACGGCCCTGCGCTCCGGTCCGGTGGTGGCAAGTTCCACTGCCTCGAACGGTGTCGTGAGCACGACCGTGCCGGTCGGGCGCTCGATGACGAGCGTGGAAGGCGTGCCGTCGCGGTTGGGCAGCAGGATCACGTGCTCCGAATAAACCGGAGCGGGCGGCGGTGCCGGCGGCGGCTTCGGCGGCTGCGCGCATGCGGCGAGTATCAGCGCCGCGAGGGTCGAGACGACCGGCCGCGCGCCAAGGAACCTCTGAATGAGTCCCATGCGGAGCGCGTTATGGCCAGAAGACGATGGATGCAAGGAGTTGAGCGCAGCGAATATGTCGATATTTGCAAGCGACGCGACGCAGCAGACGCGGCTTCTGGCCATAACCCGAAGGGACGGGGCAACATCGACGCATTTCGTCGTCGTCATCCCTCGCAATATCGACATATTGCTTCGGGCCTCCTCCTAGAACTGCATCCCATCTTGCCTCCGTCGCGCCCGTGCGGGGCTTATTCAGAGGTTCCCTAACGCTCATATGCTTCGACGATGAACTCCGTCCCGCGCACGCCCATCGTGGACAGGCGCGTCTTCACGACGAACGATTCCGGCGAGCGCTTTGCGATGAGGCCCGTGACGACGGACAGAGCACCGCGCGTGAGTGTCACGAGAAAATTGCCGTCGTGAGTGCGCTCGTCGAATGCATACCGGTCGACGATGAGAAGGGCGTTCGGCCCGAGGGTAAGCAGCGTGTCGTCATGCATCGTGATGCCGAGGTAGCCGGTCGCGCCGGTGAGCACTCGATCGCCCTGAAAAACACTCACGCCGGGATCGAGCGGGAAACGCGCGCCGGCGCGCTCGACGAACGCCTCACCCCTCCTCGTTTTGACCGCGCCCGCCGCATCGGCCGCGAAGGCGCACGACGTCGAGGCAAGCACCAGCAGGAGCGCTATCGCATACAGCCTTTTCATGGACGTGCTATCTCCCGGGCGGGAGTCTAAGCGCTGATCGTGTCGCGGTCCAGCGCGAGACTCGACTGGTTTGATCGTCCCGTACTGGGACTGCTAGAACGGGAGTGAAGCGCGTTGCAACCGTTGTGCCAGGAGATGGCGATGCGCACTCCCAGAAGCTGCGCGAGTCCGTTCGCCGCCCTCGCAGATCTGGGATGTCAGGTGCGCACTGCGGCACCCTGCGCGCGGGCCGCTTATGTCTTTGGAATGGCCAGGCGGCGGCGCTTCGTCACCACCTCGGGCGCTTTGCGTGGGGCCGCGGGCGCCCCTTCTGCGTAGGACCGGTTGTCCTGGCGAGGCGCGTCCACGACAAGGCGCCTGTTCTCACGAGGCGCATCCGCCACGAGCCGCTTGTTCTCGCGCGGGGCAGCGCGTTTCGACGGGGCTTTCCTGGCGCGCTTGGGCGCCGGCTGCACGGTCGCGATCACGCTCTTCACCACGAGGCGCGGCTCGGGACAGTTCATGCTGAGGGAATAGATGTCAAACGACTTTATTTGCCCGTCGAGCCGCTCGCCGGTCATCAGGAACACGGAGACCGGTGTCGCATTCTTTCGAAGCTGGTTGAGAAAGTCGTTTTGAAGCTTTTGATTGTCTCGCATCACGGAGAAGCACGCGCTCGAACGTGCGTGATACCAAAAAGGGAACGCAACAACTTTTTATAGCCCGGAGTATACCGCCCCCTCCCCACAGGAACTCAAGGGACGGTGCACGCTTGTACATAAACGCAGCGAAATACCTTGGCGGGAGCGCGAAGCGCAATGCGGACGCGAGACGCGGGCACGGGCTCCGGCGCCCATGCCGGTTCAACACGTTATGTGGTCAATAGCCGCTGCCGCTCGATCCACCGGCCGGCGGGCGGATCTGAGCGCGGATTTCGCCGCCCTTGTGCTGCGCGCTGTGGAAGTTCACATAGAGGCGGCCGGCCTTGTAGTTCTCGTGTTGAGCTTCGGTCAGCTTCGCGCCGGCCGGGACCTCCCACTCGTTATCCGCCACCTTGCGCAGCGTGATGATGACCGGGCCATTGGCGCCCGGCGCGCCTTCATGGATGTGAGCCGCCGTCATCTGAGAACCGTTCTCGAGTTTGAACTTGCCGCTCACCGCCCGGTCGCTCGCGACCGTCACGGTCCCCGTGCCGGAGGCAGTCGTCTGCACAGGAGGAACCTCTTCCGCGCCGGTCATCCTGAGCGACGCTCCGTCGCCGCCGCCCATGCCGGCACAACCCACGACCACGAGTGCTGCGAGGACTATCCAGGAGCGATTTACCCAATGGCTAATCGATTTCATGACGATCTCCGTGTACAGGAACCTTAAAGTGTGGCAAGACTGGCCCGAACGTTGACTACCGGCCCGGTGGCCCCAATGATATGACGCCAGCCGGGCACCATCAAACGACTGCGATGCGCGTGAAGGCATGCATCTGTCGCGCCAACAGCCAACACGACACTGCTATTCCGGCAGGTCAACATCCATCATGCGAGGAGAACGCGATCACGCACGGTTTGTCCGAGCGATTGCTCCACGCGTGATTCGTTCCTCGCTGCACGACGGTGTCGCCGGCGCCGAGGTGCACTTCCTCGATGTCGAGCACGAGCGTGATATTGCCTTCGAGCACGAGGCAGAAATCGAGCGTGCGCGTCTGCTGCATGTACGGATGCGGCGCGTCGGCTCGATATGTCGAAGCATGCGGTGATCCCATGGCCGCGAAGAAGGCCTGCACGTCGCGCGCGGTGACCTTGCCGCGAAAGCTCGCGTCAGGCGGAAACGTCACGATCCGGCACACCGATCCGCCGGGAGGCGGCTCGATCGTGTGCGGCGCATCGAGCGTTTCGCGGATGCCTTCGATGCGCGCGGGCGTTGCGTCCGTCACCCAGATGCGCGTGGAGGCAAAGCCGGGACGTGCCGGATCGGTACGCACGTCGGGAGACGGCCCGTCGGAAATCGCAACGGATTTTCCTTCGTCATCGTCGATGCTGACGATGCGCCGCACAGGGTTCGGTTGCTCAAGCATCGCGATCCCTCATCGTTCCCCCTCACCCCCGACCCCCCGCACGCGGGGCGAGAGAGAGTTGAACTCCGCTCCCATCATCACGAACGCCATCAGGCTCCCCTCGCGCGGATTCGTCCAGCCATGCCAGTTTCCGAGTTGAACGACGACATCGCCGGGCTTCATCGTGAGCGTGCCTTTGTCGAGAAGCAGCACGCGCTCGCCTGCGAGAAGAATTCCGTAGTCGACTGTTTCCGATTTGTGGACGGGGGAAGAGAACGCGTTGGCGCCACCCTTGTCCCACGTGCCGCCCGCACGCTGCCGAGGCTCGTGCAACGGCACCGCTGTCTTGTCTTGCGCCGGGTCGTAACCCTCGGGTTTCGGCGGTGACTGCACGATTCGCAGATGCCCGCCGGTATGCGGCGGCTCGAAGCTGAAGGGAAGCCTTCCGTCGTCGCGTTCACCCGACAGCGGCACCGGACACGATGAATATACCCACACGTCCGTCATGCACGTCCCGGGCCGGATCGCGCCGGGATTCACGTTCGGCGCGGCGCTGTCGTAGAGCACGCGCGAGCGGCCGTTCGCGTCGTTGCCGGTCACGACTCTGCGGATCGGTTTGATGGCGGCAGTCATGGATCTCCTCTCGTTTTCCGCGCGAATGGTATCAGCTCACCGCGCGACTCGCAGAGCCTCACGCGGGCGGCGGTATTCGGCTACCCTATCCCTCACGTCCAAGGAGATCGCCATGAAAATCCGCAAGGTGCAATCGTGGGTGCTGCGCATTCCGTTCACGTTTCCGCTGATCAAGGAGCAGCAGCATGCGCTCGCGAATTTCCTCGAGATCGAAACCGACGAAGGCCACAAGGGCCACGCGCTGTCGACGTATCCGTTGAAGTACGGCATCCGCGAATTCATCAATCGCGAAGCGGCTCCCGTTATCGAAGGGCTCGATCCCCTCCGGCCCGAAGAAGTGCGCAAGCGTCTGTTCTGGGCGACGGCGCGCAAGTACTTCATCGGCGCATGGAACAACGCGGCGAGCCTGATCGACGTCGCGCTGTGGGACATCAAGGGCAAGGCGCTCGGACAGCCGATCTGGAAACTGCTCGGCGGCGCGCATCCGAAGCTTCCCGCCTACATCACGTTCGGCCTGCCGCGCTACACGACGGAAGAGCTGATCGAAGTCGCGAAGACGCTGATCGGCCAGGGCCAGACGCGTCTGAAGATGGTCGTCGCGGCGGGCACCGACCGCACCGACGAGATCCTCGGCGAGCCGACGGACGACGACATCGTGCGCGACGCGGAGCGGGTGCGCGCGCTGCGCGAAGCGGTCGGTCCGAAGATCGAGCTCATGATGGACGCGAACAAGGGCGCGACCTTCGCGCAGGCGCTGAAGCTCGCGAAGCTATGCGAGCCTTACAACCTCACGTGGTTCGAGGATCCGGTTCTGCAGGCAGACGTGAGGCTCATGGCGCGGCTTCGCTCGCAGACGACGATTCCGATCGCCGCCGGCAGCACGGCGACCTCCGATCTCGTGTATCTGCGCGAGTACCTGGTGCGCGAAGCAGTCGACTATCTTCAGCCCAACGTGCGCGACATCGGCGGGTTCACGCAGGGGCTCAAGGCTGCGGCGCTCGCGCAGGCGTTCAACATTCCGCTCGCGATGGGCGGCAACTATCCGCACCTCAACATGCACCTGCACGGCGGCGTGCCGAACGGCGGGCGCGTCGAGTTCCACTGGCAGGGCTGGAAATGCGTTGAGGCGACGTTCGACAACACAGCCGGTCCGGTCGACGGTTACGTCACGCTGCCCACCGGGCCGGGACTGGGCTTCACGCCGAAGGCGGGGATCCTCGATCTCGCTGTGGAGTGACATCCCGTTCGACCTGAGGCGCAGTTACCTAATCATTCACATCGAGGAACCGGAAATCCACCGCCGGGCGAACACCGCTGACGATATCCGCGATCGCCTGGCCCGATCCGCATGCGTCCGTCCAGCCGAGCGTGCCGTGCCCCGTGTTCAGAAAGAGATTTGCAAGTCTCGTGCGTCCGATGAGCGGCACGTTACCCGGTGTCGCGGGACGCAATCCGGTCCAGAACTGCGGCCGTGACGTGTCCGTCGCGCCTGGAAACAGCGAGGCGAACCGGCGCACGAGCGCCTGGCAGCGCCTGTCATTGAGTTCCGTGTTGTATCCGTTCAGCTCGGCCGTGCCGGCGACGCGCATGCGCTCGCCGAGCCTCGAGATCACGATCTGATACTCGTCGTCGGTCAGGCTCACGGAAGGCGCGCTGCGCGGCTCCGCGATCGGCAGTGTGACGGAATAGCCTTTCACGGGATAGACGGGAATACGGATGCCGATCGGCCGCAGCAGAAGCGGACTGTAGCTTCCCAGCGCAACCACGTACGCATCCGCTTCGAAAAACCTGCGCCGGCCTTCGTCGTCCTGCACCCGCAATCGAGTGACACGGCCCGCGCCTGCCTCGATCGCTTCGATCGCATGCTCATGCTTGAACACGACGCCGCGCGACGCCGCCCGCTCCGCCAGCCGCACCGTAAAGAGATGTGCGTCCCCGGACTCGTCCTCCCTCGTATACGTTCCGCCGGCGAGACGATCCCGGATGCTTTCCAGAGCGGGTTCGATGGCGATGCACTCTTCGGCCGTCTTCACAGACCGGTCGCAGCCGTAGCGCCTCATCAACTCGGCCGGCCCGAGCGCCCGGTCATACATCTGCCGGTCGGTATAGAAATGCAGGATGCCACGCTCGAGATGATCGTATTCGATGCCTGTTTCGGCGCGGAGCGCTTTCAGGCGCCCGCGGCTGTAGACGCCCAGACGCACGATCTGCGCGATGTTCTCGCGGGTGCGCGAAGGCAGGCATTCATGGAGAAAGCGCAGTCCCCAGCTCCACTGCCGCAGATCCGCGCGAAGTCGAAACAGAAGCGGCGCATCCTCCTTGAAGAGCCACTTCAACACCTTCAGCGGCGCTGCGGGATTCGCCCACGGCTCGGCGTGGCTCACCGAAATCTGGCCGCCATTCGCATAGCTGGTTCCGAGTCCGGGCCCGGGCTCGCGATCGAACACCGTGACTTCGTGGCCGGCTTTCGCCAGATACCAGGCGGCCGTCGTACCGACGACGCCCGCACCGAGGACGAACACCCTCATCGGAATGGGATAGAGAAGAACACACGGCAGCCGGACGGCTGCGGGCGCGACGATTATACCCTCGGGGGCGTGCGAGGCCCGAGCCGAAGGCGAGCGCCGCCCTCTAAGGAAGCGTCTTCACGTCGCTCAGGTAGCCGTGAGTCATCGCATCGGCAAGGGCTTCGGAATAGTCGATGAAGCTGCGCGCGGCCTGCTCGACGACTTTCCCGTGCTCGTCATGGCGCTCCCAGCGCCAGCCGGTGCCGTCATCCGCGGTGACGCGAAGAAACAACCACTGTTGCATGTGACCTCCGCTGCTCCGAGCGTGACATTGACTCGCATTGCCGGGTGCAAGCGTTATGCCGGCGGCGCAATCCCGCGCGTTTGGCCACAACGGGGTCGCTGGTAAAATCGGCGGCTCGCCGCTCCGTCGGAAGAACCCTCATGCCCATCGCCAGACTCGATCACTACTCGATACGCACGCTCGATCTCGAAGCCTCGCAGCGCTTCTACACACAGGTGATGGGCTTCGAGGTCGGCTTCAGGCCGGCCTTCGACTTCCCCGGACTGTGGCTCTACAACGGTCCACGTTATCCGGATAGCAACGGAGTGGTGCACATCATCGGGATCGATCCTGCCAATCCCGAAGGTCTCAAGAACTATCTCGGCGACCGCGATCTCTCCACCCTGCATGGGACCGGCACCGTGGACCACATGGCGTTCACTGCGACCGGCCTTGCCGACATGCACGCGCGGCTCGAGCGGCACGGCGTCGCTTACCGCGAGCGCACGGTGCCGAGCCTCGGCTTGCATCAGGTTTTCTTCGAGGACCCGAGCGAGGTCACGATCGAGTTGAACTACCCGGCGGAGGAAGCGCAGCCCGCCCGGTAGCAGCGTGCCCCTGGCGGCCGGGCAGGCGTCGCGTCGTGCCGGAGCCGTTCAAGGGCGAAGGATTCGGTTCCCTGGGCTCCGGCGCCTCGCCCGCGTAAGGATCCCGGCTCCGTTACGACCAACTCACGGCCCTACGCATGGAGGCATCGTGAGAAAAGTTCTCTTGCTCGTCGCATCGCACCTGCTGGTCGGGATCGTCGGCTTCGCGCTGGGCATCTACGTGCTGCCGATCCTGATTGCACCGAGCGGTCCATCCTCCGGTGAGATCGAAGGCATCAGCGGCGCCGCGCAGTACACCGCCGAATTCCGGCGGGACTTGAAAGGAAGCGACTTCCTGCACTGGGGCGAGGGGGTCGTGTCGGTGAGCCCGCGCGGCGTCGCGTTCAAAGGCAAACTTGCGCCCGGTCCCGATTACAAGCTCTATCTCACGCCGGAGTTCGTCGAGACGGAAGACGATTTCCTGCGGGTGAAATCGGCCGCCGCTCGTGTCGGCGACATCAAGACCTTCGAAAACTTCATCGTCGCCATCCCCGAGTCGGTCGATATCTCGCGCTACAGCGCCGTCGTCGTCTGGTGCGAGCGCTTCTCCATGTTCATCACCGCGGCGAAGTATCGCTGATGGCCGGCCTCGTCGCTCCGGCTGCCGAACGCAACAAGGATCTCATCCTGGAGGTCCTGAAAACAGTGCTGCCGCAAACCGGCGCGGTGCTCGAAGTCGCGAGCGGCACCGGCCAGCACGTCGTGCACTTCGCGCGTGCGCTGCCGCGCCTTCAGTGGCTGCCGAGCGATGCCAGCGCGCAGGCGCGCCGTTCGATCGCGGCGTGGGTCGCATCCGAGGCGTTGCCCAATGTCGCCGCGCCGATCGCGCTCGACGTGCTCGAGCGACCCTGGCCCGTTGCCGGCACTGTCGAGGCGATCTTGTGCATCAATCTCATCCACATCTCGCCTTGGCCCGTGACGGGAGCGCTGTTTGCGGGCGCCGCCGAGAAGCTCAGTGATTCCGGCGTGGTGTATCTCTACGGACCTTACAAGCGGCGGGGCCGGCACACGGCACCCAGCAACGAAGCGTTCGACCGATCACTCCGCGCCCAGGATCCCGCGTGGGGCGTGCGCAATCTTGAAGACGTGGTCGAGGCCGGGAGCAACGCGGGCTTCGAGCACATCAAGACAGTGGAGATGCCGGCGAACAATCTAAGCGTTGCGTTTAGGCGATCCAACGCGCCGCTCGTTCTGCCTTAGCCCTCGTACACTCGGACGAGAGTGCTACCCGGCGCCTGAATTCTTCGTTCGCGGCGACAGCCCGTCCGAGGCGCGCCGTGCTCCTTCTGCACTGACCCTCGTACATATGACGAGAGTTCTAACGGGCCTTCGAAGGCTTCGTTCGCGTCGACAGCCTCTCCGAGGCGCGCCGCTCACCAACTTGGCGGTGGTTCGTACTTATACCCTACGCCATACACCGAATGCACGATCTCGCGGTCGGGCAGCACGGCCGCGATCTTCCTGCGGATCTTCTTCACGTGGCTGTCGACGGTGCGGTCGGAGACGACGCGCTCGTCGCGATACATCATGTCCATCAACTGCTCGCGCGTATAGATGCGGCCCGGGTGGGACACCAGCACCTTGAGGAGCTCGAATTCGACCGCCGTCAGGCCGATATCCCTGCCGCCGATCGCCGCCCGATAGCCTGAATCGTCGAGCGTGAGGCCGCCGTCCTGGGGCGTATCGCGGCGCTTGACCCGCCGCAGCACCGCCTTCACGCGTGCGACCACTTCGCGCGGGCTGAACGGCTTGCAGATGTAATCGTCGGCGCCGAGCTCGAGCCCGAGCAGGCGGTCGATCTCGTCGACGCGCGCGGTGACCATGATGATCGACACGTCGCCCGTCGCGCGCAGCGCCTTGCAGACTTCGAGACCGCTCTTGCCCGGCAGCATGAGGTCGAGCAGCACCAGGTCGGTCGGATGCGTGCGCACCCACTCCTCCACCTGGTCGCCGCGATGGAGCATCGCGACCTCGAAGCCTTCCTGCGCGAGGTAATCGCGCAGCAGGCCCGCGAGCTTTTCTTCGTCTTCGACGATGAGAATGCGGTCAGCCATGGCCGTTCCTGCCACTATACGCCGGCAGCGCGATCTCCATCGCGAGCCGCCGAACGCGCTCGCGCGTGCAGCGAGCGTGCCGCCGTGGCCTTCGACGATGGCTTTCGCGATCGCAAGACCCAGGCCCGAGCCGCCGCTCGCGCGGTTGCGCGAGCCTTCGACGCCGGTACAGCCGCTCGGTCAGGCGCGCGAGCTCCTCGGCGGGAACGCCCGGCGCGCTGTCCTCCCATGTGACGACCACGCGCGCGCCGCGCCTCACGCACGCTTACCGCGATCGTGCCCGGCGCATCGGTGTAGCGCAGGCTGTTCTGGAGCAGGTTCGCGAACACCTGGCCGAGGCGCGCTTCGTCGCCGAGCACACGCGCGGCAGTATCGAGGTGGGTTTCGACGTCGAGTCCGCTGCTGAGCGAGCGTGCGGCGCTGCGCGTCGAGCACGTCTTCGATCACCTCGGCGACCGCGATCGGCTCCTTGTAGTAGGTCAGCGCGCCGAGGTCCGACAGCGAGAGCGTGTGCAGGTCTTCGACCAGACGCGCGAGCCGGTTCGTCTCGCTCGCGAGCGAAGCGACCGCGGCCTGGTCGAGCGGACGCACGCCATCCTGCAGCGATTCGATCTCCGCCCGCAGCACGGCAAGCGGCGTGCGCAGCTCGTGCGCGATGTCCGCGATCCATTGCTGGCGCGCCTGCCGGGCCGAAGCGAGCGTCGCCGCGAGCGCGTTGAAGTCGCGCGCGAGCTGCGCAAGCTCGTCGTGCCCGCGCACGTCGACGCGTGCCTCGTAGTCGCCTTGCATGAGCGCGTGTGTTCCGCGCGGCAAGAATGCGCACGCGGCGCGTGAGCCAGTAAGCGAGACCCGCGCCGAGAAACAGCGCGGTCGCGAGCATGCCCAGAGCGATCGCGCCGAACGCGACATGCTGGCGCTGCAGGTAGACGCGCTCGATCGATGCGATCATTTCGGGCCGCGGCACGTAGCCAAGGTAACCGATCGTGCCTCCCTGCGACTTCGATCGGTTTCAACACCGCGGCCGCCGCGCCCTCCGGCCTGCCGATGAGTTGCCTGCGCTCCGCGTCGAACAGCATGAGCCGCGGATCGATCGTGAGCGGAGTGTCGCGACGCGGCGCAGTTTCGACGCCCGGCGGTCCGCCGCGCGGCAAACCGAGCGCATCGCGGACATCTCGATCCAGCGCTCGCGGTCCTCGACGAGCGACGCCCAGCTTCCGTCACGCGCATAGACCTCTTCGAGGCGGTCGATCAGGACCTCCAGACGCGCCTCGTCCGCGCGGTGCAGGTAGTCCACGAAGCCGCGCTCGAAGCTCGAGCTGAAGACGAAGTACGTGGCGAGCGTCAGCGCCGCGATCGTGCCGGCGATCGCGAGGAAGAGCTTGATGGCAAGTCTGTCGAGGCGCTTTCGGTCCATGGCGCAAAGCTAATCGGCAAATGCGCAAGGATTATGGAGCGTGGCGGGCACCGGCAGCCGCGGCCGCGAAAGTCGCACACCGTTACAAAACTTCCCATTCCGTCCACATTCGATGCGCTTTGGAAGATCAGACTGCGCTCCGTAACGAACCCACTTCCGGAAAGTCCCGACATGGACCGCATCGACGAAAGCCGTCTGAAGCCCGCAGCGCCCCGCCGCGCCCGCAAGCTACGCCTTCCCAGGACACCGGGCACGCGAGCGGCCCTCGCGCTTGCCGTGGCGCTCGCGCTGGGCGGCGGCGGCTACTTCGGCTGGAGCGCCTGGAACGACACGTCGGCGAGTCAGCGCCAATACACGTTTGCCACTCGTCCAGCGCGGCGACCTCGAAGACGCGGTCACCGCGACCGGCATCCTCCAGCCGCGCGATTACGTCGACGTCGGCACGCAGGTGTCGGGGCAGCTGAAGAAGCTGCACGTCGAGATCGGCAATGTGGTGAAGGCCGGCCAGTTGCTCGCCGAGATCGATCCGACGGTCTACTCGTCGCGCGTCGACGCCGATCGCGCGCAGCTGCGCACGCAGCAAGCGCAGCTCGCCGACAGCAGGCGCAGCTCGCGCTCGCCGAGCAGCAGCTCCAGCGCCAGGAGAACCTCATGCGCGAGAACGCCACCACGCAGGACGCGCTGCGACACCGCGCTGCGGCGCTGCGCTCGGCCAAAGCGCAGATCGGCGTGCTCAAAGCGCAGATCGAGCAGACGCGCTCGACGCTGCGCGGCGACGAAGCGAACCTGAGCTACACCAAGATCTACGCGCCGATGGCGGGCACCGTGGTCTCGCAGAGCGCGAAGCAGGGCCAGACGCTCAACGCGAACCAGTCGGCGCCGATCGTCGTGCGCATCGCCGACCTCTCGACGATGACCGTGCAGTCGCAGGTTTCCGAAGCCGACGTGTCGAAGCTGCAAGGTCGGACAGGACGTGTACTTCACGACGCTCGGCAGCCAGACGAAGCGCTGGTACGGGAAGCTCCGCCAGATCAACCCGACGCCGGAAGTCGTCAACAACGTCGTGCTCTACAACGCGCTGTTCGACGTCGAGAACCCCGACCGCGCGCTGATGACGCAGATGACGGCGCAGGTGTTCTTCGTCACCGCGCAGGCGAAGGACGCCGTGCTCGTGCCGGTGAGCGCGCTGCGTCCCGTCGGCGCCGGTGCGCGTCAGCGTGGAGCGAATGGTGAGAGCAAGTCTGCGGACGGCAAGGCGGGTGAACGTCAGGCTCCCGCGAGTGGCGCGAATGCATCCGGGCAGGCTCTTGAGCGTGCGAACGGCGTGAATCCCTCCGGGCGAGCGACGGGTGAGCGTGCGAGTGCCGCCATTGCGCCGAGTCCGTCGCCAGAAGCGAAAGCGGGCGCAGCCAAAGGTAGCGGTCGCCCGCGCGCGAGCGAAGGCATCGACCCGCGCACGCGCTTCGCGGACGGACGCGCGGCGGTTCGCGTGCTGAAGGCGGACGGGACGATCGAGGAGCGCGAAGTGAGCGTCGGTGTCATGAGCCGCGTCTCGGCACAGATTCTCTCGGGACTCGAACCCGGCGAGCAGGTCGTATCAGGCCAGGCCGCGCCCGCCGCGGCGACGAAAGCCGCCACGAGCAACAACGCACCTCGGATGCAGCCGCGGATATGAACGACGTGAACAGGATCGTTGCGCAATCGCACCCTCACCCCAACCCTCTCCCTGTGCCAGGGAGAGGGGGCGAAGGGGCTGGCAAGGGGCAACCAACCAACGCGACTTTCGCTGCTCCAGCGACAGAAAGCCTGAATACCCTCGCCCCGTACGCGGGGAGGCGGGCAGGTAGCGGAGCGGTCGGGGAGGGGCGAACATCAGGCCTCGTCGCAACGCCGCTCATCGAGCTTTCCGGCGTCACGAAGACCTACCGCAACGGCGACCTCGCGGTCGAGGTGCTGCACGGCATCGACCTCGCGATCTACCCCGGCGAGTTCGTCGCGATCGTCGGCCAGTCCGGCTCGGGCAAGTCGACGCTCATGAACATCCTCGGCTGCCTCGACCGGCCGACCTCGGGCACGTATCGCTTCATGGGCGAAGACGTATCGAGCTTCGGCCGCGACGAGCTCGCGCGGCTGCGCCGCGAGGCGTTCGGCTTCGTCTTCCAGAGCTACAACCTGATCGGCGGCGCGACCGCCACGCAGAACGTGGAAGTGCCGGCGATCTACGCCGGCCTCCCGGCGCACGAGCGCCGCGCACGCGCCGAGTCGCTGCTGACCACGCTCGGCCTCGCCGAACGCCTCGAACACAAGCCCAATCAGCTTTCGGGCGGCCAGCAGCAGCGCGTGTCGATCGCGCGCGCGCTCATGAACGGCGGCCAGATCATCCTCGCCGACGAGCCGACAGGTGCGCTCGACAGCAAGAGCGGCGTCGAAGTGCTCGCGCTCCTGAACGAGCTCTCGCGCAACGGCCACACGGTCATCGTCATCACGCACTCGCCCGAAGTCGCCGCGCACGCGCATCGCGTGATCGAGATCCGGGACGGGGTCGTCGTAGCTGACGCCCCGTCGCATAGGACACGCGTGACCATCGTCGCCGGCGCAGGTGGCGGGGGCGCGCACACCGACAGCACGCACGCAGCAGATACAGCACGGCCCGCGGGCACCCTCGGGAACGTGGCAAACCCGCGTAACGATTCATATCCCGAGGGCGGCCTCGGACTCCGCGGCTTCGCCGAAGCCTGCAAGGCCGCGGTGCGCGCGCTGCGCGCGAACCTCTTCCGCACCGCGCTCACGCTGCTCGGCATCGTCATCGGCGTGGGTTCGGTCATCGCGATGCTCGCCGTCGGCGACGGCGCAAAGCAGGCCGTGATCGATCGCATCAGCGGCATGGGCACGAACCTGCTGCTGATCCGTCCGGGCGCGGCAAATCGCGCCGGCATGGGCGGCAGCATCGCCACCATGACGCCGGAAGATGCCGAAGCGATCGCCGCGCTGCCGAACGTGCTCGCCGCGGTGCCCGAGCTCGGCGGCAGCGTGACAGCGCGCTACGGCAACATCGACTATCAGACGCAGGTCACTTCGACCGCCGCGGAGTTTCCGATCGCGCGCAACTGGCCGGTCGCTCGCGGCATCTTCTTCTCCCGCGCCGACGTGCGCGGCTACGCGCCGGTGGCCGTGCTGGGAGAAACCGTCGCGAAAAATCTCTTCCCCGACGGCACCGATCCCATCGGCAAGCACGTCGTGCTGAAGAACGTGCTGTTCCAGGTCGTCGGCGTCGGCAGCGAGCGCGGCGCCTCGCCGATGGGCACCGATCAGGACGACGTCGTGTTCGTGCCCTACACCACCGGCGGACTGCGGCTCTTCGGACAGCGCTTCCTGCGCAACATCACCGTGGCGGTCGACGACGTGTCGCGCATCGACGAGACGCAGCAGGCCGTCTCGCAGCTCCTCGAAGCGCGTCACCGCACCGTCGACTTCCAGATCCGCAACATGGCCTCGCTCCTCGAGACCGCGACCGAGACGCAGAACACGCTGACGATCCTGCTCGGCTCCATCGCGGCGATCTCGCTGCTCGTCGGCGGCATCGGCGTCATGAACATCATGCTGGTGAACGTCACCGAGCGCACTCGCGAGATCGGCGTGCGCATGGCGACCGGCGCGCGCATGCGCGACATCCTGCAGCAGTTCCTCACCGAAGCGCTCGCGGTGTCGGCGCTCGGCGGACTCATCGGCGTCGCCGGCGGACTCGGCGCCGCGGCGCTGATCGGCGCGCTCGGCACGCCGGTGCAGTATCTCGGTCGGTCCCCGTCGCGCTCGCGTTCGGCTGCGCGTTCGCGACGGGCCTCGTCTTCGGCTACATGCCGGCGCGCAAAGCCGCGGGGCTCGATCCCGTCGTCGCGCTCGCTTCTGAATAAAGGTGACACTCATGAAAGCGTCTCTTTCTGCGTCAAGAACGATTTCGCTCGCCGTTGTCCTCGCGCTCGCCGGCTGCGGCACGACGAGCCCGATGCTCAAGCCGAGCGTGAGCGCGCCGGCCGCATGGAACGAAGCCGTGCCGCAGAGCGGTGCAGCGCCGTCACCGCCGACATGGTGGAACGCGTTCGGCTCGGACGAGCTTCAGTCGCTCGTCGCGGACGCGCTTGCCGGCAGCCCGGATCTCGCCATCGCGATGGAGCGCGTGCGGCAGGCCGAAGCGCAGGTGCGCGTCGCCGGCGCTTCGCTTTTCCCGTCGCTCGACCTGGGCGTGGGCAGCTCCACGCGCACGACGCGCAACGATGGCCGCTCGGTCACGACCGATGCCGAGCAGCACGATGCTCAGCGTGAGCTACGAAGTCGACCTGTGGGGCCGCAATCGCTCCGGCGTGCGTGCCGCGGAATCTTCATTGCAGGCGACCGCCTTCGATCGCGACACGGCGCGGCTCACGCTCATCTCCGGCGTTGCGGCGGGCTACTTCGAAGTGCTGTCGCTGCGCAGCCGCCTCGCCATCGCGCGCGAGAACCTCGCGATCGCCGAACGCGTGCTCGAGCTCGTTTCGGCGCGTTCGCGCAACGGCGTCGCCTCGGCGCTCGACGTTTCGCGCCAGCAGGCGACGGTGCTCTCGCAGCGCGCGGCGCTTCTGCCGCTCGAACAGCAGGAGCGTCAGACGCTCGCGGCGCTCGCCGTGCTCATCGGCCGCACGCCCGAAGGGTTCGACGTGAAGGCGACGAGCGTCGCCGATCTCGCAGGTGCCGGCGATCGATCCGGGCCTGCCTGCGCAACTGCTCGTGCGCCGTCCCGACCTCGCGAGTGCCGAGGCGCGGCTTGCCGCCGCGAATGCCGACCTCGCCGCTGCGCGCGCGGCGCTGCTGCCGAGCATCGCGCTGACCGGCTCCGCGGGCACGGCGAGCAATGCGCTGCTTGCGGTGATCGGCGGACCGACCACGACGGTCTGCGCTCGCGCTGTCGGTGCTTGCGCCGATCTTCGACGGCGGGCGCCTGCGCGGGCAGGTCGACGATCGCGGAATCGCAGGAGCGCGAGCTCGTGGAGACCTATCGCAAGGCGATTCTCACCGCGTTCGAGGACGTCGAGAATGCGCTCGGCGCGGCGAGCCGCTTCGCGCAGCAGGAAGCGTTGCAGGCGCAGGTGCAGGCGCAGGCACGCGAGGCGCTGCGGCTTGCGGAGATCCGCTATCGCGAAGGCGTGGACGATCTGCTCGGCGTGCTCGACGCGCAGCGCACGCTCTTCAGCGCGCAGGATCAGCTTGCGCAGATTCGCCTGAGCCGGCTCGAGGCCGCGGTGAATCTCTACAAGGCGCTGGGCGGCGGGTGGAACGGAGAGAGGGAAGGTTAGAGACGCTCCAGCTTTCCCTCACCCTCCGCCCTCTCCCACGGGGAGAGGGAACCGGTGGCCTTCTCCCTTCGGGAAAAGGGTAGGGATGAGGGCAAGCCGTCACTGGACTGTTTCAGAACAGCGAGCGCACGATTCCGCCGTCGCAGCGCTGCGCGGCGCCGTTGATCGTGCTCGCGCGCTCGGAGCACAGAAACACCACCTGCGCGGCGATCTCGTCCGGTTCGGCCCACCGCTGAAGCAGCGAGCTGCGGCCGGTGTCCTCGAAGTAAGCCGTGCGCATCTCTTCCACGGTCTTGCCGACCGACGGCGCGATGTCACCGAGAAACCTTTCGACGCCTTCGGACCACGTCGGCGCAACGAGCACGCTGTTCACTGTCACCCGCGTGCCTTTCGTCAGCTCGTCCGCAAGCCCGCGTGCAATCGACACCTGCGCCGCTTTCGTCATCGCGTAATGCAGCATTCGCGGATTGGGCTTCGCGCTCTGATCGCTGCCGATGAAGATCACGCGTCCCCAGTCGCGCTCGATCATCCCGGGGATGAGCGCACGGCGTGAGCCGCACGCCGCTCATCACGTTCAGCTCGAACATGGCGAGCCAGTCCTCGTCGGCAATCTCGGTGAAGGGCTTCACTTCGAAATAGCCGACGTTGTTCACGAGGATGTCGATCGCGCCCGACGCGCGCGCAGCCCTCGACCAGAACCTTCGCGCCTTCCGCCGTCGAGAGATCGGCGGCGATGCCGATGACCTCTCCGTGCTCCGACAAGCGAACGCGCGGCGTGGTCGACTGACTCCCTGGTCCGCGCCATTCACGATGACCCGCGCGCCTTCGCGCGCCAATAGCTGCGCGATCGCGTAGCCGATGCCGTAAGTCGAGCCGCTGACGAGCGCGAGCTTGTTTCCGATCTGGAGGTCCATGGCGGTGCGTCGTGTGTTGGATGCGGCATTCTAGGTTACGGAGGGAAACCATCGGGTCCCTCTGTTCCGTAGGGCGGCGAGGCCCGAGCGAAGGCGAGCGCCGCCCCCCTAAGCGGCACCGCCCTTCAGCACTTCGGATAGCGCGGCATCCTCCAGCACCGGCACGATCGTGAGCTGCATGAGGTCGCTCCACATGAGCGCGAAGGCGGCGAGCGCCTGCGGATCCTCGGTCTCGAGCAGCTCGTAGCCCCCGCCCAGATCCGCTCGCGTCCAGCGTCCCAGGAGCCGTGCGCCTTTCGGCGGTTGCCCGCCGGTCCTGCGAAATCGCTCGATGCCTTCGGCGCGCTTCGTCGCATCGGGTGTCCATTCGAACGTCATGATGAATTTCATGGTGATCTCCTTTGGTGTGGGATGCGTTTCTAGCGCGCGACGATGTCCGGCTTCATCGGACCCAGCACGCCGAGCAGTTCGTCTTTCTCGCGCTGCGGCACCTTGAACTTGTCGAGCGTCTTGACGAGGTCTTCGACGAGCGCGCCGAAGTGCGCATCGTTGACGCCCATGTCCGCGTGGGCCGTCTTCATGTCGCGGCCGGTGTACGTGCACGGGCCGCCCGAGCCGGCGCAGATTTGCTCGACCAGCAGCGTTTTCAGACGAGGGATGTCGGTCTTCGCGAAGAAGTCGTTGATGCGCGCGTCCGCCGCCACGTTCGCGACGAAGTCGTCGACGACAGCCGTGATGGCCGGCTTTCCACCGAGGCGGTCGTAGAGCGGCGCTGCGGGCTTCTGCATTTGCGCCTGCGCGACACCCGTACACACGAGTGCCGACAGCGCCACCACAGGGAGGAGTTTTCGTACGGATTTCATGATGTGCTCCTGGGCAGGTTGAGCGCCCCCTTTATCGGGGGTCCGAGCACATATACGGAGGACCCGGCGCGTTGGATGCACGGCGCGGGGAACGTCACGGTCTGTCGCGAGCGGGTCCCGCACTCCGACATGGCGCAATGAACGGACCCGGCTGGCGAGGCCCGAACCGAAGGCGAGCGCCGCCCCCGGGCTAGATCGCGACCAGCTTGCCCTGATAGAGCACCGGCCGGTCGGCTGTCCCGTGGGCGACCCCCCGGGCGGCTCGACGCTCACGGCGAGCGCAGCGCCCTGCTCCAGTATCGGTCGGACTTGCTCCGACACAGCTCAATACCGCCTCGCCCTGCACCGGCAGCAATCCGAGCGAAACGGGCGCTGCCCCTGCGCCCGGAAGCGCCCAGAGTTCGAACACGCGATCGGGTATCGGCCCTGCGCCTTCGACCAACGCGCGAAGCTCCGGCCGGCCCGCCTGGCCCGGCGCGAAACTCACCACCCAGCCGGTACGCGCCTGTTCGTCCTTGAGAATCGCAACCTGTGGCCCGATGACAACCGGTTGCTCGATGGAGATCAGCGCGATGGCGAGCACGATCGCGGCGAGACTCGCCCGCCACCGCGAGCGCTTTCCACCAACGCAGCGCGCTGCTGGCGCGATTGCGATCGCGCGCCTCGATGCGCATCGCGGATACGCAGACCAGACGTCAGGCTGGCGGCTCGACCGCGGGCGCGCCCGCCGCGAAACCGGCGAGCTGCTGCGACCAGCGCTCGACCTCCTCGCGGCATCGGGACGCTGCGCCATCAGACGCTCGAAACGCCGGCGCGCCGGACCACGCAAGGTGTCGAGCACGTATTCGGCGGCCAACGCCCGTCTCGTCGCGGCGTCGTCGTATCTCACGGCTGCTCCAGGCACTGCCGCAGTTGCATGAGGCCTCTACGTATCCACGTCTTCACCGTCCCGAGCGGCTGTGCCAGACTCTTCGCGAGCTCGGCGTGGGCAAGCCCGCGAAAGTACAGACAACGCGATCGCCTGTCTGTGCGGCGCCGGCAGCGTATCGAGGCACCGTCGAAGCGCGTGCGCATCCTCCGTGCCCGACACCCGGCTCCGGCGCGTCCGACTGGAACGCGTCCGAGATCCTCATCGCCGTCGCGATCTCGCGTGTCGTCGGCGCGGCGCGCAGAAGAGTCGAGCGCGCGGTTGCGGACGATCGCGGCCATCCACGTGAAAGGCTGAGCGCGGTCGGACACGATAGTCCCCGGCGCGATGCCAGATGCTCACGAAAGCGTCCTGCAGGCACTCTTCGGCCACGTCCCGTCTTTGCAATATACGGAGCGCGAAGCCGAATAGTTTCGGCGCGGTGGCGCGATAGAGCGCTTCGTACGCGGATTGATCGCGTAAAGCGGTGCGTGCCAGCAGTTCGGCGAGGGGCTCCGCGGCGGGGAGGCTCATGACGTATCTCTCGCCGCACGCATGCATCACCATCGGCCCCCCCGGTGAGCGCAGCGTCACTTGGAGACGGTCCATCATTGTTGTTCGATGTGACACTGCGTTGTCGTTATGCGCTGCTCGATGCGCGCATTGTCCGTCGTTGCAGCCCGTGTTCAAACTCGTCGCGAGAACCTCGCTCGCGCTCGACGGCATGCGCCGAGTGGCGGCATGCGCCAGGTCGCGGCAGCGCAGGTCCCTCGCATGACAACGCATTACGACAACTGCATGGCCGGGTGATGTCGCGCGATGCCGCTCGAAAAAAGCTGCCGCGGCGATCTCGCAATGCCACAGCCAACCCAGCCGGTGGTACTTGCTTTTCTCGGCTTTCCGATGGACCATGACGGTGCAATTCTTCCTGAACTAATACACGGGGGACGCCATGGAATCTTATGCCGTGATGGCCAATTTCGATCCGAATTTCGCCTCCCACGACTGGGCAGTGCAGAACGTTAAGAATGCCGGCGGTCGCTGGTGATTTCTCGACGGTGTGGCCGAACGGCAACGACGACTCGCTGATGCTGGACAGCGTCGACGACGTGGTCTATTCTCTACGGAGGCAGAGGAGCCATCTACAAGGCGCTCGCCAAATTCGAGTATTCGCGCATTCGCAACTACGCTTCCGGCCACCGGAGCGACCCGATACACGTCTATCGGCAGGAGGTGAAGGTCGACTACGGCAAGAAAAAGCAGATCATCATGCTGGCGATCGCGAACAAAGCCCGCGACACCCAGCTCCAGCAGTACCGCGACCAGCAACTTGAAGAAGCAGGTAGCACAGACTATCGGGTACGCGAACTCCGCCAGAGGATGGAAAGGAAGTGGCCCGATATCCCGACCGTCGACGATGATTGATGGGCGGCGCTGAGGCGGTGTCCGCTTCCGCCAGCCCGCGGCGAATTGTCGTTCGATCAGTGGGGACTGCCCGCGCGGGCATCGTGGGTGCGTTGCACCACGCACTCCCGTTCCCCGAAGAGCGCCTTGCGGCTTGTGTGTACCAGGCGCCGGCCGAGCTGATCGGCCCGATCGATGATGACGTCGCCGGGCCGGTGGCGGAGGCGCTCACCCGCGTCGGCCTCGTCGTGGATGTGCTCGGTGTCGACGAACCTTTCACGCCCGGCGGCCCGGACTACGACGTGGCGCTCGTCATACGGCGATTCGACCGCCTGGTCGACGTCGCGGAAGAGATCGCCGCCTTTCTCGGCGTAAACGCGGAGCGCGCGCGGCAGATGCTGTGCGCCTGTCCTGCCGAATTGATCGGAAAGGTTTCGGCCAACACCGTGGAGGCGATACGGCGGCGCTTCGAGCCGCTGGGCGTGAGCGTCCATGCCTCGCGGCGCGAAAGCGCGGTCTTCGATATCTTCTGTCCCGAATCGCATCGCGACGAGGCACGCCGCATCGTGCACGAAGCGCCTCCCCTGCGGGAGCACGGCGACCCGCAGACGCAGTTTGTCGGTTGCATCGCAGGCGGGCTCGACAGGCAAACGGCCGAGGGCATCTGGCAGCGCGTGAGGAGCGCGTCGCTTCCCCTGCGCATCCTCAATCGCGATTTCCAGCGCTTCGACGTGCGCCTGGAGGAGGCTGCGGATACAACGGAGACAGTGGCATTTCTCGTGGAAAGCGCGGGCATGCCCGACCGCATCGCGCGGAAGGTTCCCGCCCGCACGCCCATCTACACGCACCACGACGTGCAGCGCCAGGAAGCGCTGGATCTGCTGGATCGCGTCGCACAGTTGGGCGGGCGCGCGACGGCTCACGTGCTCGCGCTGCAGAGTTTCCGCCTGCAGCTCGCGCGCGTCGGAGATGTGAATTCCACCGTACGGGTGCTGGAAGTGCTGGGGGGTGTCGACGCGGCGCAGGCGCGCGCGGCCGTGCGTTCGATGGCGACTGTTGACCGACCGGCGACGGCGCACCAGGCGCGCTGGCTGCAGCACGAGTTGCAGCGCGTCGGGACCGAAGTGCGCATGTTCATGGCATGAGCGAGCACGCCGCTCCTGCGGGCGACAGCACTGCGCCGGCCGCCCACTTCGCCCATCTCGCCATCGCCGAGCAGGGCAAGGTCTACGCGCTCGAAGGCCAGCACGCGCTCGCGCTCGCCTACTATCGGGAAGCGATACGGCTCACCGTGCAGTCCGGCGAACCGGAGATCGTCTTCCGGCACTACCTGGAGTGCGTGCTCGAGTCGCTGGAGAGGATGGGCGCCTACCAGGACGTGCTGAACTACTGCGGGAAGGCCCTCGATCTTTTCGCGACTGCGCCGGACACGCCTCATACGTCTCTCGAGCGCGCCCACGTGTATCAGCGTCAGGGCGCGGTGCAGTTGAAGGCGGGCGATCGCGATGGCGCAGGCGCGTCCTTGCGCAAGGCCGTCGAGTCGGCCGCATCGCAGCGCTTCTCTCTTGCTCTCGCGAACACCCTCCTCGGCTGGATCGAGCGCGGACTGCAGGTCGATCCGAGACGCGTATCGCGGAGCAGGAGCGGCTCAAATACTTCAATGTCCGGCAGGACACGGTCGACCGGAGCCGTGCGATGAAGCTGCCGAACGAGCATCTCATCCTCGGCATGACATCCGTTGGGAAAGGGAAATCATGGCACGCGACCTGACGCAAACCGCAAGGGCCCTGGGCGAGATCCCGATCGCCGAAATGGTGAAAGCCACCGCGATGGGCGTGATCGAGGCGCAGTACGAGCTGGAGCGCAACACGATCGCGCTGATTCTGCAGATGGGCGATCCCGAGCGTGGCGTGGAGCTCGGCGGCAAGCAGCGCTCGCTGCTCGAGCTGGGCTTCTGTCCGAGCCTGTATCACTTCGAGAAGGCGGTGATCTCGATGACGATCGACATCACGGTGCGGGAGGCCGAAGAATACGGCATGAAGGGCACCGTCTACTTCAATATGGCTTTGCCGAATTTCGTCGGCAAGGCGGCCCAGTAATCAATCGGAGGAAATGCGATGGCCGATGTGAAGTGCGACAAGCTCAAGCCCGCCGCAAAGGCGATGTTCGACAAGGCCACGAAGGCGGACGGCAGGGTGAAGAACCTGGAAACCTGGGCCGGCACGGAGGTCGAGAAGGAGACCTGGGCCGCCATCAAGCAAGAGGTGCAGAACTCGCTCAATGCTTCCGCCAAGCTGAATAAGTTCGCCGACGCCAAGAAAGAGGACGGCCTCGAGCAAGCCGGGAAGGACCTGACGGTGCGGTGGAGGCGGCTCGCGAAGCCGTGCGCCTCGGCTACGCCGCTCAAGCCCAAAGCGAAAGCGGACAGCGAGGAAGCGGGAGAGTTGAGCGCTCTGCTGTCGGCGCTGGGCCAGGTCACGACCAAGGAAAAACCGGCGAGGGACGCGCTGGGGCTGCCGGAGAAGCGCGGCAGCGCCGGGCGAAGCGGCGGACCCGAAGCCGACGGAGACGAAGCCCGACGAGAGACCCGAAGGCCACGGAGCGACGAAGCCGTCAGCGGCCATACAGCAAGCCGTCGATGCAGCCGCGGAAGCCTTGCGTCAGGCTGGCGAGGCGGAGACACAGGCCAACGCGATCGAGAAGGCCGATGACGGGAAGGTGAAGGAGATCGCGGACAAGGCCCTCGCCGCCGCGAAGGCGGTCAAGACCAAGGCCGCAGACGCCAAGAAGTATGCCGAACAGGCGAAGACGGCTGCGAAGGACTCGGAGAAGCAGGCATGGGACGACGCGATGAAGGCCGCGGACGCCGTCGCAAGCCCGGCCGGCGACCTGGAGACCGCGGCGGCTGCGGTCGCCGGCAAGACCAAGCCGGACGAGATCAAGACGCAGGCGAAAGATTCGAAGCTCCCGGCCGCAGCGACGGCCGCGAAGACAGCCGCCGACACTGCCAAGAAGAAAGTGGACACCGCGAAAGGCGCCGCTCCTGCAGCGGCGCAGCCGGGCAACACGGGGGCAGGACAACGAAGACGAAAGGAGAAGAGCCGAGAAGAAAGAGAGTAAGAAAGGGCCCAACAGCTTCGGGGCCTCGATCACCGCCGAGTACAGCCGCAAATTCAGCCTGGAGACGACCGTGCACTCCAAGATCGAGGTGACGATGGTGCCCTACCCGCCGCCGCAGCAATTCCTGGATTGGATTCGCGCCCACTACAACCAGGAACATCAGACCCCGGCTAATCAGAAGCCCTGATCACCCGATCCGCCTCGCGGACGATACGGAGAAGAACGATGGCATACACCGTCAACACGTCGATGGAGCAGTCGCCGCTTCCGAAATTGATCCAGGGCTTGGGCAAGGCGATCGCGGAGGCGCAACTGGAGCTCGACACGAACTCGATCGAAATCGCGCGCCGATTGCAAACGCCGGTTGAGGTGTTCCCCGGACTTCCGCCGCGCTCGATGCTCGAGCTCGGCTTTACGCCGACCTTCTATCATTTCACCGAAACCACGATCAAGGCGCGGGTCGCCTTCAGCAGCACGCAGTCCCAGGAAGTCGGCTTCGGCGCTTCCATCGGCGGCGGCTTCTCGGTGTTCACCGCGTCGGTCAACGCGTCGTACCAGCAGCGAGTACTCGTTCACCGCCGAGGGTTCCAGTGAAATCAGCACCCGCCTGGTTTCCCTGCCGCCGCCGGCGCTTCTCACGCAGATCATCAACCAGGCTCTCGTGAAACCGGCGGAAAGCTAAGTCCGCGAGAGCATCGCACGCTATCGTCTTCGAACGGGGAGAACAAGCATGGCAATCGGCGGTGTGAATGTAGGCCAGGAGCTGCTCAACGTACCCATGGGGGACATGATCCGGTCGATGGCGCTCGCTATCGCGCAGGCCCAGTGGGAGTTGGACAAATCGAGCATGACCGTGACCGAGCTCATGAGCGGCCAGCGCCTGCTGAGAGATCTCGATACCGGCAAGCTGCTCGATAAGGACGGTAAGCCCACCGGCGAGACCACCCAGCCCATCGTCATCGACTCGCGGGTGTTCTTCGGCTATACCATGATGCAGCTCGAGGTGGATGACAACAACAAAATTGCCGGCAAGGAGCCGACCGACGAGCAGAAGGGTGCCATCAAGGCTATGACGGGCAAGGAAGCGGCAGCCCTCACGGCCGACGACAGGAAGAGCCTGAAAGCCGGGATGCGGCTTCCGCAGCGGCTCAGTATGATCGAGCTCGGCTTCGTGCCGAACTTCTACCAGTTCGTGGAAACGATCATCGACGTGAAGATCGATATCCACATCCACGGCAGCACCGACGACACCAAGTCGAACACCGCGTCGGCGCAGACGCAGCAGGATTCGTACGCCCATTCGGGCTATTGGTGGTGGTACAACCAGGGCGCGCGCACGACGCAGGTAACGACATCGCAGGTCAACGCGTCGTACTCGAGCAAGTACAGCTACGACGTGACCGGCTCCAGCACGCTGCGCACCCGCCTCGTGCCCGTTCCTCCTCCGCCTGTCTTGGAGGCGCGCATCCGCGAACTGATGGAGGTCGAGCGGGCATACCAGCTGGCCAAGCCGAAGACCAATCCGCCAAAGACAAGCTGATCAAGGCAATAGCCACACGGAGAAACGACGATGGCAAACGTCGGCAAGGACCTGCTGCAGGTACCCTTCCCCGAGATGGTGAAGGCGATGGCCACGGGCATCGCGGAAGCACAGCTCGCGCTCGACATGACGAGCCTGCGCATCGCGAAGCTGATGAGCGGCGCGCCGGACCCGGGGGCGAATACGGATGAGGAAAAGAAAAAGAATCTGGTCAAGTTCCACGGCGGCGAATACTCACTCCTCGAGCTGGGCTTCACGCCGACTTTCTACCAGTTCGTCGACACGATCATCGAAATCAAGATGTCGATCAGCGTGAGCGAGGAACAGACGCAGGCGAGAAGCAGCTTCGACATGAACTCGGAGGCCGGCTTCAAAGCCGGGCTCGGTTTCTTCAGCGCGTCCGGCAGCGCGAGCCTGAATGTCTCCACCGTGAGCGCGTCGTTCGCATCCAAGTATCAATACAGCGCGGAGGGCGCGAGCCTGATGCGCACCAAGCTCGTCCCCGTACCGCCTCCGCCGATCCTCGAGCAGCGCATTCGGGCGATCCTGGAAGAGGACGCCTCGAAGAATCGGCCAGCGCCAAGCCGGCCCTAGCCAGGTGAAGAAAGGCGCACTGCGAGAGCCGCCCGATGGCGAGCACCGATAAGCGAATGTCGGCCGAGCTTTATCTGAGCTGGGAAGACCTGCTCGCCGAGGAGGAAGCACAGGCCGCGCAAACGCCGGGGAGTACGCCGGAACGCGATACGCCACCGGCTCCCTGCAGGCCGCGAAACTCGAGCTTCCGTCCGATCTCAAGGCGTTGGTCGCCGAGAAGGAGCGTCTCGAAAAAGAGCTCAAACGCCTCACCGGCGAAGCCGCGCCCGACCCCGAGGACGTCCGCAGGCAGCAGATGTTCCCGGTCAAGGTGCATACGAAGGAATCGCGCATCGAGGAGCGCCGGCTGCGCCAGCGCGACGAGCTCCAGCGCATGCAGGCGAAGCGGGTGCTCGAGGAGCGACGTATCGCCGCAGAGATCGAGCGACGCCGCGAGTACCTCAAGGCGCAATTGCGGCACGCCACGATGGAGGAGCAGCGCCTGCGCGAACGGTGGACGCGCGAGCGGCACGAGGCACTTCTGGAGGCCTCGCGTAAACGGACACTCGAAGCCGAATGGTACGCGCGGCGCGAACGGTTGCGCGAGTTCCGCGCGGAAAGTCGGGCTGCGCGTGAAGCCGACGATCGCAGACTCAACGACGACAGCTCCCAGCCGGGCAGCGCGCAGCAGTCGGGCGCGCAGTCAAAGATCGATGAGCAGCACGCGGCTCAGCGCGCCCAGGCGCTGGCGCGCAGTGCAACCGGGCGCGTATCGGAGGAAGGCCGCGAGCGGCAGCGGCGCGAGGCGCTCGAGCGCGCGGCGCAGCGCCGGGAAGAAACGCGCGCGAGCGAGCAGGAACGGGAGCGGCAGCGACTGAAACAACAGGACAGAGCGCGCGCGAAGCGAGTGCAGCGGGCGCTGTAGCGAGCGGTCCAGCGGCAGCGCGCATCGACGAACCGAATGACTTAGCAGCGGGATCCGGATGGCCGAACAATTCATCAACACATCCATCGACGAGTACCTCATCAGCCTTGCCAACAGCATCAACCACGCCCAGCGCTACATCAGCCAGTTGCGCATAGCAGGTCAGGACGGCCAGCCGGCGGTGACCTACCAGTTGCCGCGCGTCGAGTTCGAGCTGAAGCTCCTCTTCCAGCTCGATCGACGCCATCCGCCGTCCTCGCGTACGCAGCACAACGTGGCGCGGGGCGAAGGCAGCGCCTACCTCGAAGCGAGGCCCCTCTCGCTGGAGGCGGGAGAGATGGACAGCGATTCCGCCGCCGCGGCGAGCACGATCAAGGGCAGCTTCGTCGCCGTGCCGGTGCACGGGGGAGCGCCGCCGCCCGTCGTTACGGTCACCTGGAAACGCTCGGACGATCCGCGCCGCATCCTCATCACCGTCTCGGTCGTGTCGGCCATCGGCGATCCCCTCATGGGGCGCGAGGTGCAGTTCAATCTGGATCGTGACCTCGCGCGCCGCTACAACGCGCTCTGGCGCAACGTCGATCTCAAGGATCTCTCGAAGACCGTGCTGGCGGATACGAGCCTGGAATACGCCGTGCAGCAAACCGATGGGCAAGGCACGGCTCAGAACACGCTCGTCATTCGCGATCGCCTGGAGGATCTCAAGGTGCCAGTGGTGATCGATGTCATGGGTATTTCGCGCACGCTGATCTTCACACCGTCGTAGGGCGCCGCAGGATCTTTCCGCATGGCCGAGTGGTGGTACCCGATCGTCGTTCCCGCGCTCGTTCTCCGGGATTTGCCCGGCGAGCGGCAGACGGCGCGCATCGACTTCGACCCGCCTCTCGATCTTGGCGGCACGTTCAGTATCGAGCTCTGGTTCAGGACGGAAGCCTATCCGAGGGGCGGGACAACGCCCCTTCTCGTGGCCGGACTGCGCAACATCCGCAACGGCTTGGCGCGCGATCTCATTCTTGGGCTCGACGGCGAGGTCTTGACCGCCGAGCTCCAGAACTTTCGTGGAGCCGTCTCGGACCGTATCCCGCTGAACCAGTGGAACCACATCACGCTCGCCTACCAGCCGGGCGAGCTGCGGGTCGCCTGCTGGCGCGCGGGCATGCGAACGGATCTCGAAGGTAAGCGCGAGAAGTTGCAGAACGAAAGCTATCGCCTGAACTCTCTCGCGCTCGCGAGCGAGAACGCCGCCACGCATCTGTTCGCCGAGTTGCGCCTGTACGGCGTATCCCTGACTCCCGTCGCGAGCATGGACACTCGCGAAAAGCCGCTCATCGGCAGCGACAACGTCATCGGCTACTGGAAGCTGGACGAAGGATCGGGCGACCTGATGGTCGACAGCTCGGTGCGCGGCAACGACGGCGTCATCGCTGGCGGCACCTATCGGCTCGACTCGGGTCTCGCGCTGCAGATCGGCCGTGCGGCCAACAGCCCTCCCCGCAACTGGGTGAACGACAGGAGCCAGTCCGCCTGCGGGCACGCACAGCATGGCTCGATGCGCCCAGACTGGACGCCGAGAACGCGCATCTCGCGGAGCTCGAGCGCCTGCGCGGGCAATCGCTCGAAGCAGCCAGCCGGGACCTGCAAACGCTGGTAGCGCAGGTGGCCGAAGCGCGAGCGCAGTTGCGCGAAGAGGTCAGCAAGGTCGAAGCGGCCGGCGGCTCGCTGGAGGCCGCCGAGCGGGACAAGCGTGCACAGGTCGAACGCCGGCGCGAGGCAATCCGCAGCGAGCAGCAGACGATCCTCGCGGCCATCGAGTCTTCCCAGAAGATCCATCTCAGGGATTTCATCGTGCGGCTGCAGGAAGACCTGACGCGCGGGCGGCAGCGTATCCGCCAGGAATTCGGGCAGATCCACGGACTCGACACCGTCAGCATGGAAGTCAAAGTGGTTCCAGGCGTCGGTGGAGTCGGACTCCATCTGCCTGATCCGGCCCTGCGCGTGGATTCCGCCAGGCTCAGCACGCTCAAGCTGCGGTTCAAGGTAGCTCCCGAGGAAGACGAGGGAGAAGCGAAGTGGGCTACGGTACCGCCGCTCGAAGGCAGCACCGAGGAGTTTGCGCGCCGCAAGCTCGCGCAGGCCGGGTTTCGCGTCGAAGCGGTCTATCAGGAGGTGGCCGACGCGACGGCGGAGGGACGTGTGCTGGCACAGCTCTACGATGCCCGAGGCAGCGAGGCGCAGCTCGGGAGCATCGTGACGCTCGTAGTGGGGCAGCGGCAGTGAGCGGCGCGGCGGATGGCTGAGCAGAGCGTTCCTGCCGTCCAACTCGGGAAGGCGATCGGGCTGGACGTCCTCTATCGGCGGCTGGGCGAGGGCCTGCCAGCGGCGCTGGGCTCGTTGTCCGAGGTGATCGTGCTGCAGCCCGACTGGGCATGCCCGGCTTCCATCCCTCAGGGCTACACGATCGAGCTGAGCACGCGCGGGACTACACGGACTTCGTTCTTCCTGACCCTCGTCATCGAGCCGCGCCCCGCCCAGTACGGCTTCATCGCTTTCAGCGAGAACCAGGTGAACGGCTACGCAGGTGGGGGAGGTCGCGGCGACTGGGGGCCCAACGACTGGGTGCGCTGGTCGATCAACATCATGGGCCACGAAGTGAGCTATCGAGCGGCCCAGCACGCGCGTCTGCTCGACCCTTATTTCGGCCGGAACCGGCTCGACGTTCGCCCGCCCTACACGGTGCGTGCGATCATCATCGGTGCGACCGACCTCGCTGCGCTGTCGGTAGCGGAAGTGCGAATGTGGGACGGATATTTGTGCGAGACGCTGGAAGACCAGCTCGAATTTCTCGGCGGCCGCCGCCTGGATGGGCGCGAGTCCAGGCTGCTAGTGTTACGTCTGCGAAATGACTGGCTTTTCGCAAATGGTTGAAAGTACGGGAACAGGCTCCCCGCAGGGCCGCCGAGTAGTACAAGTCATTTCGCGGACAGAACACTAGGCTATGGGAGGCTCGCCGAAGGCAGCGGGACCGAACTCGCGGATTCGTCTCGCTTCCGGCACGACGGCGTCCTTCGCGGCGGCAAGTGGCTCGATCCCGCAAGCTCGGGCCTGAAGCTCGACTGCGACCTGGAACTCGTCAGGAAACGCCGCGAATGGCTGTACTCGCAATGCCGCAGCATTCGCGCGAGCCGACAGCAGGCCGAGGGCCGCGAGCAGCTCCTCGAGCTCACCCGCAACGAGATACAGCGTCGCCGGGGAGAACAGGCCGAGATCGAGAAGCGCAAGCGCGACCTGACGGATCTCAACCGCGAAGCCGAGGCGCTCGAGGAGGATTTCAGGCAATGGCAGCAGCGCATCAAGGACGGCGGACGAGTCGGGCTCGATGATTTCAGCGAGTCGCTCGCCAAGGAAGTGGACGAGGCCAGCATGGCGCTGATCGAGGCGAAGAGCCCGTACCGGCTGCACAGCGTGGCCTTCGACGTGAAGACGCTCCCGGTCCAGGCGAAAGACAAGCCCGATTTCCTCGTGACGTTTCCGCAGCCCGAAGACCAGCAGATCCAGGCCGGACAGTTGAGCAGCGTGAGCTTGAGCTTCGAGGCGCGCCCTCCCGCGCCGCAGAGAACGGAGCTGATCGTCCCCGACGTGCGCGGTTACACGGAGCTCGCCGCGCGCCGGCTGCTGGGACAGAAGGGCTTCCAGGCCGAAGTCCTGGACCAGGCTTCGGACAAATCCGACGAGGTGGACCGGGTGATCGATCAGCAGCCGAAACCGGGAAGTTCGACCGGCCCGGAGCATAGCCTCCATCAGCCGGTCATGCTCTTCATCGGACGTGCCAGCGGTTCGGGCGGCCGTTGATTTTCGAAGATACTCAACGCTACAGAACCAGGAGCTCGACATGGCAAAGGCGGACGATCCTCTACAAATCACGCGCGCCCTCTCCGCCCCGCTAGGCGAGATGATCGCGGCAGTCGGCCGCGGCGTCGCCGAGGCGCAGGCGGCGCTCGACCTGCACACGGTGGAAACCTTCAAAGCGGTGCACGGGGGCGACGAGGCGGGCTACCAGGCTCTGCGCGAAGTCGGCTACCAGCCCACCTGGTATCGCATTCCGGAAGTCTCCGCGGAAATCTACGTGACGCTGCCGTCCACAGCCAGGAGCAATCCTTCGGCTCGCAGAGCGCGGCGATGCCGCCCGAAGCGCCCGCGCTCGAGGAGGGCACGGACGCCCCGGGCGAGGCGGGCGCGGGGCGCATCCAGCTCTACGCGACTCCGGTGGATGCGAGCTTCAGCAACACTTACGACTACCAGTTGCGTGCGTGCAGCCAGCTCAAGTTCCGCATCGTCCCGGTGCCGCCATCCGATCAGGCGGAGGACATGAAGCTGGTGCCGCCGGATCTCGGCGTGATCGGCAAGCCGCTCGGCAACGCGAGAGCGCGGCTCACCCAACTCGCAATCCCGTACGAGGTTGCCGACCCACGGTTCTACGAGCCGACCGACGACGACATCGTGGCGGGCACCCGGCCGGCGCCGGGAGAGATCCTCCCCGGCGGGCAGGCGCTGGTCCTCATCCTCGCGATACGTAACCGGGTGCCATAAAAGGAGAGGCACATGGCCATCGAACCGTCGGGCCGCACCGAAGAGCTGAACGGCGCTCCGCTTGCCGACGTCATCCATGCCGTCGCGATGGCGGTGGCCGACGGGCAATTCGAGATGGACAAGGCGAGCCTGCGCGCGGCCGAGTTCATGAGCGGCCGCATGCTGTTGCGGGATCTCGAATCGGGACAGCTCGCGAGCGCCGAAGGTAAGCCGGCCGATACGCCCACCTATGTCGATACGCGCATCCTGTTCGGCTACCAGCATCAGAACGGCGTGTCAGTCGAGAATCGCCTGAGCATGATGGAGCTGGGATTCGTCCCGAGCTTCTATCAGTTCGTCGACACCGTGATCGACATGAAGCTCACGCTGCGCCTGCGCAGACACCGGGCGGAATCGGGCAGCCTGACGACGACCGAGCAGCGGACCGGCGCCTCGCGTGCGTCGAAGGCGAAGACGGTGATCACGACAACGCCCGTCGACGCGCGCTACTCCAGTTCCTACAACTTCACCGCCGAGATGACGAGCCGGGTCAAAACCAAGATCGTCCCGGTGCCGCCGCCGTCCATCCTGGAGGAACGGATACGCGTCCTGATCGAGCAGGATCGCGAGCGCAGCGCGGTCGAATCAGCCCGGAAGGCGGGGCGCGCGCTGTCCGGCAATCCGCTCGGCGGACCGCAGTTCGCGGAGGACCGCTGCTATGAGATCGGCAACGTCAAAACGGCGCAGGCGCTCGTCACCGGCGCTTTCACCGTCGAGGCGTGGGTTCGTCCCGGTGCGATCGTCGGCGATCGGGCGGTCTTCGCAATCTGGACCGAAGATGGGACCACCGCGCGGGGCTGGCTGCTCGGACTCCTCGACGAGCAGTTCATCTTCCGCCTCGCCACCAGCGGCGCGCAAGGCGTGACGACCGTACAGGCCCCGTTCGTGGCGGCCCCCGAGCGCTGGCATCACCTCGCCGCAGTCTATGACGGCGCCGAGATGCTTCTGTACGTCGATGGCGTCGTCCGAACCGGATCCATCGAGCAGTCGGGCGCCATTCTGTATCCCGCGCAGGGGCGCCTGTTGATCGGTTGTCACGATTCTCCGCGACGAAAACCGTTCGCGGGCCGCATCGACGACGTGCGCCTGTGGAATCGCGTGCGCACCGCTGTCGAGATCAAGAGCACCAAAGACTACCGGCTCGAGGGCAACGAACCCGGCCTGACGGGGTATTGGCGCCTGGACCGATATAAGGACAAGGTCGTACCCGATCAAACGGCGGCCAGGCACGATGCGCAGGAGCGTTCACCCTGAGCGCCAGCGATACACCGGCCTGATGGGGCGCCGATCGAGCAGGCGTCAGAAGTAGGCTTGCCCGGAGCCGATCGGCGGGCGCCACTCGCACTCGCCGAAGGGGCCGTCGCCGTTCTCCTTGATGTAGCAGACGCGGCCATCCCCAGTGGGCTTGATCGTCCCCGAGAAAAGCCCTTGCAGCCAGTCGAGCACGTAGTCGTGGCAATCCAGGCCGCCGAGATTCGGGATGCCCCAGAGCGGGTGGTACTGGTTCTCCATGATCCACATCTCTTTCGGCACGCGCAGATCGCCGAAGGCTTCGACCGCGTCTTCGAGCGGACAGAGCGGATCGAACTCGCCCGTGACGAGCAGCGTGGGACACTCGATCTTGCCGAGGTAGCCGCGCACGGTCATCGGCTTCGCGACTTCTTCGTCGAAGCGGTCCTCGTCTTCGTAGCCCGCCATGTACATGAACATCTGTTTGAAGCGCGGCGACGACTGCGTGAAGATCGTGTTGTTGGGATTGAAGCACGCGACGGAGCTCACGACCGCTGCCGCCCGGTGGTCGTAGCTCGACAGCCGCAGCGACCAGTAACTGCCCATGCTGATGCCGTAGATCGCGATCTTGCTCGCGTCCACTTCGGGCCGTTTCGCGAGATAGGCGATGACGGCCGCGCCGGCGCGCTCGTAGTTGTCTCCGACCGAACGGATCTTCTGCATGTTGGAGTTGCCCTGCCCCGGACCGTCCATCGCGAGCACGTGGAAACCGCGCGGAATCGCGATGTTGTGGTACGCCTTCGGGAACACTTCCTTCGTCTGATCCATGCCCGGCACGTAGATCACGACCGGCGCCTTGCGGCGGTCCGGCAGAAGGTGAAGCAGGCACGAGATCGTCTTGCCGTCATCGAAGGGCACTTCCACGCGTTCGATCGGGTACTCGGCGACTTCAGCCCGCCGATCGACCATCTCCGACAGCTTCCCGTAGAGGTACTGCTTGACCGGATGATCGTCGTAGTAGATCGGATGCTGCGCCATTCGATAGGCTTCGATCGCATGATCGTAGTGCGTCGTCGCCGTGGCACGGGCACCGTGCGCGTGTGCGCGTCGCGCGAGCGCTTCGTGCCGCTCCGCGGCCTCGCGCCACACCTTCGGCAGCATGCGGTAGTTCCGGGCGCGTTTGCCGGACGGAACCTCGAGATCGTCGCGCTCGAAATTCTGCACACGGCCTCGCATGTTGAGCGCGAGATCGAGCATCCACTGCTGATCGTCGCGCTGTGTTCTCAGTTTTCGGATCATCGCTCCTCCGGATCGACTGATTATCACGGCAGTGAATGCGATTCACTGGCGTCACGAATCTCCCCTCGCCCGTCGGGAGAGGGGTCGGGGATGAGGGAATCGAGCTCGTCATGAAGTGATGACTGGCTCGATGCGTGTTCACGATTCTACCGCGCCCGGCCTATGATAGCCGCTTCGCGTCCCTCGAACGAGGCCGAGCATGCGAACACCCGCGAGCATCGCGCATCATCCCATTCACCCCATGCTGGTGCCGCTGCCGATCGGGCTGTGGATCTTCTCTTTCATCTGCGATCTCACATTCGTGCTCGGCGCCGGCGCGAGCCTGTGGTTCACGGTCGGCTTCTACACGATGATCGGCGGCACAATCGGTGCGCTCATCGCGGCTGTTCCGGGCATGATCGACATGCTGTCGCTCAAGGGGCCTCCGAAACGACTCGCGCTCACGCACATGGCGCTCAACGTGACGATCGTGCTCCTCTACGCGGTCAACATCGGGATGCGCATCAGCAATCCGTCGGTCGTCGCAGGCCTGCCGCTCGGGCTCTCGATCGTGGGGATCGCTCTGCTCGGTATCTCCGGGTGGATCGGCGGCCACCTCGTGTACGTTCATCGCGTGGCGGTGAAGGAGCCGTAGCTCCTCGTTCTGCCTCAGCCCTCGTACGCTCGGACGGGAGTGCTAACGGACGCCGGAATGTTCATCGTAGGCGGGGAGGTGCACGATGGCGAGCGGCGTGGAAGCACGCTTCGAGGCGTATTGCGATCGTATGATCAAAGCGCTCGGGCACGCAGACCGTGCGACGCCAGCGCGCTGGTACTTGCGTGGGCTGATGCTGCCGGGCGAACGCAAGAGCATAGAGCCCATGGCTGCACGCGTTCATGCAGAGGACGTGTGCGCGGCGCATCAATCGATGCATCACTTGGTGGCGGACTCTGAGTGGAGCGATAGGGCGCTGCTGCGGGCGGTTACGGCTGAAGTGTTGCCGGTGCTCAGCGCGTTCGCGAGAGGCCCTGCTATTGGATTATCGACGACACCTCGTTCCGCAAATACGGGCAGCACTCGGTGGGTGTGGCGCGTCAGGTACTGCGGGCACTTGGGCAAGACCGAGAACTGCCAGGTCGCGGTGAGTCTGTCGTTTGCTACGGCCGAGGGCAGCCTGCCGCTGGTGTACCGCCTGTATCTTCCCGCTGAGTGGGCCGATGATGAAGCGCGGCGTAAACGCGCTGGCGTGCCCGAGAGCGTTGCCTTCGCGACCAAACATGAGATTGCGTGGACGCAGATCGAGGCGGCACTTGCCGCCGGCATTGCCCGTGGCACGGTGCTGATGGATGCCGGATATGAGAACGCCATCCTGCGTGACCGGCTCACCGAACATCAGCTTCAGTACGCTGCCGGCATCCACCCTCAGACGATGCTGTGGTGGGGTGAGCATCAGCCCGGGCCGATGCCGCCAAAGCCTAAACGCGGCCCCCAGCGTAAACGAGCGGTGCGCGATGCGGCGCATCAGCCGATCAGCGCATTGCACATCGCACGAGCACTGCCCGCTACGTCCTATTGCACCGTGAGTTGGCGCGAAGGCACGAACGCGTGGCTCAGTTCGCGTTTTGCCCGAGTACGGGTGCGTGCGGCACATGGTGAAGTGCTGCGTGCCGAAGAATGGCTGCTGATCGAGTGGCCAAATGGTGAAGCGCAGCCCACCGAGTACTTCTTGTGCACGTTGCCCGAAGAGGTCAGCTTCGAGCGGCTGGTCGATACCGTGAAGATGCGCTGGCGTATCGAGCGCGATTACCTCGAGCTCAAACAGGAACTCGGGCTCGGCCACTACGAGGGACGCAACTGGCGCGGCTTCCATCATCATGCGAGCTTGTGTATCGCCGCTTACGGCTTTTTGATGCTCGAACGACTGTCGGGCTTTAAAAAAAACGCCGCTCGACTCCAAGCGCCTGCCCTACCCGAAGCCTTCCGCCCGCGCGGGGCTCGGCCCGATGCAGCGCCACATTCCGTGGTCGATCGCGACGGTGCGCTTCCGTCTGGCACGCGCCATCGCGCGAAAGCTTCCCCGATGTCCGTAGTGCTAACGGGCGCTGGAATGTTTCGTTCGCGGGGTCCCCGCTGCTCCGCAGCCCCCGCTCACCAATCAATGGGGCTTTCTAATCAGCGGTAGTACCATCTGCGTCTGAGTGACGACCGCGACGAGCCTTCGATCCGCGTTGCGAATCGTCGTCTGCCACACCATCGTGGTGCGGCCGATGTGGAGCGGCTTGGACACGGCTTTGAGCACCGGCGCTTCGCCCGCCGCGAAGAAGTTGGTTTTCGATTCCAGCGTGGTGGTGCGATGGCCGCCCGGGAGGTTCGCTACTGTGCCGGTCGCGCCGAGCGCATCGGCGAACGCCATCAGCGCGCCGCCGTTCACACGGCCCGAGCGGTTCATGTGCTTCGCCGTAACCGGCATCTCCGCGGTGACGCGCTTGCGCGAAACCGTGAGGAGCCGCACGCCCAGCGTTCGAGCCATGCCGCCGTTAAGGACCACTTCGTGTGCATTGTTCGGAGCGGATCGAGGGGCGCGTGCGTGCGTATCCGGACTCCGACCATGCGGTGTCGTCGAAGCGGCTTCTTTACTGATGCGCGAGGAGCGGGTGGTTTTCGTCTTGCTGGATCGTGGCATTTCAGTCGAGAAGTTCTTTCGGCCGGCAGAAGCACCCGGCACTATTTCAGGCGTGCGAGATTCTACTTCGACCGGAGCCGAGTGCGGCTTTCGTGAATGGAAGTGCGCTCGGCACACAGGCATGGTCCGCAGGCCGCGACCCAGCCAAGGTAGGCGCCGCCCCCTACCCCCGGCGCTCGCGAAAGAACGCCTCCACGAGCTTCTCGATCGCGGCGGGCTCGACGGGCTTCACCTGGTACGCGTCGAAGCCCGCATCGGCGGCACGCTGCCTGTCTTCGTCGTGATCGAAACCCGTCAGCGCAACGAGCAACGACGACCTGGTCTGCGGCAGGGCGCGCAGCTCGCGTGCAACCTCATAGCCGTTCTTGCGGGGCAGTCCGATGTCGAGCAGGATCACGTGCGGCTCGAACTCGCAGGCGATCGACAGCGCCGAGGCGCCGTCATAGGCGGCGCGCGCTTCGTACCCGGAGATCTGCAGCAGCATCTGCATGGTGTCGGCCGAATCGACGTTGTCTTCGACGATCAGAATTCGCCTGCCGGATGCCGCATTGTTCGTTTCCGATACCATTTCATTCCATGTGCGCAGGCAAGGCACGCTGCTTGCGAAGGCTTCTCGGGATTAACTTCGGTCCGACACCATGCGCCCGCTTAGGTTCACCTTTGCGGGCAATTACATAAGGCGTGACCCGTGCTCGATTGTCTGATCATTGGCGGCGGACCCGCGGGACTGACCGCGGCGATCTACCTCGCGCGCTTCCGCCGGGATGTGCGTGTCATCGATGCAGGCGGCAGCCGTGCAGCCCTCATTCCCACGTCGCACAATTATCCAGGATTTCCGGACGGGATCAGCGGACGCGAGCTCCTCGTGCGCCTGCGCGAGCAGTCCAGGCGTTACGGCGCGCTCCTCACGACAGGGGACGTCGAAGATCTCACCCGCCTCGAGAGCGGGTATTTTCTCGCCAAGACCTGCGCCGAGACAATCGAAGCGAGAACGATCCTGCTCGCAACGGGCTCCATGGACGTCGAGCCCGCTCTGCCCAACATCAACGATGCCATACGCACCGGGCTCATTCGTCACTGTCCCATCTGCGACGGCTACGAAGTCATCGATCGGGAGGTCGCCGTGATCGGCCGCGGGGCCAAGGGCCTGAACGAAGCGCGCTTTCTGCGCCACTACACGCCCAAGGTCACGCTCTTCACCCTCGGCGCACCGCACGAGATCAGCGAGTCCGACCGTGCCGCACTCGAGCAATGCGGCATCTCGATCGTGGATGAAGCGCTCTCGGAAGTGAGCACTCAGGGTGGCGCAATCGTCGGCTTGCAGACACGCAGCGGCGCGATGTATCGCTTCGACACGCTGTACTCCGCGCTCGGTTGCCACGTCCGCTCGGACCTGGCGCGCGCCGTGGGCGCAGCATGCGACGACGTGGGCCAGATCGTGGTCGACGACAAGCTGCGAACCACCGTGCCAGGCGTCTACGCCGCGGGCGACGTGGCGAACGATCTCAACCAGATCGCCGTCGGCACCGGCCACGCGGCGATCGCGGCGACGCAGATTCATAATCTGCTCCGCGCCAATACGGCGCTTGCGCCCATTTAGACACTCCCGACAATCACGCCGGCGAGATTCTGCTTCATTCGAGCATTGCGTCCGGGGCCGGCGGCGTGAAGCCGATACCCAGCTCGATGAGAAGCGTCGCGAGCCGCGAGTAGGCGGCGGGCGTCACCCACACACGCGTGACGCGAAAGCAGGAGCTGACGTACGTCCCTCCTATAATCCGAGTCAGTCATGCCGCCGCTCGTCCTGATCCTCGTCCTCACCACCGTCTCGTTCGTCAGCTCCAAAGGTTACCGGATCGCCGCAACGCTCCTCGCGGTCGAGCTCGGCGCCGGGACGCTGGCGACGGGGCTCCTGTTCGCGCTCTGGGGGCTGTTTCCGTTCCTGCTGTCCGTCTACGCCGGACGGCTCGCGGACCGCTTCGACAATCGCGTGCTGATGTACCTCGGGACTCAGCGGCTTCTCGCTGAGTCTCGCGCTGCCGTTTGCCGTTCCCACGATGACGGCACTCTATCTGGCGACCGCACTGGGCGGGTTAGCGATGATGCTGTTCGTGGTGGCAACGCAGAATCTCGTCGGCATGCTCTCATCGGCGGACACGCGCACGCGCAACTTCAGCTACTACAGTCTCGGAGAATCGTGCGCCGCCATCGCCGGACCCGGTACTGGTCGGCGCATCGATAGACGTATTTCGTCATCCCGTTACGTTTCTGCTGCTCGCGGTGATCAGCGTCCTGTGTCTTCTTTACTCTTCGTGCGCGGCAAATCGATACCGCACACCGCTCCGAAGCAGCCGGACAAGACGGCGCGCAGCACGAAAGACCTGCTCGCCTCGAGGCCGCTTCGCAACGCACTCATCGCAAACGGGGTCGTGATGACGGGGCTCGATCTGTTCAATCTCTACATGCCCGTCTATACGCACGGGCTCGGTTTCAGCGCGACGGCGATCGGCCTCATCATGGGCGCGTTCGGTCTGGCCGGCATCGTCATACGCCTTGCGATTCTGCCGTTTACGAAGCGCTGGGGCGAGCACGCGGTGATGTCCGGTGCGCTCGTATTGTCCGCCATCGCTTTCGCAACCGTCCCGCTCACCACGCATCCGCTGCTGCTCGGCATGGCATCGTTTGCGCTGGGGCTCGGATTGGGTTGCGGTCAGCCGTTGACGACGGTCCTGTCATTCAACGCGGCGCCTCCGGGACGCGCGGCGGAAGCGATCGCGATGCGGCTTTCCGTGAGCTACGGGTCGCACATCGTGATTCCGCCGGTGTTCGGTATCGCAGGCGCGGCGCTCGGACTGGCGCCGATCTTCTGGACATGCGCGCTGCTTCTCGCCGGAGGGGCCGTGCTCACGCGTCCGAGATCAGTGCAATGAAGGTGACTTCATAGCTTCACAACAATCTTGCCCACCATCGCATTCGCTTCCATGTGCGCCTTCGCTGCCGGCAACTCATCGAAGGAGAACACTTTATCTACGACAGGCTTCACCTTTCCGGATTCGATTGCGGGCAGGATGTCGCGCGAGAAGCCGCGGGTCGCATGCGCCCGTTCTTCAGCCGTCACTTTCGCATTGGACACGCCGAAGATCTCGAACCGGTTCGCATGCACGGCCGACAAGTCGATGTCGGCATGGTGCTGGTTGTCGACGTAGCCGACGATGGCGAGCCGTCCCTTGCGTGCGAGCGAGCGCAGGAGCTCTGGAAACATCGAGCCTCCCACGAGATTCACCGCGACGTCCGCGCCTGCGCCGCCGGTCGCCTCGCGCACCGAGGCTGAAAAATCAGGCTCACGTGTGTGCAGGCCCACATCGAGCCCGATCGCCTTCAGTTTTTCGAGCTTGTCTTTCGAACCCGACGTGCCGATGCTGCGCGCGCCGACGACCTGCGCGATCTGAATCGCCGCCACGCCGGCACCCGCCGACGCGCCGGTCACGAGCATCCACTCGCCCGATTTCAGCTTGCCAAACTGGACGACCGCTTCGTACACGGTGATGAAACTGAGCGGCGTCGCAGCCGCCTCTTCCAGGACAGCCGTGAAGGCTTCTTCAGGATCTGATGATCGTCGATGACCGCGTAGTCGGCGAACCCACCGCGGGCGCGCCCCATGACCTCATCGCCGGCTTTGACTCCGGTCACGCCCGCACCGACCGCGTGTACCACGCCGGCCGCTTCGTTGCCGCCGAGTTTCTCCGGACCGCCGTGCACGACACCGCCGACGAACAGTTCGCCGCGATTCAGCGCCGAGGCGCGCACCGCGATCACGACTTGTCCGGACTTGGCTTCGGGCATAGGCACTTCCCGCCGCTCGAGTGTCGCTGCGTGGTCCTTCGTGACGATCCAGTACCGATTTCATTTTGACGGCCCTGTGTCGGTGGGGGGAATAATGATACAAACTTGCCCGTTCACTTTTCCAGCGGTTGCGGTTCCACGGACTGGGAAGCTCTCATAACACGTCACGCGTTCGAGCTACCCGACTGCTCCCGCTTCCCCGCTCCCTGTCTCTGGAAGGCAACGGGAGGATTTTGATCTGCCTGATACTCGATCGGAAACCCTATGAAAACCGTCCTTGCGGCTCTCGTGTTCGCGGCCACGTTGTCGCCCGCCGGCTTCGCCGATGCTCAGATGATGCCGCGCATGCGGGGCACGGTTGCTGCGCTGAACGGTGATGTGCTTTCGGTGAAAACGCCCGACGGGAAGAACATGGAATTCCAGTTGGATGAGAAGACCACCATCGTCTACACCCAGCCGATCGAGCTCAGCGAGATCAAGCCGGGCGATTTTCTGGGCGTCACGTCCTCCAAGCGCAGCGACGGCACGCTGAGCGCCTTCGAGATCCGGCGCTTTACGAAGCCGACGAACCCGGGGCACCGGGAGAAGTTCGACGGGCGCGACGATCAGACCATGACCAACGCGAACGTGTCCGCCACCGTGCAATCGGCGAACGCACGCGAGCTCACGCTGACGTACGAAGGCGGCTCGCAGAAGGTGATCGTCGCGCCGAACGCGATCGTCTCGACCCTCGTGCCTGGCAATCGTTCACAGCTCGTACCGAACGCGCCGATCGCCCTGACTCCCGAAAAAGCGGGCGAAGGCAAGCTCCTCGCGCGCAACATTCAGGTAAGCAAGCCGGGATTCGTGTCGAAGTAGGGTTTCTAAAGCGAGCCTCCGCCCACATAGCGGACGCGGACGAGCGTCTTCCGCAACGCCTCACTTTCTCGATGAGCTGCCTTTTCTCTTTCACCTGCGCCCACTCGTCGGCGTCGGCGGGCGCCGCCTTCTTCTCGATGATGGGCTTCCACACCTTGGCAAGCTCCGCGTTCATCTGAGTGAACTCGCGCTGCGCGTCCGGCACGTCGTCTTCCGCGAAGATCGCCTCGACCGGGCATTCGGCGACGCACAGCGTGCAGTCGATGCATTCGTCCGGATCGATGACGAGCATGTTGGGGCCTTCGCGGAAGCAGTCGACCGGACACACATCAACGCAATCGGTGTATTTGCATTTGATGCAGGTCTCGGTAACGACGTAGGTCATAGGGCGTCCTGGATTTCGCTCGGCCAGCGGAAGGGTTGTTAAACGTCATATGTTAACAGAAACAACGTGATAGCATGGGCGCATCGGCGGGAGCGCGCCTTCCCAACGTGCCGCTATTTGAGTAGCATAGCCTTCGGGTCTCGACTCGCGCCACACCTCCCGTGGCTTCCTCTCCAATCCCGCAAGGCGCATACATGGCTGAACACATCCATTACGTAACCGACGACACATTCGAGCCGGAAGTTCTGCAGTCGAACACGCCCGTGCTGGTCGATTATTGGGCCGAGTGGTGCGGTCCGTGCAAGATGATCGCCCCCATCCTCGATGAAGTTGCAAAGGAATACTCGGGACGCCTGAAAGTGGCAAAGCTGAACGTCGACGAGAATCAGGCGACGCCGCCGAAGTACGGCATACGCGGCATACCGACTCTGATGATCTTCAAGCACGGCGCCGTCGAGGCCACCAAGGTCGGCGCGCTCTCGAAATCACAGCTCACGGCATTTATTGACAGTCATATTTAAACTGGCTAACCTTTTCTCGCGGTGACTGAAGCTCCTTCAGGCCGCTCCTCCCAAAAAATAATCGAGCAGGTCCCGGCGCGGGCGACATCTCTTTCGCTCCGCTTACTACTTCCCCAGGCTTTTCGCGTAGCGCGCAACAAATCCATGCATCTATCCGATCTGAAAAATCTCCACGTTGGCGAGCTCGTCGACATGGCCGTCTCGAATGAAGTCGACGGCGCCAATCGCATGCGCAAGCAGGAGCTCATTTTCGCGCTCCTGAAGAATCAGGCCAAGAAGGGGGAGTCGATCTACGGCGGCGGCACGCTCGAAGTGCTGCCCGACGGTTTTGGTTTCCTGCGTTCGCCGGATACTTCGTACCTTGCCGGCACCGACGACATCTACGTGTCGCCTTCGCAGATCCGCCGCTTCAATCTGCACACCGGCGACACGATCGAAGGCGAGATCAGAACGCCGAAGGACGGGGAGCGCTATTTCGCGCTCGTCAAGGTCGACAAAGTCAACGGCGAGTCTCCGGAGAATTCGAAGCACAAGATTCTCTTCGAGAACCTGACGCCCTATCACCCGACCGAGCACATGAAGCTCGAGCGGGACATCAAGGCGGAAGAGAACTTCACCGGGCGCATCATCGACATCATCGCGCCCATCGGAAAAGGGCAGCGCGGGCTGATCGTCTCTCCGCCGAAAGCAGGCAAGACGGTGCTGATGCAGCACATCGCGCACGCGATCACGGCGAATCACCCCGAAGTCGTTCTGATCGTTCTGCTGATCGACGAGCGTCCCGAGGAAGTGACCGAGATGCAGCGCTCGGTCAAAGGCGAAGTGCTCTCGTCGACGTTCGACGAGCCCGCATCGCGCCACGTGCAGGTCGCCGAAATGGTGATCGAGAAGGCGAAGCGCCTCGTCGAGCACAAGAAGGACGTCGTCATCCTGCTCGACTCGATCACGCGCCTCGCACGCGCCTACAACACCGTCGTGCCCGCGTCCGGCAAAGTGCTGACCGGCGGCGTCGACGCGAATGCGCTCCAGCGTCCGAAGCGTTTCTTCGGCGCAGCCCGCAATATGGAAGAAGGCGGTTCCCTCACGATCCTCGCCACCGCGCTCATCGACACGGGCTCGCGGATGGACGACGTCATCTACGAAGAGTTCAAGGGCACCGGCAACATGGAGATCCATCTCGACCGGCGCATGTACGAGAAGCGGATCTTCCCCGCGATCAACGTGAATCGCTCCGGCACCCGGCGCGAAGAGCTGCTCATCAAGCAGGACATCCTCCAGAAGATCTGGGTGCTCAGGAAACTGCTCTATCCGATGGACGAGCTCGAAGCGACCGAATTCCTGCTCGACAAGATCAGGGCGACGAAGAACAACGCGGACTTTTTTGATTCGATGCGGCGGGGCTGATCGATCCGCGAAAGCGGGACAGACCCATTTTCGGCGTAAATGGGTCTGTCCCATTTAATTGTCCGGGTACGGCCTTGGCATCATTTCCGATGGGAAAAAGCCGAGGTTCATCATGTTCCGGGTACGGTGGGTGCTGCTGGTCCTCGTGCTCGCCGGTTGTGCGCAATTGCCGCCGAGCCCGCAGGAAATCGAGGCGAAGCGCTTTGAGCCGGCCCCCGGCAAGTCCGTGATCTATCTGGTCCGCGACGATCCGGACTTCACCGATACGGGAGCGTCCGTCGTGCTGGATGACAGTGTGATGGGCACGACCTACCCCGGCACGTTCTTCCGCTGGGTCGTGGAACCGGGGCCTCACCAGATCCGCGGCTTCGCGGGGGATTCAGGAGCGTATTCGCTCAGCACGGGGCCTGACAGGATTTACTTCGTGCAACAGCGGGTAACGAGATTTCTCCCGATGCCGTCGGCGCAGTCGTATTTTCAGCTCGTTCCCGAACATCACGGCCGCGCAGCCGTTCTGCGAAGTGTCCTCGCGGGAGGACAATGACGATGAGACGTCTGGTGGATGGCTGGCTGATCGCCATCGCCGCGGCGCTCGTGCTCGCAGCTTGCGCATCCACACCTCAAGCATCGCTCGAGGCGGACCAGCGCGCGAAGGAATTCCATACCCACCCGAACGCCGCCACGATCTACGTCTATCGCAGTGAGTTCAACCACATCGAAGAAGACAGCGTGCTCTTCATGAACGGGCGCCTGATCGGTGCGACGCTGCCGGGCACGTTCTTCCGCATCGACGCCGTGCCCGGCCGCCACGTGCTGCACGGCATCGGCCCGGATATGGGCAGCATCGCTCTCGACACGATGGCGGGCGAACTGTATTTCGTATCGCTGGACGTGATCGGCGGGCATTCGCACTTTCAGCGCGTTCCGACCACGGTGGGCGAGCAGCGGGTCCGGGCCTGCTGCGCGATGCTCGAACGCTGGGCTCCGGGGCAGCGGCCGCTTCTGCGCTGAACGCCCTTGGCCCGAGGGGTTGCCGGGCGCGGGGGAATCATCGATAATCCGCGACTTTCCGAGCTTCGGGTATTGTTCAGCTCGCAACAGGGTCTATTCCCATGAAAGCCAAAATTCACCCCGTATACAGAGAGATAACGGTTACCTGCAGTTGCGGTAACTCGTGGACCACCCGCTCGACGATGGGCAAGGACCTCCATATCGAGGTGTGCTCGGCATGCCATCCGTTCTACACGGGCAAGCAGAAGATCGTGGACACCGCCGGCCGGGTCGAGAAGTTCCGCCAGAAATACGCGCCCAAACCGGCCAAGACCGAAGCCGCATAGGTCTCGCACGCCTCACCACCGGGCAGCCTGCGGGCTGCCCTTTTGTTTTGATGCCTGGCTTGTGAGCCGCGGCGCGTGGCTGGTAAAACACGATCGGGCACTGTCACGTCGAGCCGTGTCTCGCGCCGTTCCGGTTATGCTGAACTCCCGGGCGCCGACCGCTCCCAGTCATCTGACCACGAGTCCCGCACATGAAAAAGTTTCGCATCGCAGTCATTCCCGGAGACGGCATCGGCAAGGAGGTCATGCCCGAGGGCATTCGCGTGCTGGAAGCCGCCGGCCGCAAATTCGGCATCGAGTGGCAGTTCGACGAGTTCGACTGGAGCTGCGACTACTATCAGAAGCACGGTCGCATGATGCCCGATGACGGTCTCGAACGATTGCGCAAGCACGACGCCGTCTTTTTCGGTGCGGCCGGCTGGCCCGCCACGGTACCCGACCACATCTCACTCTGGGGTCTGCTCATTCCGTTCCGGCGCGGCTACGACCAGTACGTGAATCTGCGCCCGGTGCGTCTCATGCCTGGCATGAAGTGTCCGCTCGCGGACCGCAAGCCGGGAGACATCGACTTCTGGGTCGTGCGGGAGAACAGCGAAGGCGAGTATTCGTCGGTTGGCGGCCGCATGTATTCGGGAACCGACCGCGAGTTCGTGACGCAGCAGGCGGTGTTCTCGCGACAGGGTGTCGACCGCATCCTGAAGTACGCTTTCGAGCTCGCGATGAAGCGGCCGAAGAAGCACGTTACGTCCGCCACCAAATCGAACGGCATCTCGATCTCGATGCCTTACTGGGACGAGCGCGTGAAAGCGATGGCCGCGCAGTATCCACAGGTGAAGACCGACTGGTTTCACATCGACATCCTGTGTGCGCATTTCGTCATGCATCCCGACTGGTTCGACGTGGTGGTGGGTTCGAACCTCTTCGGCGACATCCTTTCGGACCTCGGCCCGGCCGCGACGGGCACGATCGGCATCGCGCCTTCCGCGAACATCAATCCGGAGCGCACCTATCCGTCACTGTTCGAGCCCGTCCATGGTTCCGCGCCGGACATCTACGGTCGCAATATCGCCAATCCCGTCGGTCAGATCTGGTCGGGCGCGATGATGCTCGATCACCTCGGATGCCCCGAAGCGGGCGCGGCGGTCTTCAAAGCGATCGAGACGGTGTTGCACGAGGGGCCGAAGACGCCCGACCTGGGCGGGAAGGCGAGCACGTCGGATCTCGGGAAGGCGTTGGAAGACGCGATTTAGTTCAGGCGGCGGAGCCTGCTCGTCGCTCCGCCAACCCTCCTTCTGTCCTGACCCTCGTACACTCGGACGAGAGTGCTGATTCCGCCTGAATGTTTCGTTCGCGGCGACAGCCTCTCGAGGCGCGCCGCTCACCGAAAAGAGGGGTGGTTCTAATAGGCGGCTACGCCGCCATCAGACCGCGGATCCGCCCCACCCTCCAGCGCCCCGTTCTTGTATCGCACGATCGCACCGGCATGGCCGACCGTCTCGTCGTAGGGCTCCAGGATCTCCACTTCGTGCCCCCACTCCATGAGCACGTGCGCGAGCCTAATTTCGAAGCGTGATTCGAGCTTGAGCGTTTCGCTTTCCTCGCCCCACGCGCGGCCGAAGAGCCACCTCGGCGCGTTGATCGCCGCCTGCGGATCCATGTCGAAGTTCACGATGCGCGTGAACACCGCGGCCTGCGTCTGCGGCTGACCGTCGCCCCCCATCGCGCCGTAGACGATCGTGCGACCGTCCTTGAGCACCGCCATCGGGGGATTGAGCGTATGGAAGGGCTTCTTGCGCGGCATGAGCGCGTTTACCGCGTACTGATCGAGCGAGAAGCTGCAGCCCCTGTTCTGCCAGTTGATTCCGGTCTTTGCCAGCACCGCGCCGCAGCCGAACTCGTGATAAAGGCTCTGGATGAACGACACGGCACGTCCTTCTGCGTCTACCACGCCGAGCCACACCGTATCGGCCGGACCGCCCTGTCGCGCCACATCGCGGCCCCACGGCATCGCATGCCGGCGCTTCACCCTGGACGCAAGCGTCCGGATGGATTCGCGCCTGAGCAGACGCTGCGCGTCGATCCCCATGTAGCGCGGATCTTCGATATAGCGGTCGCGTATGCCGAAAGCCTGCTTGGTCGCCTCCACGCACATGTGAACATACTCGGGGCTCACGGGCCCCGTTCTGCCGGCGCGCAGCTCGTCGAGGATCCCCAGGATGATGAGCGACACGAGTCCCTGCGTCGGAGGCAGCGTGTTGTAGAGCATGCCCGCGCTGTGGCGGAGCACGAGGGGATCGGCGAGCCGCGCACGATGGGCATCGAGATCGGCCATAGACACGGGGCTTCCGATACGCTCGAGATCCCGTGCGATCACACGCGCAAGATCTCCCTTGTAGAAGTCGTCGGTGCCGGCGCGCGCGATTCTCTCCAGCGTGGCTGCGAGCCGCGGTTGCGCGAACAGTTCTCCGACCTTCGGAACCTTGCCGCGCTGAAGAAAAGTCTTCGCGAAACCGGACTGAGGTTTGAGCTCGCCGGCTTTCTTCGCCGTCATGGCGGCTTGACTCAGCGTGATGGGCACGCCGTGACGCGCATAGTAGATGGCGTCCTCGAGCAGGCGCCGCAGCGGCAGGCGCCCGCCGAGCAATCGCCGCGACATCATGAGCGCCATGCCCCACCCGGAAACCGTCCCGGCGACCGTATTGGCAGCGCCGCCTCCGCGATAAGGAATGCGGTCGCGAACGCCCTGCTGGCGGTACCAATCGATCGACGCCCGGGCAGCCGCAGCGCCGCATGCCTCGATGGCGCCGGGCGCTTTGCCCGGGACGTGCACGAGCCAGAAGCCGTCGCCGCCGATCGAATTCATGTGCGGGTAGACCACGGCGATCGTCGCGGCCGCCGCGATCGTCGCTTCGAGTGCATTGCCGCCCTCGCGCAGGACTTCCAGCGCCGATTGAGCGGCCAACGCGTGTGGCGCAACAGCCATGCCGCGGCGACCGCGTGTGGATGTCAGCATTCCTTACACCTTGGTTGCGGGTGACGGGCCTGAGAGATCGCTGTTCTTCTGCCGCAGACGACAAGCGTGCGGTTTCTTCAGGCAAGCCGCGATTGTACGTCGAAGCGCGAGCGGGTGGCCCCGATTGCGAGCTTGCTATGATTGCGAGCACACATCACTTCGCGGCCGCTCCAAGCTCATGCGCTTTCTCCTTTGCCTTGCGCGCGCCATCGACACCGTGAATCGCCTGGTTGGCCGGGCGGCCGCGTGGCTCGTGCTGGCCGCAGTCCTCGTGAGCGCCGGCAACGCTGCCGCGAGATACGCGCTCAATATGAGCTCGAACGCGTGGCTCGAGATTCAGTGGTATCTCTTTTCGGCGTTATTTCTGCTCTGCGCGGGTTATGCCCTCCTGAAGAACGCACACGTGCGGATCGATGTACTGAGCGGACGATGGACGCCCAGGGCACGCGCGTGGATCGACATCGCCGGCGCACTATTCTTCCTCCTGCCCATGGCGATTATCGTGCTTTATCTGTCCTGGCCGATGTTCGTTCAATCGTACCTGACGCACGAAGTCTCGAGTGATGCCGGCGGACTCACGCGGTGGTACGTGAAAGCGCTCATTCCCGCCGGCTTCGCCCTGCTCGTGCTTCAGGGCTTCTCGGAGCTCATCAAGCGCATCGCTTTCCTGCGCGGCGAGCTCGAGGATTCGGAAGAAAGCTGATGCAGCACGAGCTCATGGCGCCGCTCATGTTCGGCGCACTCGTCGTGTTTCTGCTGCTGGGCTATCCCGTTGCCTTCGCGCTTGCCGCGAACGGAATCCTTTTCGCGTTCGTGGGCATCCATATGGGACTCATGCAGCCGGAGCTGCTGCAAGCGTTGCCCGAGCGCATCTTCGGGATCATGCGCAACGAGACGCTGCTCGCGATCCCGTTCTTCACGTTCATGGGACTCATCCTGGAGCGAAGCGGCATGGCCGAGGAGCTTCTCGATACGATCGGGCAGCTCTTCGGCGCATTGCGCGGAGGGCTCGCCTACGCAGTCGTGCTGGTGGGCGCTCTTCTCGCTGCGACAACGGGGGTCGTCGCGGCATCGGTCATTTCGATGGGACTCATTTCGCTTCCGATCATGATGCGCTACGGCTACTCGCCGCGGCTCGCCGCCGGAGTGATCGCGGCGTCCGGCACGCTCGCGCAGATCATCCCGCCGAGTCTCGTGCTGATCGTGCTCGCCGATCAGCTCGGACGCTCGGTCGGCGACATGTATCACGGCGCGATGGTCCCCGGCCTCGCGCTCGCGGCCATGTACCTGGTCTATGTAGCCATTCTCTCGATCGTGCGGCCCGCGGCCGTTCCCGCAATGCCGGCGGAAGCGCGAACCCTGCGGGGACAAGCCCTGCTGCGGCGGACCCTCTCCGCGCTCATGCCGCCCCTTATCCTGATCTTCCTCGTGCTGGGCACGATCATCGTCGGCATTGCGACCCCGACCGAAGGCGGTGCGATGGGCGCGACGGGTGCGCTCGTGCTTGCGCTCGCGCGCCGGCGTCTGAGCCTGGCGCCTCTTGAAGCAGGCGATGGAATCGACTGCGACGCTCACGACGTTCGTCATGTTCATCGTGATCGGCTCGAGCGTCTTCGGGCTCACCTTCCGGGCCCTCGACGGCGATCTCTGGGTCGAGCGCCTGTTCGCGGACCTGCCCGGCGGGGTCGTCGGCTTCCTCCTGGCCGTGAACGTGCTCGTCTTCGTGCTCGCGTTTTTCCTCGATTTCTTCGAGATCTCGTTCATCCTGGTTCCGCTGCTCGCGCCGGTCGCGGAGAAGCTCGGCATCGACCTCGTCTGGTTCGGCGTGATGCTCGCGGTCAACATGCAGACCTCGTTCCTGCATCCGCCGTTCGGCTTCGCGCTTTTCTATCTGCGCAGCGTCGCGCCGAGGGAGATCAGGACCTCCGACATCTACTGGGGCGCCGTGCCGTTCGTGGTCATTCAGCTCATCATGGTGGGACTCATCGCGCGTTCCCGCAGATGGTGATGCACTATAAAGACAGTGGCGGTGCGCAACCGAAGACAACGCTCGAACAACAGATACCGACGCCGGACTCCGCTCCACAGCTCGAGTTGCAATTGCCGACGCCGGACTTCGCTCCGACGCCGTTCGGCGAGCAACCCGAAACGCCCTCACGGGAGCCGGGCAACGCCGCGGAAGAGATCGAGCGGATGCTGAAAGAGCGCCGCTAGTGAACTCCCCGAAGATGAGTGACACTCGTTCGGCGAAGGCGGTGCGATCATCCAGGAAGACACAAGTGCGGAAAGCGCCGTAGCATACGCACGCTTGATCCACTTCGAATGTGCCGGCAGGGGGACGTCCCGATGATCACGAATGTACGGCCGACCCACATGGCTCCTGACCGCTGGGCAACTCTGATGCAGCAACTCGGGCTGGCAGAAAACCTTCAGATGTTCAACCGACTCGACGCAGCATATCCGAGTCGCACCGGCATTACCATACGGGGACACACATCGACGCATGTCTTCGCGAATTCGATTCGGTGCGCTCTCTTGCGAGATCGGAAGGCGAGATTGAAGTCGCCTTGTGGTTCCACGATGCCGTCTACCTGACGGAGGCGGCCGACAACGAACGCCGCAGCGCCGATATGGCAGCGCAGTTTCTTCTGTCCGCCGGTGCCTCTACCTCCATGTGCGCTCGCGTGCATTCGCACGTGATGGCGACGGTTCACGACGCCGAGCCCGCTGACCCTGACGCCCGCCTCCTCGTTGATGTTGATCTGTCCATTCTGGGCCAGGACAGCAAAACGTATGACCAGTTTGAGCGGGCGATACGCGAGGAGTATCAGTGGGTGCCTTTGCTCGATTATCGTCGGAAACGGCGCGACGTTCTGGAGTCGTTCATGAAGCGCAAGTTTATCTATTCCACCCAGCCGTTCCGGGAGCGTTACGAGCTGTCCGCACGGAGTAATCTCGAGCGAGCAATCGGAGCGCTCGCAAGTGATGGCTGACGTTGGCTGCCATCAACCGGTGGGCGCCACGAACACCTTGATTCTGAACGGAGGACGTGCAACGCACCGATGTCTTTTCGTTGAATGTTCTCGAAGTCAAAAAGCACAAACCAGTTTTCAACTCGTTCGAGCGGAAGCGTTGCCAGCGCGCTGGGCGGCGCCCCTCACCAGGCAACACCGTGTGCATCGATGCTCGTTCGATATGCGAACGGGCGGCATTCCGCGGCGAAATGCTTTACTCTCTTCATTTCGTCCTAACGCCGAGCAGAAAGAGAGGTCGAATGGCAAAACCCAACTACGCATTTGCGAAACGGCAGAGAGATCTCGCCAAAAAGCAGAAGAAGGAAGAGAAACGACTGCGGAAGACCGGCACGAACGAACCCCAACCTCAGGAGGCTCAACCCCTGCCGCTCGCCGATGCCAAGACGATGCCGGATGGTTCGTAGGCGCTCAGGAACCGAATGCCGGCCGCTGCACCAAGCTGCGCGCGGCCGAAGCGGCCGAGCTTCAAACGAAGCGGGCGAAAGCTAGCACGAAGCGAACGGGCTCGAAGAAGGCCCAGCGCAAGAGGCCCGCGAAGAAGCGCTAGCGATCAACGTGCGCATTTGCTGCTGTCGCCGGCGTATTCCAGCTCCATCATGACCCACTCGCGGCGTGCGACGCCGAAGCGCTCGCCGATCTCGCAAAGCGTGCGGTCGAGCTGTTGAACCGGCTTGAGCTCCGGTGCCAGCGGCACACGAGGCGTCGCTTCTGGGGCAGGCTGCGCAACAAGTGTAAGACCGCTGCGAAGCTTCACGGGACCCGGCGCTGACGCGTCGACACTGATGCGCCCGGTGCGCGACCACGCGTCGGCGGCAAACGCGAGAGCGACGTCGTCCATTCCATCGCGCACGTCGACGCTCCATTCTTCGTGGCGCCAGAACGCGGCCTTGTTGAGCAGATAGCTCCATGCACGTCCCACGTTCAGTCCGAACAGCGAGCTGTCGTGCGCCGGGCTCCACGAGTCCACTCCCAACTCAGCGGCGATCGCCTGTGCCTTCGCACTACCGCCGACGGCTTCGACCAGCGCCAGCACGGCCGGCAGCGACGCCATAATTCCGGTGGTGGTCGCCACATCGCGGTCGATCACGTAGCGCTGATGCGGCACGTATACTGCGCCGGGATGACGGTCCAGCAGCGTGCCGCGGTAATACCAGTGCGTCGCAAAACGCCGGCCGTCGAGCAAACCGGCGCGGCCCACCACGAGCGTACCCACGCACACGCCGATGATTCGCGCACCTCGATCCGCCTGTTGCCTGAGCCACGATGTGATTGCGGGGTCGTCATCCTTGATCATCGCCGGCACGATGACGTAATCGGCGCCCGCGGGATAAGCCTGGTCGAAGCGGGCGAAATCCTCTACCGGCCCGACTTCCAGCGTTGGATACAGCGACACACGGCCGGCGCGCGGCGCCACCGGCCGCACATCGGCAACGTCCGAACGCGTGAGCACCGCATGGGGCAGCAGGAAATCGGTGATTTCCGTGCCTTCGTTCAACGCGAGGATCGCAATCACCGGATTCCCTTCGCGGCGCGGCTTCAATGCTTCGACAAAAACCTGTTTTCTCACGCTCGGCTTTGGCGGCATCCGTCTCCGCAGGCGGCACTGGCACGCCGCTTCCGCAGGAGGCAAGCGCGAACGCCGCGAAGACCGTCCCGATGAGCGCTCGCACGATCGCCATGCCGCTCGTGGATTCGCATCGATGCATTTGCAGATGGAACTCCATGATCTCGCGGTACCTGTCTGTGTAAGACAGCGTCGCAGTGCAAGGTTTCCTGTGGCCCGAGTCGATCATGCACGAAGGCATGCGGGCGCGATCGCCGGCGCAGGCGTGTCCCCGGATGCAGGGGATCCACCGCTCGTCGGAGGGCCGTAAGTCCGGACTGACCGCATCGGTGCCGGCGTCTTCGAGGTGCGATCATCACATCCATCACGCTTCGCCCCGCGTCCTCCGACGACGTCCCTCTCATGCGTCATTGGGACGAGCAGCCGCACGTCGTCGCGTCCGATCCGAACGATGACTGGGCATGGGAGCTGGAGCTGGGCCGAACCGTCGAGTGGCGGGAACAGTTGATCGCCCGGACTGACCGCATCGGTGCCGACGCTTCGAGGTGCGATCATCACATCCATCACGCTTCGCCCCGCGACGTCCGACGACGTGTCCCTTATGCGTCACTGGGACGAGCAGCCGCACGTCATCGCCTCCGATCCGAACGATGACTGGGGCGTGGGAGGTGGAGCTTGGTCGAACTGTCGTGTGGCGGGAACAGTTGATCGCCGAGCTGGACGGCCGTCCGCTTGCGGCCAACGTCCGCGCGCACCGCTTCTACGAGCGTCTCGGCTTTCGCTTCGTAGAACGTCGGCGGTTCGGGCAGGACGAGTGCCTCGTATACCGGCTCGATCGTGCCGATTACGAGGGGTGAGCGCAAAGCCGCCGGTACCGCCGATGCGGGTGCAGCGCCGCCTGTGCGCGGCGAGTGCCTCGCACAGCCCTGTCGCGGCGCTGCCCCTTCGGTCAGTAGGTCTTATACGGCAGGAATTTTCCGCTCAACGTCACGTTCACGCGATCGCCTTTCGGATCGGGCTCGCGCACGATGTCCATCTTGAAATCGATGGCGCTCATGATGCCGTCTCCGAACTCTTCGTGGATCAGCTCCTTGATCGTCGTCCCGTAGACGTTGACGATCTCGTACCAGCGATAGATCAGCGGATCGGTCGGCACCGCGGTCGGCAGCGAGCCCTTGTACGGCACCTGCTGCAGCAGCAGCACGGCGTCCGCCGGCAGGCCGAGCAGCTTGCCGGCTTTCTCCGCCTGCTCCTTCGTCATCTGCATCTGGCCGAGCAGCGCGGCGGTCGTCCATTCCTTGCTCTGCCCGATCGCTTTCGCGAGCTTCGCCCACGTAAGGCCTTTCTTGAGCCGCGCCATCACGATCATTTCGGTCACGTCCGGTGCGCGTCATCGGTTTCGCGTAGCTCGCGGCGGCAAGCAGGGCTTCCGGTGCGTCTGATTTTTTCATCGTGCTCTCCTGGAGTGGGTTTTGAATTTCAGCGGACAGCCACGAGCGTCGGTGCGCTGGAGCGCTCGGGTGGCGCCGGGTCGATGGCCGCTTCCTCCGGATCGAGGCCGGGCCGCACGAGCGGCGGATTGCGCGGGTCGTAGCCGACGTGCTGGCGGACCTCGCCGAACGCGCGCGAGCGGTCGACGAGAAAATCGATCAGGTGATTGCGTATGCGGTAGTAGTGCGGATGCTTGTGCAGGTCGTGACGCGTGCGGCTGCGCGGCATCGTGTTCACGACGATCTCGGCGATCCGCGCGTGAGGCCCGTTGGTCATGAGCACGATCTTGTCGGCGAGCAGGATTGCTTCGTCGACGTCGTGCGTGATCATGAACACGGTCTGGTGCGTCTCGGCGCAGATGCGCAGCACTTCCTCCTGCAATACGCCGCGGGTCAGCGCGTCGAGCGCCGAGAACGGCTCGTCCATGAGCAGCATCTTCGGCTCGATCGCGAGCGCGCGCGCGATGCCCACGCGCTGCTTCATGCCGCCCGAAAGCTCCGCCGGACGCTTCTTTTCCGCGCCGGTGAGGTTCACGAGATCGATGTACTTCTGGCATTGCTCGCGCACTTTCTCGCGGTCCCAGTCGCGGCCAGCGCGAGCTCACCGCGAACGCGATGTTGCCCATCACCGTCAGCCATGGCATCAGCGCATGGCTCTGGAAGATCACGGCGCGATCGAGGCTCGGCCCGCTCACCTCGCGGCCGCCGACGAAGACGTAGCCGTCGGACGTCTCATCGAGTCCCGCGAGGATATTCAGGATGGTCGTCTTGCCGCAGCCGGAATGGCCGATCAGGCAGACGAACTCGCCGGGCTCGAACCGAGAAGTGGAGATTCTCGAAGACGGTCGTATCGACGCCGCCGCGGCCGTCGAAGCGCTTGGCGATGCCTTCGATGCGGATCAGTGGATCAGACATGCTTCACTCCGGAAACGTGACCAGCTTCGTCAATCTCGCCAACGCGAGGTCGAGCAGCATGCCCACGAGCCCGATCGCGAGAATGCCGCTGATGATGTTGGCGATCGACAGGTTGTTCCATTCGTTCCAGACGAAGTAGCCGATGCCGGTGCCGCCGACGAGCATCTCCGCCGCGACGATGACGAGCCACGCGATGCCGATCGAGATGCGCATGCCGGTCATGATCGTCGGTGCGGCCGCCGGCAGAATCACGCGGAACGCTTTGCGGAACGGTCCGACTTCGAGCGTCTTCGCGACGTTCAGCCATTCGCGCCGCACGCTCGCGACGCCGAACGCCGTGTTGATGAGCATCGGCCACATGGAGCAGATGAAGATCACGAAGATCGCCGAGACCGCGCTGTCCTTCAGCGTGAACAGCGCGAGCGGCATCCACGCGAGCGGCGAGATGGGCTTCAGCACCTGAATGAACGGATCGAGCGCCCGGTAGACGAGCGGCGACATGCCGATCAGGAAGCCGATCGGGATCGCGACCAGCGCGGCGAGCAGATAGCCCACGCCGACCCGCGCGATCGAATACGCGAGCTGGATGCCGATGCCCTTGTCGTTCGGCCCCTTGTCGTAGAACGGGTCGTTGAGGTGTTCCCACAGCTTGCGCCCGACATCGCCGGGGCCCGGCAACGCCGATTTCTGCCCGGTCGCCGCGGCACTGCCGACGAGCTTCGCGTATTCCGCATCGACGACCTGCTTGCCGGCCTCCTGCAGCGTCGCCGACATGCCACAGGCCGAGGAACGCGAGCAGGATGACCAGCGACAGGAGCGGCGCGCCCCAGACATTCACGGCGCTTCATCGTCACGCCGTCCGCTTGATCGCGAAGCTCGCCAGATAGGCGTCGGGCTTCGCCGGGATCGAACTCCTTGCCCATGACGGCGAACTTCTTGTTCGGCGCCGCCGGCGGCTTCATGCCCGCTTCCTTCATGAGCTTCGCGGCGTCGGTCGCGAGAAACACCTCGCGCGCGACCTTCGCGTAATCGACGTCGCTCTTCAACTGGCCCCAGCGCTTCATCTGCGTGAGGATCCACACAGCGAACGACTGGTATGGGAACGGATCGAAATCGATGCGGTTCGGCTCTTTGCGAACGTTGCCGAGCCCATCGGCGAAGGTGCCCGTCAGCACCTGCTCGACGACCGTCACCGGCTGATTGAGATAGTTCGCCGGCGCGATGGCTTCCGCGATCTGCTTGCGGTTCTCCGCCTTCGCCGCGAACGCGGTCGCATCGACGATCGCTTTCAGCAGCGCGCGATAGGTGCCCGGGTATTGCGTGACGAACTCCTTGCTCGCCGCGAACGCGCAGCACGGGATGCCCCTCCCAGATCTCTTTCGTGAGGATGTGGATGAAACCGACGCCGTCATACACTGCGCGCTGATTCACGGGATCCGGCGCAAGGAAGCCGTCGATGTTGTCCGCACGCAGGTTCGCGACCATCTCCGGCGGCGGCACGGCGCGAATCTGGATGTCGCGGTCCGGATCGAGGCCGTGCTCGGCGACGAAATAGCGCAGCAGATAGTTGTGCATCGAATAATCGAAGGGCACCGCGAACTTGAAGCCTTTCCACTGTTTGGGATCGCGCTTGTCCTTGTGCTTCATCGCGAGCGTAATCGCCTGCCCGTTGATGTTCTCGACCGCGGGCATGGTGTAGGGAATCGGCGTCGCGCCCACACCGAGCGTGATGGCGAGCGGCATGGGCGAGAGCATGTGCGCCGCGTCGTATTCCTTGTTGATCGTCTTGTCGCGGATCACCGCCCAGCCGGCGGTCTTCACCACGTCGACGTTCAGGCCCTGCCGGCCGTAGAAGCCCATGGGCTGCGACATGATGATCGGCGTCGCGCAGGTGATCGGAATGAAGCCGACTTTGAGGTTAGGCTTCTCGATTGCCGTCTTCTGCGCGAAGGCTTCTTTGGCCGCGGCGAGCGGGAAGAGCGATGACACCGCGGCAAGCGCCGTGGTGCGTCCGACCGCGCTCAGGAAGCGCCGGCGTGTGGGCTCGTGCGGGAACAACGCACGCATGACGGCGGTTTCGACAGAGCGATCGCCCAGCGCGTCGCTGTCGAGCTGCGCCGAAGCATGAGCATCGTGCTCGGCCTCGCTCGCATGGCCGCCGCAGCGGCAGCCGACCTTCGCCTCCGGATCGAACGGATCTCTGAAAGCAGACATGGAATGCCCTTCCCCGATTGATGTCGGCGCCCGCTTGTGCACGATGCATACCAGCGCCCGCGCCCCATGCGCGCATGGCGTGGAAGAAGATTGTTTTCAGACGGAAAACGCGCTCGTCGAGCGTGTCGGTCAGACCTCAGCCGCACTGTCGCCGCTCGCGCGCCGCACGCTCTTAGTGCGCAGCGCACCGAACTCGAGCGAAGCCGCCTGCGGCCGGAATGCGATAATCGCGAACCCGAAGGGTCGGCGCCCGCCTTCGACTCGGACCTCGCTACCTGCAGGCCCGCATGTTTCTGCTCGAGGCCTCGTATATCTTGATGGAAATACTGACCGACGTCGGAATGCATCGTTCGCGCGAGCCCGCGGACGGCGGAGCAGTGCCTGCTCACGAAAACGGGGTGGTTCCAAGCAAGGCCTCCCGTTCGTGATTCCGCGGCGTCATCTATTGTTCGGCCTTCTCTGCCTCGCCTGGATTCTTCCCGGTCTTGTTGCGCATGACCCGTGGAAGCCGGACGAGGCCTACACCTTCGGCGTCGTCTACGAGATGCTGCAGGGCGGGTCCTGGATCGCGCCGGCGCTCGCGGGCGAGCCGTTCCTGAGAGAGCCGCCGCTCTTCTACGTGAGTGCGGCGATGAGCGCGCTCGCCTTCTCGCCGCCGCTGCCGCTGCACGACGCGGCGCGGTTCGCCACCGCGTTCTATGTCGCGCTCGCAGTACTTTTCTGCGCCCTCGCTGGACGCGAGTTGAACGGACCCGGCTTCGGCACGCTCGCCGCCGTGTTGTTCATCGGCTGCTTCGGTCTCGTCGTGCGCAGCCATCAGCTCGTCCCGCAGGTCGCAGGCGTCGCCGGGTTCGCGCTGGCCTACTACGGCTGCGCGCGCGCGTTGCGAGGGCCGCTCGGCGGCGTCTGGCTCGGAACCGGGCTGGGAGTCGTGTTCCTCTCGCAGGGCCTACCCGAGATGCTGATGGTGCTGCTCATCGCGGCGTTCCTGCCACTGGTGAACAGCTCATGGCGCACGCGCGCTTACGTTCAGGCGTTCGGCCTTGCCGTGCTTGCGGCGCTGCCATGGCTTCTCGTGTGGCCGTGGATGCTTCATGCGCATTCGCCCGGCCTGTTCCGTGAATGGGTCGAGGCGGAAACCGTCACCCGCGTACTTCGCGGCGGCGGCTTCTATTACCTGCGGATTCTTCCGTGGTACGCCTGGCCGGTGTGGCCGCTCGCGCTCTGGTCGTTGTGGCGAGCCTTCGGAACGAGCCCGGTGCCGCCCGCCATCGCATTGCCGCTGACAGGCGTGCTGATCACGCTGCTCGGTCTCACGGAGTCGGCGGACAAACGCGAGCTCTACGCGATGCCTCTGCTGCTGCCGTTTGCTCTGCTCGCAACCCCCGGCATCGAGACGCTGCGCCGTGGTGCTGCCAATGCGTGGTACTGGTTCAGCGTCATGGGATTCACGGTGTTCGTGTTCGTCGCGTGGGTGTACTGGTCCGCTCTGGAGCTCGGCGTGCCGTCGGGACTGCACGCCCATTTGCACCGCATCCAGCCCGGGTATACGCCGGGCTTCCGGCTCGTGCCGTTCCTGATCGGGCGCGATTTTTACGGTGGGCTGGTTCACCGTGCTCTTCAGGTTCAGCCGCAATCCGCAGCGGCCCGCCTGGATCTGGGCAAGCGGCGTTACGCTTACCTGGGGGCTCCTCGCCGTTCTGTTCATCGGCTGGGTGGATGTCGGCAAGTCGTATCGCGGCATGGTGGCCGAGCTCCAGCGCGCCTTGCCGAACGACTATCGCTGCATGTCGAGCCGTGACCTCGGGGAAACGCAGCGGGCGATGCTGCATTATTTCGCCGACATCGTCACACACCGGGATGAAGCGCCGGAGCGCCGTCGCGACTGCGATCTCACGCTCGTCCAGGGCACGCTCCAGGGCGGGTTCAATCCTGGGCCGGAATGGATCAAAGTGTGGGAGGGCTCCCGTCCGGGGGATCGAACCGAACGCTACCGGCTCTATCGCCGGTCGGCCGCGCCGGGAAGCGACGTGGAGCGGGGCACGCGTGGACCTGCCGCCCGATAGACTGGGCCGCGGACGACGAACCGGTGCAGCGCGCTCGTTTTCCCGGAATTTTTTGATGCACGACGGGTCCAATCCCGCTGGCTCGAAGATCACATCCCATGAACGACACTCTGCAACGCTTTCTGTTCGAACATGCCCCCATCCGCGGGGAGGTGGCCCACCTGGACGCGACGTGGCGGGCCGTGGTCGAGCGCCACGAGTATCCGCCGGCCCTGCGGACGATCCTGGGCGAGCTCATGGCCGCGGGCGCTCTGCTCGCCGCGACGCTCAAATTCGAAGGCTCGATGATTCTCCAGCTCCAGGGCAGCGGCCGCGTGAAGCTGATCGTCGTGGAATGCACGAGCGAGCAGACGCTGCGCGCGACCGCCAAGTGGACGGGCGACATTTCGGACGGCGAGACGCTGGCGGATCTGCTCGGACAGGGCCGCTTCGTGATCACGCTCGTCCCCGGAGAGGGCAAGCAGAGCTATCAAGGCGTCGTCGAGATCGATCCGGCGGGCGTGGCCGCATCGCTCGAGCAGTACATGCAGCGCTCCGAGCAGCTCGACACGCGGCTCTGGCTTGCTGCGGACGTCGGCCACGCCGCGGGACTTCTGCTCCAGAAATTGCCGGAGCTCGAAGACGCGGATGGCGATAGCTGGAATCGCGCGACGACGCTCGCCGAAACCGTCACGGCGGACGAGCTTCTCGCGCTGCCGGCGCGCAGGCTGCTCCACCGGCTCTACCACCAGGAAGACGTGCGGCTGTACGACCCGCGGCCGGTGTCTTTTCGCTGCTCGTGCTCGCCCGATCGCGTCGGCGCGATGCTGCGGATGCTGGGTCTCGCCGAAGTGCGTTCGATTCTCGAGGAACGCGATACGGTCGAGGTCACGTGCGAGTTCTGCAACCGCACCTACCGCTACGACAAGGTGGACGCGGAGCAACTGTTCGCTTCCAGCCACCCGGCGCAGCCGGGCGCGACACGACACTAGATCGCGCGAGGCGAGGAAGCGCGCCACGGCGCCGCTCGTGAACGCGTGGACGGTTTTCCTGCGTTCACGGCCTGGCGGGCGCATGAAGTCTTAGCGCCGCAGGGCTCGCAGACGCATCCGGCGAGGCATTCGATCGTAGCCATTACAATCCGTCGGCGGCGGTTTTGCCTGAGCCTGCCCCTCGGCGTAAACTCAGTGTCCCCGCGGCGTTTCCCCCCACAGCACCCCCCACCCAATCAGACACCCTGAAGGAGAGAGTCACATGCCCACCGAACGCGAAGTAGTCGTCTTAAGCGGCGTGCGCACGGCCATAGGAGAGTACGGCGGCGCGCTGAAGGACATGCCGCCGACGGAGCTCGCTGCCACAGCGATCAAGGAAGCAGTGAAACGCGCGAAGATCGATCCGCAGCAAGTGCAATCAACTGGTCGTTGGCAGCGTCATCCATACCGAGGCCAAGGACATGTATCTCTCCCGTGTGGCCTGCATCAAAGCCGGGCTGCCGCAGGAAACGACCGCGCTCACCGTGAATCGCCTTTGTGGCAGCGGCCTCCAGGCGATCGTCAGTGCAGCACAGGCCATACAGCTCGGCGATGCCGATACCGCCGTTGGCGGCGGCACCGAATCGATGAGCCGCGGCGCCTATATCCTGCCCAGCTTGCGCTGGGGTCAGCGCATGAACGACGGCGGCGCCGTGGATATGATGGTCGGCGCGCTGACCGATCCGTTCGATACGGTGCACATGGGGATCACGGCCGAGAACATCGCCGAGAAGTGGAAGATCACGCGCGAGCAGCAGGACGAGTTCGCGGTGGAAAGCCATCGCCGCGCCATCAACGCGATCGAGAAAGGGTACTTCAAGGAGCAGATCGTCCCGATCGAGATGAAGACGCGCAAAGGCACCGTCGTGTTCGATCGCGACGAGCATCCGCGCGCGGACGCTTCCCTCGAAGGCATGGCGAAACTGCGTGCCGTGTTCAAGAAAGACGGCAGCGTGACCGCAGGCAACGCGTCGGGCATCAACGATGGCGCCGCGGCCGTCGTGCTGATGGAAAAAGAAGCCGCGAGCAAGGCGGGCCTGAAGCCGATCGCGCGGCTCGTTTCCTACGGGCTTGCGGGCGTCGATCCGAAGATCATGGGCATCGGCCCGGTCCCGGCCGTGAAGCGCGCGCTCGATAAAGCCGGACTTTCCGTCGACGACATGGACGTGATCGAGTCGAACGAAGCGTTCGCCGTTCAGGCGCTCGCGGTGTCGTGCGATCTCAAGTTCGATCCGAAGAAGACCAATCCGAACGGCGGCGCGGTGGGCCTCGGCCACCCGATCGGCGCGACGGGCGCGGTGCTGACGGTGAAGGCGCTCCATGAGCTCCACCGCACCGGCGGCCGCTATGCGCTCGTGACGATGTGCATCGGCGGCGGGCAGGGTATCGCGGCGGTGTTCGAGCGGATGTAACAGCCAGAGGTCCCTACGGCGCGGGAGCGGTCGTGCGGTGCGCCGCGACGAGCGCGTCTCGCCCAGGCAGAAGTGGGTAAACGCAAGGCCTGAGAAGACCGGCGCGACCAGATTCACGAGCGGCACGTAGTAGAGCGTCGCCAGAAGCAGCCCGAGCATATAGAGCCGCCCTTTCGTACGGCGAACGAGTTCGTGGTACTCCTCGCGGCTCGCGTGTTCCGCCAGCGCGTCGTAACGGAAGAGGCGCTGGTTCAGATACGCCGAATTGAGCGCCGGCAGAACCACGGCGCCGAATCCGGTCAACCACAGCGGCAGCGTGCCGATCCAGAGCAGGATGAAGACGGCGATCGCGCGCACGGCGTTCGACACGCTTCCGACCATCCCGCCGCCGGAACGCTTCGCGAGACCGGGATAATCGCGCGCGACGATCGACACGATCACCGGCATCGCGACGAGCTCCGTCACGACGATCGCCGTAATCAGGATGAGCGGCAGCAGCACCGCGACCACGAGCACGGCGGAGAGGCTCGTGAGCACCCACGAAGCGCCGCGCTCGACGAGCCAGCTGCCCACGAAAGTCCCGTCGAAGAAGCCCCGCAACGCCTGCGTCCCTGGCTCCCAGAACGCCCAGGCAAGCGCGGTCCATAGAAGGACAGCCGAGATCATCGGCAGAAACAACACCGCCAGGATGCGCGGCTGGGTCACGTCGCGCAGGGCACGCGCGAATGCGCTGAAGATCGTCATTCAGTTACGTTACAAGTTTCCTCTGGCACTGTCGGGAGGAGTCGGCGGTGAGGGATCGAGTGTTGCAAAGCTCGACCGGGAAAAACGGAAGGAACGCGGGAGTATTCTACAATCCGGCATGAATTCGACTCTCACTCGCCTCCCCGCCTGGCAAGCGCTCGAAGCGCATCGCGACCGCAGCGCTTTCGACCTGCGCGCGCTCTTCGAAAGCGATGCTCAGCGCTTCGAGCGCCATTCCATTCGGGTCGCCGACCTGCTGCTCGACTATTCCAAGCACTTCGTAACGGCGGAGACAATGCGCCTGCTCGCGGCGCTCGCCGACGCGCGTGAATTGCGGACGTGGATCGAACGGCTCACCTCTGGCGAGCGCATCAACGTGACCGAGAACCGGCCCGCGCTTCATACCGCGTTGCGTTCGCAGCGGCCGGTCCTGCTGGACGGGCACGACGTGACCGAAGACGTAAAGCGCGTGCGCGCGCAGATGCGCCGCTTCACCGATGCGTTACGAGCGGGCGCGGTGAAGGGTGCGACCGGACGCGCGATCACGGACGTCATCAACATCGGGATCGGCGGCTCCGACCTGGGGCCCGCTCTCGCCGTCGAAGCGCTCGCGCCGTATGCCGCATCGACGCCGCGCGTGCACTTCATGTCCAACGTAGACGGCGCGCACGTCGAAGCGGTGCTCGATGGCCTCGACCCCGAGACGACGCTCGCGATCGTCGCATCGAAAACGTTTTCGACGCAGGAGACGCTCACGAACGCGAAGAGCGTGCGCGCCTGGCTCGAGCGCGCGGCGGGTCGAGCGCGCCGGCGAGCATTTCGCCGCCGTAACGGCGAATACGGCTGCGGCACGCGGATTCGGGATCACGCCGGAGCGGACCTTCGAATTCTGGGACTGGGTCGGCGGGCGCTACTCGATGTGGTCCGCGGTCGGGTTGCCGATCGCCGTCGCGGCCGGGATGGATGCCTTTGAAGCGATGTGCGATGGCGCCCGAGCGATGGACGAGCACTTCGCCACCGCACCGTTCGACCGCAACATGCCGGCGGTGCTCGCGTTGCTCGGCGTGTGGTATGGCGACTTCCTCGGCGCTTCAGCGCACGCCGTGCTGCCGTACGACATGCGGCTGCGGCGCCTCCCCGATTATCTCCAGCAGCTCGAAATGGAGAGCAACGGCAAACGCGTGACGCGCGAAGGCGAGGCCGTCGACTATGCGACCTGTCCCGTGGTTTGGGGTCAGCCGGGCACGAACGGGCAGCACGCCTTCTATCAGATGCTGCATCAGGGCACTCAGATGGTTCCCGCCGATTTCATCGTCTGCTGTAAGCCGCACCACGCCCTGCCGGAGCACCACGCCATCATGCTCGCGAACTGCTGCGCACAGACCGAGGCGCTGATGCGCGGGAAGTCGGAAGCCGAGGCGCGCGCGGAATTGGAGAAGCAGGGGCTCACGCCGGAAGCATGCGAGCAACTCGCCCCGCATAAGGTCTTCCCTGGTAATCGCCCGACCACCACCATCGTGCTCGATGCGCTCACGCCGCGGACGCTCGGCGCGCTCATCGCGCTTTACGAGCACAAGGTGTTCGCGCAGAGTGCGATCTGGGGCATCAACGCGTTCGACCAATGGGGTGTCGAGCTCGGGAAGAAGCTCGCGGACCGCATCCTGCCGGAGCTCGACGGCCATGCACCCGTGTCGAGCCACGACAGCTCGACGAACGGACTCATCAATTACATCAAGTCGAAACGCTGAGGCGAGCCGTCCGTGCTGCGCGAACGAGCGCCCGTCACGCATCATTTAGATAAAGGATCCGTATGAACGACGAAACGCTCAACATGAGCATCCGCAAGTTTCTGAAGACCGTCGGTGTGAACTCCCAGCTTGCGATCGAAAAAGCGGTGCGCAAGGCGATCGACGACGGCAAGCTGAAAGGCAACGAATCGCTGCCGGCGCACATGACGCTCACCGTCGGCCCGCTCGATCTCGACGTCAAATTCGATGGAGAGCTGCGGCTCGATTAGCAAGCATCGCGTGTTCGAACTGGGAACCGCCCGCTGATGTCATGCTTCGCAAGTTCGCGGCACTACACCTTTCGTCATTCCGGACAGCGCGCTCGCGCGCGTGATCCGGAATCCAGGCTGAGTTTTCGCCTGGGTTCCGGCCTCGCGCCGGAACGACGAATCAAGCGAATCACTACGACATCACACTACAGCTTCAAGAAATGCTCCCGGTAGTACTTGAGCTCTTCGATCGACTCGTAGATGTCGGCGAGCGCCTCGTGTCTGCCGTGCTTGGTAAGCCCGGTCATGATCTGCGGCTTCCAGCGGCGGGCGAGCTCCTTCAGCGTGCTCACGTCGAGATTGCGGTACAGGAAGAACGCTTCGAGGCGCGGCAGATACCGCCCGAGAAAGCGCCGGTCCTGGTGCACGGAGTTCCCGCACATCGGTGAGGTCCGGGGCGGCACGAGATCGGCGAGGAACGCGAGCAGTCGCTCTTCCGCTTCCGCTTCACCGAGCGCCGAAGCCTTGACGCGATCGACGAGGCCCGACTTGCCGTGCGTCGACTTGTTCCAGTCGTCCATTGCGTCCAGCAATTCAACGCTCTGATGCAGCACGAGCACCGGTGCTTCGGCGACGCTGTTCAATTGCGCTGTCGGTGACGACGATCGGCGATTTCGAGGATGCGCTCCTTTTCGGGATCGAGGCCGCTCATCTCCATGTCGATCCAGATGAGGCGCGAAGGGTCTTGTGCCATAATGTCCAGACTTCCTGCCGGTTCTCTTCGTCTCACAGTATAGCCCCGCTCACGTGCTCTCCTTCGGTATCGCGTTCCTCCTCGTCCTCGCCACCGCGACGGCGCTGCGCTTCTGGCTCGACGCGCGGCACATCGCGCACGTGCGCGCGAATCGCGACGCAGTCCCCCCGCAGTTCTCCAGCGACGTGAGTCTCGAGGCGCATCGGCGCGCCGCCGACTACACGTGTGCCAAGACGCGGCTCGCGCTCGTGTCCGTATGCGTGGACACGGTGCTGGTGCTGTGGCTCACCTTCGGCGGCGGCGTGCAGCTCATGTACGACGCGGCCTCGCAGTGGTTCGACGGCGAGATCGCCCGCGGGCTCGCGCTGATCGCGCTCGTGTCCATCGTGACGACGATCGTGGAGCTTCCGATCGGGCTTTACCGCACGTTCCGCATCGAGGAGCGCTTCGGGTTCAACAAGATGACGCCGGCGCTCTTCTGGATCGACTTCCTGAAGGGCGCGGCGCTCGCGGCGCTCTTCGGGCTGCCGCTCGCCGCATGCGTGCTGTGGCTCATGCAAGCGGCCGGCGACGTACTGGTGGCTCTACGCCTGGCTCGTGTGGGTCGCGTTCAATCTCGTCATGCTCGCCATCTATCCCACCTGGATCGCGCCGCTCTTCAATCGCTTTTCTCCGATGGAGGACCCGGAACTGCGCGAACGCGTCGAGAAGCTGCTCGCGCGCTGCGGCTTCAAGGTGAAAGGGCTGATGGTCATGGACGGCTCGCGCCGCAGCAGCCACGGCAATGCGTACTTCACCGGCTTCGGCAATTCGAAGCGCATCGTGTTCTTCGACACGCTGCTCGCGCGCCTGACGCCGAGCGAAGTGGAAGCCGTGCTCGCCCACGAGCTCGGCCATTTTCGCCTGCGGCACGTCGTGAAGCGCATCGCATGGATCTTCCTGGGCAGCCTCGCCTTCCTCTGGCTGCTCGATTTCGTCATGCAGCAGGATTGGTTCTACGCGGGGCTCAACGTGCAGGCGCGATCGACCGCAGTCGCGCTCGTGCTCTTCTTCCTGGTCGTGCCGAGCTTCACGTTCCTGTTCCAGCCGCTGCTCGCGAGCTACTCGCGCAAGCACGAGTTCGAGGCCGACGAGTATGCACGCGAGTATGCGTCGGCGTCCGACCTCGTGTCCGCGCTCGTCAAGCTCTACAAGGACAACGCCTCGACGCTCACGCCCGACCCGGTGCATTCGGCGTTCTACGATTCTCATCCACCCGCGCTCGTGCGCATCGCGCGGCTGCAGGAGGCACGGCAGGGCGCCTGACTTTGATGTGACAGACGCGAAAGGCCGCCATGGAAGATCTGACCACCCGCAAGTGCAAGCCGTGTGAAGGCGGAGTCGAGCCGCTCAAGCCCGCCGAAGTCGAGAACCTGCTCCGGGAACTGAACGGCTGGAACGTCGAGAACGGCGCGATCGCCAAACAGTATTCGTTCAAGAACCACTACCAGATGCTCGCGTTCGTGAACGCGCCCGCGTGGATCTCGCACCGCGAAGACCACCATCCCGATGTCGCGGTCGGCTACAACACGTGCAGGGTTTCGTACAACACCCACGCGATCAACGGCCTTTCGGAGAACGACTTCATCTGTGCCGCCAAGGTGGACGCGCTGTTCGACCTGTGACGCGCATGCGCCGTCGACGTGATGCCCGCGCGCAACCGCGCAGCCGGCACGCGAACCGGGGCGCGCGAAAGCGGGCTGGTCGTCGCTGCCCACGGCCGGCGCTACGCGGTGGAGGGCGCCGGCGGAGCGAGATCGACTGCGTCACGCGCGGCAAGAGAAGCGACGTCGCCTGCGGGGATCGGGTGCAGGTTCTGCTGACCGGCGCCGGCGCCGGCGTCATCGAAAGCATCGAACCGCGACGCACGCTCTTCTACCGCTCGGACGCGCGCCGTCAGAAGCTCATCGCGGCCAACGTGACGCAGATCGTCGTCGTCATCGCGCCCCGTCCGGTGCACCAGCGAGGATCTCGTGAACCGCTGCCTCGTGGGCGCCGAGCACGCGGGGATCCACGCGCTGATCGTGTTCAACAAGATCGATCTGCCGGAAGCCCCGGACGTGTCTGCGGCGCTGGATCTCTATCGCGCCCTCGGCTACCCGGTGGTGCCGCTTTCGGCGAAGCGCGACGTCGACGCCCCTTACACCGCATCTGAAGGCGAGACTCAGTGTGCTCGTCGGGCAGTCCGGCATGGGCAAGTCGACGATCATCAACGCGCTCGCGCCGCAGGCCGCCGCGCGCGTCGCCGAAATCTCGGCAGCCCTCGGCACCGGCCGCCACACCACCACGCACGCCGAGCTCTACCATCTCGCCGCTGACGCCGATCTCATCGACTCTCCGGGGCTTCAGGAATTCGGATTGCATCACCTGCCGCGTCGAAGACGCCGGCGCCGCCTTCGGCGAGTTTCGGCCGTGCCTCGGCCATTGCCGCTTTCGCGACTGCCGGCACATCGCCGAGCCGGGGTGCGCCATTTCAGCCGCGGTGAGCGACGGCCTGATCGCCGCATCCAGAGTCGCTTCGTACCGGCGGCTCGCGCAGGAGCTCGCCCGCAAGCCCCAGCATTGGGAATCTCGCTAGAGAGACCGACGCATCCTGGAGTTCACGCCGCTCTTCCTTTCGCGCATCCAGTTCGCGTTCCTATCCCAACGAATGCGCCACCGTAACGATGAAGATCAGGAACAACCAGAGCACGAGCGCGCGCCAGAGGAGCCCGACAGCGCTGTGCATGTAGTCGACGTCCGCTTCCTCGCCCGGGCCTGACTCCGGGCTGAACGGCTCGGCGCCGTCCTCATGCACGCGGGCGGCGCCCAGGCGCACGCCGATCGCACCGCCGCCGCTTGCGAGGAGCAATGCGTTGTCGCTGTCCGCGGCTGGCAGCCTCTGCGTCCGCCAACAGTAAACGGCGTCCTCGAAGTTACCCACGATCGCGAAGCTCGCAGCCGTGAGGCGCACGGGCAGCCAATCGAGCCAGAAGAAAACGCGCCCGGCGAAGTCTCCGAAGCTGCCGAACTCCGGATCTCGGCGCCGTCCCCAGCTCTCGCAGAGAATAGTCGCGGTCCGGTATAGCATCGCGCCGCCGGGTCCGAGCACGACGAATGCCGCGATGGGCCCGAAGACGCGACGATGTGCGCTCACGAAGGCGACTTCGATCGCCGTGCGCGCCACTTCGATGGGCGTGAGCGCCTGCGTTGCCTCGCCGCTCCAAACGCGGAGGAGCTCACGGGCACGCTCGTGTTCCCCTTCGCGCAGCGCCTGCATGATCTCTCTGAAATCGTGGCTGAACGCGCGAAATCCCATCGTGACGTACAGCACCGCTATGCTCCAGCCCCACGCGAGCAGCGGATTGACCGCATGAAGCGCCTCCGCAACGAGCACTGTGACGAGCACGACGGGCGCGACCGCAAGCAGCCAGGCGATGATGCCGTGATGATACAGGCCCGAGTTGAAGCGGCGTTCGAGAGCCGCCGCGTAGCGCTCGAATGCGTGCTGCACGGGATTGCCCAGCGGCAGAGGGCGCAACTGCTCGAGCAGGAGCGCCGCCACTAAAGACAGGAATCTCAACGGGCGGCCGTTAGCAGCGTGTCGGACTTGTCATTCGACACGCGACAAAGGAAAGGAGCTTACGGAGAAACACCTTGCTCAGAACCACCCCTTATAGGTGAGCGGAGGCTGGGGAGCAGCGGGGCCCCGGCGGTGCATCAGGAGGGGTAGCGTATTCCGACGATGTAGACTTCCGCCTCTCCCGCCGGCCTGTGCCACACGACGGTGTCGCCCACCTTCGCCCCGATCATCGCGCGTGCGAGCGGCGAGGCCCAACTGATCTTGCCCGCGTTCACGTCGGCTTCGTCGTCCCCCACGATGCTGAACTCCTGGCGCGCGCCGTCCGGGTCCTCGATCGTCGCAAGAGCGCCGAAGTGGATCTGGTCCGTCGGCTGCTGGCCGGTGTCGACGACCACCGCACGGTCGAGTTGAGCCCTGAAGTAACGCAGATCGCGGTCGATCTCGCGCACCTTCTGGCGCGCCGCGGAATCTTCGTCGGCCTCGCGCTTGTATCGCTCGTGGCTTCGGTGAGCTCGCGCACGCGCGCATGCAGCAATTCGAGCCCTTTCGGGGTCACGTAATTGACATGAGCAGACAACGGCCGTTCGGGCAGATCGCCCGCGACCAGGTCATCGTCGCTTTCCTTTACAAAAGCTCGGCTCATGATGCGCCCTCCGCCACCGGGCAAGCGCTGCGCGCCGCGCAGAAGAACGCGGGCCGCGCGCCGCCTCGAGCGGCACCTCCGCCACGTCTCTTTATACCGCTTGACCTCCGGGGAAGCAACTTCGCCAGTCAGAACCACCCGTTTGAGCGGGAAATGCGGAGCAACGGGGCCCCGCGAACGTGACATTCGAATGCCGGTTAGCACTCAGTCCGATTGTCCGAGGCTCAGTGTAGAACCGGCAGTAAACGAGCGACGACGCCCCGACCCGAAGGCGGGCCCGCCCCTACCCACGGAGCAGGCGCGCGAAGCTGTGGAGCATCGCCAGCGGTTGCGCCCCAGATGTAGCGGCCCTCGTAGGGAATGGCAAGGTAATGCCGGTGCCGGCCCCGGAAGTGATATTCGCGCCGCAGATAGCGATCGGGATCCAGAAAATGGGTGAGCGGCGCTTCGAACACCGATGCGACTTCGAACGGGTCGGGCTTCAAGTCGAACGGGGGCTCGATCCAGCCCACGATGGGCGTGATGCGAAAGCCCGAGGGGATCTCGTAGCCGGGAAGGCGTCCGAGCACGGTGACGCGGCCGCGCGGCAACCCCACTTCCTCCTCCATTTCGCGCAGCGCCGTTTCCTCCCGGTCGCGATCTTCGGGCTCGACGCGCCCGCCCGGAAAGCTGATCTGACCGGCATGGTCCGCGAGATGCGCCGTGCGTTGCGTGAGCAGCACGTGAAGCTCGGGCCCTCGGCATACGATCGGCACCATCACCGCCGCCTCGGTCACGCGGGCGCCTTCGGGGATTCTTATGACATGCAGATCCCGAGGGTCATGCGCGATCGGTGGGCCGGCGAGGCGTTCCGCGATCGCCTTGCGCGTCCACTGGCAGCCGGCCGCGTTTTCGGAAGACAAATTCTGCACGGCGCTCTATCCGACATGCTGGAAAGCTCGATTCTATTGAGATCACGCCTTCTATGCCGCTCCTCAGGCGTTGCGACTCGCGTTGCGTTGCCTTCGGGCGCAACTGGCAGCGCTTAGGCGCCTTGCGGCGCTATCTCCCTATCTGCCGCTCCTCCGGCGCGTATGCACATTGCTTGAGTCGTCAGATTCCAGCGCGTCCGCCGTTCCACGGCCCCCGCTCGTTCTACCCGAAGCCTCGCACTATTGATGGAAATACTCACCTCCGCCGGAATGTTTCGTTCGCAGGGGGACCCCGCCGTTCCACGGCCCCCGCTCACCGATAAGGGGGGTCCTAATCGAGGGTCTTGCGCTTACCACGCGATCGGTTCGTGGCCCCTGAAGAAGCCGCCGGTCGGGCCGTCATCGGGCAGCGTGGCAAGCCACACCGCTGTGTCCGCCGCCTGCGCCGGCGTCCTGGGCGCGTGATCGCCGCCCATGCCCGTTTTCACCCACCCCGGGCACATCGAGTTGACA
>CAWEHH010000022.1:0-60145 GCA_963808765.1 uncultured beta proteobacterium
CCCATCGGTGTGTCCGCGAGCCGAAGAACGACAGCACGTTGCCCGCCGAGATCTTGAATGCCTCGTCTCGAGGCACGCCAGCGAAGAGCTTTTCCGCGAACGGGCGCGTGTTCGGCCACTCGCACTCGATGTGCGGGAAGTCGGTCGCGAACATGATGTGGTCGACGCCCATGTGGTGGCGAAGCTCGACCGCCACGCGCTCGATGGGCTGGACGCTGAAGGAGATGTGCTCCTGCACGTACTCGCTCGGCCGGCGCTTCGGCGGCTTGAACCCGAGCAGGCGCTCGCGCCCAGTGTCGATGGCGCTCGAACCAGTAGTCGGCTTCCTCCATCCAGAACGGCACCCAGCCGAGACGCGTCTCAGCGAAGAAGAACTTCAGGCCGGGCAGTCGGTCGAATACCCCCGACAGGGTGAGCTGCGCGAGGCTCACCGACGGCGCAGTGCTCAGGAACGGCAGCGCCACCCATTCCACCATCTTCCGCGCCCCGACCTTCTTCAGCATCTCGGGATCGCATGGGGATACTCGAACGTCGGCTCCTGCGCGCGCGGACCGAGACGGTCGAAGCCGACGTGCACCGTCAGCGGCATACCGATGTCGATCGCCGCCGCCCAGAACCTGTCGTCCTCCGGCTTCGGATAGGACTTGCCGTTCGGGAACACGCCAAGGGTGACGCCCTTAAGCCCGAGCTTCGCGCAATGGTGGAGCTCTGCGATCGCGTCGTCGACGTTGGTCCACGGGATGACGCCGAGCCCGATCAGCCGATCGCGCGAGACCGGGCAGTACTCCTCACCGAGCCAGTCGTTGTACGCGCGCACGGCCGCGCGATAGACGTCCTCGTCGGCGAGCGTGCGCCAGAGCCGCGGGCCGACCTGCATGTTCGCAAACAGTACCTCCGCGTGCAGGCCGTCGATGTCCTGCTCTTTGAGGCGCTGCTCGGGCGGCCCCACCCCGGCCGTGTCGTCGACGGTCGCGCCGAACGGCATCCAGGTCTCGTTCGTGCGGCCCGCCCGCAGATCGAGGAACGGGGCGGGATACGGCGGCTGGCCCTCGACGAGCAGCGCGTCGCCGCCGTCAGGGAGCTTGATCGTGCGCGGCGCCTTCTCGCGCAGGTGCGCCGGCATCCGCGGCGTCCAGCGCTCGGGACGCACTTCGAGGTGCCCATCGCTCGAGATCAGTGGTGGCAGCGTGGACGCAGTCATGAGATTTCCTCCGTCGGCGACGCCGATGGTAGCACCCCACTCCATTGGCTTGCTGCTATGCGTCACAATTCGTCATTCCTGCGGAAAATGGACCGGTCGCGAAATGCGACACGACAGGCCGGCCCGGTTCCGGGCCTCCTGCAGCGGACGACGATGTTGTGCGAATCTCTGAATCGGCACACAGCCACAAAGAGGACCGAATGAAAGTCGCACTCGTCGGGCTTCCCCAGAGCGGCAAGACATCCCTGTTCACGGCACTGACCGGCACCGAGCCGACCCGCGAGAAGGCCGGGATGACGCTCGGCACCGTGAAGGTCCCGGACGCGCGCGTGGACAAGCTCGCCGAGATGTACAAACCCAAGAAGACGACTCACGCCGTCATCGAGCTCGTCGAGGCGCACGCGCCTCACAAGGACGAGAGAAAGGCGAGCAAGTCGGCCCTCGATGCCGGGTTCCTGAACCTGGTCAAACCGATGGACGCCTTCCTGCTCGTCGTGCGCGCTTTCGATGAGGAGGGCTTGAACGACCCGCGCGCGGACTTCGACACGCTGCTCACCGAAATGATCCTGTCCGACCAGATGCTCGTCGAGACGCGGCTCGAACGCGACGAGGCCGAGGGAAAGAAAGGCAGGCCCCGCATGTCTGGCGACGAGCGCGATGCACTCAGGGGTGCCCTGACGCTCCTCGAAAACGGCCAGCGTATCTACGAAGACGCGGACCTCGCTTCGCGTCCCGAATTGCGGACGTACTCCTTCCTGACGGCGCGTCCGATGCTGGCCGTGGTCAACATTGGCGAGGACGACATCCCGAAGCCGACGGCCGAGGTCCTCGCGCGCTTGCACCTCCCCGCGGCAGGCATCCCGACGTTCGCCTGTTGCGCCAAGGCCGAGGGCGAGATCCAGGCCATGCCCGAAGGGCGAGCGAAAGGAGTTCCGCGAGATGCTCGGCGTACGCGAGCCGGTGCTCGACATCATGATCCGGGAGCTCTACCAGGCACTCGGGCTCCTGAGCTTCCTCACGAGCGGCGAGGACGAGTGCCGCGCCTGGACGATCCGCCGCGGCGCCACCGCTCCCCGTGCCGCGGGCGCCATCCACGCCGACATCGAGAAGGGCTTCATCCGCGCCGAGGTCATCACCTACGACGACTTCATCGCGCTCGGCAGCGAGGCCGCGGCCAAGAAGGCCGGGAAATACCGGCTGGAGGGACGCGAGTACGTCGTACAGGACGGCGACATCGTGCACTTCCGGTTCAACGTCTGAGCTTAAGTCGCGCTCATGACGCGATATAAAGCGATACTGCTCGTCGTCGCGCTCTGCGCCGGCACCTGCGGAGCGGCGTCTGCGCCGCAGCGGGTCGCAGTCAAGATTGCCGCGATCAACGACTTGCACGGCTGGCTGCAACCTTCGCCCGAGCGCGTCCGCGTGATGGGACCGCAGGCGCCGATAGAGAGCGCGGTCAGCGCGGGCGGCATGCCGCAGCTCACGGCGATGGTCGAACGATTGCGCAAGGAGAGCCCGCATTTCGCGTTCGTCTCGGCAGGCGATCTCTTCGGTGCGTCCCCGTTGCTCACCGCGACGTTCGACGACGAGCCCGTGATCGAAGCGATGAACGCCGCCGGGCTCGACTTCAATGGTGTCGGCAACCACGAGTTCGATCGCGGCGTGGCCGACTTGCGGCGCATGCAGGCCGGCGGGTGTCCATCCCAGGGCTGCAGGTCCGGCGCGAACTATGCCGGTGCGCGTTTTCCGTTCCTCGCGGCGAACGTCGTCGTGAACGCAACGGGCAAGACGCTCTTCGCGCCGTACGGCATCAGGGAGTACGGCGGCGTGAAGGTGGCATTCATCGGTCTCACGCTCAAAGCCACGGGCACCATGCTTTCCGCGCGGGCGCGCGCGGGCGTGGAATTCCGCGACGAGGCGGAAGTCGTCAATTCACTCGCGCCGGAGCTGCGCGCGCTGGGCGTCAACGCGATCGTCGTACTCATCGACCAGGGCGGATTCAACAGAGGCGGCGCGAACGAGTGCGTCGATTTCCGCGGTCCCATCGTCGATCTCGTCCAACGTTTCGATCCCGCCGTCACCGTCGTCGTGAGCGGACACACGCATCAAGCTTATGTTTGCAGAATCAGCGACCGGCTCGTTACGAGCGCCGGCGCATTCGGTCGTTTCGTGACGGAGATCGACCTGCAATTCGACAGGGCGACCGGGCATATCGCGAACACCTCCGCAGTGAATCGCGTCGTGCTCGCGAACATGCCGGCAAACGCGGAGCAGTCGGCTCTCATCGAGCGCTACGTGAAACTCGCCGGCGCCCAGGACGAGCCCATAGGGCGCGTCGCTGCCGCGTTCTCGCGCGCACAGAATTCGGACGGCGAATCGAAGCTCGGTCAGCTCATCGCGGATGCGCATCTCGCGGCGACGAAGCACGCCGGTGCGGCGATCGCGTTCATGAACCCGGGGGGAGTTCGCGCGCCGTTGCCGTTCAAGGACGGCGGCGTGATCACGTTCGCCGACGTGTACAGCGTCTATCCGTTCGAGAACACGCTCGTGACGATGACGCTGACGGGCGCCGAGATCGAACAGCTCCTCGAACGGCAATTCACGCAGGACACGCCGCGGCTGCTCGCGATCTCGAGCGGCCTCAGCTATGCGTGGGACCCGAAAGCGTCGGCAGGCGGGCGCATCGTCCCCGGCAGCGTAAGAATCGCCGGTGGGCCGCTCGAGCGCGGGCGCACATACCGGGTCACCGTAAACAGCTATCTGGCGGCCGGCGGCGATCGGTTCGACGTCTTTACGCGCGGGCGCGAGCGCGTCGAGGGCGGCAGCAGCCGGCAGGCGATCGCCGAGTACTTGCACGCACGCTCGCCCGTCGCACCGCCTGACGAGCGGCGTATCAGGAGAGTCGACTAAGGAACCGTATGACCCAAGCCCTCGCAGGACTCCGTGTCATCGACATGACGCACAACCAGGTGGGGCCCGCCTGCGCACGGATGCCTGGATTTCTGGGTGCTGACGTAATCAGCGCTTCACAACCGGCTTGCTAGCCGGGCCTTTGGCCCACTCGGTTGCCGACTGCGTGTCGCGAATTCATCGCGCTGAACTCTCCTTGCGCAAATACAGCACGGCCGCGTCCGCGAACGGCGCCATGAATTCCTGCGGCCCGCCTGCCGCCTTGACCGTCCCTTGGGCGGTGATCTTGCCACTAGCCGGGTGAATCCACTCGGCGCGATAGCCCCCGGCCCTCACGTCCACCGTGAAGCCCTCGTTCGGTTTCGGCTGAAACACCGCGTATTCATTTCCCGGATCGGCCAGGCAGTAGCCCGGTCGAGGCAAGCGCATCTCTCGGCCGCACCGTCGCGAGATTCATTCTATCGGCCAGCCGCCGCGCATGCCCCATCGCCGCGCGAATGGGCTGCCACTGCGGATCGTTCGGCTTGCCCAGCACCAGCCCGTCGTACGGGTCCATGAAGATGGGATTGTGCCCGCGCAGGAAACTCTTCCACACCCAGCCCACGTTGCCGCCGACGCCCCAGATGTGATCGGTGTCGAGCAGGCTCACTTTGCCCGCCCTGCCACGCCGGCGGATCCTCGCCGTAGCCATCGAGCCTGCCCGGCGAGGTCCAGCCGGCCGGGCTCGCCAGCATGCTGTCGACGCGTTCCGCGCCGTGACCGGTGAGCCCGACCACATGCTGCTTCCGTTTCGTCTTCTCGTAATCCTGAATCGTTTTGACGACCCACCAGTTCCACTCCTTCTCGCCGCCCTCGTTGATCACCTCGAAGAGCACGTTGTCCAGATCGTTCACCGTGTCGACGACCTTGCGGATGTAGGCCTCCTGGATCGCGGTCGCCTTCGGATGGGTCAGATTGTGCACGTCGCCAGTGATGCCATCGGTGCCCTTGCTCGGATCGATGCCGTTGATGTTGTTGTCGGGATGAAACGGATGTCCGCGCCACGCCCAGCCCGCGGGCCCCAGCCCGCCGTCATTGCCATGCATCAGGCCCCAGCCCTCGAACAGCATCACCGAAACATAAATCCCCCGCGCCCCGGCCGCCTGCACCCGTGAGCGCAGACGCTTGAAATAGTCGGCGTCGTGCCTGGTAAGGTCGAATTTCGGTTTCCCGTCGATGGCCGTGCCGGGCCCGGTGCGCGCCCACGGCAGTGGTGACACCTGGTGGACAAAATTCTTCCCCAGAGGCCCGTTCGCTCGCGTATCCATACTCGTCGAGTCCCACGCCCAGAGCCGGATGAAGTTGTGATGATGCCGCCCGAGGAAATCGAGATAGCGATTGAAATCGAACGCCACGGGCGCGCCCTCGCCCGTCATGTCGACGAGACTATCCCACGTGTGCGAACCGGTCAGGTAGACCGGCTTGCCGCTGGTATCGGCGAAGTACCGTGGATTCTGCGCGTGGACGCGGAGCGGTCCGCTGATCGAAGCAGCGAACAACACTGTCGCGGTCGCCAGCATCAAGCACCCAATGGCGTAGAGGCCACCAACCTGAAAGATCGCGCGACTCCGCATCATTTCACTTTTCCCGCCGACCGATAGGAAGACCAATCGTGCCTTTTAGGCGCGCCGGTCCGTCGCTGTGCTCGTGTGACGAAAGCACAGGCGTGCAGACAGTATGTTGGCCCTTCGCTCGCGCGATCGCGATGCGCCGCTCCGGCGCCGGATCGTCGATCAGTGCGATCACGCGCATCGGCCGTTGGGACTGTGGACATTGTAGCGGATCGGCCTCGTAGACCTTGCGGATGGGTCGCGCCCGGGCTACCTTGGCACGCGCGGCGAATGATTGAAATTGGGGACAGCCCACCATTTTCGCCGATGTCTTTACGCGCAGACGCGATCGCGGAGTACGTGCACGCACGCTCGCCCGTCTGACCGCATGACGAGCGGCGTATCAGGAGAGTCGACCCCCCATGAGCAAAGCCCTCGCAGGACTCCGTGTCATCGACATGACCCACAACCAGGCGGGCCCGGCCTGCGCACAGATGCTTGGATTTCTGGGTGCTGACGTGATCAAGCTCGAGGAACCGAAAGGCGGCGACATCGCGCGAGCGCAGAACAACGACGAGCTCTTCTTCCTCGCGTTCAATGCCAACAAGCGCAGCCTGACGTTGAACCTCAAGAACGACGATGCCAAAGCGCATTTCAGGAAGATCATCGCGCAGTCCGATGTGCTGATCGAGAACTTTGGGCCCGGCGCGCTGGACCGGCTGGGCCTCGGCTGGAAGGACCTGCAGAAGATCAATCCGCGGCTCATCTTCGCGACCATCAAGGGCTTCGGTACCTATGGTCCCCACGCACACATGAAGAGCTTCGAGCCGATCGCGCAAGCGATGGGTGGCGCAATGTGCGTCACCGGCTTCGCGGACGGACCGCCGACGTATAACTGGCCTTCGATCGGCGACAGCGGCACCGGCATGCATATGGCCATCGCCATACTCGCTGCGATCAACCAACGTCATGCGACGGGACGCGGCCAGCATGTCGAGGTCTCGATGCAGGAGGCCGTGTTGAACCTCATCCGCGTCAGCCTGCGCGAGCACCAGCGCACAGGCGTGCCCATGCGTACCGGCAATCAACTGGGCAAGACGGTGCCCGGCACGACCTACCGGTGCGCGCCGGGCGGTCCCAACGACTGGGTCTATATCTATGCCCAGCCGCAGATGTGGCCGGCGGTGTGCAAAGTGCTGGGACGGCCCGAGCTCGAGCAAGACCCTCTGTTCAAAACGCCGAGCGACCGCTGGACAAACCGCGCGGCGCTCGACGCCATCGTCACCGAGTGGACCTCGACCCGCACCAAGCACGAGGTCATGAAGCTGATGGGCGATGCCGGTGTGCCCGCTGGCGCCTGCCAAGACACCGGCGAGGTCCTCGCCGACCCGCACCTGAAAGCGCGCGAGATGATCGTCGATCTCGACTATCCCATCCTCTCTCAAATTACCCCCAAGAAGAGCCTTTTCACTCTTGAGAAGATGTTCGTTATGGTATACACTGGTTCATCCCTATACCAATTTTGGTGTAGGAAATAGTGTAGGTTTTTCGGATAACGAATACCGCCTCATTGGAGAAAGTCGCTCATGATTACGGCCCAACTCATCGCCAAGGCGAAGCCCGGCGATGTCCTGTCAGACCCCCGCCACCGCGGGCTTCGCTTGGTGATCGGCGAAAAAAAGAAGACGTGGCAATACCGCTACCGTGTTGGTGAGAAGTTGAAGCAGGTTGTGCTGGGCCACTTCCCGGCCCTGGACATCGTCGCCGCCCAGATCGCGTGGGGTAAGGCGGTGCAGGGCCGTCATGATGGCAACGACCCGGCAATGCAGCGCAAGGCGGCGAAGAAGGCGGCAGACGAAGCCGCGAGGCCTGCCGTCAGGGTGTGCGACATCGTCAAGGCATACATGACGGAACACGTCGAGAGGAAGCGCACGCCGGAGTCGGCTCGCGCGCGTGCGCTACATGTTCGAAGGTCACCTGCTCCCGGCGATCGGCGGCAAGGCCGCCGAGGAGATCGACGCGCCTGCCGCCACGCGCCTGCTGCGTAAGGTCGCCGTGAACACGCCCGCGATTGCGCGCGAGCTTCGGGTCGAAGCAGCCGCCGCGTGGAGCCACGCGATTGAAGGGGGCATGATCAAGGCGGCGAACCCATGGCGCGAGGCAATGCGCGGCCAGCTCAAGGCGAGTCGGCGCACGCAGATATCTCAGCGATCCCGAGATTCGCGCGTTGCTTTCGTGGCTGCCGGATTCCGGCCTGAGCGACCTCGCGCGTGATGCGCTGGAACTGACGTTGCGCACCGCCTGCAGGAGCGGCGAGATTGTCGCGCTGCGCTGGAGCGACGTTGATCTCGATGCTCAATCATTCGCGCTGAAGGACACGAAGACCGACCAGCCGCGCACCGTGCACTACCCGCAGGCGGTCGCAAAGATCTTCGAGCGGCGGCGCAAGGATGCGACGCTCGGCGCGACGTTCGTGTTCTCGGCACCTACGGACGCGCGCAGGCACTGGAAGCAGCAGAGGCTTGTGAATGCCGTCTGGGAGGTGCGCGACGCCTGCCCGGTGAAGGACTGGACAGCGCATGACCTGCGCAGAACCGCGCGCACCCTGATGGCGCGCCTGGGCGTGCGCAGCGAGGTGGCCGAAGCTGCGCTCGGGCACACGCAGGGCGGCATCGCGGCGACCTACAATCTCCACCAGTATGAGCGCGAGGTGGGCGAGGCGCTCGCGAAGTTGAACGATCATATCGACCAGCTCGTCGCGCAGCCGAGCGAGGCGATCCCGATCCGCAGGGGCAAGCGCGCGGAAGCTGCAGCCGCCGGTAAGTAGCAGCACGTAGCACAGCAGACCGGGGCCGCGCAACGCGGCCCTTTTCATTTGTCGCGCGTGTCGCCGGGATGGTTGCGGCACGTCCGGTGCCAGTGCAAACATATTCGTTTCTGTCCGCACTGGTGACCGATCATGCCTCGCAAGCCTCGCCTCAGCGACGAGCAGCTCAACGCGCTGCTCAACGACTTTCGGTTCGACGACGAGCAGTTGATCAAGCTGCTCAACGCGCACTTGCCGGGCGTGGAAGATCGCAAATGGTTTCTCGTTTATCTCATCTTCCCCGATGCGATGAAGGTCACGGACAGTGAGGGCGCGTGCGCTCTCGTCGAGGGGCTAATCGCATTTGCCCACGACATCGCCGCAGGCGGTGTGGACGCACCTGCGCAGAACGTGGCGGCGCAGATGGGCGCAGCAAAGGTGCTGCTCGACGAGTTCATGCCTAACCTTCAGCCGATCACCATGGGCCCGAAGGGCGAGGTCATCAGGGAGGGCGGATTCGCCTCCGAGGCCCAACGCCAGAAGTTGATCGGCCAGCACGGAGAACTTGCGCCGCCGCCTATCCCCGATCCGATGTGGACCGACGCGTTCGCCGCATTCCAACTCTCCGCCGAGGATGCAGAGTTTATGCGACGTGTGTTTGATCTCGCGCATGAACACCGGAAGCAACGCGAGCGCGCCAAGGCGCGAGGCAAGCAAAAGACAGACGAAGGGGCCCGCACTCGCGAGTTGGTGCGCCGAGTGCAGGCTCGTCTGCGGAAAGAACTGGCTCGCGAGCCGTCAATCAAGCGGCTGGTGAGCGAATGCAGGCAGGAGAACGAGGACAGCGCCGAGATGGGCGAGCGCACGGTCAAACGCTATCGGCTACCGAAAAAGAAGAAGTCGTGAGGCCGAGACTGGGCCAGTAGCCGGGTAGTGGTTCATTTTTGTTGGGCTATTAGCCGGGTAGTGGCCCATAAGTCGTTGATTATTGGCGGTAATTCACTTGCGGCGGGCGGTCAGCACGTCGTAGGATTTGGGCACACCTATCCGCAAAGGAGCGCCCCAATGCCCGCCACCGATCGCAAAGCGAAGCAACACGAACACAACGCGGGCCTGCTTTCACCCGGCACTATCGCGGCGCTTGAGAACAGCGGGAAAGCAGCACGTCCGAATCGGAAATCCCGGGATCTTGCGCCGCTGATGCTGGATGCCCGCGCTGTCGCTCATGCCATCGGCATCTCCAAAACCCTGCTCTACAAGATGATCCGCAATGGGAGCTTCCCCCTCGGCAAGGTGTTGAGCCAGGGTCGCGTCGCATGGTTGGCATCTACGTTCAGCTCTGGTGCGAATCGCGCCGCGATGCGATCGATCCGGTGCGCACAGTCCTGCGCCGCGACCGCACGACCCCCACGGACGCCGCCAAGGCACAAGCGTGAAGCCGCCCCGCCATGCGCCCGCGCAAGACAACCTCAGAGCAGCAGCACCCCCGCGCGTTCAGCGCCGGGTTTGCCCCCAACGATGAAAGGAGAGGTCGATGGGTGACGTGATTCGCATGCAGAACCCGGAAGCGCGCGGCGGCTTCTGCTGGAGCCGTGTGTCGGCAGCGCGCTCGCACGGCTGAAGAAAGTCTGTGACCTGGTCGAAGCCCCGCTGCCCGAGTCGTGGACGGAACTCGAGGCGTTGGACTACCTGGCGGCGCTGCGCCTGAAGCTCGCGCCGCCAGATGAATTGGGAGTCATGCGCGAGCTGCACATGCTGTTGCGGGCGCGCGACCCGGATTACTTCGGGAAGCTGGGGGAGTTGAGTTGCGAGGAACTCGCCAAGCGATACCTGAAGCTCATAGACCAGGAGCGCAAGGTGGCGCAGGAAGCGTCGTGAGCAACTCGTAAAGAAACGCCGACCGAAGCCCGGTGGCATCGGTCGGCGCGAGGTGTTCCCTTGGTCGAGGGAGAACGAACGATGAAGCATAGCACTCCGCTGCCGCTGTTCAAATGCAGCATCTGCAAGATCCCGTCGCCGGCGCCGCTCTGCCGGCAGTGCGATGCCTGGGGCAGATGGCATGAGGCGCATCAGCAGGCGATGGCCGCGCTGCGTGACATCAAGCGGCTGGGGGGTGCATGAACGACGCCGCCACGCAAGAATTCGAAGAGGTGCGCACCGCCCTGCAGGTCATCATGCGGGCGGACCAAGCTGTGGCCTATTGCGTCGATGGCCGCGTGCCGTCGGGGCTCGTCATCATCGGCGGAGGCCGAAGGTGAAGAAGTCGTGGTTCGCACTACAGCTCGGCATCGCGCTAGCCTGCGGCGGGCAGTTCATGGGCGTGCCGGTGAAGCAGGGCCGCGTTGGATCTGGCGTTCGAAGACAACGACCAGCGCATGGCGAAGCGCTTCGAATTCTTCGGCGTGCGGTCGACTCGCCGAACTTTCCTCACTTCCTGCACATCGCGTACGAGTGGCCGACCGGCGCGATCGGCATCGAGAAGCTATACCGCTGGATGGAGCAATACCCGGACACGAAGCTCATCATCATCGACGTGCTGCAGCGGTTCCGTGGCTCGCGCGAAAACAACGAGGGCGTCTACGACGGCGACTATCGGGTCATGAGCATGCTGCACGGGATCACGCAGTCTTATCCCGGCCTGACCGTGCTGGTCGTTCACCACGTTCGCAAAGGGGGCGGTAGACGACCCGATCGAGGCGCTGAACGGCAGCTTCGCCATCGCGGGCGCAGCCGACGCCTACATCATCCTGCGCAGTGGCGGTTCCGAAAAGAACCAAGCCATCGCGCACATCGACGGGCGCGACTGGGAAAGTCTGGGATCACGAATTCCTGTGGGAATTCCGGCAGGGCGAGGGCTGGGTGCAGATCGGGCTGGCCGAGGGCGCGGAGCTGACCGAGACGCAGAAGGAGATCATCAAGTTCGCCCAGGACGACGGTGGCTTCACCACGCCGACCAAGATCGCGGCGTTCCGGCAGGTCAGTAAGCAAACGGCGCAAGAAGCCCTGCAAGCGCTCGTCTCCAAAGGCGCGATGCGCGTCTACGCGGGCAAGTATTACGTGAACGGGACCCAGTAGAGAGACACCTACCTGACGAACCCTGACCCCACCCCACCCCCCCTGACAGTAAGGGTATGTCAGGGTTGGTCAGGTAGGGTGTACTACAGGAACCACCCGACCCAGCTCTGTTCCAGTGGAACAGGAACCCGGAACAGTTACTAAGGAGTGGAACAGTGGAACAAACCGAAGGCCAACCGCGAGTGCCTGAATACTTCCCTCCGCTGCAATGCGGGCTGCGCCGCGTTCAGGTGGACTTCGAACGACACGAGATCGTGTTGTGGCTCCCGCCACACGAATGCACCGATATGTCGGGGGCCATCGCCTACGCTCAGTCACTGGACCCGGACGCGCGCGTGATCAGGACGGTCGCCGGGGATGTGCCGGACACGATCTACGTGTGGCCGCCCTTCTACAGGGATTGGCGCGCGTTCACCCCGAGCCCCGAGGTTGAGGCTTGGCTGCAGAACGAGCTGCCACGCGACATGGAACGGCTCCGCACTGAACTGTCATCGTGACCGCCCGCGCGAGGTAACAACGGAACACAGCCTGACCGGAGCTTCGAGCTGGAGCAGGGCCGAGCGTAATACGGCCTGATGCGGCAATGCCGGGCCAAATTGCCGCCCACTGGATTCCGGCTATTCGGTTGCCATCATCCGTTTTTATGGCATCATAAGAAAACTCTATGGACGAGCCGCTGCCGATGAGCGACGAGACGGAGATCGAAGAGCCCGCGACGAGCTACAAGCGCGACCATGCCGGCAGGTGGGGTCCCCGCCTCTGATGGCGGAGCAGAAAGAGTCCCTACTCGCAGTGGAGAACACTAGCCCATGACTGATCCCGCAGTAGTCCCCGCCGCGATCGCGCCGGCACCCGACGCCCGCCCTCGCATTACGTGACGTTCATCGCGAAGGCGTTCACCTATTTTTCGCAGCACCAGGACGACCCGAAGAGAAGTCGCTGCGCGATGAGGCCGAGTCGCTGATCCGGCGTTACAACACTTCGGTCCGCGGAAGCGGCCGGCGCGAAGCGACGCACGAAAGCTAAAGCATGAATGCTTAAGGCTGGCCGGAGAAAATCCGGGCCGTTGCGATCGCCGCCGCCACGCCCCGATCGGCGTGCTTGCGGGGGAGACCCTAGCGGCCCGGAATCCTGCGCCTACATGCGCCCGAGGTCTTGAATCGCGTCGATCACCATGCCGGAGCCGACCGCGATCAACAGGATATCGCTCGCCACCCGCACGTATTGATGGCCTGACCTCGGCGGCGGAAGCTGAACGATGATCGCTGGAGGAATTTCGTAGTAAACGACGCTCTTCGGAATGGGTTGTCCAACATGCCACTTTTTCGCCTGGCCGGGGGGCAGGCAGCCGTTGTTCTTTTTTGCAAGCCCCGGGGGGCATTTACCCCGCCGGAATTCTTCGTGGTAATACTCCCGCACTACCACGTAGTCGCGCTCAGAGAAGTATCGGCGATGTTCCCTTCGTTCTTCGTGGCGATCGTCAGGCGTCGCGTGGTGTTCCTTGGGTTTATGGTGTTTACCTTTTCCGCCGCCTGCCCAGGCTGGCGGATCCGCCGACACAGGCGCAGTTGAGATTAGGCCGGCGAGAAGGAAAACGGCGGTAATGACGTGATGATTCATATGAATCTCCAGGCTAAGAATAGGATGAAAGATGAAGGCCCTGCTGATGTCAGAGTTGAAATCCGGATCCCCGTATTTGATTCACCATGCGATGGACGCGTGCATTGTTCTCTTCTGCCACCGTCTGGGGTCCCATCTGTAGAGGGTCAAAGCCGTTTATCGTGACCACAAGGAGGAGCACCGCAACGAGTGCAAGGAGGTTCGTGTTTGCCATCAGCATTCTCCGTCATGTCATCGTTAGCCCCTAATATAAGGATTCAAAAAGCAGAGCTCTTAGCTTTGACCGCCAAGCATTAGCCCTTTTGGGACAACTGACCGCGTGACGTTCAGCGCGCCGTGCGTCTACAACTCTGCTCGCTTGATTTTTCCGCCGCAGCAATGCTGCTGGCGTCTGCGAGTCAAGAGATTGGCGGGGGCGGACCGACGTGCTCTCCTGGGTTTGCCTATAGTTGGGCCATCAAGGAATCTATCCAAAGCCAAAGGAGCATGACCATGATTCCCGGCTATATCACTCAACTGTTAAAGAGCGGCCCCCATGGCTAAGCCCAATTCGCTCACCGAAGGTATGCGGGTCACCACGCCCGCCGCCGCGGCTCCCGGAAACGTACGCAACGTGTCGCGAATTCCGGTACCGCCGCCGTCGCGGGGCGGACGGGTCCTGATTGGCGCGTTCTTCGCGCCCGAGGTACGCAAGGCGCTGAAGGCGATCGCGCTCGAAGAGGACCGCACCATGCACGGGGTCATCGCGGAGGCATTCGACAACCTGTTCGGGAGCCGCCACAGGCCGCAGATCGCTGCGTTGTCTGCCGCCAGCAACCGGTGGGGCAAGCTGGGTGACGATAACGGAGAAGGCGTCCAACGCGGCTGAAGCAGGCCCTAACCCCTGCGCACGCACGTCAGGCCGCAATACTCGCAAGCCGAGCCCGGCCCGGCACCGTAAAGCGGTTCGTGCTGGCTGCATAACGCCAGCATTGTTGCGGTGAGAATGACATGGCCCCGCTTCGGCGGGGCTTTTCATTTGTGCGCCCGGCAGGGCGCACTCACTTGGAGGTGAGAGTCCTCTACACACCCGGCATGGGGAAGTGTTAGCTGAAGGCAAGGGTGTCGCGGGCGACTGCGAATCCGGAGGAAGCCGAAGGCAAAGCGCTGGCCTGACGAACAGGAAGCGGATAGAGGCGCTGCATCGGGGTGAGCAGGCAAAGAAGTGCGAAGCCCGATACATGCACGGAACGATGCGGCGTAGATCCGACAGGCATAAGCGTGAAGGTGAGTGCGTCATACCCGGGGAGATCTGGTGCTCTGCCTTGAGCTAGGAGTCTGCGCGGCAGACAGCCGCGCGACGAGTTGAATGGTTGATACGGCTGCGCGAGCGAGCATTTTTGGGCGAACGTGCGTGTGGTGCCTTGGCGCAGGGGATCTCGAACGGTGCTCGCAGCATGACGGGCGTGATCAACAGGCGTTTTCTCTCGGATGTTGCGATCAACCCGGCATCATGCGGGCCATTCTGCGCAGGTTCAGCGCAGTGCACACGAGCCGCCACTCGGCTTTGACCTTGGCCAATCCGCGCAGGCTGAACTGACGGAAGCCCAGCACGTTCTTCACCCAGCCGTTGGGCGGCTCGGAGAGCCACTTGCGGCGGCGGTAAGCTGCTCGCGCCTCATCCGTTTGCAGCTTGGCGGCTATCTGGGCGGTGTGCGGGTATTTCGCGCTATCGAGCGCGAGCTGGCGTTTACCTTCCTGCCCCAAGGCCACGATCAACTCCACGGCAGTCTCTGCAAGGTGTTCGAACTCCGCTTCCGAGCGGAACCCGGCATCGGCGAGCAGTTGTGTGGGAAGATCGCCGGTGCTGTCCTTGACCGCCTCCAGCAGAGGCGCCAAGCAGCCGCTATCAGCAGCGTTGTTGGTCAGCTCGGCCGCAACGATGATGTGTGCCTGATCATCCACGGCGGCAAAGGCGTTATATATAGTCGAAGCCGCCGCCCGCACGCTTCATCACCCGGCTGTCGCTATCGGTGAAACTCTCCTGCGCGTCGGGCTTAGGGGTGCCGAACTCGCGTTTGTAGCGCGGCCCCTTCGTGAGCGTGCCATCAGGCCCGCGACCCCGACGCTCATCATCGGGCGTTCGCCCACGCGCAGCATCGGCCTCGCGGCTACGCTGCTCCAGACGCTCTTTGGCGGCACGGATTACCGCGAGCCGGTTCTCGCGGCGCGCGATCTCGGCCGGCACATCGAGCTCCGGTTCGTTCTTTTCGGTTTCATCCACCGCACGCACACGTGCCAACAGAGCGTCGATCTGCGCCGTGAGCTCCGCTTCGGCCTTTTGCATGCGCTCGTAGCTCATCGCCTTGTGCCGCGAGGCGTTGGCCTTGATCTTGGTGCCGTCCACCGCGATGGTGCCCAGCTTCACCAGCCCGCATTCGCGCGCGAGCTTCACGACCTGCACAAACAATCCGGACAGCTCTTCCAGGTGCAGTGCCCGAAAGTCGCAGATCGTCCGATGCGCCGGGTAGTTGCCTGCCGCCAGCACTCGAAACGCCACATCCTCGTGCAGCTTGCGCGCCAGCTTGCGCGAGGAGAACACTCCTGTCGCGTAGCCATACACCAACACCTTGACCATCATCGCCGGATGATACGGCTGGTTGCGCGCTCCGCCCTGGGCGTAGCGCGCGTGAAACGCGCTCAGCTCCAGGCTGTCGATCGTGTCGCTGATGAAGTAGGCCAGATGCCCCTCCGGCAACCACTCTTGCAGCGCCGCCGGCAGCAGCATCTGCTGCCCCGGCGCATACGGAAGATAGCTTGTCGTCATCCCAAATCAACGTACCATGCGGTTTAATCGATGACAGCACACCTCAAAGTCTTCTGCCGCGCAGACTCCTAGCGACGTCGAGAGGCGTGGCAATGGGGCACCAGAAGTCAGCAGAGGCCATAGTAGGTGGCAACACCGAAGGGCCGAACATGAAGTGCCGCGAGTAGGCGGCGGTGACACGTGTGAGTCGATGACGGCAGAAGCACATCGAGTAGATGAGGCTTACGTGGGCGGAACCGGACGGAAGCCGGTGAGGTTTGCGTGAGTGCCGAGGCGAGCGCGGCGGACCGCATGCAGACGAAAGCGGAGGCGAGCGGGCTGATGGAAGCGGTAGTAGAACGCCGTAACCTTCAGCTTGCGTATCAGCGGGTGGTGGAGAACAAGGGTGCCGCGGGTGTCGACGACATCACGGTGGCCGAACTCAAAGACCATCTGAAGCAACACTGGCCTTCAATTCGGGCCAAGCTGCTGGCGGGGGCGTATGTGCCTTCGGCGGTGCGTCGAGTGGACATCCCGAAGCCCGATGGTGGGCTGAGGACGCTCGGCATACCGACGGTGATCGACCGCCTGATCCAGCAGGCGCTGCATCAAGTGCTCTCCCCGATCTTCGAGCCGACCTTCTCGGAGGCGAGCTACGGCTTTCGGCCGGGTAGGAACGCACATCAGGCGCTGAAAGCTGCACAGAACCACGTGGCAGATGGCAAGCGCTGGGTGGTGGACATCGACCTGGAGAAGTTCTTCGACCGGGTCAATCACGACCGACTGATGAGCAAATTGGCAGACAAGATCGACGATGCACGCGTGCTCAAACTGATCCGCCGCTATCTTGAGGCGGGCATGATGCAAGACGGGCTGGTGAGTCCGCGAACGGAAGGCACGCCCCAAGGCGGGCCACTCTCACCGCTCTTGTCGAACATTGTGCTCACCGAGTTGGACCGGGAACTGGAACGGCGCGGCCATACCTTCTGCCGCTATGCCGATGACTGCAACGTGTATGTGCGCAGCCAACAGGCAGGCAAGCGGGCGCTGGCAAGCCTTACCCGCTTCATCTCGGAACGGCTCAAACTCAAGGTGAATGCGGCCAAGAGCGCGGTGGACGTGCCGTGGCGACGCAAATTCCTGGGCTACAGCCTCACCTGGCACAGGGCGCCGCAACTGCGCATTGCGAAGCCGAGCTTAAAGCGTATGACGGATAAAGTACGCGCACGGCTGCGCGGCGCACGTGGTAGAAGCCTGGGCTACACCATCGAGCAGTTGAACCCGCTGCTGCGCGGCTGGGCAGCGTACTTTAAGCTCGCCAGCGGCAAGCAGGCATTGCAGACGCTCGATGGCTGGATCAGGCGGAAACTGCGTTGCGTCTTGTGGCGGCAATGGAAGCGGGCGGCGGCACGCGCCCGTAACCTGATGCGGCGTGGACTGACGGCAGACCGGGCATGGCGTTCGGCAACGAACGGACGAGGACCGTGGTGGAATGCGGGTGCCTCGCACATGAACGCGGCCTTCCCGAAGTCGTGGTTTGATACCTTGGGGCTGGTGTCGCTGCTCGATACCGTGCGGCGCCTCCAGCGTGCCTCATGAACCGCCGTATGCGGAACCGCACGTACGGTGGTGTGGGAGGGCGGCGCGGGTAACCGCGCTCCCTACCCGATTAGGTATTGCTCGCACCGCATGAATCTCTCCGCTCGCTGGCATTATCACCTCGCACGCTTTTTCCTCGTGATAAAGCGAGAGGCGCGCGCCCTGGACGAGCTGAGGATCGCTCTTCGGCTCGAGCCCGATTTTTCAGAGGCAGCCGAGTCTCTGGCGTATCTTTACGCGACTATGGGCCGCTCGCAGCTCGCCATCGATGCGTTCGAACGCGCGCTCGCCCTTGCGCCGCACAAGGCCGCGACTCATTTCAACCTGGGCTTCGTTTACCACGAGCAGAGGCAGTACGATCTCGCGATCGCCGCCTTCCGGAAAGCTGTCGAGATCACCCCAAATCTCGATCGCGCATGGTACGGAATGGGCCTGGCCTACCGCTCCATGAATCGCAACGAAGAGGCCGCGTGCGCGCTCGAGCGAGCCGCCAAACTGCAACCCATGAACGGCATCGCGTGGTACGAGCTCGGAATGACCTATCACGCGCTACACCGCACCGACAAGGTCAAGGAAACGATCGTGTACCTGCACGGCTTCGAGCCGAAGATGACTATGCAACTCATGCGAGAGACGGGAATCAGCCTTCCCCCGCGAGAGAGAGGGTCCCGCTGATGCCCGCGGAAATCCTCGCTCTTACGATCGCTCGTGGTCTCGTCGAAATCGCGGCCGTGTTCATGCTGGGCCAAGCCTTGCTGTACATGCTCGCAGGCCGCAGGCGCGATCAGAACTTCGTCTATCAGCTTTTTGCGCTGCTCACACGGCCGGTGTTTCGATTCACGCGCCTGATCACGCCGCGCTTCGTTCGCGACAATCACATCCCTTTCGCGGCCTTTCTGCTGATGCTATGGCTCTGGATCGGACTGGCCATCGCAAAGCGGCACGTCTGTCTCTCACGGGGCCTCGATTGCGCCAGCGGATCGGGCTGATCGCCCGCAGCCCCATGGTAAAATTTCCGCCCCGGAGAGGTGGATGAGTGGTTTAAGTCGCACGCCTGGAAAGCGTGTGTACGGTGAAAGCCGTACCGCGGGTTCGAATCCCGCCCTCTCCGCCAGAGTCGGTATAATAATCAGCTATTTACGTTCGAACTGGAAAACCTACCCACGAATGAACCCACGATCGGCGTCCGGATCACGCTGGACTATCGACTGACGCCATGAGAAAGCCCCGCCCCTGCTCGACGTGCGTCGAGACTCGCGATAGCCCGATCCTTTTTCCCGTTCACGTCGTTCATCCGCAAGACGGCACGCCGCGGCTGTGGAATGTCCACTGCGAAGCGATCTGCCCGACATGCGGCACGCGCTGGCGGCACGGCCGCGGCGCCGGCAGGCCCCAGATCATCGGCTGACGTGGCGACGGCGTTCGCGAGATCAAAGCGCGGCCGGTCAACGCATTACTTCTGGACCGCGGAAAGCGCCGCGGTGTCGGAGTAAACCGTTTATGCGGCCACATCACATCGCAGCTATCGCAGCGTGCGTCGGCATCGCTGGTTGCACTACGACGCAGGAGATTCGACGGCCTGATGGTTCCGTCGAGTATCTGATCGCGTGCGGCGCCAGCCTCGGTTGGAATATTTGCTACGACAGGGCCAATGAGATCTGCCCGTCCGGCTATACAACACTCTCAGAAAGCGCCGGCTTCAACCGCAAAGAGTTGCGTATCGGCTGTCCAGGCGCCGCACCAACCAGGTGAGCTTCGCGTGGTGCCGATCCAAAGCTCGTTCGATGCAAGTCACCCGTTTGCGGGCTCGTGCGCCGTCAACGCGATCGCGAGAGCACTCCACTCGTCGCCCTTCAAGCCGAAGAACGGCCCCGGCGTCGCCTTGCGGCCTACCGCTTTGTCTTCTCCCGGCCCGAAGCGATCGATCAGCGTCGCCCTGATGCGCTCGAACATGCGAGCCCGCAGGTCCCCGATCTCCTCGATCCGCACCTTGCCGCTGCGGTGGCCGGCGTTCTCGACCAAACAGAAGGCGCCCAGTTCGTTGCCGGGATCGATCGCGAGAATCCTCATGCCGTCTGTCGCTTGACGTAGATCAGCGATGCTCAACGCGCCTCGATAAGCCGGTCATTTGTCCGTCACGTGCTGCGGGATCGTAGGCACACTCGCGGCTCCCATTCATCCTCCTTCGAATGGTAGCCGGTCCCGCAACGGGATAGGTACCTAGCAGAGCCTGGTTCGCCCCCGGCTCTGCTTTTCTTTGTTCGCAGCACGCGCCAGACCGCGGTTTGCACGACCTGTCTACGACGCTTTATATTACGGTGTTGAGGACGCCTACTCGTAACTTGCCCGACCAGAGAGATGCGTCTGCGCCAAAGATGGGCGTCGAGAGCTTGTATCAAAGCGCCGTGCCGAGGGTGGCATGCCTCTAGCTCCAACAATATGCCAGGGAGAACTGGCAAGTGGAGAAGGCAACACACACAACAAGATCGCCTGCCTACCTGGGACAGCCGATGCGTTCTTCGTGACCCTTTCAAGCGCGGCAAGGACCCGATGTCTTTGCGCTAATGTGCGTCATCCCAGCGCATGGACGCGGTCTCAAGCGGAGATCAACCTTTCTCAGGCCGGCTCGACGACCCACTCGCTGGGCCTTGCTCTTCGAGGAGTTGGTCCAGAAGCTCAACAATCAGAATAACGAGGCAGCAGGCGAACACACTAGATAACTCGCGGGGCCATGCAACTGAGGGAGAACCTCGCCTTTTCGCCGTTTGGAGGACGAGATCCATGCAGGCACCTGACTGCTCTACAACTGCGCCTGCGGCGCGGGCGATCTGACCGGTGCTGATGCTGATCGCCGCGTGAACGACTGATCCCGGAATGATGACTCCATGAAACATTTCGACGCATTCAAAGAACACGGCGATGTCATCTGGAACATCGCCAATCTCCTGCGCGGCCCTTACCGGCCGCCGCAATATCGCCGGGTGATGATTCCGCTCACCGTGCTACGTCGCCTCGATTGCGTGCTGGAGAAGACGAAAGACGAAGTCATCGCGATGCACAAGTCGCTGAAGGCGGAGACCAAGATCAAGGACGACAAAAACGTCCCTAAGCACGACGATGAGACCATCGAGAAGATCATCAATCAGAAGTTCAAGCTGACCTTCCACAACACCAGCGACTTCACCTTCCAGAAGCTGCTCGGCGACCCCGACAAGCTCGCCCCGAACCTCCTGAAATTTATGGCGGGGTTCTCCTCCCGCGCCCGGAAGATCATCGAGAAGTTCAACTTCGCCGACGAAATTGAGAAGACTGGAGGAAGCGAACCGGCTCTTCGAGGTGGTCAAGAAAATCGCTGCGGTGGACCTGCACCCGAAACACCATCCCCAACATTGCGATGGGTTACGTGTTCGAGGACCTCGTCCGGCGCTTCAATGAACAGGCCAACGAGGAGGCCGGAGACCACTTCACTCCGCGCGAGGTCATCAAGCTCATGGTGAGCCTACTCTTCACCTACGACGACCTCGTCTACAAGGAAGGCAAGGTTATCAAAATCTACGATCCCACGGCGGGCACCGGGGGCATGCTCTCGGAGTCGGAGAAACTCATTGTCGATCCCGACAGCGGGCTCAATCCGAGCGCCAACCTCGAACTCTTCGGCCAGGAATACAACCCCGAGTCCTACGCCATCTGCGGCTCCGATCTCATGATCAAGGACGAGGACGTGAAGAACATCGTCTATGGCAATACGCTCGGCACCGGCAAGGCCAAGGAAGGCTTTGTCGATGGCGACGGACACCCAAACGAACGCTTCCACTACATGCTCGCGAATCCGCCCTTTGGCGTCGAATGGAAGCCGGAGAAAGACCACGTCACCAACGAGCACACGCAGTTTGGCTTCAACGGACGCTTCGGCCCCGGCCTGCCGCGCATCAACGACGGCGCGCTGCTCTTCCTGCTTCACATGATCTCGAAGATGGAGCCCGCGCCGAAGGATGGCGGGGAGGGCTCGCGCATCGGCATCGTCTTCAATGGGTCGCCGCTCTTCACCGGCGACGCGGGCAGCGGCGAGAGCAACATTCGCCGCTGGATCATCGAGAACGACATGCTGGAGGCCGTCATCGGCCTGCCCGACCAGCTTTTCTACAACACCGGCATCTCCACCTACATCTGGATCGTCACCAACCGGAAGCGCAAGGACCGCCAGGGCAAGGTGCAGCTCATCAACGGCACCGACTTCGCATGGAAGATGAAGAAGAGCCTCGGCGACAAGCGCAAGCAGATCGGCGACGGCATCGAGGGCACGCCGAACCACATCGAGGTGCTCACCAAGCTCTATGGCGACTTCGCGCACGATGTCCGCCTGACCGTGGCTGAGATTCGAGACGAATGTGGACCCAAAGCGCGACCAGACGAAGAGCCTCTTCGTCAGCAAGATCTTCGACAATCAGGACTTCGGCTATCTCAAGATCACCGTCGAGCGCCCGCTACGGCTGAACTTCGCCGTCACCGACGAGCGCATCGACCGCTTCAAGAAAACCACCGCTTTCGTGGAACTCGCCCTCTCTCGGAAGCGGAAGGACAAGAAGAAGATCATCGAGGAGGAACTGGAGGGTGAGGAGGCGCAGGCGGCGATCCTCGAAGTGCTGGATGGAATGAAGCGCGCGTTCGCCGCCGGCCAGCTTATCAAAGACCGCGCCGTCTTCGCGGGACAACTCGCCGCCGCCTTTGCGGAGTGCGGACATCACGCTAGACACCAAGTTGCAAGGCGCGCTCCTTGCTCCCGGCAGCCTGGGCGAGCGCGATCCCTCAGCGGAAATCTGCCGCGACAAGAAGGGTAATCCCGAGCCGGACCCCGACTTGCGCGACACCGAGAACGTCCCATTCCCATCCGGCATCGCGTTGCCGCTGCCACTCGACTACGAGGGCAAGAAGAACAAGGGCAAGGTGGACGTAGACCCGCTGCTCGACCTCGTGCGCGACCACTGCGAAGCCTACCTCGCCGCCGAGGTGCTGCCCTACCGTCCGGATGCGTGGATCGACCACAGCAAGATCAAGGTCGGCTACGAGATCCCCTTCAACCGCCACTTCTACGAATACGAAGCGCCCGCGCCCGCTGGACCAGATCGAGCAGGACATCACCGAGCTAGAAAAGGAAATCATGGCGATGCTGAAGGAGGTACGGCATGAGCCGCCACCGTTTCCAGAACGATCGGGGTTACCTTCTTTCCCGCGCTACCCACCGGGTGGCGGGAAGAGCGCATTCACGACGTTGTCGAACTACGCACCAGCAACGTGGACAAGAAGTCGGAGGAAGGCGAGAAGGCGGTCAGGCTTTGCAACTACGTTGATGTTTACAAGAACGACAAGGTCACGATGGGACCTGGACTTCATGGAAGCCACGGCCACCGAAGCACAGATTGACCGCTTCGGCCTGCGCGTGGGCGATGTGGTCGTCACGAAGGACTCAGAGACACCTGACGACATCGGCGTGCCTGCCCTGATTGCGGAGACCGCACCTGATCTCGTATGTGGATACCATCTCACCATTCTGCGACCGAACCAAAAGGAAGTGGCCGGCGGCTACTTGTTCTACGCGGTGGCATCACGGCTGAGCGCTTACCAGTTTTACTTGGCGGCCAATGGGGTCACTCGGTTTGGCCTTACGTATCAGGGGACGAAGAATCTGTGCATCGCCCTTCCCCAGGTCGCTGCGAGCAGCAGCAAATCGCCGCGTTTCTGGACTGGAAGACGGGGCAGATTGACGCGCTGATCGCGCGAAAGCAGGAGCTGCTGGAGAAGCTCAAGGAGAAGCGCATCGCGGTCATCACCCAAGCCGTCAGCCGAGGCCTCAACCCCGCCGCCCCCCTCCGCGACTCCGGTATCCCCTGGCTCGGCCAAGTCCCGCAGCATTGGGAGGTGATGCCGAATCAGAGAAAGTTCGAGTCGCACGGACTATGGGATGGCCGAGTCGCTCGAACGAGAAGGAGCGATTGCGGTTCTCCGCATGGGCAATATCGACAATGGAAGAGTCGATTTTGACGATCTCGAAGTTCATAGACGATGTTCCGCCGCATCTCGTTCTGCGCCGCGGCGACCTGTTATACAACAGGACGACCAGCCTCGACCTGATTGGAAAGAGTCGGACTGCTTTACGGCGAACTCAGATTTTGCCGTGAGCTTCGCGTCCTATCTCGTTCGCATTCGCACTGAGCCGACGTGACTCCCTCAGTATTTCGCATACCTTCTGAACACTGAAGGTATTCTTCGGCGTAGCACGGTCAAACGCATTGATCGCAATCGGCCAGTGCAATCTAACCCAAGACCGAGTATGGCCAGATCAAGGCCGTCGATTCCACCGCAAAGCTGAGCAGAATGCGATTGTTGACATCATCGATTCAGAGACAGCGAAGCTCGATCGAGCTTGCCGCGAAGACTAAGACTGCCATCGCCCGCTTAGCCGAATACCGCACCGCCCTCATCACCGCCGCGACGACAGGCAAGATCGACGTGCGCAATGTGAAGGTTCCTGAACCCGCTGCGTAGCCATGCCACTCAATGCCCAAGGCTACTTCAATGCACTCCGGAGCTACCTCAACACCGCTCACTACGGGGTGACGGACACCGATGGAGGGTGCATCGTGATGAAAGAAAAAGTCTTTGTCGCGGGCTCGTCCAAGCCCGTTGAATATCGAGTCCGGCTGGGCGTGACCGGCGAGGCACTGGTGATCAACCTCGACCGCAAGAACCGCAACGGGAACTCCGATCCGCTCTTCCACTTCCTCAATGACAACGCCAAGCCGTGGTCGAAGCGGTGCGATTTCGTGGTCTTCCACCGCGTTCGCGAGCGAATCAACGTGCATTGCTTCGAGTTCAAGTCCGCCACCCTGCCGGATTCGCTCGTTGATCAGTTAAACGCTGGCGAGGCGTGGTGCCGTGCCTTGCAGAGCACGATCAAGTATTACACAGGCGATGCGAAGCCGCTTCACCTCACCAAATTTGTCCTGTCTTGCCATCCTAACCCGGCACCCTATCTGGATCCAGCGGGGAAATACCTTCAGCGCGACCACTCCATCCGCCATTACCTGTATCACGGACATCGACGGCCTGTATCTCGACGATTTGGACAATATCAACGTCGAATCCATCACCTGATCGCCATGAAAAAGCACACCGAAGCCCGCCTCGAAGACGCGATCATTGACCACCTGACCACGCAGGGCGGCTATGTCTTCGTGGATTACCGCGAGGGCGCGGCCAAGGACCGCTACGACAAGGCGCGCGCGCTCGATCCGGCGTTGGTGCTGGGCTTCATCCAGAGCCACGCAGGAGAAGATGTGGAAAAGCCTCGCCGCCATCCACGGGGATGAGACGGCCAAGGTGGTGGTGGACCATCTGGTGAAGGAGCTTGAGACGAAGGGCATGCTCAAAGTCCTGCGCCAGGGCTTCAAGTGCTACGGCAAGCTGCTCCGCGTGGCGGTCTTTGCGCCGCAACAACCGGATGAATCCGGACACGCTGGCGCTCTATGACCAAAACGTGCTCTCGCGTGACGCGGCAGCTCTACTACGGCACGGAGCATTCTAAGTCGCTCGATCTCGTGCTCTTCCTCAACGGCCTGCCCATCGCGACGGCGGAACTCAAGAACCCGCTCTCCGGCCAGACGGTCGAGGATGCAAAGAGGCAATACAAGAAGGACCGAGACCAACGGGAGCTGATCTTCGACTTCACCAAGCGCACGCTAGTTCATTTCGCCGTGGATCAGGACGAGGTGTTGATGACCACGCGGCTGAGTGGGGACAAGACCCACTTCCTGCCCTTCAACCTCGGCAACGAGGGGCACGCCGGCAATCCGCCCGCCGCCGATGGCGGATATCGCACGGCCTACCTGTGGCGCGAGGTGTGGCAGCGGGACAGCTTGCTCGACATCCTCGGGCGCTTCATGCACCTGCAAGTCGAGGAGAAGCGCATCCTCACTGACGAGGGCATCAAGAAGATCACCAAGGAGACGATGATCTTTCCCCGGTATCACCAGCTCGACTGCGTGCGGCGGACGGTGGCCCACGCAAGGACGCACGGGCCGGGGCAAAACTACCTGGTTCAGCACTCCGCCGGGTCGGGGAAATCCAACTCCATCGCGTGGCTGGCGCACCGGCTCTCCTCCCTGCACGACGAGGCGGACAAGAAGGTTTTCGATTCGGTGATCGTGGTGACGGATCGCCGCATCCTGGATCAGCAGCTCCAGAACACCATCTACCAGTTCGACCACAAGCAAGGCGTGGTGCAGAAGATGGACGAGGACACGCGGCAACTCGTGCAGGCGCTGGCGAACGGGACGCCGATCATCATCACCACGCTGCAAAAGTTTCCCTTCATCGCCGAGACGCTGGAGAAGCTGCGGGAGGAGAATCTTCCCGGCATCGCTATTTCGACGAAGGACAAGCAATTCGCCGTGATCGTGGACGAGGCGCATAGCTCGCAATCCGGCGAAAGCGCGATGGAGCTGAAAGGCGTGCTCAACGCCGACCGGTTGCAGGAAGAAGCGGCGCAATATGTGGTCGATCAAGGCCTGGACCGGATGACGAAGACGCCGACCATCTGGCCGGCGTGGTGCGGGAGATGATGAAGCGCGGCAAGCAGCCGAACCTCAGTTTCTTCGCCTTCACCGCGACGCCGAAATACAAAACGCTGAAAGTCTTTGATGAACCCGGCCCCGACAGGGCAGGCACCGTTTCACCTCTACACGATGCGGCAGGCCATCGAGGAGAAGTTCATCCTCGACGTGCTCAAGAACTACATTACCTACGAGGCGTATTTCCGCCTCGTGCAGGTGGGCGATGATGATCCGCACGTGCAGCGCAAGAAGGCAGCGCGGGCACTGGCTCGAACGCTGACTTTCCACGCGGTGAACCTGCGGACGAAAGACCGAAGTGATGGTGGAGCACTTCCGCACGCACGTGAAACACAAGATCGGCGGACGCGCCAAGGCGATGGTGGTGACGGATGGCCGGCTCCATGCCGTGCGCTACAAGCAGGCGTTCGACACCTACATCGCCGAGAAGGGCTACACGGATGTGAAGACGCTGGTGGCTTTCTCCGGCATCGTCGAAGACCCGGACGCGCCGGGAAAGAGCTTCACGGAAGTCGGCATGAATGGCGGCATCAAGGAAAGCGAGCTGCCGGAGCGATTCGACAGCCACGAGTACCAGGTGCTGCTCGTGGCGGAGAAGTATCAGACCGGTTTCGATCAACCGCTGTTGCACACGATGTATGTGGACAAGAAAGCTCACCGGCCTGCAGGCCGTGCAGACGCTCTCGCGGCTGAACCGCACCTGCGCGGGCAAGGAAGACACGTTCATCCTCGATTTCCGCAACACGCCGCGAGGAAATCTTCAAGGCCTTCAAGCCCTACTACGAAGACACGCCCATCCGAGCCGCTGACGGATGCGCAGCACCTCTACCGGCTCCAGCACCAGATCGAAGAGACGCACTCATTCACGAGGAGGAGGTGAAGGCGTTCTGTGCGGTCTATTTCAAGCCACGCCGCAAAGAGACCGTCCACGATCAGGCCGCAGATGAGCGGCATCCTCGATCAAGCCGTGGAGCGATTCAAGGAACGGGACGAAGAGGAACGCGAAGAGGTGAAGACGCTGCTCGTGAACTTCCGCAACATGTATGGCTTCCTCTCGCAGGTGATCCCGTATCAGGACTCCGACCTGGAGCAGCTCTACACTTACCTGCGCTTCCTGCTCACCAAGCTGCCAAAGCGTGACACGGGCCCCGGCTACCACCTCGAAGACGAGGTTGAGCTGCAATACTACCGGCTGCAAAAGATCAGCGAAGGCCAGATCGACCTCAACACGGGCGACGGCAAGCCGCTCAAAGGACCGAGCGACGTGGGCACCGGGCAGGAAGACCCGAAGATCAAGCTCTCCGAACTCATCGACATCCTCAACGAGCGCTTCGGCACGGACTTCACCCAGGCCGACCAGCTCTTCTTCGACCAGATTCAGGAAGAGGCCATCGAGAGCGAGACACTGAAAAAGGCCGCCGCCGCGAACTCCAAGGACGACTTCCGCTACGTCTTCGAGAAAGCCTTCGAGGGCCTCGTCATCGACCGCATGGAAGGCAACGAGGAGATTTTCGGAAAGCTCATGGCCGATGGCGAGTTTCGGAAGCTCGCCGTGGAGCACATGCTCCACAAGGTCTATCAGGCTCTCACGAACCCAAAGAAAGACGAGCTGAGGTAGCCAATGGTCGCGGGGACCGAGGAAGCATCGTGGCGGTGCAGACGCTGTCGCGGCTCAACCGTTCGAGAGCACCAGTGGCCCTCATCGGCCCCGACATGTATATCACCTGCATAGCACTTCGACGTTAACGCCGAAGCGTGGTGCGCTGGTGCGCGCGCCCAACACGACCTTAGCTGTCGCTGACGACCGGTTTTGGCCGTTCTCTGCGATAGGCGCAACATCACTGATCGTCCGTGCCGACGCCACTCTCACGGCGGAACCGACTGCGCTGTAGCCCATAGGCCCCGCCTTGCTGAACGCGCTTCGGCTTAGGCTCGGTGGGGCTCCGGCACGGCATCCGGCACCCATGCGTTTCGATAAGTCGGCCGCTCGATCGCCCATTCGGCGGGGCGCACGACCCTTGCGCACACGAGCACCGGATGTGCCGGGTCCCGGTGCGTCAGTTCGTGGTGCGTCAGTGCCTCGGCCGGCACGTTGAGTTCGTAGGCGATACGAGCGAACAGGTTGCCATAAACCTCCAGCTCATAGTGCTGCGCGGTAATGCCCAGTTGACGCAGCAGGTTGTGCACCTGGAGCGGCGTGAAGCACCAGTGCACAAAGAGAGGCCTGCCCGTTCCCATGTCAAGACCGTTCGGGAATTGCACATCCACGCACGAGAAGTTCACGAGGAGCACGCCGCCGGGTTTCAGGAGGCGTATGGCGTGATACAGCGCGGCATTGATGTCGGCGATTACGTGCATCGTGAACTGCACAACGAAGCAATCATACCGCTCGCCGGCAAGTGCATCGGCGCGGCTGAGGTCCGCCACGAGCGTGACTTCAGGGCTGTGCCTCGTAAGGTCGATCGCGTCGCCGCGGGTGAGCCGGTCGCCACCATATTGTCGAATAGTGGCCGTCGTGCCTACCTCCAAGCCGTGGCCGTGGACGTCGGCACGATGGCGCTCGAGGTAATCTGCCCAGTATGAGCGTACTACGGAGGTCCCGACCGCGCGGCCCTTGTACATCGGCTCCAGACGACGCAGGCGAACCATCTGAACGTGTCGGAGCAGCAGGGCGCGCGATGCGTGGAAGCTCAACACGCGGGCATGGCGCAACCACGGCCGTAACTGCCGTGGCACGACGAGTCGGCCGACAGCACGCACGAGCCGCGACGCGACGCGGCGCAAGGTGTCGCGAGTCCTTGGCACCAGCACGCGATACTGCTCTTCGAGCACGCGGCGCACCTCATCATTGCCTGTGGCCATCGCCGCCACCCGCGCACGGAGCCATTCGAGGTAGAAGCGCCGTGCAGCGGTGTATCCGTAAGCTCCAGTGGCACACACGGAAGCCGGGTGCTGCCGGTACCGCGCGATACAAATGTCCATTCGGAGAATAGGAAAAGCGAGCGCGACCTTGGCGTAGAACGCCTGGTCCTCGTACATCGCGACGCTTCCGCAGAAGCGCTCTTCGAATCCGCCCACGCGCTCGATGACGACACGTCGGACCAAGGTGCTCGAAGGGCATGGCGTGATCGACTCGTTTGTCAGGAATTCCGGAAGCAACGAAGGCGGCGCATGCGCGACATTGGGTGCGACGCGCAGATCCGGCACGTGATCGTCGGGTCGACTCGCGGCCGGGTCCGCCCAGCTGTGCCACCACTCTGATGCACCATAAATCAGCCCGACCTCTGGATGCCGATCGAGCGCCGCGACCTGCCGAGCGAGCTTGTGCGGCAGCCAGACGTCGTCGGCATCGAGGCAGGCGATCAGCTCGCCGCGCGCGTGGCGGAGGGCCAGGTTGCGCGAAGCCGCCGCGCCGCGGTTCTCGCGGCCCGGATGAACCAGCATGCATATTCTGTCCGGCGCATGGGCCGCCGCACGTCGACCGATATCCGTGCCGAGATCAGTAGAGCCGTCGTCGACGAGCAGCAATTCCCAGTCGCTGAACGTCTGTGCGATAACGCTGTCGATCGCCTCCTGCAGGAACGACTCACTATTGTGGAATGGGATGATGACTGATACGCGAGGCGCACCGCAGATTTCCTTTGACGTCGTGCTTACACGGGAGGCAGCCGAAGGCTGCAGATCACAGATCACAGCCGACCTCTTGATCGGCGCCAAGCTCCACGCCGCCGCCCAGCGACCTTCCCGGCGGTTGATCGGTATTCGTATTTAATGCTCATGTAATGCACGGAACGCAAACGTGCGGAGCGACTCGAACAAGCATAACCCGTTCGCCGGGCCGATAGAAGCGAGTGACGCAGGTCAACCCACCGAGCGCTCTCACACGCGTTTGCTGCGGGGTCGCGTACAGAATCAGCGAGACCTACTTCGGCAGGCTTTCGTGCAAGTACCGCGATTGTCACGGGATAGTCTTCATCCTTGTAGCCCTGCGAATCTGCAGGGATCCCCAGCATCGCGCACGCGCCTTGTCGCCGGGACGGAAAATGCCGTGATCGACCCCATTCGGAATGATTCGGCGTTCAACGATTGCCGGAGCAAGAATCGATTGCTCTACTTTGCGCATGAGCCACTCACTCGGAGCGGCTACATGGAGTCGGCTCTTCGCGAAGACGCGCTGCTTGCGGCGCCAGTTGTAAGCGGTCGCATCCCGGCGGACCGCTGGATAGATGCTCAAGTCCGGGCATCGCCCGCATCCCACGCGCCACCGTTCGCACTCGAATGAGTGCGCGCAATGTCCACTCAGCAGCCAAGCATCGTGCAACGTAAGCACGACCGGCACCCGTCGCATGAGACGAGACAGCGTAAGCAAGTCGAAGTAGCCCCCGTGGAGGTTGTGCAGATGGACGATATCCGGTCGCTCGCCGGGCAGATCGAGAATGCGGTGGCTTCCCGGGAAGTGGAAGTCTTCAATGCCGTACCGCGCGAAGAGTGCTCTGCGCGGCTGCGCGATAAAGCGCGCCATGCTGGCGACCAGCTTCGCGCCAGGCACGTTCCCGTTGACGGCCACCAGCCGCCGATTGAGAGCGGACCAGCTCCGCGACCACTTACCTGCGTGCCGCTCGTTGGGAACAAGCAGCACATCCGCATCGGACGTGCGCTTCGCGCCTACCGCGAGGGAAGAAGGATTTCCGCGTGCCCGGTAAGCATGGAATAGGTTCCACGCGACGCGCTCGGCGCCGCCCGCAACGTCCGTGGTGCTCACCTGGAGGATGCGTATCGGATCAGTTCGCATACCAGCCCTCGAGCCTTCGCGCGAACTCATCGCCGTGCCAGTTGCGCACGATGTAACGCGGCAGTTCGTAGGCGTTTGTTTCGCGTCTCACCCATCCAGGGAAATTCGAACAGGCACAAACATATCCGGCGTTTCTGACCATGGCCACTGTCTCAGCACTGTAATCGGCGCGTTGACCGAACGGATACGCGAACGCGCTCACTTTTCGATTCAGGATGCTTTCGAGCTGCTGTTTGGCAGTTTCGATTTCGTGCTGCTGGACGTTCAGCGGTTGGGCTGAGAGCACCGGATGCGTGACGGTGTGCGCACCTATTTCGACGAGCCCGCCTTCTCCGAGGCTCGCGACTTCGTCCGGCCGAAGCGTGCGATGTGAGTCGCGCACGTGCCGCTGCACGCGAGTGCACGCCGCAACCTGCTCCAGAACTGAGTCCTGCGCAGTGACGTCGCTCGTACGAAGGAGCGCAGCGAGCTCGCCGTAAGCCTTCTGTCGGGCATTCGGTATCGCTTTCTGCAGAACATTCCACGTTCCGCTGACGCGCTCATTTGATTCTGCGCCATCTCCTTGGCCCTGCCTCAGGCGCCACGTGTAGCACGTGCCATTCAGGTCGATCGAGAGCACGTCGGACGCGCCTTTCTGGTCCAGTAACAAGTGCGCCAACTCGTCCCACCAGAACTCGGAGCGCTGACCCATCTTTCCGCTTGCGACAAAGCACGTTGCGGTGATATCGCAGCGCTCCAGCAACGGCCTGGCAAAGAGCAGGTTGTCCGCGTAGCCGTCATCGAATGTCACAACCGCTCTTTTACGCGGGACAAGCCCCTTTTCGAGAAGGCGCTGCAAGTCCGTCAGGCGGACGACTCTGTAATGACGCCGCAAGACCTGCAGTTGCTCCAGAAATCGCTCGGGCTGGACACAGAGGCATTCAGGGTCGCTCTCGAGCCGAGTCACGCGGTGATAGACAAGTATCAGGGCGCGTTGGACCAATAGCCTTCGAGCTATGGAACGGACGCCGCCGCGAGTGACGAGGCTGGGCGGCATACCTTTAGTTTGCGCGGCCGATGGTCGATGAAATGTGGCTACAGCGGCTTCTCGAGCGGTGACCTTTGCCCCGGGAATGAATTCGGTGCGCGAGGCGACGCAACACATGTCGGGTATTGCCATTCACAACTCTCTCCTCTATCGCAACTATGCACATCACGTGCGAGCCTAAACACTCGCGCACTGTTGTGCACACACGGGTGCCAGTGACTTTTTAGCCGGTCTGAAGACTCGGGTTTGCGCAGATTATAGGGGCGCGCCAGGTCGGACTACACATCAATGGACTCTCTTTGACCCGCTCTTGCATCTGCCTTTTCAGACCGTCTCAATTTGACGCGTGCTTTATACCCGTGGCAAGCTGCACGCGCAAAGCGTCACTGCGAGCGCTCTCATGCCGCGACTCGTCCGGTGCTTCCGCCCACGCGTGCTTGAGCAAACCGACAAACCATTCACGCGAAGCCTGTTTGCCCGAACCGTGGATGTCCGCCGCGGCCACATCGAACGTCATTGCAGGAGCGACACAGTCGGCAAGTGCCCCGCACTTGTATATCGAGACGTATGTGCTGCAGCGTCCCGCCGTCAGGTTGAATGGATCCGTGACGCACGTGACACACCCCTCGGCTGGCAACTCCTCGGGCAAGCTCCCTGCCGCGTCGCTGTCCAGCAAATAAACGCCGCTGTCTCTCGTGTAGTCGTAGATCCCGACCTCAAATTTCGGAAACCTCAACACCTCGGCGCTCCGATAATGAACCGTGATCTTCAGGCAGCTCATCGAGCGCAGGACCTTGTCCGCGTCGAGGCTCTCGACCTTCATGGACGTGATTTTCACCGAGCCATCGCCCGTTCGATCCTTCCTGAACTCGAGCGGCACTTGCGCGACGGACATGACGGAATGCAGATAGCGCTGAGTCGTTTCCGGGGTCGGTCCGTCGTGTGACAAGCCTTCCGGACTGCAGTAGAATCGCTCGGGCGCAAAGAGCCTGCACTGCGGCCATGTTGTGGCTTATGAACAGTATCGGTACGCCCCTCTTTGGCAACGTCGCCCATCTTGCCCAGACACCTCTTCTGAAACGCGGCATCTCCAACCGCCAGAACCTCGTCGACGAGGAGGATCTCCGGCTGAAGATGCGCCGCGACTGCAAACGCCAGCCGTACATACATCCCGCTGGAGTATCGCTTGACAGGCGTATTGAGGAAGCGTTCAACCTCCGCAAACGCGACGATCTCGTCGAACTTGGACGAGATCTCGCTTTTCGACATCCCGAGGATAGAACCGTTCAGATAGATGTTCTCGCGCCCGGTCAGCTCTGGGTGAAAGCCTGTACCAACTTCCAGCAGGCTCGCCACGCGACCCTTCAGGCCGACTCTACCGACGGTAGGCTCCGTGATCCGGCTCAGTATCTTGAGTAAAGTCGATTTTCCGGCGCCGTTGGGCCCCACGATCCCGACGACTTCGCCGCGTCTCACATCGAACGTTATGTCTTGCAACGCATCGAAGATGTCACCGCGTGGGTCCGCCTCATTATGTCCCAGGACGCGTGAATCCGACGCCGCCGAGAGCTGGCGCGATGCGATTCTGCCACCGCGTTTGAGGAGCCGAAAAGGCGCCTCTGCCACATTCTGTAAGGCGTGCCGCAGCCCCTCCGTGCCGAGTCGCGTCTGGCCCAGCACATACTGCTTGCCGACGCCTTCGACTCGAATCACCGTTTCCGCGGACATGACAGGGCCACTAGATAACATCCGCGAATGCGCGCTCAGTTCTGCGGAAGTACATGATGGCGACCAAGAACAAGACAATCGTCAGCGTCAATGACAACGCAATTCCGGGCCAGAACAAATCGCTCGCACCCCGAAGGATGGACCATCTGAAGCCGTCGATCACACCGACCATCGGATTCAATGAATAGATAAGAAACCAGCCATCGCCGAATTTCTCTCGCACGACCTCGCTGCTATAGGCGACAGGACTGACATAAAGACCGAACTGCACGACAAAAGGTACGAGGAATCGAAAATCCCTGTAGCGCACCATGAGTGCCGTGATAATGAGCCCCGGGCCGAGCGCCGCAAAGATCGCCCAGACTACCAAGACTGGCAGAACCGCCATGTGCCAGGAAGGCCAGAATTGGTACCACACCATAAGCAGCAGAAGGATCACCCCGCAGACCAGGAACTCGATGAACGACACGGCGACCGAGCTCATCGGCACGATCATCCGCGGGAAGTACACTTTCGAGACCAGATTGGCGTTACTAACCAGGCTCTGACTGGCCGATGAGAGTGCGTTGGCAAAAAACTGCCAAGGTAAAATCGCGGCAAATACCATAACCGAATACGGAGCCGCACCTATCGAAGGCAAGGCCGCCATCTTTCCAAAGATCACGGTCATGATGATCATGCTGAGCAGCGGCTGAACGATCGCCCACGCAGCCCCGGCGGCGGTCTGTTTGTAACGCACCGCGATGTCGCGCCAGGCGAGCACGAGGAACAGTTCGCGGAAACGCCACAGGTCGCGCCAGTAATGGTTCTCCGTACGTCCAGCTTCGATCCAGAAGTCAAAGTCCGAATCGTCAGAGTGCGCGTCCGAGGCTTCGAGCGCGCGGGTGCTCATACCGCCGTCCACAGCATCGGAGTGGTTCATGGGGCTCGCGAAACTCGGACGTTTGGCTTGACCGGGCCGAGCGATGACATTGTTCGAGCATGCATGCTTTTACTGCGCAGTTTTACGGGACAGACGTGGGTTCGGTGCCGTGTCGCTCAGTGTGCACCACGGCTGCGACCGGCTGGAGCGGCTCGGTTGATCTGGCGACTTCATCGCCTCTCTGAACAATGGGTCCAGCTTATCACGCTTCCATCCTCGACATCGAGACACTACGATGGCCAATCTGAGATCTTCGATCCGGCAGCCTCAAGACGGCGCGGTAACACGAAACCCGCTGCGACAAGCTTCTGCGCGAGAGAGTATCGCTCGTCTGGCGGCTGTCCGACCGCTCCCGGGACCAGTGCGTGTGCCGGACAAGGCGCGATTATGCCAGCGCTCGCAGGGCGACAGGCGGGCCCGCCCTGCTCACGACTCGGCGTGAGTACGCGTGACGTAGATCAACGGCGAGTGAAGCTCGATCCCGGGGCGATTCAGTCGCACCGGTAGGAGCGAATCGCACCGCCAAGTTCCCGTGACGGTTGGCCACTACGCTCAGACTCGGCTAATTTAACTTCAACAGCCTCGACAGTGAGATCCCGCGAGGCGATGTACGGGAAAGACGAATTCTCCACCGGTAATGCTTCCGCTTCGAGCGTGAACTTCAAGACAACAGCAGCTACATCAATTTCCGATACTGGACAGCCTGAAAAAGGGACTGCTCTCGGGAGAGAGGTTCTAGGGGCTGTTAACAATTACGCCAGCCAGATGTAGGCGGCGGCAAGGTTAAGCATCGATAGGAAATTGCGTGCGAGCTTTTCATAACGTGTGGCGATCCGGCGAAACTGCTTGAGACGACTGAAGAAGCACTCGATGAGATGGCGTTCACGGTAGGCAACGCGATCATAAGGCCGCGCTTGGCGACGGGCTTTGCGTGGCGGGATAACGGCTTGTGCGCCGCTGGCTGCGATGTGAACGACAAATGCATCCGAGTCATAGCCTTTGTCCGCGATCACTTGTTTAGGGTGAATGCCGGCGATAAGCGCCGGCGCTTGGGTGATGTCATGCACCTCACCGCCCGTAAGCAGCCATCGCACGGGATTGCCCAACGCGTCCACAGCCATGTGGATCTTGGTAATCAGTCCTCCGCGCGAGCGCCCGATTGCTTGCGTGCCTTCTTTTTTTGGGCGCCAGCAGCATGCTGGTGGGCACGAACAATGGTGCTATCCAACAACAGCGCCTCCAAGTCGACATCCATACCCACCGCTTCGACCACGCGTTGCCACACGCCGCTCTTGCCCCAGCGCGAGAAGCGCGTATACACGTTATGCCAGTTGCCGAACTGCGGCGGAAGATCTCGCCAGGGACTGCCGGTGCGGGCGATCCATAAAACCGCTTCGACGAACAACCTGTTGTCCTTCGCTGTGACACCCCGATCTGTCGCTTTACCTGGCAGTAAGTGCTCGATACGTTCCCATTGGTCATTCCGCAGCATCTTGCGCATCGCCTCTGGTCCTCGCGGAAAGACCAGAATGTACCGAGAGCAATCAATTGTGTACAGGCCCTAGTATTGACTTGCGCAGGCTCGAAACCGCTTACCTCGACCAGAACCGCCGCGAATACGAGCTCACAAAGCACGTGTCCCTCGCCCTGCTCGATCCAATAGCACTGGCCGAATGGCAACATGTCCACGTCAGCGACGCTCATACAAGCTCCTCGGCCTCAAGCTCGGCCTTCAATCGGTGCACGAGCAGCCGCCGCCCGCTCGTCGCGTGCTCTGGATACACGCACGAACCACGCCAGAACGCATAGGTCGGCTCGCCATCCTGCACGATGAATCGTACCGTGCGGCCGCGATACTTCCCAAAAGGGATGGGCAGCGTGATCACGCTCATGCTATTCGCCGAACAGTTTCGCCGTGCACGGGTTGAGTGAAGCCGGGTCCGTCCCAGAGCGGCCCGTCGAGAACGTGCGGCGGGGTCCTACGGCCCGTATCGGCATACCGCGCTGCCCGTTCGAGCCCGTTCGCGAATGCTGTGGCCGGCCGTTCTTGCGGGTGTGGCACCTTCAACGAACTCCGGTGCGAGCACGCGTGGTGCGTCGTGGAAGTAGCAATTGATCGCCTCGACGGCCTCGGCGAGCGCGATCGAGCGGCCACAGGAACGACTTCTCCCCTGCACGGCACACCCGGCCGTTGTTGTGACGTTGATCGCTGGCCCGCACAGCCCATCGAGTTCAGCCGCAATGGCGTCGTGCAGGCGCTGTTTGGCACGGGTCCTGGTGGCGGCACATCGTCGGGACGGCGCGCTGGAGGAAGGCGAGATCAGCGAGATGATTCATTGACGTCCTCGCGCAGGTGCTGCGGCGCGCCCGGCGTGTGGAGCACGCGCTGCGAAGCCGTGTGCCCCACGTGCGGCACGCTCTGGTACTACAACCGCCGCACCAACAGGGCCGAGATCGTCGCGTGACCCAGGCAGCAAGCCTTCGATGGGATACCCGTATTCGCGTGCGCGGCTACACCCCCCCGGGGGCTGGGTGTGGGAACTCGTCACGCCGCCGGATGGCCATGTAGTACATCAATCACCGCCGTTCTCGACCCGCGAAGCATGCGAAGCGGAAGCCAAGCAGCAGGGCTTGCCTGTGGAAGGGCTTTCGCGTATTCACGTCGGCCGAGAGGTCAAGTGACGGAGAACCATGCTCGAATACAAAGGCTACGGCTACAACATCACGTGCGCGAAGGTTACAGAGGGTCCGCGCGGGTGCATCTTCAGCGTATGGCGTCGCGAAGGCGACACATTGATGGAAGTACACCTGGACTCACAGCGATTTCCATCAGAGCGTGATGCTGAAATCGCCGCGCGCAGGTGGATAGACGCACACTCTGTCTGATCCTAGCGACATGTAAGCACAAGTTGAGTGGGGAAACACGGTTGAGTTATGCCGCGCGCTCCGCCTGCGGTTCTCCTCTGTCGCCCAGAAAAAACGCCACTCGATCGACCTACAGCAGCTTCCCCGCACTTTCTCCGGAGTGGGCGCTTTGGCATGCCTACTGCTCGGCTGTGATGGTGGATCTCGGAGCTTGCCAGACACTTAACTTGTGGAGGTGGAATATGGGCGTATGTGTGCGAAGCGTTTGGTTTGACCCAGAGATACAGCGCAACCGGTGTACCAGCTCGGCGAGTCGCGCGCGCTAATCCAGGAATCGGAGCAGCGCATGGCTGAACACAATCGGCGCACTGCCGAACAGGCTGCGCGAGCCGAAGGCAATCCTGAAGCAGTCAGGTTATGCGTCGCAACCGACGGCGTAATCTTTGGCCGGCTCGCCTGACGTGAGCCGGCTTTTTCGTTTACTGATCGTGCTCGCGTTCCCTTGATGCGCGTCGGTTTTCCTGCACGTGCTCTCAACAACTTCATGACATACTTCGCGCCGGCCGCTCTTCTCCCCTGTCGAGCGGCACGCGCCAGCTCTCACCCAAGAGCCGCGCCCCTTTGCCCCGGGCCTTACCGTATTCCTGTGCACCACGGCCCGGCGCTTTTTTCATCGATGCTGCAGCTCGCCCCCGCAGGGGACGAAACTATTTACCGCGTTCCAATGTGCCCGTCTCCCAGCCGTAAGACCAGGAACGTAGGGCACCCGTGGTTGTTTGAACGTAGATGTCCGTATGCTTCGGATAATCCTCTGCGGCTTCTTGAGCGTCCCGCAATGTCGCGTGGAAGCTAACGTAGCGGCGTTCTGCCTTCAGCAGATACTCAACACTGGCACTCATTTCCATGTCACTCCCGTGTCATTAGTGGCACCACCCAGCGGCTTTGGGCGCGTGTTGATTCGTATCAAAGGCATATACAGGTGCATTGCAGCCATAGTCCTGAATTCATCGCAAGAGCGATTCGCGTTTCAATATCTTGATGCACATCAAATCTCGATCTTAGTTTCGTATCTGAGCAAGTTGAGCGCCCCACGCCGAAAGCGTCTGGAGGAAGCAACGGCGTCGTTATTCCGGGGCAAGAGTGTCGGCAAGCGCGAGTGGTTTGATGTATGTCAATTCCAGCGTGAGCGGAGTTTGGCGCCGCGCCACTTTCGTGACATGCTGCACGTGTCCTCACCCCCTGTATGAGGACTTGCCTCTCCCCTTTAGAGGCTTTTTCGGGAGCTCGCCACACACACCGAGCTCCCGTTTTGATTCCTACGGTAGGCGTACTCGCCAATGGCTATCTGGCAGTTCTACCAGGACGTCTCCGGGCGGTGGGTTGGTGCGACACGGATTCCGATGGCGTTTCATGCGTAGCAGAGAGTGCTTCGACGGCATGCCGCAGGTGCGCTATCCCAAGGAGGGGGCCTCAGGCGGCGGAATCCATCTTCACGCTCCCACGACCGGCACGCCCTAAACGGCCAGCGCGAGAATACAGGCGACCAGGAGGCGTCGGCCAGCAGAACGACGATCAGTTAGGCTGCTCTTATATCCTGGAGCCCACGATCCCTTGGGCCTAAGATCGAGTTTTCCGGGAGAATTGCTGGCCAAGTCCGAATGCAGTGCGGGCACGACGCCGCTTGGTAACCACACGTCACGATATACGGGTGGTGCGGGTTTCCAGTCAACGGGACGCACGACGCGCACGCAGATCAGCACGGGCCACGCTGGATCCACCTGCTGCAACTCTTTGCGTGTCAGCGCTTCAGCCGGCATGTTGAGCTGGTATGCGGTACGGGCGAAGAGATTTCCATAAACCTCCAGCGAGTAATCAGAGGAGTCAAGCCCCACGCGGCGGAGAAGGTTGTGCACTTGCAGGGGCGTGAAGCACCAGTGCACCCACAGCGGAGCGCCCGTGCCCATATCCGAGCCGGTCGGGAACTGAGCGTCCACGCATGAGAAATTAACCAGGAGTACTCCGCCGGGTTTCAGCAGCCGCACTGCGTGATACAACGCAGCCTCAACGTCCGCGATCACATGCATCGTGAACTGGAGAACGAAGCAGTCGTAACGCTCGCCAATTATCGCGTCCCCGCGGCTTAGGTCCGCGACGAGCTTGACTTCCGGTCCGTGCCGCGCAAGATCGATCGCGTCGGCCGAGTGCAGCCGATTTCCGCCATAGGCACGAATCGTTGACGTAGTACCCACCTCGAGCGCGGCGCCGCGCACGTCAGGTCGGTGACGCTCGAGGAAATCGGTCCAGGACCAGCGCACGATTTCCGTGCCGACCGGTTGCCCTGCGAACATGGGCTGCAAGCGTCGAAAACGCAGTGCGGTGAGCTGACGCACCACCGGAGCTCGCAAAGCGTGAAATCGAAAGGCGGCCGGATTGCGTAACAAAGCCCGTATCCGAGGAGGCACGATACGCTTCATTAATTCACGCGCGAGCTGATCGGCAATTCCATTCACGTTATTCGATTCTCCTGTTTGCGTGCTCGCCCTGCCTCAGTAGCGATGTGCGCGAGGCATGACGTCCGTGCTGACTTCTTGCTCGTGCCATTTCAAGCTGATTTCATCGGCCCAGCAGTTCCGGCGCGACTTCGCGCACCTCTTCCAGCCGAAGCGTCGCGCTTAGTGAGGCACGGACGACAGTGCCTTCTCACGCTGCTCATCGCCGCGCAGAGGCACGGACGACAGTGCCTTGTCACGCTGCGCATCGCCGCGCAGACGCACGGACGACAGCGCCTTCTCATGCTGCGCGGCGCCGCGCGCCTCCGCATCGCGGATGCCCGCTGCAATGGCGTCCTGTACCGCTTGTGCGGCCACCTGCGCCTTGGTGATGGTTGGCGCGGTTGGCGCGTCCTCGAAGTAGGAACCTGCCGCCTCGATGTGGTCGAGCGCTTTTTCCTCGCCCGCCTTGAGTCCCGCCCGGAACCACGTGGACACATAGCCTCCGAGGATGCCGAGGCAGAATAGGAGGACCATCGCGACGTATCCGGGGGCAAGAATCGCCACCTTGATTTTTTTCTTATTCGCCCGCGCCTTCGCCTTCCAGGGAAGAACCCGAATCATCAAGCGATCAACCATGCAGCCTCCATGTAACGTTATCTAAAAAACCTCGCCACGACCGCCAAATCCGCTCCCGGCCAAACAGCCCTAAAACCTTCGCGCCACCAGCAATGCGACCATACAGGTGCTGCCCGGCGCCGCGGAGGTGCTGTTGATCTCGTCCTGGTTAGCCGTGTTCCCCGGCCCGTGCTCGTCGTGGTGATGGTCGTGGTCTGCCGCGTTGCGCTATCGCTGACGTTCTCCCCGACCATGCTGAGACAGAGCGAGACGCCCTGCTCGTGGTTGTAGACGCCGCCGGCCTGCATCGCACTCCCGGCCTGGGAGGGGCGACATCGCATAGGCGCTGCCGGCGAGAGGCAGCGACGACACGACAACCCATGGTCCGTTCTTTTAGCGAACCTCCCGGGAAAGCGGCAACGACAGCATCGCAGTGCGAACGACGCCCGTATAGCCAACGTTGTCAGGGCAGTGCGCCTCGATGCGCCAAGTATTCGTTGAATTCCCCCGGCCGCCCTAGCGCCGGCGCGACCTCCCTCACCGCCTCCAACATAAGCGCCGCTATACTCGCATGGCCGATTTCGTCTGGATGACACATGTCGATGAAACGCTCGGGGTCGGCATCCAGCAGCGGGCGCGCGTCAACAACCCGCACCCCGAACTCCTGTGCGACGTCGAGCATGATCTTGTTGTACTCCGCATCGAGATAGATCGGATGAAGACCACCAATTGGCCCGCCTGGCGTTTGACCTGTGCCGCGTTCTTCGCCTTGTCCACCGCACCCATGGCCTCGTACGTCGTCGCCAGAGGTACTACGCGCGAGCATTCCTGAAACCTGGTTGGTCAGCGCGACCTAAAGGCACGCACGGCTCGGTCGTATTCACCAGCGTCCCGGTATTCGATGCCGCGGCGCAGGTTTATCCGTGTAATAAGGACTGTCCTTCAGCAGCAGAAAGATGACTGGGATACCGCGTGCTCTGCCATATTCGGCGATCTTGCGCAGGTTCTCCCGGGACTTTTCGGGTGGTACTGGGCCTCAAGACTGCGCACGTCCACGTCACCCTTCGGCGGTTCTCGGCGATATCAGTCCCAGGCGGCATCGCGGAGCTCATGATCGTCGCGGTATGATCTTGTTCAGCCAGTCATACCCGCCGCGTTTCTGTGACGCCTCGTAGTGCTGCGCGAACTTCTCCTCGCTGTCGACGTTCTGGTCGTATACGTAGGCGCGGTCATTGAAATTGAACGAGGCGAGGATGAGCTCGGGTTTCAACTCGTCGCCGTACCTGAGCAGCGTCTGATAGCCCTGGAACGAGGAATACCCGAGCCAAGCTAGATTGATAACGTTCGCAGCAGGTAGCGCTCGATCGAGCACTTCAGCCCACGTTGCCTCTGGGGAAACGCCCCAGCCATACGTGTTCGAGTCTCCGATCGCGATAATCCGCGGTGTGGGGGTATCCTGAACTTGAGCAGTGTCGTAAGCGAGGAAGCCTTGCGCATCGTGCTTGCGTATGTGGTCCCCGAAATCAAACGCGAGCGGGCCTTCGAAATTTGCAGCTCGCTTCCAACCAAGCTCGCGTGAACGCACCCCGGCCTCGAGAGTTGCCACAGCCGGTGTGACGGCAAGCTCGCGGTGGAGAGTTACAACCGTGCGTGAACACGACTCGATGACCACGAGCACAATCGCGGGCAGAAGGATTATAAGGATGAGCTTCACATGACTCCCTGTCACTTTGTTATTGCAGCCGCTCTTGAGCGAAATCAAGAATCAGCCGAACCTATGTTCTCGAAATTGTCAAGTGACTTTATCACGCTCCCATCGAAGTCGTATCGTGGCGGGCGTCCGAACGCTCTCAAACTCTGCCCCACCTGCGCGAAAAATTAACAATGGGAAGTTGTAACGCATAAGAGCGAAAGAGTGGGACTGACGCAGGATGTCCCGAGTAGTTCATCCGAAGGATCAAACTCAACGTGCAAAAAAAAATCGTGCGGGATTACTGGTGCACGGCGAGCCCGCCGACTGGGACGTTTTCTTCTAGCGAATTGATTGGAATCAACTCTGCCGAATGACGCTCGATGCTTCTCGGTGTCGGACTTAATCACCCAGATTTTATGGTAAAATCTCCGCGTGCCGGCAGGTCGGTTGGGAACACAGCGCCTCTTGCGCTCTATCGCCACACATCCAGCTCATCCAGTGGCGCGCACATCGCTCGAATTCCGCGGCAGGGCCGATGATAATTACGTGCTCGAATGGGCAACTTCGGCGCAGGATCGAACATGTTCGCGTCCAACATGGACAAAAAAACAAGCAGCCACGCTTCATGTATAACGAGGCAAAAGCCGGAAACAAAGCGCTAAGCGTCAAGGACATCAACTGAACGGCACTGTTCTGCTGAGGGACAATGCCGTGCCTTTCGATCCAAACGCAGGCTGGAAAGAAGGCGATATCCTTCCGCAGTATGTGGTGAAAAAGAGATCTGGCGAAAGGTTCGCTGCCGACAATAGAGACGAAGGGCGAGCTAAATGAAGGTACTGGACGGTCGTGTGGGCGCGTCCGCTGAACCTCAAGAACCCGGATGACAAGGCACTGCAGGAAGGCAAAGCCTACAACTTCTCGTTCGCATGCACGGCCGACAACATTACGACGCGTGCATCACGTGTCGTTTCCGGTGATCAGGCTGGCGCAAAAGCGACGATCGAGAGCAACGAGTTCGTGAGGACAGCTTCCATGGAACGCATGCGCCGGTGCTATGTGGACGCGGCCTCGTTGGACCCCGCGCCATCGAACTCGCCGTCGCCTCGATGGGGCGGATAGGATCTTGTTGGGAACGGATTGTCCGATCTTCGACACAGGCCGAACGCTGCTGGCATTAAAAGCCGCGAATATCACTGCCGCCGCTCGTCAGCAGTTCAGGCAACGCGCGAGCTTCGTGCGGCCTCCCTCGACGCAGACCACGATTGAAACGGCACGCTGCGAGACAGCTTTTGGCCTACAGCCCTCACCCCCCTATGCTGATGCACCGCCGGCGACTTTCCCATTACAAGACACCGAAATGGAAAGATGCAGCGCCCCCAGATCCTGTGCGCTGTGCGTGCATCCACTGCGGCAACGGGCGACGCGGCGCGAAGCTTGATGACGGCGACGATCAGAATGGGGCAGTTTCGGAAGGTAGCTCGCATACAACGGACATAACCGATGAAAACGATTGCATGGCGGCCGGGACGCCGAGTAATCGGTCGCGAAATGCAGCGAGGCTTGCTTCGAGAAAGATCGCGACAAGTTGCGCCCGGGTTCCGATTCCACGCCGCTGGGGATAGAGGATGATGATCCTTCGCGAGAGAAGCGAGCCTACACACACACGCGCCGTCGATCACTCTGACTGTAGACTTGGGTGGGAGGGGCGGAAGACCCAAGCCATTGGGGCTTGGGCCAATCGCCGTTACATCTACTGGCGCCGTGCGAACTGCTTGAACATCATCGTTTCCTACCCGTCGGTCCACCGCTCGATCGCTGAGCGCGTCAAGCTCGCGCTCGAGGCCGAAGGCCACGACGTCTTCTTCGACCGCGACGACCTGCCGTCGGGCGAGGCCTACCACCAAGCGATCCGCAAAGCGATTGACGCCGCAGACCTGTTCGTCTTCTTGATCTCGCCCGAAGCGGTCGCACCGGGCAGCTATACATTGGCCGAGCTGCGACACGCTGAGCGCCGCTGGCCGCGGGCGGCCGGGCGCGTGCTTCCGGTGCTGGTGGCGCCGACGCCGCGTGCGAACATTCCTCCTTACTTGCTCAGCGTCACGCTGCTCGAGGCGCAAGGCGACCTCGTCGCGGAGACCGTGGCGCGAGTGGCCGAGATAGCATCACCACGGCGGCGGGCGCGACGGATGGCGGCTGCTTCGGCGATCGCCGGCCTGATCGTGGTCGGGGGCGGTGTACATGGGCTGGCGGGAGCTGGACCACCGGAATGTGGCCGCACGCCTGTCTGAAAACGCCGGCAGAGCGCTGGAGCTGTGCCGTGACGCCTCACCGGCGGAGGGATTCGCACAGCTCGCAACGCTGGTTGCTACGGATGGCGCACCGGCGAGCGTCCGCGTCGCGCAGGAAGATTGTGCGATGTCGTGGCTGCGCCGGGCCCGCGTCACCGAGGGCCACAGCACGTTTGAGCAGCTGGTCGCACCGCTCAAGCCGGTCTTGGCACAGGCGCTGGTCGCCGGCGCGGTCGGCGTGCGTGCGGGCGACTTGCATGCCCACCTCGGCTGGGCCGATGCACTGATCCGCCGTGATGGGCGCACCGTCGCACCAGACCCGGAAGCGAGCTATCGCCGCGCGCTCGAGGCCGACCGCGGCAATGTCTATGGCCACGCGATGTGGGCCCACTGGATGCTGCTGAGAGGAACTTCGCGACGACGCGAGGCCCTCGAGCACTTCGATGCCGCACTCGCGAGCGGGCGCGACGCGCCTTTTGTGCGGGCGCTTCAGCTCGGTGCGATGGTCACCAGTGAGGAACTCGGCATCGAGGCGCTGCGCGTGCTGGACGACATGCGACGGCGTGGCGAACCGCTTGACCCCGATCAAAAGCAGCGTGTCTGGAGCTATCTCTATGCGCGCGCATACCGTGAGTCGGAGGCGCGCCGGCTCATCGAAGCGTCGTCTCCGGATGCCGCGCTCGCGACGTTCCGCTGGCTTTTCGCACGCGAGGATCTGGCACTCTTCTCAGGCTCACCTGTGGCGTTTCGTCAACGGTCTCCTGTTGACCCGCGCTGGTCGGGCTGCCGAAGCGCGGTCCGACCTTGAGGCGCTGCGGAGCGAATTGCGGGGCCAAGGAAGGATCGGCCCGTTGCTCGATGGCGTCGAGCGGCTGCTCGCGGAGCGATGAGTTGATGGCGCGGAAAGACGTAGGGCTGGCGAGAGTTTGGTCGGTTGGATCCAGCCTTGGCTGGTATAAGCCGCCAAGTTGTTAGACATCGGCGCGCAGCGCAGCTGCAGCTCGGCCGTGACCTTCCATTTAGTTGCGGGCGAACTAAACGGACACATCGATCCTGATCGGGCAAAAAGGTGCTTGTTTCGCTGGCGATTGCTGCGTCAGCAAGCGCTCGTCTGTTACGTACGTGTCCTGCGATGGGGTATGTGTGGGGGTATCGCGCGCGCCTCGACGATCATAGGGCCGAACAAGTGCCTGACGATTGGACAAAATTGCAGAGCAGGTCGAGCTCCCTCCATCCACCATAGAATCAAGAAGGTTGGCGGCGAATAGCCGCTTCGCTTTCCTGTTGTAGTAGCCGCATGGGAGGCAACGCCATGAGTGCCTTCACGCTTCCTTGGCTGACGAGCGGGGCACACCCGCACGGTGATCGCGGGCGCATCCTCATCCTTGCGCTTGCCGTTGTCGCCCTGGTTGGCACGGACCTCCTATGGGCGGCGTCGCGAGGTGGAGGCGGAGGCGGAGGCTCATCTGCCGGTTCGCGCGGTGGAGGCGGAGGCTCCTTTGCCGGTTCGCGCGGCTCGCACGGCGGCGGCGGTCATCGACATTCGGGGGGCCATCACCATCACCATGGATCTCACTCGCACTGGGGGTTAGGCTTCGGTTTCGGGTGGCCCTGGTGGTATCCCTCGTACTCCTATCCTTGGCCGTATTACTACGACTATAGCCCGGCGCCGGCGTATTACCCGCCCCAGACTTATTATGTGCCGCCGCCGCAGACCGTTTCTTCCTCGGAGCCGGACGGCTACTGGTACTATTGTCCGGTATCGAAAGCTTTTTACCCGCACGTCAAGGAGTGCTCGGGCGGTCAATGGGAACGCGTGGACCCGCGTGCGCCTCCGCCTGGCTCGGACAACATTCGCAGCTACAAGTCTCCGTAGCGGCGTCTGACCACCCTCACCCGATCCAGGAAGGGACGCGAATGAATTGCAGCAAGTCAACGATTGAAGCCGGTCCGTGCCCGATCGGCACGTGCGGCGGCATACCGGGCAAAGACGGCAGGAGGTCCATGTGAGTCAGAGTCAACCGCCTTCACCACCGGGGATCCAGTCGATCTTTCATCCGTCCGATTTTTCGGCCGCGAGCGAAGTCGCCTTCGAGCATGCGCTGAAGATCGCCCTGGTCACGCAAGCCAGCCTGCGCGTGCTCCACGTGGCGGGCCACGGGAACATCGACTGGATGGATTTTCCCGGTGTGCGGGAGACGCTGGAGCGCTGGCAGCTCATTCCGAAAGGAAGTCGCAGCAGCGCCGTCGCAGACCTCGGAATCACCGTGCGCAAAGTGGTGGAGTCCAGTTCCGACCCGGTGAAAGCCTCCCTCGAATACCTCAGCCGGCACCCTGCCGACCTGATCGTTCTCGCAGTGCATCAGCGCGATCAGCGCATGAGATGGCTGGGCAAAGCCGTCGGCGAACCGATCGCGCGCGGCGCCGGAGAGATGACGCTCTTCATCCCTCACGGCATGAAAGGCTTCGTATCGCGAGAAGATGGTTCGGTGTCGCTCAGGAACATTCTCGTCCCCGTTACGCAACGGCCGCGGCCGCTGCCCGCAGTCGAAGCCGCCGCGCGATTGATCAGAAATCTCAAGCTGCCAGCCGGTGTCGTGACGCTGCTGCATGTAGGCCCGGAGAGCGATGCGCCGGCGCTGAGACTTCCGGAGGGCTCTACCTGGAAATGGACCCGCACCAACGCAACCGGCGATCCTGTCGAGAAAATTCTCGAGACCGCCTCCACGGAGGCCGCGGACCTCATCATCATGACCACGGACGGCCCGGACGGTTTTCTGGATGGTTTGCGCGGAAGCACTTCCGAGCAGGTACCTGAGGAAGGCTCAATGTCCCGTGGTGAGCCTGCCCGTAGGCTCATTCCTCGGCTGATCGGTCCTTACACCGTCGGAGGGCGTGCGAAAGTTCAGGGTTGAAGCGCACTGGGAATGCGGTTGGTTTGTCTGGCCCCGGGCGTACGGCCAGAATACGCGGCTCTTCGAATGCGAAGGTCGGGAGTTCGATCCTCCTCCACGCAGCGATAGCGAAACGTATGTCTATCAGCTGCCCTGAATCGTTTGGATGATCCAGCGAACAAGTGCGCCTTCGCAGCCGACTTCCGGAGTCGACCCAAAGCCCCATTCGCAGTGCGAGGCCGAACTGGACTCGCCCCGCCACGATCTCCGAGCAGGAATTCCGGCTGACCTTTGAACGCCACCTGCGTCGCCTTGATGACCGCGGCGAGTCTGAATTTAGGAGCACGGACCGGGCATCCGCTTCACGCTCGAACGAGTCCTCGGGCACTCTGAAGCGACTGTTCCGCGACTTCGCGGCGGCGTCTTCCGGTGCTCGATGGATATGCTCCGATAGCTTTTACAATCATTCCGATGCGATCGTATGCGAAAAGCCGGATGGCACACCCGCGCGCGTCCCTGCGCGAACAGGAACCGCGCGTGCAAGCGGCGGAAGCGGCAGCGCCGCGGGTAATGGCACCCGGCGATTTCGGCCACCTCGACGTGCTGAAGGCCATCTCGCCGGCGCACCGCGGATCCATATTTGCAGCGTGCATCACTCGGCAGTGCAAGAGGGGCGCGACGATACTCAACCAGGGCGATCGCGCCGACTTCGTCGCCTTCGTCGCACAGGGTCAGGCGATCACGCTGTATCACGCGCCGAGCGGCCGTGTCGGCGCGAGCGGCATCTGGACCGTCGGCGATATTCTCGGTGCGTCTACATTCACAGCCCAGCGAGCCGTCACACGACCGTCAAGAGCATCGAGCCGATGACGCTGTATTGCCTGCCACACGCAAGCCTCCTCAGGATTACCCACGCGATGCCGGAGTTCGGCGAAGCGATGCTAAAGGCCGTTTCCGCGCGGCTGCGCTGGGCGCACAACCTCACGCACATCTTGCAGACGTTGCCAGCGTTTGGGCGTGTGTGTGCGATTCTGGTGAGCCTCGCCGACCGCTACGGCGTCGAAGTCGAGGACGGCGTGCTCGTCGACGTGAGCCTCACGCACGAGCACCTCGCCGCGTTCGTCGGGGTGACGCGTCAATTCGCCACGGTGACGCTGCACGCAGCTCGTGCATGAGGAGCTGATTATCGTGCGCCGGCGCAAGATCGTCGTGCACGATCTCACACGATTGCGGCGGCGCGCTGGCGCGTTCTGAGCACTATTCCTGCACTGTCGGCGCAAGTGGCAGGCCCTTGCGCGCCGAGCGCGCGCGCAGCCACCGCAGCAGCGGCGGCAGGAACAGGATCAGGAACAGGACCACGGTCAGAAATCCCGCGATCGGCCGCGTGACGAAGATGGCCCAGCTTCCCTGCGACATGCCGAGCGACTGACGCAGTGAGGACTCGATCAGCGGGCCCAGGACCACGCCCAGGATCGCCGGCGCCGGCGGGAAACCGAGCTGCCGCAGGAAAAGGCCCGCCAGCCCAAAGCCGAAGAGCAGCCACAGATCGAAATACGCGCCGTTCAGGCTGTAACCGCCGATTACGCACAGCACGAGTATCACCGGATAGAGGATCCAGTACGGAAAGCGCAGCAGGCTCGCGAGCAGCGGCACGAGCGGCAGGTTGATGATGAGCAGGAGAACGTTGCCGATGTAGAGGCTGGCGATGAGGCCCCACACGAGGTCCGCCTGCTCGCGAAAGAGGAACGGACCAGGACGGATGCCGGCCAGGATCATCGCACCGAGGATCACGGCGGCGGAGCCGGACCCCGGGATGCCGAGCGCGAGCAGCGGCACGAGCGCCCCGCCGGCCGCCGCGTTGTTCGCGGCTTCCGGTGCGGCAACGCCTTCGATCGCACCCTTGCCGAAGCGCTGGGGGTCTTTCGCGAGCCGCCGCTCGACGCCGTAGGTGATGAACGAGGCGATCGTCGCGCCCGCGCCGGGCATCACGCCGACGACGAAGCCGATCAGCGTTCCGCGCGCGATCGGCCAGCACGACACGCGCAGATCGTCCCGTGTCGGAAAAAGTTGCGAGAGCCTGCGCGGCGCGCGAAACACTTCACCACGCGCCGGGCTCGCTCAAGGTCAGCAGGATCTCGGCCATCGCGAAAAGACCCAGCACCGCAATCACGAAGCTGATGCCTTCCATGAGCTCGATGACGCCGAAGTTCATGCGCGCGCGGCCCGTCATGACGTCGAGCCCCACGGTGGAGACGAGAAGACCAAGGCAAGCCATGATGAGCGACTTCAGCATCGATTCGCCGCCGATGAAGCCGACCGCGGTCAGCGCGACGAGCATGAGCGCGCAGTACTCCGGGGGTCCGAAGCGCACGCCGAACTCTGAAAGCGGCACCGCGAGCAGCATCAGACCGACCACGCTGATTGTGCCTGCGACGAAGGACGCGATCGCCGCCATGCCGAGCGCGGCGCCGGCGCGGCCTTGGCGAGCGAGCTGGTAGCCGTCGAAGCAGGTCACGATGGAGGCGGCCTCGCCGGGGATGTTGACGAGAATCGAAGTCGTCGAGCCGCCGTACATCGCACCATAGTAAATGCCCGCCATCAGGATAATGGTGGCCGTGGGCGGCATGCCGAAGGTGAACGGCAGCAGAAGCGCTAAAGTCGCGCCTGGTCCAAGGCCCGGAAGTATGCCGATCAGCGTACCGACCAGAACGCCGATCGCGCAGAAGAGGAGGTGCGTCGGCGTGAACGCAACGCTGAAGCCGTGCGCGAGCGCGGTCAGGATTTCCACGCGAATACGCCGGCGGGTAGTGCGGTATCGAGAGCCACGCCGAAGAGGAGGTGTAGCGCCAGCGTGATGAAGAGCGCCAGCGCAGCCGATTGCCAGACGCCGCGTGATTCGATCCAGCGCAGCACGGTGAAGAGGAACAACGCGGTCGCGGCGACGAACCCCAGCACGTTGAGCAGCACGAGATACGCCGCCATGAGACCGGTCACGACGAGGGGCTTACGGAAGCTGCTCGCGGCTCGGCGCGGCGCTTCGCGCGACCTAAGCGGCGCGAGCGCAACGGCAGTGCCCATCACGGCGAGCGCAGCACCGAGCGCCGCGGGAAGGAAACCCGGGCCAGGGCCGAAGTCGGACCAGAACTCGAGCGGCCACGCCGCGCTGAGCGCAACGATACCGACCAGCGCGATCAGCGCGCCGGCCCAGGAGTCGCCGTATCTCATGACGCCGTTGAACGCCGCACCCGCGTTATTTCTTGACTAGGCCGGCGTCGCGCGCGAACTGCACGAGCTGGGGCTGTTCTTTCTTCAACCACTCGCCGAACTGTTCACCCTTGAGGAATACGTCCTCGAAGACGTTGCGGTTCGCGTAATCCTTCCAGGCCGCCGTTCGGTGCGCTTTCTCGAAGACCTCGATCAACTTCCCGTGCGCTTCCTTTGGGATGCCGGCGGGCGCGACGAATCCCCGGCCGAGCCCGGCGGTGAGCGGTATGCCTTCTTCCTTGACCGTCGGCACGTCGGGCAGGAACGGCAGGCGCTTCTCGGACCCGATCGCGAGCACGCGAAGCTTGTTCGCCTTCACGTGGTCCATGATCTCGCTCACGTTCTCGAAGCAGACATTGTAATGCCCGCCCAGCACGCCGAGTATCGCCTCGCCTCCGCCTTTGAGACCGATGTAGTTGAATTGCACGCCGGTTTGCTTCTCTAGCAGGTGACCGAGCATGTGTGCCGTGCCGCCCATCGAGCCGACGCCTACGAGGACCGATTTAGGCGCGCGCTTCGCTGCCGCAATGAGGTCCTTCAGGTTCTTGTGCGGAGAATCCGCGCGCACGGTCACGCTGTGGCTGTCGAGTCCGTACAGCACGATTGGCACGAACTTGTCGAGCCCGACGTCGAGGCCGCTCACAGCCGGGACGACGAGGAAGCTGCTGTGGGCGATCGTGAGCACCACGTGCGGATCCCCACGTCGTGACGCCGCGTAGTTCGCGGCCACCGCGTGCGCGCCGCCAGCCTTGTTCACGACGGCCATCGGCTGGGGAAGCAGCTTCTCGCGATTTATGATGTCGGCGACATAGCGACCGAAGAGGTCGGCCCCGCCTCCGGGATTGGTATGCACGACCAGCTCGATCGGCTTTGTCGGGAAAGACTGCGGCTGCACGGTCGCCGGGAACAGAAGAGCGGCGGACAGCAGCAGCGAACGCACGAGCGTAGAACGACTGCGCATCATTTTCGCCTCCTTCTTCGTCGCGCGGGCTGAAGCCGCGCGAGAGCATCGTATGCCAGGAACGTGGCTACGGGAACCCTCAGCCGGCGATGCCGTAAAGCTTAGCGCAGTTGTCCCAGAGGATCCGCCGCTTGCTTTCGGTGCTGACGCCCGGGATTCCGAGGAACGTCTCGACCGCTTTCGGATGGAAGGCGTCATCGTGCGGCCAATCGGTGGAAAACACGAAGTTCTCGTCTCCGACAGCCTCGATCGCGTTCTTGACGAGGTATTCGTCGGCGTCCGCCGATGCATAGCACTGCCGGCGGAAGTACTCACTCGGCTTCATCTTGAGCGGATAGAGCTCCTCATCTCCGAACTTCTCCCAGTGCTCGTCCAGACACCACAGCCACCATGGCAGCCAGCTGCAATGCCCTTCGAAGAAACCGGCCCTAAGCGCCGGGTAGCGCGCGAGCACCCCGCCCGACACAATGCTGCCAAGCGCGAGCATGAGTTCCACCGGCTGGCCTGCGGCGCGCGCGAGCGGGTAATTCGCGAGATAGCGTTGCCCGAGGTGGCCTTCTTGGTATGCCGTATGGATGCCGTGGAACGTGGCGGGCACGTCGAGATCGACGGCCATCGCCCACAGCGGGTCCCGGTCCCGGTCGTACCAGTTCCGGCCCTTGGGCGCATTCGAATTAAGCACGAGGCTGACGGCCCCACATTCGCGCACTGCGCGGCTCGCTTCCTTTACTGCGGCGTCCACGTCCTGGATCGGCAGGACGGCGGCCGGCTTGAGCCGCTTGGAGTCCGTTGCGCAGAAATCACGCAGCCAATTGTTGTAGGCGCGGCACACCGCCGCCGAGAGCTCGGGATCGAGATCGTCGATCGCGATCAGATGCGAGCATTGCGTGCGAAAGACGATCGCGATGTCAACGCCTTCAGCATCCATACCCCGCAGCATCGAATGCGGGTCGGAGCCGTCGAGATCCGCGGGATTGCGCCCAAGTTCGGCGTTCCTCACCTTTGCTTTCTCCCGGCGCCATTTCGCTGCCCGCTGCTTCTCGGGCCGGTCGATGAAGGCGGGGAAGGGTTTCCCCGCGAAATGCCAGCCGACCATGCCGAAACCGGCTTCGCGGTTCTGCACCCGCGGCGCTTGATCGCGAAACTTGGGCTCGATGTACTTCTCCCAAAGATCCGGCGGCTCGTCCACGTGGATGTCGCTGTCCATGATGCGATAACCATGCTTGGCCATGAGACTCTCCTTGGGAATGGCGCTGTGCGAGCAGCGCTCGCGACCATGGTAGTGTTGCGGGCGGGCGGAGACGGTCAACTACTCGACAAATCTCGCCGGCCTGGCGCGGAAGACAAGTAATCCTTCAACGATCAAGACTGTGGTGGGAACTGAATGGGAGGGCGGCTCATGGCCCGAAAGCAGTCGATGAAGTTTTGTTAGATCCATTGACGGCAAGCGCTTCGCCAACCTATACGGCTTGGGGATCTCGGCGCCGGAGCACTGATGATTCTCTGGACTGTTCCTACACCAACCCCTGCCTCTTTAGCTATCGCATGAATTCCTCTGCCGTTGGCGCGGAGAGTGCGTACGTAAGCCTCAATCTTTGCGTGCACTCGTGGTCGGCCGAGGACTTTGCCTTGAGCCCGCGCGCGAGCCAAGGCCGCTCTGACTCGCTCCTGAATTTGAGAGCTCAAACTCGGCGAACACGCCGCACATCTGAAACAGTGCTTTGCCGGCGGCGGGAGTAGTCGTATCGATTCCCTGCTGATGTAGGTAGAGGTCGATGCGCTTGCTGTGGATCTCGTCCAGAAAGCGAAGCAGATGCTGCAAACTGCGGCCCAGCCGATCGACCGACCAGGCAGCCAGCACATCAAATTCGCGGCGCACAGCAGCTTTTAGCATGCGATCGAATGCGGGACGCTTGTCCCGATCCTTTGCTCCGCTCAGCCGTGATCAATATATTCCTCAACGACTACCCAGCCCATGCGTTCAGCGACCGCCGTAGTTCGCGGAGCTGATTCCTCGAGGTCTGCTGGTCAGTGGAGACGCCCGCGTAGAGAGTGACTTGTTTTGGTTCATGTGGGGCCCTCGGACTCTGTTCAGCTCATACACGTATCAGCCGTCAACTACAGAATACGATCGTTTTCGGTATAACGTCCCGACCACTGGGGAGCGTCTGTTTCCGTCGTTCTTTTCGGCTGCGCTTCAGCAGGGTTTTTCGTATAGGGGTATTTTTTCGACGAAGGCGGTTCGGGTCGTGCGCTTGCCACCGGCGGGCTTCTTCGCGCTGTCGCGCGGGCAACACTGGCACCAAGGCGGACGTCCCCGCAGCGAAATGGCCGTAAGCCCATAGCCAGACACGGTTGATCCGCGTGCGTGCTATCAAGGGCATAGTCGTCGTCACACACGCATTGGACCCTACCGCCGAAGCTGAGCAGCGCGTGGAAAACTGGAGGGACAGCGAGAATGCACAGGACGAGCGCTGTCGTCTGTAACGACACTGCCGACAATGGCGCAGCCATTGCATCAAGGAAACTCCCGCTCATGTTGCACACGAGGCGAGAAATTTGCGCGATCGCCAATCGTGAGCCGAGCTGACGCCGCAGCGCTCTTAGCTCCGGGAAGAGTGTGTCTGAATTCCGCTATTGATTTGCTATCGATGAGCCGTCCGATACACTTCGGCGTCTTGACGCCGCCTCAGTCCTGGAACGTCTATCGTGATTACGACCGAGCAACTCGTCCGCAATTTCAAGACTATCCTGCAACAACTGCTCGCCACTACCAAGGCGAGCCGCACGACGCTGCGCCTCGACGCGCCGGCGCGTGGCTTTCAGGTGAACGGCGTCGTGGCGGAGGCGCTCGCGCCCGGCGTGAAGTCGATCGCTGCCGAGCGATCGCTGCAACAGCGCAATTTGAAGCCGGCGAAATTCCTGGAGGAGCAGCGGACGATCCTGATCCAGAACGACTGCGCGACGGCGATTCCGAGTCCGCCCAGGGAGCTGATGGAGATCTATGGCACGAAGGCGCAGATGGTGGCGCCGATCGTGCGCGGCGCCGACATGGTGGGCTGGGTGTCGGTGCACTACAACCCGTCGCCGCGCGAATGGACCAGCGAAGACGTGGCTGCGCTCGAGGCGGCAGTCGCCGCCACGCATGAGCAGATGAACACGTTGTAGGCGTGCCGGGCGCTCTTGATTGTGACAGGAGGCAATCGCATGGAGCATAAGGTCGGGCTCGTCGGCGTCGGCATCATGGGTTCCGCCATCGCGCTGAACCTGATGAAGGCCGGTTTCAGCGTCGTCGGCTGCGACGTCGACGCGGGGCGCATGCAGGCGCTCTCGGCAGCAGGTGGCATCGTGGCCGGCTCTCCGCGCGAGGTGGCAGAGCAGGCCGACGTCGTGCTCACGCTGCTGCCCGGGGTTGATATTCTCCACGAAGTCGTCACCGCGCCTGACGGGTTCATCGCCGCCAGGAAAAGCGCGCTCGTCGTGGCTGACTGCGGGACCTTCGACATCCCTGGCAAGGAGCGCTGCCGCGTTGCGCTCGAGTCGGCGGGCATGGCCATGCTGGACTGCACGATAAGCGGCACCGGCGCGCAGGCGCGGACCGGCGATCTGGTCGTCTATGCGAGCGGCGGCGAAAGCGGCTATGAAGCATGCGTGCCGGTGTTCTCCGGGTTCGCGCGCGCGAGTCACTACGTCGGCGTCTTCGGCAACGGCAGCAAGGTGAAATACATCGCTAACCTGCTCGTTGCAATCCACACCGCGGCGACGGCGGAAGCGATGGTGCTCGCGCAACGCGCCGGTCTCGATCTGCCGACCGTGTACGCGCTGGTGAAAAGCGGCGCGGCCACCTCACGCATGTTCGAAGTGCGCGGGCCGTCGATGGTAGCGAGCGAATACGACAAGAACGTCGCATCGAAGCTCGAGCTCTGGCAGAAGGACATGCTCGTGATCGGCGGCTTTGCCAACGGGCTGAACTGTCCCGTGCCGCTCTTTGCACAATCAGCGCAGATCTACAACGCAGCGATCGCGCAGGGCCTTGGCAAGAGTGACATGGCGGCAGTCTGCGCCGTACTGGAGGGACTTGCCGGTATCGAACGTTCCAGGACCGGAGGCGCTACTGCGCTTTGATGCCCGCCTCCTGGATGATCTTGGCCATTCGCGGGAAGTCGGCGGAGAGCGCCCGCGCGACGGCGTCGGGCGGCCCACCCTGGGGAACCAGCGACTGTTGCGTCAGCATCTCGCGCACGTTCGGCATGGCGAGGATTTTCACGGACTCGGTGTTGAGGCGTTTAACGATCTCGGCCGGTGTGCCCGCCGGCGCTAGCAACGCGAGCCACTGATCGAACACGTAACCAGGCACACCCGCTTCCTGCATCGTCGGAACGTCGGGCACGAGCGCGGAACGTTCCGTGCCCGCCATCGCGAGTGCGCGCAGGCGGCCGGGCTTCAAGTGCGGCAAGGGGGCCGACAGTCCGGTGAAAAGGGCTTGCACGTTGCCGGCGAGGACATCAATGAGCGCAGCCGGCGCGGTCTTGTGCGGTACGTGCACCATGTCGAGGCCCGCGAGGTTGGTGAAAAGCGCCATGGGGAGGTGCTGCGGGCTGCCGACGCCACCGGAGGAATACAGGATCTGCCCGGGGCGCGCTTTCGCGAGCGCGATCAACTCTTTCACCGACTTCACCGGCATGCTGGGGTGCACGACGAGAACAGTGGGGAACGTCGCGAGCATGGTGATCGGCGTGAAACTCTTGAACGGGTCGTAACCGACCTTGCCGTAGACATGCGGCGCGACAGTCATGATGCTGTTGTTCAGCGCCGTCAGCGTGTATCCGTCTGGCACTGCCTTGGCAGCACGCTCCGCCCCGATCGTCCCACCGGCGCCGGGCAGGTTCAATACGACAATCTGCTGCTTCAGCGCTGTAGAGAGCCGATCGGTAAGCGTGCGCACGATGAGGTCCGACGCGCTGCCTGCTCCCAGCGGAAGTATGAGCTGGACCGGCTTCGAGGGATATTCCTGTGCATGCGCGGCGAGCGGCGATACAAGCACAGCCGATGCGGCGACAATGTATACGAGCTTCCCATGGATGGCTCCGGTGGACGACGTGTCGCACTACGTCGTTGTGAGCGCGATAATTTAGCATAGCGAACTTCCATAACTGCAACTTCCATGGCTGCGACCGAAGACAATGTGATCGACCGGATTACCGAGAACCGCCAGCCTCACTACGAGCCCTACGGCTGGCACCATTGGCCCGAGCATCCGTGGCTCTCGTATCAGTTCCGCCGCGGCCTCGGCGAAACACAGGAAGGCGGCGGCGCGGTCAGCGAAGTCTTCCAGGCCGCGAGCCGCATGATTCCCGGCGACCACGAAAGCTGGCACCGCGAGTGGCTGCACATCGCCGAGCGCAACTGGCATCGCGCGGCTCGCCGAGGAGAGGCTCGGCCACATCCGCACCGCGATGAACTGCTGGCTGCGCGCGGCGGACTATTACCGCCAGGCCGAGTTCTTCCTGACAGCCCGACGATCCGCGGCGCCTTCCCACTTTCGAGAAGATGGAAGCGTGCAGCAGGAAATTCATCGCATATCTCAATCCGCCCGGCGAGGTGGTCGATATCCCGTACGAGAACGGCGTCGCGATGTGCGCTTACTTCGTGCGCGCGCCGTATCCCGTCGCGAAGCAGCCGGTGCTGATCTGCATGGGCGGGCTCGACTCGATCAAGGACGAGATGTGGTTCATGCAGGCGCACGGCGCCCTGCAGCGCGGCATCTCGGTGCTGATGGTCGACATTCCCGGCCAGGGCGGCACGCTGCGCCGGCAAAGCTCGTGAACCGCGTCGACACCGAAGTGCCGATCGGCCACTGCATCGACTGGCTGGAGCGGCGCGCCGACGTCGATGCCTCGCGCATCGCCGTGTGCGGCTCGAGCCTCGGCGGCTACTACTCGGCGCGCGCCGCGTGCTACGAGCACCGTCTCGCCGCGTGCATCTCGCACGGCGCGATCTGGGCGATCACCGAGCTGTGGGGCGACGCGGGCGAAGACCACGGGCTCGCCGAGCACATCAAGTGGGTGTTCGGGAAAGACCATGAAGGCAGTCGATGGTCAAGGCGCGCGACTTCACGCTCGAGGGCCAGCTCGAGCACATGCAGTGCCCGTACCTCGTGCTGCACGGCGGCCACGACGTGCTCACCGTGTCGCAGGCGCAGAAGGTCTACGAGTACGGCAAGGCGAAGGGCGTCAACGTGACGCTGCGCCTGCTCCCGAGGAGGAGACGGGCGCCGAGCACTGCCAGCACGACAATCCGACGATCGGCCAGGAGATGATCGCGGACTGGCTCGCCGACCGTTTCGGCATCGATCAGCGCGCGCTGCTCACTACTTCGCACAATCCGCTGCTTTAAAGGACATGCCAATACGTACCGCGTCGCGCCGCCACGGTGCGGCAACTGCATGTAATAGCGCTGCTGCCGGATCGATTCTAGGACGTAGTGGTAGCCTACTCCGATAACCGTTCGAAGGAGCCTGGAATTGCCCACAACAGAAGAACTCGTAGTACAAGATCAGAAGATCATTGACGACCTGCGTGTAAAGACGAACGCAACCCGGACCACCGTTCGGCTCGACAGCGACAAGCACGGCTGGTTCGTGAACGGCATCGTCGCCGAATCGCTGGGCGCAGGTGCGATGTCGCTCCGAAAGGAAACCGGCTTGCAGCAGCGCAGGTCTGGCACCGCGACCTGGCTCGAACAGAACCGACAGATCCTGGTCCAGAACGATACGGTAAACGCTTGTACCGGAGCCTCCGAAAGAACTCTTCACTGTTTACGGGACGAAGGCGCAGATGATGGCGCCTGTCGTACACGCCGATAAAATGGTGGGGTGGATTTCGGTGCACTACAACTCGTCCCCGCGCGAATGGTCGCGCGAAGATGTGGCCGCGCTCGAAGCTGCGCTTGCCGAGACGCACAAGGTGCTCGACCGTCTGTGAACGTCGAGGAAGGGACGGCGGGTCTTGGCTCTGCATGCTTCCACAGTCGTGCCAGTAGGCGTGACGCCCCGGTCAGCTTCAATCGAGCCGCGCTCCGGACAACTTGACGACATCCGCCCATTTGGCGAGCTCGCTCCTGAGATGGCTCGCAAGCTCCGCGGATGTCGAGCCGACCGGCTCGACGCCTGCTTCGGTGAGCTGCGCCTTCACCTGATCCGTGTTCAGTATCGCAATCAGGCGCTGATTCACCTTGTTCACGATGGCACGCGGTGTCGCCGCCGGCGCGAGTACCGGATCCAGGTCGAGGCGTCGAAACCTGATACGCCGGATTCTGCAACGGTCGGCACGTGGGGAAGCGCAGGCGAGCGCACGGGCCGGCCACTGCGAGCGCCTTCATTTTTCCCGCCTTGATGAAAGGCAATGCACCCCGGATCGTGGGAAACCACAAAGAGACCTCGCCGGAGATGAGGTCGAGCTCGGGGCCTGCCCCACCGCCTTGTACAGGCACCATGATGAGAGCTGTCCCGGTCATGCTCTTGAAAAGCTCCATCGTGAGATGCCCTGACGAGCCGCTGCCCGTCGATGCGTAATTGAGCTTTCCAGGCGCTTTTTTCGCGAGCGCCACCAGCTGGTCGACGTTCCCTGCCGGCACCGACGGATGCGCGACGAGCACATTCTGCACCGTAGCGAGCAGAGTCACCGGCGCGAAGTCCTTGATCGGATCGTAGGGGAGCTTCCGGTAAAGGCTGGCGTTCACCACCAGGGAGGCGCTGCTCACGTAAAGCGTATATCCGTCCGGCGGCGCCCGCGCCACAAGCTCGGCGCTCAAGTTGCCGCCCGCGCCCGGGCGGTTGTCGACCACGACCTGCTGTCCCCATGCCTCTGTCAGTTTCTGCGCAATGAGGCGCGCGACGAGGTCGACGCTGCCGCCGGCCGCGAACGCCACGATCAATCGGATCGGCCGCACCGGATAGCTCTCCGCCGCGTCCCACGCGGCGCCGCGGGCGGGGGCACTGCCATCAACGACTGCAGTGAACGCCAGCGCGCACAGCGCCGCACGGCTACAGCGCATCGCAAGTCCGATCACGCACACGTGGTGGCTCTCTTCGAGGTGCGCTTCGGTTGTTTTGCGCAAATGCTCGCAATGCGCCGCGAGCGCAGGAGGCAGCTTCCCGTTGATTACCGACGGCGAGTAAGCACGCGAACGGTAGGCGCGGTGATTCACGCACGACGTCGCACGAGGCGCTATGCCGGATCACCGCAGTCACATCGATTTCGATACGCAGGCCCGGCTGGTTTTAGCGAGTTCACGCATATTGTCGTGCTTGCCGGCTTCCAGTCGCGGACGTCTTCCTTCATGACAGCCGGAAGTCCGTCCTCGTCTCGCATGCCGGTCAGGCACTTGGTGA
>CAWEHH010000023.1:0-32655 GCA_963808765.1 uncultured beta proteobacterium
CTGGTGAGCGACATGTGCTCTCGGAGAGGCTGTCGGCGCGAACGTGACATTCAGGCGTTTGTTAGCACTCTGGTCCTACCTGGACGAGGGTTAGGGCAGAACGAAGCGACGCGCCTGGGACAGGCTGTCGCCGCGAACGTGACATTCAGGCGCTCTTTTGCACAGTCGTCCGATCGTACGAGGCATGGAGAACGAAGAAGGAAAGGCTGTCTCAGCTAACGACGCGCCCGTGATGACAAACGCGGCGCGACACCCAGAATCCTTATGTCGTCTACTTTCGCCAACCTGCGGTCATGCGTAACCAACGCTTGTGAGCGCGTCACGATCGCAGTGGCGACTTGTATCGCGTCAGGCAGGCGCAAGCCATGACGCAGACGGATGCGGGCGGCGGTAACGGCGGTCTCCTCGTCGACCGGGTGCATCCTCCATCCCGCAGACCTGCAGAGCACTTCCCGATATTGCGCGGCAAGAACTTCTTTGCCGGCAGCGAGGACCGCTGAAGAATTCAGAGAGCGTGACTGATGAAACGACAGCCTGTATCCGGCCTGCCGCTATCGCAGTAAAGATCGGGGCAAAAAGCGGGAAGCGTAGACCGGATGATCCTCCAGGTAGTAGATGATCGGTGCCGTGTCGACCGTCAGAATGGCGCCAGGCGGAATGTCCGCGAGCAGATCACTTACTGCCACTCACGTCTCATTCTATCGATGCTCACACGCACATTCTTGCCCCAGAGACCGCGGCCGCTGCCGCGCAATGACCGAATGTCCAGCCGCCCTCGCCCTGACGGCAAATCGGTAACCGGGACGATGGCGGCATAAGGACGCCCTCGCTTGGTGACGATCGTGGCTTTGCCGTGATGAGCCTGCTCGATCAAGCGACGGAAACTTCTTGCGCGCCGCTTCTGCTGCTTCGGATTTGATTCGCGGCATGACTCGCCTTCTGCTCGTATTCTCCAACTGGTACTGGAGTGGACGATACCATGCAAACGTTGACAGCCCCAATAGAGACCATCATCCATGGCAGACAAAATTCGCCTCGGCATCATCGGCGCCAACATGCGCTCGCAATGGGCGTCGCGTTCGCATTTCCCGGCGCTGCTCGCGAGTCCCGATTGGGAGGTGAGGGCCGTCTGCACGACGCGGCGGGAGAGCGCGGAGGAAGCGCGCGTGAAGATGGGGGCGAAGCTCGCGTTCGACGATTATCGCGAGATGCCGGCGTCGTATGTGGACTGATTTCGCGGGAATGCAGATGAAGCACGAGTGTGCCTGGACAATTGCGCTGCTTGCCACGCTCTGCGTTTTCGCCGCCCATGCGCAGCCCAGGTATCCGAACCGCCCGGTGCGCGTGGTCGTTTCGTCCCCGCCGGCGGCGGCGCGGACCTGCTCGCGCGCATCATGGGGCAGAAGCTCGTGAAGCGCTCGGGCAGACTGTGGTGGTCGACAACCGCGCCGGCATGGGCGGCGTGATCGGCACCAGCGTAGTCGCCAAGGCGGCGCCCGATGGCTACACGCTGCTCCAGGGCGGGATCACCACCCACGGCATCGGCCCGCACATCTACACGAACCTGCCGTACGACCCGCTGAAGGATTTCGTGCCGATCGTCCTGTCCGCGACCTTGCCGGTATTCGTTGTCGCCAACGCGCAGGTGCCGGTGAAATCGGTGAGCGAGCTGATCGCGCTCGCCAAGGCGAAGCCGGAGCGTGAGCTTCGCTTCTCCCGGCACCGGCAGCGCGCCGCATCTCGTCGGCGAGCTCTTCAAGATCGTGACCGGCATCCCGAGCATCCACGTGCCGTACAATAACGGCACAAAGAGGCCAACACCGATTTCTTCGCGGGACAGATCGAGCTGCGCACGTTGTCGGTGCCCTTCGCCCTCACGATGCTCAAGACGGGCAAGGTGCGTCTGCTGGCGATCACCAAGTCTCGCGCGCTTCGAAACTGATTCCCGACGTGCCCACCGTGGACGAGTCGGGACTCAAGGGATTCGAGACCGGCAACTGGAACGGCATCATGGCGCCCGCCGGCACGCCGCGCGACATCGTGATGCGGCTGCACGACGAAGATCCAGCGGCGCGTGATCAAGTCGGACGTGCGCCAGCAGTTGATCCGCGACGGCTACGAGATCTCGGGACTGGGCCCCGAAGGAGTATCGCGAGGTACATCAGGGCCGAAATCGTCAAGTGGGCACAGGTCGCAAAGACAGCCAACATTCCGCCGCAATAGGAGACGAGGGCGCGATGCCGTTTTTCCGGTTCGAGGATTTGCAGTCCCATCACTTCCTATCCGCACTCCGGGAGACACGCGGCCCGATGATCGAAGGCGATGTAGACTGACTTCTGCCGCGTGACCAAGACGGCGGGCAGCCGCTCGAAGCCGCACTACCATCCGAACGAATTCATGGCGTTCTTTCTCAATGGCCGCTCGCACGCGATGCTGGGGAACTTAAGAAGCGCGTCGCACGTCCCGGGATGCTCGTGCACATTCCGTCGAATGCGCGACATAGCTTCAAGTCGATCGACGATGTCGAGTACCTCTACATCAAGGACCGCACTTGGACGATGATCGGCGCCGCTGCAGACGAAGCGCTGCCGGAGGAGGCGATGTCCGCCACGGAACTTGCGAAGGCTTTGCAGGATGGAACGTTGAGGGGAGCCGCCGCGGAAACGGACAGCAACTCGCAGGCAATCGTCGAAGGTCTGGGCGATTGCTTCTATCCCTGGCTCGACCGCACGACGCGCCTGCACGCTTCCGGTCATCACGCGCGGTGGCTCGAAGGCCGTCACCTCACGTTCGGTCTGGTCGAATCGCCGCCGGGACACGACGCAGGAAGACGCGGCGGAGCATGAAAGCTTCGCGTACGTGATCCGCGGGGGCGGGCTCGATGCGACCGTGGCGGACACGCAGCGGCGCGCCGTGCGCGGGCGACGTCATTCACGTGCCGCGCGGCTACGGCTTATCGATGGACGGTCTAGACGGAAAGAGACGAGGCCCCGTGCGCTACGCGGTCGTGCGCTCGACTCCGGTCCAAGAGGACGTCGCCGAACACGGAGCCGCGGATAATTGGCGAGGGTGAAGGCGGCGCTCGCCTTCGGCTCGGACCTCGCCGCCCGCCTCCTCTTCTGCACGGAAGGGCTCGCGCAAAGAATACTCCAGGTCAGTGCCGCGGCGCGATGGTGTAATTCCAGTCGCCATGAAACGCATGCGGCGTGATCCGCAGGTGCGCGAAGACCTCCTCGGGTATCTGAACAGTTATGACAGAATCGCGCCTCGCGGACAAGGACTATTTGAGCCACTTTCTGCGCGAGCCCTAAGCCTCGTACGATTGATGGAAATACTAACGGGCGTCTGAATGCTTCGTTCGCGGGGACCCCGCCTCACGGCCCCCGCTCACCGAAAGGTGGTTCTCACTCGCTCGCTATCCACTTCCAGTCCCGATAAGTCTCCCGCAGCTTCGTTTTCATGAGCTTCCCCGTCGAAGTCTTCGGCAGCTCGTTCACGAACACGTAGGCGTCCGGCCGCGCGAACGCTGCGGCGCGTGGCGCGAGATGCGCGGCGAGCGATTCCGCTGTCGGAGTCTCTCCGGGCTTCGCCACGATGATCGCAAGCGGCCGCTCGCCCCATTTCGGGTGAGGTATGGCGATGACGGCGGCTTCCTGAACCGACGGGTGCGCGACGAGCGCATTCTCGAGATCGATCGAGCTGATCCATTCGCCGCCGGACTTCACCAGATCCTTCACGCGATCGGTGATCTTCACGTATCCCGTCGGGTCGATCGTGGCGATATCTCCGGTGCGAAACCACCCATCGGACGACCACTGCGAAGCCGCTTCGGGCATGTCGTGATAGCGTTCTGCCACCCACGGGCCGCGCACCTCAAGCTCGCCCATCGTTCGTCCGTCCCATGGCACCGTCCGGCCTTCGGCGACGCCACGCACTTCGAAGAATGGCAGCGGAACGCCTTGCCTCGCGCGGAGCTCGTACGCTTCGTCTTCGGTCGCATGCGCCGCATCGCGTTTGGCGAAATTGACGAGTCCCACGGGAGAGGTTTCGGTCATGCCCCAGCCCTGTATTACGCGCACGCCGAAGCGGTCGAGCGCTCGAATCAGTGCTTCCGGCGCCGCTGAACCGCCGACCACCATCCGCAGATCGGGAGAAAGACGCCAGCGCTCCGGCTCACGCTCGAGCGCCTGCTGGATGCCGAAGGCGATCGTCGGTACGCCCGCGGTGAGCGTCACCGATTCGGATTCGAAGAGATCGAGCAGATTGTGTGCATCGAGATGCGGCCCCGGCATGGCGAGCTTCGCACCCATGAGGAGCGCGGTATACGGCAGCCCCCACGCGTTCACATGGAACATCGGAACGACTGGACACACGCAGTCGCGGTTGCCGACGCCGAGCACGTCCACGGTTGCCGTCACGAGCGTGTGAAGAATCGTCGACCGATGGCTGTAGACCACGCCTTTCGGGCGTCCGGTGGTGCCCGACGAGTAGCACATCGCGGCGGCATCGTTCTCCTCGATCCACGGCAACGTGAATGGTGCGGCATCGGCGAGCAGTGCCTCGTAATCCTCGCCCGCGTGACACGCGCTCACCCGTGAGCGGCACGACGATGATGCGCTCGAAGCGCGTCGCCTCGCGGATCTTCTCGTAGAGCGGCAACAGCACGTCGTCGACGATCAGGTAACGATCGCCGGCGTGATTCGCGATATACGCGAGATCGTCGGGATGAAGGCGCAGGTTGAGCGTGTGGAGCGTCGCGCCCGCGCAGGGAATCGCGAGATAGGCCTCGAGGTGCGCGTAGTGATTCCACATGAGCGTCGCGACGCGGTCGCCTTTTTCCAGGCCGAGCCGCTGCAGCGCACCGCCGAGCGCATGGCGCGCCGATGCAGATCGCGGTAGGTATAGCGATGAAGCGACTTGTCCGGCATCCGTGACACGACCTCGGACGCGCCGAAGAGCTCGCCCGCGCGTGTGAGCACGTGCGCGAGCGTGAGCGGGAACGGCATCATGGTCGATGCGAACATGGCGGCCTCCTTCGATCCCGAAGTATAGAAAAACCGGGGTCGCCGCAGCTGCGGCGGATGATCGCAGCGAGGGCGAAGTCGTTGCTGGCACAATAGCGCGGTTCCCAATCATGCGCTCGCAGCACGGCGAGCCCTTTCCGAGGATCGTGCCATGACATACCAGAGCCTGCTCTGCGACGTGCAGGACCGCGTCGCGACCCTGACCCTCAACCGGCCCGACCGGCTCAACGCGCTCGGCGGTTCCTTGCGCGAAGATCTGCTACGATGCCGTTCTGAAATGCGGCTCCGATTCGAACGTGCGGGCGATCGTCGTCACGGGCGCGGGACGCGGTTTCTGCTCGGGCGGCGACGTGAAGGCGATGAGCGAGCGCGACCAGAGCGGTCAGTCGGCCCCGGCGAGCGAGCGCTTCACGCCGATTCGCGACCGCATCATTCTCGCGATGCGCGATTGCCCGAAGCCGATCATCGCCGCAGTGAACGGAGCGGCCGCCGGAGCCGGGATGAATCTCGCGCTGGCCTGCGACCTGCGCATCGCTTCGAGCGCGGCGAAGTTCTCCCAGGCGTTCGTCAAGCGCGGCCTTCATCCCGACTGGGGCGGCACGTATTTCCTGCCGCGCATCGTGGGCATCGCCAAGGCGTGCGAGCTCATCTTCACCGGCGACTCGATCGATGCGGCGGAGGCGTTGAGGCTCGGCATCGTGACGGCCGTCTTCGAGCCCGAAGCGCTGATGCCGGAGGCCTACAAGCTCGCGCGGAAAATCGCGGACGGACCGCCGATCGCGATCTCCGGCGCGAAGCGCGCGATCTATCACAATCAGGACGTCGATCTGCGCGCGGCGCTCGAGTTCGAGACGTTCGCCCAGAACGTGTCGCGAGACACCGAGGACGCGAAGGAAGGCGTGCGTGCGTTCGTGGAGAAACGCGCGGCGGTGTTCCAGGGGAGGTAGGGGCGGCTCGCCCTCTCGGACTTTGCGCACCGGTAGTCCAAGCCCGCGTCGATGCATCTGTCTGACGCCGGAGTGCTTCGTTCGCGGACCGCTGCTCCGCAGCCCTCTCCGATGCCGGGGTGGTTCAAGAGCTTTCGTCCGTGACCGAGTTTCTGCGTTTCATCGTGACGCTGGCCGCCGTGGTCGATCCGTTCCTCGCGGTGCCTTTCTTTCTCGCGTTTACGGCAGGCCGCAACGCCGCGGAACGCGCGCGTCTCGCCCGTGTCGTCGCCTTTACGGTGTTCCTCGTGCTTGCCCTGGCGACGTTCTTCGGCGAACCGCTTCTGACGCTGATCGGCGCGAGCCTCTCCGCTTTTCGCGTCGGCGGCGGGCTCGTGCTGCTGCTGATGGCGCTCGCGATGCTGAACGCGCAGGCGGGCGGCGTGCGGCAGTCGGAGGCCGAGGCGCGCGAGCTCGAGACGGGCGACGTGCGAGGCATCGTGCCGCTCGCGTTCCCGTTGCTGGCCGGGCCGGGTGCGATCAGCACATGCATCATCGCCGCGGAGCGCGGCGGCGTCCTCCATCAGCTCTCGGTGATCGGTGGAATCGCCACGGTGTGCCTGATTTCATGGATCGTGCTGCGCAACGCTCACGTGATCGCCACCCGCATCAGCCTGACAGGGCTCAACATCGCGACGCGCATTCTGGGACTTCTGCTCGCGGCCATGGCCGTGCAGACGATGGCCGAAGGGTTGAAAGAGCTTCTGCCGGGCCTCGCCTGAGCGTCGTTGCGCCATGAGCGTCCTCACGCGCGAACCGCGCGCACTCGCGTCGGCCTTCTGCACACCCATGGCGTTCGCGCGGGCGCTCATCGTTCTCGTCGTGGGCCTTTCTTCGCGGCCAACCCGCCGGTGCGGACCTGAACGTCACGCCGCGATGCGCGCGCCGAGCGTCTGCTCCTGAAACGCCGGATCGAAAATCTTGTCGGCGAGGACCTGGCAGCGCTTCATCAGCCGGTATTCGTCGGGCCCGTAATCGGGCACGGCGTAATGCCACGTGCCGATGTGATCCCACACGAGCACGTCTCCCACGCGTCCACCGGTGCACGTAGCGGTACTCCGGCTTCGAGCACGTGCGCGAAAAGGTACTCCAGCGTGTCGCGGCTCGTCGTCGGCATCGAGCTGGTCGATCTTCACCGTGAAGCCGGGGTTCACGTAGATCACTTTGCGGCCGGTGATCGGATGCGTGAGAAAGACCGGATGCGAGACGGGCGGCCTCTGGCGGCGCTGCGCTTCGGTGAGCGCCGGACGTTTGCTGCCCTTGCGGCGCATGAGCTCGTGGAAGTTGTTCCAGTCGTGCGTCGCGGTGAGGTTCTCGAGCTGCGCTTTCACGTCCTGCGGAAGATCGTCGTACGCGGCTTGCGTGTTGGCGAACTCCGTCCCGCCGAGCACTTTGCCGTCGCGCACGGGGACTTGCTTCGCGACCAGCACGTTGACGAAGCCGACCACGCGGTTGTACGTCATGTCCGTGTGCCAGTCCTGTCCCGCGTCAGGGATGCCGATGGGCTGTCCGTTCACGACGACGTTCGAAAGCACGGAGACTTCGGGCATGCCGGGCTCCGTGCGGCCCGCGGCGCCTGCGATCACCTGCAATTCTCCGAAGCGCGCGGAGAACGCTCCTCAATGCTGCTGCTTCGATCGGCTGATCCGGAAAGCACAGCACACCGTAATCGCCCATTGCGCGCAGGATCGACGCGAAATCGTCGTGCGAAAGCGGAAGTGCAAGGTCGACGCCTGTCACGCGTGCGCCGAGCGGTGTGTCCGAGAGGCTCGATGGAAAGCATCGTGCGGTTCCGCAGTATGGATGCATGATCGGCCGGCATGCGTCGAGCCGATCGCGGTTATATTAGCAGACGCATTCGCGTTCGTTTCCGTCGAGAGGTGACACTCACATGCGCAGTCTGAAAGTCGCGTGGCTCGCAGTCGCGATGACAGCCACCAGCGTGCTGCACGCGCAGCCGTATCCCGTGAAGCCTGTCCGTATCCTCGTGGGCTTCACACCCGGGGCGGGCGTGGATATCGCCATCCGGCTCATCACGCCGAAAATGGCCGACGACGGTCGGACAGCAGGTCATCGTCGACAACCGTCCCGGCGCCGGCGGCAACATCGCTGCCGAAGCTCGGTGCGCGCGCCCCGGCCGACGGCTACACACTTTTCGCCGCAGGGGCGCCCGCGGCGATCAGTCAGACGCTCTATTCGAAGCTCTCGTACGATCTCGTCAAGGACTTCGATGCGATCGCGCTCGTCGCGAGCGTGCCGAACGTGCTCGTCGTGCATCCGTCGTTGCCTGCGAAGAATGTGAAGGAGCTCGTCGCGATCGCACGCAATCGGCCCGGGCAGCTCGCGTACGCGTCCACCGGCAGCGGCAGCACGCCGCATCTCACGACCGAGATGCTGAGGATGGTCTCGGGAATCGATATCGTGCACGTGCCGTACAAAGGCACGCCGATGGCGGTCACCGATCTTCTCGCCGGCCACGTCACGTTCATGTTCGCCAACACGCTCTCGTCGCTGCCGCATCTGCAAAGCGGCCGGCTGCGCGGCCTCGCCATCACGACGCCGCAGCGCAGCTCGATCGCGCCTGGCCTGCCGGCGGTCGCGGAGACCTATCCCGGCTTCGAATCCGGGACGTGGTATGCGCTGGTGGCTCCGACCGGAACGCCGCGGGAAGCGATCGCCCGCGTGCACGAGGCGACAACCCGCGCATTACAGCTCCCGGACGTGCGCGAGAAGTTCAACGCACAAGGCGCGGAAATCCTCTCCGGCACGCCGCAGGAGGCGGCGGCGTATATTCGCGCCGAGGTGGTGAAATTCGGCAAGGTCGTGAAAGCTTCGGGCGCACGTGTGGAATGAGGAGGCAGTCATGAAGGATGACGATGTGACAATGGAGTCTGTTCGAGCGACGGCGAGCGAGATCGGCCTTACGCGCCTCACCGACGAGCATTTGCAGCAGTTCCTGCGAGCCGCGAAGTCGGCGCGCGCGCGCCGAGCGTCTCTCAAGATCGATACGCTCGGACCCGCCGACGAGCCGGCGCATGTTTTTCGTCTGACGGAGGACGGGCAATGAGCGAGCTTCGACTATCTCACCGTCGCAGAAGCCGGCCCGCTGCTGAAAAGCAGGAAGCTTTCGCCGGTGGAATATGCGAAAGCGTTGATCGAGCGCATCGAGGCACACGACAAGAAGCTGAACGCGTTCCTGCGCTTCACACCCGAACGCGCGCTCGAAGACGCGCGGCGCGCGGAAGCGGAGATCGCGCGCGGCGAATGGCGCGGTCCGATGCACGGCGTGCCGTATGGACTCAAGGACATCATCGACTACGCGGGACTGCCGACCACCGCGCATTCGAAGGTCCTGAAGGACAACGTCGCGCGCGCCGACGCGACGGTCACGCAGAAGCTGAAGGCGGCGGGCGGCGTCTTCATGGGCAAGCTCTCCACGCACGAGTTCGCGATCGGCGGGCCTTCCTTCGACCTGCCGTGGCCGCCGGCCCGCAATCCCTGGAATCGCGACCATTTCTGCGGCGGCTCTTCGAGCGGCGCTGGCGCTGCGACCGCGGCCGGATTGCTGCCGGTTGCGCTCGGCACCGACACGGGCGGATCGGTGCGCAATCCCGCTTCGATGTGCGGCGTCATCGGCATCAAGCCGACCTATGGCCTCGTGAGCCGGCGCGGCGTGATCCCGCTTGCCTTCTCGCTCGATCATGTCGGACCGCTCACGCGCACCGTACGTGACAACGCCCTCGTGCTCGGCCTGATCGCAGGGCCCGATCCATCCGATCCTGGCAGCGCGGGTCGCGCGGCGGGAGATCTGACGAGCGGACTCGAGCGCGGCGTGGAAGGCGTACGCGTGGGCGTCATCCGCCATTTTTATGCGCGCGATATGGAGGCCGATGCGGAAATGACCGCCGGCATCGACGCGGCCGTGACGAAGCTTGCCGATCTCGGCGCGCAGGTCCGCGAAGTCGAGACCGCGCCGCTCACCGAGTATCTCGCCTGCAATCGCGTGATACTCACGAGCGAAGCATTCGCGCTGCACGAGAACTGGATGCGCGAGCGGCCGGAGGATTACGGCGCGCTTGCCCGCGAGCGGCTCATGGCGGGCGCGTTCGTGCGCGCGGCGGACTACGTGAACGCCACGCGGTTGCGGCGCAAGCTCGACGGACGCGTTCCACGCGCTGTTCGCGGATCTGGACGTGATCGTCACGGCGAGCTCGCTCGATCCCGCGTGCCGCATCGACGATGCCGCGGCGATCGAATACACCTACGGCCGGCAGGCGCGCGCGCCGTTCAACGTGACGGGCAGTCCGGCGCTCTCGGTGCCGGCCGGCTTCAGCAAGGCGGGGCTGCCGCTGTCGATCCAGATCGTCGGCAAGCCCTTCGATGAAGCGATGGTGTATCGCGTCGCACACGCTTACGAGGCGGCCACGCGATGGGTCGAGCGCCATCCGTCGCTTGGGTGAGGGAGACAGAATGGCGCCTAAGTTGTACCTGTGTCACGGTTAATGCCATGATGTCGGAATCTTCGTTGCTGAAGGTGAAGATTCATGGCCGACCTGGCTGAGTTTGATCGCTACATGGCGTATTTGTGCGAAGGGCTGGGCAACTCGATGCGCCATCAGAGCCTCCTTGAATATTGCAGCGGACTGATGTTGCCGATCCAGCGTAAGAGCGTAGAACCGCTCGCGGCGCATGCCGATCCGCTGAACGTTCCTGCGAAACATCAGGCGTTGCATCACTTCGTGGCGAATGCGCGCTGGTCGGATCGGGTACTGCTGGAGCGCATTCGACAATACGTCGAGCCGCACTTGGAACTGGAGCACGGCGTCTATTGGATCATTGACGACACGGCGCATCCGAAGTGTGGCCGGCACTCGGTAGGCGTCGCACGGCAATACTGCGGCAGGCTCGGCAAGCAGGACAACTGTCAGGTGGCGGTGAGCTTGTCGTTGGCCACTGCCGAAGGCAGTGTGCCCGTGGATTACCAGCTGTATCTGCCGCAAGATTGGGCGAGCGATGTGAAGCGCAGGCGCGAAGCAAAGGTACCGGAGACGGTGCACTTTGCGACCAAGTCGCAGATCGCGCTGCAGCAGATCCGCGCCGCAAGGAACGCGGGATTGCGCCGGGTATCGTGCTGGCCGACGCGGGTTACGGCAGAGACACGGCATTTCGCGAAGCTTTGGATGAGCTGGGGCTCACCTATGCAGTAGGCGTGAGCTCGAGCACGACTGTGTGGGCACCGGGTAGAGGGCCGCTGCCGAATGCGCCATATCCTGGCATGGGCCGTCCGAGCAAACGCCTGCGCCGTGGCCCAGGCCACGAGCCGCTGAGTGTGCAGGAACTCGCCTTGACACTGAAGCGCTCGGCGTGGAAGCGAGTCGCGTGGCGTGAAGGTACGAATAAAGTGCTCTCTTCGCGCTTTGCACGAGTGCGTGTGCGCGCGGCGCATCGTGATTACCTGCGAACGAAGCTGCGTGACGAGCAGTGGCTACTGATCGAATGGCCGCTCAAAGAGACCGAGCCCACGAAGCACTGGCTGTCCAACGTGCCTGCCGATATCAGCATCACCGAATGGGTGAACACCGCGAAGATGCGCTGGCGCATCGAACAGGACTACCACGAGCTTAAATCCGAATTCGGCTTGTCTCATTACGAGGGCCGCGGCTGGACTGGCTTTCACCATCACGCAACGGTGTGCATCGCCGCCTACGGCTTTCTACTGGCACAGCGACTGCAGAATGCTTCCAAAAAAAACTCCGATGGACCAACGGCGCTTGCCTTACCCGAAGATTACAGACCTCGCGGCAGCCGGCCGAGCGCAGCGCCATGTGCCGGATTCGATTCCCACGCTGCGCCATCTCGTGAGCACCGAAATCGCGCGTCGACTTCGACGATGCCCGTGCTGCGGAGCGGTCGCGGTGCGCGCGTGACACATACGACTAGCATTCCGCATACGCACATCGCTGCCGGAACGCCTGAGGATCGGAGATGCTCTACGCATTTCATCTGAATGACGCTCGCCTTCAGCCGAGCGAGGTCGACGCATCGAACCTGGTGGCGGACGGCAGCATCGTGTGGCTCGATGTCGTCGGGCCGAGCCCGGAGGAGCTGCGCGCCGTCGAGACGGCGTATGGCGTCGAGTTCGGCACGCTCGAGCACGGGCACAACATCGAGGCGAGCGCGCGATTCTTCGTGGGCGAGGGGGGCGAGCTGCACCTGCGCAACGATTTTCTCGGCGAGCCGCGCGAGACGGCCGAGAATGCGTCGGTCCACTTCGTGCTGAAGGAAAAGACGCTGATCAGCGTTCATGCCATCGAGCTGCCGACGTTCAGGAAGGTGAGAGAGGGCGCGGCAGGCAACCCGGGCAGCTTCTCCGACCCGAAGGACGTGTTGCTGGAGATCTATGCAACGGACGCCGAATATTGCGCGGACGTGCTCGAAGACGTGCACCGGCATTTGAAGGGCGCCACGCGCAGCGTGCTCACGCGCCAGCTCACCGACAAGATCGCCTCCGCGGTGATGGCGCGGCTCGCGCAGCAGGAGGATCTCAACGGCAACGTGCGGCGGAACATCTCGGACACGCGGCGCTCGCTCTCGTTTCTCACGCGCGAGAGGCTGCTCGCCGACGAGCAGTCGGAAATCGCGCGCCAGATCGGCCACGATCTCGATTCGCTCGACTCGCACACGCATTTTCTGTTCGACAAGATCAACTTCCTCATGTCCGCGACCGTCGGTTTCGTCAACATCACGCAGAGCAAGGTCGTCAAGATTTTCTCGGTCGCCGCGGTGGCCATGCTGCCGCCCACGCTGATCGCGAGCATCTATGGCATGAACTTCGAGCACATGCCGGAGCTCGCGTGGGATTTCGGCTATGCGTTCGCGCTCGCGCTCATGGTGCTCTCGGTGATCGTTCCGTTCCTCTGGTTCCGGCAGCGCGGCTGGCTGAAGTGACGTTCAGCGCCTGAAAATCCAGAAGAGGACCGACAGGACGATCGAGACGATGAGACACGTCACGAGGGGGAAGTAGAAGCCGCCGCCCTCGGTCTCGATGCGAATGTCGCCCGGCAGGCGGCCCAGGCCGAGCCTGGAGAGCCAGGGCCAGGCGAGCCCGGCGACGAGGAACAGCAAGCCGACGATGATCAGCAGTCGTTGCATGGCTCCATGTTATTGCAGTCAGAGTGCCCGGAATAGCGTCCATGCGCACGACCGACGACTTTAGAAGAGGAAGCCGTAAGTGGTGTTGCCGCGCGCTGCGATTGAAGGCACCATCGACTTCCGGCTTCAGAGTGGTGCGTAAGCACGGCGAGCCTTTCTCGCGAATGAACCTGCCATGAACGAACTGCAAGTGACGGAAGACGGCCGCTACGTACAGCGGTGATGTTCCCTTCGGCTATACGCTCTGGGGCGATCGCCTCGTGGAGGTGCCGGCGGAGCTCGACGCGTGCGTGACGGCGATCCGCATGGTCAGGCAGGGCAGGGATTTCACGGCGATCGCAGCCGCGGTGCGCACCGAGCACGGCGTCGCGATGTCACGGCCGCAGTTCGATGGTCTCATGCAGAGCGTCTACCGGCGCTACGGTCCGATCTGATCGTCGAGGTTCGGATGGCGCTGTGCGGCGCCGGTGGCGATTCGGAGCCCTGGCTGGAAAGTTGGTCCGCAACTGTCGAAGAGCGATCCATGCAACTCAATGTGAATGGCGAGACATTCGAGTACGTGAGGGAGGGCGAAGGCCCCGTCATCGTCTTCCTGCACTTCCTCGGCGGCTTCTCGTATCAGTGGCGGCATCAGATCGCGGCGCTGAAAGACCGCTATACGTGCCTCGCGTTCGACCACAGAGGCTTCGGCTTCTCCACGTTGAACGGACGCTGGGATGTGGCCACGGGGGCGCGGGATCTCGAGGCCCAGCTCGACGCGCTCGGTATCGAGAAGGCGCACGTCGTCGGCTATTCGATGGGCGGGCCGATCGCGCTCGTCTTCAACGCGCAGTGCCCGCAGCGCGTGCGCTCGCTCGTGCTGATCGACACGTTCGCGAAGAACCATACGCATTCGAAGGCGCGCATCGAAGAGTCGGAGAAGTGCCTGCGCTACATGTCCATGCGCGAGTACGCCCGGCAATACGTGGCCACGCGCCTGCTGCCTGATACGCCCCGAGCCGCCGTGGACGAGCTCGTCTCGTCGATCTGCCTCGCGAAGAAGGAGGCCTATCTCGACGTGCTGCGCGGCATCCTGCTGCCGGATTTCACGGAGTACTGCAGCAAAGTGAACGTGCCGACGCTCGTCATGTGCGGGAGGCACGACAAAACGACGCCGGTGGAGTTCACGAACGACCTCACGCGGCTCATCCGCGGTGCCGTGGAACGCATCATCCCGACCGGGCATCTTGGCGTCTTCGACAACGTCGAGGCATTCAACAGGCCGCTCATCGAGTTCCTCGACGCGCAGCCGAGGTAGGTTCCTTTTGCCTGGAACCCGGGTCCGTGTGCCTGCGGCATGCCCGGGATGACGCCCTACTTGTCATCGTGGCGCGACAGGCACACCCCGGACACGTCGCATCGTGCGACACGGATCCGGGGCCGCAATCCAGGCGCCGTCAAGCTGGCCCTGAATCACTCCACCTTGATCCCGCTTTCCTTCACCACCTTCGCCCAGCGCGCGAGCTCGGTCTTGATGTGCGCGGCGAACTCGCGAGGCGTGCTCGCGATGATGTCCGCGCCCTGGTCGACGAAGCGTGCGGTCAGGTCGGGCGATTTCACCGCCTTTACGATGAGGGCATTGAGCGTGTTCACCGTGTCGGCCGGCGTTGCCGACGGCACGAGCGCGCCGACCCATGTCGTGAACTCGTAGCCGGGAACGCCGCTTTCGGCGATCGTCGGCAGGTCCGGCAGAACGCCTGAGCGCTGCGTGCCCGTCGCGCCGAGCGCGCGCAGGCGACCTGCCTTGATGTGCGGCGCAGCTGCGGCGATGCTGAGGTAGCTCAGGCTCACTTCTCCGCCCAGCACGGCAACGAGCGCCGGGCCGCCGCCCTTGTACTGCACGTGCAGCATCTTCGTTCCCGCGAGGTTGTTGAAGAGCTCGGCGGCGACATGCAGGTTGCTGCCGTTTCCCGCGGAGGCATAACTGAGCTTGGCCGGCTGCGACTTCGCAAGCGCGATCAGGTCCTTCACCGATTTCGCGGCCACCGAGTTGTTCACGACGAGCACGAACGGCACGGAGACCATCAGCGACACCGGAGCGAAGTCCTTCACCACATCGAACGGCAGCTTCGCGAACAGCGCCGGATTGACGACGAACGGCACCGTGTGAAGCATCATCGTGTAGCCGTTCGCCGGGGCGCGTGCGACGAGCTCCGTCCCGATGTTCGTATCCGCGCCTGGACGGTTGTCGATGATGACGGACTGGCCGGCGAGATCGGTCATCTTCGGCGTGACGATGCGCGCCACGATATCGAGCGTGCCGCCGGGCGGATTCGGAATCACCATGCGCATCGGTCGGCTGGGAAAGCTCTGGGCGTCGACGTGGCCCATCGAGCACAGGCCGAAGGATGCAACGCCCAGAACCGCGATGCGGTGTAGAGTCATCGGAGTCTCCCGGAAGGTTTCAGGTGGATGCAGCGCACGCCATCGTAAGCCAGAGCGACCGGCTGTCCATCCAGCGCCAACGCCCTCGCCGCCTCATCGTCCAGGCGCGTCCCCGCACTCCACGCGGCGCGGTACCACCGGCCATGCGCTTCAATGTTCATGAGCGAGCGCCGGTTATTTCGCATCTAGTGGTGAGAAACAACGCGAGGTGCAGCCTCCTGAAATGTGTAAGCCGACTTCGGGCACTTGACGTCGGGATTCGTGGGAGCGAACAGACCGGCCGGATTCTTCTTCCAGAGCCACACGTGGAGATCGTAGTGCTTGAGCTCGTGCGGCATGAGCGGGTGATGGCCTTCCATCGGCCCGTCGAAGGGCTTGCCGAACAACTGCGGTCGTTCCTTCACGTCCGGCGAAAGCGGAACGAAGTATTCCGCCGCGACCAGACGCAGCTTGCCGTCGACCGGTTGATAGACAAGTATTTGGGGCCTCAGAGGGTCCAACTGCCCCATCAGCGAGACATTGATGAAATGGATCCCCATCCCGCCGCGCGGGTATGGCACCTGTCCGGACCCGCCCGCCTTTGGATATTCAACACAACCCACCGTCGAAAAGTATCCGTCGTGCACCGCTACGATCGGATCCCGATACTTGTTCAAGGCGTCGCGCACCTTCTTGAGCTCAGGCGTTATTTCTTGCTGCTTCTGAGCGGCAACATTCGACGTCGCAAGAAGACACGACGCGAGCGCAAATCCGATGACTGCAACTGAATGAAAGGTCGTGAACCTCGTTCGCATGGCGATCTCCCTGTCGTTGACCGGCTTCGAGTACGTGGATCTTCACCTGCTTGTTCTCGGGCGAAATTCACCCGGCGCAGAATCAGGTGAGCGTGGCGCTCACCGCGGCGGCCACAGGCGAGACGGTATACCATGCGCTCACCGCGCGCTTGCAGGATTCGCGGCTCGTGTCCGGACAGATGCCGTCCGCATGCAGCCGTCGGCGAGAGGGTGATATGACAATCGTGCTTCGGGGTGCTTGCGTCGTCGCAGTTGCGGCCATGGCGAGCGGCCTTGCATCGGCCCAAACCTACCCGGTAAAGCCGCTGCGCGTCATTACGGCAGAGCCGGGCGGCGGCAATGATTTCGCCGCGCGGGTGATCGGCCAGGCGATTGCGCCGAAGCTGGGACAGCCGTGGATCGTCGATAACCGGGGCGGCGCGGGAGGCGCCATTGCAGCGGAGGCGGTGGCGAAAGCGCCGGCCGACGGCTACACGCTGCTCGTCTACGCGGGCAATGTCTGGACGATTCCGTTGCTGCGCAAGAATGTGCGCTACGAGGTCAAGGACTTCGCGCCTGTCACGTGGGCTGCGCGTTCGCCGAGCACGCTGGTCGTGCATCCTTCGCTGCCGGTGCGCACTGTAGGCGACCTGATTGCACTCGCGAAAGCGCGCCCTGGTCAGCTGAGCTACGGCTCCGGCGGTGTCGGCGCGTCGACGCATCTTGCCGCGGAGTTGTTCAAGTCCATGGCCAGGGTCGACATTCTGTGGGTTCCGTACAAGGGAAACGGGCCTGCCATGAACGATCTCATTGCCGGGCAGGTGCAATTGATGTTCGGCACCGCCGGCACCGTCACGCCTCACGTGAACACGGGACGCGTGCGCGCGATTGCCGTGACCAGCGCCGAGCCTTCGGTGCTCGCTCCAGGCTTGCCGACCATCGCCGCATCAGGTCTTCCGGGCTACGAGTCGATATCGATCTACGGTGTCTACGTGCCGGCCGGCACGCCGGAAGCGATCATCCGCCAGTTGAATCTCGCGATCGTATCGGTGCTCAACACGCCGGAGGTGAAGGAGCGCTTCCTGAACGTCGGCATGGAAGTCGTCGGCAGCTCCCCGGAGCAATTCGCCGCGGCGATCAAGGCCGACGAAGCCCGGCTCCGCAGAGTCATCACCGAAGCGGGTATTCGGGCGGACTGACGTTAGTCGAACGCGTAGCGATACGCGCTGCCATGCCGAACCACGCGTCCGACCGTGGGCGCCGGGAAATGCGCGGGCAGGAGCCGCGTGCCGCGCTCGGCGTATTCTTCGACGAGCCGCGTGCGCGTGCTGCGCGAGAGCTCGCGATCGCTGCAGGCGAGGGTCGACCATTCGGGCTTCGCCAGTTGAAGCTGGTGATGCAGCACGTCGCCCAGGAACACCGCGTGCTCATCCTGCGAGCGGACGTGAATCACCACGTTCCCAGGCGTATGGCCGGGCGCGCTCTCGAACCAGAGGCCTTCTTCGAACGCGTAATCGTCGTCGACGAGGACCGATTGACCGGTGCGCACGACGGGCAGCACGCTGTCCTCGAACGCAAGCCGGTGCGGTGTGTCCTCGCCGCGCTGCTGGACGCCCTGCCAGTGCTCGAACTCGCGCCGGGCCATGACGTAGCGCGCATTCGGGAACGTCGGGACCCAGCGCCCGTTATCGAGGCGGGTGTTCCAGCCGACATGGTCCCAGTGCAGATGCGTGCACATGACATAGTCGACGTCCTTCACGTTCACGCCCGCGGCTGCGAGATCCGCGAGATAAGGCGTTCGCAGGCGATGAAACTGCGGCCGCGTCGGACGCTCCTTGTCGTTGCCGATGCACGAATCGATGAGGATCGTGTGATGCGCGGTCTTCACCACGAAGCAGTGGAAGCTGAAGACGAGCTTGCCGGTGGCCGGATCGATCAGCCGCGGTCCCGCCATGTCGGGATGCGCGCGCAGCACCTCGGGATCGAAATCGGGAAAGAAGATCTCGGGCGCGATGAACGGTCCTTCGAATTCGGTGATGCGATGCACCTCGAAATCACCCACACGCGTCGCCTGCATGGTTACCTCCGCGTTCCGGATCGGTCCGTGAAATGATTCAGTGTAGCCGCTGCCGGGGCATACGCGATCCTGCGATGCACCGGCTCGCCGCTTCAGCCGACAAAACGTGCACAATGTTTCTTCGATACCGGCGAAAGGCAGCATGAAAGCACTCGTGATCGGCGGCACCGGACCCTCCGGCCCGCACACCGTGAATGGCCTCATCGAGCGCGGCTTCGCAGTGACCGTCCTTCACGGCGGCCAGCACGAAGTCGAATTCGTGCGGCCCGTCGAGCATATCCACACCGATCCTCACTTTGCGGAAACGCTGGTGCCGGCGCTCGAAGGGCGTTCGTTCGACCTCGTAATCGCGACGTACGGCCGGATGCGCATCATCGCGGATGTGCTCAAGGGCAAGACCGGGCGCTTCATCGGCGTCGGCGGCTCGGCGGTCTACGCGCACCACGACGATCCGCGCTGGGGCCCGCTCGGACCTCCGACTCTGGTTCCTGAAGACAGTCCGCGCTGCGACGATCCCGCGGGACCGAAATTCAATCACCTGATGTGGGCGACGGAAGAGACGGTCATGCGCGCACACCGCGAGGGCCATTACAGCGCCACGTACTTCCGCTATGCGATGCTCTATGGCGCGCACGCTCCGGCGAATCCCGATTGGAGCATCGTGCGCAGGATCCTGGACGGCCGGAAGCGCATCGTCATCGCGGCCAATGGCGTGCTGAAACGACGGGGCTACGCGCGTAACGTCGCCCATGCGCTGCTCCTCGCGGTCGACAAGCCCGCCGAGTCGAGCGGCCAGATCTACAACATCCGGGATGCGCGCCAGCACACCGAACGCCAGTACCTGAAATTCATCGCCGCGCATCTGGGACACGCTTGCGAGATCGTCGAAGTGCCGCCTGCCCTCGCGCTGAAAGTCTACAAAGGCGCCAGCGCCAGACCGCGCGAGTGGACGATGGAGTACGACATCGGCAAGATCACGACGCAGCTCGGCTATCGCGACGTGGTTCCACCTGCTCGAGCGCTCGCCGAATCGGTGGATTGGCTGGTCGCGAATCGCCCGGAGCGCGGCGGGGAGCTCGAACGTCAGCTCGGCGATCCGTTCGCCTACGCCGCGGAAGACGCGATGCTGGATGTGTACACAAGCGGGTATGCCGCTCCAGACGCAGTCGAGTTTCCGGAGATGCAGCTCGGGCACATGTACCGGCACCCGAAGAAGCCCGATGAAGCGTGGTCGCCCCCTGTGCGAAGCAAAGGAACCGCTGAATAAGCAACGCGCGCTACGTGGGACTTGTTCAGAGGTTCCATAAGTGAGGACGCCGGGTTGAGAGGGATCGTGCGCTCGCCTCAGCGCCTCGTGCTACCGTTCGAAATCTTCAAACCCGGGGAGTGGCATGTTCGAAGTCCATCCGATCGGCACCGTCAAGTGCCCTGTCAACGAGATGTCGCAAGGCAACTGGGCAGTGGTCGATTCCGAGATCCATCTCGAATCCGAGTACGCTCCGGGCTTCAGGGCCTCGAAGGGTTCTCACATGTGCTGGTGCTGTTCTTTCTCGACCGCGCGCAAGGCTTCGATCTGAAAAAGCAGTTGCTGAGACGCCCGCGCGGCATGGAGGACCTCCAGGCGCTCGGCGTCTTCGCGCAGCGCACCAAGTTTCGTCCGAACCCGCTTGGCGTCACGGCCGTGAAGCTGCTGGGCATCGAAGGCAACATCGTGAGAGTGCGGGGTCTGGACGCGCTGGACGGGACGCCGGTGCTGGACATCAAGCCTTACATGCCGCCCTTCGATCGTATGGAAGACGTGGCCATGCCTGCGTGGGTGGATCGATTCATGGACGGCTACTTCGGCTAGTCAGTTAGAACCACCCCTTATTCGGTGAGCGGGGGCCGTGAAACGGTGGGGTCCCCGCAAACGAAGCCTTCCGGCGCCCATTAGTATTCCCATCAATATGTACGAGGCTCAGCGCAGAACGAGCGGGGGCTGCGGAGCAGGGGGGCTCCCGCGCACGTAACATTCGGACGCCGCTTAGTTGTACTGTGTCGTAAACCAGGGTACGGTCGAAGCGTCTTCATCGTAGCCGGGGAGGTGCACGATGGCGAGCGGCGTGGAAGCACGCTTCGAGGCGTATTGCGATCGTATGATCAAAGCGCTCGGGCACGCAGACCGTGCGACGCCAGCGCGCTGGTACTTGCGTGGGCTGATGCTGCCGGGCGAACGCAAGAGCATAGAGCCCATGGCTGCACGCGTTCATGCAGAGGACGTGTGCGCGGCGCATCAATCGATGCATCACTTGGTGGCGGACTCTGAGTGGAGCGATAGGGCGCTGCTGCGGGCGGTTACGGCTGAAGTGTTGCCGGTGCTCAGCGCGTTCGCGAGAGGCCCCGGCTATTGGATTATCGACGACACCTCGTTCCGCAAATACGGGCAGCACTCGGTGGGTGTGGCGCGTCAGTACTGCGGGCACTGGGGCAAGACCGAGAACTGCCAGGTCGCGGTGAGTCTGTCGTTTGCTACGGCCGAGGGCAGCCTGCCGCTGGCGTACCGCCTGTATCTTCCCAGCTGAGTGGGCCGAAGATGAAGCGCAGGCGTAAACGCGCTGGCGTGCCCGAGAGCGTTGCCTTCGCGACCAAACATGAGATTGCGTGGACGCAGATCGAGGCGGCGCTTGCCGCCGGCATTGCCCGTGGCACGGTGCTGATGGATGCCGGATATGAGAACGCCATCCTGCGTGACCGGCTCACCGAACATCAGCTTCAGTACGCTGCCGGCATCCACCCTCAGACGATGCTGTGGTGGGGTGAGCATCAGCCCGGGCCGATGCCGCCAAAGCCTAAACGCGGCCCCCAGCGTAAACGCGCGGTGCGCGATGCGGCGCATCAGCCGATCAGCGCATTGCACATCGCACGAGCACTGCCCGCTGACGTCCTATTGCACCGTGAGTTGGCGCGAAGGCACGAACGCGTGGCTCAGTTCGCGTTTTGCCCGAGAACGGGTGCGTGCGGCACATGGTGAAGTGCTGCGTGCCGAAGAATGGCTGCTCATCGAGTGGCCAAATGGTGAAGCGCAGCCCACCAAGTACTTTGTGCACGTTGCCCGAAGAGGTCAGCTTCGAGCGGCTGGTCGATACCGTGAAGATGCGCTGGCGTATCGAGCGCGATTACCTCGAGCTCAAACAGGAACTCGGGCTCGGCCACTACGAGGGACGCAACTGGCGCGGCATTCCATCATCATGCGAGCTTGTGTATCGCCGCTTACGGCTTTTTGATGCTCGAACGACTGTCGGGCTTTAAAAAAAACGCCGCTCGACTCCAAGCGCCTGCCCTACCCGAAGCCTTCCGCCCGCGCGGGGCTCGGCCCGATGCAGCGCCACATTCCGTGGTCGATCGCGACGTGCGCTTCCGTCTGGCACGCGCCATCGCGCGAAAGCTTCCCCGATGTCCGTGCTGCGGTAAGTCCTACGTGCGCGGAGTCCGCAATTAACAACACAGTACAATTAGCACTCAGTTCAATCGTACGAGGGCTAAGGCAGAACGAGCAGCGGGGTTCCCGCTTACGTTTGCCGGGCCGAAGGCGCCGCCCCCCTTATCTGCCTTTCCACTGCGGCTTGCGCTTCTCCTTGAAGGCGCGCGCGCCTTCTTTCGCGTCTTCGCTCACGTAGAGCGGGGCACACACCTGCTTGCCGACTTCCAGCGCCGCGTCGAGGCCCATGTTCATCGTGTGCCGCACGACCTGCCGACGGCCGTGACGGAAAGCGGCGCGCATTCGATCACCTCCGCGGCCATCGCGAGCGCGGCATCGATCAGCCCGGCGCGCGGCACGACCTGATTGACGAACCCGATCTCGTAGGCGCGCTTCGCGTCTATGGTCCGCCCGGTCAGCATGAGCTCGAGCGCGATGCGGCTGCCGAGCATATGGATCATCGGGGGCGACCACGCGACACCGCGTCCGACCTTCGGCTCCGTGATGGCGAACTTCGCCGTGTCCGCCGCGATGCAGAGATCGCACATCTGTGCCAGCACCCACCCTCCGGCGATCGCAAAACCGTTCACCGCGGCGATGACCGGTTTGGCGACCTGAAGCGTATCGCCGAGGATCGGCATCGGCGGCAGCGGCACGCCTTCCTCGCGCGCGCCCTCCTTCAAGTCACGGCCGGACGAGAACGCTTTGTCGCCGGCGCCCGTGAGGATCGCCACGCGCAACGCCGGATTCTTGTCGAAATCTTCGAATGCCCGCCAGAGCTGCGCGCACATCGGACGGTCGATCGCGTTGCGCTGATCGGGACGGTTGAGCGTGATGAGCGCGCACTGCCCGCGTACTTCGAACAGCACTTCCTTGCCTGTTTCCATGGCATGTCTCCCAACGGTTTCGCCGGCCCCGGATGCAACGGGGCGTGCGCGTGTCCTACCGCGGCTTGAATCCGATATCGCGTGCGAGCTTTCCCCACTTCTCGAAATCCCGCCGTATCACCTCCGTGAAGTACTCCGGCGACTCGGTGTGCACTTCCAGCCCGAACGCGGTGAGCTTCTCGCGCACCTCGGGCAGCCCGCGCACGGTTCACCTCCTGGTTCAGCAGCGCCACGACGTTCTTCGGCGTCGCCGCGGGTCCGATGATTCCGAACCAGCCGCCGGATTCGAAGCCGGGGAGCGACTCGGCGATCGTGGGGAGATCGGGATAGGCCGGAGTGCGCGTCGCGCGGGCGATGCCGAGCAGCTTGAGCCTTCCGGAAACCACGTGCGGCTGCAGCGAGATGAACGAACCGAACGACGCGTCGAGGCCGCCGCCCATCACTTCGGTGTGGATCGCCGATGCACTTTTCACGGGCACGTGGAGATAGGTGAAACCCGCGTGTCGGGCAAAGAGTTCCGTCGCGAAGTGGAGGACGCGCCTTCGCCCGTGCTGCCGAACGTGAGCTTGCCCGGATTTGCTTTCACGTAACCGACGCATGCCTCATCCCTCCCGATTGTTTTTCCGCAGTCTCACACAGCGACGTTGCAAGGCGTTCCTCATCGCGCGCCTTGCCACTTCGAACCTTCGCGTCGATAACACCATACTGTATACATTCCCGCCACGGTTGCGCTATCGTCGTTCGTCTGCGCCTTGCGGAAATGAGAGCAATCGCCGCAGTCAGTTCACGTGGACTGCGTGGCGGTACGCAACGGAGGAGTAAATGAAGAACCCGGTCTTTGCCCAGACGCGTCTATCGATGGTCATATCAGTGCTCTTGTGCGCGATGCTCGCCATCGCGGTGAGCGCGGCGAGTGCTCAAACGTATCCGAACCGACCGGTGCGCCTGGTCACCGCGGCAGCCGGGGGCGGCAACGATTTCGCCGCGCGCATCATCGCGCACGGACTCACCGAAAAGCTGGGCCAGCAGGTGATCGTCGACAATCGTGGGGGCGCTCATGTGCCGGCAAATACGGTTGCCAAAGCAGCGCCCGACGGCCATACGATCCTCATACAGAACAACACGGTCTGGGTCGCACCGTTGCTCGAAAAAACCGCCTACGATCACTTTCGCGAGCTCGCACCGATCTCGCTCACGGGGCGTGCGCCGAACGTGCTCGTAGTGCATCCTGCGCTCCCCGTCGGTTCGGTCAAGGAGCTCATCGCCGCCGCCAAAGCGGCGCCCGGCACGATCAACTATGCCTCCGGCGTGGTGGGCTCGTCCAATCACATCGCGGCCGAGTTGTTCAAGGCGATGGCCGGCGTCGATCTCGTGCGCATCGGCTACAAGGGCTCGGGACCGGCTTTGATCGACGTGATGGCGGGGCAGGTAAAGCTGATATTCGCGACGACGACATCTTCGTCGGGACACATCAAGACAGGCAAGCTCAAAGCCTTGGCCATCACGAGCGCGCAACGCTCAGAGCTGGCGCCGGGCCTGCCGACGATCGGAGAATCGGGTGTGCCTGGTTACGTGGCGGAAGCGATTTACGGCGTATGGGTGCCCGCCAGGACGCCCGCTGCGATTTCGAATCGCCTGCATCGGGAGATCGTCGAGGTGCTCACTACACCGCAGAACAAGGAACGCTTTGTCACCACGGGCGCGGAAGTGGTCGCGAGCACGCCCGAAGTATTTGCAGCAGAGATCAAAGCGGAATCGACGCGACTGGAGAAGATCTTCAGGAGCGCGGGCATCAAAGTGGACTGACGCGCGCTCGGACTGGATGAGCGGGCAGGCCCGTTTTTCCGGTTTAACGGGACAGACCCGTTTTCTCGGGATCGTTTGAAGTCCCCCCGGCGCCGAGGGGCTCCCCCGTGTTTTTCCCCTGCTTAAGGCTCGATGACCCAACCGAACATCATGTTGTGGTCTTCGTGTGCAAGGTTGTGGCAGTGCGCCACGTAGTTACCCGCGAACGTCCTGAACTTGCGATAGATCTTCACCTCCTCCCCCGGATCGAGCGCGATCACGTCTTCCTTGCCCGTATCGTCCGGGTGCGAATTCGTGCTATTCGAGCGCGAAAGCGTGCGGTGCTCTTCCTGGTGGATATGCATCGGATGGGTCCAGCCGCCTCCGCCGTTTTCCACCGTCCACTCTTCCGCGCTGTTCATCTTCACCTTGTGCAGTGGTCTCGCGGGATCGAACTGAAGTCCATTGATCACCCACTGGCCTTCGTCGCCGCCGCCACCGCCGCGCTCCAGCTCGAATCTCGCCTTCTTCCGTACTGCCGTCGGCAAATAAGGCGGCATGGGCCGCAACGTCTTACCGGGAGCGGGCATGACGCTGTTGTCCTCTGCATCGCCGTCGATGATGATCTTCAGCATCGGCACGCAATACTCCTCGTCGAAGTCGCCTTCCCCGTTGAAAACGGGCTTGCGTCCGTCGGGCATGTACATCGTGTTCGCCAGATAGATCACATCGCCGATGGAAGTGGAACGTCCGTCCATGTAGCGCGCGAAATCGACGACGAATTCTCGGCGCTTCGCCGGCCAGAGCTGGAACGAGTTGCGAACGATGGGCGTCGGCAGCAGGCCGCCCTCGCTCGCGATCTGCGTGAAGCGCATGCATTCCTGGCCCCTGCTGGCCTGAAGGAGCCGCCTGAGCTCCTCACGAAGTTCCACTGACCCTGCTGACCCGGGAACGCACCGATCTGCCCCTGCATCAGCCAGAGCTCGTAGCAACGCGCGATGGAGGCGTCGAGAAAGCGCAGGCGATACCTGCGACGCTTCACGCGCAGAACAGGGAACGCCTTGCCGTTCACCGTAAAGATGTCGCCCACGAACCCGCTGTTGTTCTGGTGGCGGTAGAACAGTTTGCCCCACCATTCCGGGTGGCTCCGGTCGCACTGGTTCCCTTTCGGGATGTGCTGGTCACGGTGGCGCACGTTGCCGTCGTCGAGCGCGCAGTCGTAGAGGGCGAGCGGAATGTCGTAATCGACGTCGAACGTGCCGTCGGGATTGTTACGCCGCACGCCGGGAAGCCTCAGGCCGGTGCGTTCATCGCCGCTGTCGATCTTCGGATCGTAGTGCGGCATGAGCCCGACCATGCCCTTGTAGACGTTCGCGCCGGTGTGATGCAGGCGGTGATCGTGGAACCACAGGAACGACTGTTTTTCGCGATCGTCGCCGCCCGCCGGATACCCGAGATACAGGTTGTCGCACCACTCCGCCGGGTGATAGGCGCCTTCGTTTTCGGACAGATGAAGCGGGTTGCCGTCGCTTTCGGGCGCGGTGTGACCGTTGTGAAGATGGGTGAGGAATCCCCAGTCGGGCGCGCCGAAGTTCCCGCGATCGAGGCACAGCGGATTGATGTCGAGGTCGTTCTCGAAGCGCACGAGAGCGGGCCGGCCGTACTCCGCGTTGATCATCGGCCCCGGGAATGTGCCGTTGAAGCCGTAGATCGTGCTCGCCGGAAGCAGCCTGTCTGCGGTGCTGCCATTGATCGGCTTGAGCGGCCGCACGAGAGAGCTCGTGAACCTGTGCTCCGCGACCTGCACGCGGAGGTGGTACTGGATCGGCTCCGGATAATCGGCGCAAGGCTTGCCCGGCATGCCGGGCCATAACTGGTGCGTACCCGCGCGCGGCAGGTTACTGCCGCGGGTGCGGTCGCCCATCGCGTCCTGGCATCCCAGATCTTTCCTCGGCACCGAGATGCCGCCTGGTTTGCCGGGATACGGTCTGCAATACCACGCATCCGGCGCGTCGTTTGCGAGCGTGCCGTCGATCCTGCGCCATCCCGGCGCCAGCGCTTTGGGGATCGGAAGATCGTCCTTCCACGGCTCGAGGATGAGCGGGCTGAGCGGCATTTCTTCCCTCATGCCGCAGCCCGTGTTCTCGACTTCGTGGATTTCGATCGGAGTCTGGTCTGCGCAAACGGCCGACCAGGCCGCCTTGCCGCCCAACGTCATCGCGGCGCCCGACAACGACGTGTACCCGAGCCATGCGCGACGGCTCACGAGCCTGCCCCTGTCCATCGTATTTCCCCTGTGCAATTGTTGTTAGCTGCTTCTTTCGAAACCGGTGCCGTTCCGACGATGGATGCGGCGAGGATTCGATCCCGATCGCGTCCAGCTCTTTCCTCGCGAAGCGTCTGCGTCTTGACTCTGTCAGGACGGCGGTGCGCTTCTGAAGCGAGGTGGCCGGTTACGCTTTTTTTATGTTCTGGGCATTAATATAGGCTAAATTTTGTCGCTTGTGAGCGACTTCCTACTTTTTACGGGTAGTTTTCACTTTCGCCTTTTTCTGGACCCGGTTTCGCGTTCCGTCGCAAAAAAACGCTTCGGCCGTTCGCATGACAACTGCATGCGCGCGCGTCGAGCCGTCCAGTGCGCCTTCGGGCTCCCTGATCGCTTGTTTGCCGAAAGAAGTCTGAAACCACGTTCAAACCTACCCAGCGCCGCTTGGCCTACAATTTTCGGCTACGTCGCTTTATCCGGAGGAGCACGCCATGGCTGTCATCAAAGCCTTCGATCTCGCATACGGGCGGTTGCGCGCGCCCGATCTCGACCGGCAGGAAGCGTTTCTGACCGACTTCGGCATGGTGCGCTCGGAGCGCACGAAGACGGCGCTCTACATGCGCGGCACCGACGCGCCGCACCATCTTCACGTGACCGAGCTCGGCGAGCCGCGCTACGTCGGCATCGCGGTGCATGCCGCGAGCATGGAGGACCTCGGTCGTGTCTCCAGGGTCGACGGCGCCTCGCCGATCGAGGACATCGATGAGCCCGGCGGCGGCAAGCGCGTGCGGCTGACCGACCCGGACGGCTATCAGGTGGAGGTCGTGCACGGCATGGAGATGCTCGCGCCGATCGTGCTTCAGCGTCCCGCCGTCAATTCAGGCGACGACAAGCTCCGCCGCAGGGGAGAGCTCTTCCGCATCTCCCGCGGGCCGTCGCACATCAAACGCTTCGGTCACTTCGTGATCATGTCGAAGAATTTCGAGAAGACGCTCGCGTGGTATCGCGAAACGCTCGGCTTCCGCTGCTCGGACGAGGTCTATTCGGGAGAGAAGAGCAACGTCGTAGGCTCGTTCAACAGGCTCGACCGCGGCGATGACTACGTCGATCATCACGCGTTCTTCTGCATTCGCGGCGAGAAGAGCGGGCTCAACCATTTCTGGTACGAGGCCGCCGACATCGACGACGTCATGGTGGGCCACGAGCATCTCGAGGGTAAGGGCTACCAGCATATCTGGGGCATCGGCCGCCATCTCATCGGCAGCCAGCTCTTCGACTACTGGGCCGATCCGTGGGGACGCGTGCACGAGCATTGGGCCGATACCGACGTGCTCAACGCACACAGCCCGCCCAATCTCGTCGACCGCAACGCGGGAATCAGCGGGCCGTGGGGTCAGTCGATTCCGCAGATCTTCATGGGTTATGCCACGCCCTGAGGGCAAGATGAGGATGACGATCGGCACGGCGCGCGCGCTCTGCGTGTTGGCGATGATGTGTCTCACGGTGAATGCCGCGACGGCGCAGACGGGGACTTCCCGTATCGTGCGCGCCGCGAACGATTTTCTGTCCACGCTGGATCAGAAACAGCGGCAGAGCGTCGTGTTCGCGTTCGACGACGAGCGGCAGCGCGCTCGCTGGTCCAATCTCCCGGTCAGATCGGTGGCGCGGGCCGGCCTTGCGATGGGCACACTGAACGCTGCGCAGCGCTCGGCTGCGATGGCCCTGGTCGCCGCAGTGCTGAGCGGCAAGGGCTACGACAAAGTTCAGCACATCATGGACGCCGACGAGATCCTGAAGGTGAGTCAGGGCAATCCGATGTTCGGGAAGGACATGTATTTCATCTCTTTTCTGGGCGAACCTTCGGAGCGAACGCCGTGGATGCTGCAATTCGGCGGGCATCATCTCGCGCTCAACATCACGATCGCGGGTGAGCGCGGCGTGCTCACGCCGAGCCTGATCGGTGCGCAACCCGCGCTCTACAACGCGAACGGCAAGACGATCCGTCCGCTCGGGGAAGAGAGCGACAAAGCGCTCGCTTTGCTCAACGCGTTGGACGACGCGCAGCGCAAGCAGGCAATCCTCGACTATCGCGTGGCCGACCTCGTGCTCGGTCCCGGGCAGGACGGCAAGACGATCCAGCCCGAGGGGCTCAGGGCTTCGTCCATGAACGAAAAGCAACGCGCGATGCTGCTCGACGTGATCTCGGAATGGGCCGGCATCGTGCACGAGAGCGCCGCATCCTCGCGCATCGCGGAGCTGAAGGGCGATCTCGATGCGACGTGGTTCGCATGGAGCGGCACGACGACCGCCGCTGCCGGACGCAACATCACCGCGTACTACCGGATCCAGGGCCCGAAGCTCGTGATCGAGTACCCCCGCAGCCGCTCGGCGGCGATCCTTCGATGCACGTTCATACGATGTATCGCGATCCGACCAACGACTACGGCCGCAAACCCGCATCGAAATGAGCGCGGCGCGAATCGCGACCGGCGCCGTTCTGCTGGCGCTTGCGGCGGAGGCGAGCCCCCATAGGCTCGACGAGTATCTTCAGGCGACCACGATCGCGATCGACGGAGATCGCATCGAAGCCCATGTCAGGCTGATACCGGGCATCGCCGTGCTTCCGGCGGTGATCGGGGGTATCGACCTCGATGGCGACGGTGTCGTCTCGCAAGCGGAGCAGCGCGCCTATGCCGAACGCGTGCAGCATGACCTGCGTCTCACGATCGATGGCGCACCTCTTGAACTGCAACGGATTTCATTTGCGTTTCCATCGATGCACGCGCTGGAAGAGGGACTCGGCGAAATCGAGCTCCGGCTCGAAGCACGTGTGCCGCCGAGTGGCGGCGCCCGCCGCAAGCTCGTCTTCGAGAATCGTCACCAGCCCGCGATCGGGGTCTATCTCGTCAACAGCCTCGTGCCAGTCGATCCACGCATCCGCATCGCTGCGCAGAACCGCGATTACGCTCAGTCGCTCTACGAGCTCGACTACGTCATGGAGGGTGCCGTGACGGGCGCGGTGACATCGGCCTCCTGGCTTCATCCGTGGACATGGTTCGACGTCGCCGCGGTTCTGCTGTTGATCGCGGGCCTGGTGCTGATTCGGCGTTTCGTTCGCGGCGACAGCCTGTCCCAGGCGCGCCGTATTCCTTCTGCACTGACCCTCGGACGTATTGACGAGAGTTCTAACTGGCCTTCGAATGTTTCGTTCGCGGCGACAGCCTGTCCCAGGCGCGCCGCTCACCGTGATGAGGTAGGTTCTAAAGTACGTATCTCACTCCGGCGGCTTGATTCCCGCCGCCTTGATGACCTTGGTCCAGCGAGCGAGCTCGCTCCGGATGAGGTCGCCCATCTCTTTCGGCGTGCTGCTCGCGATCTCAAGCCCGATGCCTTCGATGTGCTTGACGAAGTCAGGGTTGGCGGCCGCGCGGTTCATTTCGGCGTTGATCTTGTTGATGATCGCGGGGGCGTGCCGGCGGGCGCGAGCAGGCCGTACCAGCTCGTGTTGTTGAAGCCCGGAAGGACTCAGCGATCGCGGCGTACCTCAGGCATCGATTTCACGCGCTTCGGGTGGCCGATACCGACCGCGCGCACTTTGCCCGATGCGAGGTGCGGCTGCCACTGCGGGATGCTGCCGAATATCGCCTGGATGCGTCCCGCGACGAGATCGACGGTCGCCGGTCCGCCGCCTTTGTATGGCACGTGCATGAAGTCCGCGCCGGTCATCGCTTTGAGCAGCTCCATGCCGAGGTGGTTCGGCGTCCCGCTGCCCGGCGAGCCGAAGTTGATTTTGCCGGGCTGTGCTTTGCGCGAGATCAACGAGCTCCTTGGTGGTCTTCGCGGCGGCACCGACGGATGCGTCACCAGCAGGAACGGCACATAGACGCCGAGACCGATCGGCGCGAGGTCTTTGATCGGGTCGTACGGGAGCTTGGTGCCGAAAGCGGGGCTCACGACAAGGCCCGCGGAAGTGCCGAGCAGCAGCGTATAGCCGTCGGGCGGCGCTTTTGCGCCGAGCGCATGGCCGATCGTCGCACCCGCGCCGGGTCGATTATCGATGACGACCGGCACGCCGAACTTGTCTGAGAGCCATCCGCCGTACGCGCGCGCGGTCGGATCGGTCGAGCCGCCGGGCGGGTAGGGCACGATCAATCTCACAGGCCGGCTGGGGTAAGTCGTCCCATCGACTGCGTGCGTGGCCGAAACACTCGCCGTCATGACCAAACCGGCCGCGACGCTCCACTTCTTCCATCCCTTCACGCTTGCATCTCCTCGAAAAGGCGGTTTGGACAGATGATAGAGCACTCAGCGATGAGCCGTTGGCGATGAGAACGTTCAAACTATGCGAATATCGTGGCGTTACCCGCGACGCACGCATCCCGCAATGAGAATCCTCCTGCTCGTATTCTTCTGTCTCTCAGCGATCGGCCGGCATGCCGATGCGCAGGAGTATCCCGTCAAGCCCGTGCGCGTGATCGTTCCATTCGCGCCCGGCGGGCCGAACGATCTCGCGGTGCGGCCGGTCGCGCCGAAGCTCCAGGAGCTCCTCGGCCAGCCTTTCGTCGTCGACTATCGCGCCGGTGCGAACGGCATCATCGGAAGCGAGCTCGTGGCGAAATCGCCGCCGGATGGCTACGCACTTCTGGTCATCTCATCGTCGTTCGCAATCAACGCGAGCACGTACGCGAAGCTTCCGTTCGATCCGTTGCGCGATTTCGCGCCGGCCGGTCCGATCGCGACGAGTGACATCATCTTCGTGGTCAATCCGACGGTGCCCGCGAAGGGCGTGCGCGAATTCGTGGCGCTCGCGAAATCGCGTCCGGGTAGGCTCAACTACGCGTCCTCCGGCAATGGCGGATCGCTGCATCTCGGGGTCGAGCTGTTCAAGTTGACCGCGGGCATCGACATGGTTCACGTGCCGTACAAGGGCGCGGCGCTCGCGCTGTCGGACGTGATCGGCGGACACGTCGACTCGATGCTCATTTCCGCGCCGGCGGCGGTTGCCCATATCAAGACCGGAAAAGTACGCGTGCTGGCGGTGGCGAGCGCACGCAGAGCCAACGGATTGCCGGATACGCCGACGTTCGCGGAAACCGGCTATCCCGATGTGATCGTCGATACGCGCTACGGCCTGCTCACGACCGGTGGAACGCCCGGCGCGATCGTCGAGCGCCTCAACGCAGCGATCGTGAAAGCGGTGGGGTCCGCGGAAGTCCGCGAGCGCTACGCAGCGCTCAATCTCGATCCCGTGTCGGGCACGTCTCAGGAATACGCCGCGTATCTGCGCGCCGAAGTCGCGCGCTGGCGCAAGGTGGTGGCCGCGGCGAAGCTGCCGCCGCAGTAGCGTCGTCGACCACCGCTGAAGTTTCCGCTCCTGCACGTTTACCGGCAGGATTTGCAGCGCGACTCGCGGTATTCGCGACCGTGCGTTCGGGCGACGACAACGTCTTCTGGCCGACAGAGATCTGGCTGTGGCAGAGCGCCCTACCGCATCGACCCACCCTCAGTTGATCTTGAGGTTCACTGCGCGCACGACCTCGCCCCACTTCTTGAACTCGACTCCGATGTACCTCGCCGAAGGCTTTCGGATTCGTGCTCACGACATACGTGCCGACGCGCTCGAATGCATCTTGGACGTCTTTCGTCTGGAGCAGCTTCGCCATATCGCGATGGATGCGGTCGATAACCGCAGGGGGTGTGCCGCGCGGCGCGAGGAGCCCGCTCCATAAAGATGCGTCGTAGCCCGGCACGGTTTCGGCGATCGAGCCGACGTCCGGCAGCTCACGCGAGCGTTTCGCGCTGGTGACGGCGATGATGCATCTCC
>CAWEHH010000024.1:0-32960 GCA_963808765.1 uncultured beta proteobacterium
CGGACTTGCCATCCGACACGCGACCCAAAACGGGAGGTTACGGAGGAGAACCTTGGTTAGACCACCCTTATTGGTGAGCGGGGGCTGCGGAGCAGCGGGGTCCCCGCGAACGAAACATTCCGGGCGTAGCCAGTATTTCCATGAAGATGTACCGAGGCCCGAGCAGAACGTGTCAGGCCCGAGCCGTAGGCGAGCGCCACCTCCCCCTAGAAGAACGCGAGGGCGCGCGCTTCGATGCTCTGTCGCGGCGGTGCGCCGGGCTTTGTGCTCGGGTCATCGAAGGAGGTGTGCGGCGTGAAGCGCGCTCTTCCGTCCTTCAGTGAGTCGTAGACCTTGAAGACGAGCGCTTCATCCCGGCGCATGCGCGGAAAATAGTACCAGCGGTGCTTCTGGTTGTATTTCAAACGATAGGTTTGACCGATGCGGCCCGGATAGCGCCGCTCGGCGATCAGCAGATCCTGTTCGTCGAGCGTCTGGGCGTCGGCGACGGCAAGCGGATTCGATTCGATGGGCTGGTTGATTGCACGCCAGACCTGAATGATGGCGAAGCGCCGAGCGAGCAGCTCTTCGGCTTCGTCGCCCATGAGGTCGCGCACGCGCTGCGGTCCGGACCACTCCGTGTAGTCGTTGTGCGCCGAAAGCACGGGCTCGCGGATGAGCTTCTCTTCGCGCTCGCTCTCGTCGCCCGAGCGCAGTGTGTGATCGAACAGGACGACCCGCTGCGCACCCGAGCATTGCTTGATGAGCGCCTCGACCTCGGCGTAATAGACGGCCTTCAGCTCGTCCACGTCGAAGAAGTTCTTCACCGCCGTCTTGTGCTCGACCAGGACGAAGCCGTTGCGTTCGAGCGAGAGCTCGGCTCTGCGGCCGTCCTCGATCGCCGTCGGCCGCATATCGACCGAGCCCGTCTTGCGGCGCCGGATGTTGTTCGGCCCGAACGTTTCATTGATGAGGGTTTCGCCCGTGTCGAGCGTGTAGGGGATCGTGGCTGTAATCATGGCGTCGCGCATTCGTTGCGATAAGCCGACATACTACATCCGAAACATCCCGGGCGCGCTCGCCTTCGGCTTGAACCGCTCACCCCCCTTCTGCACCAAGCCTCGTACGATCGGATGGAATGCTAACGAGCGCCGGAATGCTTGGTTCGCGGGCCCCGCTGTTTCAGGCCCCCGCTCACCCTGCTGCACGAGGCCTCGTACATCTTGATGGGAATACTAATTGAAGCCGGAATGCTTGGTTCGCGGGGCCCCGCTCACCTGAATGGGGTGGTTCTATCTAACGGGGTGCGCGACACAGCACGCCTTTCAGGTACTCGCTTTCGGGAAAGTTCAAGGCGACCGGATGATCCGGCGCGGCATGCAACCACTTCTCGATCCGCGCATCGACCTGCGCATCGAGCGCAGCGCCGGCGATGATCTTCTGAAAGAGCTCGGCGGAGATGCCGCCGGAACACGAGAACGTCATCAGGTGGCCACCCGGCCGCAGCATCTTGAAGGCCAGCAGATTGATGTCCTTGTAGGCGCGCGATGCGCGCTGCGCATGCGCCGCGGTCGGCGCGAATTTCGGAGGATCGAGGACGATCACGTCGAACGTGCGTCCCTGATCGCGGAATTTGCGCAGCGTCTGAAACACGTCGCCTTCGATCCATTCCGTGCGCGTGAGGTTGTTCAACTGTGCGTTCGCGCGCGCCATGTCGAGGGCGAGGCCGGAGCTGTCGATCGCGACGACGGATTTCGCGCCGCCGTGCAGTGCGTTCAATGCGAACCCGCCGGTGTAGGAGAAACAATCAAGCACGTCCATTCCTGGCGCGAGCTCGCGCAGCAGCCGCCGGTTGTCCCTCTGGTCGAGATAGAAACCGGTCTTGTGTCCCGCATCGATCTCGGCTTTGAACGCGAGGCCATGCTCGTGCACGACGGGCGCGCCCGACAACGGCTTGCCACGGAGCAGCCCGACGCGAGGCTTCAATCCCTCGAACTCTCGCGCGTCGGCGTCCGAGCGCTCCCACACGCGGTCGATGCCGGGCAGACCGCACAGCGCGTCCGCAATCTCGTCGCGCCAGCGATCGGCGCCGGCGCTCATGAGCTGGACGACAACGGTTTCGCCATAGCGGTCCGCAATGACGCCCGGCAAGCCATCTGCTTCGGCATGAACGAGCCGCAGCGCATCGCTCGCTTTGTCGATGCCGAGGGCGACTCGCGCCGCGGTAGCGTCTTCGATCCTGCCGTTGAAGAAGCTCGCATCGATCTCCCGGCCGTCCCAGCACCAGGCACGAGCCCGGATTTGGGAATGCGGACTGTACGCCGCGAGCGCGAGCGTTGCGCCGTCGCTCGAGCGCACTTCCACCGTGTCACCCGTGCCAGGCGTGCCTTCGACGCGCTCCACGGCGCCCGAGAAGATCCACGGATGCCGGCGCTTCAGCGACTTCTCGCGGCCGGGGTGGAGGCGAAGTCGGTTCACGCGAAGCGCCGCTTCATGATCGACGAAGCGCGTAATGAGGTTCGGCAGCGTCGCGCGACGCGGGAGAAGCGAGCGCACACCCACTGTCCTGTTGCCGTAGCAGCACCGGCGCACCCGTCATCGCTTGCTCTGCTCGCGCCCGGGAGGCCGCCGCTCGCGCGCAGGCGCGTCGCCGCTTCGCAAACGCGCGCGCGGATGGGCAGCATCGTACACCTTCGCGAGATGCTGGAAGTCGAGGTGCGTATAGACCTGTGTCGTCGAAATGCTGGCATGCCCCAGCATCTCCTGAACGGCGCGCAGGTCGCCGCTCGACTGCAGGACATGCGATGCGAACGAATGACGCAGCACGTGCGGATGCACCCGCGTCGCGATGCCCTGCACGAGCGCGCAGCGCCCGAGCCGCTGCTGCACCGAGCGCGTGCTCAGGCGCTTGCCGAATCGAGTGACGAACAGCGCGGCGCCGTCATGATTCGGAATGGCGCTGCGCGTGCCAAGCCATGACTGAAGCGCCTCCAGTGCGTGCGAGCCCACCGGCACGATCCGTGTCTTCGACCCCTTGCCGGTGACGCGCACGGTGCCTTCGCGGAAGTTTACGTCGGCCGGCGCGAGCTGCGTCAGCTCGGAGAGCCGCAGCCCCGAGGAATAGAACAGCTCGAACATCGCCTTGTCGCGCACGTCGAGCGCGCTGCGGACTTCGATATCCAGGAGCCGGCTGGCCTCGTCAGGCGAGAGCGCGTGTGGCAGGCGCTTCGCCGCTCTCGGCGCGCGAATGCCGGCGCAGGGGTTCTCCTGGTAGCCGTGATCCCGTGCGAGATAGCGGTAGAAGCCGCGCCACGCGGAAAGCATTCGCGCGATCGAGCGCGCGTCGAGGCCCCTGGCATGGACCTGTCCGACGAAACGCCGGATGTCATGGACCTGCAGTTTTGCGAGCGGTGTCGATTGCGCGCAATCGATCAGCGCGTGAAGGTCCCTCCCGTAGCTCTGGATCGTGCGCGCGCTCAATCGCCGCTCGTGGGCAAGATGCGCAAGATACGCGTCGCGGAGCGCGGCGGCCTTCACCCGCTGGAGCGCTTCGACGCGAGGCTCAGGTGAGGTTTTTCGTCTCGGCCGCATGGAAGTGCCGCAGGAGCGCCGTGCTGACCATCTCGCCAATGCGCTTCAGAAAGACCGTGCCCATTTCGGGATAGAAGCGCTGCGCGTCTTCGCTTGCGAAGGCAAGGAGCCCGAACGTGCTTTCATGGAGCAGCGGAACATACGAGAAGGACTTCAGATGAGGCGCCGCGTCGCCGAACAGCTCCGGGACGGTGTCCGGCGGCACTGCGGAACCACAGTAGGGTGCGGAAAGATTCGCCGCATATTCGCGCGTCGAGCCGTTCGCCGTCGGAATATGCGGTGTAGAGGCGCCGCCGTCGGGACGCCAGGCGCGAATCGCTACGTGCGGAATGGCGAAATCCTCACGCAGGTTGAAGCTGAGCCCGGCCACGAGAACCTCCAGCGTCCTCGCCCCGATCGCGACGACGGCGAGCCGGTGCACCTTGTCGCCGATCTCATCGTTCTCCTGCCCGTACTGAATGACTTCCCGCAGCTTCGTCTCGAGCTGTCGGCTTCTTTCCCGCAACGTGAGGATCTGGCGCTCGCTGATGGGGATGGCGCGTCCGCCCAACGGATGCGGAATGTAGATCTCCGCGAGCATGTCGGCATACTGCTCGAAGAATTCGGGATGCTCCTTGAGGTACGTCGCTACAACGTCGGGGTTCATGACTCTCGATACTGATCAGGTAGGAGCGCGTCGATTTTGGCGGCCAGTATACAAGCCGTTCGCGCGATGGGGGCGGCGCTCGCCTTCGGCTTGGGCCTCGCCGCCTACGGAACAGAGGGACACCAATGGTTTACTCCAGCACGATTTCGCCTTCGAAGACCCTGACTGCGGGGCCCGTCATGATGACCGCCGTGCCCTCTCCGGCCCACGACACCGTCAGTTCTCCGCCGCGCGTTTGCACGGTGACGCGCCCGCGATCGAGCAAGTCGCGGGCGATCCCGGCAACGACGGCCGCGCACGCGCCCGTGCCGCAGGCGAGCGTCTCTCCCGCCCCACGCTCGTAGACGCGCAGGCGGATGCGGCGGCGGTCCACGATCTGCATGTAGCCCGCATTCACGCGTTGCGGAAAGCGCGCGTGGGCCTCGATGAGCGGGCCCTGCTCCCCGACGGGCGCACTGTCGACGTCGGAGACCACTTGCACCGCATGCGGATTTCCCATCGAGAGGACGCTCACTTCGACGGGCTCGCCTGCGACGTCGATCGCGTACACGAGCGATCTCGATTCGGCGAGAAAGGGTACGGCCGCGGGATCGAACCCCGGCACGCCCATGTCCACACTGACGCATCCGTCGGATTCCAGGCGCGGGACAATCACGCCGTTCGCAGTGCCGACGCGAATCTGCGACTTCGTGGTGAGGCCCCGGTCGCGAACGTAGCGCACGAAGCAGCGTGCTCCGTTGCCGCACTGCTCCACTTCGCCGCCGTCGGCGTTGAAGATGCGGTAGTAGAAATCCGTGTCCGTGCTGCGCGCCGGCTCGACTTGCAGGATCTGGTCGCACCCGATGCCGAAATGGCGGTCGGCGAGGAAACGAAGCTGCGCCGTCGTGAGCTCGAGCGGCTCGCGCGTCGCGTCGAGCACGACGAAATCGTTGCCCAGCCCCTGCATTTTGGTGAACCGAAGTCTCACGCTATCTCTCGCCTCTTCCCCTCACCCCATCCCACCCCATCCCTCTCCCCGCGCCCGGGGCGAGGGCGTGCGTCGCTTCACTCCTTCACTCCTTCACTCCCTCACTCCTTCGCCTTCACTCCCTCACAAGGATCTCTGCATGATGTAGTCGTCCATCACGAACCCTTCGCCGATGTCCCTGACGACGGCTTCCGCGATGTCGAACCCATACTTCCGGTACGCGGCGATCGCGTTGCGATTGCGCTTGTTCACTGCGAGGACGATCCTGCCGCAGCCGAGATCTCGTGCGCGCTCGGTAACGTGCTGCACGAGCCGGGCGCCCAGACCGCAGCGCTGGCGCGCCGGATTGACATACAGCTTGTCGATCTTGACGGTGTCGGGGGAATCGGACCGGAAGAACGAAGCGAACGCCTGCATCACTCCGTCCTCCCGCAGCACATCCCACCAGACCGTGTCGCGCGCGAGCTCGGCGCGGATCACCTCGGGATCGTAGCGCTGGCGCAGCATGTACTCCGTCTGCGCAATGCCGATGATGGGTGGGTAATGGTCGAGCCAGACGCTGCGCGCAAGCCGGCACAGCTCGTCGATATCGCGCGCTTCGAGCGCGTCGATGCGGGTGTTCACGACGCCTGCCGGTGCCTCGACAGCCGCTCGAGACGTTCGCCGATACCCTTCATCACGTCGAGCGCGAGCGCCAGGGCCGCGCGTCCCGCGTTGCCATCGACGATTGCTTTGCCATTGCCGCGGACCGCATCGATGAAAGCATCGATCTCGGTCCGCAACGCGTCCGCCGGGCCGAAGCTGCGAGCCTCGCTCGCCTGCTCCGCTGCGTCAACCCGTCGCTCGACGCGCAACTCCCGGCTCTGGAGATCCGCCGAGCCATAGAAATTGGTCCCGAAAACACGCAGCTTGCGCACCGGGGCACGGCTTACGCGGCTTGCCGACAGGTCGGCCACCGCGCCGTCCTCGAATTCGAACCGGGCATTCGCGATATCGACCAGATCCGTGAGCACCCGAAAGCCGCACGCCGACACCGACACGACCTTCGACGGCATCATTGCGAGCATCAGGTCGATGTCGTGGATCATGAGATCGAGCACTACGTCGACGTCGATCCCGCGTCCCTTGAAACCGCCCAGCCGCTCGGCTTCCATGAAGAAAGGCCGATCGATCATGCCCGCAAGTTCGACGAACGCGGGATTGAAACGCTCGAGATGACCGACGGCGAGCGTGAGTGCGCGGCTTCGCGCAAGCGCGATCAGCGCATCGGCTTCCTCCAGGGTGCGCGTGATCGGTTTCTCGACGAGCGTGTGCACGCCGGCTTCGAGACACGCGCGGACAACCTCGACATGCGCTTCGGTGGGAACGACGACGGAGGCGATGTCGAGCGCCGGCAACAACTCGGCCAAGTGCGTGGTTGCACGGCAGCCATAGGGTGCCGCCACCTCGCGGGCTCGCTCGAGGTCGACATCGACGACGCCGGCAAGCTCTACACCCGAGGCGGTCGCATATTTCTCCGCGTGATAGCGCCCGAGCGACCCCACGCCGATCACGCCTGCCCGAAGCTTCCCAGTCATGCCCGGCGCGTGCCCGGAGGGCGCTCAGAGCCGACCAAGCGCGCTCTCGTGGGGAAGCGGATCACGGGCGGGTGATTCGTACACCGATTTCGCCCCGGGCGGCCGCGTCTTGAACCGCTTGTGGAGCCAGTGATACTGCTCGGGCATCTCGAGCACGCGCTCCTCGATAAATGCGTTCATGCGTCGCGCGTCCGCCTCGTCGTTGCCGGTCGGAAAATCGGTCCAGGCCGGATAGAACCGCACCACGTAACCGCGGCCGCCCGGAAGCTGGCGGGTTACCAGCGGAACCACCACCGCACGCGCGAGCCGCGCGACCCTCGAGAGTCCCGTGATCGTCGCGGCCGGCACGCCGAAGAACGGGACGAACACCGAGTCGCGCGGACCCAGGTCCATGTCGGGCATATAGTAAAACGGCATGCCTTCCCGAAGTACGCGCAGAACGGCGCGCACACCTTCCTGGCGCGGGACGAGCCGCGGCATGACGAACCGCGTGCGTCCGCGATAGAGCCACTCGTCCAGCTTCGCATTCTTCTGGCGGGTATACATCCCGCCCGCGCGATACTCGATCGAAAGGCGGCTCGCGCCCATGTCGAGACCCACGAAGTGCGGCGGACAGCCAGATCACGGGCGAATCGCGGACGGCGTGCCAATGCTCGAAACCTTCCACGCGGACGATGCGGGCGATCGTTCGCTCGAGCTCCACTGCTGGATGCCGCGTTCGAGCACGGCGCGCGCGAACAATTGAAAGTGACGCCGCACAAGGCGCCGCCGCTCCGCTTCGGATAGATGCGGGAAGCACAATCGCACGTTCGTGAGCGCAACGTGGCGGCGGTCGCGCACCAGCACGTAACCAAGCAGCCCCAGAGCTCTGCCGATCGGCGCAAGGACGCTCAGTGGCAGGAAATGCAGCAGCCACATGATTGCAAGTGCGACACGGGTCATAGTGCCTGCGGAGGCGCGCGAACTCAGCTGTGGAACAGTGCGCGCAATGGAATCGGGAGAAGGACGATTTCTGCTATTCTATCCGTCCTTTCAATCCCTTAAGAAGTGTTATCGATGAGCGATTTTCTGTTTACCTCGGAATCGGTGTCCGAAGGCCATCCCGATAAAGTTGCGGACCAATCTCGGACGCCGTGCTCGACGCCGTGCTGGCGCAGGACAAAAACGGCCGCGTCGCCGCCGAAACGCTCGTTGCGACGGGTCTCGTGGTGATGGCGGGCCAGATCACCACCACGCCAATGTGAACTATGGCGATCTCGCGCGCGACGTGATCAAGCGCATCGGCTACGACGATTCCTCGATCGGCTTCGACTATCGCTCGTGCGCGGTGCTGACCGCGTTCGACAAGCAGTCGCAGGACATCGAGCAGGGCGTCGACGAAGGCAACGGACTCGATCTCGAGCAGGGCGCCGGCGACCAGGGCCTCATGTACGGCTTCGCGTGCGACGAGACGCCGCAGCTCATGCCGGTGCCGATCTACTACGCGCATCGCCTCATGGAGCGCCAGGCGGAGCTGCGCCGCGACGGCCGCCTGCCGTGGCTGCGTCCGGACGCGAAGTCGCAGGTATCGGTGCGCTATGTGGATAACAAGCCGCATCACATCGATACGGTCGTGATCTCGACCCAGCACCGCGAAGACATCTCGCATGAGCCGCTCACCGAGGCCGTGATCGAAGAGATCGTCAAGCCCGTGCTGCCGAAAGAGCTCTGCACGAAGGACACCAAGTATCTGATCAATCCCGACCGGCCGATTCGTGATCGGCGGCCCGCTGGGCGACACCGGGCTCACCGGACGCAAGATCATCGTCGACAGCTACGGCGGGTATTCGCGCCATGGCGGCGGCGCGTTTTCGGGCAAGGATCCGTCCAAGGTCGACCGCTCGGCGGCGTATGCCGCGCGCTACGTCGCGAAGAACATCGTCGCGGCGGGACTCGCGAAGAAGTGCGAAGTGCAGGTCGCCTACGCGATCGGCATCGCGCGGCCCGTCAGCGTGCTGGTGGAGACTTTCGGCACGGGCAAGATCCCCGACGAGAAGATCGCGAAGCTCGTGGAGAAGCATTTCGACCTGCGGCCGAAAGGCATCATCCACTCGCTCAATCTGCTGCGCCCGATCTACGGCAAAACCGCAGCGTACGGCCACTTCGGCCGCGACGAGCCGGAATTCTCGTGGGAAAACAACGGACAAAGTGTCGGCCCTGCGGGACGACGCAGGCCGCTGAAGCGGCCCCGCTGTATCGGCGAAGGTAATGCACCCAGGTGCGTTAAGCCCCGCTGTGTTACGGCGAGAGCAAACGCACTGCCGTCAGGTGCTCAAGGCACGGAGCAGCGCAGCCGGACCACACGGCATTGCTCCTGACCGTTTCGGGTGATGTAGAATCCCGCGCTTCCTCGAGGAGCGTTGCAACGGGCGTCCCTCTCCGCCAGGCTCGGGGCCGGTGCGGGTTGTCCGATGCTGCACCGTCGTGAACGGCGCTCACCGCGTGTGCAGTCGGCACGGGTGAGCTTCCCGCCGGCTATCCACAAGCGGTCTTGCAAGCGTGCGGCGATAAGCCGCACAAGCGCGTCTTTGCGCCCGAGCCGGGCCGGGGCGTGAACCTTTAGGAGTGAACGCATGAGCGCTGTACCCCATAATACCAGGGCGACTACTACGTCGCCGACATCACGCAGGCCGACTTCGGCCGCAAGGAAATCTCCATCGCCGAGACCGAGATGCCCGGTCTCATGGCGGTGCGCGAGGAATACAAGGGCAAGCAGCCGCTCAAAGGCGCGCGCATCGCCGGCTCGCTGCACATGACGATCCAGACCGCGGTGCTGATCGAGACGCTGGTCGCTCTCGGCGCGGAAGTGCGCTGGGCATCGTGCAACATCTTCTCTACGCAGGACCACGCCGCTGCCGCCATTGCGGCCGCCGGCATTCCGGTGTTCGCCTACAAGGGCGAGAGCCTCGACGAATACTGGGAGTTCACGCACCGCATCTTCGACTGGCACGACGGCGGCCTGCCGAACATGATCCTGGACGACGGCGGCGACGCGACGCTGCTCGCTTACCTCGGCACGACGCCGAGAAGGATCCGTCCATGATGCGAAGCCTACAAACGAGGAAGAGGAAGCGCTGTTCGCCGCGATCAAGAAGCGCATCGCTGAGCAAGCCGGGCTGGTATGCGAAGGCGCTCGCGAGCATCAAGGGCGTGACGGAAGAGACGACGACCGGCGTGCATCGCCTCTACCAGATGGAGAAGGAAGGCCGGCTGCCGTTCCCCGCGATCAACGTCAACGATTCGGTCACGAAGTCGAAGTTCGACAACCTCTACGGCTGCCGCGAGTCGCTCGTCGACGGCATCAAGCGCGCGACCGACGTGATGATCGCCGGCAAGATCGCGGTGGTCGCCGGCTACGGCGACGTGGGCAAAGGCTGCGCGCAGTCGCTGCGCGGGCTTGGGCGCCACGGTGTGGATCACCGAGATCGATCCCGATCTGCGCTCTGCAGGCGGCGATGGAAGGCTATCGCGTCGTGACGATGGACGAGGCCGCCGACAAGGGCGACATCTTCGTGACGGCGACCGGCAACGTCAACGTGATCACGCACGATCACATGATCCGCATGAAGCACAACGCGATCGTGTGCAACATCGGCCACTTCGATTCCGAGATCGACATCGCGAGCCTGAAGCAATACAAGTGGGAGAACATCAAGCCGCAGGTCGACCACATCATCTTCCCGAGCGGCAAGCGCATGATCGTGCTCGCCGAAGGGCGGCTGGTGAACCTGGGCTGCGGGACCGGCCACCCGAGCTTCGTCATGTCGAGCTCGTTCACGAACCAGGTGATCGCGCAGATCGAGCTCTACGCGAACAACAGCAAGTACGAGAAGAAGGTCTACGTGCTGCCGAAGCAGCTCGACGAGAAGGTCGCGCCGCCTGCACCTGAAGAAACTCGGCGCGCAGCTCACGCTGCTGACCGAGACGCAGGCCCGCTACCTCGGCGTGGACATCGACGGACCTTACAAGCCGGATCACTACCGTTATTGATGGGCAGCGGGGAAGGGGGTAAACGTACAGAGGGAACCGGGGTTCCTCTCCGTACCTCCGCTCCTAGGGTAGACGGCGCTTCAGTGGAATCGCAAAGCAAACACCGCCGCTGCTTCAGCTTCGAGTTCTTCCCGCCGAACACGGCCGAAGGGCGCGGAGAAGCTCGCGCGAGACCGCGAAGCAGCTCGCGCAGCTCAAGCCTGAGTTCTTCTCGGTGACGTACGGCGCCGGCGGCTCGACGCGGGAGCGCACGCTGAACGCGGTGCTCGACCTGTGCAAGGCCGGCCATGCGGCGGCGCCGCACATCTCTTGCATCGGCTCGTCGCGCACGAGCATCCGCGAGATCGCTCGAGGAGTACAAGAGCCACGGCATCCGGCATCTCGTCGCGCTGCGCGGCGATCTGCCGTCGGGCACCGCGTCGGCGGGGGAGTTTCACTACGCGAACGAGCTCGTCGAGTTCATACGCAGGAATTCGGCAAACAGTTCTTCATCGAAGTGGCGGCGTATCCCGAATACCATCCTCAGGCACGCAACGCTCAGGAAGATCTGAACGATTTCAGGCGCAAGGTCGAAGCAGGCGCGGATTCGGCGATCACGCAATACTTCTTCAACGCCGACGCGTACTTTCACTTCGTCGACGAATGCGAAGCGATGCGCCTCGACATCCCGATCGTGCCGGGCATCATGCCGATCGGACGCTTCTCGCAGCTCGCGCGCTTCTCCGATGCCTGCGGCGCTGAAATCCCGCGCTGGATTCGCAAGAAGCTGGAAGGCTACGGAGACGACTCGCTCGATCCGTGCGTTCGGGCTCGACGTGGTGACCGACCTCTGCGATCGCCTGCTCCAGAACGGCGCGCCCGGCCTGCACTTCTACACGCTCAACCAGGCAGGGCTCACCTCGACGATCTGGCAGCGCCTCGGGTTGTAGCAAAACGCAGATCGGCGAGACCCGAGCCGAAGGCGAGCGCCGTCCCTAAGCCGCCGCCTTTTGGGGCCGCACCTTCTTCTTCGCCTGCGCGGCTTTCGCATGCATAGTCGCATACGCCGCGTGCGCCGCCGCTTCCGCATCGCCGACATGCACCGCGTAGCCCATGTCCTCCAGCACCGAGCCGAGCGCGGAGAGACAGAGCATCACGTTGTCCGGACGGCACGAGTAGCCGAGCAGGCCGAAGCGCCAGATTTTCCCGGCGAGCGGTCCGAGCCCGGCGCCGATCTCCAGACCGAATTCGTTGAGCAGTGTCTTGCGCACTTCCGCTTCGTTCACGCCCTCGGGGCACATCACCGCGTTCATCTGCGGGATCTGATGCTGCTCTTTCACGAGGAATTTGAGTCCCATCGCTTCGAGACCCGCCTTGAGCGCGACGTGATGACGCTGGTGCCGGGCCCAGCAATTCTCGATGCCTTCCTCGCGAATGAGGAGCAACGCTTCATGCAGCGCGAACAATGAATTCGTGGGCGCCGTGTGATGGTACGTCCGCGTCGTCGCGCCCCAATACCCCAGGAGCAGATTCATGTCCATGAACCACGAGTGGATCTTGTCCTTGCGCGCTTTGACGTAATCGACCACGCGCTCGCTGAACGAGACCGGAGACAGGCCCGGCGTGCAGGAGAGGCACTTCTGGCTCGCCGAATAGGCCGCGTCGATGTGCCATTCATCCATGAGGACCGGCGAGCCGCCGAGCGACGTGACCGCGTCGACGATCGCGAGCGCGTCGTGTTTGTGCGCGACTTCGACCAGCGTCTTCGCATCGGACAGCACGCCGGTGGAGGTCTCCGCGTGCACGAACGCAACGATCTTGGCGTCCGGATTCGCTTTCAGCGCGTCGTCGAGTTTCTGCGGATCGATGGGCTCGCCCCACTCGGCCTCCACCACCACGGGGACGCCGCCGCACCGCTCGACATTCTCGATCATCCGGCCGCCGAAGACGCCATTGCGGCATACGATGACTTTGTCTCCCGGCGCAACGATGTTGACGAAGCAATACTCCATTCCGACCGAGCCGGGGCCGGAAACGGGAAACGTGAGCGGGTTCTTCGTCTGATAGGTGTAGCGCAGCAGCGCCTTCAGCTCCTCCATCATCTCGACGAAGATCGGGTCGAGATAGCCGATCGCCGGCTGGCTCATCGTCGTGAGCACGCGGGGATGGATCTCCGTCGGGCCCGGGCCCATCAACGTGCGCTGCGGCGGATGGAAGGAGCTGATGCGTTTGGCTGGCATGTATTCGTTCATCACTTCACTCCCTGTGAGGGTCGCGCCGAAGAGGCTTTCGCCTTCGGGACGGGATTTCACGCGCACCGGCCTGCGCGCATGGGCTTCGTTGAGGATTTCGATGGCCGCGATCTGACCGGCGGTGACGTGCTCGACTTCCATCGCCCAGCGGGCCGGGACATAGCCCGACTTCACCCAGTTGTTGACGACGGCGCGGTCCAGCCGGAAACGCCGGGCGACCTCGGCCTGGCTGCCGAACAGCGCGACGAGACGTTCAGCGCAATTCATGGGCGCGAGATTAGCATGTCAAGTTCACGTTGACGATGGACCATGCGACGCCGCGGCCGACCTGTGGCGCATCGCAGTTGCTCAGAGAGGAGACGCCCAAGAAGTTGAGGCGGCGCGGGAGTGATTTCATCAGGACCGCGGAGCGGCCGTGAAATAGAGGCCCGGTCGGCTAACTTAACCGACGAGTCACAAACCTCTCGGATTGGAAGGCCGAGCCCTGTTGATCTGCGTTACAGTCAGCGCCGCGCGCCACACAATCGTGCAGCAAAAGATGCCCGTTCTTCTGCCTCTACCGAGGATACGAGCAGACTGATCTGGAACGTTTGAGAGCTACGGCATCCCCTGAATGTCTGCACGGGAATCATCATTACGGATTGTGGTCGGCGGCCTCGTGGGCCAGTATCCCGTCGGTGGAGTCGCCTGGGACTATCTGCAGTATCCCATCGGGCTTGCTCGCCTTGGGCACGATGTGATCTACCATGAGGACACCCGGATTTGGCCGTTCGACCCTCTGCAGAATGCTCGAGTAGAAACGTGCATCCTACTCGGCTGACTTTCTGGCAAGATTTTTCACGCGCTATGCCCCGGAACTCGCTAACCGTTGGCATTACCGCCACCTCAGCTCGGAATCTTTCGGCATGTCGCATGCCCAATTTCTCAGCTATGCGCGATCTGCCGACTTGTTTCTGAATGTGAGTGCAACCAATCCCATCCCCGGCGACTTGGCATCCGGATGTATAACCGCTTTCCTCGATACAGACCCCGGTTACAACCAGATTGTTCTCAGTGAGCGGCCGGAATGGGCACAGAATTCCGAACGATGGTTCCACGATTTCAAGGCGCACACACGTCATCTTACGTATGCGGAGAATATCGGTCAGGCAGATTGCCTGGTTCCGCAGCTTGGTGTGCGTTGGATACCGACGCGCATGCCGATAGTCCTGTCATTCTGGAGCGAGCTGCCCGAAGCTGCGCAAGGCAGCGCTTGGTCAACAGTGATGACGTGGAATGATTTTCCAGGACGGCTCGTATTCGGCGGGCGGGAGTACGGCAGTAAAGGCGTGGAGTTCAGCCGAATCAGATCTCTTCCGAGCCAGACATCGAGTCCGCTAAGAATTGCGATCGGCGGGACTGCGCCAAGGCAAGAATTAATGAACAATGGTTGGCATGTCCTGGACGCGCCCAGCGTAACCATGACCCCGCAACGCTATCAAGAGTTCATCGCAGAGTCGCGAGGTGAGATTTCTACGGCAAAGAACGTTTACGTGGCGATGAATACCGGTTGGTTTAGCTGCCGGACGGCGTGTTATCTCGCCGCCGGCAGGCCGGCCGTCGTTCAGAACACTGGGTTTTCGAAATACATCCCGATCGGAAACGGGCTGTTCGCGTTCGACACGGTTGAACAGGCAAGTTCAAACATCGCCGCTGTGGAAGCTGATTACCATGCTCACGCGACCTCAGCACGTGAAGTAGCCGCCGAATACTTCGATTCTGCGAAAGTCTTGGATCAAATGCTTGACGCAATCTTCGCTGGGTGAACGATGATCGCTTCAACCCATGCATTAACTCAGAAGAAGGTGATTGCTGATGTGGCGGTAGCCGCTGCTGTGAGAGTCGTTTGCAATACTCCAGCGTGATAGCAGGCGTGGCGTAAAGCGTAACTCGCTGCATCCGACACCAGCGGCACGCAATGACCCGTTTTCATTCACCGAGTACCTTTGGACAAAAGACGTGCGGCAACATTCTTCCCCGCGAAACGGCTCTCGGCGAGTGCTCTCGCGGCTTCGCATTGCGCCGGATAGTCTGTGAGAACGCGTTTCATGCATGCGACTGCACCGTCCAAGTCGCCGAAGCGATGTAGTCCGCCAGCATCAGGGAGCGCGTTACTGGGTCCAGTCCATTGCACAACGCATGGCTTTCCGGACGCGAGATAGCACACCGTGCGATCGCTCAACCAGGCGGTTCTCAACTTCACGTAACTGGGCTTTGCACAGCTAAACTCCCCGGCGGAACGTTGGATGTAGTGCCGATAGTCGTCCGGAGTGCTGGTTAGCTGGTGCGCGTCAACGACGCGAAAGCCGTGTGCTTCTATCCAGCGACGTTCAGCCTCGTCGCCACCCAACGAGAGCGCCAGCTCGAATCGCGCAGGAACCTTGGACGGTAATTCCATGTACGGCCGAAAACCATCCTTCTTGGCATCAGGGAAGAGGTTTCCTTCAGGATCCATCATCCACGCGCCCCACCAGTGGGTAACAGTGGTCCACGGTGCCGCTGGAGTGGCCCTCACGACCGGCCACTGCTCCAGTGCAACACAGGGGAACGTATGCAGCCATTCTCTTCCACTCTTCTGGAACTCAGGCACCCACTCTCCCACTGAAAACAAAACGTCGTGTTCCGGGGCCCGATATTTGCCCTGAGCAATCGCAAGCTGCAGTTGCCCGGGATCCAAGTCGATGAGGGCCGACCGGCGGTAGCGCTTGATTAGCCGGTGCGGCAAGTCATAGCGAAGATCGAGCAGTAGCTCGCCAGGGTCGAGCTCATCGAGCGTGGGCAATCCGACGTTTCTCAATTGGATCGTTGCGTCGTCCTCGCCCAGCGTATCTACGGCAATTGAGTCACCAAGTGCGAACGGACGCAACGCGTCACGGAGAGTGTGATAGGCATCAACCGCTTTTTGCAATGGCGTGTCGAGCGATATGACATCGAGCCACACCACATTACAGCCGCAGGCCCTGAGAGCCAGTGCCCAATTAATAAACACCCACAGGTGACCGCCTTGTGGATAAGCCAGGGTATTCGACGTACTCAGGCAGACGTTCATTCCAATCCAGCTATCGACAGTAAGCGCGTTCCGCGGGTGCGGCCTCGCCCGCCACGGTAGTGAGCCCTCGAAAATCGAACAGCTCGCCGTCGAGGAGATGCGAGGCGCTCACATTCTGCAGGCTGCGGAAGATGCTCTCCACGCGGCCCGGTTGCGCCTTCTCCCACTCCCTCAACATCGCCTTGATCTGCTTCCTCTGCAGGTTCTCCTGCGAACCGCACAGGGTGCAGGGAATGATCGGAAAGCGCTGCTCGTCCGCGTAGGCCACCAGGTCGGGTTCTTCGCAGTACGCGAGCGGGCGGATGACGACGTGCCTGCCATCGTCGGACACGAGTTTCGCCGGCATCGCCTTGAGCTTCCCGCCGTAGAACAGGTTGAGGAAGAACGTTTCGAGAATGTCTCCCCGATGGTGGCCGAGCGCGATGCGGGTCGCCCCGATTTCGCCCGCGACGCGATAAAGGGCGCCCCGCCGCAAACGCGAACACAACGAGCACATCGTCTTGCCTTCAGGGATGACGCGCTTCACGACGCTGTAGGTGTCCTGCTCGATGATGCGGTAGGGCACGCCGCGCGACGAGAGATACTCCGGCAGAACGTGCTCGGGAAAGCCCGGCTGCTTCTGGTCCAGATTGACCGCCACGAGGTCGAACGAGACCGGCGCGTGTTCCCTGAGATGGAGGAGCACGTCGAGCATCGCATAGCTGTCCTTGCCGCCTGAAAGGCAGACCATCACTTTGTCGCCGTCTCCGATCATGGCGTAATCTGCGATCGCCTGGCCCACCAGCCGCCGCAGCCGTTTCGCGAGCTTGTTCGCTTCGTAGGCTTCCTTGCGCTCTTTCGTGCTCGTTACGACTTCGATCATGCGTGTCCTTGGATTCTGGTACTCCCGATGCTCTGCTCTCTCCGGCTAATCGCGTGTCGGACTTTGCTCCGACACGCGACCAAAGGAAAGGAGGTTACGGAGGGAAACCATGGGTTTCCTTCTGTTCGTGGGGCGGCGAGGCCCCAGTCGGAGGCGAGCGCCGCCCTTACCCCAGCATGACGCTGCGTCCGCCGTCGATTGCCAGCACCTGTCCTGTCACGTACGGCGCGTCCGCGAGCAGAAATTCGACGGCTTTCGCGATGTCATCCGGCTCGCCGATGCGCTTCAGCGCGGTCTGGTTCACGATCCGCTGCCGGGCGAGCTCGTCCTTCCACGCATCGTCTTCGGGCCAGAGAATCGGCCCCGGCGCGATCCCGTTCACGCGCACCTCCGGCCCCAGCTCCCGCGCAAGCGAGCGCGTGAGCGCCACCAGGCCGCTCTTTGCAACGTTGTAGACGACGTAGTGCTTCATCGGAAACTCGGCGTGAATGTCGATGATGTTGACGATCGCGCCGTGAGTGCGCTTCAGCTCCCGTGCTGCCGCCTGGGACAGAAAAAGCGGCGCCTTCAGATTCGTGCCGATGAGATCGTCCCATGCCTTCTCGTCGATCTCGCCGATCGGCGTCGCATAGAAGCTCGAGGCGTTGTTTACGAGCGCATCGAGCCTGCCATACGCCTTGACGGCATCCTTGATGAGTCCCGAAAGGTTCGCAGGCTTCAGCAGATCGCCCTGAACGAGCACGACGGATTCCGTGCGAGTGGCGGTAAGCTCCCTTTTCAGATCGCGCGCCTCGGCGTTGCAGACGCCCGATAGTGCACGACGACGTTCGCGCCGCGTGCATGAAGATGACGCGTGACGCCCGCGCCGACGCGGCGGGCGCCGCCGGTAATCAAAACCACCTTGCCTTCGAGTGAAGCGCTCATCAACGGGATAGGTCCGCGGGTCCTACGGTGGACTATCCTCGCAGGATATTGTTTATTCTAGCGTAATGACCGATGCTCGCGACCCGACGCTCCAGTTGACCGACGACTTCCCTGCCCCGCCGCCCGAGGCGCTCGCGGTGAGCGCGCGCGTTGACGAAGGCGATCCGAGCGCAGATACAGGCGCGCGACGGCTGGCTGCCCTTCGAGGGCTTCATGGATCTCGCGCTCTATGCACCGGGCCTCGGTTATTACAGCGCCGGCAGCACGAAGCTCGGGGAGGCCGGCGATTTCGTCACCGCCCCTGAGCTCTCCCCGCTCTTCGGGCGATGCATCGCGCGGCAACTGGACGCGCTTCTGCGCGACGGTTTCGACCACGTGCTGGAGATCGGAGGCGGAAGCGGCGCGCTCGCCGCACATATCCTGCAAGCCCTGGCGAGCTCGGGCGTGCTGCCGAGGCGTTATTCCATCCTCGAGGTGAGCGCGGAGCTGCGCGAGCGCCAGCGTGCGCATCTCGCCGCGACCGTGCCTGAATGGCTGGACCGCGTGGAGTGGATCGACGCGCTGCCCTCCTCGGCTCGCGCCCTCGTGATCGGCAACGAAGTGCTCGATGCGATCCCGACGCACGTCGTTCGCATGCGCGATGGGATCGTCGAAGAGCTCGGCGTTGCGATCGCCGCTGACGGCGGATCATTCGAGCGCGAGTATCGCCCGGCGGAAGGCGAGTTGCTGGCTGCGGCAAAAGCGCTTCAGCTTCCCGACGGCTTTGAGACGGAGTTGAACCTGCGCGCACGCGCTTTCGTGAAGTCGCTCGGCGCCGCGCTCGAGAGCGGGGTCGCGCTGCTCGTCGATTACGGCTATTCAGCGTCCGAGGTACTACCATCCGCAGCGTTCCCGCGGCACGCTCATGTGCCACTACCGGCATCGCGCGCACGAGGATCCGCTGATCCTTCCGGGCCTCCAGGACATCACGGCACACGTGGACTTCACTGCGAAGGCGGACGCCGCTGCTCGACGGCGGCATGGAAGTCCTCGGCTACACCACCCAGGCCGACTTCCTGGTGAACTGCGGCATCGCCGACCTGCTGGCGGAAGCGGACGCGGAGGATCTCCGCGCATACGCGCCGCTTGCAGGCGAGGCTCAGAAGCTGCTCTCACCGTCACGGATGGGGGAGCGCTTCAAAGTGCTCGCGCTCGGCAAGAACGTCTCGGGCCCGCTGATGGGCTTCGTGCGCGGAGATCGAACGCACACCCTTTGACCCGGAAGGCGGACGCGGGAGGCGGGGGCGCGAAAGTCCCTCGCCCCGAGTCGGGAAGGGGTTGGGATGAAGGGGAAGGCGGGAGGCGGGAGGCGAACACCGTGTCAGCGCTCACGAAATCGCTGACTGGATCGCCTCCAGCCGCGCAGCATCGACGCGGTCGCGTATGGCCTCGCCTTTCGGCGTAGCTTTCGCAGCCGCGCCGGCGTCCACGGCCGCAGCCGCGGCGTGGGCCTGCCGCAGGCGGCGCAAAGATCCCACAGCATCACTCTCGGCGGCGAGCGCGGCCTGCAGGAGCTGTTCGAAGCGCTCGGGACGGCGCCAAGTGTCAACCGCGTTGAAAAGCTCCAGGATCGACTCCGCAGGCAGAGCTTCCGCGTCCGCAATGGCATTCGCGTGGCGCGCGGCCAGCAGCGCGAGATCGCGGACCGCGGCGGGGAGCTTCAAGCGGTCGGCGAGGGCCTCTATCGCATAAGGATCGAGCGTGCGCACAAGCGCCGCGAAGCGCACCTCGATCGGCGCTCCATCGCCGGCCGTCGCGTCGAGCGCTGCCAGCGCGGCTTGTGCACGCACCGGGTCTTCGAAGAAGGATGCGATTTCCGGCGCGATGCGTTCGAGCGCGCCGCTCTCGTGCAGCACTTCGAACATGCGCGACGGCTGCGACTCGAGCAACCCGCGAGAGAGCTCCTGCCAGACGCGCTCCGGGACGAGCGCATCGGCTTCCCCCGCCCGCACCATCTCGCGCATGAGCGCCTGCGTCTCGGGCGCGATATCGAAGCCGAAGCGAGCGACGAAACGGGCGACGCGCAGGATGCGGACCGGATCCTCCGCGAAGGCGGGACTTACGTGCCGAAGTATCCCCGCGGAGAGATCCTCGGCGCCGTTGAACGGATCGATGAGCAGGCCGTCTTCGTCCCGCGCCATCGCGTTGATCGTGAGGTCCCGTCGTTCGAGATCCTGTTCGAGCGTCACGTCGGGCGCGGCGTGGAACTCGAAGCCGTGATAGCCGCGCGCGGTCTTGCGCTCGGTGCGGGCGAGCGCGTACTCCTCGTGCGTCTCGGGATGCAGGAAGACGGGGAAGTCCCTGCCGACCGGGCGGTAGCCGAGCTCGACCAGGTCCTCTGGCGTCGCTCCGACGACGACGTAGTCGCGATCCGTCACCGGCAGGCCGAGCAGGTCATCGCGCACGGCGCCGCCGACTTCGTAGACCTTCATCGAATCGTGTGTTCGGCGAGCGCCCCCGCAGCGTGTCGCACTTGCCATCCGACACGCTGCCGAAGGAAAGGAGGTTACGGAGGGAAACCATCGGTTCCCTTCTGCTTCCAGGCGGCGAGGCCCGAGCCGAAGGCGAGCGCCGCCCTTACGACTGCCCCGCTCCGTGACTACGGTCACGGAACATCTGATAACGCGCGCGCGGCGTGCGGTTCGCAAGCCACGTCGGGACGACCGCCTCGAGCGGTGTCGGTCGCAGCCCGAACGGAAAAGCCTGCTGCGAGACGCTGTCGACCTTCATCGAGAGATAGTTGTCGCGCGTGAGCAGCTTCACGGGCGAGAGCCCCATCACGGAGGCCTGCATGCGCGACAGGCCATCGCCCAATCCCGCGATCGGCCGGCGGTGGCCCGTCAGCTTGCCGACATATTCGACGAGCTCACGCAGCGTGTAGACCTTCGGCCCGACGAGATCGTAGGTGCGTCCGAAGCTTTCGAGGCGCGCGAGACTCTCCGCGAACGCGAAGGCAACGTCTTCCACGTAAACGGGCTTGAAGCGTGCATCCGGGCTGCCGAGCGGCACGACGGGCATCACGCGCAGCATTCCCGCGAAGAGATTGAGAAAGCGGTCTTCGCGTCCGAAGATTACCGACGGCCGGAAGATCGTGAAATCGAGGCCCGACTGGCGCACGACGTCCTCGGCTTCGCCCTTGGATTTCAGGTACTCGCTCGGTGCGCTCACGCCTGCGTTGAGCGCACTCATGTGCACGAGCCGCCGCACGCCATTACGGCGGCACGCATCGACCACTTTGCGCGCAAGCTCGACGTGCGCCTCGTGGAAGCCGTGCCGGCCCCGGCCGCCGTGCAGGACGCCGACGAGGTTCACGACGGCATCGCACCCGCGCGTGACTCGGCGCAGCGTATCCGCATCGTGTATGTCCGCCGTGACGACGTCGACCGTCGGCAGCGTGATCAGGTCGACTTTGGCGCGCTCCCGATAGTGAGACGGCACCGTCACACGGTAACCGCGCGCGGCGAGCTGGTTGCAGACGTGCACGCCGACGAAACCCGAACCGCCCAGCACGCAGATGTCGTTGATGATCATTGACCTCACCCTTCCGCTCCCGGACCGCTGCGCTCCCCGGCCGCTCCCGTACGGGCGGGGCGTTCTTCACCTCTCACTGCTTCACTGCTCTCAGGGCGTATCGCCGAGTCCCGCCTCCACCGCGCGCTGCCGCGGCCCGATGACGCCCAAGCGCTGCTTCAGCGACTGGACCTGATGGCTGAACACGTGCGCGTAGTAGCTCGCGTTGGACATCACCTTCTTCACGTAGTCGCGCGTCTCGGTGAACGGGATCGTCTCCGCGTAAATCGCTCCTTCTACCGCGGAGTCGGGCCGCCATGCCCGCGCGCGTCCCGGCCCGGCATTGTACGCGGCCGACGCGAGCACCGGGTGGCCATCGAGCGTATCGAGCACGTGGCGCAGATAGTAGGTCCCGAGACTGATGTTCGTGTCGACTTCGGTCACGTCGCCGAGCGTGCTTCATCCCCATTTTTTGCGCGACCCACTTCGCCGTGGCCGGCATGAGCTGCATGAGTCCGCTCGCCCCCGCGCGCGAACGCGCGTCGACGATGAAGCGGCTTTCCTGGCGAATAAGGCCGTAGACCCACGCTTCGTCCAGGGCGAGCTGACGCGCCCGCGGCGTCGAGGACTTCCCGGTAGGGCGCCAGATAGCGCAGGGTGAAGTCATGGACGTTCTGGGTGCGGTCCGCGGTGTTGATCGCCCGATCGAACAACTCGTTGCGGCGGGCCACATCCGCGGCCGCGAGCAGTTGCCGGTCATCGAACTGGCGGATGGTCCAGATCCATTCGCGGTGGCCTTCCACCCTCAGACCGAGCGAGAAAAGCGCGAGCGCCCGCCGTATGCCCGGCTTGTCCGCCATCGCCTTCAGCCTCGGCCGGCGTCGGCTTCACGACTTCGGGCGTCGAGACGCTGTCGCCGAGCTCTTCGAGCGCGAGCTGACCGTAGAAGCTGTATTCGGACGCGACGGGTTTCAGCAAAGCCACGGCCTCTTCGGTGCGGCCCGCCACTTTTAGCGCCCGCGCTTTCCAGTAGCGCCAGGACGCCTGCTCGCTCTCCTTCTCCGTCATGCGTCGACCGCGGCCTGGACCTCCGGCCAGTTCCGTTGCCGCAAGGCGGCACGCACCTTCCAGGCGAGCTGCACGTCCGAAAGGTCCCGCGCTTTACGAACCACGCGAGCGCCTCGGGCTCGTGCTTCATGGCCCCGAATTGCGCGATCTGGCCCCAGACGTAGGCGCGCTCCTCGGCGCTGAAGCGATTCTCGTGTCTCACCCAATGGGCCGCCGCCTGCTGCGGTGACGTGCGCGCGAGGCGGTAGACCGCGAACATGGCCGTTTCCCGGCCGGCGCGGGTGCGGAGATCGAATGCTGCTTTTCGAGGTATCCCGCCGGATTGCTCGAAATCAGCGTCGAGCGTGCGGGTCTCGGGCTGCTGCCCTGCGGCAGGTACACCGCGGCGCGCGTGGCATTGCCGACCTGGCCTGACTCGAGCGCGGCGCGGATGCGCGTCCAGATGTCGTCCTGGCTGAGGCGCCCGATCCTGCGCGAGCGATGTTGAAAAGCGGCGTGCAGTTATCCGGCAGTTCCCTGGGCACGAACCACAAGCGAGCGGGCTTCCTGCAGCCGTTCGCCCTCGGAACGTGTCTTCGACTGGATGCCGTAGCAGATGATGTCGAGGTCATCGCCCGCATAGCGCGGGTATTCGGCATCGAAGAGCTCCCATTGCTGATTGCGCCCGAGCAGCCGCAGCCAGTCGGAAAGGAGCCGGCTCGCAAGGAGCGTATCGGAATACGTAACGATGAAGCGGCGCACTTCCGCGGGGCTCGCGTCTTCCAGCCGCAGCCGCAACTTCCAGTAAGCGACATAGGGCTCGAGCACGTAGCCCTGCAGCCGCCGCGCATACACGTCGAGCTTGCGCGCATCCCCCACGCGGAAGGCTTCGCGCGCGGCGAGAAAATCGTCGTCGGTTGCAGCCGCAGCCGGCAAACTGGACAGTGCCGCCGCAATCGCAAGCAGCGAAATGAAAGATTTGAGGATCCGGAGCATCGAAATCCTGCTTGATTTTAGGGTATCGGAGGGAATACATACACGCTTCCCGCAGCGTTAACGGCAAACGCGCGAGCAGGTTCACCCGATGACAGCGGAAAAGTGCGGAGTCCGTCCCGCGTTCACGGCCTTTTGCGCGTGCTTCAGCCGAGGAACAGCCGGTAAGCGGGGTTGCGCGTCTCGTCTCTATACGGATAGCCCAGCTCCTCCAGGAAGGCCTCGAACTTCTTCTTGTCGGGCGCGGGCACTTGCATGCCGACGAGCACCCGCCCGTAATCGGCGCCGTGGTTACGGTAGTGGAAAAGGCTGATGTTCCAGCCGCCGCTCATGGCGTTCAGGAAATCTCATGAGCGCGCCGGGGCGCTCCGGAAACTCGAAGCGATACAGGATCTCGTCGCTCGACCGCCGGCGCATGGCCGCCGACGAGATGGCGGATGTGCAGCTTGGCGAGCTCGTTGTCGGTGAAATCGAGCGCGTCGAGGCCGCCGCCTGCAGCGCCTCCACCAGCGCCTGCGTCTCCTGGCGATCGCGCACCTGCACGCCGACGAAGACGTGTGCCTGCGACCGGGATCGGCGTAGCGATAATTGAACTCGGTGATGTTGCGCGGGCCGATGAGCGCGCAGAACGTTCTGAAGCTCCCCGGGCTTCTCGGGGATCGTCACGGCGATGATCGCCTCGCGTGCTTCGCCGAGCTCCGCCTCCTCGGCCACGAAACGCAGCCGGTCGAAATTCATGTTGGCGCCCGAGGCGATCGCGACCAGCGTCTCGTCGCGGATGCCGCGTACGCTGCGACATACGCTTTCGCGCCCGCGATGGCGAGCGCGCCCGCGGGCTCGAGGATCGCGCGCGTGTCCTCGAACACGTCCTTGATCGCCGCGCACATCGCGTCCGTGTCGGCAAGCGATCACGTCGTCCACGAGCTCGCTGCAGAGCCGAAACGTTTCGGCGCCGACCTGCTTGACCGCGACGCCGTCGGCGAAGAGCCCCACCTGGTCGAGCTTCACGCGCCGCCCGGCTTTGAGCGACCGGTGCATCGCGTCGGCGTCCTCGGCTCGACGCCGATCACCCGGATCTCCGGCCGCAGGCGTTTGACATAGGCGGCGATCCCGGCGATGAGCCCCCCGCCGCCGATCGGAACGAAAATCGCGTGGATCGGCCGAGTGCGCTGGCGCAGGATCTCGATTCCGATCGTGCCTTGTCCGGCGATCACCTCGGGATCGTCGTAGGGGTGAACGAACGTGAGGTCCTTGGCCGCCCAGCTTGCGGGCCTGCTCGTAGGCATCGCTGTACGAGTCGCCGTGCAGTACGACGTTCGCGCCGCGCGCACGCACGGCATCCACCTTGATCTGCGGCGTCGTGACCGGCATGACGATCGTCGCCTTGCAGCCGAGCTTCTGCGGCCGCGAGCGCGACCCCCTGCGCATGATTGCCGGCCGAGGCCGCGATGACGCCGCGCTTCAAGTTGTCCCGGGGCAGTTGCGCCATCTTGTTGTAGGCGCCGCGCAGCTTGAACGAGAACACGGGCTGCATGTCCTCGCGCTTGATCAGCACGGTGTTGCCGAGCCGCCGCGCTCAGGTTGGGTGCGACCTCGAGCGGCGTTTCGATCGGCGACGTCGTAGACGCGCGCATTCAGGATGCGCTCGAGGTAGTCGCGTCTTTTCATGGACGGCAAGGGTACAGCAATTCCTCTTGTTTACGCGCGGGCTCGGGGGCCTGTACGATCGGGCTAGTGACTCAGGACGAGCTCAAGCAGGCGGTAGCGCGCGCTGCAATCGAATACGTGCCCTACGGCGGCGTTCTCGGGCGTCGGCACCGGGTCGACCGCGAACTGTTTCATCGCGGAGCTCTGCGCGCGTGAAGCACAAGTTCGACGCGGCCGTGGCGAGCTCCGAAGGCAACCGCCCAGCGTCTGAAGGCGCTCGGCATCGAGGTGGTCGACCTGAACAGCGTGCGACGAGATCGAGGTTTACGTCGACGGCGCCGACGAGATCACACGCGAGCTCGCCATGATCAAGGGCGGCGGCGGTGCGCTCACGCGCGAGAAGATCGTCGCCGCCGTGTCGCGGACGTTCGTCTGCATCGCCGACGCGAGCAAACTGGTCGACGTGCTCGGCCGTTTTCCACTGCCGGTCGAAGTGATTCCGATGGCCCGTTCGTACGTGGCGCGCGAGCTCGTCAACCTCGGCGGCGAGCCCGAATGGCGGCAGCATTTCGTGACCGACAACGGCAATGCGATTCTCGACGTCTACAAGCTCGACATTTCGAAGCCGGCGGAGCTCGAGACAGCGATCAACCAGATCGCGGGCGTGGTCACGAACGGGCTGTTCGCGCGCCGGCCTGCGGACGTGCTGCTCCTCGGCTCTGCGGAAAGCGTCCGGACGTTCAAGCGCTGACGACGCGGCCGACGGTGAGGCGCTACAATGCGGACGGCTCCTTCTGCCCCAGCCCTCGTAGAATCGGACGAGAGTGCTAACCTCCGCGCGAATGTTTCGTTCGCGGCGACAGCCTGTCCCGGGCGCGCTTTTTCCTTCTGCATTAACCCTCGTACAATCGGACGAGAGTGCTAACCTGCGCTCGAATGTTTCGTTCGCGGCGACAGCCTGTCCCAGGCGCGCCGCTCACCAAGAGTGGGTGGTTCTAACGTATGGCTAGGACAGTCAATTGCGTGAAGCTGGGGCGCGAGGCCGAGGGCCTCGAATTTCCTCCCTATCCCGGCCCGCTCGGACGCCGCATCTACGAGAACGTCTCGAAGGACGCCTGGAAGCAGTGGCTCGAGCTCCAGAAGATGCTGGTGAACGAAAACCGGCTGAACCTCGCGGACAAGAAGGCGCGGGACTACCTCGCGCAGCAGATGGAGCAGCACTTCTTCGGGGAAGGCGCCGAGCGCGCGGCGGGCTACGTTCCGCCGAAAGCGTGACGGCCAGTCTTCTTCACAGGCGCTTCACGAGCACAACGGACCGGCGCTGATAGTTATACAGCGCGCGCTTGGGCGCAGGCAGGGCATTCACGTCGGCTTCGACGAAACCGCGCTCGACGAACCAGTGCTCCGCGCGCGTGGTGAGCACCACCAGACGCGTCAACTTCATGCGGCGCGCTCGCGCTTCGATTTCCTTCAGCAGCCGCTCGCCCAGGCCCTGGTCGCGAAGATCGGACCTCACGGCAAGCCCCGCGAGCTCGCCCGCACGCTCGTCGGGGAAAGGATACAGCGCGGCGCACGCGACCACGATTCCGTCATGCTCGATCACGACGAAGCGTCCGATCTCGCTCTCGAGCAGTGCGCGATTGCGCTTCACCAGGATGCCTTCGGCTTCGAGCGGCTCGATCAACTGCAGGATGCCACCAATGTCCTCAGGACGTGCCGAACGAAGCGTTTGTATCGGGTCGGGGGTCAGCAGCGTGCCGACGCCCTTATGCGTGAAGAGCTCGAGCAGCAGCGAGTCGTCGACGTGGCCGGAGATCAAGTGCACGCGCTTCACACCCTGCTCGCACGCACGAATGGCCCATGGCAGATAGGCGTCCACGTCGGAATCGATCTGCGGATCGCGGGCGATCCGGCTCTTCGCCTGCTTCACCGTGAGCTCGCGCATAAGCTCGCCGCGCCGGCCGCTGACGCCCGGCGTATCCATGACGAAGATGAGCTTCTCGGCGCCGAGCGCGATCGCAGCCGATGCCGCGACGTCCTCCAGCGTCACGTTGAACACTTCGCCGGTCGGCGAGTACCCGAGGGGTGAAAGCAGGACGAGCTCGTTGTCCGCCAGGCGTTTCGCGATGGCCGGCGCGTGTACCTTGCGTACTTCGCCGGTGTGCATGTAATCGATGCCGTCGAGCACGCCCAGCGGCTTCGCGGTGATGAAGTTGCCGCTCGCAACGCGGATGTCCGCGCCCGCCATGGGCGAGTTCGGCAGCCCCATCGAAAGCAGCGCTTCGATCTCGACGCGCAATCTGCCGCTTGCCTCTTTCGCGGCGGAGAGCGCGACGCCGTCCGTCACCCGCAGCCCGCGATGGAAGCGACTCGGATGGTGCTGCTCCCTCAACTTCGCCTCGATCTGCGGGCGCGCGCCGTGGACGAGCACGAGGTGCACACCGAGCGCGGCAAGCAGATTGAGATCGTGCGTGAGATCGAAGAATCGGCCGTCCGCGACGAGGTCACCGCCAAACGCGATTACGAACGTTTTGCCGCGAAAGGCGTGAATGTAGGGTGCGACCGACTGGAACCAGTCGATGAAGCGATCCTGGCTCGACAGGCGTTGCCGGCGGGCCGGCTGCAGCGTCCCGGCCACACCGTCAGCCTCCGGCTCCCGATCTGCTGATTTCGAGATGGGCTGCTCCCCTTCTACCATGGCTCGCCAGGCGTGTCGCCGAAGCGTCACGGCACGAACGCGCGGATATTAGTGGAGTTCGTGTTCAAGTAAAAGCCGCCCCGCCATCGCAGGTAAACCGCAATGCTTCGCCCACGAAAGCAGCAACCGCAGACCTTCAAAAATCGCCCCACAGCGTCTGCATCGCGGCGAGCGCCGCGACGGCCGCCGTTTCGGTGCGCAACACGCGTGGGCCGAGTCTCAGCGCTTCGAATGCCGCGTTCCGTGCGTCGAGACGCTCCGCGGGTGAGAGGCCGCCTTCGGGTCCGACCAGGAGAAGGACGCGTGAAGGCGCCTTCGACATCTCGCGTAACGTCATGGCGGCATCCGGGGCGAGCGTGAGACGCAACGCATCGGCGGGAAGTGAGGCAAGCCAGCGCGCGAGGGATACGACCGGCAGCACGCGCGGGACGACGTTGCGGCCGCACTGCTCGCACGCCGCGGCCGCGACCGCCTGCCAATGCGCGACACGCCGCACCGCGCGCTCCGCCGCGAGCCGCACGACGCTGCGCTCTGCGGCGATGGGCTGGATCTCGAATACACCCAGCTCCACCGCCTTCTGGACGGTGTAGTCCATGCGCTCGCCACTCGAAATGCCCTGGGCGAGCGTAACGGCGAGGGGCGATTCGCGGCTGACGCGGTTTGCTTCCCCGACGCGCACACTCACGCCCGCACGCGTCACGCGCTCCAGCGTGGTGCGGTATTCGGTGCCGCGGCCGTCGAACAGAGTGACGACGTCGCCGGTCGTGAGGCGCAGCACGTGCATGACGTGATGGGATTGGTCGACGGGCAGCGCGAAAACGCCGTGCACCGGAATGTCGCCGGGAAAGAAAAGTCGTGTGGTCGGACCGGACCGAGGCATCCGCTCATTATGACCGAGCGCCCCCGCCGCGGCCGCGTTCCCCCAAGGGTTACCGAATATCGCCCCAAATTCGTCATTCCGGCGCAAGGCGGAATGCAGAGCGAGTTGTTTCTCGACCCCGGCCTCGGCCCGCGTAACGTACCAGCACGAACTTCCAATCATCATATTGGCGACCACTGAGTGCGAAAAGACTAGAATTGCGTCTTTCCGCGTATCCACGACCCCTTTGCGAATCGTCATTCTCGGCGCGGGCCAGGTCGGCTCCTCCGTGGCCGAAAGCCTGGTCTCCGAAGCGAACGACATCACGGTCGTCGACACGAACCAGGACAGGCTGAAGACGCTGCAGGATCGCTTCGACCTGCGCACCGTGCTCGGCAACGCCGCGCATCCGGCGGTGCTCGAGCAGGCCGGGGCGCGCGACGCGGACATGATCCTCGCCGTCACCCAGAGCGACGAGACGAACATGGTCGCGTGCAAGCTCGGCGCGACGATGTTCAACGTTCCGACGAAGATCGCTCGCATACGCTCGAGCGACTATCTGTCGCATCCCGAGATCTTCTCGCCGCAGAATTTCTCGGTCGATTCGGCGATCTGCCCCGAGCAGGTGCTCACCGATTACATCGCCAAGCTGCTCGAGTTCCCGGAGTCCCTCCAGGTACTCGAATTCGCGAACGGCCGTGTGAGCCTCGTCGCCGTGAAGGCATTTCATGGCGGGCCGCTGGTCGGCCATGCCATCTCCCATCTGCGCTCGCACATGCCGCAGATCGACGCACGCGTTGCCGCCATATTCCGGCAGGACAGCGCGATCCTGCCCGAGGGCAGCACGGTCGTCGAGGCGGGTGACGAGGTCTTCTTCATCGCCGATACGCGCAACATACGGGGCGTCATGCGCGAGCTGCGGCGCATGGACAAGCCAGTGAAGCGCGTGATGCTCGGCGGCGGCGGCAACATCGGCCGCCGGCTCGCGAAGCAGATCGAACACAAGTACGAAGTCAAATTGATCGAGTACAACAAGGCGACCGCCCAGCGTCTGGCGGCCGAGCTGGACAGGACGCTCGTCCTGGCAGGCGACGTGTCCGACGAGCAGCTCCTGCAGGAAGAGAACATCGGCGACGTCGACGTCTATTGTGCGCTCACGAACGACGACGAGAACAACATCATGAGCTCGCTCCTTGCCAAGCGCATGGGCGCGCGCAAGGTGATCGCCCTGATCAACCGCAGCTCGTACGTGAACCTAGTTCAGGCCGGTCAGATCGACATCGCGATCTCGCCCGCGCAGGCGACGATCGGCACGCTGCTCGCGCGCGTGCGCCGCGGCGACTGCGTGGCGGTTCACTCGCTGCGACGCGGCGTGGCGGAAGCCCTCGAGCTCGTCGCGCACGGGGATTCGAAATCGTCCAAAGTGGTGGGGCGCCGCATCGAGCAGCTCGAGCTGCCGAAAGGCGCGACCATCGGCGCGATCGTGCGCCGCGAGTCAGGGCACGATCCGCTCAAGCCGGGCAGCGCATCGGCGATGGACTATCAGGTGCTCATGGCGCACCACGACATCGTGATCGAACCGGAGGACCACGTGATCGTATTCGTCGTCAACAAACGCATGGTCCCGAAGGTCGAGAAGCTCTTCCAGGTGAACGTGAACTTCCTCTAAGGGAACGTCAGAACAAGTTCCTAGCATGGCCTGGCTGCGTCCGATCCTGCCGGTGCTCGGACTCATCGCCATGGCGATGAGTCTTTCCCATCTCCTTCCGATCGCTACAGCACTCGCACTCCGCGACGGAACCGCCGGCGTTTTCGCGATCTCGATGACGCTCAACCTTCTCTTCGGGTTCTTCCTGTGGCTGCTCACTCGCCGTCATCGGCGCGAGCTCCAGCTCCGGGAAGGCATTCTGTTCATTGCGCTGGTGTGGACCGGCGGCGCTCTGTTCGCATCGGTGCCGCTCTATTTCGTCATCGGGCTGAGCTTCACCGACGCTTTCTTCGAGGCGATGTCGGCGCTGACGGCGACGGGCGCGACGCTGCTGAGCGGCCTCGACAAGTTGCCGCCCTCGATCAACGTGTGGCGCGCCGAGCTCCAATGGCTCGGCGGCATGGGCGTGATCGTGCTCGTCGTAGCCGTGCTTCCGATGGTCGGCGTCGGCGGCCGCCAGATCAGCAAGGCTGAAATACCCGGGCCGATGAAAGACGATCAGCTGACGCCGCGCATGACGCAGACGGCGAAAGGGCTGTGGCTGGTGTACTTCGTATTGACCGGCGCCTGCTTCCTGGCCTACCGGGTTGCGGGCATGGACTGGCTCGATTCGCTCATCCACAGCTTCACGACACTGTCTCTCGGCGGGTTCTCCTCGCACGATGCGAGCATCGCGTATTTCGATTCGCTCGCGATCGAGCTCACCGCGATCGTCTTCATGACGCTCGCCGGCATCAACTTCGCAACCCATTTCCGGGTCTGGCAGATGCGAAAACTGAGCGCCGCGCGCTCGGACAGCGAACTGCCTTACTACCTCGTCGTGCTCGCGGTGAGCGTGCTCGGCATCAGCGGCTTTCTGTGGATGAACGGTGTCTATCCGGACTTCGCGACGGCGCTGCGCTATGGCGCCTTCAACACCATCTCGGTCGCGACGAATACCGGATACGCGACCGTCGACTACGCGAGCTGGCCGGTTTTCGCACCATTGTGGCTCATGTTTCTCGGCACCTTCGTCGCGTGCTCCGGCTCGGCCGGCGGCGGCATCAAGATGATTCGCGCGATCATCCTGTTCCGGCAGATGCATCGGGAGCTCACGCAGCTTGCGCACCCCAAGGCGATCTCGCCGTTGAAGATCAACGATCGCGTCGTTCCGAATCAGGTGGTCTTCGCCGTTCTCGCCTTCTTCTTTGCGTGGCTCTCGACGCTGGTCGGCGTAACGCTGCTCCTCACCTTTTCGGGCCTCGACGTGCTCACCGCTTTTTCGGCGAGCGTCGCTTCGCTCAATAACATCGGACCGGGTCTGCACGAGGTCGGTCCGAGCACGAACTTCGCGGGTCTTACGGATTTTCAGACGTGGGTGTGCTCGATCACGATGCTGCTCGGCCGCCTCGAGCTGCTGACGGTCCTGGTGATACTCGCGCCGTCCTTCTGGCGCAAGTAAAAGCAGTAGAATGCGGCCATGCAGAAGGTCAACCTGACCGACCATTTCCTCATCGCCATGCCGAGCATGGTCGATCCGCATTTCGCGAAGTCGCTCACGTTCATCTGCGAGCACAACGATCAGGGGGCGCTCGGCGTCGTCGTGAACCGGCCCATCGAGATGAATCTGCATTCGCTGCTCGAGCAGGTCAGCATCGCGCCCGAAGGCGACGCTTTCAAATCGGTCCCCATTCACTTCGGTGGGCCCGTGCAGGTCGATCGCGGCTTCGTACTGCACGTTCCTCGGGGCGAGTGGCAGTCCACGCTGGCGGTGGGCGCGGAGGTGGGGCTCACCACGTCCAAGGACATTCTTCAGGCTGTCGCGCGCGGCGAAGGTCCGCGCCGGATGCTGGTGACGCTCGGCTATGCCGGCTGGGCGCCGGGTCAGCTCGAGCACGAGCTCGCACAGAATGCGTGGCTCACGGTGCCCGCGAAAACCGAAGTGATCTTCGAGCTGCCTGCCGAAGAGCGCTTGCCTGCCGCGATGGCGTTGCTCGGCGTCGACTTCGCGAGCCTGTCGGATACGGCGGGACACGCCTGACGGCCGCCTCAAAACCGCCGTTGGCACGCGGCAAGCGTGTCAGATCGGCGGCCCAGCGCCGATTCGGCTGGTCACATCCCGCAAGCGGGTCCCTGCTCCTGGCGTCACGTCGCTCCGCCTCCCGCCTCCATGAGTACGACTGTCCTCGCCTTCGACTTCGGCGAGAAGCGCACCGGCGTGGCGGTCGGCGACACGACGGTTCGCATCGCGCATCCGCTGACGACAATCGCCGCGGAAGACAACGCGACCCGCTTCGCCGCCATCGCGAAGCTCATCGAAGAGTGGCGTCCGGGAAGATGTCTTGTCGGTCTGCCGATGCACGCGGACGGCACCGAGCACGATATGAGCCGCCTTGCGCGCCGGTTCGCCCACAGGCTCGAAGGCCGCTTTCACGTTCCCGTCGCGCTCGTGGACGAGCGCCTCACATCCCGCGCAGCGGAGACCCGGCTCACGGAGAGCGGCGTGCCTGCGGAAAAAATGCGGCAGATGCTCGATGCCGCCGCTGCACGGGAGATCCTGGAAGCGTGGTTCGAGTCCGGCTAAAG
>CAWEHH010000025.1:0-224067 GCA_963808765.1 uncultured beta proteobacterium
ACGATCGAATACAACCGCGACAAGGGGATCGGCGTCACGGTCTATGTCGGGCAGAAGAGGGGTCATGCGAGCAGCTCCGATTTCTCTCCGCAGGCGGTTCGCGATACGGTCGATGCCGCACTGTCGATCGCGAGCTTCACCGCCCCGGATGACTGCGCGGGCCTTGCCGATCCGGAGCTCCTCGCACGCGACATTCCCGACCTCGATCTCTGGCACCCGTGGGACGTCCCGGTGGAACGCGCGATCGAGCTCGCGAAAATCGCCGAAGACGCGGGTTTCGCCGTGGATGCGCGCATCAGCAACTCGGAAGGCGCCACCGTATCCACGCAGGAGTCTCAATTCATCTATGGGAACTCGCTGGGCTTCATCGCGGGCTACCCGAATTCGCGCCACGGCCTCTGGTGCTCGCTCATCGCCGGTCAGGGCGACGAGATGCAGCGCGACGACTGGTACGAGACTTCGCGCGATCCGCTCGCGCTGCCGACCCCGCCTCCGTGGGACGCAAGGCCGGCGAGCGCGCGGCGCGACGCGTTGGCGCGCGCAAGATCAGCACGACGCAGGCGCCGGTTTTGTACCAGGCCTCGATCGCATCCAGCCTGCTCGGACACTTCGTTTCGGCGGTGAGCGGCGGAAGTCTCTACCGCAAGTCGTCCTTTCTGCTCGACAGCGTCGGCAAGCGCGTGTTCTCTCCGCTCGTTCACATTCAGGATCTGCCGCACGTGCTCAAAGGGCTTGCGAGCAGCCCCTTCGACGAGGAAGGTGTCGCGACACACTCGCGCGACATCGTGCAGGACGGCGTCGTGCAGGGTTATTTCCTGAGCACTTACTCGGCGCGTAAGCTCGGCCTCGCCTCGACCGGCAACGCGGGCGGGAATCACAACCTCATCCTAAAGGACACGGGACACGATTTCGATGCGCTGCTGAAGACCATGGATCGCGGACTGCTCGTGACCGAGCTCATGGGGCAGGGCGTAAACGCCGTCACGGGCGACTATTCACGTGGCGCCGCCGGCTTCTGGGTGGAGAACGGTGCCATCGCCTATCCCGTGGAGGAGATCACCATCGCCGGCAATCTGAAGGAGATCTTCGCCGGCATCGTGGCGATCGGAAATGACGTATCGCGCCGCGGTTCGCGGCAGTGCGGCTCGATCCTCGTCGAGCGCATGACGATCGCAGGCGATTGAGACGTGAAAAGAAGACAGTTCCTCGCGACCGCGGGAACGGGCGTCGGCAGCGGACTGCTCGCAGGCGCGGCCTCGGCCGCGCAGGAACAGGCGCAGATACGCTGGCGGATGGCTTCGAGCTTCCCGAAAAGCCTCGACATGCTGTTCGGCTCGGCCGAGAAGATCGCGAGCCGCGTGTCGCAGTTGACCGAAGGCCGCTTCGAGATCCGCATCTTCGCCGCGGGGAGATCGTCCCGCCATTGCAGGTGCTCGACGCGGTCCAGAACGGAACGGTCGAGTGCGGCCAGACCGCGGGCTACTACTACGTCGGCAAGAATCCGGCGCTCGCCTTCGATACCGCGCTGCCGTTCGGGATGAACGCGCGGCAGCAGAATGCGTGGGTCTACTATGGCGGTGGCGCGGAGCTCATGCGCGAGCTCTTTCAGCATACAACATCGTCGCGTTTCCCTGCGGCAATACCGGCACGCAGATGGCCGGCTGGTATCGCAAGGAGATCAACTCGGTGGCCGATCTCAAGGGCCTGAAGATGCGCGTCGCCGGGCTCGCCGGCCAGATTCTCGCGCGGCTGGGCGTCGTGCCGCAGCAGATCGGAGGTCCCGACATCTACCCCGCTCTCGAGAAGGGAACGATCGATGCCACCGAATGGGTCGGGCCCTATGACGACGAGAAACTCGGCTTCCACAAAGTCGCCCGTTACTACTACTACCCCGGCTGGTGGGAGGGCTCCGCGCAGCTTTCGATCTACGTGAACGCGAAGCATTTCGCTGCGCTTGCGCCGTCGTACCGCGAAGCACTGGAGGTCGCATGCGCGGAAGCCAACGTTCATATGTTGGCCCGCTATGACGCGAAGAACACCGAGGCGCTGCGCAGGCTCGTCGCCGGCGGCGCGCAGCTTCGGGCGCTGCCGCGCCCCGTGATGGAAGCGTGTTACAAGGCCGCGCACGAGCTCTATGGCGAGCTCGCGCAGAAAAGCGCTGAATTCAAGAAGATTTACGAGTCGTGGGCGCGCTTTCGCGAAGAGCAGTACCTTTGGTTTCGCGTCGCCGAGAATACGTACGACAACTTCGTATACTCGGTCCGGCAGCCGCGTACCTCCGAAGAAGTCCTAAAATCACCCCTTCCCCAAGGCACGGCGGCGCTCATGTACTCGCTCAAGGACACGCTCGAAAACTATGACAAGGAAATCTGGAGCGCGATCGAGCGCGAGTACAGGCGTCAGGAAGATCACATCGAGCTGATCGCCTCGGAGAACTACGCGAGCCCTCGCGTGCTCCACGCGCAGGGCTCGGTGCTGACGAACAAGTACGCCGAAGGCTACCCCGGGAAGCGCTACTACGGCGGCTGCGAGTTCGTGGATATAGCCGAGCAACTCGCGATCGATCGGGCGAAGGCGTTGTTCGGGGCCGGTTACGCGAACGTCCAGCCGCACTCGGGCGCGCAGGCGAACCAGACGGTGTACTTCGCCGCATTGCATCCGGGGGATACGATACTCGGTATGTCCCTCGGGCACGGCGGCCATCTCACGCACGGCGCGCAGGTGAACCTGAGCGGCCGCTACTTCGACGCGGTTGCGTACGGGCTCGATCCCGAGACCGAAGCGATCGACTACGCGGAAGTGGAGGAGCTTGCGCACGTGAAGAAACCGAAGCTCATCATCGCGGGGGCCTCGGCTTATTCGCTCGTGATCGACTGGAAGCGTTTCCGCACGATCGCCGAACGCGTCGGCGCTTTGTTCATGGCGGACATCGCCCACTACGCCGGCCTGATCGCCGCCGGTCTTTACCCGAGCCCGGTCGGCGTGGCCGATTTCGTGACGAGCACTACGCACAAGACGCTGCGCGGTCCCCGCGGCGGACTCGTGCTCGCGAACGCGCAGCACGAAAGGGTGCTCAACTCGGCGCTCTTTCCGGGGCTTCAGGGCGGACCGCTCATGCATGTCATCGCGGCGAAGGCGGTGTGTTTCAAGGAAGCGGCGACGCGCGAGTTCCAGCACTACCAGGAGCAGGTGCTCGACAACGCGCGGGTGATGGCGAAGGTCATGCAGGAACGGGGCTATCGGATCGTGTCCGGCCGCACCGAGTGCCATCTCTTCCTGGTCGACCTGCGCAGCAAGGGTCTCACGGGGCGCGAAGCGGAAGCGGCGCTGGGGAAGGCGCACATCACGGTGAACAAGAATTCCGTGCCGCACGACCCGCAGAAGCCTTTCATCACGAGCGGCATCCGCGTGGGTTCTCCAGCGATGACCACGCGCGGGATGACGGAGCTGGAAGCCGAAACGCTCGCGAACCTGATGTGCGACGTGCTCGACGCGCCGCAGGATGAGCGGATGGCCGCGATGGTGGCGGGCGAAGTGAAGAAGCTGTGCGATCGGTTCCCGGTGTATGGATAGGGGCCCATGAAGTGCCCCTTCTGCAAGTGCTCGGACACACAGGTCATCGATTCGCGCGTGAGCGAAGACGGCGAGAGCATTCGGCGGAGGCGGCGCTGCACGAAATGCAGCAAGCGGTTCACGACCTACGAAACGATCGAACTGCGCATGCCGCAGGTGGTCAAGCAGGACGGAACGCGCGCTGAATTCGATCTCGAGAAGCTGCGCACGGGCTTCATGCGCGCGCTCCACAAGCGCCCGGTGCCCACGCAGTTGGTCGACGACGCGATCGCGACCATCACGCAGGACGTGCTCGCGCTCGGCGACCGCGAGATCGACTCGCGCAGGCTCGGCGAGATGGTGATGCGGGAATTGAAGCGTCTCGACCAGGTGGCCTACATCCGGTTCGCTTCGGTCTACCGCAGCTTCCAGGGGGTCGACGACTTCCAGGACGCGATCAAGGAAGTTCAGCGTCCGACGCCCAAGCCCGCTGCCAAGGTCGCCGCAGGCAAAGATCCGAAGGCAGCGAAGGACGCCGGGGAATGACACGGACCGCACCGTCTGCGTTCACACCTGCGTGCTAAGGCGGTCGCGGGCGTACCGACCCTAATGTGCAGCGCGCTCGTTCGGCTCCCCTCGATCGTCTGTCCGTCGCACGTGGCCGGTGGATCCTCCTGACATGTTCACCCGCGACGACCGCCGCCACATGGCCCGGGCGCTCGAGCTTGCGGAACGCGGCCTCTACACCACCACGCCCAATCCGCGTGTGGGCTGCGTGATCGTTCGAGGCAATGAAATCGCCGGCGAAGGCTGGCACGAGCGCGCCGGAGGGCCGCACGCCGAAGCGATCGCGCTTGCCGCGGCGGGGACCAATGCCCGCGGCGCGACCGCCTACGTAACGCTCGAGCCATGCGCGCATCATGGCCGCACGCCACCGTGCGCGGAAGCGCTGGTGAACGCGGGCGTGAGTCGCGTCGTTGCCGCGATGAGCGATCCCAATCCGCTCGTGGCGGGCAAGGGCCTGGCGCGATTGCGCGAAGCGGGCCTCGAAGTGGAGGAGGGGATCCTGGAGAAGGAAGCGCGCGACCTGAACTGCGGCTTCGCGTCGCGCATGTCGCGCGGACGGCCATGGGTCCGTCTGAAGGTCGCGGCGAGTCTCGATGGGAGGACCGCGCTTGCCAATGGCCGCAGTCGCTGGATCACCGGCCCGGAAGCGCGGTGCGATGGACATCGCTGGAGAGCGCGCGCGTGTGCCGTGCTGACGGGCATCGGCACCGTCAAGGCGGACGACCCGCAACTGAACGTGCGCGAGATCCCCACCCCACGCCAGCCGGTGCGCATCGTCGTCGACAGCCGGCTCGAAACGCCGGGTGAGGCGCGCATCCTTGGCCATGGAACGATGATCGCGTCGACCGTGGACGACCCGACGCGCAAGGCAGTGTTCGATGCGAAGGGCACGTCGGTGCTCACGCTCCCGAACGTGGAGGGTGAAGTAGACCTTGCCGCGCTCATGCACGAGCTCGCACGCCGCCATCTGAACGAAGTGCACGTCGAGGCGGGTGCGACACTGAACGGTGCGTTGTTGCAGGCGCGCCTGGTCGACGAACTGCTCGTTTACCTCGCGCCCAGTCTCCTGGGTGACGCTGCGCGAGGCATGTTCGCGCTGCCGCAGCTCGAGGATCTCGCCGAGCGGCATGAGCTGGACGTGTGCGACGTTCGCATGGTCGGCGGCGACGTCCGCGTGATCGCGCGGGTACGCTGATGTTTACCGGTATCGTTACAGCCGTCGGACGCGTGATCGAGGCATCGCCTTCGGCCGGCGGAGTAAAGCTTCGTATCGACGCGGCGGACCTCGGGCTCGACGATGTCGCGATCGGCGACAGCATTGCGGTGAACGGCGCGTGCCTGACGGTGGTGTCGCTCGCGGATCGCGCGTTCGAGGTCGATCTGTCGCGTGAAACGCTCGCGTGCATCGCCGATCTCGATGCCGGCGCCCGGGTCAATCTCGAAAAGGCGCTGCGGCTCTCCGACCGCCTCGGCGGGCACCTCGTGAGCGGTCACGTCGATGGCGTGGGCACGGTCGAGAGGATCGAGCCTGTCGGCGACAATCGCGTGCTGGAGATCGCGATACCGGAGGATCTCGCGCGTTACATCGCGCGCAAAGGCTCGATCGCGGTGAATGGCGTGAGCCTTACCGTCAACGAGATCTCGCGCAATACCTTTGCGGTGAACCTGATCCCGCACACGCTCGCGAGCACCAATCTCGCGGAGCTTGCGCCGGGGGCGCGCGTGAACATCGAAATCGATCTCGTCGCACGGTACGTAGAGCGACTGTACGGGCAAGCGCAATGAAGCCACGGCGTAGACGCGCCGCTCCCTCACAAGGCACAATTCGCGTCCACGAAGTCCAAGAGGGCGCGATGACGTGGGAGTCATAACAAAGCCCGGCACAGCACGAACGCCGTGTCGTGGGAGTGGTAATGGCGCTATGTGCCATCGGCGCAACTGCGCAGTATCGAAGCTCCACAGCACGGATGACACCAATGACGACGAAATGGTTCGCGACGCCTGCAATCCGCATCGCGTTTGTCATTACTGTCTCCACTACCTTTCTGATGGCGGCATTCGCCCCCGCGATTCGCGAGACATGCTCTTACCGAATCCGGACCCACTGCTCTTTTACTCCAGCTATACCGCATCAGTAAGCTTCGGCTCCATATTCGATCTGCAAAGCTTTCCGTTCGGACAGGGATTCGGAGGGTTTCAGCATCCAACTATCCTCCACCCATTCTGGTGGATATTTGCGGGCACGCACTCCGTCGTCCTGGCGTATTCGCCGTCATCGTAGCATTGTTCGTGGGCACCCTGGTCTATCACCGGGCCCTCGGCGGAAGCCTATTCTCCTCGATGCTTTCCGGGTTGGTGGCCTGCGCCCTGTTCTTCAACATGAGGTTTCTGACCGATCATTTTGGAGCGATCGTCCCTCAGCACGTCGCCCAGATTGCCTTCACGTATTTTGGCCTGGCAATACTGTTCGCAGCGCGTTCACGTTCACCGCTTTGGAGCGTGACCGGGATTGTAATCGTGATTTGGGCGATTCTGATGGATTGGCTGTACGCCCCCTTCCTCATACCGCTCCTCGTCATCAGTCTGTTCGTTTGCGGAATCCATTCAAGTCGCAGGGGAAGAATACTGCTGGCCGCACTAGCCCTAGTGGGCTTCGGCCTGGTCTACGCCTCAGGGGTCTTTGACGCCTACCGTGGATTCACGATCATGTCAGTGCGCCTCTGGGGCCGCAGCATGTACGAGGAGCTGTCGACGACGCTCGTGGTGTTCGGCGGGCAAGTATCGCCATTCGCACCCACGTTCAGGATATTCGCCGTGGCTGCAGTTTTGTACCATTTAGTCGTCCGGCGTAAGCACTTCGGGCCTCTGGCGGCGTTGACTGCGCTTTGCGTGGCCGCACTCGCGGTTGTGGATTTAGACGTTTCCGGCCCTCATGTTCACTGGACGCTTCCTACGATCAATTACTTCGAGCGCCCGCTAATCCCGCTTTACGGAATCATGGTGGTTTCAGCCGTGTCCGATATATTGGCTGTGGCGTGGCGCACTTTGCACACGAAGGTCAGCGGGCGGTCGTGGCGCTGGCAAAGCTTGCCCGAGCGCGCACGTGCGGTTATGGCCTCAGGATCAGGCTTCCAGACAACTGCTGCAATCATCCTGAGTGTTCCTCTGGCGCTCGTGCTCGTGATCGGCACGCCTGGTTCGAGTAGCTGGAACAGTAAAGTGCGGTTGTTACCCGCGCGATGGGACCTGGCCGAGAACTTTGCCAAAGAGCTCGGTCTTCCGCCGGCGCATAGTCACGAGTTCTCCCCCTATTTCTACGACGCAACCTCGGGATATAAGATCTATAACTGCCGGCACCTGACCTCTCTGTCGTATGAGATATTCAACCGCTACTGCGGTTACATGCTGAACCTCTTCTGGACGAAAGCTTTCGTCGAGTTCCAGAATTCGTTGGATCTTCAGAATGGCAGGCGTACCATCACGCGGGCGTCCTGAGTAGTCGGACAGATCCGTCGGTGGCTCGACCCCCTCATCCCTCGATCAAATCGCTCGGCATCCGCTACGTCGCGGTTGATGGCGAAATAGAGGGCGCGAAGCACCTGTCTCTGGGGGGGAGGAACGTGTCTCTGATCGATCTTGGTCCGGTCGGCCCATCTGATCTGTCCATAGGGACGTTGAAATACAATCCCATTTACAATGTCAACGAGGTAATGGCGGCCAGACGTGCGGGAGACGCTATCGTGAATGACCGAGCGGTTGCCGACAGCGCGGGCACGTTGGCACCCATCGAGAGCGTGAAGTTCGAGTACGGACCTGGCCGCTTTCTGGTATCCGCGAGCTCATCCGGCGACAGCCTTCTGCTGCTGCCATTTCAATTCTCGAACTGTCTTTCAATTTCGCACGGCGGCGGTGCCGTAAGTCTTGTCCGGGTTAATGGTGTCCAGGCCGCGCTTCGCTTTCACACGCGCGTCAGCGCTCGAATCACGAACAATTTGCGCCTGTTCGGCGACGGGAAGTGTCGTAGTCGCGATTTCGTCGATATCGTGAAGATCGGTCTTACGCCCCGACAGAGCTACGAGCAGATAACCGGTGATCGACGTGTCCCCACACTGATGAGGCTTACGCTGGAAGCCAGGCTTCGTCAGCGGGACGCCATACTGCCTGCTGACACTCAGCACTGAGCCATATCGACGAACGAGGCACGGTGAGAACGCCACAGCGCACGTTTACGAGCTTCAAGGAATGCGTCGCCGACGCGCGCATCCACGGCTTCACGGGAGAGGCAGACCCGGCGGATCGGGCACGCTCTTCCGGCGGCCGCAGTTCAGGTTCATGTGGTATCAGGTTCATGTGGTATTGACCGGAAGCGCGAGCCAAAGTGAACACGGCACGTCAGGAAACGGCAGTCAGTCCCATCGCAGAAATCGTCGCGGAGGTGAGAGCCGGCCGCATGGTCGTGCTCGTGGACGAAGAAGACCGCGAGAACGAGGGGGATCTCCTGATCGCGGCCGAGTTCGCCACCGCGGACGCCATCAACTTCATGGCGCGCTACGGCCGCGGCCTCATCTGCTTGACCCTCACCGAGGACCGCTGCCGGCAGCTCAACCTGCCGCCGATGGTCAGCAACAACCGGTCGCCTCTCGGCACGAATTTCACCGTCTCGATCGAAGCGGCCGAGGGCGTGACGACCGGCATCTCGGCGGCGGATCGGGCCCGCACGGTCCAGGCTGCCATACGCCCCGATGCGAGCCCGCAGGACGTCGTGCAGCCGGGGCACATCTTTCCGCTGACGGCGCAACCGGGCGGCGTTCTCGTGCGCGCCGGACACACCGAAGCGGGCTGCGATCTCGCGCGGCTCGCGGAGCTCATGCCCGCAGCCGTGATCTGCGAGATCCTGAAGGACGACGGCGAGATGGCGCGGCTCCCGGACCTGGTCGAGTTCGCCGCGCGGCATCAACTGAAGATCGGCACGATCACCGACTTGATCCAGTATCGCAGCCGCACCGAGTCGCTGGTGAAGCGCGTTGCCGAGCGCGACATCGACACGATGCACGGCCGCTTCCGGCTGATCGCGTACAGCGCCCGCATCGGCCTCGAGACCCATCTTGCGCTCGTTAAAGGTGATATCACACGCTCCAGGGAAGCGCTGGTGAGGGTGCATGAGCCGGCGTCCCTCATCGATCTGCTGGATGCGGGCAGCACGACCCACTCGTGGAACTTCCATGATGCGCTCGCGCGCATCGCGCAGTCTGAATGTGGTGTATTGCTGCTGCTGCACCGGGAAGAATCCGCCGCCGAGCTGCTCGAACGGGTCAAGCCCTTCAAACACGACTCGCCGCAACGCAAGATGACGCTGCGCAATTACGGTATCGGTGCGCAGATATTGAAGGATCTGAAGATAAAGAAGATGCGTCTCCTCGCGTTGCCGATGCGCATGCCGAGCATGGCCGGGTTCGACCTCGAGGTTACCGGTTATCTCCAGCCCGGCGACGGGTCTGTTCAAGGCACGTGAGCCGAAAGACGCGCACCATTGGCATGGGCAGAAGACAGGCCGACTGCCGCGACAGCGGCGCGAACGGTTCACATTTCACGTTTCACCTAAAGAACTGAATGGCCCGCTACGACGATATCGAAGAGCTCGACCCGGATCATCACGGCACCGGTTTGCGCGTGGGAATCGTGATGAGCCGCTTCAACAGCGATGTGGGCGAAGGCCTGCTCTCGAGCTGCACAGCGACTTTACGCAAGCACGGCGTGGCGGCCTCGAACGTATGCATCGTGACGGTTCCGGGCGCGCTCGAAGCGCCGCTCGCATTGCAGAAGATGGCGCAGAGCGGCCGCTACGATGCCCTGATTGCCCTGGGCGCCGTGATTCGCGGCGAGACTTATCACTTCGAGATCGTATCGAACGAGATGGCGAGCGGCATCACCACCGTGCAGCTCGATACCGGCGTGCCAATTGCAAACGGGGTACTCACGACCGAGAACGACGATCAGGCGCTCGCGCGGGTGATGGAGAAAGGTGCGGACTGCGCGATCGCCGCGATCGAGATGGCCAATCTGCTGAAGAAGCTTTGACGAGCAGCGAAGGACTTTCGCGACAGGTGATGCATAGCAAACGAAGGGAGAAGCCATCAGAACCGGCAAGAGCCGCCGCGAGGGCAGCACGCGCAAATTGAGCCGGCGCCGTTCGCGCGAGCTCGCGCTCCAAGGCCTGTATCAATGGCAGCTCGCGCGCAAGGACGCCGTGGTGATCGCGGCAGAGATTGCCGAGCTCGACGCGTTCCGGAAAGCAGACGTGGAATACTTCCGGACGCTCCTGAACGGCGCGATCGAAAACGCCGCAGCGTTGGAGGCACGCATCGCGCCCCACCTGGATCGTAAAATCGATAATCTCTCGCCCATCGAGCGCAGTATTCTTCTGCTCGGTGGATACGAGCTCACGAGGGAACTGGAAGTGCCGTATCGAGTCGTGATCAACGAAGCCGTGGAGCTTGCCAAGACGTATGGCGGGACAGACGGCCACAAATTCGTGAATGGCGTGCTCGACAAGCTTGCCGCGGAGGTGCGCAGGCTCGAGGTCTCGGCCGATCGGGGCGCTCCGCGCCGCCCGAAGGAGGACTGAATCGTGAACCAGCCGACGCTGGCAAGTCTTCGCAAGCGAATACTCCTGCTTTACTTCGTCGGGGGCGTCAATCTGTTCATGGCTGTCTACGCGATGTCGGCTGGCGCCGGCACTGTCGAGCCCGGGAAGCTCACGACGATCGCGGTGATCTTCATCGCGTTCGCGATACTGAACTTCTACCTGGCCAGAAAACTGCGCACCCAGTGGGAGCGGCTCACGCGGCAGGCTCAGACTCCGCCCAAGCCGGACGGCGCCACAACGGACGGCTGACCCGAGTGGGAAGGAAGATACCGAGTCTCGATGGCGACGCTCAGCGAATTCGAAATCATCCGCCGCTACTTCACGCACCGCACGCCGCAGGCGAAGCTCGGCGTGGGGGACGACGCCGCGATCGTGCAGCCGCGGGCCGGATACGAGCTCGCGATTTCGGCGGACATGCTGGTCGAGGGACGCCATTTCTTTCGCGGCGCCGATCCCGAACGCCTCGGACACAAGGCGCTTGCCGTGAATCTTTCGGATCTGGCCGCGATGGGCGCGACGCCGCGCTGGGCGACATTGGCCCTTGCGCTGCCGCGCGCCGACCCGGCATGGCTTTCCGGCTTCTCGCGTGGCTTCCTCGGTCTCGCGCGCCGTCACCGGGTTGACTTGATCGGCGGAGATACCACGCGCGGGCCGCTCACGCTGTGTATCCAGATCATGGGAGAAGTGCCCCGCGGCCAGGCGCTGCGCCGCGACGGCGCGCGCGTGGGCGACGACGTCTGGATCTCCGGTGAGCTCGGCGCTGCTGGAGTCGCGGTGGAGGTGAAACGCGGCCGCCTGCATGTCTCACGCGAGCAGCAGCGAACACTGGAGGCACGGCTGGATGCGCCCACACCGCGCGTCGCGCTCGGAGCACGGCTGCGGCGCATCGCCCACAGCGCGATCGATATCTCGGACGGACTGCTCGCCGACATGGGCCACATCTGCGAGCGCTCCCGCGTGGCGGCACGCCTGAGCTGGGAATCGCTGCCCGCGATGCCGCTCGTGCGCTCGCTCGCACAGTCTGCGCGCGGCGCCCAGGCCTTGCTCGCGGGTGGTGACGACTACGAGCTGTGCTTCACGGCGCCGCCACGGCGCCGTGCCGCGGTGGTCGCTGCGGCGGCGAAGGCGCGCACGCCGGTCGCCGTTGTCGGAACGATCGTCCGTGCGCGAAAGGGGCAGCCGCTCGTCCAGGTGATCGACTCGATCGGCAAGCCGCTCAAGGTGGAGCGCAAAGGGTTCGATCATTTCCGCTGAGCGTACGCCGCGCCCGCCCGCCGCTTTCGTGTTGCAGCATCCGGCGCATTTCATCGCGCTCGGCGGCGGAGTCGGGCTCGCTCCCTTCGCGCCGGGCACCTTCGGCACGCTGCTCGCGTTTCCGATTTTCTGGCTGGCGGCGCCACGGCTGGAGCCGGTGCTTTATCTCGCGGGTCTCGCACTCCTCTTCGCAATCGGTGTGTGGGCATGCGGCGTCACCGGCCGCGCGCTCGGAGCACCCGATGCGGGCTCGATGGTATGGGACGAGACAGTGGCGTTTCTGCTGGTTCTTTTTTTCACGCCTGCGGGCATCTACTGGCAGGTCTTCGCGTTCCTCACTTTTCGCGTCTTCGATATCGCTAAGCCACCGCCCATTCGGTACTATGAGCGCACTTTCAAAGGCGGCTGGGGCGTGATGATCGACGACATCGTGGCGGCTTTCTATACGCTGCTCGTGCTCGCGGTGGTACGTCTGTTCGCGCACTGAGCATGGCGGACACGGAAATTTACGGTCTTGCCGAGCGGGTGGGGCGCCTGCTCGAACGCCGTACGCTCATGGCTGCGACCGCGGAATCGTGCACGGGCGGTTGGGTGGCCGAGGCGATCACGATGGTGCCCGGCAGCTCGGCCTGGTTCGACCGCGGGTTCGTGACCTACACGAACGACGCGAAGCGCGAAATGCTGGGTGTCCGGGCAGAGACGCTCGAGCGCCACGGCGCCGTTTCGGAAGAAGTCGTGCGCGAGATGGTGGCGGGGGCTCTCGCAGCGAGCCATGCGCAAGTGGCGCTTGCAGTGAGCGGTGTTGCCGGTCCCTCCGGTGGCTCACCTGGTAAGCCAGTGGGCACGGTATGTTTCGCGTGGGGCGTTCAAGGTTCCGAGCCGCGCGCCGAGACGCAGCACTTCCCCGGCGACCGGGAAGCGGTGCGCAGGCAGTCGGTGCTTCACGCGCTCGCCGTCGTGCTCGAAATGCTGGAAAAAAGCGCACGGTGAGTGAGGGGGCGTCATCCGGAAACGACCACTGGCGTTATATACAGTAACGGTGCGATAATCCAATATACCCACACGGAGAACGGCATGGACGACAACAAGAGCAAAGCGCTCGCGGCGGCACTTTCGCAGATCGAGAAGCAATTCGGCAAAGGCTCGATCATGCGGCTGGGGGATTCGGACATCGCGAACGACATCCAGGTCGTTTCCACCGGCTCGCTGGGACTCGATCTCGCGCTCGGCGTCGGCGGGCTCCCGAGAGGGCGCGTCGTGGAGATTTACGGCCCCGAATCGTCCGGGAAGACGACGCTCACGCTGTCGGTCATCTCCGAGATGCAGAAGCTGGGCGGAACCGCCGCATTCATCGACGCGGAGCACGCGCTCGATCCGCAATACGCGTCCAAGCTCGGGGTGGACATCGACCAGCTCCTGATCTCGCAGCCGGACAACGGCGAACAGGCGCTGGAGATCGCGGACATGCTCGTGCGCTCGGGTTCGGTCGATGTCGTCGTGATCGATTCGGTCGCGGCGCTCGTGCCCAAGGCCGAGATCGAAGGCGAGATGGGTGAGCCGCAGATGGGTCTTCAGGCGCGGTTGATGTCGCAGGCGCTGCGCAAGTTGACGGCCAACATCAAACGCTCGAACACGCTCGTCATCTTCATCAACCAGATCCGCATGAAGATCGGCGTCATGTTCGGCAATCCGGAAACGACGACCGGCGGCAATGCGCTGAAGTTCTACGCGTCCGTGCGCATCGACATCCGGCGTGTGGGCTCGATCAAGAAGGGCGAGGAAGTCATCGGCTCGGAGACCCGCGCGAAGGTCGTGAAGAACAAGGTCTCACCCCCGTTCCGCAACGCGGAGTTCGACATCCTTTACGGTGAAGGCATCTCGCGTGAGGGTGAAATCATCGAGCTCGGCGTGCTCCACCGCGTGATCGAGAAGTCCGGCGCGTGGTACGCCTACGGCAAGGATCGCATCGGTCAGGGTAAGGACAATGTCCGCGAATACCTGAAGGAGCATCCCGAGCTCGCTCAGGAGATCGAGTCGAAGATTCGCTCGATTCTGGGTGTGGAAGGTGGGGCGAGCGCGCCGGTCGAAGCCTGAGCCGGACACCGGGCCGGAGCTTACGGCCCGCGCGCTGCGGTTGCTCGCGCGGCGCGAGCACACGCGCCTGGAGCTCTGCCGCAAGCTCGCTCCCCACGTCGAAGGTCCGGTCGAGCTCGAATCGGCGCTCGATGATCTCGCGCAGCGGGGCTGGCTGTCCGACGAGCGCTTCGTCGAGCAGTTCGTGGACGCGCGGCGAGGCCGCTTCGGGCCGGCGCACATACGGCGTGCGCTTCTCGAACGCGGTGTCGCCGAAGACCTGATTGCGGGCACGCTCGCGACGCTGAAGGAGGGAGAGCTCGCCGCCGCCCGTGCGATCTGGGTGCGCAAGTTCAAGGCGCCGCCGAAGACGATCGCGGAGCGCGCGCGTCAGGTTCGTTTCCTCCAGGCGAGAGGCTTCACGACCGAGCTCGCCGTGCGCATCGTGCGCGGCGACGCGGAATAGGCTTTCCGTCGGAACGCCCACCGCGACTCAAAACAGCCACCGCGTCTGACGCCGGCAGCGACCGGGAGCCGTTTGGCCGTCGGGAGGGTCACATCGCGCGGATGAAGCTGCTTGCCGCGTGCCTGCACCGAAGCGGTCGGTGCGATGGACGCGATTTCAGTCCTCGCGGGCGAACACGCCTGTGCCGCCCGTCAGAACCTGCAGGTAATGCTGCCGCCAATGTTGTTTCAAGCCGTTCGGAATTGAAGCGATCAGGTCTTTCGTCGCTCTCTTGTCGGCGGCGAGATTGAAGGCCTGTTCGCGGCCCGTGCGACTGTCGACCAGATATTTCCAGGTGGAAGCGCCATCCCGGTGATCGAACAAGCCGGCGATGTGGCCCTGCTGAAAGTACGTGAAATCGGGAACCGCCGGATCCTGGAGCGGGACGCCGACCCACGTGGACGGCACGGGCATGCCCAGCTCGGTCAGGATGGTCGGTCCGATATCCAGTTGGGACGCCGAAGACTTCTGGTGCAGGGGTTGTTGCGGTTCGTAGCCATACGCAATCAGCAACAGAGGAATGCGTAACTGCTCCTCGGTCGGCGCATTTGCATGGGAGAACACGCCGTTCTCGCCCAGCGATTCGCCATGATCCGACGTGATGACGACCAGCGCGTCGGACAGGTAGCCTTTGGCTTGCAGCATACGGAGGATCTCGGCGATCACGGCGTCGGTATGCAGCACGCCGTTGTCGTAGTAGTTGACCACGCGCTCGATATTCGTGTCTTCGTCGCCGCTCTTTATGGAGTAACTCGCACTCGGCAACCAGCGCATCGACTGCGCGTGCCGCTTGCCGAGCCGGTGCGTGGACATCAGGTGAATCTGCATCGCGACGGGTACACCATCCCACTGCGGCTGGGCCGCAATCCTGTCGACGACCACCTGGTCGTCGTTCAGGTAGCGATTCTTGAGCATCGAGGAATCGAAATATTCGTCCAGCTCGCCGTAGATCTGCCTCAGCCCGTAGAAGTTGACGTGATCGCCGCTCAGGATCATGGACGTCCGATAGCCGTGCTGCTTGAAAACCTGGTGCAGCGTGAAGGGGCGATGGGAGAACTGGTGCACGAAGCGGGATGCGGCAATGGCAAACAGTCCGCAGGACGAAGCGCTGCACGGTGCATGCACGTTCTCGACCTGCCTGATGCGGCCGGCTTGCGCCAGTCGGTCCAGATGGGGCGTCGTTTCCCGCGCGTAGCCATTGAAGCCGAGATGATCGGGCCGCAGCGCATCGACGACGATGAGTATGACGTTACGGCGCTCAGCGCTCGCGCCGGGCCTGTATTCGGCGCGCGCGGCGTTCTCGGCTCGGTCGAGCCGCTCCGCCCGCAACTGGTCGATGGCGTGTCCCTGCAGATCATGGGCGTTGGCGGACGCGAAAAACGTGAGACTGACCGGTTCGAACTGCGCGACCGGCGGATACGCGGTGAACTGGTACCACTGGGCCGTGGAGATGATGACTGCGGCGACCAGGAGCAGCCGGAATGTGCGTGATGGAAGACTCGCGGACACGAGGGGCACCCAATCCAGTTTGGCGAGATACCACCAGACGGCGCCCAGAATCGCGGCATAGGTCAAAACGAGGACACCCACGATCAGCGCAAGAGAAATTCCGAGCGCTTCCGCGAATGGCACGGCCTGCGACCAGTAGGTCGCGATGAGCTCCCACGAGATCACCCGGCCCCACGATTCGAGGCCGATCAGGACCAGGGCGTAGTAGAGGAAGATCGTGCTGACGGCGGCAGCGACGGCAAGTCCGGCGAGGACGACCTGTATGGGGCTCCTGCGCAGGAGAAAGTGGAGCCAGAGACGCGCCGTGAAGAGCGTGAACAGCCCCAGGAACACCACCTGCAAATGAGGCAGCACGGCTCGTCCCGAGACATCATAGAGCGATACGTACGCGAAGAGAAAAAGCGTCGGCCCTGAAAACCAGGCAACGATGTCCAGCGTCAGGAGCCGGAGCAACATCCATCTCATTGCGGGTGGACGCTCGCGTCAGTGATCAATAGCCGGCGCGCGATCGTTTAGTATGTCGTCCATGGAAAGCAGAGTCGCATGACCCTCTTTCGCCGGACGGACGCCGGGGCCATGTGCGTTAACGTCCTGTTTGCGCTCTTCTTGAGTCTCGGCTCCGACTCGTCCCGAGGGGCCGAGCAGCGCGCTGGCGCGCAATCCCGGGTGCCTGGCGTGCATTTCACGAAGCCGATCCGCCTGCTCGTGCCCTTCACGCCCGGCGGGTCGCAGGACGTCACGGCGCGGCTCGTCTCCGCGCCCGTCGCGCAGGCGCTCGGTGAGAATATCGTCGTCGATAACCGCCCCGGTTCCGGCGGATTGATCGCGACGCAGGAAGGCGCGCGCGGCACGCCCGACGGCCACACGCTACTCCTGTCCACGGGCGCGCAGATGGCTATCGCGCCCGCGGTTCATGAGAAGCCCGGATACGACCCGGTGCGCAGCTTCGTGCACATCATCCATCTCACCGATACGCCGCTCGTGCTCGTGGTTCATCCGCGCGTGCCGGTGAGCACCGTGAAGGAGTTCATCGCCTGGTCGCACACGAACAAGGGCAAGGTGAACGTCGCCTCGACCGGGAATGCCACTTACACGCACCTCACGATCGAACTCTTCAGGATGAACACGAAAGCCGACGTGACGCACATCCCCTACAAGGGCGCAGCGCCGGCACTGAACGATCTGCTCGGGAAGCAGATCCATGCGCTCTTCACCGCAACCGCGTCGGTCCAGCCGCATACCGCGGGTGGGCGGCTGAAGGCCTTGGCCGTGACTTCGCCGAAGCGCTCCGTCGCGATGCCGGAGGTGCCGACCTTCGCGGAGGCGGGCGTTCAGAACCTGAATGTGTCGGTGTGGGTCGGCATCTCGGCGCCGGCGGGAACGCCGCAGCCGATCGTAGACCGCCTCGCACGGGAGTACCGGTGGCGTGCTGAAGGCGCCGGACGTGCGGGAAAGGCTACTCAGTCTCGGCGCCGAGCCCAACGGCGAAACCGGTGAGCCGTTCACGCGCATGGTGCGTGAAGACGTCGTGCGCTGGGGAAAGATCGTTCGGGCTGCAAAAGTCCAAGTCGAATGACGTGGCGCAACGGAGCGCGAACGTCATTCTCCAGCAGCCCGTTGGTGAACGAACAGAGAGGAACCCAGGTTCCTCTCCGTTACCTCTCCTCCTTCGACTCTCTCGCACGAGCCCTCTCTCACACGGTAAAATGCTGTCTTTTCCGTATCTTGGAGCGGGCACTCACCCGCGCCCCCCATGAAGAGCAGCGAGATCCGCAGCAGGTTCCTGAAGTACTTCGAGGCGAACGGCCATACGATCGTCGCCTCTTCACCCGCTCGTGCCGGGCAACGATCCCACGCTGCTCTTCACGAATTCGGGGATGGTCCAGTTCAAGGACGTCTTCCTGGGGCAGGAGAAGCGCCCCTACGTGCGGGCGACGACCTCGCAGCGCTGCGTGCGCGCAGGCGGCAAGCACAACGACCTCGAGAACGTCGGCTACACGGCGCGGCATCACACGTTCTTCGAGATGCTGGGCAACTTCAGCTTCGGCGACTACTTCAAGCGCGACGCGATCCGCTTCGCGTGGCAGCTCTTGACCGAGGTCTACAAGCTGCCGCCCGAGAAGCTCTGGACGACGGTCTATCACGAGGACGACGAGGCTTACGAGATCTGGACGAAGGAGATCGGCGTCCCGGCCGATCGCTGCGTGCGCATCGGAGACAAGCCCGGCGCCGCGAAGTATCAGAGCGACAACTTCTGGCAGATGGCCGACACGGGGCCCTGCGGACCGTGCAGCGAGATTTTCTACGATCACGGCCCGGGAGTGGCCGGAGGGCCGCCCGGTTCACCCGACGCCGACGGCGATCGCTACATCGAGATCTGGAATCTCGTGTTCATGCAGTTCAATCGCGACGAGAAAGGCGTGCTGCATCCGCTGCCGAAGCCGTCGGTCGACACCGGCATGGGCCTCGAGCGCATCGCCGCGGTGTTGCAGGGCGTGCACTCGAACTACGAGATCGATCTCTTCCAGGATCTGATCAAGGCGGCTGCGCGCGAGACCGGCACGAAGGACCTCGCGAGCAATTCGCTGAAAGTGATCGCCGATCACATCCGCGCGTGTTCGTTCCTGATCGTCGACGGCGTCATCCCGAGCAACGAGGGCCGCGGCTACGTGCTGCGCCGGATCATCCGCCGCGCGATCCGCCACGGCTACAAGCTCGGGCAGACGAAGCCTTTCTTCCACAAGCTCGTTGCCGATCTGGCGAAAGCCATGGGCGAAGCGTATCCCGAGCTCGTCGCCGGCCGGAGCGCGTCGTCGCAGGTCCTCGAGCAGGAAGAGGAGCGCTTCGCGGAGACGCTCGAAAACGGCATGAAAGTGCTCGAAGGCGCGCTCACCCGCGAAGACAAGATGCTCGATGGCGAGACGGTGTTCCAGCTCTACGACACCTACGGCTTTCCGGTCGATCTCACCGCCGACATCGCCCGCGAGCGCGGCGTGCGTGTCGACTACGCGGGCTTCGAAGAGGCGATGCAGCGCCAGCGCGAGCGCGCGCGTGCCGCGTCGCGGTTCACCCTCGCGCAATCGGTGGACTACAGCGGTCACGCAACGGAGTTCCACGGATACGACTACTCTCAGCCTCGACGGGAAAGTCGTCGCGCTCTACAAGGGCGGCACGCCCGCCGAAGAGATCGCGGCCGGCGAGGAGGCCGTCGTCGTGCTCGATCGCACGCCGTTCTACGCCGAAGTCGGGAGGTCAGGTCGGCGACCGCGGCGAGCTCGTGAGCGCGGGCGGCACGTTCGTCGTCGAGGACACCCAGAAGATCCAGGCCGAGGTGTTCGGCCACAAGGGCCGTTTGAGCACGGGGCGGCTGCGGATCGGCGACAAGGTGGACGCACACGTCGATACCGGCGCGCGGGCGCGGGCGGCGTGGAACCATTCCGCGACGCATCTCATGCACGCGGCGCTGCGCAAGGTGCTCGGCCCGCACGTTCAGCAGAAAGGCTCGCTCGTCGATTCGCAGCGGACGCGCTTCGATTTCTCGCACAACGAGCCGATGACGGCCGCGCAGATCCGCGAGGTCGAGATGCTCGTGAACGACGAGATCCGGCGCAACGTCGAAGTCTCGGCGCGCATCATGAAGCACGACGAAGCCATCAAGGCGCGGCGCGATGGCGCTCTTCGGCGAGAAGTACGGCGACGAAGTGCGCGTGATCGGCATGGGCGATTTTTCGACCGAGCTCTGCGGCGGCACGCACGTGAAGCGCACCGGCGACATCGGCTTCTTCAAGATCGTGCTGGAGACCGGCATCGCGGCCGGCATCCGTCGATCGAGGCGGTCACCGGCCCCGGCGCGCTCGAATGGGTGCAGGCTGCAGGAAGCGAAGCTCGCCGAGGCCGCGTCGGCGCTGCGCACTTCGCCGCTCGAAGTCACGCAGAAGATCGCGCAGATCATGGAGAACGTGCGGGGCCTCGAGAAGGAGCTCTCGCGGCTGAAATCGAAGCTCGCTTCCTCGCAGGGCGACGATCTCGTCGATCGCGCAGTGGAAGTGAAGGGCGTGAAGGTCGCTCGCGGCCTCGCTCGAAGGCGCCGACGCGAAAGGGCTGCGCGAAGCCGTCGACAAGCTGAAGGACAAGCTCAAGTCGGCGGCGGTCGTGCTCGCCGCGTCGAACGACGGGAAGGTGTCGCTGATCGCCGGCGTGACGGCGGACCTCACGGCGCGGGTGAAGGCGGGCGAGCTCGTGAATCACGTCGCGCAGCAGGTCGGCGGCAAGGGCGGCGGGCGTGCCGACATGGCGCAGGCGGGCGGCACCGATGCGTCGAAGCTTCCGCAGGCGCTCGAGTCGGTGAAGGCGTGGGTCGAAGAGCGCGTGTGATGGCAGCGGCGACGGTCAAAGCGGCCCTCGTGGCCGCTTTTCTGTGGGTCGCGCTGCCGGCCCCATCCTCGGCGCAGGACCTTTTCTCGCCCTATGTTCCGAGCGACATCGACGATGTGCGGCGCATGCTCAAGATGGCGGAGCTGCGCGACGGAGACGTCGTTTACGACCTCGGCTCTGGCGACGGACGCATCGTCCTGGAAGCGGCGCGGATGAACAAGACGATTCGCGGGCGCGGCGTCGAGATCGACGAGAAGCTCGTGCAGAAATCGACGGAGGCGGCCAAAGCAAACGGCGTCGAGGGCCGCGTGGAGTTCCTGCATCAGAACGCGTTCGACGCCGATCTGCGCGAGGCGACCGTCATCACGATGTGGCTCTTCCCCGAATTGATGCGCATGCTGCGCCCCAAGATCCTCGCGGAAGCGCGCCCTGGCACGCGCGTCGTTACTCGCACATGGGACCTCGGCGGATGGAAGCCGGATGACTCGGAGGGTTCCGGATGGCCCGTGCACGTGTGGGTCGTGCCGGCCAAGGTCGGAGGCGCCTGGACCTGGGAATTGCCGCTCGCCGAAGAGCAGCGCTCCTACGTCGCCCTCATCGATCAGTGTTTCCAGATGGCCGAAGGCGTGGCGCGTGTCGGAAACCGCCGTGGTCTGATGGATGAGTTGAAACTCTCCGGCGATCGCATCTCGTTCGTGCTGCAGATGCGCATCGACGGTGTGGGACCTACGCGTCATCAATTCGAAGGCCGCGTGAAAGGCGACAGCATCGAAGGCATCGTCAAGGTCACGACGGACAAGTTCAAGACGCCGATGGAACTGCCGTGGCGTGCGACTCGCAGCGCGCAAACGAGCGTGTATTTTGCGCCGACGGGCATCGACGCGCGATAGCAAACGCGCCTTGCACGTGCGGCGGGTCGCGACTACGCTCTAGGACCGTTCTTTGAAAGCAAGCCCGCAGAGGCTGTCTCGAAGCCTGCCCTGAGCCTGTCGAAGGGGGCGAACGGTCGAGCGGAGAAGACCATGACCACAAAACCCGTGTTGTTGCGAGCGCAGGATATCCAGGCTCTTCCCGAAGTCGCCCGCGCGCACCCGTTGAATCCGGCGCACGTGCGGCATACGCGGTCACTGGGCGATGCGACAGGACTCGAGACGATCGGCGTGCACCTCGTGCGGCTGGAGAAAGGCGGGACGAGCAGCGTGTTCCATCGCCACCATCAGGACGAGGAGTGGATTTACATCCTGTCGGGCCGCGGCATCGCGGACATCGGTGAGGAGAAGCACGAGGTGGGCGCGGGCGACTTCATGGGTTTCGTCGCCGGCTCTGTCCCGCACAACATGCACAACCCCAACGCCGAGGATCTCGTGTATCTCGTCGGCGGCAATCGCTGGCCCTTCGACGTCTGCGACTATCCGCGCATCGGCAAGCGGCGCTACCGGATCAACGGCAAGAACGCCTACGTCGATGCCGACGTGCTCGAAAAGGTAGGCGAGCAGCTCAAGTAGCGTTGCTTGACCGATGAGCAACGGGTTTTACCGGCGCCTGGATTCCGTCCTCGCGACGGAATGACGGCTCCGCAGCAGCCGATCCGTCTCGCTACTCGTCACGCCCGTAGTGAATGCGCCGATACGGCAGCGTCACCACCGCGCGCTCGATGCGCGCATCGATGATCATCGGGCACGGATTCGCAACCCACTCCTGCGCGGCTTTCTGAAGGTCCTCGATCTTCGTCACGAGCGCGCCTTTGCCGCCGAAGCCGCGCGCAACCGCGCCTAGATCCGGCGTCGGGATGACCGAGAGCTCCTTGTCCATCTCGTGCGCGTCGAGCTTGTAGTACTCGGAGCCGAGCGGCTTCGTTGTTCAGCACGACGATGAGCAGCGGCATCTTGTGGCGCATCATCGTGTCGAACTCGGCGAGGTGCATCATCACGCTCGCGTCGCCGTCGACGAGCACGTGCGGCTTGTTGCCTGAAGCCAGCACCGCGCCCATCGCGGCCGGCATCATCTGGCCGATGCAGCCGAAGAAGTGGCTCGCCATCACGAGCGGCCGCTCCTTGGCGAAGAGGATGTTCGAGAATCCCGCCGACGCGCCGCTGCCCGTCAGCAGGCTGATGTTCCCCGGAACCACTTCGTCGAGCGTGGTGACGACGTCGCGCGGATCGACCTTGCCGTCTTCGATCGGAAACTCGGCGCGATCGGCGAGGTGTCCGACGAGCTGCTTCTTGACTTCGTTCGTGCGATAGCCGGTCTGCTTGACATTCTGCTGTTCGAGAGCGGCCGTAATCGCTTCGACGCCGAGCTTCGCGTCGCTCTGGACGTAGACGTCGGACGAACGCGCGTTGCCCATGAGCACGTGGGCCTTGGTATCGATGTGCACGAACTTCGCGTTCGGATAGAGGTAGCCGTGCTCGGTGGTGTAGCGGTTGAGGCTCGCGCCCACGCCGATGACGACGTCGGCTTCCTGGAGCAGGTTGATCGCCGTCTTGGTCGCATACAGGCCCGAGACGCCGATGTGGAACGGATCCCTGCCGGCGAGCCACGTCTTCGCCATGAGCGAGGTCGCGATCAGCGCGCCGCTGCGGTCCGCGAGCTTGAGAATCGCCTCGCCCGCGCCCGACCATCTGCGCGCCGCGGCCGGCGACGATCACCGGCCGTTTTGCGCCCGAGATGAGATCGACCGCGCGCTTCACCGACTCGGCATCGGGGCCCGCCGCACGCTTGGGCAGGATCGTCGCCGACGTCTGGTACTCGTCGTCGTCTTCGAAGCTCTTCTGCTGGATGTCCATCGGACAGCTCAGCATCACCGGCTTCGATTCGAGCTGCGCCGATGTAGAACGCCTTGCGCACGACGTCGTCCACGCTCTCCGGCGAATTCAGGCGCACGAACGCCGGTTTCGCACGACCGCCGCGAAGCCGCGGTTGTCGAAGCGCTGGTTGTAGCCGTCGTCGCTCGTCGGATGCTCGCCGCAGAACGCGACGAGCGGCGATTCCGCGCGCGCGGCAACGACGAAGCGCCGTCGCGAGCTGCGTCGTGCCCGGCCCGCAGGTCGCGCTCGCAACGCCGGGCTTGTGCGTCGCGCGCGCCCAGCCGTCCGCCATGCCGAGACCTGCGCCTTCGTGGCGCACTTCCACGAGCTCCACGCCGAGCTTGTCGAGCTCGCTGTACCAATACATGTTGGCATCGCCCATGATGCCGAACACGGCCTGGGTGCCTTCCGCTTTGAATGCCTGGGCGAGACGCTCATAAACCTTCATGTAAGTCCTCCATGTGGATACGTAAGCGAGGAGGCCCCGCTTGCGTCATCGATACGCCCCGACCCGTGCGAGCGAGGACTGTGTGAGGGGCCGTGCTTAAGCACGACTCGGCAGAGCGCCTAATGATAGGGCGTTGCGAGATCAACGTCCAAGCTTCGCGAGTTCAGCCACGCCCCGCGCGCCGCGATAGCTAAGTCCAGATAATGATCGACGCTTCAACAAGCTCGTTCAGCACGCGAAACCCGCACAGCCACCGCGCTGCCCCGGCAATGGGCCGGCTCATCGATCTCGTTTCACAGGATCGTCGCGCGGCGTGAATGCTCGCGTGCGCTTGCGTTTTGCCGCAGCCAGCTCGTGCAATACTACAGCGTGAAGAAAAGGCCCCGACGGGGAAGGATAGTGCGTATGAGACCAGGTCTGCTGCTGGCCGCGATCGTCATTCTGGCGACGGCGCCCTGCGCTGCCCAGACAGCATGGAAGCCGGAGAAAACCGTCGAGTTCGTCGTGCTTTCCGCGCCGGGAGGCGGCAACGACAAGACTGCGCGCCTGATTCAGCGGATCTGGCGCGAGACGAAGTGGCTCGACAATGTGAACGTGCTGAACAAGCCGGGCGGCGGCGGCGCGGTCGCTTACACGTACGTGTCGCAGCATGCCGCCGACGGGCACTACATCGGCGTGGTGCGCAAAGGTTTGCTCACCAACCACATCCTCGCGCGCAGTCCGTTGCATCCGAACGAGCTCACGCCCCTTGCCGTGATGGCCAACGAACCCAACGCGATGGCGGTGCGCGCCGACTCGGCCATGAAGGGTGCGAAGGATCTGGCCGAGCGGCTGAAGAACGATCCGCAGTCGATCACGACTTCCGTCGGCAGCACGCGCGGCGGACCTTCGCACATGATGGTGGTTCAGCTCGCGAAGCTCGCCGGCGCCGATCAGAAGAAGCTCAAGATCGTGACCTTCAGCGGCTCGAACGACTCCGTGACGAACCTGCTCGGCGGCCACATCGAGGTCATCTCGTCGTCGGTCGATGCGCTCGTCCCGCACCACAAATCGGGCACGATGCGCATCCTCGGCGTTGCGACGGCAGAGCGTTCGGCGGCTCTGCCGAACGTTCCGACGTTCAGGAATCAGGGCTACGACGTCGTGATGGGCAACTGGACCGCCATCATGGGGCCGAAGGGATTGAGTGCGGCGCAAATCGCGTTCTGGGAGGATCTGCTCGAGCGGACGTTCAACCATCCCCTGTGGAAGAACATGCTCGAAGCCGATGCGCTCGAGGCGGATTTCAGGAAGTCACAGCCGACACGCGAGTTGATGGCTCGCGACTATGAATCCGAGCGCAGGATGCTGGCCGAGCTCGGGATGGTGAAATAGCGCTCACACCGCGTTGCCCGCGGCATGGCCCTCGGCCGTTGCCGCGAGAACACCGCGCGGCAGCGCGCAATCGCCCACCAGGCGTACCTCGATTCCGGCAGTGCGCAGCGCTGCAGCCAGCGTGTCTTCCGGCAGGCGCGGCGTCGAGTAGGCGATAAAGGCGACATCCGCGATCGTCGTGGTTTCGCCGCCGTAGACGTTCACATACGTGAGCGTTCCCGCGGCGCTTTCCGTCCAGAGCGGCTGCGCGAGCGCTACGACTTCGATGCGCTGCTCGTGGAAGCGCCGGATGATCGATTGCCGCGTCACGAGCGCTGTTTTCTGTGCGATGTATTCACGTGGCGTAATCAGGACGACGCGGTCGAAGAGCGTTCGCAGCAATTCGGCAGAGGCGTAGGTGCCTTCGGTATGATCCATGTCGAAGATGACGGCGGTTCCCGCTCGCCGTTCCGGCGCCTCGATAAGCGCTTGCATCGCACCGCGCAAGTCGCGCGCTGTCGGGTGATCGGCGGGCATCGCAGGCGGCGGGAGCATGCGCGAGCCTGCTGCGAGCACGACGGCGTGGGGCTCGAGCGCCATGACGCCGGCCACTGTCGCCTCGGTCCCGAGCTCGAATCGAACACCGGCTTTGCGCGCCGCGGTCATCTGATACTCGTAGATGCGGGCAAGCGTGTGCGCGCCGGGGAGTCGCGCATGGAGTCGCGTCTTGCCGCCGGCCTCCGCAGAGCGGCCCAACACCGTGACGCGGTGTCCGCGGGCCGCGGCGATCCAGGCGGCCTCCAGTCCCGCGATCCCGGCGCCGACCACGACGACGCGTCGCTTCACGGCTGCGGGCGAGGGCCACCAGTCCGCCTCGTCCGGCTCCGCGACGCGGGGGTTGTTCACGCACGCGATCGGCTTCAAATGCGTGTTGATCGTGTCCCAGCACAGATTGCAGTAGATACAGCGCCGGATCTCCTCCGTGCGCCCCTGCGAAGCCTTCATCGGCCACGCGGCGTCGGCCAGCAGCGTTCGGCCGAGCGCGACGAGCTCGGCGTCGCCTGAGCGGAGAATCGTCTCCGCTTCCTCCGGTTCGGTGACCTTGCCGAGCGCGACGAGCGGCAGGCCGTTACAGGACGCGCGCAGCTCGCGCATGAGCGCGAGCCACGGCAAGGCGGGCGCGTGCGGATCGGGCAGATGACGCTCGAGCGCGAGTCCGTGGGTGCCTTCCACGAAGCACACGTAATCCACCTCACGCGAGCGTGTGAGCAGGGACGTGACGATCGCCGCTTCCGTCGGGCCGATGCCGCCGCGCACCCAGTCGTTACCGGGGAGCTTGAGCCCGATGAGGAAGTCGCGGCTGCACGACGCGCGAACGGCGCTCACGAGCTCGCGCACGAAGCGCGTTCGTCCTTCCCAGTCGCCGCCGTATTCGTCGCTCGCGCACGTTCGACCAGGGCGAGAGGAACTGATGAAAGAGGTGCCCGTGGCCGCCGGAGATCTCCACGCCGCTGAAACCGGAGCGTTCGAGACGCGCCGACGAAGAGGCGAAGTCGTCGATCATGGCGCGGATGTCGGCCGACGTGAGCGCGCGCGGAACGGTCCAGGAGAGATCGTCCGGCAGCGCGGAAGCGCCGACCGCGTGCGCGCCGATGCCGCTGTTGTGGCGGCCACGGCCTGGGTCTTGTATCTGCCCGAGCAGCCGGCAGTCGGCGGATTCGACGGCTTCCGCCCAGCGCTGGAGCCCGTCGAGGTTGTCGTCGTTCCAGGCGCGCGCGCGATAAGACACGTTCTGGTGGCGGGCCATGCTGATCGGCTCGGTGACGATGAGCGCGGCACCCCCTCGTGCGCGGGCCGCATGGTATGCGATGAGCTGATCGGTGACGCGTGTGTGCGCAGCCATGTGCGTGTTCATCGACGCGTGCACGATGCGGTTGCGCAGCGTTCGTCCGCGCAGCGTGAACGGCGAAAAGAGCGATGGATAAGGCGTCGGCATGTTCATGATGCGGCGCGTTCGGTGTCAACCTGTTTGCGCGTTCGCGCCGCACTGACGATACTGATGCGCTTTTGCAGCGTCAACGAGGTCATTCATATGCGTTTGTTTCTCAGTTCAGCGTGGCTGGTGGCGTGTGGTGCGGCGGGAGTCGCATCGGCACAGGACTATCCAACCCGGGTCATTCGCATCGTCGTCGCGCAGGCGCCGTCTTCGGGTCCCGATCTCGCCGCGCGCGCGCTGGGACAGAAGATGTCGGAATCGTGGGGACAACCCGTCATCGTCGACAACCGTCCCGGCGCGAACGGCATCATCGGCGGCGAGCTGGTCGCGAAGGCGAAACCCGACGGCTATACGCTGCTCCTCGGCGTGCCGAGCGCCATCACCGTCAATCAGTTCGTATACAAGAAGATGCCCTACGACCCGGTACGCGATCTCGCGCCTGTCACGCAGATCGCGACGAACACGTTCGGCGTAGTCGTCACGCGCACGCTGCCCGTCACTTCGGTCAAGTCGCTCGTGGCGCTCGCGAAGTCGCGGCCCGGTGAGCTCATCTACGCGTCGGCCGGCATCGGCAACCTCACGCATCTCGCGGGCGAGCTGTTCTCACAAGCGGCGGGCGTGAAGCTGCTGCACGTGCCGTACAAAGGCACCACACCGGCGCAGGTCGACGTGATCAGCGGGCAGGCAGCGATGACGTTCGTGTCGATGCGCGGGATCGCCGAGCACGTCGAGGCCGGCAAAGTCCGGCTGCTCGCGACCTGCGGTGAGAAGCGCGATCCGGCATTTCCGAAGTACCCGACGCTCGTCGAATCCGGCTTTCCCGGCATGATCGTCGTGGGCTGGAACGGACTGCTCGCGCCGGCCGGCACGCCGCCGGACATCGTCGACAAGCTGTCGCGCGAGATCGGACGCCATCTCGCCGATCCCGAGTTTCGCGAGCGTATGGCGAGTACCGGCGCGGATCCGTCGCCGAGCACGCCGGAAGCGTTCGCCGCGCTGATCAAGGCGGAAGCGGCGAAGTGGCAGAAGGTGATCCGGGCGATCGGGCTGGAGCAGACGCAGTAGGGCCAGGATTCGGCTGCCGTTGCTGTGATGCGCCGTGTAGTACGCTGCGTGGCACGATGGTTTTGCAAAGCGCGGGGTCGTCGCGTCAGAGCAGTTGTTCCAGGCGGTTTCAATTACCGCACATGATTACCGGAGGCCGTAATGGCTGAACTTCGTCCCGCTAGGCGGAGGCTTGAAGTTTCCGTCGGAGAATCTGTGCGCATCATTCGTGAATTGCAGGGCCTGAGCCAAAATCAACTCGCTGAAAGGCCAGACTATCCTGGCGTCCAGGCTTTCATCTCACGGGCGACGGGCACGCACGAGTCGCATCAAAACGGCAGCTTTGCGTCCGGCTTCACCGCGAGCAGAGCGCGGCGGAAATCTTCCTGGATGCGCTTCAACGCGGTTTCGTTGTCGGCTTCGAAGCGCAGCACGACGACCGGCGTCGTGTTCGACGGCCGGGCGAGCCCGAAACCGTCCTTGTATTCAACGCGCAGTCCGTCGATCGTGATGAGCTCCTCGGCGCCATCGAACTTCGCGGTTTCCTTCAACTTGTCGATGAGCGTGTAGTTCTCGCCCTCCGCTGTCTTCAGGTGCAGTTCGGGTGTATTCACGGCATCGGGAAGCTGCTCCAGCGTCGCGCTCACGTCGGGCGTTCGCGAAAGGATTTCGAGGAGCCGCGCGCCCGCGTACATCGCGTCGTCGAAGCCGTACCAGCGTTCCTTGAAGAAGATGTGGCCGCTCATCTCTCCCGCGAGCGGGGCGCCTGTCTCCTGGAGCTTCTTCTTGATGAACGAGTGGCCGGTCTTGCTCATCGTCGGCTTGCCGCCGCGTTCGCGTATCCAGGAAAAGAGGTTGCGAGTCGACTTCACGTCGAAGATGATTTCCGCGCCCGGGTTGCGCTTCAGCACGTCTTCGGCGAACAGCATGAGCTGCCGGTCCGGGAAGATGATGTTGCCCGCTTTGGTGACGACGCCCAGACGATCGCCGTCGCCGTCGAAGGCGAAGCCGATGTCGCCCTCTGTCCTGAGCGTCTTTACGATGTCCTCGAGGTTGTGCGGATCGGATGGATCGGGATGATGGTTCGGAAAATTTCCGTCCACTTCGCAATAGAGCTCGGTGACGGTGCAGCCGAGTCTGCGGTAGAGCTCGGGCACGGTCGCGCCGGGGACTCCGTTGCCGCAGTCGACGACGATGTGCAGCGGACGAGCGAGCTTCACGTCCGAGACGATGCGGTCCAGATAGTCCTCCCGCACGTCGCGCGTGCTGTACGTGCCCTGGCCCTTGTGCAGGTCGCCGCGTTCGATGCGCGTGCGCAGCGCCTGGATGGCGTCGCCCGCGAGCGTTTCACCGGCAAGCACCATTTTCAGCCCGTTGTATTCGGGTGGATTGTGCGATCCGGTAACGGCAACGCCGGAGCCGGTGCCGAGATGATGTGCGGCGAAGTACAGGATGGGTGTCGCGACCATTCCGATGTCGATCACGTCGATGCCGGCCGCCTGGAGCCCTCGCGCGAGAGCCTGCGAGAGTTCGGGTCCCGTCAGACGCCCGTCGCGGCCGATCACGATCGCCTTGACACCGCGATCTCGTGCCTCGGAACCGATCGCCTGAGCGATCACTTCGGTGGCTTGGGGCGTGAGGGCCGTAGCGACGATTCCGCGGATGTCGTACGCCCGGAAGATCTGGGGAGAAACGCTCAAGGGTCGCGATGCAGTCATGAAGGTTTTCCGGCGGTAGGGATGTGAACGGATGAGGGTGCAGACGCGGCGGCTCGAGCGTACGCGCGTTCAGCAGCCGTCGTCGAAGAATCGAATGATACGCTGAGGCAGCCAGTGGAGGTGCCCGGGAAGCGGGCCCGAGACGAATCCGACGTGCCCACCGTCCGGAGGAAACTCGAGCGTCACTGCGGCGGAGACTTCGTCGCTCGCCGGAAGCGCGCTCGACGGCAGGAACGGATCGTTGCGCGCGTTGACTAGCAGCGTCCGTACGGCGATCCGCCGAAGCCACGGCTTGCTGCTGGCGCGCGTCCAGTAATCGTCCGTGTCGCGAAAGCCGTGCAGCGGCGCCGTGACGACGTCGTCGAATTCGCGGAGCGTGCGTGCACGGCGCACGCGTGGGCCGTCGTAGATGCCGGGATGATGTTCGAGCTTGGCGAGCGACTTGCGCTTGAGTGTGCGCAGGAAGGCGCGCGTGTAGATCATGTTGAAGCCACCTCCGAGCGCGTCCCCCGTTGACATCAGATCGACGGGCGCGGAGACCGCTGCCGCGGCCGATGCGAGTGACTGCGCTTCGGCTCCGCGCTCGCCAAGCCATTTCAGGAGCGCGTTACCGCCGAGCGAGACGCCGACCACATACGGCGCGATGCTTCGAGCAGCGTTAATGCGCCGCAGGATCCAGTCGATCTCGTCGCTGTCGCCGGAGTGATAGGCGCGCGGCAGCCGATTCGGCTCGCCGCCGCAGCCGCGGAAATGGATGACGACGCCGCGCCAGCCGGTGTCTCTCACGTGCGCCATCAGCGCATGGGCATATTGGCTCGTCGAGCAGCCTTCGAGGCCGTGGAAGAGGACGACGAGCGGCACGCCACCATCGGGGTCAGCCGCCGAACCAGGAGATTGGGGTCTGTCCCCGATCTCCCGGACCCAGTCGAGGTCGATGAAATCGCCGTCGGGGGTTTCCCAGCGCTCGCGCCGGTAACTTACTCGCGGGCGAGGGGCGAGCAACACTGCGTAGAGCGTTTGCAGATGGCCGCCCGGAAGCCACCACGGCGCGCGATAGGACGAGGAGGGGGCCCCTCCCCGACCGCTCCGCTCCCCCACCCTCTCCCCGACTCGGGGCGAGGGGGTGTTTTTGTTGTCACTCGTGAACTCGTGGCTCGTGACTGACTCGTCGCGTGGCTCGTGACTCGACACGCTCACATTTCACGTTTCACTGCTCTTCACCCTTCACCCCTTCACTTGCTCTTACCCACATACGTCGCTGCCGTCTCGCCCGCGATCTTGCCGAACACCGATCCGTTGGTGAGCCCGGTCCCGCCCGGATAGTTGTGATAGAAGAGGCCGCCGACGAGCTCGCCTGCCGCAAAGAGACCGGGGATCGGCTTGCCGGAAACGTCTTCGACTTCGGCATCGTTCGTGATCTTCAATCCGCCGAAGCTGAAGGTCACGCCGCACGTCACGGCATAGGCTTCGAACGGTGCCTCCTCGATCGTGTTGGCCCAGTTGGTCTTGTCGACCTTCAAGCCGGTCGTGCGCCGTCCGTCCTTGATCGCCATGTTGAATGGCTTGTCCTTCTGCACTGCCGCGTTGTACTCCTTGATCTCCTCCAGCGCGCGTTTGGCGTCGACGCCTTCCATCTTCTCGCACAGCTCTTCGAGCGTGTTCGCGCGGACCTTGGTGACCTGCTTGATGCGGTATTCGTCGCGCAGCATCGGGATCAGCTTGTTGTCGAACACCTGCCACGCGAACATGCCGGGCTGATTGAGGATGACGCGGCCGTACTTGGCATACGTGTAGTTGCGGAAGTCGGCGCCTTCATCGACGAAGCGCTCGCCGGTCGCGTTGATCATGATGCCCCAGGGGTAGCTGTGCTTCTGGAACTGGTCGCCGATGTTGACGTCGCCATAGGGCGGGGCGTTCCTGTCCCAGCCGACCGCGTGACAGCCCGACCAGTGTCCGTGCGGCATCGCGCCGATGTCGAGCGCCATCTTGATACCGGCGCCGAGGTTGTAGCGCGTGCCGCGGACCTTTGCGAGGTCCCAGCCCGGCCCGAGGTAGCGCGCGCGCATCTCGGCGCTCGACTCGAAGCCGCCGCATGCGAGCACGACGGCCTTGCACGGGATGTCGACGTTGCGGCCCTTGTATCTCGCCTTGACACCCGTGACCGTCCCGGCGTCGTCGGTGATCAGCGAAAGCCCCGGCGTTTCATAGAAGATCTTGATTCCTTCCCGCTCACACGCTTTGTGCTCGTTTTCGCAGAGTCCCGCGCCGCCGCCCCAAGTCTCGGCGACGAGGCCGCCGAAGAACTTGTAGCCGCCACCCTCGACCTTGTACGACTGCCGGCCGTAGCTCGGCTGGAAACGCACGCCTTTCTTGCGCAGCCACACGAGCGTGTCGAAGCTCTTCGTAATCAGGATCTCGGTCAAGTCCGGATCGGACATGTACTGCGTGATGCGGCCCATGTCGTCGAAATAATCGTCGGCCGTGTACTGGCCGTAATCGTGCGTTTTCTTCTCTTCCTCGGTCAGGTCGGGAATGAGCTGCGCGATGTCTTCCACGTTGTTGTAGACAACGCGCATGAGCCCGCCGGTATAGCGGCTGTTGCCGCCCGCATCGTCCATGGGCGCGGCTTCGAGCACGATCACGCTCGCGCCGTTTTCCTTCGCGGCAAGCGCGGCGCAGCAGGCGGCGTTACCTGCGCCGACGACGATCACATCGGGATTACCGAAATCGGTGGAGCTCATGGCGTTCCTCTACTGAAGTGGAGAAATTCGACGGGGCTCGGCACATCTCGTGAAGGGATCTGCCGCCCTCTGAAATTCAATGCAATGTCTTGCCTCTGCGCGGCTGCTGACTGGCTGTCGGCTCGACCGGCGGAGCCGGCGAAGCGTGGTGCGCCATCATGCGCCAGCCCCGCTCCGTGCGCATGTAGATGTTGGTCGCGATCATGCACGCGCGGGTGCGCTCCTCATCGGCAAGGCTGATCTGCTCGTATACGCTGTGCACCGACACCATCATCGCCTGCACGAGGTGCTGCTCGCGAACCTGGAAGCGTACGTTCTGGCCGCTTGCGAAAATCTGCCGCCATGACTCGCGGATCTGCTCGACACCGGTCACACGCGGGCCGCGCGGATGAACGCAGTAAACCTCGTCGTCATCCGCCCACACCGCCATCATGCCTTCGAGGTCGCGTTTCATGAACGCTTCGTAAAACGCCGCCTCGGCGTCCTGCGGCGTTGCGAATAGCGTCTTCGTCACGGTGCTCGGGATCTGGCGCGAGAAGGGGCTTCGGATGCGGGGCAGCGCACCGGATTCTAGCAAAGCGGCGGGGAGTTGGCGGCGTTGGCTTGTTCGAGCCTCGCCCGTTCTGTTCTAGCCCTCGTACACTCGGACGAGAGTGCTAATTTGCGCCGGAATACTTCGCTCGCGGGGCCCCGCTGCTCCGCAGCCCCCGCACGTTCTGGTCGAGCCCTCGTACAATCGGACGAGAGTGCTGATTTGCGCCGGAATACTTCGCTCGCGGGGCCCCGCTGCTCCGCAGCCCCCGCTCACCGATAGGCGACGTTCTCTCGAAAGTGGGCCGCTGTTGCTTCGCCTCCCCGGCTCGGGCGAGAATCCCCGTAACCCGAGGAGGCTTCCTTCAAGAGCGCGCAACCGGCCGGCCCGCGGCCCCGAAGCCGCGCCGACCAGGCTGCTTCCTCATACGTTTCATTCCGACCCGATTCCCAAAGGAACCCGAACCATGATCATGCAGATCGACCGCGGCCTTTCCGACGAACAGAAGATGATGCGCGAGACGTGTCGAGCGTTCGTGGACGAGGTCGTGACGCCTTTCCTGCGGCAGAACTGGCAGCAGGAGTGGAACATGAAGCCGGAGGAGCGGCTGCCCCGTTCGATCCTCGAGAAAGCGAACGAGATCGGCATCCGCACGCTGGGTGTTCCCGAGGAATTCGGCGGCACGCCGCTCGATCCGAAGGACGAGGTTCAGACCTTCGCCGTGATTTCCGAAGAGATTGCCCGCGGCGATTCCGGTCTCGCCGACAAGCTCGTCCAAATCTGGAAAGTGTCCGTGCTGCTGCGCAATGTCGCGCCGCGGCACCTGCAGGAGCGCTGGTTCCCGCGCGTCGTGGAGGATCCCACTTTTCTGCTGTCGCACTGCCTGACCGAACCGCGGGGCGCTTCCGACCGCTGGCTGCCTTACGACGTGCCCGAAGCCATGATGCACACGCGGGCGGAGCTGAAGGGTGACAAGTGGGTGATCAACGGGCGCAAGCAGTTCATCAGCAATGCTTACGACGCCAAGCTCTATGTCGTGTACGCGACCACCAAACCCGGCGCCGGCATGACGAAGGGCACCTCGAGCTTTCTCGTGCCGCGCGACACGCCGGGCCTCACCGTCCAGCGCTGCAACGAGACGATGGGCGGCCGGTTCATGAACAACGGCGAGATCGTTTTCGAAGACATGGCGGTGCCGCAGGACCACCTCCTCGTGCAGGACACGGCGCTCACGAAAGCAGGCGTCTACTTCCGGCCGGGGAAGATCATCCAGGCCTCGAAGAATCTCGGCGTCGGCATGGCCGCGTTCGAGAAAGCCGCGGAGTATTGCCAGAACTACGTGCAGGGCGGACGCATCCTGATCAAACATCAAGCCGTCGCGTGCAGGCTCGCGGACATGGCGACGAAGCTCGCGGCGGTGCGTGCGATGCTCCGCGAAGCGTCCGCGGCGGTGGATGCGAAGGCGCCGGATGCGGAAGCACTCTGCAACATGGCGAAGCTCTTCGCGTCGGAGGAGGTATTCAAGGTCGCGCAGCACGCGATGGAGCTCCACGGCGGCAACGGCGTGATGCTCGACTTTGGCGTCGAGAAGCTTCTGCGCGACGCGGCCGTGTTCCTCCACATGGATGGCACGACGGACATCTCCAAGTTCAAGATCGTGAAATCGCTGTTTCCGGAAACGGCGGGCGTCTACGCCGGTCCTGAACGCTGAGAATCCTCGGAAGCCAGACAGGGGGCCGCGTAAATTTTCGTTGCACGGGTGTGCGGCTTCTATCCCCGACCTGAAAACTTACTCCGACCCCATTTCCCCCTGCATGAGCGCGTGGGCGAGGACGCGCTCGGGCTTCAGTTGCATCATGCAGTTGAAGTGTCCCAGCGGACAGGTGCGCTCGAAGCATGGGCTACAGGGCATCTCCAGCTTGATGATGGTCGCATGGGGCGACATCGGCGGGGTGTGCTTGGGCGTGCTCGACCCGTAGATCGCGATGAGCGGGGTTCCGAGCGCCGCCGCGATATGCATGAGTCCTGAGTCATTGGTGATCGCGAGCCGCGCGGCCGCGAGCACTTCGATCGCCTGATCCAGCGTTGTCGCCCCGCACAGGTTCCTGCACGCCCCGCCGGAGAGCCGCACGATGTCGTCGCAGATCGGCGCGTCCTTCGCCGAGCCGATGAGCAGGACGGTGTCGCCGCTTCGCGAGAGCGCGCGCGCGACTTCGGCGAAATACGAAGGCGGCCAACGCTTCGCGGGGCCGTATTCCGCGCCAGGGCACAAAGCGACGATGCGGTCATCCGGTTTCAGGCCCAATGCGTGGAGCGTTTGCATCCGCTTCGACACGACGCTTTCGAGGCGCGGCTGCGGCAGGTTCGCGGGCAGCGTCCGGCTGCGTTCCAGGCCGAGCGCGGCATACCGCTGGGGCATTTGTGGAAGCCCCTGTTCGTCGAGCCTGCGCACGTCGTTCAGCATGCCCCACCGCATTTCGCCGCGATAGCCCGTCCGTCGCGGTATGCGGGCGAACCAGGGCACGAAGGACGACTTGAGCGTGTTCGGAAGAATGATGGCCTGATCGTAGGACTCGGTGCGCAACGCACGTCCGAGCGCCCGCCGCTCCGAAAACTTCAGCTCGCCATGCGCGAAAGGGCTCGCAATTGCCTGACGCACTTCCGACATGCGCTCGACGACCGGAAACGTCCACGCGGGCGCCAGAACGTCGAGCTTCAAGTCGCGGTGTCGTTCGTGCAGCAGCTTCAGCAGCGGCTGCGCGAGGATCGTGTCGCCGATCCAGGAGGGGCCGACGACGAGGATCTTCATTTCGAAGAGTTCAGTGCCCACCTGCCTGCGGCCCTCCAGCCAGCGTGAATTTCGTGCCGCAATACGGACAGAGCGCTTCGCCCGTCTTCTGGATCGGCAGATAGACGCGAGGATGCGCATTCCACAGCATCATGGAAGGCGTCGGGCAGTGCAGCGGAAGGTCCGCCGCGGTGATTTCGATATCGCGCTGGGTGTTCGTGGCGGGTTCTGACATGTTGGTGAGCGCTGGCGCTGGAGGGGAACGGTTCGCGTTCGAGCAAGAGTTCGTAGGCGGTGTCTGTGAGCTCGTCGTTGCCTCAGGCGGCGATCGGCGTCAACCAGTCTCGATGCTTCTCGGCCTTGCCGGTGACGCAATCGAAGAACGCGCGTTGTATGCGCGCGGTGACAGGCCCGCGCCGGCCTTCGCCTATCGTGCGGCCATCGACTTCGCGGATCGGCGTGACCTCGGCGGCAGTCCCGGTGAAGAACGCTTCGTCCGCGATGTACAGATCGTCTCGCGTGATGCGTCTCGCGCTGACGGTGTAGCCCATTTCGCGGGCGAGCGCGATCACGCTATCGCGCGTGATGCCGATCAGCGCGCTGGTGAGCTCCGGCTCGTACAGGCAGCCGTTCTTCACCATGAACAGGTTCTCGCCCGAGCCTTCGGCGACGAAGCCGTCGACATCGAGCAGGAGGCCCTCGTCGTAGCCGTGCTCGGTCGCTTCCAGATTGGCGAGGATCGAATTCGCATAGGTGCCGGAGTATTTGGCGCGGCACATGGAGACGTTCACGTGGTGACGGGCGAACGATGATGTCTTCACGCGAATGCCTTGCTCGAGCGCATCGGCGCCGAGGTAGGCGCCCCAGGGCCACGCAGCGATCGCCACGTGCACTTGGGTGCCCTTGGGCGAGACGCCCATCTTCTCCGAACCATAGAACGCGATCGGTCTGATGTAGCACGCGTCGAGCTTGTTCGCGCGCACCACTTCCTTTTGTGCGGCGACGATCTGATCCCGGCTGTACGGGATCTTCATCATATAGATGTGCGCCGAGTTGAACAGCCGCTCGGTGTGCTCTTTCACCCGGAAGATCGCGGTTCCCTGCACCGTCTTGTACGCGCGCAGGCCTTCGAACACGGCGAGCCCGTAATGCAGCGAATGGGTGAGCACGTGCGTATTCGCGTCGCGCCAGGGCACGAGCTTGCCGTCGTACCAGATGTGGCCGTCGCGGTCCGCCATCGACATGCGTTTAGCTCCGAAATCAAAGGGTTGATTCTAACGTACCCGAAGACAAGCCCCCACAGTTCGCGGACCGCCGTGCGCTCCGCCGCGACCGTTGCCGGATCCACACGCGCATAGCTTTCGCCTTGCAGCCGCAGGCTGTGCTGGAGCTGCCGGAATCGCCGGTAGGCGTCGTGCGCTCGCAGCGCTACCTCTTCGGGAATGAGGCCCAATCGCGCCGCGAGCTTGAGCAGCGCCAGGTTGCCGATGTTGCCGGTGAGCGCTTCGTGCTCCGATGCGTAGCCGAGCACGAGATACTGCACGGCGAATTCGACGTCGACGATCCCGCCGCGGTCGTGCTTCAGATCGAAGAGTCCGCTGCGATTCGGGTGACCATCGAACATCTTCTGGCGCATCTCGGCGACCGATCGCCTCAACTCGTCGCGATCGCGCGGCTGCCGCAGAACGTCGACTCTGAGCGCCTCGAATGCGCCGCCCGATCTGCTCGTCGCCGGCTTCGAAGCGCGCCCGCGTGAGCGCCTGATGCTCCCACGGCCATGCGTGACTGCGCCTGGTACTCGCGAAAGCTCTCGAGCGGGCTCACCAGAAGGCCGCTCGCGCCGTCGGGCCGCAGTCGCAGATCGGTGTCGTACAGCACGCCGGCGGACGTGAGCAGGTTGAGCAGATGGTTCATTCGAAGCGAGAGCCGCGCGTAGTTCTCCGGGGCTTCGGGGGCCGGATCGTCGTACAGAAACACGAGATCGAGATCGGACGCGTAGCCCAATTCTTTGCCGCCCAGCTTGCCGTAACCGATGACCGCGAAGGCGGGGACCTCCCGATGCCGCTGGCGCACGTCGAGCCACGCACTGCGCAGCACTTCGCGAAGGATCGCGGTCGCGAGATCGCTCAGACGGTCCGAGAGCGTCTCGAGCGGCAGCGTCCCGGAGAGGTCCTGCGCGAGGAACCGCATGGTCTGTGCGTGCTTGAAGTGGCGCAGCACGTCCATCTGCTTTTCGGGGTCGTCGCTCGCTTCGTCCAGTTGACGGCGCAGCGCCGCAGTGAGTTGAGGCCAGTTCGGCGCCTCGGCGAGGGTTCGCGTGTCGAGGAGCTCATCCAGGAGAATCGGATGCTGGGTCAGGTATTGCGCGGCCCAGGGGCTCGCGCTCATGAGCTCCGCGACTTTCGCAAGCGCCTGCGGATACTGCTCGAGCAGAGCGAGATAGGCCTCGCGCCGGCTCACGCTTTCGAAAAGCTGCAGGATGCGAAGCAGCGTCGCGTCGCGATTCGCCTGCGCGGCGGCCGCCTGCACCGCGAGCGGGAGCATGCGTTCGAAACGCGCCTGACCCGTCGCCGGCATCTGCCGGTAGCGTACGCTCTGACGAATCTCCCTGAGCCGCCGCTGGAGCTCCGACGGATCTGCGAACCCGAGCCTGCGCCAGGAGCTCGGTGATCCGCTCGTCGCCGCCGTCGCCGATGGCATCCTGCCAGAGCACGCACAACTCGTCCTTCGAGCGGGACGATGCGGCGAAAATCTCGTTGAACTGCCTCGTCACGTGCGTGCGATGGCTCTCGAGCGCGGTTTCGAACCCGCCGAAATCGGGGAAGCCCATGCTCTCCGCGACGAGCGCGCGATCTTCGACCGAGCGCGGCAGGTCGTGCGTTTGCTGGTCGTCCAGGTACTGCAGGCGGTGTTCGAGATTTCGCAGGAACACGTAAGCGGCCGTGAGCCGCTCGACCGCATCGGCATCAAGGAGCCTGCGCTCGGCGAGCACCGGCAACACGGCCAGGGTCGGCTGACTGCGCAGAGCGGCGTCGCGCCCGCCGCGGATCAACTGAAAGAGCTGCACGATGAATTCGATCTCGCGTATCCCGCCCGGACCGAGCTTCACGTTCTCGGCGATATCGCGGCGCTCCACTTCCATGCGCACCTGCCGGTGCAGGTCGCGCATCGATTCGAACGCGCTGTAGTCGAGGTGACGGCGAAACACGAACGGCCGCACGAGCTCCATCAGCTCGTCACCGCGTTCTCCGGTGAGCACGCGCGCCTTGATCCACGCATAGCGCTCCCATTCGCGTCCCTGCGTGATCAGGTACTGCTCGAGCATGTCGAAGCTCGCAACCACCGCGCCGCTCTCGCCGTAGGGGCGCAGCCGCAGGTCAACGCGAAAGACGTAGCCGTCTTCGGTGATCTCGCCGAGCGCCGCGGTCAAACGTCGCGCGATGCGCGTGAAGAACTCGTGGTTGCTGATCGAGCGCGCGCCGTCGGTCTCGCCGTCTTCCGGATAGATGAGTATGAGATCGATGTCGGATGATACGTTGAGCTCCGCGCCGCCGAGCTTGCCCATCCCGACCACGTGAAGCTGCTGAGCGGCGCCGGAATGCTCGCCGCGCGGCTCGCCGTAGATCGCCGCGAGCTCCGTGTGCACGTCCTGCGTGGCAGCCGCGACGGCGATTTCCGCAAGGGCGGTCGATGCCGCGACGACTTCACCGAGGTTCGCGCGGCCCCCGAGATCGCGCGCGATCAGGGCGATCATCACTTCCTTGCGCAGGCTGCGCAGCGCGCGTGCGACCGCAAGGCCGGATGCGCGCAGCGCCTCGTAGCGCGCTCGCATGGCGCGCGCTGAAACGGCGCTTTGGAGGTCGACCCGCTCCGCGAGCTGCGGCTCGGCATCCAGCAGCCGGCGCAGGTAGCGGCTCACGCGACAGGCGTTGTCGAGCGCGTCGCTGCCGTCGTTCCGCGAGAGGGCGATCGTCGAATCCATGCTGTACTCGGAAAGCGGCGGGACTACAATGCGTAAATCGTTGTTCGACTATCTCATTTTTCAGGTCGCACAGGCAAAAACGTGTCATTGACAGGTGCGCTGCGGTGGATGCGTGCGAGCTCCCTCTGGACCACCCGTGCCCTCATCTGGAGCACGATCGTGGCGGGGATCGGCTGTGCCACGGTCATCCTGTCGCTGCGTTACTGGCTGCTCCCGAACATCGATGCCTATCGAGACGACATTGCCGCCGCCGTAAGTCGTGCGGCCAATGCGCACATCACGATCGGCCGGATTTCCGCCGAGTGGGAAGGCATGCGGCCGCGCTTCAAAGTGGAGCAGGTGAGTGTCTTCGACAGGGACGGGCGGCGCGCGCTGGAGCTCGAGCGCGTCGAGAGCACGCTCTCGTGGCGATCGATCCTCCACTTCGGCGTGCACTTCCGGGCGCTCGACATCTATCAGCCTACGCTCCAGGTACGGCGCGACGCGAACGGCGTCATCTCCGTTGCCGGAATCGAGATGAAGGGGGGCGAGCGGCGCGCGGGCTTGGGGGCGTGGCTGCTCGAGCAACCCGACGTCGAGGTGCACGATGCGATCGTCTCGTGGACCGATGAGCTGCGCGGCGCGCCGCCGCTCGAGCTGGCCGCCGTCGATCTTCAGATCGTTAATCGCGGCAGGCGTCATCGGTTCGGTTTGCGCGCGACGCCCCCGCCCGAGCTCGCGGCGCCGATCGATGTGCGCGGCGACCTGCGCGGGCGCGATCTCGACGTGCTCTCGAACTGGGACGGTCAGTTGTTTCTCGAGCTCGGGTATATCGATTTCGCGGCATGGAAGACGTGGCTCGACATTCCCGTTGAAGTCACGCGCGGCACGGGCGCGGCACGGGCCTGGCTCACGTTCAACCAGCACGCGCTCACCGAAGCCGTTGCGGATCTGAGCCTCTCCGAAGTTCGGGCACGTCTGCGCGAAGACCTGCCGCGGCTCGAGCTGGCGCGGCTCGCGGGGCGGGTCACGTGGAAGAGCCTCCCCACGGGTTTCGAGTTCACGCTCGCGAAACTCGCGCTTTCGGGCGCCGATGCGAAGCTCGCGCCGACCGATCTTCTGCTGCGTCGTAGCGCGGATCGCGACGGCAAGGAACAAGGCGAGTTGCACGCGAACGCGCTCGACTTGGCGCCGCTCGTGGCGCTTGCCGACAAGCTTCCGTTGGAAGACGAGCTGCGTGCGCGGCTGTACGCGTATTCGCCGCGCGGAACCGTTCACGACCTGGTCGTGAAGTGGACCGGCAACTGGGACGCGCCCGAACAGTACAGCGTCCGCGGGCGGTTCGCTGCGCTTGCATTTAGCAGCGTCGAGAAGGTTCCCGGTGTCACGGGACTTTCCGGAAGCATCGATGGAACGGAGAAGGGCGGCGCGCTTCACTTGAGCGGGCATCAAGTGGAGCTCGAAATGCCTCACGTGTTCGCGGCGCCCATCGAAATGGACACCCTCACGGCCCAGGTCGGCTGGACCCGAACGCCCAAGCGCGACGAATTGCGCTTCAGCAACGTGTCTTTCGCGAACAAGGATGCGGCAGGCACCGCATTCGGGACCTATCGAACGGTGCGCGGGGGCCGGGGCGAGATCGATCTGACCGGAAGCCTTTCACGCGCGGACGCGCGCGGCGTCGCGCGTTACCTGCCGGTGACGGGCTTCCATAAGCTGCGCCCATGGCTCGAGCGCGCACTCGTCGCCGGCCGCTCGGACGACGTTCGTTTGAGGCTGAAAGGCAACCTCGATGAATTTCCATTCCGGGACGAGAAGCGCGGCGTGTTCCAGGTTGCGGTGAAGGTGACCGGTGGCACGCTGGATTACGCCGAGCAGTGGCCGCCTATCGAGAACATCGAAGGCGACCTCCAGTTTCGCAATGCGCGCATGGAATTTCTCGCGCGGCAGGGCACGATCTACGGAGTGCGATTCGCGAAGGTGCAGGGGGAAATTCCCGACCTGAAAGCGATCCCCGAGGTACTCAGCCTGACCGGTGAAGCCGAAGGAGCCACGGCGGATTTCCTCAGGTTCGTGAGGCAGAGTCCGGTTCGCGACATGATCGAGCGCGTCAGCGACGCCGCCGCTGCCGAAGGTCGGGGGCGTCTCACGGCCGCGTTGACGTTGCCGATCGGGCAGCTTGCGTCCAGCAAAGTGTCCGGCGTGTACCAGTTTGCCGGCAATCACGTCGTGTTCGACGGGGACTATCCGCCGCTCGAGCAGGCGAGCGGACGCATCGAGTTCAGCGAGCAGAGCGTGCGCGTGCCGTCGGTGACGGGCGTGTTCCTGGGCGGGCCCGTGACCCTCTCGGCGGCCCCCCAGCGCGACGGTGTCAGAGTCACGCTGCAAGGGCGGATCAATGCGGACAACGTGAGAAAGGCGGGCGGCCTCGACTGGATGCAGCACCTGAGCGGCTCCACCGACTGGCGGGCGGCACTCACCCTGCGCACGAAAGCGCCGGATCTCGTGATCGAATCGAATCTGCAGGGCGTTACCTCGACGCTTCCCGCGCCATTTGCGAAAGCGGCAGCGGACGCGGTGCCGGTGCGCTTCGAGCGGCGCTCCACCAGTGCCAACCAGGACCGTGTCTCGCTCGTCTATGGCGATCTCGTGAAAGCGGAGCTCGTGCGACGCAGCGACGGCAAGCAGACGCTGATCGAGCGTGGCACCGTGCGTCTGGGCGGCGGTGATGTGGGCGAGCTCGACACGAAGTCCGGCGTATGGGTTCGCGGTGCGCTGAAACGGCTGGATTTCGACGAGTGGCTCGCGTTTGGCCGCAGTTCGGAAGGCTCGGGTGCGAGCTACACGCTCGCGGGCGTGGACGTGAAGCTCGGCGAGCTCGATTTCCTCGGCCGTCGCTTCCACGATCTCGCCGTCAGGACCGCACCGCAGGGTGCGGGCATGCAGATCGCGCTGCACGGCCGGGAAATCGACGGCACTGCGACCTGGCATGGCGAAGGCAAGGGCCGGCTCGCCGCGCGCTTCACGAAGCTCGCGCTCGTGAGCGCAGGGCCGCAAGCCGCGCCGGCGCAGGCGAAGCCGGCGAGCGCGACATCCCAGGAACTCCCCGCGCTCGACGTCGTGGTGGACGAGTTCCAGCACGGTCAGAAGCAACTCGGCCGGCTCGAAGTGAATGCGGTTCATCAGGGCCGCGGCTGGAGGATCGAGCGGCTGCGCATCTCGAACCCGGACGCTGTCCTGACCGCCGACGGAGTCTGGCAATCCTGGCGAACCCAGCCGCGCACTCAAGTCAACGTGCGCATGGACGTGAGCGATGCAGGCAAGACGCTGGCGCGCTGGGGTATGCCACCCGGCATCCGGCGCGGCACGGCGAAGATCGAGGGGCACCTCTCGTGGTCCGGGAGTCCGCAGGATTTCGAGCTGCCCACGCTCTCCGGACAGCTCATGGTCGATGCGGCGAACGGACAGTTCATCAAGCTCGAGCCCGGGCTCGCGAAGCTGCTCGGCGTGCTGTCGCTCCAGGCGCTGCCGCGGCGGCTCACGCTAGACTTCCGCGATGTGTTCAGCGAAGGGTTCACGTTCGACAGCATCGCCGGGTCGCTGAAGATCGACCAGGGGATCGCCACGACGGAAAACTTCCGCCTGCAAGGGCCCTCGGCGCGCGTGCTGATGGCCGGCGAGGTCGATCTCGCGAAAGAGGCACAGAAGTTGCGTGTGCGCGTCTCGCCGCACATCTCCGACGGCGTGTCCATCGCGGGCGCGCTGATCGGCGGACCCGTGGCGGGCGTGGCGGCGTATCTTGCACAGAAGGTGCTGAAGGATCCGCTCGAGCAGCTCATCTCGTTCGAATACAACGTGACAGGCAACTGGTCCGACCCGCAGGTCGCCAAGTTCGAACGCGCGCCGGCGGTGGCGCACGAAAGCATCCCATGAGCAAACCGGCGAGAGGGCGGCGATTTGCCTTCGGCTCGGGCCTCGCCGCGCAGCCCCGCACGTTCTGCTCGAGGCCTCGTACATATTGATGGAAATACTGACCGACGCCGGAATGCTTCGTTCGCGGGGCCCCGCTGTCCGCAGCCCCCGCTCACCGATAAGGAGTGGTTCTAAGCAAGGTGTTCCTCCGTAACCTCCTTTCCTTTGTCGCGTGTCGGATGCGGCGGTCCGACGCGCTGTTCATTCTCGGCATGTGCTGTGCACCTGCGGCTGCCCAGACGACCGAGGTATCGCCGGAGCTCTGGGACCGGCCGCGCACGGGCACGCTCGTGCTCGCTCAGGAAAGTGTGAGGCGTGTCGTCGTGGCTGCGCTGGCAGAGCCCGAGTCGCAGATCGTGATCCATCACCCGGCCGGGCAGGAGCCGCAGATCCAGGCCGAGGAGTTGCGCTCATGGCTGAGCGCATTGGCGATCGAGCCTCGCCGCATCGTCCTGCGCAGTGACCAGGGACCCGGCGCACCGATGAAAATGGAGCTCGTGCGATGATGACGCCCCTTCGTTCCGCGCCTGCCGAGGCGAAGCCTGCAACCGAACCGCGTCGCGCGCGCTCGCGCATCGCGGCGGTGCAGATGGTCTCCGGACCTGAAGTCGCCGCCAATCTGGCGGAAGCCGGGCGCCTGATCGAGATGGCGGCGGCACGCGGCGCGGAGCTCGTCGCATTGCCCGAGTACTTCCCGATCATGGGCATGGACGAGCGCGATAAAGTCAAGGTCCGCGAGGAAGAGGGCAGCGGCCCGATCCAGACTTTCCTCTCGGATGCAGCGCGGCGGCACAAGGTCTGGATCGTCGGTGGATCGGTGCCGCTCGTCGCTTCGACGTCCGACAAGGTGCGTAACAGTTGCCTCGTGTTCGACCACACCGGCCGGCGGGTCGCCCGCTACGACAAGATCCATCTCTTCTGGTTCGAGATGGGGGCGGAGAGCTACTCGGAGCCGCGCACGATCGAGGCGGGGAAAGACGTCGTCGCGTTCGATTCTCCGTTCGGGCGCATCGGCCTCTCCATCTGCTACGACCTGCGTTTCCCCGAGCTCTATCGCGCGATGAAAGACGTCGATCTGATCCTCGCGCCTTCGGCTTTCACCGCCACGACCGGCAAAGCGCACTGGGAGACGCTCATACGGGCGCGTGCCATCGAGAATCTGGCTTACGTGCTTGCGCCTGCGCAGGGCGGGCGGCATCCGAACGGACGCGAGACCAACGGAGATTCCATGCTGGTCGATCCGTGGGGTGTCGTGGTCGACCGGTTGCCGCGCGATGCAGGGGTCGTGATCGGGGAGATCGAGCACGAGCGGCTCTCGCAAGTGCGCAAGAGTCTGCCTGCCCTCGCTCACCGGACGCTGAAATAGATTGGACTGCCGGTCGAAAACTTCGCCGGCAATCGCGTGTCTCTCTAAGTCGACCCTATCGTTTTCCATGAATCGAGTCTGAAACCGTGATCGAACAAATCCACTCGCAAGTGCATGATCCCATTGCCGCGACCCTCTTCGAGACGCCGTTCGCGTTGGCGCGGGACGTCCTGCTCGCGCCTTATTCGCTGGACGACCAGCGCCTGCAGAAGGTGTTCGGCGAGATCATGTCGCATCGCGTCGACTATGCCGATCTCTACTTCCAGGTACAGCCGCAACGAGTCCTGGAGCCTGGAAGAGGGCATCGTCAAGTCCGGCAGCTTCAACATCGACCAGGGCGTTGGCGTGCGGGCGGTGAGCGGCGAGAAGACCGCCTTTGCCTATTCCGACGATATCAGCCTGAACGCGCTCCTTTCGGCCGCCGAGGCGACGCGGGCGATCGCGCGCGCCGGCCAGAGCGCCGGTGTGCAGGTGGTCAAGCGCGGCACCGGACGCGACCTCTACTCTCGAACCGATCCGCTGCCGAGCCTGAAGGACCAGGAGAAGGTCGCCTTGCTCGAGCGCCTGGAACGCTATGCACGCTCGCTCGACAGCCGCGTTACGCAAGTGATGGCGTGGCTTGCAGGGGAGTACGAAGTAGTGCTCGTCGCGCGCTCCGATGGGCTCCTCGGCGCGGACGTGCGCCCGCTCGTGCGCCTGTCCGTCCAGGTCATCGTCGAGCAGAACGGCCGGCGCGAACAGGGCAGCTCCGGCGGCGGCGGCCGCTTCGATTACGGCTACTTCAGCGACGACGTGATCCAGGACTACGCGCGCAAGGCGGTGCAGCAGGCGATCGTCAACCTCGACGCGCAGCCGGCTCCCGCGGGTCCGATGACGGTCGTCCTGGGCCCGGGCTGGCCGGGTGTCCTGCTGCACGAAGCGGTGGGCCACGGCCTGGAAGGCGACTTCAACCGCAAAGGCACGTCGGCATTCAGCGGCCGTCTCGGAGAACGCGTGGCCGCTCCCGGCGTGACGGTCATCGACGACGGCACGCTGCCGCGCCGCCGTGGATCGCTCAACGTCGACGACGAAGGCAACCCGACGCAGCATAACGTGCTCATCGAAAACGGCGTGCTGCGCGGATACCTCCAGGACAGTCTCAACGCCCGGCTGACGGGGGTGAAGCCGACGGGCAACGGCCGTCGCGAGTCGTACGCGCACATTCCGATGCCGCGCATGACGAACACGTTCATGCTGGCCGGCGACAAGGATCCACAGGAGATCATCGCCTCGGTGAAGAAGGGGCTCTATGCCGTCAACTTCGGGGGCGGTCAGGTGGACATCACGAACGGCAAGTTCGTGTTCTCGGCGTCCGAGGCGTACGTGATCGAAGACGGCAAAGTGGGGCATCCGGTGAGAGGCGCGACCCTGATCGGCAACGGCCCCGATGCGCTGACCCGTGTCTCCATGATCGGTAATGACATGGCGCTCGACAGCGGTGTGGGCACGTGCGGTAAGGAAGGGCAGAGCGTCCCCGTCGGGGTCGGGCAGCCGACGCTGCGCATCGACGCGCTCACGGTGGGCGGCACTGTGTAGGCCAGAACCACCCCGTTATTGGTGAGCGGGGGCCGTAGGCGGGGCCCCGCGAACGTAGCATTCGAAGGCCGGTTAGCACTCAGTCCGATTGTCCGAGGGTCAGGACAGAACGAGCGGGGGCCGTAGGCGGGGTCCCGCGAACGAAGCATTCCGGCGCCGGTTAGCATTTCCATCAATCAGTACGAGGCTTAGGACAGAACGAGCGGGGGCCGTAGGCGGGGGCTGCGAAGCAGCGGCGGCGAAGCACCAGCGAAAAGCGAGCGGGCAAGCGCCGACCGCAGTAGGCGCCTTGCCTCGCTCGGCGCTATAATCCCCTGTTTTCAATAGGTTGGTGCCATGCAGTACAAAACTGACGATCTGCGCATCAAGGAGATCAAGGAGCTCACGCCGCCCTCGCACGTGCTGCGCGAGTTTGGTCTCACCGACAAGGCGGCGAAGAACGTCTGGGAAGCCCGCCAGGATATCCATCGCGTGCTGCACGGCGCGGACGACCGCCTGGTGGTGATCGCCGGACCGTGCTCGATCCACGACGTGAAAGCCGCCAAGGAATACGCGGGACACCTCGCCGCCCTGCGGCAGAAACTCGGGCGCGATCTGCTGATCGTCATGCGCGTGTATTTCGAGAAGCCGCGCACCACCGTCGGCTGGAAAGGGCTCATCAACGATCCGCGCCTCGACGGCAGCTTCGGCATCAACGAGGGGCTGCGCATCGCGCGCCAGTTGCTGCTCGACCTGAACGAGATGGGCGTGCCGGTCGGTTGCGAGTTCCTCGACATGATCACGCCGCAGTACATCGCCGACCTCGTGGCGTGGGGTGCGATCGGCGCCCGCACGACGGAGAGCCAGGTCCACCGCGAGCTCGCTTCGGGCCTCTCCTGCCCGGTGGGCTTCAAGAATGGCACCGACGGGAACATCCGCATTGCCGTCGATGCGATCCGTGCCGCGCAGGCGCCCCACCATTTCCTGTCGGTGACCAAAGGCGGACACTCTGCGATCGTCTCGACGACGGGTAACGAGGACTGCCACATCATCCTGCGCGGGGGGAAGGCGCCGAACTACGACGCGCCAAGCGTGGATGCCGCGGCCAAGGGTCTTGCCGAATCGGGAATCCCGGCGCGGCTCATGATCGACTTCAGCCATGGCAACAGCTCCAAGAACCCGCAGAAGCAGATCGAAGTCGGCGACGACGTCGCGGCGCAGGTGGGCGGCGGAGACGAGCGGATCTTCGGCATCATGTTCGAGAGCCACCTGAAGGCGGGCCGGCAGGATCTCCAGCCCGGCAAGACGCTCCAGTACGGTGTCAGCATCACCGACGGCTGCATCGGCTGGGAGGACACGCAGGCACTCTTCGAGAAGCTCGCCGAGGCGGTCCGCAAGCGGCGCGTCAAAGCCGAGGCCGAAGCCGAGTAAAGAACCCGGCGGCCACTCACGCGAGTCGCGATTCGCCTTAGCACCGAGGATCATGGCGCAGGAAGACGACGAGTTTCCGACGGACGCCGAAAAGCTCCACCGCTTCGAGCGCGTCGCCGGTGACGTCGAGATCCGGGAGGAGCTGGAAACGCTCCTTGGCCGCGCGCCGCTTCTCTCCGAGTTCGACACGCAGGACGTGGCGCGGCTCGCCGCGTATGTCGGGCTTTACCGCGCACCGGCCGGCGAGACGATCATCCGTGAAGCCGACGTCGGCGATTTCATGCTGCTCATCACGCACGGTGAGGTCGACATACTGAAGCAGGGCGTCCATGGTCACCCGCAGCGCATGACGAGTGTCGGCGCCGGCACGACGATCGGCGAGATGTCGATGATCGACGGGGAGCCGCGTTTTGCCACGTGCGTCACGACCGAGCCCACGAGCTTCGCCGTGCTCACCCGCGATCAGATGGCGAAGATCGTGCGCGAAGAACCGCGTCTCGGGTCCAAGATCCTGGTGAAGATCGCGGCGTTACTCTCGGCGCGGCTTCGCCAGACGAGCGCGAAGCTCATGCGTTACATGGAAGGCGCTCAGTAGACTTCAGTGTGCGATTGTCGCGCCTCTTGCGATCCGCGGTGATCGTCCTGGCGGCGATTGTCGCCTCCGGTCCCCACGCGCATGAGCTCACCGATGATCGGGGCGTCGCCCTCTCGTGGAGCGCGCCGCCCGCGCGCATCGTCGCGCTGTCGCCGCATCTCGTGGAGATCGCCTATGCCGCCGGCGCGGGGGAACGCCTCGCCGCTGTCGTGCGCTTCAGCGACTATCCGCCTCCGGCGAAGCATCTGCCCCAGGTTGGCGATGCTGCGCGCATCGACCTCGAACGTGTCCTTACGCTCAAACCCGATCTCGTCCTCGGATGGCGCAGCGGCAACCCTTCAGGAGACTTGCAGCGACTCGAGTGGCACGGCTTCCGCGTCTTCGTGACGGAGCCGCGCCGGCTGACGGACGTCGCGCGCATCCTGCGTCTCGTCGGCACGCTCGCGGGAACGCACGACATCGCCGAAGCGTCGGCGGCGCGCTTCGAAGCGGAGCTTGCCGTCCTGCGTGCCACGTACGGCGGTCGCGCACCCGTTCGCGTGTTCTACGAGATCTGGCATCGGCCGCTGCTGACGATGAACGGCGCGCACGTCATCAGCGACGTGATCGCCCTCTGCGGCGGCGTGAACGTCTTCTCCGACGTTCCTGTCCTCACGCCGTCGGTATCGCTCGAAGCGGTGCTGCAAGCGAGGCCTCAGGTCATCCTGGGCGGCAGCTCGGCCATGGAGCAGGGCGACCTCGCGTCGGAGTGGGCGCGGTCGCGCCCTGCGGCGCTGCGTGCGATTCCGGTGCGCCACGTTCCTCCCGACCTCATCCAGCGACAGACGCCGCGGCTTGCGCAGGGCGCAAGGCGCGTCTGCGAGCACATCGACGACGTGCGTACGAAGATCGAGCGGGACGGGTCAGCGTCGGTGAAGTGAGCGATGCTGGCTTGTCGGCTCGCTGCGTTCGGCATCGGAACAGGGCGCCGGCGCCATGCGGTGAAGCGAGCGACGCGGCTGGTCGCGTCACTGCCTCGCGGTCCGCGTCGAAGCGACGTGGCGCGCCTCCTATAATTTCCCTCATGCCGTCCATTGCAAAGGGCAACATCCAGGCGCACGTCTTCGTCACTGCTTCCCTTCTGCTCGGTCTTGCCGCGTGCGATGCGGCCCGCTGGCATCATGCGAGGTGCCTGAGCGAAGCGGATGCAGCGGTGAGAGCGGTCAGTGCGCTGGAGCGGCGGCGCGAATGCAACAGTCTGGACCAGTGTGCGGCGGTCGAGAGGGAGCGGGTGGAGGTGAACGACCTTCGCCGGAACGCACAACTGTTCGAATGCCTGCGCTCGCACGGGTTTGTGTTCGATGCGGAACGCTGGGCGAGTGACCGCCCGGACCAGCGTGAACTATCCGGACATCGCTACTGGAGCAGGAAGCCGTGAGTGCCGCATCTGCGTCCCGCCGAACGGTCCTGTGGCGGTGGCTCTAAGGCGCTCGATCGCGGCCCGCCGCCGCACGAATGTGATCGCCCTCGGCCGGCAGTAGCGCCTCCAGCGTTTTCCGCGCGATCAGCCGGTGGCCCTCCGCGTTCGCATGCCAGAGGTCCAGCGAATAAAAAGCGGGCGGCTTGCGCTCCGCAGCGAATGCGTCGAGCAGGTCGAGATGCGGTATGCCTTGCTTGCCGAGGAAGGCACCGATCTTTGCGTGAATGTCGCGCAGCGGATAGCCCGCGAAGTCCGGCGCGGGGTCGGGGAACACGGGCACCACGACGACATGGAAGCCGATACCCCTTTCTCTCAGAAGCGCTTGCATGTCGCGAATCTTCTGGAAGACCACTTCCCGATTCTTGTCGAAGAAGTAGTGATGGAAGGTTCCGCCCGCGAGCTGCTGATAGATGCGTTGACGGTAAACGCGTTCGATGGTCTTCATCAGAAAACTGTCCGGCTTGCGGAAGTAGAGGATCTTCTCTCCCGAGGCGTCTTCGAAGTCGAAATCGTTCAGGCAGAGAGCATAGACGACCTTGTCGGGCGTGAAGGCGAGCGCCTTCGTTCGAAGCATCTCGTAGATCTGGACCGTGTTGTAGCCATCGACCGAGAAATTGAGCGCCTGCACGGTGCGCTGGAGGCCAAGCGCATTGGCCGCATCCTCGAAGCGCCGGACGAACACTTCTTCCGCGGCGACGCCTAAGCCCAGCGTAACGGAATCGCCGATGAACGCGATGCGATAGCTGTCGGGGGGCTTCACGGGCGTTTCATAGTCCCGGTCCCGGAATCCCCATCGGTTCATCGAGAGCTCCGCCCAGCTTCCGCCAGGCCGGTACTCCCACATCAACACCGGGTTCGGTGAGGGCACGGTCAACCAGCCGATGACGTCGAACTGGTTCTTCCAGCGCTGGTAGCGGGTGTTCTCGAAGTATTCGTAAGCACCGGCGAGCACGGCCACGCTGATGCTCACGCTGAGCAGCAGCAGTGCGAGCTCGGCCTTGGAGGGCACGATCTTCATCGTCTTCGAGGCGGCGGCTTCTCCCGCCGTCGCGTACGGTTCTTCCCCTGTTCCCACACCCCTTCCCGGCGGCCTGCCTGGCGGTTTAGCGAACGCGCCGCGACGAATAACAGGTCGGACAACCGGTTCAGATACTTTAGCAGGATAGGGGCGACGGTGTCTCTACGACCAAGGGCGACCAGCCGGCGCTCGGCGCGGCGGCAAATGGTGCGGGCGAGATGGGCGGCGGCGGCAGCCTTTCGTTCCTCCCGGAAGCACGAAATCCTCGAGCGGCGGAAGCATGGAATTCATCGCCTCGAGCTCGCGTTCGAGCCGCTCGAGGTGACCTTCGTCGAGCAGCGTATGCCCCGGTAACGAAAGCTCGCCACCGAAATCGAGGAGATCGTTCTGGATGGGCGCCAACGTCGCGCGAATGGCCGGAGCCATGCGGCTCGGCAAGCATCAGGCCGAGGGCGCTGTTCAGCTCGTCGATGGCGCCGATCGCCTCCAGCCGGGCGATCATCCTTCGGCACGCGCGAACCGTTGGCGAGCCCGGTGCTTCCATCGTCACCGGTCCGCGTGTAGATGCGCGTCAGGCGGCGGGCCATGGAAGCGCGGAGCGGAGGCCCCGATGCTCAGGACGCCGCAGGCGCCGCCGCGGCGGCCGCCCGCGGCTGCTCGCGCAGCTCGCCGTTCGGCAACGTGGTCTTGCATTCGGCGAAGATCTGCCTCGTGCAGCCGCGGCAGATCTCGGCATCGAGCCGCGGGTAGATGAAGCCTACGGCGCGCGCCTTCACCGGGAAGATGTTCTCCTTCCCGATCACCTCGAGATAGCCGCCGCGAACGAGCACTTTCATCACCTCGTCGTTCACGCGGTAGAGATACAGCCCACCGCCGAGCCGGCGCCGCCGCTTCGCTTCCTGCACGAGCATCTCGGCCCCGGCGATATCGATGAAATTGACGCCTGTCGCGTCGATGAGCACGTGCTTCTGCGAACGGGTTGAGCGCATCGATGCTCTGGAGCACGCCCTGCACGTGATCGACGGCGCCGAAAAAGATCGAGCCGTTGATGCGGACGATCTTCAGTTGCAGACAATCGGGCAGACCGCTCTGGGTCGTGAAAAGATAGCCGTGCTCGCTCGGGTCGGGCTTCACGTCGACGATGCGTGGACGCGAGGTGCGATTGAGGTACAGCATGAGCGAGAGCAGCACGCCGATGTAGATCGCGAACTCGAGCTGCGCGGTGAGCGTCGCGACCATCGTCACCGCAAGCACCGCGGTTTCGGAACGGCTCGTGCGCACGATGTTGCGGATCGCCTGCCAGTCGATGAGGCCCCAGGCGACGAGGAACAGGATGCCGGCCATCGCGGGAATCGGCAGATAGCTCGCGAGCGGCGCCACCGCGATCAGCACGACCATCAGGGCCAGCGCGGCGAATACGGCCGCGAGCGGTGTTTTCGCGCCGGCTTCATAGTTCAGCCCGCTGCGGTTAAACGAGCCGCTCGACGCGTAGGCCGAAAAGAAGCTGCCCAGCACGTTGGAAAGACCCTGCCCGATGAACTCCTGGTTGCCGTCGATGCGCTGCTCGGAACGCAGGCCGATCGCGCGGGCGATCGAGACGGCTTCGGTCAATCCGAGCATCGTCACGGCGACGGCGATGGAAAACGTCTTGCGCAGCGCCTCGAGCGAGAACGGCGGCACGGAGAACTGCGGCAGCGCGGCCGGCAGCGCGGTCACCGTCGGAATGGCCTGCGTGGGGGCGAGCCCCGGCAAGTATGGCAGCACGGCGGCGAAAACGGCACCCGCGAAGAGTCCCGCGATCATGTACGGGATGCGCGGATAGTTGCGCTTCACCAGTATGCCCACGAGCAACGTCGCCGCGCCCACCGCCGTCACGTGCAGATCCGCCGTGTCGAAGCGCGTGATGAACGCCTCGATCGATTCGAGGAACGACATGCCGCGTTCCATCGGGATGCCGAAGAAATACTGGATCTGCGTGCCCGCGATGAGCAGCCCGGCGCCGGCCGTGAAGCCCACCACGACGGTGTGCGAGATGAAATTCACGAGCACGCCCAGGCGCGCGATGCCCATCGCGAGCTGGAACACGCCGGTGAGGAACGTCGCCATCAGCACGAGCTGGACGTACGGCGGCGAGCCGGGCTCGGCGAGCGTGCTCATCGTCGAATAGAGGACGATCGAGATGGCCGTCGTGGGTCCGGAAACGAGATGCCAGCTCGAACCGAAGAGCGCCGCGACGATGGCGGGCACGATGGCGGCATACAGGCCGTACTCGGGCGGCATGCCGGCGATCGTCGCGAACGCGACGCCCTGAGGCAGCACGACGATCGCACCGATCAGCCCCGCGGTCGCGTCGGCGCGCAGCGTCACGCGATTGACGCGCGGCCACCAGCGCACGAACGGGAAAGATCCGCGCGACCTGCGGCGCGATGTGCGCCAGAAACGCTGCGTTGAGATTCAATGTATGACGCCGCTCACGTTGCGTGAAACGCATTATCGGCGATCGCGTTGACGCGCATCAATGACGATGCGGGGCCGGCGCTCGCCTTCGGCTCGGGCCTCGAAGGTTCTCTCAAGGCCGTATAGCTGATGGGAATACCGATTGACGCCTGGAATGTTTCGTTCGTGGGGACCCCGCTGCTCCGCAGCCCCGCTCACCCGATTGGGGCTGGGTCCAAGCAAGGTATTTCCTCCATAACCTCCTTTCCTTTGGTCGCGTGTCGAATGGCAAGTCCGACACGCGATACGCTCACGGCGCGCGCCCGGGGCGTCCGGGGTTTTTCGGTATAATCCGCGCGTCAACCTCCAGTGGTCCCATGAAACTCTTCCATCTTGTTTGTCTCGCCAGTGCGGTCTCCGCGCTCTGGTCGACGTCTTCGGCGGGCGCCGACAACACCGGAGATGCCGGCTCCGGAAGGGCCAAGAGTTCCATGTGCGCCGGCTGCCATAACATTCCCGGCTACAAGACGGCTTTCCCCGCGGTTTACAGCGTGCCGAAAATCGACGGACAGCACGCCGCCTACATCGTGAGTGCGCTGCGGGCATACAAATCGGGGGAGCGCAGGCATCCATCCATGCGCGCGATTGCAGCCGGCCTGAGCGACCAGGACATGGCCGACCTCGCCGCATTCTATTCAGGGCAGACCCAGCAGGCATCGCGGTAGAACAGGGAACGACCACGCATGAACAAGCTTTTGCCCGCTATAGTGATCCTGGCGTTTGCCGGCGGTGTCGCCCAGGCCGCCAATCCCGAAGCAGGGAAGGAAAAATCGAGGCCCTGCGCGGCCTGCCATGGCCCCGACGGTAACAGCCCCGCGCCCGATTTTCCGCGCTTGGCGGGCCAGCACTACGACTACCTCCTGCAAACGCTCAAGGATTACAAGTCAGGGGCGCGCAAGAACGCCATCATGGCGCCGCAAGCAGCGAACCTGACGCAGCGCGACATCGAAGACCTCGCCGCGTTCTATTCCCACCAGCAAGGGCTCGTCACGCGCAGGAACCCGTACCTCGTTCCGGCGGGAAAGCACTAGGGGCGCTCGGGTCTCGCCTGCTGCGGCTTCCTCCGGGCGCCAGCGCGCGAGCCTCGCGGTCCCTTCTCGTTCTGTCCTGAGCCTCGGACGATTGGATGGGAATGCTAATGAGCGCCGGAAGGCTTCGTGAGCGGGGACCCCCCTGCTCCGCAGCCCCCGCTCACCGAGAAGTGGGTGGTGCTAACTGCTGCATCTTGCGCGCGATACATTCCAGGTAAGCGACTTCGTCGGGCGCGGTGCCCGTGCGCTGCGCCTGCCAGATCGTCTCTCCCAGGCATTCGAGCACGGCGTGTTTTGCGTCGTGCTCGCCGCTCTTGCTGCGCAGCGAGTTCGTAGCGCGCACGTATGCCGCGCGGTTGATCGATCGAAAGCTGCTCCTCGATCGCGAGGTGCAGGGCGAGATGCAGAAACGGGTTGAGCCCTCCGCCTTCCGGCGTGAAGTCCCGAGTCATGTTGCGATCCGGATCGTCGAGAAGGACGTGGTACTCGGGGTGAAGCAGCATGACCGTGAGTGCGGTCTGTTCGAGCCCCTGAAGCGCTTCACCCCGCTGATACTTGCTCCACGCATCGAAAAAAAACCGGCGTGCTTCGTCGCGGGACGGGGCGAACATAGGGGGGCGCTCGATCGGTGAAAGCCGAAGGGAATCTTCTAGATCTTGCTTTTTGAGGTCGCCTGCCGTGCTTTCGTTCCCGCGGCGCGAACGGAGCGGGGCATGAAAGAAGCAGGCCCGCGCTGCGTTTCGCTCACGTCTGCGGCAGGTTCGGGTGTCTTGTGCCGATACTCGCAAAGATCTCTGATGATGCACCCGGGACACTTCGGCTTGCGCGCGACGCACACGTAGCGTCCATGCAGGATCAACCAGTGGTGCGCATGCCGTTTGAACTCGTCGGGCACGAATTTGAGCAGCCGCTGCTCGACTTCCAAGGGATCCCTGCCCGGCGCGATATTCGTTCGGTTCGACACGCGGAAGATGTGCGTATCGACGGCGATCGTCGGCTCGCCGAATGCCACGTTCAGCACGACGTTCGCCGTTTTTCGGCCGACGCCCGGCAACGCTTCCAGAGCTTCGCGCGTTCGCGGGACTTCGCCGCCGTGCTCGAGCAGGATCCGACGGGATGTCTCGATCACGTTCTTCGCCTTCATCCGGTAGAGGCCGATGGTCTTGATGTAGCGCTCCAGCCCGTCCTGCCCCAGAGCAAGGATCCCTGCGGGCGTGCGCGCATGCTTGAAGAGCTCGCCCGTCGCGATGTTCACGCTCTTGTCGGTCGCCTGTGCCGACAGGATGACGGCCACGAGCAACTCGAAGGGCGTCTGGTGCTCGAGCTCGGTTTCGGGCTCCGGATTGGCCTCCCGAAAGCGACGGAAGATCTCGTGACGTTTTGCCGGATTCATTCCTCTGGCCGATATGAAGGGCTGGGCGGCGATGTGATCATAGCGAGCTCGCGTTGAAGGTGCGGCCCCGGTTGCGACGCTCCGCGCAAACCGCTTCGGTTTTTTGCTAGAGTGTATGGCACAGGGGTCATTCGAACACGAAGGCGGCTCACAATGCCTGCCCATAAGAAGAAAACACGATCCAGCGATCAGCCGCCGCGGCGTGCCATGCTCTGCGCGAGCGTGACACTGCTCGTCGCGTTGGCCTGCACGGCGGGCGCCCAGGCACAGGGCTTCCGCTTCTCCACCGAAGAACAGAAACAGAAAGCAGCCGCGGCCGACGCGGCCGCCGAGCGTCGGGAACGCGTCGAATCGCTGCTTTCGGTGCCGTGTCTTGACCGGATCAGGGACCAGAGGATCATGGTCGTGATCGGAGAAGACCGCAATGGCGTCATCGTTGCCGGTCCGAGCCTCTACAATCCGCACTTCGAAGCGATCAACCAGAGGCTGAGAGCGCTCGGATTGCGCGTTTATCCGCCCGAGGAAATCCGCCGGCAGATCGCCCAGGCGGAAATGGAAGCCCTGCTCAGAAACGACGTCAAAGCTGCCCGTGCGGCCGCGAAACGTCTTTCCGCGCGCTACATATTGCGCGGGCTCATCACCACGCGCGCGACGCGCAATGCGGCCGTGAACGTGAACCAGGTTTCCGTGAATATGAACTTCATGCTGACCGGCGCCGACGGTACATTGATCTCGCAAGTCTCCGCGAAGAATGAAAGCTTCGCCGGCCGCGACGTGTCGGGCATGGCGCTTACGCTCATCGAAGAGCGCGCCGACGAACTCGTCGCCCAGCTCTACAGCGACTATTGCCAGGGAGCCGCCGCCCGGTAGGCGCGGCGCAACACGACTTTTTTGTAAGAGGGGAACCGAGCATGACAACGACGCGAACTGCGATACTGACGACGGGCGTGGCGGCGGCGCTGCTTGCCTTCTCGTCGGTGGGCGAACTCAACGCACAGCCTGTTTTCGGCAATCCATCTCCGACGTCCGGGACGGAGACCTCGCAGCGTGCGAATGCAGCCGCCGATCAGGCGGCCTACAAAGAAGTCGATTACGTCAACAAATCGACCAAGGGACCGGCGCTTGTCGTGATCCCCGGCGAGATCAAGAGCAACAACGCGAACTTCACGCAGCGTTTCCTGCCGAACAACATCGCGGATTTCGGCGAGCTCGAGCTTTCGCAGGCGAACTTCACCGTGCTCGAACGCAACAACCTGGGCAATCTGCTGCAGGAGGTCTCGCTCGCCTACAACCTGGGTGACCCCGAGAAGGCGCGCCAGGTGATGCAGGTCGGCAAGCTCAAGACAACCCAATGGGTCATCAAATTCGACATCCTCAAAGCGGAGCAGATCGCGGAGAACAAGCAGGGCTTCGACGGCCGCGCGGTGGGCAACATCATTGGTCTCTTCGGCGGGCTGGGCGGCGCCGTCGCGGGTACGGCGACGCGCTCGGTCCAGACACAGGATTCCACCGGCGTGTGGATCATCGGCATGCGCTACAAGATCATGGACGCGAACACGACAGAGCAGGTGGCGCAGGGCTACAAGGAACTGAAGATGGAAGTCGGCGCCACCTCGACGAGTGTTCTCGGCGTGTCGCAGGGCGCGAAAGGCGGTGTGGGACTCGACACCATGGTCCAGCGGCTCGTGCAGACGACGGTGTACGAGATCGATTCGAAGTACAAGTGATCTCGTTTATTTAGAACCACCCCTTTCCGGTGAGCGGGGGCTGCGGAGCAGCGGGGTCCCCGCGAACGAAGCCTTCCGGCGTCGTTTAGCACTCTCGTCCGAGCGTACGAGGGCTTGGGTAGAACGAGCGGGGGCCGTGGAGCAGCGGCGTCCCCGCGAACGAAGCCTTCCGGCGTCGATTAGTATTTCCATCAATACGTACGAGGGCTACGGTAGAACGAGCGGGGGCTGCGGAGCAGCGGGGTCCGCGCGAACGATCGTACCGAAGGCTTAAGCTAACGCTTTGTGCCGTCCGTCGTAGGCGAGACGCGGGCGGCGAGCCGCTGCCGCGCCCTTTCCATCGCCTTCGCGATCGTCGCGCGCTTCTTGCGTTCGGCGGCTCGTTGTCGTTCGAGCGCAGCCTTCGATACGCGTTCTTCCTCGATGCGAGCGAGCCGCGCGTTCCGCGCATCGAACCTGCGCCGTGCGGCTTGCGCCGCGGCGCGTTCGGCTTCGACCTCCAGTCGTGGCTTCGCAAGCAACGCGATGCAATCGACCGGGCACGGCGGCACGCATAGTTCGCAACCGGTGCAGGCCTCCGCGATGACGGTGTGCATGTGCTTCGCCGCGCCGACGATCGCGTCGACCGGACAGGCCTGGATACAGAGCATGCAGCCGATGCAGCGGCTCTCGTCGATCAACGCAATCGCCGGTGAAGTGGGCGCGCCGTACAACGGATCGGCCGGCTGCGCTGCCACGCCGAGGAGCGCCGCCATCGCCGCAGCGCCTTCGTGTCCGCCGGGTGGGCACTGGTTCGGACGTGCCGTGCGGGCGGCAACAGCTTCCGCATAAGGCCGACAACCCGAATACCCGCACTTTCGGCACTGCGTCTGCGGCAGCAGCGCATCGATCGCATCGGCGAGAGCCGGAGCAGGTGCGCGCGAGTTCATGCGCCGATCCCCTCCGTCTGAGCGTTTCTGCCGCAGAGTGCATCGATGCACTCGCGGACCAGCCCCGGCCCGCCATAAACCAGCCCGGTGTAGAGCTGCACGAGGCTCGCGCCGGCGGCGATTCGGTCTCGCGCATCTTCGCCGCTCATGATGCCGCCCACGCCGATCAGCGGGATTGCGCCCTCGACGCACTCCGCGAGTTGCCGCATTACATTCGTCGACTTCTGCGTGAGAGGGGCGCCGCTCAGCCCCCCGCCCTGGTTGCCGTACTCGAGCGTATCGACACCATCGCGATCGACAGTCGTATTGGTCGCGACGATCGCGTCGAAGCGGTGCCTGCGGGTGAGCTCCGCAATTGCTTTGATCTGCCCGTGGTCGAGGTCCGGCGCGATCTTGAGTGCGAGCGGCACGTATCGCCCGGACTGATCTGCGAGCGCCTCGCGTTCGCGTTCGAGCCCGGAGAGCAGCGTGCCGAGGTGATCGGGCCCCTGCAGATCGCGCAAGCCCTTCGTGTTGGGCGAGGAGATGTTCACCGTCACGTAGCTCGCAAGCGCGTACACCTTGCGCAGGCACGTGCGATAGTCGCTCAACGCGTCCTCGAGCCTGGTTGCCTGGTTCTTGCCGATGTTGATTCCGAGCACACCGCGCCAGCGCGAGCGCTGCACGTTCTCGACCAGCCGATCGACACCCTCGTTGTTGAAGCCGAGCCGGTTGATGATCGCGTCGGCCTGCGTGATCCGGAACATGCGCGGCTTGGGATTGCCGGGCTGTGGCCGCGGCGTGATCGTTCCGATTTCGATGAAACCGAATCCGAGCGCACCCAACGCATCGATGTACGCGCCGTTCTTGTCCAGACCCGCGGCGAGTCCCACGGGGTTGGGGAAGCGAATGCCCATGACGGTGCGGGCGCATGCGGCCGGTGCGAGGCTCACCGAGCGCACGAAGCCCACACGCTGAAGGGCTTTGAGCGATGCGAGCGAAACGAAGTGCGCCGTTTCGGGATCGAGCGCGAACAGCGCACGGCGCAGCCGACGGTAGAGCATGCGGTATAGTCCCATGGAACCGCCGCCTTCCGGTGAGCGGGGGCCGTAAGGCGGGGCCCCGCGAACGAAACATTCCGGCGCCGGTTAGCACTCTCGTCCGATCGTACGAAGCTCAGTGCAGAACAGGGGTTCCGTAGCGGCTCTCGCCCTTCAGCGGATCTCCGTATCGATCACCACGTTCACGTTGCTCGCGGTGTTGCGCACGGGCGTGCTCACACCTTCGAGGTCGCCGGGCTGCGCGGTCGCGCCCGGCTTCTTCGATACGCGCGCAAGTATCACGACCTGCTCGTGCTTCGAAAGCGTCATCTCGGGCGTCATCGCGTGGGTGTCGTCGAGCGTGAAAGTGAGCGGCAGGTCTCGCGCCTGCTTGCTCACGACCGCGAGGGGCATACGAGAGCCGCTCGCGGGGCGGGCATAGACCAGCACCGCATCGGTCGGCGCGACTTTCGCGGCAAGCGCGGGAGCGAGCTGCACGACGCCGCTCACGCGGCCCTGCCCTTGACTCGGGCCGTCCCCCGCACGGGGCGTTGGCGGCCCCTCCGCTTTCATCGTGCCCAAGCCCGCGAGACTGCGCGCCTCGGCGACGTTCGCGCTGACCGCTTTCGCCTGCTCGGAATCGGGTGGCACCAGGGGAAGCATCCGTTGCCAATACTGCGCTGCGGCTGCGTAGTTCTTCTTTTCGAACTCCGCGGACCCCGCGAGCGCGAGCGCCTTCAAGTGCTTCGGATCGAGCTCGAGCGCCTTTGCGATCAGCCTCTCCGGCTCGCCCTGAAGCTTCTGACCCTGCGCCATCGCGAGCACATCGGCGTAGTCGGCGAGGAGATTCGCGTTGGGTTCGACCCGCGCGACGACACGGCCGTATGCGCGCGCGGCCTCGTCGAACCGGCCGAAATGCTTGTACGAGCGTGCAAGCATCACCCAGGCCTCGAGGTTGTCGGGCTCCTGCTGCAACTTCTCCGCAAGCCGTTCGACCATGGCCTCGAGCTCCTTGCGATCGACGGCATGCGCGGGATCGTTCTCGGCCAGAAACTGCGGATCGAGTGCCAGGGGCGCGCCGACGACGAGATAGATCGCGAAGGCGCCGACCGGTATCAGCGCGAGCAGCGAAAACGCGGTGCCTCGCGCAGGTCGGGCGGCTGTCACGCTGCGCTCGTTCACGTCCACGTCTTCGAGCAGACGTGTCTCGATCTCGCGTTTCGCCTTCTCATACTGCTCGGCGCCCAAGACGCCGCTCTTGAGCTCGCCTTCCAGATCGGATAACTGATCGCGATAGAAGGCGATGTTCTCCTGGCTGCGGAGAACCTCGCTGCTCGGACGCGGCTTCAGCAGCGGACGCACGATGAACCACAGGGCGATCGCAACGAGCAGCGCGACACCGACCCAGAATTCGATCATGGCACTTCCTTACGGTCGGCGGCGAGCAGGCGCGCGGCGCGGTCCCGATCGGCCGGCGAAAGTTCAGTCTGCGGCTGACGGTTCACGCTCTTCAGCCGGCGGTAGAGCACCGCAAGGCCTGCAAGCACGAGCAGGAGCGGGCCGAGCCACAGGAGGAGTGTCGTTATCTTGAACGGCGGCCGGTAGAGCACGAAATCGCCGTATCGAGCGACCATGAAATCGAGGATCTGCGACTCGCTCTCGCCCTTCTGCAATCTCTCGCGGACCTGGTTCTTCAAATCGATCGCGAGCCCCGCGTTGGACTCGGCAATCGTCTGGTTCTGGCAGACGAGGCAGCGCAACTCGGCCGATAGTGCGTTTACCCGCGCTTCTAGTGCAGGATCTTCCGCGGCGGGAGCGGCTTCAGCGGCGTGAAGCGGCCCCGCGCAGAGCACGAGCACCATGAACAACGCAGCGCAACCCGGGAACGAACCTCGCAGCGGCGAGTCCGCTGCTCGTATTGCTTCAGCGATCGAGCTCATGAACCAGCGGAATGATCTTGGTCTTGATGATCTCGGGCGTGAGCGGACCGATGCGCTTGTAACGAATGACGCCTTGCTTGTCGATGAGATACGTTTCCGGCGTGCCGTAAACGCCGTAGTCGAGCCCCACGCGGCCCTGCGGATCGTATGCGATGAGTTGGTACGGATTGCCGAGTTTCGCCAGGTACTGGAAAGCCTCTTCACGCTTGTCCTTGTAGTCGAGACCCACGACCGGAACGACGCCGGACTTCGCGAACTCGGAAAGCACGGCATGCTCGGCGCGACACGAGACGCACCAGGAGGCCCACACGTTGAATAGCCAGACTTTGCCCGACATGTCTTTCGGCGTGAACGTCTTCTGCGGATCGTTCAGGAGAGTCAGCTCGAAATGAGGCGCGGGCTTTCCGACGAGCGGCGATGGAACTTCGCGCGGGTTCAGCGTAAGTCCCACACCGAGCAGGACGATGAGCGCCAGGAAAATGCCGATGGGCAGCCAGGCGCGAGTGCGGGGAAGCGATGCGGTCGTGGTCGTCATGGTTTGCGGGTTCAGGTTTTGCGTGCTGCGAGCGCCGCATACGCGGCATCACTCTCTTTGCGCGCAGTTCGATAACGCCGGTCCGTGGCTGCGAGCAATCCACCGATGCCCATAATGAGGCACCCGATCCAGATCCAGCTCACGAACGGCTTGTAGTGCACTTTCACGAGCCATGCGCCGCCGCCGAGCGGATCGCCGAGCGACACGTAGAGATCGCGCGTGAATCCGGTATCGATTGCGGCTTCGGTCATCGGGCTGTCCTGCACGAAGTAAATCCGCTTCTCCGGATGCATGACGGTGAGCGCCTTGCCTTCGCGCGAGACGTCGATCGTCGCTCGCACAGCGCCATAGTTCGGGCCCTTCACTTCCTCGACGCGATCGAGCCGGAACGTATATCCGCCGAGCTCCACCGTCTCGCCCGGTTGCATGCGCACGTCTTTTTCGTGCTCGTATCCCTTTACCATCGTCACCCCGACGACGAACACCGCAACGCCGAGATGGGCCGCGAGCATGCCGTAGAAACCGCGGGGCGTGGTCGCAAGGCGTGTCAGTGCGGAGGCGCCGCTGGAAGCGTGCTTCACGCGATCGAGCAACGTCATCACGCTGGTTGACACGACCCAGGCGGCGAGCAGCAATCCCAGACTCACGAGCGCACTCCAGCGTCCCATCGCGAACGGGAGTATGAGTGCGGTTGCGACGCTCACGCCGAAAGCCCACCGCAAACGCCGGGCTAGGTCGGGCAGCGACGCCTTGCGCCAGCGCACGAGCGGCCCGATACCCATCAGGAACACCGCCGGGGCCATGAGCGGCGCGAACACGGCTTCGAAGTACGGGGGGCCCACCGAGATCTTGCCTGCGCCGAAGGCATCGAGCACGAGCGGGTAAAGCGTACCCAGCATCACCGAACCCATCGCGGCGGCGAGCAGCACGTTGTTCGTGAGCAGGAAAGACTCGCGGGACACGAGATCGAATCCGCCGCCCAGCCCGATGCGGGCCGTGCGCACCGTGTAGAGAACGAGCGAGGCGCCGACCACGATCGCGAGAAAAGCCAGGATGAAAACGCCGCGCTTCGGATCGGTGGCGAACGCGTGCACCGACGTGAGCACGCCCGAGCGCACGAGGAAGGTCCCGAGCAGGCTCAATGCGAACGCGAGGATCGCAAGGAACACGGTCCAGCTGCGGAAGCTCCCGCGTTTCTCCGTGACCGCGAGAGAGTGAATCAGCGCAGTGCCCACGAGCCACGGCATGAACGACGCATTCTCGACCGGATCCCAGAACCACCATCCGCCCCAGCCAAGCTCGTAATAGGCCCAGTAACTGCCGAGCGCGATGCCGAGTGTCAGAAACATCCACGCGACCGTCGTCCACGGGCGCGACCAGCGCGCCCACGCCGCATCGAGCCGTCCCGAGAGGAGTGCAGCGATCGCGAACGCATACGCAACCGAGAAGCCGACGTAGCCCATGTAGAGCATGGGTGGGTGGAAAATCATGCCGGCGTCTTGCAGCAGAGGGTTCAAGTCACGCCCGTCGGCTGCCGCGGGAATCATGCGGTCGAACGGATTCGACGTGAAGAGCATGAAGCCGAGAAAGCCTACGCTCACCAGTCCCATGACGCCCAGCACGCGGGCGACCATCTCGTCCGGCAGATGGCGGCTGAACACGCTCACCGCGACCATCCATACGGTCAGCATGAGGACCCATAACAGAAGCGAACCCTCGTGTCCGCCCCACACGGCGGCGATGCGGTACTCCAGCGGCAGCGCACTGTTCGAATTATTCGCGACGTACGCGACCGAGAAGTCGTTTATGACGAAGCTGTAGGTCAGGCATGCGAACGCGATTGCGATGAACACGAACTGGCCCTGCGCGGCCGGTCGCGCCACGTTGATCCATGCGCGATTACCGCGCGCGGCGCCGACAAGCGGCAGCACGCCCTGGACGAGCGCCGTCATCAGCGCGAGGGCGAGCGCGAACTGGCCAAGCTCGGGGGCGATCACGGTTTGGCTCCCGTCGGTTCGAGCACGAGCGTCTGCTGTGCCTTGCGCGAAGTCTCGTGCGCTTTCTTGACAGCTTCTGCTGCCTCGGGAGGCGTGTAGTTTTCGTCGTGTTTCGCGAGAACCTCGCTCGCCTGGAAAATGCCGTCGGGCCCGAGCCGGCCTTGTGTGACGACGCCCTTTCCTTCGCGAAAGAGATCCGGTAACTGCCCTCGATAGACGACCGGAATGCCTTTCGCCGTGTCCGTCACGACGAATTGAACGGTCACGCCGTCCGCCTGGCGTTTGACGCTGCCGGCTTCCACCATGCCTCCGACGCGGAAGGTGCGGCCCTGGGGCGCCTCGTTCGCAGCGATCTGCGTGGGCGTGAAGAAGAAGACGAGGTTCTGCTGGAACGCGGATAGAACCAGCGCGGCGGCAATCCCAAGCGCCGCGAGGCCGCCCACGATCATGAGTCCGCGCCGATGGCGTGGCTTCATCGCGCACCTCCTTCGCTCGCCCGCAGGCGTCGCGCGTTCTCGACGGCGGCCCGCCCTCTGCGGCGCAGCGCAGCGACCTCGAGCGCCATCAAGGTGAGCGCCACGAGATAGGATCCCCACACATACACGCCGTAGCCTCCCATCGCGAGAAAATCAGACCACGAAGCCCACATGAAAACCTCCAGTCAACCGCCTGTTTCGGCTCATCTGCTCCGCCGCCGAGATCGGCCAAGTCTATACGCTCTGCCGCGCACGTACGAGCCTTCCGCGGGCCACTGCGCTTTCTCACTCCTTCACTCCTTCACCCTTGACGTGCTCCCTCACCCAATCGGCGCGGCGTTCCCGTTCGAGGATGATCGCGCGCACGCGGACGAGGGCGACCGCGATGCTGTACATCCAGAAGCAGAACACCATCAGGAGCATCCCGGTCAACATGGTGGCCGCCATGCTGGGCGCTTTGCTGAAGCTCACCGACGCTCCCTGATGCAGCGTGTTCCACCACTGGACCGAGAAGTAGATGATCGGAATGTTGACGACGCCGACGAGTGCGAGAACGGCGCAGGCCCGGTCGGCGCGGCGCCAGTCATCGATCGCCGCCTGGAGGCCGAGAAAGCCGAAATACAGGAACAGCAGGATCAGTTCGGACGTGAGCCGCGCGTCCCACACCCACCACGTTCCCCACGTCGGCTTGCCCCACAGCGAGCCGGTCCACAGCGCGATGAACGTGAACAGGGCGCCCGTCGGAGCGATCGCGCTGGCCATCATCCCCGACAAGCGCGTGTTGAAGGCGAGTCCGATCCCCGCCCAGAAAGCCATGACGACGTACAGAAACATGGACATCCATGCCGCCGGGACGTGGATGAAGATGACGCGGTAGACCTCGCCCTGCTGCGCGTCGGTCGGAGCGACAAAGAACCCCACGTAAAGCCCTGCCACGCCGAAAAGCAGCGCGGCAGCGGCAAACCAGGGGATAAGCCGACCGGCCAGCGGGTAGAAGCTCTGCGGAGCGGCGTACTTGAAGAGCCCGAAGCGGTTTCCCGCGGCGAGCGGGGCCTGCGTCGGCGTTGACAGCATACGGCTCATGGGAAGGATGCTTTCGCTCGCTCCGGGACCGGTCGCGTCGCCCAAAGCGGGACAGACCCCATTTCAGCCCGGCGCCCGGTCGGCGCTTCATCACCGGACGGCTGTCGGCATGGCGCGGTGCACAAGGTCCGAGGCGGCCACTCTATCGGTGTCATTAAGTCCAACATTTTGCAGGATAAGGGACTGTTGCGCAGAGCCAACAGCCCTCTAGACGTAACGCTTGATTTGGATCAAGCTTGCACCAAGTGCCTTTGACGCGGGCCATGCTCGCGGCGAAATTAGAGCCACAAGTGCGCGAAACAAGAATGCAGACCAGTAACTCCAGCCCCAAGAAGCTGACCGGTTCGCAACGAAACGGTTCCATCTCCGCACTACTTTTTCAAAGGGAGTCCTTCGATGAAGACCTACCGGCGCGTCCTCGCGACGCGGTGGCTGCCGGCGCTCGCGCTGGCGGCTTTCGGTTGGCTGGCTGCTCCTCAAGCAGGAGCGGCCCAACCGCAAGATCGGTCCGAGACCTGTAAGGGGTGCCACGAGGCGTATTTCACCTCGTACGCCGACAGCGTCCACGGCAAGAAGGGCCATCCGCGCAGTCCCGGCAGCGCTGCGGGATGCGAGAGCTGCCACGGAGACGCCACCGCCCACATGCAAGCGGGGGGCGGTAAGGGCAGCAAGGGACTCAGGACCTTCACGAAGAAAACGCCGTCGGAAGAGCGCAGCGGCGTCTGCATGAGCTGTCATGGCAGCAACCGCCATCTGGCGTTCTGGGAATCCGGCCAGCACCGGAAGAACGAAGTCGCCTGTAACGACTGCCACGCGCTGCACGGCTCGCCTGGCAAAGGCGCCACTGTCGCGCTCCGCAACCCCAATCCGAACGTCGCGCCGTATCAGACTACCGTGCGCACGCTCGAATACGAAACCTGCAATTCCTGTCACAGGCAGATACGCAGTCAGTTACTGAAGCCTTCGCACCACCCGATCATCGAAGGCCGCATCACCTGCAGCGACTGCCACAACCCGCACGGCGCGCTCTCTCGCGCCATGGTCAAGGCTGAAAGCATTCCGCAGCTCTGCACGAGCTGCCACGCCGAGAAACGCGGCCCATTCATCTGGGAACATCCACCTGTAGAGGAAAACTGTCTCACGTGCCACAACGCGCACGGCTCGAACCACAACCGGCTCATGCAGGAGAAAGCGCCGAACCTCTGCCAGGACTGCCATGACGCGGCGAAGCATCCGGGAACGATCTACAGCGGCAATCAAGGCTTCCGGCCCATCGCGCCCGCTACGACGCCAAGTAACCGGCTTATCGTGCGTGGCTGCGTCAACTGCCACTATCACGTGCATGGCAGTAACGCCCCGGCCATGCGTGGCAAATTCTTCCTGCGATAGAGGCCGAACATGAAACCAAAACTCATAGCGGTGCTCGTTGCGAATGCGTTTGTCGGTTCGGTGCTTGCGGCGGACGGCACGGGCCTGAAATGGACGGGTGAAGTGGGCCTGGGTTTCCGCTACGTGAAGGACAAGGCGTCAGACCCTTCCAAGCTCAGGGAATACCGTGACCTCGACACCGATCCGATCACGTTCCTCGATGTGAGAGGCGACAGCGACACGCATCGCTTCAATTTCTTCGTCGAGAACATCACGACGGACGACACGCACTTCACGTTGCTGGGGCAGCAGGACGGTGCCTGGCGGTTCCGGCTCTACGGCAACGAGTTGCGCCACCGTTTCGGAGCGGGACCCGGCGCTCGTTCGCCGTATGCGGGCATTGGAACGGACACGCTCACCGCGGTGCTGCCGAGCCTCAATGCGAACACCTGGAATTCGTTCGACAACTCGCTGCGCCGCCGCGATCTCGGAGTGATGGGCGAGTGGTCGGGCTTCACCCCGTGGTATGTCCGGGTCGATGCCAATTACGTGGACAGGGAAGGCATCAAGGTCATCGCCGGTTCCAAGGGCACGAGTCCGGGCAACGGCAGCATGGAAATTCCAGCGGCGATCGATTGGAGCACGTTGAATTACAGCGTTGAGGGCGGCTACCAGGGGCCTCGCGAACACTTCGCGGTGAGCTGGCATCAGAGCAAGTTCAAGAACGACAACGTCTTCCAGCGCTGGTCGAACGATTTCTTCGCGCCGGGCAATCCGCTCGCGCGGGATACGTCGGTGCTGCCGTCGGACAACGACATGTGGCGTATTGCCCTGAACGGCAATATCCGCGGGCTGCCGATGGGCTCGACACTCGCCGGACGCCTCACCTTCAGCAAGGTGGAGAGCGATGTGAGCGTCCTGCCGACGATCCTGGCCGCAGGTGCCACGAACCCGTCGACGGCGTCGAGTGCTCCTGTCTTCCATGGCGAGGTCAACACCACCTCGGCAGGCGTGACACTCAATTCGTCACCCATGCGCCGGCTCGACACGCGCCTCTTCTACAACTATCGGAAGAAGGACAACGAGTCGTCACAGATCATCTTCACACCCGCGGCCGCGAGCGGCCTGCAGTGCTCCGGCGGCCCTTGCGATCCGCACCTGTTCAGCTACACGAAGCATAACCCCGGTATCGAGGTGTTCTATCGGCTTAACCCGGAAAACCGCTTCGGCGCCGGCTATGAGTACGAGCATACCGAGCGCGAACGACTCGATTTCCCGAACTCCCAGGACCACAAGTACTTCGGCGAATGGCGCAACAGCACGATCGACTGGCTGGATACGCGCCTGCGCTACCAGTATTTGCAGCGTCGCGGAGGCTGGTCCAACCACCCCACGGCTGACGCGATCGATGCGTTCGTGCGGCGATACGATGTCGCGCCGGTCAATCAGCATCAGGTCAAGTTGGGATTCGACACGTCGCCTGCGCCACTGGTCGATCTGAGCCTGGATGTGATCCTCAAGTACAACGATTACCAGGAGACGATACTCGGCCGCACGAAGGACAAGCGGCAGGAGTACTACGTGACCGCGGGTTACGGCCACGTGGACAGCTTCCGCGTCTACGCATTCGCGGATTACGAGATCGTGAAGCTCGACTCGTTCCATCGCGTGGGCGGCACGGCTGCCACAGCCAATCCGGCGCTGGGCTTCACGTCCCCCACCAACTTCAACTGGACGGTGGACAACGAGGACAAGAGCTGGCAATTCGGCCTGGGCGCAACGTGGAAGCAGTTTCAGCGTCTCACGTGGCATACCAACCTGCTCTACGTCAAAACGGAAGGCCAAGCCGATTTCGCCGTCCCCGGTGCGCCTCCTGGATTCGTCGGTCCGGGCGGACTGCTGCCCGCGTATTTCGATAACTCGAAGCGCATCTCCTTCAATCTGAAAGCCGTGTATCAGCACGATCGGAACTGGACCTTCACCGGCGGTTATGCGTGGGAGCGCTACAAGTACAGCGACCTCGGCTACGACAACTTCACCTATGTCGTGGCACCGCTCAATACGTCCGCGAGCTACTTCACGGGCGAGGGCGCGTTCCAGCCCTATACGGCGAACATCTTCTACGTGGTGGGGCAGTACAAGTTCTGACGCGCAACTCGAACGCCGGCCGGACGTGAGTGCGCTAGACTGACGGCCGGCCGAGCTCGCTGAAAGCCGGCATATGCCGGCTTTCTTTTGACGGGAAGTGCATGGAACGCAGGACGCACATATCGAGCCTCGTAGCGCTCGGGCTCTCGTTGATGGCGGCCTGCGCTGCGGCGTGCGGCGCCGAAATCGCGGCACCCTACGTCCCCACTGCACCGTCCGTCGTCGAACGGATGCTCGAGATCGCGAAGGTCGGTCCACAGGATTTCGTGGTCGATCTCGGCTCCGGCGACGGGCGTATCAACATCACGGCGGCGCAGAAGCGTGGCGCGCGCGGCTTCGGCATCGAGATCGACCGGGAACTGATCGCAAAGGCGACAGCAAACGCGCGGGCTGCCGGCGTGAGCGATCGCGTGAGCTTCATCGAAGCGGATCTCTTCACGGCCGATCTCTCACAGGCGACCGTGGTGACGATCTATCTGCTCAAACGCGCGACGATGAAGCTGCGCGACAGGCTGTTCGAATTGAAGCCCGGCACCCGCATCGTTTCGCATGCCGCCTCCATGGGCGAATGGCGCGCCGACCACTTCGAGATGCTGGACGTGAAAGACAAAGTCCGGCCGGACGCGCCGAGCAAGACCTACATCCACTACTGGGTTGTCCCCGCCAAGGTGGGCGGCACCTGGCGCTGGTCCATGGCGACCGCTGAGGGTGAGCAGGAATGCGAGCTGCGGCTCGTACAGCAGTTTCAGGCGCTTTCCGGGTCGTTGCGCGTCGGCGACAGGGACCATGCGATCGAGGAAGGTAAGCTCGATGGCGATCGCATTGTGCTGCGCACCCAGGATACCCGCGGCGGCACCGGGGCGCGTTATCAGATCTTTGGACAGGTGGCGGATGCCTCGATCACGGGTACATTCACGATCCTCGACGGCGACACGGAGCGCACGTCGCGATTCGTGTCATCGTTGCAGGCTGTAGCGCGTTAGTTGCACTGGAAGATCCAACCATAGGAGATCACATGAAGACTGCATTCATCGTAGTGGCCGCAGCAGGTCTCATTGCCGCCGGCGCCGCGAACGCTCAGTCCGGGGCCGACGTCGTCAAGAGCAAGTGTGCGGGCTGCCACGACATGGAGGCCAAGAAGGTCGGGTCGTCGTGGAAAGACATCGCCGCGAGACACAAGGGCAGCAAGGAGGCGATTCCGGGCATCGTCACGAAGCTGAAGGAAGGCAAAGGCCATATGAAAGTGGCCGCTTCGGACGCCGAGCTGAATGCCGCGATGCAGTACGTAATGGCCGTGAAGTGAATTTGAGGCTCCGGCGGGCGCCGCGTGCGCCGTGCTCGCGAGCCCAGAGCGAGAATCCCGGGTCGATACCCGGGATTTTTTTGTGTGTTACGCCTCCTCGTGTCGGCCGCAACGGGCATTCCCAAAAACGTGCGCGATCTGCAGCCCATTTGATCTATGTCAGTTTTGGCGTGGCCAAGGCTGCCGATAATGCACCGCAAAGACCAACAGTGAGGCGCAAAGTTCATGCCCAAGCACGTTATCCCCATCCGGGAATTCCTTGGCAGTCTTCCCCTTTTCGAGACGCTGGAGCCCGCGGCGCTTGCCCGGTTGGCCGCCGGAATTACGGCGGTGGACGCGCCGAAAGGCACTGTGATCGTCCGCCGGGGCGATTCCTGCATGGGATTTCACGTTGTCGTGTTCGGGCGTGTGAAGCTGTGCCTCCAGACCCAGCGTGGTGACGAGAAGGTCGTCGATCTGCTGACTCGTGGTCAGAGCTTCGGCGAATCCGCCATGTTCCTGAGCCGGCCGTATCGCGTTACGGCGGAAGCCCTCGTAGACAGCAAGCTGCTGCACCTTCCGCGCCACGTCGTGATGTCCGAAATCGCGCGGGACCCCGCGTTCGCGCAGCACATCATCGACGGCCTGAGCCGCAGGCTGAATCACCTCATCGGCGACGTCGAGGCGTATTCACTGCGATCGGGAACGCAGCGGGTGATCGCCTACCTGCTGAAACAACTGCCGGACGCTCCGGGCGAGACATCCGACATCACCTTCCCTGCCCAGAAAGGCGTGATCGCGTCCCAGCTCAACCTCACGCAGGAGCATTTTTCGCGCATCCTGCATGAATTGATCGCCTCCGGCTTTATCGAGGTGCATGGGCGAGTCGTGCGCATCCTGGACGCGGGCGAACTCCGCACCCGAGCAGCGGCCTAGCACGACACCGGCGCAGGCTGGCAGGACCGGATGGCCCCCTACCTTTTTTGACGTCGATCAAAGCTCCGCTTTCCCCCAGGCCACACAATCGTGATCGAGGGGTGGGATAAGCAGACTGAAGACGTGCAGAGGGGTTCATGCTTGCGCAGCAGCAACAAAGCGCAGTCGAACGATTTCTCGCGAGCGTGCCGCCGTATGCGGCGCTCGACGAACGTGCGCTGAAGCGGATCGCCAAGAGTGCGGCGCAGTTGGATGCGCCAAGGTGTACGATCATCTTCCGCCCCGGTGACCCGGCGGCCAGCATCCACATACTGATGTCCGGGCACGTGAAGCTCGCGCTGCCGGCGCGGGACAATGGTGAGAAAGTGATCGCGATCATCGGCCCGGGCGAGAGTTTCGGCGAGCTCGGCATGTTCCTCGAAGAGCCTCACATGCTGTCGGCGGAAAGCGTCGACAACGCCAAGCTCGTGCGTCTGGAGAAGGCCGCCATTCTGGCGTGCATCAAGACGCAACCCGCAATTCGCGGCGGAGATGATCACGACGCTCGGGCGGCGCCTGCGCGATCTCATCCGCGAAATCGATAGTTGGCGACGACACTCGGGTCCGCAGAGGGTCGTAGAGTTTCTCGCCGGAGAGCTGCCGGCCGATGCGCTGACGCGGCACCGCTTCCGTCCTGCTGCCTGCCAAGAAGAGAATCATCGCCTCGCGACTGGATCTCACCCACGAGCACTTCTCGCGCATCCTGCGCGATCTGACGGCGACCGGCCTGATCACGGTCGAGGGTCCCACTGTAGTGGTCAGGGATGTGCGCCGGCTGCGCGAAGTAGCGGCGAGCACCAAACCCAGCGATCCGTCTGTCTGATCTTCCTGCGTTTCGAGCGGCTCGATCTAGGCCCGCCGCCGACGTTCCGACCACGGTTTCGCTATTCCCGCTTGCAGGATTGTCGAGGCAGGGCTCGCGCGTGAGCGATGGGCACGTCAAACGATCCGATCGAGCGGGAGCTGAAAGAGACGCACACGGTCATCCGGCCGCGCAATCTTCGCATTGAGTGCGCAGATCAGTCCGATGAGCCGCTCGAGGGGCTCATCGTCGTCAAACGCGATCATCAGAACGGTGTTCGTGCTGCCGTGGGCGCCACTACCCAAATGGGGCTCGGTGCCTCGCCCCTTGCCCTTCGCATCGTCCCAGCGCGTGTAATAGTCGATACTCGCGCTGCGCAACAGTTGCATGACCTCGCCTACGAAGTACTCGGTGCATACGACGAAAGCCATTTTCATGATTTGCCGGGATGTCCTTTGTCCGCGCTGCCTTCAGGCGTCATCGCGGGAATCATCCCCGCCGACCCGCAATTTCCGAGGCAGCATATTAACAATGCGCGCATGCAGCCGGCGAAACTCCTCTACGGTCGAATGCTCCGACAGCGGATCGACATGGGCTTCGAAGGCGGCAGCGATGGACAGCCAGTCGCCATCGGTCAGCTTGCAGGCGGCGTTCTGGAGCAGTTGCTCTTCGGCCCGAATATGCTCCGTCAGCAATGCGGAGTATGCACTCACGGCCGCGCGTAGCCTGGGCAGCCCGTCCGGAGCGCCCCCCTGGTAGCGCACGAGCGCCCGGGCGGCCCTTGCGACGAGATTATCGCTTTCCATGTGTTGCGACTGCAGTCGGTCGAGGGCTGGATCGAACTCCGTGGTTCTCCTCCGCAGCCTGTCGAAAATGTGCTGCTCTTCTTTTGGATGGTGGACGCGCTCCGGGAATTCATCGATGTAGTAGAGCGCGCTCGCGAGGAGCGGGAAATCCGGTTCGCTATCGAGCTTCGCGAGATCGTCGAGCAGCCGCTCGAGCAGCGCAGCGACCCTGAGCAGGCTGCGATGCTCTTTCTGGAGCACTGCGAATGCGCGTTCGCGCATACTCGCCTTCTCGACATCCCCCTCGACTTCGATCATGTGCGCCATTGTCCGCATCGCGTGGGGCGCCGATATGACGTAGGTCAATTGCATACAATTGGTGCATGATTCCCTGGCTCCACGCGACTGATCCGTTTCCGCCGCCCTCTCGGGCGCTGCGTGACCCAAACGGATTGCTTGCTGCGGGCGCGGATCTCACGGTGCCCCGGCTGCTGGACGCTTATCGACGCGGCATCTTTCCATGGTATAGCGAGGGCGAGCCCGTGCTATGGTGGAGCCCCGATCCTCGCATGGTCCTCGTTCCCCGCTGTCTTATCGTATCTCGCTCGCTTCGCAAGCGGCTGCGACGACGCGACTACGCGATTCGCACCGACACATCTTTCGAGCAGGTAATGCGGGCATGCGCGGAACCTCGGGATGGGCAATCGGGAACATGGATCAGCCCCGAAATGGTCGGAGCCTATGTCGCATTGCATCAGGCGGGCTATGCACACTGCGTTGAATCGTGGATAGACGGTGCTTTGGCAGGCGGTCTGTATGGCGTATCCATTGGCCGCGTGTTCTTTGGTGAATCGATGTTCACGCGGCGCAGCGACGCCTCCAAGTTCGCGCTGGTGCATCTCGTTCGGCAACTGGAGCGATGGTCCTTCGGCATGATCGATTGCCAGATGTCAACGCCGCACCTGGAATCGCTGGGCGCGCAGGAGATTGCCCGGACCGAATTCATGCGCACGCTCGAAGAATTGGTAAACTACCCGACGCAAAAAGGGCCCTGGCGCTTCGACGATGACTTACCTGACTGATTTTCCACTGTCGGTCCTGCAGTTCTACGCGACTGCGCCTTATCCCTGCAGCTATCTCCCCGACCGGATGGCGCGATCGCAGGTCGCAACGCCCAGCCATCTCATCGATGCGTCGGTCTACAGCGAGCTCGTGCGCGCCGGTTTTCGCCGCAGCGGCGCGTTCACCTATCGCCCTTACTGCGACAGTTGCAGGGCGTGTGTGCCCGTGCGCATCGTCGCGGAGCAGTTCCGCAGCAATCGCGCGCAGCGGCGCGCCTGGAAGCGTCATGGCGAGCTCACGTCGCAAATGCTCGACCTCAAGTACAGCGCCGAGCACTACGCGTTGTACCTGCGGTATCAGTCACGGCGACACAGCGGCGGCGGCATGGATCAGGACAGCCGCGAGCAATACCGCCACTTCCTGCTCCAGAGCAATGTCGACTCGCACCTGGTCGAGTTCCGCGAGTGCGGCGTCCTGCGTATGGTCAGTATCGTGGACGAGCTGCAGGATGGTCTTTCGTCGGTCTATACGTTCTTCGACCCCGATATCGAGGGGGCGAGCTTTGGAACGTACAACATCCTCTGGCAGATCGAGCTTTGCCGGAAGCTGGATCTCCCTTACCTGTACCTGGGCTACTGGATCGGTCAGAGCCGCAAGATGGCTTACAAGATCCAGTTTCAGCCGATGCAGGGGCTGATCGAGGGACACTGGCAGGATCTCGCCGATCCCGAGCAAGCGACGGCCGCTTGAGCCTTACGCCGGAGCGCGATGCTGCTGGGAGGCGGCGCTCGCGTTGGGCTCGGGCCATACGCACGTTCTGCTCAAGGCCTCGCATCTCTTGATGGGAATACTGACTGACGCCGGAATGTTTCGTTCGCGGGGACCCCGCTGCTCCGCAGCCCCCCGCTCACCACCGGGGCTGGTTCTAAGTAAGGGTTTCCCTCCGTAACCTCCCTTTCCTTTGTTGCGCGTCGGCGGCAGAAGTGCGACACGCTGCTAGCGGTCGATCTCTCCGAAAACGATCTCGAGCGTGCCGATGATCGCCACGGCGTCGGCGAGCATGTGTCCGGCCGCGAGCTCGTTCATCGCCGACAGATGTATGAAGCTCGGGGAGCGCACTTTCATCCGATACGGTTTGTTCGCGCCGTCGGAAACCAGATAGACGGCGAACTCACCCTTCGGATGCTCCACCGCCGCATAGGCTTCGCCCTCCGGCACGTGCATGCCCTCGGTGAAGAGCTTGAAGTGATGGATCAGCGCTTCCATGTTGGTTTTCATGTCGACGCGCGACGGGGGCGTGATCTTGCGATCGTCGAGCATGACGGGGCCGGGATTCTTGCGTAGCCAATCGACGCACTGCTTGATGAGGCGGTTCGATTGCCGCATCTCCTCGATGCGAATGAGATACCGGTCGTAGCAGTCGCCGTTCACGCCGACCGGCACGTCGAAGTCGAGGCGATCGTACACGGCATAAGGCTGCTTCTTGCGAAGGTCCCACTCCACGCCTGAGCCACGCAGCATGGGTCCCGAGAAGCCGAGCTGGATCGCACGCTCGGGCGAGACCACGCCGATGCCCACCGTGCGCTGCTTCCACACGCGGTTCTCGGTCAGGAGCGTCTCGTACTCGTCGACTTTCTTCGGAAAGCGTTCGGTGAAATCCTCGATGAAGTCGAGCACCGAACCCTGTCGGTTCTCGTTCAACCTGCGTACCCGCGCTTCGCTGCGATAGCGCGAAGGCGTGTACTGCGGCATGCGGTCCGGCAAGTCGCGATAGACCCCGCCGGGCCGGTAGTAGGCGGCGTGCATGCGCGCGCCCGAAACGGCCTCGTAGACGTCGAGCAGATCCTCACGCTCGCGGAAGCAGTAGAGGAACACCGTCATGGCGCCCAGGTCGAGCCCGTGCGCCCCGAGCGCAAAGGTGTGTGAGAGCAGCCGCGTGATCTCGTCGAACAGCACTCGCACGTACTGCGCGCGGACCGGCGCCTCGACCCCGAGCAACTGCTCCACCGCACGCACGTACGCGTGCTCGTTGCTCATCATGGTCGTGTAATCGAACCGATCGAAATAGGGCAGGTTCTGCAGGAACGTTCGGTGCTCCGCGAGCTTTTCGGTCGCGCGGTGCAGGAGGCCGATATGCGGATCGGCGCGCTGGATCACCTCGCCATCCATCTCCAGCACGAGGCGCAGCACGCCGTGCGCCGCCGGATGCTGCGGGCCAAAGTTCAACGTGAGATTTCTGATCTCAGCCACTCATTACCTCGTCGATGCACAGGATTTCACTACGCGTCATCTGCGTCCCCGCGGAGGTTCTTGCGCATAGTTTTCCTCCCGAACGATGCGAGGCGTGATCTCGCGCGGTTCGATCGTGACGGGCTGGTAAACGACTCGCTTCTGGTCGGGGTCGTAGCGCATCTCCACATTCCCGGAGATCGGAAAATCCTTGCGGAACGGATGTCCGATGAAACCGTAATCCGTGAGCAGGCGGCGCAGGTCCGGGTGACCCGAGAAAATGATACCGAACAGATCGAATGCTTCGCGCTCGAGCCAATTGGCGGATGGCCAGATATCGAGCACGGAGTCGACGACAGGCAGTTCGATATCCCTTGCGAACAGTCGCACGCGCAGGCGCCAGTTGTGCGTGATGCTGAGCAGGTGGTATACGACCGCGAAGCGCGTACCCTGCGGTGCGGGCGAGGGACGCGCCGGCTCTCCGTCGGGATCCCGTGCATACGCACCGTAATCCATCCCGCAGAGATCCATCAACTGCTCGAAGCGCAGTTCCGGCGTGTCGCGCAGACGCAGTGCGGTCTCACGCAGATTTTCCGGAGAGACGGTCATGGTGATCTCCCCACCCGCCATACGGAGCTCGTTCAGTTTGTCGCTGCAATGCGCTTCGAGCGCGGCTTTCAGTGCTTCGAGGCGTGTCATGGAAGTCTCGCTGGTTCGATCTTCAGGCCGGGCGACGAATCGGTGGCTCGTCGTGACAGAGCGCTCGAGGCACGATAAGCACCTCGGTGCGGCGATGGTGCTGAATCGCTGCTCGCGCCGCTGCCCGATCGTGACCCCGATGATACCTTGATTCCTGTCAAGACCGGTACAGGCCGCGGGCGACGTCGGTCGAAAGCCGGCCCGCGGCCTGGCTCATGACCAGCGCGAGGTGCTTTGCCGCACGCTCCCGGAGGGGCGCAAGCACCGTCGGCAGTTTGACGGATCGCGAGAGCGCGCGCGTCTCCTGTGCATAGAGGTCGAGTATCAGGCAGGAAATCAGCTCGAAATCGGTGCGCTCGTAAGCGGCTCGTATCGCGTCGCGCAAGCGCGGATGCACTTGCCACGCATTGCAGATCCGATACGCTGCCTCGAGGATGTAGCGGATGCGCTTGGTGCGAACAGGCTCGATCTCGTCGTAGGGGATGACCACGCGCACCGGTAGCCGATCCGTGCGCGCCACAGAAATCGTCGTCGATGGCCCGCATCTGTTCGAATAGCTCGGGAAACCTTGCCGCGCGGGGGCGGTTCGCCGCGCGCCGCGGCGGTGGCGGCCTCTTGAATGACGAGCGCGTCCTTGCGAATTTCCTTGGCAACGTTGAGCGCGATGATGGGCTCGATGTAGGGGAGCGCCAGGCGCAGCGGAGCGGCCGCGCGCAGTGCGTCGATGGTGTGCGCGCTGTATGCGGTCAGTATTTTCCCGTTCAACGCGGCGAGCGCAGCCGCCCGGTCCATGACAAGTCGTCCGCGACTGCCCCGTTCGCTGCTAACGCAGGGGTTTCGCGGCTCCGTGAAAAGCCATCATGCCGGCGAACAGCGTCTCGACCCGTACGTCGCGGAAGCCCAGCTCGCGCAGGACGGTCGCAAGCTCGCCTGCGGAATAGAACATCTGCAGTGCCTCGATGAAGTATTTTCTGCAGTTGAGAGCGGGCGTGCCGCTCTGGAAGACAGCGGCCGTAAACGTGAGACAGAACTTCAGATACTGGTAGTAGAGCTTCTCGACCAGGGGATTTGCCGGGCGCAACATGTCGCAATGGTGAAAGTGACCACCGGGCTTCAGCACGCGATGGATTTCACTGAAGACCCGTTTTACGCGCAGGTGCCGCGACGCGAACTGCAGTGTGACGATGTCGAAATGATTGTCGGGAAACGGCAGCCGGTGCACGTCTCCGATAAAGCTCTTGATGTCGAAGCCGCGCGCCCGGGCGTGTTGCTGCCCCACTGCCTGCATGGCTGCGCTTCTGTCGATCGCATGCACCTCGAGTCGAGGTTCGCGCTCGAGGAGGGCCATCCCGATCGCATTGGTGCCGGCGCACACGTCGAGCACGCGCTGGCCCGGCGCCACTGCGATCGTGTCCAGAAAGCATTTGCGGAACCAGCCCCACAGCCCGAGGCTGGCGACGTAATTGGCCCGATCGTAGTATGGCGCGACGTCGGCGAAGACATCGTTCAGCTCGCGCGTCCACACGTCGCTGAACAGGTTTTCGCGAACGACTTCTCGGGTCGCGAGGGAAGGCGGGGTCATGGGTTAAGGCTCCGTCGTGTTGACCAGCGGACATGCTCGCCGACGCGTAACCGGCCGAGCTTGATGTACATCAAGTGCGAGCTCGCGGTCGACGGTTCGACTGCGAATCCGTCAGATCGTCCAAAGGCCCACTATGAGAGCGATTGTACCAATCGCCGCGGCTGCGTAGACTACCGTCGCGACGAGTCTGTCCTGGCGCAGGCCGAAGTCGTAAAAGGTGATCCGCAGGCGGTGAGCGGCGCTCCAGAGCGAGAACGCGAGCACCACGAAGATGAGCACCTTCGCGAGCGGGTGTGACGCGAAGGAGCGTAACTCATCGTATCGCAGGCCTGACGGGACATGGCCGAGCGCGGCGAGCAGCGTGAGCAGGATGAGAACGGGGGTGAGCAGCGCAGTGATGGTGCCGCCCGCCGCGAAAGGCCCCCAGACGATCGGCTTGTTCGATATGGCCATGTCAGAACGCTCCAGCGATCGTCAGCACGACGATCGTGATTACGACCCACGCGACATAGTGGGCGCCGGCTATGGCGGCAGGCGCGACGGTCTTGTCGCCCACGTGCAGGGGCAGGGCCTTTGGCGCGAGGTTGAACCAAGTGAAGCTGTGATAGAGCGCAAACCCGAGCGCAAGCAGGTGAAAAACGATGCTCGCTGGCGAAGTGAGGGCCAGCAGAAATGCTTCGTAGGCCTCCCTGCCTTGGGAGAGCCGAAGAACACCGATCACCAGGAGCGCGGTGTAAACGGCGATGAAGACGCACGTGATCTCACGTGCCATGTATCTCAGGTAGCGCGGGTGACGGAAGAACCAGCGCGTCCTGGATACTTCGCGAATGAACGGCCTGCGGGTTATTTGTTCAGCCATGGCATGAGGTGGTCACGGTACCAGTCTATGGTGCTGGCAATCTTCACTTGCTGAAGCGCTGCCGCGGGGTCGACGTGCTTGGGGCAAACCTGCGAGCACGCGCCAACGAAAGTGCATTCCCAGACGCCTTCATCGGTGGCGATTTCTTCCTGTCTTTCGTCCCGCCCTCCGTCGCGCGAATCGAGGTTGTAGCGGTGGGCGAGCGCGATCGCGGCCGGACCGATGAACTTGGGTATGAGGCCGTACTCAGGACAGGCGGAATAGCAGAGCATGCAGTTGATGCACTGCGCGTACTGCTTGTAGCGCATCAGCTCCGCAGGTGTCTGCCGATACTCGCCGTCTTCCACCGACTTCTTCTCTTTCGGAATCAGATACGGTTTCACGCGCGCGAGCTTGCCCATGAAATCCTCCACGACCGTCACGAGGTCGCGTTCGATCGGGAAATGGGCCAGGGGCTCGACACGGATTGTCGCCGGCAGGTCTCGCAGGAAGGCCTTGCAGGAGAGCTTGGGCTCGCCGTTCACCATCATCCCGCAGCTTCCACAACGGCCATGTGACATGACCAGCGATAGGAGAGTGTCGGGTCCAGATGCGCCTTGACGTGATTGAGCGCATCGAGCACGACCCATTCCTCGTTGTACGGGACGGAGGTATTGCTGCCAGCGGGGCTCGTTGTCCGGTCTCGGGGTTGTATCGCAGAACGTGTAGGTCGACGGCGCGTTCGCTCATGATGCGAGTCCTACAGAGGCTCCTGCATGTGCTCCGGAGTAATCGCGCACGCCGGGCTGAGACTTCGTGATGACAACGTCGAGATAATCGAGTCGCGGCGGTTGCTCGCCGCCATAGTAGGCGACCGTGTGCTTGAGGAAGTTGGCGTCATCGCGCTCCGTGTAGTCGAGCCGCTGATGCGCGCCACGGGATTCGCGCCGGCCCGCTGCACCCACCATCACGGCCTCGGCACAGTCGAGCATGCAGCCGAGCTCCAGAACCTGGATGAGATCGGTATTGTAGACATTGCTCTTGTCGTGCAGCCCCACCTGGCCGTAGCGCCGGCGCATGTCGGCGAGCTTTCTCGTGCCTTCGGCAAGGTCGTCGCCCATGCGATAGATGCCCGCGTGCTTTTCCATGGTATCCATCATCTCCTGGCGCAATCCCGCCACGGTCACTTTCCCCAGCGGCCGATTGAAGAGCTCACGCAGACGTGACTGGGCGCTCGAGGCGAGCGCCTCGTGCGCAGGTCCTCCAGCGCTTTCCCGCGATTGCAGATACTCGATGGCGCCCAATGCGGCGAGGCGCCCGAAAACCAGGATTTCCACGAGAGAGTTCGACCCCAGACGATTCGCGCCATTGATGCTCACGCACGCGCACTCGCCGGCTGCATACAGCCCCGGAAGCGGCGTTTTCGCTTTCGAATCGGTGTGGATGCCGCCCATCATGTAGTGAACGACGGGACGCACCGGCACCGCGTGGGTTACCGGGTCGACGTTGAGATAGCTCGTGGAGAGCTCGCGGACGAAAGGCAGGCGCTCGTCGATGATTCTCTCGCCGAGGTGACGCATGTCGAGCAGCATGCACGGGCCCCACTGTGTGTCCAGCATGTTGCCCTTGCGTTCATCCTGCCAGAACGCCTGGCTCACGCGATCGCGTGGGCCAAGCTCCATCGTCTTCAGTTGAGGCTGGCCGAGCGGCGTTTCGGGCCCCATGCCGTAGTCCTGAAGGAAGCGGCGTCCATGCTTGTTCAAGAGCACGCCGCCTTCGCCGCGGCACGCTTCGGTGAGGAGGATGCCGGTATTCGGCAAGCCCGTGGGGTGGTATTGGACGAACTCCATGTCCTTCAGCGGCACGCCTGCCCGATAGGCGAGTGCCATACCGTCCCCCGTCTTGATCGCTCCATTGGTCGTGAACGGGAACATGCGGCCTGCTCCGCCGGTCGCGACGATCACCGCGCGGGCATCGAAACAGCGCAGTTGACCGCTTCTCATCTCGATGGCTGTGAGCCCGTGGCAGCGCCCGTTTTCAACCAGCAGATCGGTCGCATAGTATTCGTCGTAGCGCTGGATCGAAGGGAACTGGAGCGACGTCTGGAACAGCGTATGGAGAATGTGAAAGCCGGACTTGTCGGCCGCGAACCAGGTGCGCCGGATCTTCATGCCGCCGAAAGGCCGCACGGCCACCGAGCCGTCCGGTTCACGGTTCCACGGACACCCCAGTGCTCGAGCTGAATCAGCTCCCGAGGCGCTTCCTTGACGAAATATTCGACCGCGTCCTGGTCGCAGAGCCAGTCGCCGCCCCCTACCGTATCGTTGAAGTGCTGCTCGAGGCTGTCGTCGGGCTTGATGGCGGCAGCAGCGCCGCCCTCCGCCGCGCAGGTGTGGCTGCGCATGGGATAGACCTTGGAGATGAGCGCGATACGCAGCGCCGGATCGGCCTGTGCAAGCGTGATCGCCGCGCGCAGTCCCGCGCCGCCGGCACCGATGATTGCGACGTCTGCGTGGATCCTTTCCATATGCACATCCCCGGCCAAATCATCGTTCACTGCATTGAAACGCAAGCATACCCGTTCGTTCATTGATCTGCATCAACGCCCAAAACCCGACTGGAGTCGCGTAATGCCGCTGGTTTATGTCAAAGTTCGTCCCGTGCCTCCAAGGATGACCCTGGGGATAAGAAACAGCGTCGCAAGACGCATCGAGGGAGTGATGGGATGACGCCATCAGGAATGCTGCGGTTCTTCCTGGTTTTACTCTGTGTCGCGAGCGGTGTGTCGCTGGCCGGCGAGGCGGAGCCCCAGACCGCCGCCGCAGCCCCTGGACAACGCGAGCTGTCTATCGTGTCATGGCAACGAGGGTTTCGCCATGCCCGGCCCCGACGGCAAGCCCCGACCGCTCCACGTGGCGGCGGATCGTTTCGCGAAGAGCAAGCACGCGCCGATGCCTTGCACGGCCTGCCACCAGGACATCACCGAGGTGCCGCATAAGGAGGGGGTGCAGCGCAAGGTCGATTGCGGCAATTGCCACGGCGACGCGGCCAAGCAGTACATGACCTCCGTCCATGCGGCGGAAGTTGCGAAGGGCAACAAGGGCGCGACCTGTGCAAGTTGCCATACGAGCCATTATGTCCAGTCTGCCACCAGCGAATCGGAGCGAGTGGCGATCGTCGATCGCTGCGGCAACTGCCATAAGGAGAACCTGAAAAGCTATACCGATACCTACCATGGGCAGGTGACGACACTCGGATATGGTCACACCGCGAAATGTTTCGATTGCCACGCCAACCACGAGATCAAGCGCGTGAGCGACCCGATGTCGAGGGTGCACCCGAACAATCGACTTCAAACCTGCCAGAGGTGCCACGCTGGAGCGACGGAGGGATTCCTCACGTTCCAGCCGCATGCGAACACGCACGACTTGGGCCGCTATCCCCACATGTGGATCACGTCGAAGTTCATGATCGCGTTGCTGATCGGCGTCTTTGCCTTCTTCTGGTCGCACTCCGCCTTATGGTTCTATCGCGAATACCGGGATCGCCGCGAAGGGAAGTCGGCGCCGCATGTCGCCGTCGCCGAACTGCCGATCGCGCGCGGCAAGCAGATCAGACGGTTCGCTCCGATGTGGCGCCTGGCACACCTTGTCTTCGCGATCAGTGTGATGACGCTGGTGCTGACCGGCATGGCCGTTTTCTACGCCGATACCCTGTGGGCGAAGGCGATCATGGCGGCGTTGGGCGGGCCCCGCAATTCGGCAATCATCCATCGGGTCGCCGCCGTCCTAATGCTGAGCATTTTCTTTATCCATGTGGTCTATATGCTCTTCTTCCGCATCATCCCTAACGCGAGTACGTTACGACTGGTTCGGTCCTACCTCACTCGTCCCGACGTGGAAGGACCTCGACCAGGCTATGGCGATGTTCAGATGGTTCTTCGGGAAGGGGCCCCGGCCCGTATTCGATCGTTGGACTTACTGGGAGAAATTCGATTACTGGGCCGTGTTCTGGGGCATGGCGATCATCGGCGGAAGCGGCTTCATGCTGTGGTTCCCGAACGCCACTGCGTCGGTCCTGCCAGGATGGGTCTTCAACGTTGCCACGCTGATTCACGGCGAAGAGGCCTTTCTGGCGGCAGTGTTCCTGTTCACCGTCCATTTCTTCAACAATCATTTCCGGCCAGACAAGCTGCCGCCGCCCGACATCGTGATGTTCACCGGCAGCGCGCCGGTCGAGGAATTCAGGCGCGAGCATGGGTTGGAGTACGAGCGACTCGTCCGCTCGGGAGAACTCCAGAAGTACCTTGTCGATGCACCCTCGCCGGGTATGACCCGAGGTTCGCGCATCCTCGGCCTGGTGCTGATCGCTTGCGGTCTCACGCTGCTGGTCCTCGTTATGGCCGGATTCATCCGCAGCCTGAGTGGGGCGTAGCGTAATGGTCGAGGCGCTTTCGAGACAGGATGGTCACACGCACCCTAAAGGCTAAGGTCGCGCTCTACCTCGCGGTGTGCCTTACGGCCGCGCTGGTGTTGTTCACCGTGCTGGTGGTCCGTCACGAGCGCGACGAGCTCCTCGGCGCAGCGGTCGACCAGCTGAACCAGCTCTCCGAAGTGATCATTCGCAGCACGCGCTTCGCCATGCTGGAGAACCGGCTCGAGTACGTGCACAAGATGATCGAAGACATCGCCGCCGATAAAGCCATCAGTCGCATACGCATCATCAGCAAGGAAGGGATCATCGTCGATTCCACGCATGCCCCGGAAGTCGGCAGTTTCGTCGACCGCCGTGCAGAAGGGTGTCTTTCATGTCATCAGAGCGATGCGCCCCGTCAAGGCATCGGCAACAACGATCGCGCCCGCATTTTCTCGAATGCGGACGGTGAACGCATGCTCGGAACGATGCAGGTGATACGCAACGAGCCCTCGTGCTACAACGCCGCATGCCATGTCCATCTGCCACACCAGTCGGTGCTCGGCGTCGTGGACATCGTCTATCCTCTCGAAGAGATCGACACGACGATTCGTTCCAGCGCCGCGCGCATCGCCGGCTATTCTCTCGGCTTCGTGCTGATCGCGTCGCTTTGTGTCGGGCTGCTCGTTCACCGGCTCGTCTACTTGCCGCTTCGCGACCTTGAGACAGGTGCGAAGAAGCTCGCGGCGGGGAACCTCGATGACCCCATTCCGGTGCGCAGCGTCGACGAGTTCGGTCAGCTTGCCGGATCCTTCAATGCCATGACCGCTGCACTGCGCGACACGCAGAACAAGCTGCGCGAGTCTGCCCGCACGCTCGAGCAGAAGGTCGACGAACGAACACGCCAATTGAGGGCGGTGGAAGCGGAGTCGATGCAACGAGAGAAGCTCGCTGCTGTCGGTCTGCTCGCGTCCGGCATCGCGCACGAGTTGAATAACCCGCTCACCGGTGTTCTGACGTTCTCGTATCTGGTCCGCGATAAATTGCCGCCGGGAAGTCCCGACGCCGAGGATATGGACCTCGTGATCCGGGAGACCAAGCGTTGCGCGAGCATCATTCGCAGACTCCTCGATTTTGCGCGGCAGAAGTCGCCCGAGAAGAAGTTCACCGATCTGAACAAAATGATCGAGGAGACCGCGCGTTTCATCGAGCGCCCGGCGCACCTGAACGACACCACCATCGCGATGGAGCTTGCGCGAGACCTGCCCCAGGTATGGATCGACGAGAACCAGATCAAGCAGGTGGTCATGAACGTGCTCGTCAACGCGCAGCAAGCCACCGAAGCGGGTGGCACTATCAGCGTGCGCACGGGTGCGTGTTCGACGCCGATCGCGCCGGAGCCTGGTGCCGCGGCGGTGCCAATGGTCGAGATCACCGTCGTCGACACCGGCTGCGGAATTCCGGAGAGGGACCTGCAGCGCATCTTCGATCCTTTCTTTACCTCGAAGGAGGTAGGCAAGGGAACAGGCCTCGGTCTCTCCGTGAGCCATGGTATCGTCAAGGCACACGGTGGCACGATCAAAGTCGAAAGCGTGGTCGGTGCGGGGTCGACTTTTCACATTTACCTGCCGGTTCAGCCGCTGCAAGCCGAACGCGACCCGGATGCACCTGAGGGGGCGGCGGCATGACGGCCCGGATACTCATTGTCGACGACGAAGAGATCGTTGTGCGCAGCGCGCTGCGCGTACTCTCCGGCCTGGACTACGAACTGGATACGGCAAGAGACGGCGCGCAGGCCCTGAAAAGCATCGAGAACGAGCGCTACGATGTCGTGATATTGGACATCATGATGCCCGGAGTCGACGGGATCGAAGTGCTGCAGCGAGTAAAGGAATCGCACCCGGAAATGGAAGTGATCATGTTCACCGGGCTTGCCGAAATCGACACGGCCGTGCGATGCATGAAACTCGGTGCCTTCGATTACATTTCAAAGCCGTTCGAGCCGGACGAGCTCCGCGTCTCCGTCGCGCGTGCGCTCGAGCGCAGGCGGCTGCTCGAGGAAAACCGCAGCCTGAAGGGCCAGGTGAGTGCGAAGTATCGGCTCGACAACATCATCGGAGCGAGCCCGCGAATGCAGCAGGTTTACCGGCTCATCTCGCAGTGCGCCGCGACCAACACGACCGTGCTCGTTACGGGCGAAAGCGGCACGGGCAAGGAGCTGATCGCTCGCGCGATCCATCACAACAGCCTGCGGCGCGACAAGGCGTTCGTGGCAGTCGACTGCAATGCGCTCTCGGAAAACCTGCTCGAAAGCGAGCTGTTCGGGCATGTCAAAGGCTCGTTCACGGGTGCGGTCGCAAACAAGCGCGGCATGTTCGAGGTGGCGGATGGCGGCACGCTGTTTCTCGACGAGATCGGCAACATTGGACTCTCTACTCAAGCCAAACTGCTGCGTGTGATCCAGGAGCGCGAATTTCGCGCCGTGGGAGACACCCGCACGCAAACAGCCAACTTCAGGCTCATCGCTGCGACCAACAAGGATCTGAAAGCGATAATCACGCAGGGCACGTTCCGCGACGATCTCTACTATCGCATCAATGTGTTCCCGATCGAATCGCCAGCGCTGCGGGAGCGTCGAGAGGACATACCGGCGCTCGCGTTTCATTTTCTGAGGGAGTATGCCGAAGAGCTTGGCAAGAAAGTCGACGAGATCTCGGAAAGCGCCCTGAACGTGCTGTTGAATTATGGGTGGCCGGGTAACGTGCGGGAGCTCGAGAACACCATGCATCGGGCGGTTCTTCTCACCAACGACAAGGTGATCCGCAAGGCGCATCTCGTGAGCCTCCTGGACGCGGATGCGTCGCCTGAGTTCGACGTGCCGAAAACCGGAGAGGAGCTCAAGCGCGTGAAGAAGGAAGCGCGCGAGAAGTCGGTCGAGCACATCGAAAAAGCATTCGTGCTCGAGGCGTTGAAGCGAAACGGCTGGAACGTGACGCGCAGCGCCGAGTCAACGGGCATGCTGCGTGCCAATTTTCAGGCCCTCATGAAAAAGCATGGCGTCCGGCTTCGCGAGGCGGAAAAGGAAGGCGAGGACGAGTCGAGCGAATGAGCATCCGGCAGCCGCTCTGAAGAGTGCGGCTCGTCCTCCGATTCTTCTGTCGAAGTCAGAGCTTCAGGTCTTCCCGTGTTCTTCCTCGATGTCCTCGTAGCCCGTGATCATCGCCTTGAAGTGGGCGCTTCGCGTGTGCCCGAGACTCGCGAGGTAGGGGTGGATGAAGATGAATCCGCAGAAGAACGCAAAAATGAGCACATGCGCCGTCGCAACGACTCGCACGCCGCCGAGCACGTCGATCATGCCCGAGAAGCGCTCCACGTCCCACAGCAGCACGCCTGTGTAGAACTGGAGCGGAACCAACATCAGCATCATCACCTGATAGGCCATGCTCTGCATTGCGTTGAACTTCTGATAGACGCTGATCGAATGCGGGTTGGGTTCGCCTTTGAAGATACCGTAGCCGTAAAAGCGCATCTGTCGGACACTCGCCAGAAAGTGTCTTGTCGGGCTCAGATCGGGGTGGTAGACCTTGATCTTGTCGGAGAACAAATAGAACACTAACCACACGAAGAAGTTCGCGATGAGCACGAAACCGATCCAGTTGTGCAGCACGACCGCCGTGCGGAACGACATCCAGTCCAGCAAACCGACATAGCGGATCTGGAAACCCGTGATGATCATCAGGATGAAGCCGAATGCGTTGAGCCAGTGCCAGATCCGGACAGGAAGGGGGTGAACGTAAAGCCTTGCCATTGCGGATGCTGCCTTTCTTTCAGGTCACGGATAACGGCCCCAAGTGCCAAGAAACCGGGCCGGTTCGATCGGCTGACGTGCTCAGGAATCCTCCCGTCCGCCGATTCTTTTTGCATACCTGCGAAACAGCCAGCTCAACGTCAGGTGAGCGATGGGCCCGCCGATGCCAGCCACTAACGCGATAGCGATAATCACATCCAGCAGCAGGATGCGGGTGCCGCCAATGACATAGAAGCCCCTGACGGCATCCACCGAGACGACGGAAGTCAGAACCTCTTTGTCGGCGTCGTATCGTAATGGCCTGCCCGAGGCATCGGACACCGAAATCGTGACCTTCTCGAAGGGTGCCGAGCCTGCACGGTGGCATTCTTCGCATTGGCCGGAGGCGCGGCTCTTTGCGGCGAGCTGATGGATCTGAACACCGTTGTCGACCTCCAGCCGGCCGCGCAGTATTACGTCCCCCCGGCCTCCGTCGTTGCTGAGCTGCTGAAGTAAGCGCTGCAGTTCGCTCGCGTCGAGACCTTTGCCCGTGGCATCGAGTCCGCGGGCGAGCTTCTCGAACTCAGGCACCCCCTCCTTCTCGGTGATGCGTTCCCCTCCGCTTTTGTCGTAAAGCCTCAGGTCAACCTTGCGCGTCGCCCCCGGTGTGTGACAGGCCGAGCACGAGATCGTCTGGAGATGTCGCTCCGCGTTCGGGAGCCATTTCTGGTGAGCCGACAGGGCGCCGGAATGGCATCCGAAGCACGTGTTCTTGAGCCTGTCCTGGCCGGACGCGGCCTTGACGTCGTGTGCGCCGTGGCACGTGGTGCAGGCGGGGGCTTCAAGCCGGCCCTTCCTGCGCGCTTCGCCATGGACGCTGTCCGCGTACGCTTCGAACACGGGATAGTGGCACATGCTGCACGGGGTGCCCGTCGCCAGGTCGAAGGACGTCTTCGCTGTGGTCGAATGAGGACTATGACAGGTCGTGCACAGCGGAGCAGCCGGATTGCCGGCGCGCAGCGCGGCATGGATACCGCCCTCGTACTGTTCGAAGATGTTTGCGTGGCAAGACCGGCAGACGTTGACCCTGGCGAGCGACGCCTCGCGCCCGCTGGAAAACCGGTTTTTTGCCGGCGGGTGATTTTGAGAGGTCATGTCGGAGTGGCACACGGAACAACCGAGCATGCCGTGAGACGATCGTCCGAAGACACCGGGATCGACATGGAGCGAGATCGTCTCTCCGCTCGGCAGCTTTCGCTCCATGCCCTTCATCGAGTGGCAGGCGAGGCATTGCTGGTCGTCTTTGGACAAAGAGGCGGCGGCCGCCCTCGCGTTCGGCGTCGACATCGCGAGAACGGCCATCACGATAGCAATCGTCAGCCATCCGCTTATGCGGTCTGTGCGAGCGTTCTGTGCACTTGCTTCGAGTTCGCTCCGGCAGATCGTCATTTCACGTCTCTTCGTCCGTTCTGCAAACGACACCAGTAACACGAGCGCGAATTAGACAGCATGTCTCCAGCCGATTCCAAAGCGGTGATGGCACCCTGCCGATGCCGCTTCGCTCTCGGAATCCATGCGGGAACGACCCGACGAGCCTTGAGTCGCCAACCGAGGTGCGCTCGACGCCGAAGTATGCATGCTTTCCCTTCGGCGGACCAGTTGGCCGTCGGGTCTCGACGGCATCCATCCAGGAATGTATGAGCGCGCGGTGCGAGGGGCGGCGCGTCAGTCACCGCGTATGCTGTTCGTACGGGAGTCTCTGTCGTTCGCGTGCTCTGGATCACGCCTGAACGGGCAGGTGGACCGTGAAAGTCGTCCCTCTCCCGAGTTCGCTTTCCACGTTGATGGTTCCGTCGTGGTTGTCGATGATCCGCCACGTAACCGCGAGCCCGAGGCCGGTGCCGTGCTTGCCTTTCGTCGTATAGAAGGGCTCGAAGATCCTCGATAGCTCTTCGGGCGGAATGCCTCGGCCTGTATCGCTTATCTTCGCCTGGATGTAATCCTTGGCCCCTGCCTGGTCCATTGCGGGCCAGCGCTGCCAGTCACACTGCGGGTTCGTGCAGCCCCCGTATCTGCCATGCGGGGGCACTTCGAAGGCGTAGACGGGCGACGCGCATTTCGGGCACGCGGAGTCTCTCTCCATCAGCGATACGTCGCATTGCGGACAGATGACGTCCAGGTCCTTGCGATTGTCGACGTCAAGGCTGGTACTGGTGTCTGTGCCTGCCGTAGACCGGATCGAGGTTCGCGATGCCGGTGTGTCGTTTCGAAGCAAGCTTCACTCTTACAGTCGGCATCCCGTTTATCTTGCAGTCGTCGTCCATCAGGTTGTGGCGCTTCGGGCAAACGGCCGACTTTATCTGCGCCAATCCATACGGCGAGAGCGACAGTGTCGTCAGGTTGATCGATATCTTCCCGCCATCGTCCCCGATCGCGTCGCTTGCGTTCACCAGCAGGTTTATGAAGACCTGCTGAATCTGATTCGAGTCGACAGTCACCTGTGGCAGGTCGGAGTCGAGGTGCGCTTCCAGCTTTATTTGTTTGAGAGCGAGTTGGCTCCCGACGACTTCCAGGGCGCTCCTGACGATTCTCGTGATGTCTACGTTCTGTTTGTTCGGAACCGAGGGACGCGCGAAATCGAGCAGGCTCTTCACGATCTCCCTGCTGCGTATCGTCTCCCGAACGATCACGCCGAGATCTTCCTGGACTTCCGGACGGTCCGTCGTCCGCTTCAGAAGGAAACTGCTGTAGGTCAACACCGCGGTCAACGGATTGTTGATCTCGTGAGCAACGCCCGCGGCGAGCCTACCGAGGGAGGCCATCTTGTCGGACTGGACGAGCTGCTGCCGCGCTTCGGCGAGGCTCTTCGTCATCTTGTTGAACGACCTGGCAAGCACGCCGAGTTCGTCCTTGCCCAGGCGCTCTATGGTGTAACCGAAATTGCCCGAGCTCACATGGTCCGTGGCCTTGACGAGCTCGCTCACCGGCCTCCCGATCCATCTTCCGACGAAATAGGCGATCGAGAGGCTCAACGCGATGATGGCGATGACGGCGAAGACGATCAACCTCGATTTGCTGTCCTCGATCTGGCGATCCACGTCCGTGAGATCCATCTTGATATCGAGAACGCCCAGCACCGTCTGCTCTTTCGTGTGCGCGTGGCACGCGGCTTCGTAGCATGAAGGCCTGTTGTAGATGGGATTGATCACGCCCAGTATGCGGGATGAATCGGAACCTATCGTGTAGATGCGCATCCTTTCGTTGATCGAAAGCTTTTGCAGCGGCTGGTTTTCCGTGTGGCAGGCGTAACAACTTTCCGCGCGCTTGTCGACCATTCGGCCGATCAGGTCCTTGCGGGAAGAGAACGTTACGACGCCTTCCTTGTTGAGGATCCGGATCTCCATGATGCTCGGCTCATGCGAGACCGTGTCGATGATCGCATGAACTTCTTCGCGCTTGTTTTCCAGCATGCTCGTCAGCGTGCTGTTCTTGATTGCTTCGCTCAGCTTGTTCGCATGCAGGCCGGCCTGGGACAGAAGCGCATCGCTTTGCGCGCTGATGCTGAAGTAGGCAAATACGCCGACGATGGCGATCGTGACGAGGCCGACCGCAACCACCAGCTTCAGGCCGATTCTCGTGAAGATTTCATCCAGTCTCATCGGAATTCTCGAAAGCGACTGCGTTGTCCCCCCGGCATGGGCCGCCAACCTTCCTTCAATGCGAAGGTTCCGCGGCACGCGCTGGCTGGGGCATTATTCAAGACCACATCGGTGCGCGATCGCCGGACCGCGCACAGCACGCGCGACCGAACCCATGCATGCAATCAGTGAAGGGCTGTCTTGCGATCAGTCGGTCCGGTCTTCAGAGGACCTATCCTTCTCGGACGTGCCCGAGATGTACCTGACCAACAATACGGCCAGGACCAGGAACGACAGGAGCAGAATGTAGGCGACCCCCTTCTGCTCGAATATGTTCACATAGCTGTAGTATTCCATCATGCGCTCCTGTCGCTTACTCCCTGCTGAAAACAGGCATGCGAGTAACGATCCATCTGAACACCCACACCTCGATGAAGACGACCATCAGGGTCACCACGATCTCCTGCCATGAGGGATAGTAGCGATCGACGGCATACCAGTTGAAAGCGATGAGTGTTATGTTGAGCCTGTTGAGAATGACGCCCAGGACCGTGACGATGGCCGCCACCTTGATCAGCCCGAGGCGCTTGTGTCGCACGGCATAAGCGAACATGAAACAGGGGACGAGCACGAAGCCGATGATCTCGACGAAGTACCACCAGGCCCAGAAACCCTTGAACACCTCCCAGCGCTCCGCTTCCACGAAGATGAACGCCTGGAAGAAGTAATAAACGAACATCGTGATCGCCGCGCCTTTGGCGAGGCCCAGAATGATTTCGTCATGCGCGTGGTGCGTTTTCTCCCCGATGAGATTCTTGAAGACCTTGTGACTGATCGAGCCTTCGAAAATGATCATCGCGAGGCCGGCGAAGATGCTCGACGTGAAGAAGAGCAGCGGCAGATACTCGCTGTACCAGAGCGGATGGATCTTCGGCTTGGCCATGAGGAACAGGGCGCCCAGCCCCGACTGATGCAGCATCGAGATCGTGAAGCCCAGTATCACGGTGATGAGCGTGAGGCTCTTCAGGATCTTCCGCAGTTTCTCGAGCTTTGCCCACTCAGCGACCGCCGGCGAGAACTCCAGGAAGAGGGCACAGGTGTAGACGAAGAAGTGCCACGCCACCAGGAACATCACGGAGTTGTAGCCGAACGAGTTGCCAATCAGCGGATTGATGATGTGCCACGGGCGGCCGAGGTCCAGAAGCAACGCGCCCGAATAGAAGACGTAAGCCAGGAACCCGTTCAGCACCGTGACCCTCAGGATCGAGTGATACTTCTCGATCCTCATCACGATCACGACGAAACAGATGACGTACGCCCCGCCCGCCAGTGCGACACCGGTGATGACATCGAACCCGATCCAGAATCCCCAGGCAAACTGCTGCGAGAGGTTCGTGACGGCGCCAAGTCCTTCCGTGAACCGGAAGTAGACGATGATGATGCCGAGGATGATGGTGGGGATGGAGATGACGTTGAACGGCGTCAGCCACTTGCCCCTCGGCTTGAGTTCCTGCAGGAAGAACTTCAGGAATCTGACCAGCTCGCCAGATACGGTGGTCGTGGTCACTGCCGCGTTACTCATGATCCGCTCCGGGGTTCATCCACTGCTGCTTCTCCCGCACCTCATTCTTCCTGTCGGTCAGCATGTTCAGTGTCAACAGGAAGGCCGGCACGCCGAATTCGATAAGCGGCACGGAGATCAGGAACGCTCTCGTGAACTCCGGATACGGTGTGGTGCCGAGGTCTGTTCTGAAGCCGATCTGTTCGAATGGCACGGCCGAAAGATACAACCAGCCGGTCCCACCCACTTCGTTCTCTCCGTAGATCTGGTGAACGTACTTGTCCGGATGGGTGTATACGCGATGGCGCGCGACCTCCATCAGATCCCGTTTCGGGCCGAACATGAGCGTGTCGGTCGGGCACGCCTCCACGCAGGCGGGTTTCTTTCCTTCCTGCAGTCGCTCATAGCACATCGTACATTTCATTATTCGCGGGTTAGTGGAGTGGTATTCGGCCTTCGGGATGTCGAAAGGGCAGGAGACCATGCAGTACCTGCAGCCCATGCACTTGTCGCCGTCCCACGTTACAGGGCCTTCCTTCGTTTTCACCATCGCGTTGACGAGACAAGCCGCCGCACAAGCAGGTTGCCAGCAGTGCATGCACTGTTTCTTGACGAAGACCTCTCCCTTGTCCGTCTTGAAACGATTGACGACGGTGTATTGCTTCTCGGTGGTATCCCGAACCTTCTCGAGAGCGTTGTCGTTCGCGATGTCGGGCACGAAGTTGCCCTGGGCCTGAGAGCACGCAACCTCACAGGATCGACAGCCGATGCATCGGGTGGTGTCGACGAGGACCCCGACGAACTCTTTAGTCTCCTTCGGCTGTGTGGCCCGCGCCGTGTTTGCGGGCAGAAGGGGGATCACCGCCGAAGCCGAGGTCTTGAGGAAGGTCCTTCTATCCATGATATCTCCTGGATGTTTCCTGGCGTCTGTCGCGCGCCGTATCGTATGTGCCGGAGGCGCTGCCTAGGACAGCTGGGGCCGGGAGAGGAGGGGCGCCTTCATACGGACAAGGCACGCGTGCCGGGGCTCTTCAGGCGACCCACCGATACTGCCGCACGAACGGACGATCGTTGTTCGATTCCTATGCACTGAGTGCTACCTCGATGCTTCAATTCAGGATTTCTTCGGCGAGTGACACAGCAGGCAAGCGTTGCTCGAGTCCTTGCCGGTACCTACGCTATGGCACGTCTGACATTGCTTGTGAATCACGACTTTCGCGCTCAGCGTTTCGTCCGCAATGTCCCGTCGCTTCGCGTCGTGGCACTCCGTGCATGAATAGACCGTACGCTCGGTGTCTTTGTGGCAGACCTGGCAGTTCACCGCGGACGACTTAAGATAATCAGGGTGAGGCGTTTTCAGCGTCTTCGCGTTGATCTGATGGTGACACTGCGTGCAGGCGATTCCTCGATCCTTGAAGTGCATCTCGTGCTGGAAAACAACTTCCCCTACCGAGGATGCGAAACGGATCTGCGACGGGATACCGCCCGCTTCCGATCCGGAGGCGCGACCCTGCGGTGGGCGGACCTCGGCGGGGGACTCGACCGCGGCGGCGGGCGCGCCGGACTTCGTTTCATCGCTGTTCGCGAGCGAACATGCGCCGAGGGCGAGAAGCAACAACGCCGCGGCGAGGAGCTTGCTGGTCATGATTGCCTCTTGAATTTCCTATAAGCCCGGCGTGCTCGTGCGGGCGAGGAACGCCTTCGAGAACTCCTGCGCCAGACGATCGTCCGCTTGTGACGTCGTCTGTTCACCGCCGACGCCCGGGGCCGACGCGTCGAGCCGCCGACTTTCCATGGCCTTCACGATGTTGTGGTACTTGCTGATCTCTTCCTTGTACCAGTTGATCGATTCGGCACCGATCCGCATGGCATGCAGTTCTTCGGGAATGTTCGACGGGTCGATACAGCACATCCAGCTCAGCTCGAACGGCTTGGATGCAATCCATTCCGGATGCTCGAGGTGCTCGCTGTTCACGTGAGTGACGCGGCCGCTGATCGGGGAGGCGATGTCGACCGTCTGGGAGTTGTGCTGAATGGAAAAGAGCGGTTCGCCTTTCCTGACATTCTTGCCTATCGCCGGCAGCTCCACACGGTCGATCCTGCCGATCGTCTTCCGGGCGAAGTCGTCCAGCCCGACGCGCGCCGTGCCGTTCATCTCGATATTGACCCACGTGTGGTTCGGCGAAACGAAGATGCCGGCAGGCACGTTGAACTCGCGCGGCGAGTCGGATTCCTTCGTCGTGGGTGAAAGCAAACGCACGGTGGGCTTCATCTGCCGCTCCAGCCGGTCGTTGCGTTTGATCAGACACTTGTTGAAGAACGTGATCAGCTCGTCTTCGGTAAAAGGCTTCTGGACGTAATCCATGGCGCCAAACTTCATCGTCTCGACCGCGGTTTCGATCGACGCATAGCCCGTGATCACGATAACGTCGATGTCGGGGCGCAGATGCTTCACGGCCTTGGTGACTTCGAGCCCGTCCATCTCGGGCATTTTCAGATCGGTGAAAACGAAGTCGTAGTCGTTCTTGAGAATGAGCCCGAGGGCCTCCTGTCCCTTCTGCACCGTATCGATGCTGAAGCCGGCGACGACGAGGATCTTCCTGAAGCTGTCGAGGATGATGGATTCGTCGTCCACCGCCAGAATGCGCGCCTTCGGATTCTTGACTTCGACGCGCTTCAACGTCCGGGCTTCCTCGGAGACATCGAGCTTCAGGCCGATATCGAGCGCTGCCTCGCGCTCCTTTCGCACCTTCAGTTCGCGCCGCTTCTCGAAGAAGATGCGCAGCGCGAAGTCGACGATGATGAAAACGATGACTGTAACGACCACTATCAGGAAAACCATGTAATGCCTCCGTCGAATGCTCGGCTTTTATTCGGCCCGGAATGGAAGGGGCGCATGCTGCTGATCGGGTGAGGCGCCATGGCGTGACTGTCGCAGGTCAGCTCGAGCGAGCCGGCATCACATGTCCCCGCCTTCGAATGTGCACGCTTCATTGGAATTCAGGGGCGTCGCAGCAGTGTGAGACGTGCGAGGCCTCGAGCGGGATTGCCGCTCTTGAAGAAATCTGCGGGAAAATCAGATCCGTCTGAAGTTTCCGTCTGACGGGCGACGGCATTCATGGTCGCTCCCGATGGTCGGGCCCCGATGGGGGCCCGCTGGGTTGATGCAAAGGGTCTGGCTACGGGGTCAAAACTACGCCGATACTGGCAGGCGCATGTTGATTTGAATCAACATGCGCCTGAGCTGCCTTATCTGCCCGCGAACAAATGCTTGCCGCCGATCCAGCACAGAAGGCCGATCGCCACGAACGGGAGCGCGACCACGTAGAGGAGCCCGAGGAGGGGCGCGCCGACGATCATTGCAGCGCTCTTGAGCGCCGCTTTCACCGCCTGGCCGCTCACGCCGAGCGACTTGAGACCCGCCCAGGCCAGCATGCCCAAACCGATCAGCGGGAACATCGCGGCGTAGAGCAATCCGATGACCGGTCCGGCAAAGAACAGCGTCACGTTCTTTACGAACGCGGCGATGCGTCCACGCCGTTCGAACACCGCCTCGCCGGCGTGTTTGAGCAGCGCGCCGAGCCCGATGAACGGGAACGCGACGACGAACGCCAGCGCGATGAACGGGGCGCCGAGTATCGCGGCGACGGTCTTCCAGCCGCTCGCGCGGGCGGTTCGCTCGACAGCCGCACCGGGCGCGGGCTCGAGCAGTGCCGGCGTCTCGCGAACGCGTTGCTCCGTGAGTGCATCGTGGGCGCTGCTCTCGATCATCGCGGGCGAAAGCGGCTTGTGCAGCAGCGCCCGCACACCGACGGCCTTCGCTCGGGCTTCGTTGTCAGCCGTGCCGTAGCCGGTCACGATCACGACCGGCAGCCAGGGCCTGCGGCCCTTGATGTGCTCGGCGACTTCGATTCCATCCATACCGGGCATCCGGATGTCGGTATACACGACGTCGTAATCCTCCGTCGCGATCTTGTTGAGCGCTTCCTCGCCGTTGCGCGCCGTGACCACGGCGTAGCCCTTGCTCGAAAGCACGCGGTCGAAGCTCCTGGTGACCACAGGATCGTCGTCGACCACCAGAACCTTGCGTAACGTTGTCATGACACTCTCCTTTTCGGTTTTGTGATCGGCGTCGCGACTACGTGCGCGCACCGAGGGACTGGTTGGAGCGAGCGGACGGGTCGCGGTGCACCGTCCAGCGTTTGCGGTTCATCGCGCCGTTGGCCGCTTCGATCACTTCCGTGGGCGGGACGGGTTTCGCGAGGTAATCGTAGGCGCCGAGGCGGATCGCTTCCTTTGCGGTCTCTACGCTCGGATAGCCCGTGATGATGATCACTTCCGACTCGGGCCACCGCTGCTTCATCGTCCTGAGGACAGTCATGCCATCCATGCCCGGCATGCGCAGATCGAGCAGCACGACGTCGAAGGGCTGTTCTTCCATCGCACTGAGCGCCTCTTCTCCGTTCAGCACTTCGCGCACCTCGCAGCGGCTGCCTGCGAGCGTCCGCGTGTGAGCCCGGCGAACGATTTCCTCGTCATCGACGACCAGAATGTTGGTTTTGGCGTTCATGTGTGTTCTCACGAGTTTTTTGCTGTCGACGTGTTCTTTAGCGAGGTCTATGCCAGGACACCAAACACCGCGTTGGAATGATAAATAGGATGTCTCTTCAAAGGCTTAGGATCGCGCGCCCGGATTGCGGGAGCATACCGACGGCCGTCTGAAGTACTTTTTTTTGTGCAGTTCGAAGCAGCCAATAAGGGCTTACAAGAGGGAGAATCCGCTTGAAGCAAGGGTGCACAAAATTCCTGTGCGCACCTGCGGATTACTGTGCAGGCGAGCGGCTCCGCAGATAGGCGCCGACGCGACCGGCGGTCTCGTGCGCGGACTTGATACAGTCGCCTACAGAAACCCCGCCGCGGTAGGAAGCGCAAAGGAATAGCCCCGGCAGATCGCGTTCGGCTGCTTCCGCGTGACGCATCCGCCGCTGGTGGCCCAATGTGTATTGGGGAATCGCTCGCGGCCATCGCGTCATCGCGGTGAGGCCGGGATTGCGCGCCCCGAGAAAACGGGCGAGTTCCTCATGCACGACGCCCGCGATGGTCGCCTCGTTCTCGAGCGCGAGGTGAGGCTGGCGGCGACCGCCGACGAAGGCCGTGACCAGAACGCTACCGTCGGCTGCGCGACCTTCGAACATGCTCGATGAGAAAAGCGCTCCGAGTATGCGGCCGTCTTCGACGCGCGGTAACAGAAAGCCGAAGCCGTCGAGAGCGTGAGCGACATCCCGGCGCGCGTAAGCGCAGGCCACGGATGCCACAGGTGCATAAACAATCCCTTCCAGCGCCTGCGCAGCGTCCGGCACGTGCTCCCGCAAGAGGTGAGCGGCCGCGTCGGCGGGCACGGCGAGCACGATGCACCGGGCAGCGATCCGGGCCGAGCCTGCCTGGTTGTTCACCTCGACCAGGAAAGCACCGTCACTGCGGTGTTCGATTCTCGAAGCCCTCGCAGCGGTGCGAATGGGGTTCAATGCGCGCGCGAGCGCGTCGGTCAGCGTCTGCATGCCGCCACGGAACGAGAAGCTTCGTGCGACGTTCCTTACTTTCCCGGCACGGTGAGCACGTTCACGCGCGCCTTTGATCTGACCTTTGATGAGGCTCCCATAGCGCTGCTCGAGTCCGTGGAGTTTGGGAAAAGCCGCGTTCACCGAAAGCTCGTCCGGATTGCCCGCGTAAACGCCCGCCACGAACGGCTCGACCGCGTAATCGAGGAACTCCTTTCCGAGCCGGCGGGTGACGAACTGCGTCACGGACTCGTCGGCCTCAGGCGCTGCCGGGGCTACGAAGGGTTCTCGTGCCAGTCCGAGCTTTCCGCGAAGGGTAAACAGCCGCGTGCGCAGAAATGTAGCGGGCGACATCGGAAGCGGCATGAGGCGCCCGGCTTTCGCGACATAGCGGGTTGCGGCCGCCGCTCGCGTCTCGATGCGCTCGTCCGCGATGCCGAGGGCCTCGAACAACGCTCCGATGCACGGATCGGTGTCGAGGGCGCTGTTCGGTCCGCGCTCGTAGAGGATGCCATCGTGCTTTTCCGTGGTGATGACGCCGCCAGCGTGCGGACTCGCCTCGACTATCTCTACGTGCACACCACCTTGCGCGAGCAGGAACGCCGTCGTGAGGCCTGATACACCGGCACCGATGACGATCACTTCCGTGTCGAGAGTCATGCGCAATTATGCATAATGCGACCTTTGCCATCGAGCCACCGGATGCTTGAACTGAGAGGAAGTCAGTTGTGTGCGCGGAGAGCGCACGCTCTTTTCTGCGATCGATTTCACGCTCGAAAAAGGCGACGCTCTTGCGGGTCGGCGGGGCGAACGGCACGGGCAAGACCAGCTTGCTGCGCATCATCTGCGGTCTGATGCTGCCCGCTCATGGCGAAGTGCGCTGGCAGGGCGAGAACATCCGCACGCTGCGCGAGGAGTACTGGCGAGACCTCGTCTACGTCGGTCACATGAACGCGCTCAAGGACGATCTCACAGCGGTCGAGAACCTTGCGATGGGAGCGGCGCTGGCGGGCCTCCCGGCCATCGGGAGTCCGCTCGCGCTGCGCTGGATGCATTAGATCTTGCCCATTGCGCCGCGCTGCCCGTGCGCGTGCTGTCGCAGGGCCAGCGCCGTCGGGTGGCCCTTGCGCGACTCATCATGAGCAGGGCCACGCCCTTGTGGGTGCTCGACGAGCCATTCACGGCACTGGATGTGCGTGCGGTGCAGTTCATGCAGCGGCTCGTGGGTGAACACGTGTCCGCAGGAGGCGCAGCGATCCTCACGAGCCATCAGGATGTCTCGATCGAAGCGCCGGTGCAGCGTCGCCTGGATCTGGACGCATGCTGAGAACGCTGCGAATTGCAATCCATCGCGATCTGCTGCTCGCGATGCGGCGGCCCGCGGATGTGCTGACGGCGCTCGCGTTCTTCATCATCGTCGTGGCGCTTTTCCCGCTCGGGGTCGGTCCCGAGCCGCAGCTTCTCCGAACGATCGCTCCGGGCGTCATCTGGGTTGCCGCGCTGCTCGCGTCGATGCTTTCACTGCCTCGCATGTTCGCCTCCGATCATGCGGACGGCACGCTGGAGCAGATGCTTCTGGGCGCTGCGCCGCTCGGCGCGATCGTGGTGGCCAAAGTGGCGGCGCACTGGCTCGTGTCGGGCCTGCCGCTCGTATTGTTGAGTCCGGTGCTGGCGCTCCAGTACAACGTCGACAACGTGTCGCTCGCGACGCTGCCGCTCACGCTGCTCTTCGGCACCCCGGTGCTCGGATTCATCGGCGCGATCGGAGCTGCCCTCACATTGGGACTGCGCTCGGCGGGCGTCTTATTGTCGCTTCTGGTGCTGCCGCTGTACGTGCCGGTGCTGATCCTGGGCACGGGTGCCGTGGACATGGCCTCCGCGGGCATGAATGCGGAGGGCCATTTTCTCCTTCTTGCCGCGCTGCTGGTCTTGTCCGCGGTATTCGCGCCCTGGGCGGCCGCGGCGGCGTTACGCATATCGGCGGAGTAGCGCGCCGCTGTCCCGCGGCGAGCTCTTACTGCTGAGGCGGCATTTTCAGCGGATCTTCTTCGAGGCGATTGCCGCTGTCATCGACCGGCTCGCTTGTCTCTGCGGCCAGCGCGGCACGCAGTTGGTCGGGAAGATACGTCGCGATCTGCGGAAATGCGACGAGCAGACCCATCGCGAGGCACTGGAGCACCATGAACTGGAACATGCCCTTGTAGATCGTGGAGAGCGGCCACTCTCTTACCACCTGCTTCAGATAATACGCAGACATCGCGACCGGCGGAGAGAGAAACGCCGTCTGGAGCGTTACTGCCACGAGTGCGCCGAACCAGATCATGTCGAACTCGAGTGCTGCCACGACGGGATAGAAGATCGGCAGGAAAACGAGCACGATCGCTGGCCATTCGAAGGGCCAGCCCAGCAGAAAGATGAACAGGATCACGAGCACCAGCATGGCCAGGGGCGGTAGCGGGAGTGCGAGCATCGAGGTCGTGATCCAGTTCGCCGTGCCAAGACGAGCGAAGACGGCGCCGAAGATATTCGACGTCACGGCGAGAAACATCACCATGCTCGTCGTGGCGGTCGTCGAGCGGACAGCCCGGCGCAGGCCGGCGTAACTCAGCTTTCCGTAAGCGATTGCGAGCAGCATCGCACCGAATGCGCCGATCGCCGAAGCCTCGGTCGGCGTCGCAAGTCCGGCGAGAATGCTTCCGAGCGTTGCCGCGATAACCCAAGCAGCGGCACGACCCCCTTGAGGACCTCGAGCAGGAGCGTCGAAACCGAATGCACTCTCTCGACGCGCGGCACCGGCGGTCCGAGCTGCGGATCGAGAAAAGCGCGGCCGAGAAGATACACGAGGTAGATACTCGCGAGCAGGAAGCCGGGGCCGAATGCGGCTGCGTAGAGCTCCGCGACCGATACGCCGAGCACCGGTCCCATCACGATCAGCATCACCGACGGCGGAATCAGAATGCCCAGCGTGCCGCCCGCGGTGATGGCGCCCGCCGAGAGCTTCGCGTCGTATCCCGTCTTGATCATGATGGGCGAGGCCATGATGCCGAGCACGGTTACCGCGGCGCCGACGATGCCCGTCGCCATGGCGAATACGGCGGCCGTGAGAATGACGACGGCAAACAATGCGCCCCTCACCGGCGCAAGGATCAGCCGGAACGCGGTAAACAGGCGTTCCATCAGGCCCGCTTGTTCGGTGATGTAGCCCATGAAGATGAAAAGAGGGACGGCCGCGAAAAGCTCCTCCTTCATCAGTCCGATCGTCTGGAGATACGCGAGGCTCAAGACGACGTCGCCCAGGCCCAGGTAGCCGAACGCGAGCGCGAGGAACAGCAGGGTGAAGCTGATCGGGAAGCCGATGAAGATCGCGCCGATCATGACGATCAGCATGACGAGGCCGAGCAGCGCGTCGGGGCTCACCCTCGCCGCCCGCTCATATTTCGACCTTGTCCTTGTGCTCGAGCGCGAGGCCCGTGCGCGCGGCGTAGATGCTCTTGATCGTCTCCGATATTCCCTGGATCAGGAGCAGCAGGCACGTCAGGGGCACGACCATCTTGAAGGGCCAGAGCAGCGGCCGCCACGGCGTCTGCTCGGACGTTTCACCGATCCCGAACGAGTACCAGCCTTCGCCGCCGCTCACGAGCAGCAGCAGAACGAGCGAGGGAAAGAAGAAGAGGACGTAAGCGACCGCGTCGATCAGGCCGCGCGTACGGATGGACCACTTGTCGAAAAAGAAATCGGTCCGGATGTGGGCGCCCTTGTGCAGGGTATACGCGGCGCCAAGCATGAAGATCGTTCCATACAGCATGTACGTGAGATCGAATGACCAGATCATCGGCGTTTCGAACGCATAACGGGAAACCACTTCGAAGCAGACGATGAACACGAGAGGGACATTGAGCCACGCGATGCACGTTCCGATCGCGTCGGTGAAGGCGTCGATCGCTCGGACGACGCGCAGGTGGAGCGGTAGCGCTTCAGTCAAGGACGCTCCAGCAGCTCGGAGAAGACAAGCGGGGGCGGAAACCCGCCCCCGCACGATGCGCTGGCCGCGGCTGCACGTTTACTTCTTCTTGGATGCGCCCTTTTGGTCGGAAGACTTGGCGTCCTCCGGCCAGTAGTAGTTCGCCGCGAAAGAATAGGGCGGGAACATGAAACGTTTGGCGGGCACGACCCTGGCAGCGTAACTGCGCTGCGAATCCAGCACTTTCTTGAAGAACGGATTCTTCGCGGACTCCTCGGCCGCAATCTCGTCCCACGCTTTCAGAAACGCGATCAAGATGTCGGGCGGCGTGCGCAGGATCTGCGTTCCGTACTTCGTGCGCATCTCGTCGATCGCGTCGGCGTTCTGCTTCTGCCACCTCACCCACCATCGCAGGAACGTCTCGGTGGCCGCGGAGCGAATCACTTCCTGCTGTTGCGCGGACAGGCCCTTCCACACGTCCGCGTTGATGAGAAGCTCGCCGACGATGCTCGGCTCGTGCATGCCGGGCGTGTAGTGATACTTGTACACCTGCGGGAGGCCCAGACGCAGGTCTTCGATGCCGCCGACCCATTCGGCACAGTCGATCACGCCGCGCTGGGCGGAAGGCACGATCTCGCCGCCCGGCATGTTGACCGTCTGCATGCCCATGCGCTGGAAGATCTCGGCGACGATTCCCGTCTGCCGGCACTTCATTCCCTTGAAGTCGGCGAGATTCTTGATCGGGCGCTTGAACCAGCCGAAGGCCTGGGGACCGGAGGGCAGAATGGGGAATGCGATGACGTTGAGCTTCAGCTCTTTCTGGTAGAACTCCCACCACAAATCGAGGCCGCCGCCCTCGTAGACCCACCCCATGAAGTCCATCGTGTCCATGCCGAACGGTCCGGCCGGAGTCGAAGCGAAGAGCGTTGCCGTCTTGCTCTTGCCGATCCAGTAGTACGTGACGCTGTGGGCGCCGTCGATCACCTTCTTGTGCGTGGCATCGAGCACTTCGAATGCAGGAACCACCTGCCCTGCGGCGAGGGCATCGACCTTGAGCTGACCGCCCGTCAACTTGTCGACGCGCTCGGCGAACATCTTGAAGTTGTCCTGCAGCGTGGCGCTGGCGGGCCAGGACGATTGCATCTTCAGCGTCTTCGCGCCTGCTGCAGGCTGTTGTGCATGAGCGGCGGCACCGAGGAGCAGTGTGAGCGTTGCGGCGGCAAGAGCACTAACGGCGGCGATGTGCATGGATCCTCTCCCGGGCGGCTTCTTTTTCTCGTCGGAGCATACTAGGGGCGGCGTCTGCTTTCCGCAAGCTCGCGGCGGACGATGGCAGCACCTGCCGCCAGCGCTTCGAGCTTCTTCAACGCGACAGCGCGCGGCAGCGGCACCATCCCGCAGTTCGTGCATGGATACAGCTTGTGCGGGGCCACGAATGCGAGGGCCGCGCGTATCGTGCGGGCGACTTCCTCTGGTTTTTCGACGCGGGTGGTGGCGACGTCGATCGCTCCAACCATCACGTCCTTGCCCTTAAGAAGACCGATGAGCTCCAGAGGCACCCTGGAGTTGTGGCACTCGAGGGAGACCTGGTCGATCGTCGAGCGCGCGAGCACGGGGAACGTCTGCTCGTACTGCCGCCACTGGGGGCCGAGCGTCTTCTTCCAGTCGATGTTCGCCTTGATTCCGTAGCCGTAGCAGATATGCACCGCGGTCTTGCATTCGAGGCCGTCTGCCGCGCGCTCCAGCGCTTCGATCCCCCAGCTCCTCACCTCGTCCATGTAGACGTTGAAGGCGGGTTCATCGAACTGGATCACGTCGGCGCCCAGTGCCTCCAGCTCCCGCGCCTCCTTGTTGAGGATGGCCGCCAGGCGCATGGCGAGTTTGACGCGATCGCGGTAATACGCGTCGTGCAGCGTGTCCACGATCGTCATCGGCCCCGGCAGCGTGTACTTGATGGGATGGTCGGTCTGCGCGCGCAGCAGTCGCACGTCTTCGGAGTGAATCGGGCGAGGACGCGAGACCGGACCGATGACCTGGGGCACTTTCGCGTCATAGCGCTGGCGGATGCGCATCGTGACGAGGTGTTCGAAGTCGATGCCTTTCAGGTGCTCGAGATAGCCCGTCACGAAATGGCGTCTCGACTGCTCGCCGTCGGTGACGATGCTCGATGCCCGCGCGCTCCTGGTCCTGGACCGCGAGGCGCGTGGCGTCGCGTTTGGCTTCGAGGAGCGCGTCGCCCTGCGCAAGCCACGGCGCCCAGAGTTGATTCGGCTGCGCGAGCCACGCGGGCTTCGGCAGACTGCCTGCGATCGTGGTCTGCAAGAGCGGCTTTGGCATGATCGTGTGCCCTCCTCGGGACGCCGCGGAGATTCTATCCGCAAGCCGCGGGGTGGGCCTGCAGCGCGTGGCGGTAGTGCCATGCGGTGGCGAGGTCCGTCGCCTGGGTCTCGCTGGAATGAGGCGAGACGCGGCCGAACCGGCGTTCGCCACGTCGTGACTTTCTGACTGGGTGCTGAGCTGGTGAAAAAAAGGGCCGGCGGACTTCGCCGGCCCTGGGGCCACGTGTGACAGGGGTTACACGAGCCAAATGGGAACCCTCATGGCCGCAGGGCGCTCGCGGGAAGGGGCCCCCGGACCGTATCGCCTTACGCCGCCTGCTGTACTTACTCGATGGCTTTGCCGCGGCGGCCGCGATGCTTGTCGCCGGGCCGCTCGTTGTCGAACCCACGCGGGCCTTCGCTCGCTTCGCGCGAAATGACCTGTTGGTCGAAGCTCACGCTGCTCGCGTGCGCCGAGCTGATGACCGAGCCCACGCTCGAGCTCACTGCCAGGATGATGCCGATGAGCGATGTGCCAATTACTGTGCTTGCTGCCAGAACCACTTTCACGACTTTCATGACTCTCTCCTTGTGATAGTCGCTGGTGTTGGTTGAGCGCTCTTGCGGCAGCGCTTTCTTCCTGGGCGAACTACTGAGCAGAGATCGGGCCAGCCGCGCCTGTGCGGCGAAGATTCCCGTAAGTCGTTGAAGGTGCGCGTTGTTTTTAGGCGCTCCGCAATTTCTTGAAAGGGAGCGGACCTGGAGAGTGGGGCATATACCCCGTTTACGGGGGGAGAGACCCAGCCCCGGAGGGGTCAGGCAGAAGGCCTGATCCGATGCTTTTCCATGCGATAGCGCAGCGTGTCGCGGCTCACGCCGAGCAGTTGGGCCGCCCGCGTCACGTTCCAGCCTGTGCGCTCGAGTGCCTTGACGACCAGGTCGCGTTCTACGTCGCCCAGGTTTACGCCGGAATCGGGAAGGGACGGACGTGCTGCTGTATCGGCGGCGGGCTCCATCGACGCGGCTGCGAGGGATTCGCAGAAGGGAAACTGCGATGCCTCGATCACGTCCCGGCTGGCGAGGAGCACCGCCTGCTCGACGGCGTTTCGCAGTTCGCGCACATTGCCGGGCCAGGGATAATTCAAAAGGGCTTGTTCGGCGGCGGGGCTCAGCCGCAGATTCGGTTTGCCGTAGCGTGCGCCGTGATCCTTCAGAAACGTCCGGGCGAGAAGCAGCACATCGTCGCCCCGGGCCCGCAGCGGTGGAATTACGACATCCACGATCCGCAGGCGGAAGAAAAGGTCGGCCCGAAAGCGGCTTTCCCGAACCATCTGCTCGAGATCGCGGTTCGTGGCCGCCACGAAGCGCACGTCCACGATCTGTTCGCGCAAGCCGCCCAGCCTGCGCACGGTGCGGTCTTCGAGGAGCTTGAGAAGCTTCGCCTGGACGGCGATTTCGACTTCGCCAATCTCATCCAGAAACAGCGTGCCGCCCTCTGCCGCTTCGACCAGCCCCGCCTTCCGCTGGCGTGCATCGGTGAACGCGCCGCGCTCGTAGCCGAAGAGCTCGGCTTCGAGGAGGTTCGCAGGGATCGACGCGCAGTTCAACTCGACGAACGGACGCGCGTGACGCACGCCGTCAAAGTGCAGGGCGCGCGCAACGAGCTCTTTGCCGGTGCCGGTTTCGCCGTGAATGAGCACGGCCGGCGCCGCACCGTCGCGCATGCCCTGCTCGGCCCGTATGAGCTGACCAAGCTTCTGTTTGAGCGCGATCATCGGCGGCGAAGAGCCGAGCAGCCGCGCGATGCCGCTCGTTTCCGCCTGGCGGGTCCTGTAATAGGCCAGGGCGCCTTCGATCCGCCGCTGGCTCAGCACGCGTTCGAGCACCAGCCTCAACTCATCGAGTGCGATGGGCTTGCCCAGAAAGTCCGCGGCGCCGTGCTTCATCGCCTCTACCGCGATCTGGACGCTTCCGTGGCCCGTGAGCATGACGACGTTCGAGGACGGATCGCGCCGCTTGAGCTCCGCCAGCATTTCGAGGCCGTTCATTCCCGGCAGGTTGTAGTCGAGGAGCACGACGTCCGGAGAGAACTCGTCCAGTGCAGCGAGGCCGGCCTCCGCGCTGTCGGCGACGCGAGCCTCGAACCCGTGCCGCGCGAGGTACGTGCGGACGTTCTTCGCGAGTATCGCTTCGTCTTCGATGATCAATACGGCGGGCATGTCAGGCGGCCGGAGCGAGATCGAGGATTACGCGGGTGCCCTGCTGCGGAACGCTTTCGATGCGCACGTCGCCGCCGAGGCGCCGCACGATGTGGCGCACGAGCGAGAGGCCAAGTCCCATGCCCTTCGGCTTCGTCGTGGCATGAGGCGTGAACAGACGGGCGACCTGTGCGGGCGCGATGCCGTGCCCCGTATCCGAGATGGTGAGGCGCACCGCACGGCGGCGATTTGCGACCTCGGCCGCAATATGAAGCTTTCCGCCCTTGGGCATCGCTTCGATCGCGTTTGCATAAAGGCTGCAGAGCACCTGCTCGAGCAGCGCCTCGTCGCCTGCGACGGCGGGCACCGCCGACGGTATCGCCGACTGCAACTCGATGCTGCGGCGCTCGCATTCGCGCCGGAAGGTATTGTCGGCGCGGGCGACGACAATGCCCAGATCCGCGCTCGTGTTGCCGCCCCGGTCCGGATGAGAGTACGCGAGCAGCTCGCGGACCCAGCGCTCGAGATGATCGACCTCGGAGATGATGTCCTGGAGGGCTTCGGTGGCCGACGGCGGCGCATCGTGCAGGCTGAGCTCCGCGGAGCTGCGTATCGAGGCGATGGGGTTGCGTATGCCGTGCGCGACGGCCGCGCTCAGCTCTCCGACGGCGGCGAAGCGTTCGGTCTCGATCAGCCGGTCGTGCTGATCGCGGATCGTTCGATCGGCCCCGCGCACGATCCAGAAGAGCGCTCCATACAGAAGCAGTCCAGCGACGACCCCGAATGTCCAGATGAGTTGCGTGCCCTCGCGTATGCTGTCGAAGAGGCCGGTCGGGACGCGATATAACTCGGCTACGCCGATCACGACATCACGACGCCGGTCCCTCAAGGGCACGTAGAGCTCGACGAAATGCACTGGGCGCTCGCTCAGGTGCGCGCGCTCGGGTTTGGGGTCGTCCGGCCCCGCGATGTCAATCTCGTATTCGAGCCCCCCGCGAAGCGCGTGATCGAGCTCCGGGTTGGTAGCGACTTTCCCCAAGACTTCGACCTTGGGGTCGCTCGACCAGATCACCGTCCGATCGAGGGTATAGATGTTCGCCCGCAGCACGTCGGGCAGGCGCGATACATGCGCGAAGAATTGTTCGAAGTGGCGGTCTCCGAGATCGGGCAGTCGTCCTTCTCGATAGGCGATGTCGTTCTCCACGTCGACGACGCTTTGCAGAAACTCCATCGTCAACACGGCGTCCCGATGCACCATGTGCTTGGTAAGGAAATTCGTAACGAGGAGCGAGCACACGCCGAACACGAGCGCAACGCTGAGCAGGCTCAGCAGCGAGAAGCGGCGCAGCAGCTTGTACGGCTGGCCGCCGGTGTTCGACGAGCGGCCGGAGTGCACGGCTGCACGCGCAGCCGTCTGGTCAGTGGAAAGCATGGTCGGACTCTCGAAAATTGGGGTCACACACATGCCCGCGCAGGGGGTATTCGAGGCGGAGCCATGCGTGTGCCGCGGCGCTCCGGGAACGCACGGAGCATCCGCAGACGCGGTTCATCCACACTGATCTGCGGCAACCGGCTGTCCCGACCGCAGCTCTGCCGCCACGCCGGTATCGATCCGCATGGCACGCACGCCCCTTATTTCTTCGCGTCCGGATCCGGATTGAACATGTAGACGATGGCCGCGCGGATCTCATGGTCGGTGAGATCGGGCAAGCCGCCGCGCGCCGGCATACCGCCATGACCGTTGATGGCCGAGCGCACCGTCGTTTCGAATCCCTGTCGCAGGCGTGGAATCCACGCGGTGCGATCGCCGATTCTGGGTGCCCCGCCTTTGCCGGTTTCATGACACTCACGGCAGCGGGCTTCGACGACCTGGCGACCACTGCGCTGCCCGACACGGCCCGGATCGGCCGGTTCTTTCCATTGCCCCCCGGACTGGTTCACCATGTAAACGATCGCGCGCCGCAGTTCCGTGTCGGAGAAATCGAAGCGGGCGCCATGCGGCGGCATGTTGCGGATGCCTTTGAGCGTGCTCTGCGTGAGGCCCGAGAGACCCTTCGTGGCACGCGAACGCCACGCTCCCGTGTCGCCGATCCTGGGCGCGCCTTGCGCACCGGTGGCATGGCATTTCGCGCAGGCTTCCTCGACGACCTGCTGGCCGCTTCGCGCCGGACGCGCGTCGGCGGCATATACTGCGGCCGGCATCGCGAGCACGAGAGCGGCTGCGACGCCGGACAAACCAAGGTGTTTCATGAATGCTCCAGTCGGGAGCCGCTTTCGCGGCTGGCGTGTTGTTCCCGTATTGTAAACAACGCGCCAGCACGCTAAGCGACCACCGATTCGGGAGCCTTTTCACCACGGCGCTCGGCGAGGGCTTCGTGGATTGCCGAAGCCGATCGTTTGCCTGCGCCGGCTGCCAATATCACCGTTGCCGCACCCGTGACGGCATCCCCGCCCGCATACACGAGCGCTTTCGACGTGAGGCCCGTCTGCTCGTCCGCGAGCAGACACCCTTTCTTGTTGGTGAGCAGCCCGGACGTCGTCCGCGTTAGCAGGGGGTTGGGCGTCGTGCCGATTGCGAGAATGACGTTATCCACCGGCAGCACGTACTCGCTGCCTTCGATCGGAACCGGCCGGGCGCGCCCCGACGCATCGGCCTCTCCCAACTTCATCTTCTGGCATTTCAGTCCGGCGACCCAGCCGGTGCCGTCGTCGACGATCTCGAGCGGATTGGTGAGCCACTCGAAGCGCACGCCTTCTTCGATCGCGTGGTGGTACTCCTCGACACGCGCGCCCATCTCCTTCTGACTGCGGCGGTAGACGATGATCGCTTCCTCCGCACCCATGCGGAGCGACGAGCGCACGGCATCCATCGCCGTATTGCCGGCGCCGATCACCGCGACGCGCTTGCCGACGGCGATCGGTGTGTCGTTGTCGGGAAACTTGTAGCCGCCCATCAGATTCATGCGCGTCAGGAACTCGTTGGCGGACATGACGCCGTTCAGATTCTCTCCCGGTATTCCCAGGAACTGCGGCAGGCCCGCGCCCGTGCCGATGAACACGGCGGCGTAACCGAGGCGTCCGAAGAGATCTTCGAGCGGTACGGTGCGACCGATCACGACGTTGCACTGGATCTCGACGCCCATCGCCTTGAGGACATCGATTTCCCAGTCGAGGGTCGCCTTTGGCAGGCGAAATTCCGGAATGCCATACCGCAGCACGCCGCCGGGGGCATGCAGTGCTTCGTATATGGTCACGGGATAACCGAGCCGCGCAAGCTCGCCGGCGCACACCAGGCCCGAGGGGCCGGCGCCGACTACCGCGATCTTCTCCGAGTGCGTGATGTTCGGTTTGGCCGTGATCGGCTGCGTGCGCTCCCAGTCCGCGACGTAGCGCTCGAGATGCCCGATTGCGACCGGGTTGAAGCGCTTCACCATGTGGCATTCCGCCTCGCACTGCGACTCCTGCGGACAGACGCGTCCGCAGATCGCGGGCAACGGGTTCGCGCTCCGCAGGATCTTCGCGGCAGCCGGCATGTCGCCCGCGGCAATGGCATGGATGAAGTCGGGAATCGGTATGTTGACCGGGCACCCTTCGACGCAAACGGGATCCTGGCAACGCAGGCAGCGCTCCGCTTCGAACGTGGCGTGAAGCGCCGTGTAGCCTTCGTTCACTTCCAGAAAGTCGTGTGCGCGCAATTCCGGCTCACGCACGGGCATCGGGGTTTTTTCAGCGCGTTTGACTGGCATTAGTGCAGCTCCTTGGATCCTTCACTTAACGCAAGAGACCTCTTGCGTTTCAAATCTCCCTCTCCACGTGGGTGAGGGTCGCGTTGGCGGGCTGACTTGCTCATGCAGCATCCGCGAGCTTCTGTGTCGATCGCGTGCAGTTCACTCGCTCGAGAGCGAGTTTCTCCTGCTTCACGTAGGCCTTGTTACGGCGCATGGCGACGTCGAAATCCACTTCGTGACCGTCAAAGCACGGACCGTCGACACACGCGAACTGGGCCTTGCCGCCGACCATCACGCGGCATCCGCCGCACATGCCGGTACCGTCGACCATGAGCGGGTCCATCGAAACCAGCGTTTTGACCTTGGGCCCGCGCGTCGTCTCGGCAACCGCCCTCATCATGGCCATGGGGCCGATCGCGACCACGTAGTCGGGCCGGCCGGGGCCTTCTCCGGCGATGAAGCGCTCGAGCTGCTGGGTCACGAAGCCCTTGAAGCCCGCTGAGCCGTCGTCGGTGCAGATGGCGACGTGATCGCAGACGGGCTTTAACTCATCCGCCAGGATCAGCAGGTCCTTGGTGCGGGCGCCGAGGATCGCGGTGGTCTTGCGTCCAGTGGCCGAGAGCTCGCGCATGAGGCAGAGCAGCGCGGCCGAGCCGAACCCGCCGCCGACGCCGCAGACGTGGGCGCCTTCGGGTATTTCGATCGGGCTGCCGAGCGGGCCGACCACGTCGAGGATCTCGTCGCCCGCTTCGAGCTCGCACACGCGAGTGGTCGTCGCGCCGACCTGCTGCACGACGATCGAAAGCGTGCCCGCGGCACGATCGTAGTCGGCGATCGTGATGGGGATGCGTTCACCGCCCTCGCGCACGCGCAGCATGACGAACTGCCCCGGCTTTGCCGCGGCCGCAATGAGCGGCGCATCCAGGCGGAAATACTTGGTGACGGGAGTGAGACGGCGTGTTTCCAGTATTCGGGACATCTTTGGTTTCCTCGCTTAGAGCAGCGGATGCTCGTGCATGGCTTTGATGCGGTTCCAGCGGCGTTCGGCTTCGTTTTCGATGCCTTGCAGCGTTTCCGCGTTCTCGGGTTTCAGCAGATGGCGCGTCTTGCCCATGAGCTTCAGCCAGTCCGCGACCGGTTGGCGCCGGCCCGAGGCCTCGGGGTTGTAGCTCAACGTCGTTTGCCCGTGCTCGACTTCGTAGAGCGGGAAGAAGCACGAGTCGATCGCCGCCTGCAGGACAGGCTGCGCCGCGTCGTCGGTGGTGCGCCAGTTGAGCGGGCAGAACGAGAGGATCTTCCCGTAGACGAGTCCTTCGCGTTTCGCATACCACTGCGCCTTTGCTGCCTTGCGCATCAGGTCCTCGGGATAGCCTTCGCTCGCCGTAAAGACGTACGGCAGGTGACATGAGGCGAAGATCTGCGCGGTGTCCTTGTGGTGATAGCGCTTGCCGGGGCGGCTGCGCCCGACTTCGCTCGTCGAAGTGCGGTGGCCGAACGGCGTCGAATAAGAGAGCTGTGCGCCGGTATTCATGTAGCCCTGGTTATCGTATTCCAGGATGATCATCGGATGGTTGCGATGCGCCGCACCCAATGCCGCGCCCATGCCGATGTCCATGCCGCCGTCGCCCGTCACCATGACGAAGGTGATGTCCTTGCTCTCCGGAATCTCGCCGCGCCGGACGCGCTCGTGATACATCTCGACCAATCCGGAAAGCGTCGCCGCCCCGTTCTGGAAGAGGTTATGGATGTAGTTGACGCGATGCGCGGTCGTCGGGTAGCCGGTGGTCACCACCATCGCGCAGCCCGTCTGGAACAGCACCACGAGATCGCCTTCGAGCACGCGCCCGACCTGATGCAGCGTCGGAAACGCGCCGCAGCCCGGGCACGCGCCGTGTCCGGGAGCGATGCGCCCGGGCACTTCGGTCATCTTCCAGAGCGGGGCGAGCTCGACGTTGAGCTTGCCGGTCTGCTCGTTGCGCGTGACCTTTGCCATGCCGCGCGAGACGTCGGCGGCGGGGATCGCCGGAAGGCCCGGCTTCGGGCGCGAATCGGGCCGGCCTGCCGTCGCGCCGTGGTATGCGAACACTTCGCCGGGATCCTGCGTGCGGGCCGCTTCCGCTGCCTGCGCGAAGAACACCTTCGCGTCGGCCGGGTTGAAGTCCTTGCCGCCCAGACCGTAGATGCGCGACAGCACCAGCGTGTCGTTCGCGCGGTCGAGCTGCAGCGCCGCCCGCACTTCCAGCGACAGATTGCCGCCGCCCGCGCCGTATGAATCGGCACGGTCCCCGATCGTCACGGCGCGCACTTTGCGCAGGGCGTTGCGGAACTCTTCGGCCGGGAACGGGCGCATCACGTTCGGCGACAGCACGCCGACTTTCTCGCCTTGCGCACGCAACGCATCGACCACTTCCTTGGCCGTTTCAGCCGCGGAGTTGATGAGCACGGTCGCGGTGTCCGCGTCGTCCATGCGATAGGCGTCCATGACCGCATAGGGCCGGCCGGTCATGCGCTCGAGTTCCGCGAACACCTCGGGGATCACCCGCCGCGCCGCGTCCATCGCACGCGAGAGCTGGACCTTGTTGTTGATGAGATCCGGGTCGTTCATGTAGGGGCCGAAGGTCGCCGGATGTTCAGTGTCGAGAGGGGAGGGCCACTGCGGGCGCTCGCCGAGAAAACGCTGCACCGCGTCCAGATCGTCGAACACCTGGATGCGCCGCTTCTGATGGCTCGTGAAGAACCCGTCGTATGCGATCAGCACCGGGAGCCTCACGTCGGGGTGCTCGCCGATGCGCACGGCCGCGAAGTTCATGTCGTACACGGCCTGCGGGTCGCGTGCGCACAGCACGATCCAGCCGGTGTTGAGCGCGTAGTAGAAGTCGGAGTGGTCGCCGCGAATGTCGAGCGGTCCCGAAACCGCGCGCGCCGCGACGTTCAGCACCATCGGCACGCGCGTGCCGGCCTGCACCGGAAGTTGCTCGAGCGCGTAAAGCAGACCCTGCGAACTCGTCGCATTGAGCACGCGCCCGCCGCCCAACGCCGCTCCGTAGCAGATTCCCGCGGCACCATGCTCGCCGTCGCCGGCGACCATCACGATGTCGTGCTGGCCCTCGGCCTGCATCTTCGAGAGATTCTCGGCGACTTCGGTGGAAGGCGTGATCGGGAAGTAGCCCATGAGGTGGTAGCCCACGTCACGGGCGGCAAGCGCCGCTGCTTCATTGCCGCTGCGGAACTCGATCTTCTGGCGTACGGTGCCTGTGGGCGCAGCCGGAGCGCGGGGTGCTTCAAGGGTTTCGAGTGTCATGGATTTTGAACCTCAGGCAATCAGATCGGGAAACAGTGGGACGCGCAGCTTGTCCGCGAGCCCGGGCGTCTCGGTTTCTTTGGTGAGCGCGCCGGTGGGGCAGGACTCGACGCACCGCAGGCAGCCTTTGCAGTAGCGGTAGTCGACGCCCTTCAGTTGTCGTTCGAATTTTCCATCCGGCTCACCGTCGCCCCAGACGAGGCAATAGTCGGGACATACGAGATCGCACACGCCGCAATGAATGCACTTTTCGGCCTGCAGCACCGGCATCCATCCCGTGCGCGACATGGCTAGGTCGTTCCAGACGCTGTTGCCGGGCTCGGGCAGGATGCCGCCGGCGGGTTGCGTGTCGTACCCCCAGGCGGGCTCCGTCTGAAGCGGCGGCAGGTCGCCCTCCGCACGGCCCGCGCCCTCGATCAACTCGAACTCGGCGGCGCCCGCGAGGAACGCGCGCTCGTTCGATGCGACAGCCTCCGGGTGCTTGCCTGCGAATTCCTCCGACAGGGCTTCGAGCACGATCTCCCGGTCGAGGAAAGGAAAGAGCGCGCACAGCGTTCCGAGCATGACGGCGTTCGGTCGCGAGCCCTGCTTCATGGCGATGCCGAGCGCGTCGATGCGGACCACGCGTGCGCCCTGGGGCGCGGCGGCCAGTTCCGGCGGCACCGTGCCGGCAGCGGCGTTGTAGATGAGCGTCCCGTTGCACTTCAATCCGGCGAACGTTGCCGCATTGCGCAGCAGCGCCGCATGAAACACCACGATCGCATCGGGACGTTCCACGGGTGCACTGTTGCGTATCGGACGATCCGGCGGCGCGAGCCGCACGAAGGAACGAACGACAGAGCCTTTCTTCTCCGAGCCGTAGGACGAGAAGTGTGCGCCATTGAGACCCATTCTCACGACGGCTGCCGTCGCGAGCACCTGACCGGCTGCGTGGGCGCCGAGGCCGCCGATCGATTCAAAGCGCAATTCGAAATATTCGTCGCCATTCGGGAGCACCGTGGGGGCACGCTCGAAGGCTGTGGGGACAAGCAGAGAATGACCTGATTCGTTTGGGATCAAGCTCACCGCGGAGGGCATGAAGGTCTCCAACTGTTTTGCGGGTCGTTGCCGGACTTCGGCTGCGCGTCTAAATAGAGGCGAGAGATGATGCGGGCTCCACTATAGGAGAGAACGCCGGGCGTCTTTTGATCCACATCAACCGGCGCGCACCCTCCACGAGTATCGAGCGCCGCTGCCTTCGGATGACGCCGCCAAGCGACGCCGCAAGGCGATTCCGGCGTTCTATGGGCAGCGTTGACCCGCAGGTGTGTGTTGGCGAATCCGGCGCATGACCGATACCTTCGTGCGCAAAGCAAGGCGCCTTGCCTCGGAAGGCGCCGAGGTCATACTCGCGGCGTGTGCGCGGTGAACTCGATCATTTGCCGCGAGAAGATCCGGAACGTCGACGGCGCGCCTCGTGCTCGACTGCAACGCGGTGCTGCTGAAAGTGACCGAAGGCATCGCCGACTCGAGCGAGACGGTGGGCTCGAGGCACAGCCAGCGGCCGCAGCGGGAAGCGCTAGACTGGATGCGCATCGATCAGTTTCGCAGCGCCCGCCCCAGGTGAGACGACGAAGCGCGAGGGCCCGCCCGCCATGCTGGTGCGCGGCTGCCCCGGGCCCGAACGCTTCATCCGGGCTCGAGGCAGGGTGTCGTGTCGGCGTCGACAGCCGTTCAGAGGTAGCTCTTGTAAGCGGGATCGTACATCTGCGAGCTCACATCTTCGAGCAGGTTTTCAGGCCGCTTGCGTGCGGCGATCCCCGTCGCGTAGGCGCTCTCCGAGACCGCCGCGGCGATATGCGCCGATACTTCCCGCGTGCGGGCGAGCGCCGGATACAGGCTTCCCTGCGCGAGATCGCTCTCCGTCACGAGATGCGCAAGGGTATGCGCTGCCACCATGAACATGTCGTCGCTGATCTGCCGTGTGCAGCTTGCGATGGCGCCCAGGCCGACGCCCGGGAAGATGTAGGAGTTGTTGCCTTGGCGTGGCACGAAGGTCGTGTCCCCGATCGTGACCGGATCGAAGGGGCTGCCGCAGGCGAAGAGCGCCCGGCCGGCCGTCCAGCGGTAGGCTTCCTCGGCCGTGCATTCCGATTGTGAGGTCGGGTTCGACAGCGCGAACACGATGGGTCGTTCATTCAACCGCGCCATTTCCTCGAGCACTTCCTGCGTGAATGTTCCACCTACCGCGGCTACACCGATGATCGCCGTGGGCTTCAATGTGCGGATGGCGGTCAGAAAATCGTCGACGCGCGCATGCTCGTGAGCGTAGCGCGCCTTGTGCTCGGTCAGGCCTTCGCGGCCCTTCACGACCAGGCCACGCGAATCGACGAGCCAGCAATGTTTGCGAGCCTCGCTCTCGGTCAAACCATTGCGCGTCATCGCGCTCGCTACGAGGGTCGCGATGCCGATCGCCGCCTCGCCCGCGCCCAGGAAAAGGATCTGCTGGTCGATGAGTTTCGCGCCCGTCACGCGCAGCGCCGAAAAGAGGCCGGCCAACGCGACGGCAGCGGTGCCCTGGATGTCGTCGTTGAAGGTCGGGATGCGATCGCGGTATTTCTCGAGCAGACGGAACGCGTTGTGATTCGCGAAATCCTCGAACTGAATGATGACGTCCGGGAAGATCTCTCTCGCGGCCGTGATGAACTCGTCGATCAGCTCGTCGTACGCCGCGCCGGTGACGCGGCGCTGCCGCAGGCCCACGTAGTACGGATCGGCGAGGAGCTCCGCGTTGTTCGTGCCGACGTCGATCGTCACCGGCAGGCAGGTTCGCGGATCGATGCCGGCGCAACCCGTGTAGAGTGCGAGCTTTCCGATCGGTATGCCCATCCCGTTCGCGCCGAGATCGCCCAGCCCCAGAATGCGCTCGCCGTCGGTCACGACGATCATGCGCGCTGGATACGGCCAGTTTTTCAGCACCTGCGCGATATGGCCGCGGTCGTTGATGCCGATGAACATGCCGCGGGGTCGTTGGAAAACCTGACCGAAACGCTGGCACGCGAGGCCCACGGTCGGTGTGTAGATGAGCGGCATGATCTCGTCGAGATTTTCGGACACGACCTTGAAGAACAGCGCTTCGTTGCGGTCGTGCAAGGCGTTCAGCGCGACGAACTTGTCGAGCGGATCGGACAGGCGCCGCAGATTCATGAGGATCCGGCGCGCCTGCTCTGCCTGGCTATGGACGTGCGGCGGCAGCAGTCCTCTTAGGCCGAGGGCTTCGCGTTCGCGCTCCGTGAACGCGGTCCCTTTGTTGAGCAGTGGATCCTGCAGCACGGCATAGCCCGTGGGAAAAGAAGACGACGCGGCGCCAGATGGTTCGGGCATATTGAAAGCTCCTGGAGGATGTGCGGAACTACGGAAAGAAAGGCCGAATTGCGCGATTCTCGCTTTCGACGCCTATAGTGCCTTGATGCAGATCATCCGATCAACTGTCGTGGTGCAGGCACGGCGACATGTCTTGACAGAATACGGCGCGGCGGGAGGTCTGCGATCGGGTTTCGCAGGCCTGCGACGTGCGATCGATGCCCCCGGCGCGCGCGCGGAGCGCCCCGAAGGGAAGCGCGTGACGTCAAGTGAAGACGCTTCGCGGACGTTAACCTCGGATACATGAGCACTTATTCATCATTCGCCATCATCCTGATCGCGTCGGCCGTCGCCGGCGTCATTGCGAATCGGCTGCGCCAGCCGCTGATCGCCGCCTACATCGTGGTCGGCATCGCCGCGGGGCCGGCCGGGATGGGGTGGGTGGGCGGCGGCGGCGAGATCGAGCTCCTTGCGCAGATCGGCGTCACGGTGCTGCTGTTCGTCGTCGGATTGAAGCTCGACGTGCATATCGTGCGGCGCATCGGGCCTGTCTCTCTCGGCGCCGGGCTCGGCCAGATCGCATTCACGCTCCTCGTCGGCTATCTGCTCTGCGAAGCGCTCGGCATGGACGCCGTGACCGCGCTCTACATCGCAGCCGCGCTGACGCTTTCCAGCACGATCATTCTGGTCAAGCTCCTCTCGGACCGCCGGGAGATCGATTCACTGCACGGCCGCATCGTCGTCGGCGTGCTCATCGTGCAGGATATCGTCGTGGTCGCGGCAATGACACTGCTCGGTTCGACGCCCGGCGCAGCCGAAGGCCTCATGGAAATGGCGGGCTTGCTTTCACTGAAGCTCTTCATCGCCTCGGTCGCCGTTTTCGTGCTGATGCGATACGTCCTGCCGCCGCTCCTCGAAAGGCTGGCGCGCTCGCAGGAGCTCCTGATGCTGTTCGCCGTCGCGTGGGGCATCGCCCTCGCGGCATTGGGCGAGCACCTGGGCTTCAGCAAGGAAGTCGGCGCGTTCCTCGCGGGGTTCTCGCTCGCCTCGACGCCGTTTCGTGAAGCGCTGAGCGCGCGGCTCGCCACCCTCCGCGATTTTCTGCTGCTGTTTTTCTTCATCGATCTCGGCGCGAAGCTCCAGATCGCCGCGCTGGGCGCTCACGTGATGACCGCGGCCGTGCTGTCCGTCTTCGTGCTGATCGTGAAGCCGCTCATCGTCCTCGTGATCATGGGCGTCATGGGCTACCGCAAACGCACCGCGTTCCTCACCGCCGTGCCGCTCGCGCAGGTGAGCGAGTTCTCGATCGTGCTGCTCGCGCTCGGGATGACCCTCGACCACATCGACGAGACGGCATTGAGTATCGTGACGCTGGTTGCGCTCGTGACGATCACCGCTTCGACTTACATGATTATCTTCCTCCAGCCGCTCTATACACGGTTCGCGCCGTGGCTCGGTTTCTTCGAACGGCGCTCGCCGGCCCGCGAGCTCGAGGTGGAACGCACGCGCAGGGAAGACGCGGCGCCGGAGATCATCGTTTTCGGGGCCGGCCGCTTCGGCCGCCGCCTGATCGAGCAGCTCACGCGCCGGCGGCTGCGCGTGCTTGCCGTGGATTTCGATCCGGAGAACGTCCGCACCTTGAGAAGCAAACGCCTGCACGTGCGTTTCGGCGATGCGGAGGACCCGCAGTTTGCCGGAACGCTGCCGCTCCAGAGCGTGCGTTGGGTCGTGAGCACGCTGCCCGAGCATGACGCGAACCGGTGTCTCGTGCAGGCGCTGCGCGCCCACAAGTTCGCCGGGAACGTCGCCGTCGTCGTTCGCGGCACCGAGGAGGAACCCGAGTGGGAGGGCCGAGGCGTCGACCGGATATTCCGGCTCTACGAAGACGCCGCGGACTACGCGGCGCTCGATATTGCGGAGGCGGCGGGTGGACGGTAGTTAGAACCACCCCTTCTCGGTGAGCGGGGGCTGCGGAGCAGCGGGGCCCCGCGAACGTAGCGTTCCAGCGTTCGTTAGCACTCTCGTCCGAGTGTACGAGGGCCAGTGAAAACCGCGTTCAGGCGCGGTGCGGCTCGTCCAGCCGGTGAGGCGCTACGGGGTGGTTCTCCACGGGCAGTGAAGACAGCGCCCCGGGTCGCGGGATGCCCTTGCGCGACCCGTACTCGTGCGCATAGACCCAGGTGAATTCCGCGCCCAGCAGGAAGATCTGGGCGGAGTAGTAGACCCACACCATCACGATGACGAGCGAACTTGCGGCGCCGAACGCCGAGCCGACATCGCTCTTGCCGAGGTACAAGCCGATCAGGAACTTGCCGATCGTGAAAAGGAGCGACGTCACGGCGGCGCCGACCCACACGTCATGCCAGGCCACGTCCACGCGCGGGATGATCTTGTAGATGAGCGCGAAAAGCAGCGTGATGATTCCGAAGCTCACCAGCAAGTTGAAAATGTGCGCGAGCGTCTCCCATGCTCCGAACCAGGACCCCCACCACTTACCGACGGCAGCGAGCGCCGTGCTGATCACCAGCGAGACGATCAGCACGAACGCGATCGCGAGGATCATTCCGAACGAGAGGAGGCGCGTGCGGATAAGGGTCCAGATGCCGCTGCTCTGTTCACGTGCCGGCGCCCGCCAGATGCGGTCCAGCGCGCTCTGGAGCTCCGCAAAGACCGTGGTAGCGGCGGCGGCGAGCACGATAAAGCCAACGATCGTGCTGATGAGGCCCTCCTTCGGTTCGTTGGCGCTCTGCATCATCCCCTCGACGGCTTCTGCCCCTTCGTCGCCCATCAGTCCGGAGAGCTGAGCGAACAGCGTCCCACGCACTTCGTCGGCCCCGAAGAAGAAGCCGGCCACCGCAATGACGATGACGAGGAGCGGCGCAATGGAGAAAAGCGTGTAGTAGGACAGCGCGGCACCCATACTGGGCGCGTAGTCGGCCGACCAGGAACTGAACGCGTCCCTGAAGAGGCCCCATATGCGTTTCACGTTCATCGGGGTATCCTTGTCTTCGCCTCTGCGGGTCGAATCGTGGGCGACCCCCTGCAAAGGGCGTGCCTCGCCTGGCCCGACTCGAGTCTTCGGGGGCGCGGCCGTTGCCTGGAGCGTGAGTCGAGAATCGGGACTTCGAGTGAAATGAAGGTGAAGCTCCAGCATGGCGACGTGGAGACGCTGCTCACGCCGGAAGCGCGGGCGCAGCTCCCGTTATCGCGCCAGCTCATGCTCTATCTCGATCCGTTCGCGTTCTTCAAGGACGCCTCGCGCGGAAACGCGTGGGTGCGGGAGGCCGCACTGCGCTACAACCGCCGGCAGCGTTCCATGCTGCTCACCTACATCCGGCGCTGGTTGCTCATCGCGGCGGGTTCCTTCCTGGGTATCGCATCCTCCGAGACGCTCGCCGGCCATCTCCCGCTTTTGATTATCCCGGCCGCGGGATTCGGCATCGGCTGCAGCATCGCGATCGTCTTCTCGGCATGGATCGCGACGATCTACTTTCTGCTCGGGCGCGCGCGACGTGCCGGCCCGCAGCCGAATCCGATAGGACCGATCGCGCCGGCTGGCTTCGCTGGCTTGACATAGATCACGGGCGCCCGTTTCTCGCGCCGATCGTTGCCGGACGCGCCCGTACAATCGTCCCAGGCGGTACGTTCGCCCTGGGCAGCTTGTACGAGGCCTTGCGCATAACGTGCGAGGCCCGAGCCGAAGGCGAGCGCCGCCCCCAAGTTCGCGGAGAATCATGAAGCCGAAGCTCCTGTCGGGCCGCACGTTGAGCGTGAAGCTCGTCTGCGTCGTCATGGCGTTTTGCGCGGTGGCGCTCGCCGGCATCGGCCTGACGCTCTTCGAGTCCTGGAAGCTCGAAGGCGGTGCGGCCGTCATCAACGATCTCGGCAGCGAGCGCATGCGCACCTACCGCATCGTCTATCTTCTCTCAGAGAGCCTGCGGGATTCGAGCGGAACGGCGCGTGCCGACATGCGCGTCGAGATGCACCGTTTCGAGGAGGTGCTCGACGTGCTGGAACGCGGCGATCCGGCGCGGCCGCTCATGCTGCCCCGCGTGCCCGCGATCGTGTCGGAGCTTGCGGCGGTACGCGCTCAGTGGATCCGCGTGAAACCCTGGATCGAGCGTGCCGCTGCGGCGCAGAGCCCGGCCGAAACGCAAGCGCTCATGCCCGAGCTGCGCGGTGAAGTCGAGGCGCTCGTCGCGCGCATCGACCGGCTCGTGCGCGCGGTCGAGCGCGACAATGCCGGGAATCTCGAGCTCCTGCGTTACCTCCAGCTTGCCCTCGTCGCGGTGGCGCTGATCGGCACCGTCGCGCTCATCTATCTCATGTTCATGCTCGTCGTGAGGCCGGTCGAAACACTGAATGAAGGCATGCGCCGCATGAGCGGCCGCGAGTTCAACGTGCGCCTGCCGGTGGAGACACGCGACGAGTTCGGCGAGCTCGCCGCCGGCTTCAACCGCATGGCCGATGAAGTGCAGCAGGTCTACAGGACGCTCGAACAGCGGGTTGCCGACAAGACACGCGATCTCGCCCGGAAGAACCGGGAGCTCGGCACGCTCTACGACGTCGCGACCTTGCTGAACAAGCATGGACCGATCGGCGACACGTGCCGCCACATGTTGCGCAAGTTACAGGCGTTGCTCGGCGCGGCCGCGGGCGCGGTTCGCCTGGTCGAGCCCGGCTCGGGTCAGCTCCACATGTACATCCATGAAGGGCTCTCGCCCGAGCTCGCGCGGGCCGAGCAATGCATGAGTATCGGCCACTGTTTCTGTGGCCAGGCGGCGCAGCGCAAACGAGCGACGATCGAGCACTTCGCGGTGGAACGTGAGGAAGACGTGGTCTACGGCTGTCAGAAGGCCGGATACGAGACTGTCGCCATCTTCCCGATCCGCTACAGGAACGCGCTCCTCGGGGTTTTCGATCTGCACTTCGCGCAGAAGCACACCGTCACCCGCGCCGAGCGCCAGATGCTGGAGGCGGTGGGCCGTCACCTGGGCGCGGCCATCGAGAACCATCGCCTCATTGCCCGCGTGAAGGAAATGGCGGTCTCCGAAGAACGCAATTTCCTCGCGCAGGAGCTGCACGACAGCATCGCGCAGTCGCTCGCGTACCTGAATCTCGAGACGCAGATGCTGGCGGCAGCGCTCAAGAGCTCCGATCTGGCCGAGGCGCAGGATCTCCTCAACGATATCCGCAAAGGCATCGACGAAAGTTACGAGAACGTGCGCGAGCTGCTCGTGCATTTCAGGACGCGGGTGAAGCACGAAGACATCGCGATCACGATCCGGCAGACGCTGGAACGATTCGAGGCGCAAACCGGCATCCGGACGCGCTTTACCGAGAGCGGCACCGCCGTGCCGTTGCCGCCCGACCGGCAATTGCAGGTCCTGCACATTCTGCAGGAGGCGCTTTCGAACGTTCGCAAGCATGCCGGCGCGAGCACGGTCGAGGTGAGCATGCAGAGAAACGGCGTCTACGAGTTTTGCGTGAGCGACGACGGCGCGGGATTCGAGCCAGCCCTCGTGGAGCACCCGGCCGGACGGCACATGGGACTGCGCATCATGCGCGAGCGCGCGCAGCGCATCGGGGCCGTGGCGCGCATCGAGAGCCAACCCGGCCGGGGCACGCGCGTGACGCTCGTGCTGCCGCTCGCGCACGGTGAAGTGAACCGGGAGGCGGCATGAGCACGCGACTGCGGATATTGCTGATCGACGATCACACCCTGTTCAGAAGCGGCGTGAAAGCGCTGCTCGGGCGTCAGCCCGATTTCGAGGTCGTCGGCGAGGCGGCCGACGGGCTCGAAGGTGTGAAACGTGCGAAGCAACTGCACCCCGACATCGTGCTGATGGACCTCGACATGCCGGGCATCAGCGGGCGCGAGGCGCTCAAGATGATGCTCGAAGAGCTGCCGCAATTGCCCGTTCTCATGCTGACGGTCTCGGAAGCGTCGGAAGATCTGCTCGATACGCTCCAGTCCGGGGCCAAAGGTTACCTGCTCAAGAACATCGATGCGGATTACTTCGTCGATGCGATCCGCCGCGCCGCGCGAGGCGAAGCGGTCGTTTCTCCCGAGATGACCGGGAAGCTCGTGGCGGGCCTCAAAAACCCGTCGCGCGACGTGCCCGGCGCGTCGGAGAAGGACCGCCTGAGTCCACGGGAGCGCGAGATTCTCGGCCTGGTGGCGCAAGGCTCGAGCAATAAGGAAATCGCGCGGGAGACCGCGCTCTCGGAAAGCACGGTGAAGATTCACGTGCAGCACATTCTTCGCAAGCTCAATCTGTCGAGTCGGGTGCAGGCCGCGGTCTATGCGGTCGAGAGCGGCCTCGCTCCACGCTCGAGATAAGGGCGGAGCTCGCCGAAGGCGAGGGCCTCGCCTGCCTCCCCCGAACGTTCTGATCGAGGCCTCGTACATCTTGATGGAAATACTGACTAACGCCGGAATGCTTCGTTCGCGGGGCCCCGCTGCTCCGCAGCCCCCGCTCACGATGTGGGGTCGTTCTAAGCAAGATTCGCCTCCGTTACCTCCCTTCCTTAGCACAGCTCGCTCCGTTCGGGGCGCCACCTCTGTAACCGCGGAATACGCAATAGTTCGTACGACCTAGTCCGTTTGTCACCGCCGGTCCCGGCCGCTAGGCCTTTCGCAGTGCGTTAGCGCGCCGACGGAGGAATGGCGGCCACGGGCGTCGTTCGCTAATTTCTCCTTCGTCAAAGAGGGGAAAGGACGGCACGATGCGCAATTCGACAGGGAAGTGGTCGGTGCTGACAGGAAGCACGGTCGCTTTCACCGTGTGCTTCGCCATCTGGATGATGTTCGCGGTGATCGGCATTCCGATCAAGCAGGCGCTCAATCTCAACGAAACGCAGTTCGGCCTGCTTGCCGCAACCCCGGTGCTGACCGGATCGCTCATCCGCCTGCCGCTCGGGATGTGGACCGACAAGCTCGGCGGACGCATCGTTTTCTTCATCCTGATGCTCGTCACGATCGTGCCGATCTGGCTGATCGGCGAAGCGACCGAGTACTGGCAGTTCCTGGTGCTCGGCTTGTTCGTGGGGCTTGCCGGCGGATCTTTCTCGGTGGGCATCGCCTACGTCGCGCGCTGGTTCAACCGCAGGCAGCAAGGCCTCGCGATGGGGATATTCGGCGCCGGCAACTCGGGCGCGGCCGTCACCAAATTCGTCGCGCCGGCGATCGTCATCGCGTTCGGCTGGGCGATGGTGCCGAAAGTCTATGCCGCGGCGATGCTCGCGACGGCGCTCCTCTTCTGGGCGCTTTCCCGTCACGAAAAGACTCACGTCGTGCCCCGCTCCGTGACGGTCAGGCAACAGTTGGCTGCATTGCGTGATCCGAGGGTCTGGAAGTACTCGCAGTACTACTCGATCGTCTTCGGCGGCTACGTCGGGCTCTCGCTCTGGATGACCAAATATTACGTGACCGAGTACGGCTTCGATCTGAAGATCGCCGCGCTGCTCGCCGCGTGCTTCTCGCTGCCCGGCGGCGTGTTGCGCGCGATCGGCGGATGGCTCTCGGATAAGTACGGCGCCCACCCCGTGACGTGGTGGGTCATGCTGATCTCGTGGGTGTGCCTCTTCTTCCTCTCTTATCCGCAGACCGATCTCGTCGTGCGCACGCTACATGGCGACGTCACGATGCACTTCGGACTCGATGTCTGGACGTTTACCTCGCTCATGTTCCTCATGGGTATCGCATGGGCGATCGGCAAGGCGTCGGTGTTCAAGTACGTCTCCGATGAATACACCGACAACATCGGCGTGGTGTCGGGGCTCGTGGGCCTGATCGGCGGGCTGGGCGGATTCCTTCTGCCGATCATGTTCGGCGCATTGATCGACGTGACCGGTGTGAACAGCACGATTTTCATGCTGCTCTGGGGCATCACCGGCGTGTCGCTCGTGTGGATGTACTGGACGGAGATCGTCCCGGCCCGCGGTGGACGCCCGCGGTCGCGTGGGTTGCCACAGGCTGCCTGACCCTCTTTACGAACGGAGCACACCGTCATGACCACTCAAGTCGTATCCGCAAGGCCGCGCGCACGCGTGCTCGACGTGTGGACGCCCGAAGACAAGGCGTTCTGGCAGCGCGAAGGACGCGCCATCGCGAACCTGAACCTGTGGATCTCGATTCCCGCGCTGCTGCTGTCCTTCGCTGTATGGATGGTCTGGAGCGTGGTCGTCGTGAACCTGCCCTCGATCGGGTTCAAGTTCACGACGAATCAGCTTTTCTGGCTGGCCGCGCTGCCCGCCCTGTGTGGTGCGACGCTGCGCATCTTCTATTCGTTCATGGTGCCGATCTTCGGCGGGCGGCGCTGGACGGCACTGTCGACGGCCTCGTTGCTGTTTCCCGCGCTGGGGATCGGCTTCGCCGTGCAGGACCCGACGACGAGCTATCCGACTGTTCGTCGTGCTCGCGCTGCTCTGCGGATTCGGCGGGGGGAATTTCGCTTCCAGCATGTCGAACATCAGCTTCTTCTTCCCGAAAGACCGGAAAGGCTCGGCGCTGGGGCTGAACGCGGGGCTGGGCAATCTCGGCGTATCGGTCGCTCAGTTCGTCGTCCCGCTCGTGATCACGACCGGCGTGTTCGGCGCGTTCGGCGGAGAGGCGCAGAGCATCGGCGCGGCCGGAGAAACCCGGCAGATGTGGCTGCAGAACGCCGGCTTCATCTGGGTGCCCTTCATCATCGTATCGACGCTGGCGGCCTGGTTTCGCATGAACGACATCGCGGCGGCGAGAGCGTCTTTCAGCGACCAGGCGGTCATCTTCAAGCGCAAGCACAACTGGCTCATGTGCTGGCTGTATCTCGGGACCTTCGGATCCTTCATCGGATACTCGGCCGGCTTCCCGCTACTCATCAAGTCGCAGTTTCCCGAAGTCAACGCGCTCGCCTATGCGTTCCTCGGCCCGCTCGTCGGCGCGCTGATCCGCCCGGTCGGCGGCTGGCTCTCCGACAAACTCGGCGGAGCGCCCGTGACCTTCTGGAACTTCCTCGCGATGGCGCTCGCGGTCGTCGGCGTCCTCTACTTCCTGCCGAGCGGCGCATCGGGCGGCAACTTCTATGGCTTCCTCGCGATGTTCATGCTGCTGTTTCTCCTCTCCGGCATCGGCAACGGTTCCACGTTCAGGATGATCCCGGTCATCTTTCTGCTCGGCCGGCAGCGTGAAGCGAAGGGGCACGGTGCGCTTGCTCTCGAGGAGGCCGTGAGGGACGGCAACAGGGAAGCGGCCGCGGTGCTCGGGTTCACGTCGGCGGTCGGCGCTTACGGCGGTTTCTTCATCCCAAAGAGCTACGGCAGCTCCATCGCCATGACCGGCGGTCCCGAAGCCGCCCTGTATGCGTTCATCGTTTTCTATGTGACCTGCATCGCGATCACGTGGTGGTTCTACGCGCGCAAGGGCGCGGAGATGCCGTGCTGAGAACACAGGAGCACCAATGAGCAAGTTGCTGAGCAAGCTGTCCTACTTCATCGAGCCGAGTCCCTCGTTCTCCGGCAGCCATGGCGTGGTCACGCGGGAGGACCGTTCCTGGGAGGAGGGTTATCGCAGGCGCTGGCAGCACGACAAGATCGTGCGCTCCACGCATGGCGTGAACTGCACCGGGTCGTGCAGCTGGAAGATCTATGTGAAGGGCGGCATCGTCACGTGGGAAACCCAGCAGACCGATTATCCGCGCACGCGCCCCGACATGCCGAATCACGAACCTCGCGGCTGCGCGCGTGGTGCTTGGTACTCGCTGGTATCTCTACAGCGGCAATCGCCTGAAGTACCCGATGATCCGCGGCCGGCTGATGAAGCTCTGGCGCGCGGCGCGGCTCGAGGCCGAGCCGGTCGCAGCCTGGGCTTCGATCGTCGAGGACCCCGCGAAGCTGAACGTCCTATCAGTCGCGGCGCGGCCTGGGCGGCTTCGTTCGCGCGACGTGGGACGAGGTCAACGAGATCGTCGCCGCGGCGAATATCTACACGAGCGAAGAAATACGGCCCCGATCGCATCGTCGGCTTCTCGCCGATACCGGCGATGTCGATGGTCTCGTATGCCGCGGGCAGCCGCTATCTGTCGCTCATCGGCGGCGTGTGCATGAGCTTCTACGACTGGTATTGCGATCTGCCGCCGTCGAGCCCGCAGACCTGGGGCGAGCAGACCGACGTGCCGGAATCCGCGGATTGGTACAACTCGACTTACATCGTCGCGTGGGGCTCCAACGTTCCGCAGACGCGCACGCCCGATGCTCATTTCTTCACGGAGGCCCGCTACAAGGGGACGAAGACCGTTGCGGTAACGCCCGATTATGCGGAAGTCTCGAAGCTCGCCGATCTCTGGCTGCATCCGAAACAGGGAACGGATGCGGCGCTCGCGATGGCCGCGGGCCACGTCATCCTGACCGAGTATCACGTCAGGAACAGATCGGCTTATTTCGAAGACTACTGCCGGCGCTACACCGACATGCCGATGCTCGGTACGGTTGGACGTGCAGGGCGACTGCCTGGTGCCGGGACGCTTCCTGCGGGCCTCCGACTTCGCCGGCGAGCTCGGCGAATCGAACAATCCGGAGTGGAAGACCGTCGCGCTCGACGAGCGAAAGCGACAAGCTGGTCACGCCCCTCGGATCGATCGGGTACCGCTGGGGCGAGAAAGGCAAATGGAATCTGCAGGAGAAGGCGGCGGCGGCGACGCGCCCACCCGGCTCGCGCTCTCGCTCAATCGAACGCGCCGACGAGATCGTTCCGGTTGCTTTCCCGTACTTCGGAGGCATCGAGCACGAGCATTTCGCCTCGACCCCGCACGCGCCGGTTCTCACGCCGCAACGTCGCGGCGAAAAAGGTGATGCTGAAAGACGGCGAGGCGCTCGTGGCCACCGTCTACGACCTCTTCCTTGCGAACTATGGCATCGATCGCGGTCTGGGCGGCGAGAACGTCGCGAAATCGTACGACGACGACGTGCCCTACACACCTGCCTGGCAGGAGCGCGTAACGGGCGTGCCGCGCCAGCAGGTGATCCGGCTCGCGCGCGAGTTCGCGGACAACGCCGACAAGACGCACGGCAAGTCGATGGTGATCATCGGTGCCGCCATGAATCACTGGTATCACTCCGACATGAACTATCGCGGCGTGATCAATCTGCTCGTGATGTGCGGCTGCGTGGGCCAGTCCGGCGGCGGCTGGGCGCACTACGTCGGCCAGGAGAAGCTGCGGCCGCAGACCGGATGGACGCCGCTCGCGTTCGCGCTCGACTGGGCGCGTCCGCCGCGTCAGATGAACTCGACGTCCTTTTTCTATGCGCACACCGACCAGTGGCGCTACGAGCAGGTGAGTGTGAAGGACATTCTGTCCCCCCTTGCGGACCCGGCCCTGTACACCGGCAGCCTGATCGATTTCAACGTGCGTGCGGAGCGCATGGGTTGGCTGCCGTCGGCGCCGGCGCTCGAGGCGAACTCGCTCGAGCTCACCAAAGCGGCGGCCGCCGAAGGGCTCGATGCAAAAGAGTTCGCCGTGCGCGAGTTGAAGACGCGGCACGCTCAAGTTCGCCTGCGAGGACCCGGACAACCCGGTGAACTTCCCGCGCAACATGTTCGTGTGGCGCTCTAACCTGCTCGGGTCGTCGGGCAAGGGCCACGAATACTTCCTGAAGCACCTGCTCGGCACGCAGCACGGTGTCCAGGGCAAGGATCTCGGCGCGACGGGCGGCGAGAAACCGCTGGAAGTGAAATGGCATGACGAGGCGCCGGAAGGCAAGCTCGATCTTCTCGTGACGCTGGACTTCCGGATGTCCACGACGTGTCTTTACTCGGACATCGCGCTGCCCACGGCGACGTGGTACGAGAAGAACGATCTCAACACGTCCGACATGCACCCGTTCATCCATCCGCTGTCCGCCGCGGTCGATCCGGTATGGCAGGCGCGCAGCGACTGGGACATCTACAAGGGTTTCGCGCGCAAGTTCTCCGAGCTCGTGCCGGGTCATCTCGGCATCGAGAAAGACCTCGTGGTGCTGCCGACGCAGCACGACACGCCGAGCGAGCTCGCACAGGCGCTCGACGTGAAAGACTGGAAGAAGGGCGAGTGTGAGACGATTCCGGGCCGCACCATGCCGGCGATGGTCGGTCGTCGAGCGCGACTATCCGAACGTCTACAAGCGCTTTACGGCGCTCGGGCCGCTGCATGACGAAAGTCGGCAACGGCGGCAAGGGCATCGCGTGGAACACGGAGAGCGAAGTGAAGCTCCTGGGAGAGCTCAACCGGACGGTGGTCGAGGAGGGCCCGACCAAAGGACTGCCGCGGATCGAGAGCGACATCGACGCGGCGGAAGTCATCCTGTCGCTCGCGCCGGAGACGAACGGCCAGGTGGCGGTGAAGGCATGGGAGGCGCTCTCGCAGAGCACCGGCCTCGAACACGCCCATCTTGCGCTGCCCCGTGAAGACGACAAGATCCGCTATCGCGACGTGCAGGCGCAGCCGCGCAAGATCATCTCCTCGCCGACGTGGAGCGGGCTCGAGTCCGAGCATGTCTCGCTACACCGCGGGCTACACGAACGTGCACGAGTTGATTCCCTGGCGCACGCTGACCGGGCGGCAGCAGCTCTACCAGGACCACGCGTGGATGCGCGCCTTCGGAGAAGCGCTCTGTGTCTACCGGCCGCCGATCGACACCAACGCCGTCGCGCCGATCAGGGGCAAGCGGGACAACGGCAATCCGGAAGTCGTGCTGAACTGGATCACGCCGCATCAGAAGTGGGGCATCCACTCCACTTACAGCGACAACCTCCTGATGCTGACACTCTCGCGCGGCGGGCCGATCGTATGGATCTCCGAGATCGACGCGAAGAAAACCGGAATCGCCGACAACGACTGGATCGAGGCCTACAACACGAACGGCGCGCTGGTGGCCCGCGCGGTGGTGTCGCAGCGCGTGCCCGAAGGGCATGGCGCTCATGTATCACGCGCAGGAAAAGATCGTGAACGTGCCGGGATCGGAAATCACGGGGGCGCGCGGCGGCATCCACAACTCGGTCACGCGTGCGGTGGTGAAGCCCACGCACATGATCGGCGGCTACGCGCAGCAGAGCTACGGCTTCAACTACTACGGCACGATCGGTACGAACCGCGACGAATTCGTGATCGTGCGCAAGATGAGGAAGTGGACTGGATGGACGGAGATGCGAAAGGAGCAACGAAATGAAAGTGCGCGCTCAGATCGCCATGGTGCTGAACCTCGACAAGTGCATCGGGTGTCACACCTGCTCCGTCACGTGCAAGAACGTGTGGACGTCGCGCGAAGGCATGGAGTACGCGTGGTTCAACAACGTCGAGACGAAGCCGGGCGTCGGTTACCCGAAAGACTGGGAGAACCAGAAGCACTGGAACGGCGGCTGGAAACGCAAGGCGAACGGCAGCATCGAGCCGAAGCAGGGCGGGAAGCTGCGTGTGCTCCAGAACATCTTCGCCAACCCGAACCTCCCGGAGATCGACGACTATTACGAGCCCTTCACGTTCGACTACGAGCATCTGCACAACGCGCCCGAGACGAAGACGCCACCCACGGCACGCCCGGTTTCGCTCATCACGGGCAAGCGGATGGAAAAGATCGAAGGCGGTCCCGAACTGGGAAGAGATCCTCGGTGGAGAATTCGAGAAGCGCGGCAAGGACGCGAACTTCGAGGCCGTCCAGAAGGAGATGTACGGTCAGTTCGAGAACACCTTCATGATGTATCTGCCGCGGCTCTGCGAGCACTGCCTGAATCCCGCGTGTGTCGCCTCCTGCCCGTCCGGCTCGATCTACAAGCGCGAAGAGGATGGGATCGTCCTGATCGACCAGGAGAAGTGCCGCGGCTGGCGCATGTGTGTCTCGGGCTGTCCCTACAAGAAGATCTACTACAACTGGTCCACGGGCAAGGCCGAGAAATGCATTCTCTGCTACCCGCGGATCGAAGCGGGGCAGCCGACCGTGTGTTCGGAGACGTGCGTGGGCCGCATTCGCTATCTCGGCGTCGTGCTCTACGACGCGGACCGTATCGAGGAGATGGCGAGCGTCGAGTGCGAGCAGGATCTGTACGAAGCGCAGTTGAGCCTGTTCCTGGATCCGAATGCGTCCGAAATCGTCGAGCAGGCGCGCAAGGACGGCGTGCCGGAAGCCTGGATCAAGGCAGCGCAGGCGCTCGCCCGTCTACAAGATGGCGATCGAATGGAAGATCGCGTTTCCCCTCCACCCCGAATACCGCACGCTGCCGATGGTGTGGTACGTGCCGCCGCTCTCGCCGATCAGCTCGGCAGCGAACGCGGGACACATCGAAAGCGACGGCGTGCTGCCCGACGTGCGCGAGCTGCGCATCCCGCTGCAAGTACCTCGCGAATCTGCTCACGGCAGGCGAGGAGGAGCCGGTGGCGCGCGCACTGGAGCGCATGCTCGCGATGCGCGCCTTCATGCGTGCGCGTCACGTGGAGAAGAGCGAGGATCTCGCGGTGCTCGCTCGCGTGGGCCTGACGGTGCACCAGGTCGAGGAAATGTACCGCTACCTCGCGATCGCGAATTACGAGGACCGCTTCGTCATTCCCACGACCCATCGCGAGTACGCCGAGAACGCCTTCGATCTGCGCGGCGGCTGCGGCTTCTCTTTCGGCGACGGCTGTTCTCCCGGCGCGAAGAAAGGGACCGGACTCTTTGGCGGCAAGAGACGCACCATTCCACTGAAGCAGATAGGCTGATCGTGAAAACGTACAGAGTCATGGCAGCGCTGCTCGGCTATCCCGGCGAGGCGCTCATCGACGCTCTGCCGGAATTCCGGGAGACGCTCGAGTTCGAACAGACGCTTTCTCCGGGGCTCGTCGAGCTGATCGCGGAAATCGAGGCGAGCGACATCTACGACTTGCAGGAGCGCTACGTCGATCTGTTCGACCGCGTCCCCTCGCTGTCACTGCATCTGTTCGAGCACGTTCATGGCCAGACACGCGACCGGGGCCAGGCGATGGTCGAGCTGAAGTCGCTCTACACGCAGCACGGCCTCATCCTCGATCCGCACGAGCTGCCGGATTATCTGCCGGCGTTTCTCGAGTACGTGTCAATCATCGATGACGGCGAGGCGCGCGCGCTCCTTGCGGAAACGGCTGACGTGCTGCGAGCAATAGGAGCGCGCCTGGAGAAGCGCGGCAGTCGCTATGCGTCGGTGTTCGCAACGCTGCTCGCGTCATGCGGCGAGCAGGCGTGGCCGCGCGACACGGTGTCCGATCAGGACATCCGCGCCGAGGACGATCCGGCCGCGCTCGACGCGGCGTGGGCCGAGGAGCCGGCTTTCGGACGGCCGGCCGACTGTGGCGTCCCCGCGCATCAGCCGCAGGCCGCGCCCATCCGGGTGCAACGCCCGACGAAATCGGGGGCAGATCCCAAATTCCTGGATCGGGGTCTCTCCCGGTTCCCGGCTCAAGGCATCACTACCAGCGAGCGAGCACATGAGCACACTTCATAACTTCGTCTTCGGTATCTATCCGTATATCGCGCTGGCGGTATTCCTGCTCGGCAGCGCCGCGCGTTTCGAGCGCAGCCAGTACACCTGGAAGAGCGATTCGAGCCAGCTTCTGCGGCGCGGGCAATTGCGGCTCGGCAACAACCTCTTCCACATCGGTGTGCTCTTCCTCTTCTTCGGGCATCTCGTCGGCCTGCTCACGCCGAAAGCCGTATACAACGCCATCGGGATCACTGCCGCGGCGAAGCAGATGGGCGCGATCGTGGCCGGCGGCCTGTTCGGATCGCTTGCGCTGGTGGGGTTGATATTGCTCGTCCACAGGCGTCTCGCCGAACCGCGCATTCGCGCGACGAGCACCCGTATGGACATCTTCATCCTGCTGTGGATACTGGCGACGCTCGTGCTGGGACTCGCGACGATCCTCGTGTCGCTGGGACATCCCGACGGATCGGTCATGGTGCAGTTCGGACAGTGGGCGCAGCACATCTTAACGTTCCGCGCGGGCGCGGCGGACCACATCGCCGACGTGAGCGGGCTCTACAGGATTCACATCTTTTTCGGGATGACGGTGTTCCTGCTCTTCCCGTTCTCGCGCCTCGTGCATATCTGGAGCGGCTTCGCGTCCGTGCGCTACCTCACCCGCGCCTACCAGGTCGTGCGCAGCCGATAGGGGGCGGCGCTCGCCTGAAGGCTCGGGCCTCGCCGCCCTACGGAACAGAGGAAAACCCAGGTTTTCCTCCGTAACCTCCTTTCCAGGGGGCGGCGCTCGCCCTTCGAACCGCGGGCTTATGCGCGCTTACGCCGTCGGATCCCCGTAAACGGGCGCGTCGCAGGGCGGAAGAGGGGCCCCTTTGGGGATCTGACCCCGGAGACGCGCAAGGATCGGCATTCACTCGACGCGCCTACGATCGGCTTCACGGTCGCATCCCGCAAGCGGGTCCCTGCTCCACGTTGCGCCGATCCCTCCTTCCCGGCTTCAGCGCGCCCGCTGCTCAGCAGCCCCCGTTCGTTCTACCCAAGCCCTCGTACACTCGGACGAGAGTGCTAAACGACGCCGGAATGCTTCGTTCGCGGGGCCCCGCTGCTCCGCAGCCCCGCGCACGTTCTGCTCGAGGCCTCGTACATCTTGATGGAAATACTGACTGGCGCCGGAATGCTTCGTTCGCGGGGCCCCGCTGCTCCGCAGCCCCCGCTCACCGATAAGGGGGTGGTTCGCGTCTACGAAGGCGGCCCAGCGATGAGCTGAAAGAGCCAGACGCCGAAGCCGAAGCCGCTGACGATCAGCACCGCAAGAACGGGCGCCAGCACGAGCGCCAGAAAGAGCCACGTCCTGAATTCCTCCTTCTTGCGCTGGTCCGTGCTCTCGATTTCGCTCACGCGCTCCCCGAGGATGTTTTCAGTCGTGTGGGCGCTCATTGGATGCTCACCATGCTGGGTAACCGGTGCGCGATGCCCTGGTGGCAATCGATGCACGTCTTCTTTCCGGTATCGAGGGAGGTCGAGTGGGCCTGTGCCCCGCGCCGGCTCTGCCGCGTGAAGTCCATCGAATCGTAGTCGTGGCAGTTGCGGCATTCGAGCGAGTCGTTCGCCCTCAACCTCGACCATTCGCGCTGCGCGAGCTCGAAGCGCTTGTCCAGGAACTCGTCGCGCGTGTCGATCGTGCCGAAGACCCACCCCCACACTTCCTTCGATGCCTGCATCTTGCGGGCGATCTTGTCGACCCAGTCGTGCGGCACATGACAGTCGGAACACTTCGCGCGAACGCCGGACCGGTTCGTGAAGTGGATCGTGGGCTGCAGCTCCTGGTAGACGTTCACGCGCATCTCGTGGCACGTCGTGCAGAACCGCTCGGTGTTCGTGAACTCGAGGATCGTGTTGAAGCCGCCCCAGAACAGAACGCCGCCGATGAAGCCGCCGATGGTGAGAAAACCGAGGCTGTAGTGGACGCTCGGCCGGGTGAGGGTGCGCCAGTAGCGCCGGAGGAGATCACGCATCGCCGCGCTCCCTATTTCTTCTTGGCTGCGGGTTTGCCCTTCGCCTCGGCCTGAGTGCGCCGGACCAGAGATTCGACGTCCTCGAAGGTGCTCTTTACACGCGGCTCGACCTCCATCTGGACCACGTGGCAGGTGTCGCAGAAATAGCGCCGGGGCGACACATCAACGAGGAAGTTGCCGTCGCGATCGGTGTAGTGCGTGATGCTGATCGGCGTCGCCTGGGTTTCGCCGGCACGGGTGCGCGCGTGGCACATCATGCAGCGGTTCACGAAGCGATCGATCTGATAGTTGTCGATGCCGTGCGGGATCGTCGGCGGCTGCATCGCGTACGAGCGCACGCGCTTCAGGTCGCGGTTCTCGGCTCCGAGGAGCGGCGGCGGGCGCGTCATCTCGGTGAACGAAGCGTCGCCGCGCAGGGGATCGTGGTGGCGGTCCGGAAAAGTCGCGGCGAACGCGCTCGTGGCCACGATGGCGAGAACACACATCGCGATTCTCGACATGGCTACACCTTCACCACTTTGCAGCCGCACTTCTTGAAATCGGTTTGCAGCGAGATCGGATCGGTCGCGTCGAGCGTGAGCTTGTTGATGAGCTGGCTCGCGTCGAACCACGGCACGTAGACGACGCCGCGCGGCGGCTTGTTGCGGCCTCGCGTTTCGACCCGTGTGCGCATCTTCCCGCGGCGAGATGCGATCTCGACTTCGGAGCCTCGGCGCACACCGAGTTCCTTGGCGTCCTCGGGATGCATGAACACGACGGCGTTCGGAAACGCGCGGTACAGCTCCGGCACGCGCCGGGTCATCGATCCGGAATGCCAGTGCTCGAGCACGCGCCCGGTGACCAGCCACAGCGGATATTCCTTGTCCGGCGATTCCGCGGCAGGCTCGTACGGCACTGCGACGATGTTCGCCTTGCCGTCGGGGTTACCGTAGAACTGAAAGCCGGTCCCAGGCTTCACGTATGGGTCAGAGCCTTCGCGATAGCGCCACAGCGTTTCCTTTCCGTTCACGACGGGCCAGCGCAGGCCGCGTGTCTTGTGATAGGTGTCGAACGGGGCGAGGTCGTGGCCGTGGCCGCGGCCGAAGCGCGCGTACTCTTCGAAGAGCCCCTTGTGAACGTAGAAGCCGAAGTGCTTGGATTCCAGGTTGTTGTAGGTCGGATCGATCTCCGACACCGGGAACTGATCCACCTGCCCGTTACGGAAGAGCACTTCGTAGAGCGTCTTGCCGCGATATTCGGGTTTCTTGTCGAGCAGCTCCTTCGGCCACACGTCTTCGATCCTGAAACGCTTGGAGAACTCCATGATCTGCCACAGATCGGAGCGCGCCTGACCCGGCGGATCGACGAGCTGACGCCAGAACTGCGTTCGCCGCTCCGCGTTCCCGAAGGCGCCTTCCTTTTCCACCCACATCGCCGCGGGCAGCACCAGATCCGCGTTCGCCGATGTAACCGTCGGATACACTTCCGACACGACGATGAAGTTCGCCGGGTTGCGGAAACCGGGATAACCCTCGTGATCCACGTTTGCCGCCGCCTGCAGATTGTTCGTTGTCTGCGTCCAGTAGCAATTCAGCTTGCCGTCCGTGAGCATCCGGCTTTGAAGGACCGCATGGTAGCCCGGCTTCTCCGGTATGGTGCCGGGCGGCAGCTTCCAGATCTGCTCGGTCATCTCACGGTGCTTGGGATTCGTCACCACCATGTCCGCCGGCAGCCGGTGCGAGAACGTTCCCACCTCGCGCGCCGTTCCGCAGGCGGAGGGCTGGCCGGTGAGCGAGAACGGGCTGTTTCCGGGCGTCGCGATCTTGCCGGTGAGCAGGTGGATGTTGTAGATGAGGTGGTTTGCCCACACGCCGCGGGTGTGCTGGTTGAAGCCCATCGTCCACAACGACATCACTCGCACCTTCGGGTCCGCATAGAGCTGCGCGAGCCGCTCCAGCTTGTCGCGCGGAACGCCCGAGATCTTCTCCGTGTAGCCGGCATCGTACTTCGACACGAAACGCGCGTATTCGTCGAAGGTCATGGCCTTCGTGCCGCCGGCATCGGCTGCGTTCTTCGCCGCTTTCTGCAGCGCGTGTTCCGGCCGCAGTCCGTAGCCGATATCGGCATTGCCCAGCTTGAAGTTCACGTGCTTGCCGACGAAATCGCGATTGACCGCCTTCTTCGTGATGATGTAGTTGGCGATGTAATTGAGGATCGCGAGATCGGTCTGCGGCGTGAAGATGATCGGCAGGTCGGCAAGCTCGTAGCAACGATGCTCGAAGGTCGAGAGCACGACGACATTGACGTGCTGCGCGCTCAAGCGCCGGTCCGACACCCGCTGCCAAAGCACCGGATGCATCTCGGCCATATTCGCGCCCCACAGCACGAATGCATCGGCGTGCTCGATGTCGTCATAGCAGCCCATCGGCTCGTCGATGCCGAACGTGCGCATGAAGCCGGCCACGGCCGAGGCCATGCAGTGCCGCGCGTTCGGATCGATGTTGTTCGACCGGAAGCCCGCTTTCATGAGCTTGACCGAGGCGTAGCCTTCCCAGATCGTCGACTGGCCGGACATGAACATGCCGACCGCGCTCGGCCCCTTCTCGCGGAGCGTCTGCTTCCACTTCTCGGCCATGATGTTGAACGCTTCGTCCCACGAGACCGGCGTGAACTCACCGTCCTTGTCGTACTTGCCGTTCCTCTTGCGCAGAAGCGGCGTGGTGAGCCGGTCCTCGCCGTACATGATCTTCGAGAGGAAGTAGCCTTTCACGCAGTTCACGCCGCGGTTCACGTCCGACATCGCGTCGCCATGCGTCGCGACGACCTTGCCTTCCTTCACCGCCACGGCCACGCTGCATCCGACGCCGCAGAAGCGGCACGGCGCTTTCGACCAGCGCAGCCTCGACGCTTCTGCGTCCGTGATGACATTGGTGGCGGAAGACGGCAGTGCTACGCCGCCGGCGGTCGCTGCGATGGCCGCAGCGCCGTGCTTCATGAATTCGCGGCGGGTGACGTCGTTGCCCATCCCTGTCTCCTCGTTATCAGCCTGCGAGCCGACTGGCGTTCCAGATCGCCGCGAGGCGAGCTCGGGCCCGGCATTAAAGGTCGGTTACGCGCACTTAATTGCGGATGCGCGGTTAACGGACACGGAGTTTGCCATGTTCGTTCCGGAACGCAATGGCGCTCGCACACCTCGTCACGATGCGCGAGCTGTCGAGAATATGCAATAGCAATATCCGAGCGCACGCTGCGGATGGGGGCGGCTATTCCGAATACTCCGAGACCGGCGGGCAGGCGCAGATCAGGTTCCGATCGCCCGCGAGCTCGTCGATGCGGCTGACCGGCGGCCAGTACTTGGGCGTGCCGCCGCGACCCTCGGGATAGACGGCGATACGTCGCGAGTACGGGTGCGGCCATTCATCCGCGGCGATCGCCTCGGCGGTGTGCGGCGCGTTGACGAGCGGATTGTCCTTCGCATCGAACGTGCCTTCTTCGATCGCCCGTATCTCCTGGCGTATCGCGATCATCGCGTCACAGAAGCGGTCGATCTCGGCTTTCGATTCGCTCTCCGTCGGCTCGATCATCATCGTTCCCGCGACGGGAAAGGATACCGTGGGTGCATGAAAGCCGTAGTCGATCAGGCGCTTCGCGATGTCTGAAACGCCGATGCCGGTCGCTGCCTTCAGCGGCCGCAGGTCGATGATGCATTCGTGGGCGACGGTTCCGTTCGCGGCCGTGTAGAGGATCGGGAAATGCGGCTCGAGCCGCCGGCTCACGTAGTTTGCCGCGAGGATCGCGACGGCGCTCGCCCGCGTGAGGCCGGCTGCGCCCATGAGACCGATATACGCGTAACTGATCGGCAGCACGCTTGCGTTGCCCAATGGCGCGCCTGCGACGGGTCCAACGGAAGCGTCCGGCGTATCGAGATGGCCGGGCAGGAAGGGCGCGAGGTGCGCTTTCACCGCGATCGGACCCACCCCCGGGCCGCCGCCGCCGTGCGGAATGCAGAACGTCTTGTGCAGATTCAGATGCGACACATCCGCCCCGAGCTCGCCCGGCGCCGCGACGCCGACCATCGCGTTCATGTTCGCACCGTCGAGATACACCTGGCCGCCGTGTCGATGAACGATCTCGCAGATCTCGCGTATGCCCGGTTCGAATACGCCGTGCGTGGACGGATAGGTGATCATCAGAGCGGCGAGCGACGACCGGTGTTGTTCTGCTTTCGCCCGCAGATTGGCGAGGTCCACGTTGCCGCTGTCGTCGCAGCTCACCACGACGACCTCGAGGCCCGCCATGTGCGCCGAAGCGGGGTTCGTGCCGTGCGCCGAGCCCGGCACGAGACAGATGTTGCGCGCGTGCTCGCCGCGGCTCGCGTGGTAGGCACGAATCGCGAGCAGGCCCGCGAGCTCGCCCTGGGAGCCGGCGTTCGGCTGAAGCGACACCGCGTCGTAGCCCGTGATCGCGCAGAGATCGTGCTCGAGGCGTTGCGCGATTTCGTCGTAACCCTGCAACTGGCTGCGAGGCGCAAACGGATGCACGTCCGCGAATCCGGGCCACGTGATCGGAATCATCTCGGTCGTCGCGTTGAGCTTCATCGTGCACGAGCCGAGCGGGATCATCGTGCGGTCGAGCGCGAGGTCCTTGTCGGCGAGGGCGCGGATGTAACGCAGGAGCTCCGTCTCCGAGCGATAGAGCCGGAACACGGGCTGGCCGAGAAAGCGGGAGCGGCGCTCCAGCGATTTCGGAATGCCGTGCACTGCGTTCGCGTCATTACCGGACGCGCCGAACACGGCGAGGAGCGCTTTCACGTCATCCTCGCGGGTCGTTTCGTCCACCGACATCGCGACGGAATCGGAGCCGATCACACGCAGGTTGTAACCGGCCGCGTTCGCCGCCGCATGTATCGCGGCGGTCTTCTCTCCCGTGCGCACGACGAACGTGTCGAAGAACGAATGCGCCGGCACGTCGCAGCCGTGTCGCCGTAAGCCCGCGACGAGCGCGGCCGCCCTGCCGTGGATCGAGGTTGCGATGTCGCGCAACCCTTCGGCACCGTGGTAGACGGCGTAGAAGCTCGCGACGACCGCGGGAAGCACCTGCGCCGTGCAGATGTTGCTCGTGGCTTTCTCGCGGCGGATGTGCTGCTCGCGCGTCTGTAAGGCGAGTCGGTAGGCCTGTCTTCCTTCGGAGTCGACGGACGCGCCGACGATGCGGCCCGGCATCGTGCGTTTGAATTCGTCCGCGGCCGCCATGAATGCGGCGTGCGGCCCGCCGCAGCCCATCGGCATTCCGAAGCGTTGGCTGCTTCCCACCGCGATGCGGGCGCCGAGCGCGCCGGGCGGCTCGAGGAGCGTGAGCGCGAGCAGATCGCACGCCATGACCGCCGGGACGCCGCGTTCGCGCGCGGCTTCGATGATCGCCCTGTAATCGACGATCTCGCCGGTTGTCGTCGGGTACTGGAGGAGCATGCCGAATGCGTCCTCCACCGCGCCGAGCGCGTCGTCGACAGCGACGCGCACCTCGATGCCAAGCGGCTCGGCCCGCGTGCGGATGACGGCGATCGTCTGCGGGTGACAGCCCGTGGAAACGATGAACGCTTTTCGGCCTTTGCCTGCCGAGCGGTGGCACATCGCCATCGCTTCGGCCGCCGCCGTGGCTTCATCGAGCAGCGACGCATTGGCGATCGGCAAGCCCGTCAGCTCGGAGACGACCGTCTGGAAATTGAAGAGGGCTTCGAGGCGGCCCTGAGAGATCTCCGCCTGATAGGGCGTATACGCGGTGTACCACGCCGGGTTTTCGAGCACGTTGCGCAGGATGACCGTGGGCGTATGACACCCGAAATAGCCCATTCCGATCATCGAGCGCATCACACGATTGCGTCCGGCGATCTCGCGCAGCCCGGCGAGCATCGCGGGCTCGCTCACCGGCTCGCCCAATACCAGCGGCGTCGTGCGGCGGATCTCTTCCGGCACCACCGCCGCAAGGAGTGCTTCGAGCGACGCGTAGCCGAGCTGCGACAGCATGTCGGCCACATCGCGCTCGCGAGGACCGATGTGACGCGCGACGAACGGACCGGTGCCGGTTTCGAGATCGATGTCGGATGCACCCACTTACGCCGTCTCCACTGTCATGATGGGGTCCTCACGTAACTATGCGGCACGAACGGCAGCGTTACGATACCGAGTGCGGTTTCACGGCCTCGCACCCGAGCCACCACGCGCTCGCCGGCATCGATGCCGTTCGCGAGGTAACCCATGGCGATCGGATGCTCGAGCGTCGGACTGAAGCCGCCGCTCGTCACGTTCCCGACCGGCTTGCCGTCGAGCGCGAAGAGCTCGATGCCTTCCCGCACGATCGTTCGGCCTTCGGGCGCCAATCCGACGCGCCTTCGCTTCGCTCCGCTTTCCAGGTCCCGCGCGATCGAGTCCGCGCCGGGATAGCCGCCTGCCCGGGCCCCGCCGGGACGCCTTACTCTCTGAATCGTCCAGGTGAGATCGGCCTCCACCGGAGTCGTCGTCTCATCGAGCTCATGGCCGTACAGGCAGAGGCCGGCTTCGAGACGCAGCGAATCGCGCGCACCGAGCCCTGCCGGCCGCACCTCGGGTTCAGCGAGGAGCGCTCGCGCGAGCACGGATGCCTCGTCTCCAGCCACCGAGATTTCGAATCCGTCTTCGCCCGTGTAACCCGAGCGGGTAACCCGGCAGGTCGCGCCGGCGAACGACCGTATGTGGGTTCTCATGAACGACAGTGCATCGACATCGGCGCCCAGCCGGCGCAGGACGGCCGCGGCGGCCGGCCCCTGAACTGCGAGCAGGCACTGTGCCGGGAGCGGCTGGACCGTGCAGCGGCCGCCGATTGCACCCTGGATGTAGCGGAGATCGTCTTCCTTGCGCCCGGCATTCACGACGACGTGAAATCCCTGTTCGATGCGGGTGACGATGAGATCGTCGCGCACGCCGCCCGCGTCGTTCGTGAGCACGCAATAGCGCGCCTGACCTTCTTCGAGGCCGATGAGATCGGCGGGGATCAGCGATTCGAGCGCCGCGCCGGCCTCGGGGCCCGTTACGCCGAGCTGCCCCATGTGCGACACGTCGAAGAGCGCCGCCGCGGACCTGCACCAGCGATGCTCGGCGAGAATTCCGGCCGGATAGTTGATCGGCATCGCATAGCCAGCGAAGGTCACCATCTTTGCGCCCAGCTCGAGGTGCAGTGCGTGCAACGGCAGGTGCGACAACGTGCCGGCGGGCTGGGTGGAGTCGGTGTTTCGTTCGGCCATCGGATCGGTCTTCCGTCTCGCGAGCGCGACCCCGGCGTCGGATCCCCCCGGGTGCGACCTCGATACTAAACAAATTGCGCGACGACGTGCGCGGTATCATCGGAGTCAAAGATCTCGGTCTGACATGGAAGCCTGGGGATACGCGCGAGTACTCCACGTGATCGGCGTCGTGCTGTGGATCGGCGGCGTGTCGATGGTCACCATGAGCTTGCTGCCGGCCGTCAGAGACGTCGCCGATGGGGAAAATCCGCTGGAGCTTTTCGAGCGGGTGGAGCGCCGCTTCGCGCGCCAGTCGCGCTGGACCACGCTGCTGGTCGGCGCTTCGGGTTTCTATCTCGTTGCCGCGCTCGATCTCTGGGATCGGTTCAGTCGGCCAGCCTATTGGTGGATGCACGCCATGGTGGTGGTGTGGGCGATCTTCAGCGTCATGTTGTTCATCCTCGAGCCGCTGGTGCTCCATCGCTGGTTCGAGCAACGCGCGCGGCGGGATCCCATCGGCACGCTCAGGCTGATCGTGCGCATGCATTGGGTGCTGCTGACATTGAGTCTGCTCACGATTGCCGGCGCGGTGGCCGGAAGCCACGGCGTGTTTTTCTTTTAGAGTCGGAAGAACGAGTTCACGTCACTCAGAACCGTTCGTGCCGAGGAACGCAAGTGTCTCGAAGCACGAACGACGAGCGCGTTCACCCCCTCGAGACGGCCTGCCCCCTCAGGGCAACGGACGTGATGCGAGTCGAGGAGGCCCGGTTGGACTACGCGATGGTCAAGACGATACACGTGGGCGCGGTCGCGACGAGCTATGCGCTTTTCCTGCTGCGCGGCGTCTGGATGATGAGCGACTCGGCCCTGCTTCAGGCGCGCTGGGTCAGGATCGTTCCTCACGTGGTCGATACCGTGCTGCTGGCGAGCGCCGTCGCGCTGGCGATCATGAGTCGCCAGTATCCGTTGGACAGCGGCTGGCTCACCGCCAAAGTGGTCGCGCTCGTGCTCTACATCGCGCTTGGCACGATCGCGCTGAAGCGGGGCCGCTCGAAGCGCGTGCGCGTGGCCGCGTGGGTGGCGGCGCAAGTTGTTTTCATCTACATCGTGATGGTCGCCTACACGCGCGATCCGCTGCCGTTTCTCTAACAGCGTGTCGGAATTTATGCTGCCGACACGCGATTGAAGGAAAGGAGGTTCCGGAGAGGAAACTTTGCTTAGAACCACCCGATATTGGTGAGCGGGGGCTGCAGAGCGGCGGGGTCCCCGCGAACGAAACACTCCGTCGTCAGTCAGTATTTCCATCCAGGCGTACGAGGCCTTGAGCAGAACGGGCGAGGTCCGAGCCTTCAGGCGAGCGCCGCCCTCTAACCGGGCCGCAGGACGACGTGGAAGATCGAGGAATCGACCGTGAGCACGCCGCGCAGCCGCTCGTCGACGACGATGGAGATACGGTCGCCGTAGCGCGCGAGTCTTTTCAGGAAGCGCTGGAAATGCGCCCGCTCCCGCTCGCGCAGACTTTCGACCTTGACCGTGAGCGTGGAAGAGGTCTCGGCAAGGAGTCGTTCGAGATGCGTCGCCGCGCGCCGGAAGAACCGCCGATCGAGCGACGCGCGCAGATTGAGCGAGACGTGCGGTGTCGCGTTTCCGGTGAACGTCAGAACGACTCGCCCGTCGCGCACGTAGCGCCTGATCGCGGCACGCGTGGCGACGATGAAGCGGCGCGCCTTCATCTCGAGCCCTTCGCGTCCCGGCGCGAGGCGGCGCTCGACGTAATCGCGCATCGCGAGCCCCGCGATCCAGTCGACGATCACGAGGGGCAAGCGGGCGGGATTCGCAAACGGAAGCGTGCGCAGGAAGTGAAACACGCGCCGCGGCCCGCCGGCCAGTATTCCTTTCAGCATGAGCCGCCAGACGATGAGTGCCTGGTCGCGCAGCCCGTACTCGGCGCGATAGACCGGTGAAGGCATGTGGCGCATCTTGTTGCGGATGCGATCGGCGATGCCGCGGTCGGTGAGCAGCTGTTCGTAGAGCTTGCGGTAGCCTTCGATCATCGCGTCGTAAGGCATGTTCTTCGGCATGACGTTGGTCGCGAGTTTCGTGTTGTCTCCGTGAGCGGCATCCTCGAGGAGCCGGCCTTCCTTCTGCAAGCGTGCGTGAAGCGGCGTGCGCGGCAAAGCGGTGAGCAGCCCGATCATCGAGGCCTGGATTCCCGCGTCCGTGATGAAGCGCCGCTGCCGGTCGAACGTGGCGAGCGTGTCGTTGTCGAATCCGATGATGAAACCGGCGAGGACGTCGATGCCGTAGGAATAGATGTGGCGCACCGACGCGAGCAGGTCCTGATTCGTGTTCTGGGTCTTGCGCGTTTCCTTGAGACTCGCTTCGTCGGTCGTTTCGATTCCGATGAAGACCCACGCGAAGCCCGCGTCGCGTAACCCCTGGAGAAGCTCTTCGTCCTGGGCGACGTTGATCGAGACCTCCGTGCTGAAACGAAACGGTTGTCCGTGGCGTGCCTGGTATGCGGCGAGGAACGCGAGCAGGCGCTTCGCGCGCGGCCGATTGCCGATCAGATTGTCATCCACGAAAAACGCGTTGACCGCGCCGGCCGAGCGGAGCGCGTCGAGCTCGCGCCCGATCTGCTCGTCCGACTTGCAGCGCGGCTTGCGCCCGAACATCACGATGATGTCGCAGAACTCGCACATGTAAGGGCAGCCGCGCGAGAACTGGAGCGTCGCCGTCGTGTAGCGGTCGAGTGCGAGCAGGTCGTAGCGCGGCGTCGGAGAGTCTTCCAGCTCGACGACGCCCGTCTCGCGATAGAGCGCGCGGTGCCTGCCCTCGCCGTAATCCGCGCAGAACGCTTTCCAGATGTATTCGGCTTCGCCCGCGACGACCGCGTCTGCAAGTCCCGCGTAGCGCTCCGGGCAAAGCGACGCGTAGCTGCCGCCGGCCACCGTGAAATGGCCTCGCGAGCGGTAGAACTCGAGGAGCTCCTTCTGCCGCGGAAACTGGACGCCCATGCCGCACACGCCGACGATGTCCGCGTCGGGCGCGAGCGGCACCGACTCGATGTTCTCGTCGACGATCCGGACTTCCCAGTCGGGCGAACACAACGCCGCGAGTGTCGCAAGACCCAGCGGAGGGTTGATTGCGCGCTTGCGCGGCAGGATCTCGCGCACGGCCCAACCGAAGCTCCAGAAGCTTTCGGGATATTTCGGGTTGATCAGCAGGAGTTTCATTTCGTCCGGAGGTCTACGGCCCGAGCGCGACGCGCGATGGACCGGGAAAAATAGGGGGATGAACGCGCTGGCGCCTTGATAAGCGTCAAAACGGCGAACGTGGCGCCTGAGAGTGTGGACTCAGTTACGGCAGGTCTGCCGCACGTACCGTTGCGCGCCCATGCGCTTCAGCGTGTGTTCGATGACGTCGAGTTCCCGCGCGCCGAGCACGGAGCGATCGAAGGTCGTGCGAAATTCGTGTGGAACCCCACTCGCGATGACGAGCTCCGCGCTTGCGCGAGCGGCGCTGCCGCTCCTCGCGGATCTGGTCACGCGCGCGTACGCATCGAACGGCGCTTTCGCATCGATGCCGACCCAGTTGACGAGCGGCAGAACGCTTGCGAGCTTGCGCGGATAGATCCCGGCGGTATGCAGGCCCACCTTGAATCCCATATCGCGCACGGCGTGCATTGCGGCGGGAAGCGCATCCTGCAAAGTCGGCTCGCCTCCGCTGAAGACGACCGCATCCAGAAGTCCGCGCCGTGTGTCCAGGAACGCGGCGATCGAAGACCATGCGTGCGGCGTCCGGCTGCGGGCAGGAAGCAGATGAGGATTGTGGCAATGGACGCATCGCCACGGGCAGCCCTGGCAGAACACCACTGCCGCGAGATGTTCGGGATAGTCGGTCGTGGTGAACGGGACGAACCCGCCGATTCTGAGGTTATCAGCGGATGCGTTCATGTTTCCCCTCACCCCGGACCTCTCCCGCAACGGAGCGAGGGAGGAGTCCTGATGACCCTCCCCTGAAGCAGGGAGAGAGGAGGGTGAGGGTCGAACGTCTTGATCTCTTCATCCATTTCCCGATCCATCCCCCGCTCCTGAAAGAACCGCCGCTCGTAGTGCTCGCCTTTCTTGCCGATGTTGAACGAGGCGACCGGGCGGTGATAACCCATGACGCGCGTCCAGACTTCGCACGGCTGGCGCTCTTCGTCGCTGAGATGGATCGGTTCGTCGGGAGACGGGGTGCGGGTCATATCGTTCATCTTGTCCTCCTCGCGAGTTCGTGTTGATCAGAGCCCGGGACGCTCACGCCGCGGCCGGCGCGCGCCGTTTCTCGTGAAGCAGAATTTCGTCGCAGCGCGGACAGAATGCGTGCTCGCCCGCGAGATAGCCGTGCTTCGGGCAGATCGAGAACGTCGGCGTGACCGTGATATACGGCAGCGAGAAGCGTTCGAGCACGCGGCGCACGAGTGTCTTGCAGGCCCGAGCCGAAGACAGGCGCTCGTTCATGTAAAGGTGCAGCACGGTGCCGCCGGTGTATTTGCGCTGGAGCTCTTTCTGGCGCGCGAGCGCTTCGAACGGGTCGTCGGTGAAACCCACCGGGAGCTGCGATGAATTGGTGTAGTAGGGATGTCCGCAGTGCCGGCCTGAAGGATGCCCGGATAGCGCTTCCGGTCTTCTTTCGCGAAGCGGTAGGTCGTCCCTTCGGCGGGCGTCGCCTCCAGGTTGTACATGTGGCCGGTCTCTTCCTGAAAAATCAGGATGCGCGCGCGCACATGATCGAGATACCGGCACGCGAAGCCGTGGCCCCATTCCGTCGTGATGTCATTCTCGTCCGCGGTGAAGTTGCGGATCATCTCGTTGATTCCGTTCACGCCGAGGGTGGAGAAGTGATTGCGGAGCGTCCCCAGATACCGCTTCGTGAACGGAAAAAGCTGGTTGTCCATGTGACGCTGGATCATCTTCCGCTTGATCTCGAGGCTCGTGCGGCCGATGTCGAGGAGCGCGTCGGTGCGCGCGAAGAGCGCCGCTTCGTCGCCGCGGTAGAGATAGCCCAGGCGAGCGCAGTTCAGCGTCACGACGCCGAGGGATCCCGTCTGCTCGGCGGAGCCGAAAAGGCCGTTGCCGCGCTTCAAGCAGCTCGCGCAGATCGAGCTGAAGCCGGCAGCACATCGAACGGATCATGTTGGGCTTCAGATCCGATTTCAGGAAGTTCTGGAAGTACGGCAGCCCGTACTTCGCCGTCATCTCGAACAGCGCATCGGCGTGCGGCGAGTCCCACGGAAAATCCGCGGTGATGTTGTAAGTCGGGATGGGGAACGTAAACACGCGGCCCTTCGCGTCGCCGGTCACCATCACTTCGATGTAGGCGCGGTTGATCATCTCCATCTCAGGGCCGAGATCGCCGTAGGTGAACGGCATCTCTTCGCCTGCGATTGCAGGTGTCTCCGCGCGCAGGTCCTCGGGGCACACCCAGTCGAACGTGAGGTTCGTGAACGGGGTCTGCGAGCCCCAGCGCGACGGGACGTTCAGGTTGTAGATGAGCTCCTGTATGCACTGCTTCACTGCTTCGTACGACATCGCGTCGCGGCGCACGTAGGGCGCGAGATAGGTGTCGAACGAGCTGAAGGCCTGCGCGCCCGCCCATTCGTTCTGGAGCGTGCCCAGAAAGTTGACGATCTGGCCGACCGCGCTCGACAGATGCTTCGGCGGACCGGCCTCCACGCGGCCTGGCACGCCGTTGAAGCCTTCGGCGAGCAGCGTGCGCAGCGACCAGCCGGCGCAGTAGCCCGAGAGCATGTCGAGGTCGTGCAGGTGAAGATCGCCTTCGCGATGCGCGACGCCGACTTCATACGGGTAAACGTGATTCAGCCAGTAATTGGCCGTGACCTTGCCGGCGACGTTCAGAATGAGGCCCCCGAGCGAGTAACCCTGGTTTGCGTTCGCGTTCACGCGCCAGTCGCGCTGATCGAGGTATTCGTCCATCGAGGCGCTGACGTCCAGGAGCGTCGTGCGGTCTGCGCGAAGCTGCTTGTGCTGCTCGCGATAGACGATGTAGGCGCGCGCGGTAATCACGCAGCCCGCATCGATCAGCGCACGTTCGACGAGATCCTGGACCGCTTCGACGGTGGGTGTGTCGCCCGCTGCCTGCCGTGTGACCGCGTCGATGACGCGTTGCGCGACCGTTGTGGCAAAGGCTGGCCCGAATTCGCCTGTAGCCGCGCCGGCGCGGGCGACGGCGGAAACGATGCGGGAGCGATCGAACAACTGGGTGCTGCCGTCGCGCTTCAGTATCGACAACGGTATCCGAACGGCCGGGCTGACGAGATCCGATGCCATGACGCTCCCCGCTGGGCTTACCCCAACACCTTGTGGAATGCGGGGGAGCCTACCCCTAGCACTTGTAAGGGACAAACCGCCGAAGCGGGGTTTCTTGATCTATCTCAAAAAGACGGCGCTATTCGCGCGCGCTCGGCACGGCTGGAGGAGCACGGCGAATGAAGCGGTGGGGCGGGCGGTGCGAACGGTTACGGCGCGGGCAGCACCGCCCTCATGTGGTCCGTGGGATGCGGGTGATGTTGTCGATGCGCGCCGGATCGCAATGCGCTAAGTCAACAACGTCCGATCAGCGGTACACGCCTTGCACCGGCGACACGCACCAGCTCCGCCGACGCATCGTTGCGGCGGGAAGCACGGCAGACAGAGGTGCCATGGAATACAAATGCGAACAGTGCGGGCGCGCCGCGATGTTGTGCGTGAGCGACTGGGGCTACGTGGGCGCCTTATGCGATGGATGCCTGGATGATTCGAAGTATTTTCTGAGGCTCCCGTGCGTGGCCGAGACGGCGCCCGAAATCAGGATCAACGCTGCCGCGACGAGCGTGAATCCGCCCTGAAGCGGTGCGGATTGTTGGCGCGGCGTGCGAGTCGGTAGACTAGGTGTTAACGGGACGACCTGAGCGGCAGGATCGGAGCGGATCGTTATTTGCGCGAACGTGACTCCTCGATTTGATGGAGCGGCGCGCCTCGCACGGCCTTCATGCGCAAACGCAAGTTCCTGGGTGATCGGCTGAAATGTGTCAGCTTCTCGGCATGAACTGCAATGTCCCGACGGACATCTGCTTTTCTTTCGAGGGCTTCCACCGGCGCGGCGGCGCGACCGATCACCATGCCGACGGCTGGGGCATTGCGTTCTTCGAAGGCCCGGGTTGCCGCGTGTTCCTCGATTCGAAACCCGCTGTCGAGTCGGCCATCGCCCGGCTGGTGCGCGAGTATCCCATTCACTCGATGAACGTCATCGCCCACATCCGGAAGGCGACGAAGGGCATCGTCGCGCTCGAAAACACTCATCCCTTCGTGCGCGAGCTGTGGGGCCGTTACTGGATTTTCGCCCATAACGGCACGCTGGAGAACTTCGCGCCGGCGAGCGAAGGCTTCTACCGTCCCGTCGGCACGACCGACACCGAGCGCGCGTTCTGCTACATGCTGGACCGGTTGAGGCACTCCTTTCCGGAGGGCCAGCCGCCACTCGACGCCGCGTTCGATCGGCTGTGCGAGCTCACGCGCGAAATCGCCGGGCACGGCCGCTTCAACTATCTGCTATCCAACGGCGAATACCTGATCGCGCACTGCGCCGACAAGCTCTGCTACATCCTGCGACACGCGCCTTTCGCGCAGGCGCATCTTATCGATCAGGACGTCACCGTCGATTTCAGCGCGCTCACCACGCCGGAGGACAAGGTGGCGGTGATCGCGACGACGCCGCTCACCGACAACGAGCAGTGGACCGAGATGGTCCCGGGGCAGCTCGTCGCGTTCGAGCACGGCGCGCCGGTGCTGACGCGCTGAAAGTGGGACAGCCCATTAAACCGGAAAATGGGTCTGTCCCACTTTCGGTAGGCGGCTGCGCACGCGCGGGACACGATCGATGCGCCAGTTCGGGATCGCCCAACTCCAGAGCTCACGGGTAGTCGCTCGCGCGAGCGCTGCGGGCGGCGACTGTCCGAGGAAATCGAGCACGGCGTACAGCGCGGTCGCGGGATCGTGGCGAGACACCGGCGCGGCGTGCGTCTGTTTCGAAAGCTTCTCTCCGCGGGCGTTTACCGCGACGGGAACATGCGCGTACCGGGGCGAGGGCAGTCGCAGGAGCTCCTGAAGAAAGATCTGCCGTGGCGTCGAGTCGATCAGGTCGGCGCCGCGCACGACGTCGGTGATGCCTTGCTCGGCGTCGTCCACGACCACCGCGAGCTGGTAGGCGATAAATCCCGTCGGCGCGATACAGCACGAAATCGCCGATCTGCGCTTCGATGTCCTGCTCGAGACGCGCTTGGATGCCGTCGTCGAACGCGATGCGCGCGCCGCTGGTGCGCACGCGCCACGACCGCGCGCGTCGCGCCTGCGGCGTGCCGTCGCGGCACGTGCCCGGATAGACGTAGCCTTCGATGCCCGCGACGCCGAGTCGGCGATCTCGCGCCGGCTGCACGCGCAGGCATAGAGCGCGCCGCGGCGGCGCAGTTCATGCAGCGCGTGGTGATACGCGTCGCTGCGCTGGCTCTGATAGACCACGCGCCCGTCCCATTCCATGCCGCATGCTTCGAGCGTGCGCAGGATGTCGTCGCGCCGCGCCGGGCACGACGCGCGGCCTGTCGAGGTCCTCCATGCGCACGAGCCATGTGCCGTTACGCGCTGCGCGCTTCGAGATAGCTCGCGACGGCGGCAACGAGCGAGCCGAAATGCAGCGGCCCGCTCGGCGAGGGCGCGAAGCGGCCGCGGTAGGAGGTTACGTGCAAGGATGAAGCGTGTAACAACGTGAAGCGCGAGTAGCCTGCAGATGCCGAGAGCTCGTGCGGTCGTATAGTACGCGAGCCTGAACGTTTCACGTCTCACTTCCACTTTTCACCCGGTAGACAGCAATGAAAGTCAAAGCCGCCGTCGCACACAAGGCAGGTGCACCGCTCACGATCGAAACGGTCGATCTCGATGGACCGAAAGCGGGCGAGGTCCTGGTCGAGATCAAGGCGACCGGCATCTGCCATACCGACGAGTTCACGCTCTCCGGCGCCGATCCGGAAGGCTTGTTCCCGGCCATTCTCGGCCACGAAGGCGCGGGCGTCGTGGTCGACGTCGGGCCGGGCGTGAAGGGCCTGAAGAAGGGCGATCACGTGATTCCGCTCTACGTGCCCGAATGCCGCGAGTGCGAATACTGCGTGTCGGGCAAGACCAATCTGTGCCAGGCGATACAGCATCACGCAGGGGCAGGGCCTCATGCCCGACGGCACGAGCCGCTTCTCGCTGAACGGCGCGAAGGTGCTGCACTACATGGGCACGTCGACGTTCTCGAACTACACGGTCGTCCCCGAGATCGCGCTCGCGAAGATTCGCGAGGACGCGCCGTTCGACAAGGTGTGCTACATCGGCTGCGGCGTGACCACCGGCATCGGCGCGGTCATCAACACCGCCAAAGTCGAGCCCGGCGCGAACGTCGTCGTGTTCGGCCTGGGCGGCATCGGCCTGAACGTGATCCAGGGTGCGCGGCTCGCCGGCGCGAACCTGATCGTCGGCGTCGACATCAATCCGTCGAAGCGCGCGCTCGCCGAAAAGTTCGGCATGACGCACTTCGTGAACCCGAAGGAAGTCGGAGGCGATCTCGTGCGCGCACCTCGTCGAATCTCACCAGCGGCGGCGCCGACTATAGCTTCGAATGCATCGGCAACGTGGACGTCATGCGGCAGGCGCTCGAATGCTGCCACAAGGGCTGGGGCGTATCGGTCATCATCGGCGTGGCGGGCGCCGGCCAGGAGATCAAGACGCGGCCGTTCCAGCTCGTCACCGGCCGCGTGTGGAAGGGCACGGCGTTCGGCGGCGCGAAGGGCCGGCGCGACGTGCCGAAGATCGTCGACTGGTACATGGACGGCAAGATCAACATCGACGACCTCATCACGCACACGCTGCCGCTCGAAGACATCAACCGCGGCTTCGACCTGATGCACGAGGGCAAGTCGATCCGCAGCGTCGTCGTCTTCTGACCGCCGCATTGCCGCACGCACATCCGCGTCTTCGGTCCTCAGTGCCACCGCTTCTCACCGAACTCCCTTATCGCCCGACAGCGCATCGCTGTTCGAGGCGATCGCGGACTGGCCGTGGGCGGTATTCCTCGACAGCGGTCTGCATCACCCCGGGCAATCGCGCTACGACATCCTGTCGGCGCAGCCGTATATTCGCCTCGTCACGCGCGGCGAGCTGACCGAGGTGAACGGCGAGGGCGATCGAGCTCTCGCGCGAAGATCCTTTCGAGCTGGTGCGCCGCTGTCTCGATATCGATCGAGCGTGCGGAGGCAACACTGCCGTTCTGCGGCGGCGCGATCGGCTACTTCGGTTACGACCTCGCACGCGGCATCGAGCGGCTGCCGGCGCACGCGCGCGACGCGGAGCGCATGCCCGAGATGGCGATCGGCATCTACGACTGGGCGCTCGTCGTCGATCACTCGAGCGGCGCGCGTGGCTCGTCGGGCAGGGACGCGATCCCGAGACCGACCTGAAATGGGACGAGCTCGTGCGCGCTTTTCAGCGCGCCTCCGCCCGAACGCGCGCGCGTGCCGTTCCGCATGATCTCCGCCGGTCGCGTCGAACATGACGCGCGCGGAGTACGCGCGACGCGTTCGAGCGCATCAAGCGCTACATCGCCGAAGGCGACTGCTATCAGGTGAATCTCGCGCAGCGCTTCAGCGCGCACGGCCGCCGGCGATCCGTGGCTCGCCTATCAGGCGCTGCGCGTGATCAATCCGGCGCCGTTCGCGGCGTATCTGAGCACGCCGTACGCGCACGTGCTGTCCGCGTCGCCCGAGCGCTTCCTGCAAGTCGAGAACGGACGCGTGGAGACGAAGCCGATCAAGGGCACGCGCCCGCGCGCCGGCCATGCGCGGCTCGATGCGGAGCTCGCGCAGGCGCTTCGCACGAGCGAGAAGGACCGCGCCGAGAACGTGATGATCGTCGACCTCCTGCGCAACGATCTGTCGAAGAACTGCCGGCTGGGCTCGGTCGAGGTGCCGAGGCTCTTCGATGTCGAGAGCTTCGCGACCGTGCATCATCTCGTGAGCACCGTGACCGGTGAGCTCGCGCCCGAGCCGGGACGCGATCGATCTGCTGCGCGGCTGCTTTCCCGGCGGCTCGATCACCGGCGCGCCGAAGCTGCGCGCGATGCAGATCATCGAAGAGCTCGAGCCGCATCGCCGCGGCGTGTACTGCGGCGCGATCGGCTATATCGGCTTCGACGGCAACATGGACCTCAACATCGCGATCCGCACGCTCGTCTATTCGCGCGGCGAGATCCGCTTCTGGGCGGGCGGCGGCATCGTCGCCGATTCCCGGCTCGAGGAGGAGTATCAGGAGACCTTCGACAAGGCCGCCGCGATGCTGAAGCTGCTGCAGCAGGCTGCGACCAGCTCGCTCAGCGGGCAGCGCTGAGCAGCCGTGCCGGAATCCGAGCAGCCGGTGTGACGGACTCGGAACGTCATCGCATCGTGATCGTCGGCGGCGGCGCCGGCGGTCTCGAGCTCGCCACGCGGCTCGGCGACCGGTTGGGCCGCAAGCGTCGCGCGCGCGTGACGCTCGTCGACTGCACCCGCACGCATCTGTGGAAGCCGCTGCTGCACGAAGTTGCGGCGGGCAGCATGGATCTCTACGAGCACGATCTCGACTATCTCGCGCAGGCGCGCTGGCATCATTTCGAGTTTCAGCTCGGGCGCATGGACGGGCTCGATCGCGCGCGGCGCGTGGTGAAGATCTGCCCGACAGTACGACGAGACGAGCGGCGAAGAACTGATCCCGCGCCGCGAGATTGCCTACGACACGCTGGTGATCGCGGTGGGCAGCCGCACGAACGATTTCGGCACGCCCGGCGCGCAGCGAACACGCGATCAGCCTCGACACGCCCGATGACGCCGAGCACTTTCATCGGCGGCTGATCAATGCCTGCATACGCGCGAACGCGCAGGCCGAGCCGCTGCGTGCCGAGCAACTCAACGTCGCGATCATCGGCGGCGGCGCGACCGGTGTGGAGCTCGCGGCGGAGCTGCACAAGACGACGCGCCAGCTCGTCGCCTACGGCTTCGAGCGGATCGATCCCGAGCGCGACATCCGGATGACGATCATCGAGGCGAGGCCGCGCATCCTCGCGGCGGTGCCCGAACGCGTCGCGCTCGCCGCGCAGGACCTGCTGCGCTCGCTGCGAGTGGACGTGCTGACGGGCGAACGCGTAACCGAAGTCTGCGCCGGATGCCGTGATCACCGCGACGGGCCGCAGGATTCCCGCGGAGCTGACGGTGTGGGCGGCCGGCATCAAAGCGCCCGACTTCCTGAAGAGACCTCGACGGTCTGGAGACCAACCGCATCAATCAGCTCGTCGTGCACGAGACGCTCGAGACCACACGCGATGCGGACGTTTTCGCGATCGGCGACTGCGCCTGCTGTCCGTGGCCGCAGCACAAGGCGCCGTGCGTGCCGGCGCGGGCGCAGGCCGCGCACCAGCAGGCGACGCATCTCGTGCGCAATCTGCGTCGGCGCCTCGCGGGCAAGCCGCTGCGGCCCTTCGTCTACCAGGACTTCGGTTCGCTCGTCTCGCTGGGCGAATACAGCACGGTCGGCAGCCTCATGGGGAAGCTCCTCGGCGGCAGCATCTTCGTCGAAGGTCTCTTCGCACGCATCATGTATATCTCGCTCTACCGCATGCATCTGTATGCGCTGCACGGCGCCGCGAAAGTGACGTTCGACATCCTGGGGCGGCTCTTCGCGCGCAGGACGGAACCGCGCGTGAAGCTGCATTAGGGGGCGCATGGAAGCGCTGAGACAGCTCCTCGCCGAGCACGGGCTTTCGCTCGTGTTCGCGAACGTGCTGCTCGCGCAACTCGGGCTTCCGCTGCCCGCGATGCCCATGCTGGTCGTCGCCGGAGCGCTCATCGCCGAAGGCAGCGTGCAGGTCGCGCCGCTTGCGCTTATTGTCATCGTCGCTTCGCTCATGGGTGATCTGCCGTGGTACTTCGCGGGCAGGCGCTATGGCTATCGGGTTCTGAAAACGGTGTGCCGCATTTCCGTCGAGCCGGACTCGTGCGTTAAGCAGACGGAGAACATCTTCACGCGCTGGGGACCGGCCTCGCTCGTTTTCGCGAAATACGTGCCGGGCTTCTCCACGGTCGCGCCGCCGCTCGCGGGCGCGATGCGCCTGCGTCTGTCGCAGTTCGTCCTCTACAGCGCGATGGCTGCCGCTCTGTGGGCGCTGGTGCCGGTCCTTGCCGGCTTCTTCTTTCATCGCGAAGTCGCCTGGCTGCTCGCCGCGCTCGAGTCGATGGGTACGGGCGCCGTCATGGTCATCGCGGCGGCCGTGCTCGCTTATGTGGCGGCGAAAGCGGTCGAGCGCTATCTGCTGATTCGCTTCCTGCGCATGGTGCGCATCAACGTTGCCGATTTGCGCCAGATGCTCGACAACGGGCCGCAACCAGTCATTCTCGATGCGCGTTCCGCGCTTGCCAGGGAAGCCGAACCGAGGCGCATACCCGGCGCGTTGATCATTCAGCTCGACGCGGTGGACGGGCTGGCCGACACGATGCCTTCGGAACGCGACATCGTGGTCTATTGCAGTTGACCGAACGAAGCCAGCGCGGCGCGTGTCGCCCGCATGTTGATGGACAAAGGCCTGCGTCGCGTGCGTCCTCTCGAAGGCGGCATCGAAGCGTGGATCGCTGCCGGGCATGAAGTGGAGCCGTGATGCCGGCGATCGCTGATTCGTGGTAGCTGAAGCGTGACTAACGGGGCGGGTAACCTTGGCGGGCGACCGCCCACGATGCCGCAGGGCGGCAACAAGGCTAGAACGCGCGAGTCCGCGTGGGCGCCTCTGCGCCACCCCGTGTTCCGCGCGGTGTGGCTTGCGACCATCGTCTCGAACATCGGCACGTGGATGCACGAAGTCGGGGCCGGCTGGCTCATGGTGAGGCTGGATCCCACGCCGTTGATGGTTTCGCTCGTTCAGGCTTCCACGATCCTGCCCATTCTTTTTCTTTCGCTCCCCGCTGGCGCCTTCGCCGACATTCTCGACCGCCGCGTCTACCTGATCGCGATGCAGCTCTGGATGTGCGCGTGCGCGTGCCTGCTCTCCGTACTGACGTTGGGAGACTGGATCGCACCCTGGTCGCTTCTCGCGATCACGTTCGCTCTGGCCGCGGGCGCGGCCATGATGACGCCGGCGTGGGCCGCCATGGTGCCCGAGCTCGTGCCGCGCGACGAATTGCCGTCCGCGATCGCGCTCAACAGCACGGGAGTCAACATTGCCCGCGCGATCGGACCGGCCATCGCCGGCGTTCTGATCGGCGTCACCAGCCCGGCAGCCGCTTTCGTCGCGAACGCCGTCTCTTTCACCGGAGTGATCGTCGTGCTCGCGCGCTGGAAGCGGCCGCAACCCGATGCGTCGCTCGCGACCGAGCGCTTCATGGCCGCGATGCTGACGGGCGTTGAATACGTGCGCGGCGCGCGCGCATTGCAGTGCGTAATGATGCGTTCCCTGGGTTTTTTCGTTTTCGCGACGGCGACGTGGTCCCTGCTGCCACTGGTCGCCGTGGAAGCGGGCGGCGCTGCCATGACCTACGGTGTGCTTCTCGGATCGATCGGGGCTGGGGCTGTGAGCGCCGCGCTTCTCCTGCCGCGGTTTCGCGGCGGCATTTCGCGCGACGCCCTGGTCCGCAGCGCGACCGTCGTTTACGCCGCCGCGATGTTCGTCGCGGCGTTCGCCCACACGCTGTGGCTGCTCGTGCCCGCCATGCTGATGACGGGCGCGGCATGGCTCTCGATCGTGTCCACGCTCCACGTGAGCGCGCAACTCGCCGTCGAAGCCTGGGTGCGAGCGCGCGCGCTTTCGATATACCTCATGGTGTTCTCGATCGGCATGACCATCGGTGCGGTGCTGTGGGGCGCGGTCGCCACGCGAGCGGGCGTGTCGGTCGCACTCGCGACGGCTGCTTGTGGCACGCTCGCTGGACTCGCGGCAATCTGGCGGGTTTCACTCGAAGGACGTGCGTCCGGCCCATAAGGGAAAGCCTCATGCCGAAATACGTGACTCGTAACGGGGGATCGTGACTCGCAAAAAGCGATTCTCGAGCCATCCAGCGTCCAGTCCCCAATCAGCCCATATCGTCACCCATCACTCATCACCACCAACCATCACATCTCTTATGCACCTTCATGAGCTCGCCGCGATTTTTCTGCTGGCTGTCGTCATTCTCGTCCCGCTCTTTCAGCGGCTGAAACTCGGTGCCGTGCTCGGCTACCTTGCCGCCGGAATGCTGCTCGGTCCGTGGGGACTTGCCGTCGTGCCCGACACCGAGAACATGGTCGGGTTCGCTGAGTTCGGGGTTGCGCTCCTGCTGTTCCTCGTGGGGCTGGAGCTCGAGCCCGCCCGCCTGTGGAGCATGCGGCGGCTGGTCTTCGGGCTCGGCGGCGCGCAGGTTGTATTTACAGCGCTCGCGCTCGGCTCGCTCGGCGCATGGCTGGGGCTTTCCGGACATGCGGCCGCGGTCGCGGGCGCCGGTTTCGCGATGTCGTCGACTGCGCTCGTGCTGTCTTCGCTGGCCGAGCGCGGCCAGCTCGCCTCGAATCAAGGGCGTCGCGTCTTCGCCGTGCTCCTCTTTCAGGACATCGCAGTCATTCCATTGCTGGCGCTGCTGCCGCTGCTTGCGTTCGCGTCGATGGAGAACGCCATGCACTGGACACGCGCTGTCAAGGCCATCGTGGTGATCGCCGTTTTCGTAGCGGCAAGTCGAATCGCCGTGCGGCCCGTGCTGAAGTTCATCGCCCAACACAGCAGCCCGGAAGTGTTCACTGCCGCCGCGTTGCTGGTCGTGGTCGGGGCGGCCGTCATCATGGAATCGCTCGGCCTGTCGATGTCGCTCGGCGCGTTCCTGTCGGGCCTGCTGCTGGCGGACTCGGAATTCCGTCATGAGCTCGAAGCAGACATCGAGCCCTTCAAGGGGCTTCTGCTTGGCCTTTTCTTCATCACCGTCGGCATGGGCGCGAACCTCTCGCTCGCTCGCGAGCGAGCCGCTGCTGCTGCTCGGATCGGCCGCAGGACTCATGCTCGTCAAGTTCGTCGTGATGTGGACGGTCGCGCTCGTTGCACGCTCGCCGTCGGTCGAGGCGCAGCGCGTCGCCGTGGCGCTCGCACAGGGCGGCGAGTTCGCCTTCGTGCTGTTCGCTGCCGCGGCGGCCATCGGCATTCTGGAAGCTTCGATGCGCGAGTGGCTCGACCTGATCGTCACCGTATCGATGGTCCTCGCCGCGCCCGTCATGCTGCTGCATGAGCGCCTGCTCGCGCTGTGGACGGCGCGGGCCATCAGCGCCGACTACGACCGCATCGACGCACCCGCGACGCCGGTGATCATCGCGGGTTACGGCCGCTTCGGTCAGATCGTCTCGCGCGTGCTGCGCATGTGCGACATCCCGTTCACCGCGCTCGAGGCGAATTATGGGCAGGTGGATTTCGTCCGGCGCTACGGGAATCGCATCTACTATGGCGACGCGTCGCGCCCGGAGCTTCTTCACGCGGCGAAAGTGGGTGAAGCGCGCCTCTTCGTGCTCGCGATCGACGACGTCGAAGCGTCCATGAAGACCGCGACGCTCGTGCGGCGGCACTATCCCGATCTCGAAATCCTTGCGCGGGCGCGCAACCGCGTTCACTACTTCCGGCTGCGCGATCTTGGCGTGCGCGCGATCTATCGCGATACGTTCCCGGCGAGCCTCGAAGCCGCGCACCAGGCGCTGCTGCGCCTCGATTTTGGCGTGGCGGCCGCGCATCGGGCAGTCGAGCCTGTTCCGCGAGCACGACCTCGCTCAGCTCGATGCGCAATATGCGATCCATCGGGACGAAGCCCAGCTCGTCCAGACGACCCAGCAGGCGGCCGCGCAGTTGCGCGAGCTGTTCGAAGCCGACCGGGCGCGCCGCCCCCGGGGGTTCCCGGTGCGGACTCCAGACGGAGACTCCTCTGCCTAATACCATTGGATTCTATTAAGAGCGCTACTCAGTATTTACAGGAATGATGTGCGGTGGTTAGCATCACGATCCTGATCGCGCCATAAGGACTGCTTATGGAAGTATCGCTCAAGGACGGGGGCCGCACGGACCGGGCGGACGCGAGCCTGGTGCAAGAAGAGATCGCTCGCGCGATCGCACGCATTCGCTTCGGCAGCGTCGTCGTCCAGATTCAGGATGGGGTCGTCGTGCAGATCGAATCGACCGAGAAGCGACGCTTTCCGCCGCCTGCCCCCGCTCAGTACACCCGTAAGTAAGTAACCGCTCACGCCGACCGGACAACTGGAGGCCCGAAACAAGATGAAAGGCATCCATGTCCGCGTTTTTGAATCGCAGCACGTCACCCAAAACCGCCCGCCGCGGTTTGGCCGTGGCGCTTCCCGCCGCGTTCGCTCCGAGCGCGCCCGCGGCCGCGACCTATCCTGAGAACCGATCCGGCTGGTCGTTGTCGTGCGCAGCGCCGCATCCAAACCGGATTGAGGCTCATGAAACGCATCCTGGTTGGCCTCGCGGCGCCCAGATCCATCAACCCGGCAGGAAGGGGCTATGACGGTATCTCTTCAAGCGATCCGCGTCGACAAACTGGTGGAGACGCTTACCCGCACCGCGCGCGAACATGGCCCGGCCGCGTTCTCGTCGAGCCTGTCCGCCGAGGACATGGTGATCACCGATGTGATCCTGACCGCCGGCCTCGACATCGAGATCTTTACCATCGATACCGGGCGGTTGCACGAGCGAAACGCTGGAGCTCGCTCGACCGCATTCGGCGAAGATACCGACACGACGTTCGAGTCTACGCGCCGGAGGCCGCTGCGGTTGCGGCGTATGTCGGACAGCACGGACGCGATGCGTTCTACCGGTCGTTCGAGCTCCGGCGCGAGTGCTGCCATCTGCGCAAGGTCGAGCCGCTCAAGCGCGCGCTCGCCGGCAAACGCGCCTGGATCACCGGCCTGCGCAAGGTGGCCGGAGCGCGAGAGCATCTTGCGCGGTTTCAGTTCGACGAGGCTGTATGGCGTGATCAAGTTCAATCCGCTCGCGCAGTGGAGCGAAGCGGCGGTGTGGGACTACCTGCGCGAGCACGATGTTCCTTTCAACCGCCTGTACGACCATGGCTATCGCTCGATCGGTTGCGCCCCATGCACGCGCCCGACGCTGCCGAACGAGGACGTGCGGGCGGGCCGCTGGTGGTGGGAGCAGGGGGCGACAAAGGAATGCGGCCTGCACCTCGGACGAGCGGGGCCAACTCGTCCGCGAGCGGGAAGATCGCATGAGTACGGCCGTGTCACCCTGAAGAGCTCCGGCCCGCGCGGACCGCACGGCAGCACCTCGACTGGCTCGAGTCCGAGGCCATATACATCCTGCGCGAAGTCGCCGCCGAATGCGCGAACCCGGTGCTGCTCTTCTCCGGCGGCAAGGATTCCGCCGTGCTGCTGCGGCTGGCCGAAAAGGCATTTCGCCCGGGCCGCTTCCCGTTTCCGCTGCTGCATGTCGATACCGGCCATAACTTTCCCGAGGTGATCGCCTTTCGCGACGCACGCGTCGACGGAGTTCGGCGAGCGCCTCATCGTGCGCACGGTCGAGGAGTCGATGCGCCGCGGCACGGTGACGCTGCGCGCCGAAAACGCGAGCCGGAACGCCGCGCAGTCGGTCACGCTTGCTCGAGGCGATCGCCGAATTCGGTTTCGACGCGGCGATCGGCGGCGCGCGGCGCGATGAGGAAAAGGCCCGCGCGAAGGAGCGCATCTTTTCGTTCCGCGACGAATTCGGGCAGTGGGACCCGCGCAACCAGCGCGCCGAGCTGTGGGACCTCTACAACACCCGCGTGCAGCCCGGCGAGCACGTGCGCGTCTTCCCGATCAGCAACTGGACCGAGCTCGACGTGTGGCAGTACATCGCGCGCGAAGCGCTCGAGCTGCCTTCGATTTATTACGCACATCCGCGTTCGATCGTGCGCCGGAGCGGACTGCTGGTGCCGGTCACCGGGCTGACGCCGCCTGCGCGCGGCGAGCGGTTGAGACCGTCAGCGTGCGGTTTCGGACCGTGGGCGACATCACCTGCACGTGCCCGGTGGAATCGCTGGCGCCGCACCCCCGAGGCGATCATCGCCGAGACGGCGGTCACCCGCATCACCGAGCGCGGCGCGACGCGCATGGATGACCAGACGTCCGAAGCGTCGATGGAGCGGCGCAAAAAGGAGGGCTATTTCTGATGCCGGCCCACTTGAAAGCGGCGCGGTTCGATGCTGCGCCTCCGCTGCCGGATGAGGGACGCAGCGTGCTGCGGTTCATCACCGCCGGCAGCGTGGACGACGGCAAGAGCACGCTGATCGGGCGCCTCCTGTACGACACGCGCCAGGTACTCGAGGACCAGCTCACGGCTGTCGAGCAGGCTTCGCGCAAGCGCGGAATGGCCGCAGTCGGACCTCTCGCTCCTCACCGACGGGCTCGAGGCCGAGCGCGAGCAGGGCATCACGATCGACGTCGCGTACCGCTATTTCTCGACGGCACGGCGGAAATTCATCATCGCCGACACGCCCGGGCCACGTGCAGTACACCCGCAACATGGCGACGGGCGCGAGCACCGCGCACGCCGCGGTCATCCTGGCCGATGCCACGAAAGGCCTGCTCGAACAGGGCACGGCGCCACCTGTACATCGCTCACCTGCTCGGCATCCGCGAGCTCGTCGTCGCGGTGAACAAGATGGATCTCGTCGATTACGAGCGCGCCGCGTTCGAGAAAGTGCGGGAGGCCTTCGAGGACTTTGCCGAAAAGCTGCGCGCGCCTGCCCCGCGGCTGCGTTACATACCGCTGTCGGCGCTGAAGGGCGATATGGTGGTGGACCGCGGCGAGCGGCTGGGCTGGTACTCGGGCCCGACGCTGCTCGAGTTGCTGGAGTCGATCGAGACGGCGCCGAAGACGGCCGCCGCGCTTCCCCTGCGCTTCCCGGTGCAGCTCGTCCAGCGCACGCCGGAGCGCGGCCGGACTTATCTCGGGCGCATCGCGTCGGGCGCCATCGCGGCGGGGCAGCCGCATACTCGCGCTCCCGGCCGGATGTGCCCACCAGCGTCCAAGGCGATCTACCGCGGCGCCGAAGCGGTGCACCGAGCCAGCGCCGGGGATTCGATCGCCATCGCGCTGAGCGACGAGATCGACATTGCACGAGGCGACCTCTTCTCGCGACCCCGAACGCGTGCCGCGCGTGACGCGCGACTCGAAGCGACGCTGGTGTGGCTTTCGGGCGACGCGCTCAGGCCGGGCGGGCGCTATCTCGTCAGGCACACGACGCGAACGCTCAAGGCGCGGCTCGCGCGCATCGACCATCTGATAGACATCGGCACGCTCGCGCCGGTCCCGCCGGCGGGACCGATAGGCGCGAACAGCATCGTGCGTGCGGCGCTGACGGCGCAGCAGCCTTTCGCTTTCGACGCCTATCGCGCGGACCGATCGACGGGCGCGTTCATACTGATCGACGAAACGACCAACCAGACGGTCGCCGCCGGATTGCTGGAATGACCGACAAATACGCCCTCGCCCTGTACTCGGGGAGAGGGTTGGGGAGCGGAGCGGTCGTCGGGGAGGGGAAAGACGCGAAAGTGACCGAGAAAGGTGCCAGCGTTCATTTCTTGTCGAAGCGCTCGAGTGTGCTCCCGGGGTTTGCGCCCGCGATGGGCCTCACGCTCGTCTATCTGAGCCTGATCGTGCTGATACCGATCTGCGCCGTGTTCATCAAGACGGCGACGCTCACGTGGCCCCAGTTCTGGAGCACCGTGACGGCCCCGCGTGTGCTGGCATCCTATCGACTCTCCTTCGGCGCATCGTTCATCGCCGAGGCGCTCGCGATCGCCGACCGGATCGCGGTGATGAACGAGGGCCGCATCGAGCAGGTCGCGTCGGCGGACGAGTTGCGGCGATCTCCCGGCACACCCTTCGTCTCCGAATTCCTCCAGTGCGCCTGACGGCGACGAGGCGCCATGGTTCCTTAGGTCGTATGATCCACGTTTCGGCCAACTCGGAGAGGACCATGGAGGATCGGCTGGCACACACGAGCGTTCCGATTCACGACCTGCTGGCAAAGCGGTGGAGCCCGCGCGCATTCGACGTGAATCGCGGCGTCACCGACGAGCAGATGAAATCGCTGCTCGAAGCCGCGCGCTGGGCGCCGTCCTGCAACAACGATCAGCCCTATCGCTATCTCGTCTGGCGCCGCGACCGCGATCCGCAGGGCTGGGAGAAGGCGTTCGAGTGCCTCTCGGAGAACAACCGGAAGTGGGTGAAGAACGTGCCGGTGCTGATGCTCTCGTGTGCCGGGAGCATCTTCGCGCATAGCGGCAAACCGAATCGTTTCGGCCCGCACGACGCCGGTGCCGCCAGCGCGTGCCTCGCATTGCAGGGTGTGGCGCTCGGCCTCGCCGTGCATCAGATGGGCGGCTTCGACGCCGCGAAAGCGCGCGCGGCTTTCGGTATCCCGGAAGAGTACACGCCGATGGCGATGATCGCCGTCGGCTACCAGGCCTCACCCGAGGTGCTCGACGACGAGACGAAGGAGAAGGAGCTGAAGGCGCGCTCGCGCAAGGCGATCGCGGAGCATTTCTATGCCGGAACCTGGGGCAAGGAGCTACTGTAGTGTTTCAGAAGTTCGTGCTATTACGTCACCCCGGCGAAGGCCGGGGTCCAGAAACAAATGAGCTCTGGATTCCGGCCTGCGCCGGAATGACGAATGTGCGGCGAATTTACGATTAAGGCACTGGCTGGTTAGAACCAACTCCCTTCGGTGAGCGGGGGCTGCGGAGCAGCGGGCTCCCGCGAACGAAGCATTCCGGCGTCAGTTCAGTATTTCCATCAATATGTACGAGGCCTCGAGCAGAACGTGCGCGGGCCGGGCGGCGAGGCCCGAGCCGAAGGCGAGCGCCGCCCCTATGCCCCCTGGCCGCACTGCAGGTCGAGCTGTGCCTTGAGCGGCAGATGATCCGAGGCAACCCGTGCGAGCGCCGTCGCATGAACTTCGAGGCGCGTGAGCAGCGTGCGCGGCTTCACCCACACGCGGTCGAGCGCGAAGAGAGGATAGAACGAAGGGAACGTCGCAATGGACGGCGTCTCTTCGAAGTGCTTGTGCATCCATCGCAGCGGCCGGCCCCACAGGAACCACTCGTTGATGTCCCCCATGAGCACGGTCGGCAGCGGCCGGTCGCCTTCGAGCGCGCGCAGGAGCCGCTGAATCTGTTCGCGCCGCTCCGCTGGCCTCAGGCCGAGGTGAGTGGCGAGCACGCGCATCGGCGTGCCCCTGCAGTCGAGCTCCGCGTCGATCGCCCCGCGCGGTTCGCAGCGCGCCACGCACAAGTCGATGCGTTGAGTGGAAAGCACACGAAAGCGCGTGAGAACGCCGTTGCCGTAATCGGCGCCCTTGCGAATGAACGTCGGCCCCGCGATCGCCTTGTAACCGGTCTCCCGCTCGAGATGGGCGAGCATGTCGAAGCCCGTCGCGCCGTTCTGGACTTCCTGGAGCGCGATCACGTCGGCGTCGAGTTCCCTGACGACTTCGGTGACGCGTTCCGGCAGGAACCGACCATCCCGGCCGACGCCGCCGTGCATGTTGTAGGAAGCGACCGTGATGCCGTTGCGTTTCACTACGGTTCCGGCGTATTGCGCGCGGCGGGCGCCGAGCGGAAGCGACGATGAACGTACACCGCGGCGGCGACGAGGATCAGCGCGAAGAGAACGAGCATGCCGATCGTGCCGGCGTGCGGATCGGTGACGACCGCCGTCACGCGATCGACGAAGACGACCGTCACGAGTATGCCGGGCGCCATACCGATCGCCGTTCCGACCATGAAGTCGCGCATTCGAATGTGCGACGCGCCGGCCACCGCGTTGACGACCGAGAACGGCGCGATCGGAAGAAGCCGTACGGCCGCGATCGCCATCGCGCCCTTTCTTGCGAGGCGCCGCGTGATGCGATTCAATCGCGAGCCCGCGAGCCGCCGCACCGCGTTGCGTCCGAGGTGCTGCCCCACGCCGTAGGTGACCGCCGCACTCAGCAGCGAGCCCGCGAAAGCGTACAGCGCGCCGAGGAGCGGCCCGAACACGATGCCGGTCGCGACGATCATCACCGTCACGGGTACGACCAGCAGGCCGCCGACGACGTACGCCACAAGCACTGCGAGCGGTGCCACCGGTGAGTCCTGCAGCGAATGCGCGATGCGCACGAGCGCCGCGAGCGAGACGAATTCGCGCAGCGGCGTCCAGCGCCACGCGGCGGCCAGCGCGCCCAGCGCAAGCAACCCGATCGCGATGCGCCAGACCCGGCTCACCAGCGGCTTGCGCGCATCCGGCGGCACGAAATCCTTCACGAGCACTTCGGGATCGACGGGTCGTTCGGGGTCGACCACCGCGTCGGCCGGCACGAGCGCCTCCATTTCGGCGGACACGACCGGGTCGATCGGTTCGAGCGTCCGCTTCCCCGGCCGATGCAGCGCCTCGATTGCCTTGATGATGGCGCCGCCCTGACGCTCGATCTCCGCTGCCAGGGTCGCCGGCTCGGTACCCATGTGTTCCGCGAGCAGGCGGTTGCGGAATTCGCTGATGGCTTTCTGCACACGCGGCTCGCCGCGTGCTTCGATCGCGATGTTGCACTCGGTATCGAAGCCCATCGAGCGGTTGCTGAAGTTCGCCGAGCCCACGCTCACGAGCTCGTCATCGACGACGATCACCTTGCTGTGCACGTTCAGCACGTTCGGCAACTCGAGACCGGGCACGTAGGGATAGAGGAGGCGATAGCGGCCGCTCGCGTCGGCTTCCTTCAGGCGTTTGTGAAGCCGTGCGCGCAGGACACCCATCGTGCGTTCTTCGAGCCATCCCTCCTCCGTGCGGCGCGAGACGACCACGACCTCGGGCGCGTCGGCTCCGCGCAGACGCGCGGCGAGCGCGCTGCCGACAAGGCTCGAGCTGAAATACTGATTCTCGAGATAGAGAGAGTCGCGCGCGGCCGCGATCGCGTCGACGTAGAGATGGCGTATCTCCTCGGTCGGCACGCCGGTCACGTACCCGGGATCGGTGCGGGCGATCGCGACGTCGACGTCGGTGAGATCGGGGCGCACGTCGGCAGGCCATGGATCGCTTATCGCGCGCTGCGTGGCACGCTGCTGCTGCCCCGTTGCGCGCTGCCAGCGGTCGCGGCAAAGATCGCCGAGCGCGCGTGCCGCCTCGCCGTCGACGACGGCCTGGACATCGTGGTATGGCCGATACGGCGCACCGTCGGGATCGCAGCGGCCGGGTTCCTCGCAGCCGTGCGCGGGCGTATCCCAGCGGCAATGCGTGAGATCGAGCCCGCCGACGAAAGCCACTTCGTCGTCCACCACCACGACTTTCTGGTGATGGGATGCGCCGAGCGGATGTCGATCGTCGAGGCGGAACTGGAGGCGCCGATGCGTGCGCCAGCCGAGCTTGTAGATCGGCAGCCACTCGCGGTCGAGCGCGAACACCATCGCGAAGTCCCAACGAGAGCACGTGCATGCGCAGCCCGCGCTGGCGCTTCACGACTTCGTTGAGGAAATCCCCGAGCGGCTCGGGAAATCCGTCGTTCGCCCCCTGCGGCACCAGATGGATGCGGCTGTCGATGTCCCAGCCGAGGATGTAAACGCTGCGCTTCGCGCGGGCGATCGAGCTGCGCAAGGCCTTGAAATAAGCGGCGCCGTCGATGAGAAAAGCCATGCGCCGCGCGCGCTCGATGCGCCAGCAATTGCGGCCGGGCACGAGCAGCCCGGCGCTTTTCTCTATATCCGGTGAGTGTCTGTCCATGGCGTTGGGCCGCTTCTGGAAGGGCCGTTCTGCCGCCCATCGGCAAGCAGTGTGCCTGGCCGCGGCAAGATTCCTCCGGGCGCAAGCGCCCGAGCCGCGGCTCGGTGCACGAACAGAGGAAAACCCAGGTTTTCCTCCGTTACCTCCTTTCCTTTGCTCGTTAGTGCTCGCCTTCGGCTCGGCCTCGCCGTCCTCCCCCGACATGCTGCCGAGGCCTCGTATATCTTGATGGAAATACTGACCGACGCCGGCGTGCTCGCGAGGCCCCGCTGCCGCAGTTCTAGGCGCAGGGTGCGTAAATTCCCGATCGTGCTCGAGGCACGGCAGCATGCGCCGCACCTCCTCGACGCGCGACGGATCCACCCGGGCGTAAACAATGCCGGGCGCCTCGCCGCCGTCGGCAAGCACGTCACCCCATGGATCGACCACGAGCGTGTGGCCGTACGTCGTGCGATTGCCGGGATGTTCACCGCACATCGCGGGCGCGAAGACGAAGCACGCGTTCTCGATCGCGCGTGCCTTGAGGAGCGTGTGCCAGTGCGCCTTGCCGGTGATGCGCTGGAACGAAGAGGGGATCGTGAGATACCAGGCGCCGGCCCTCGCGAGCGCGCGATAGAGCTGTGGGAAGCGCAAGTCGTAGCACACCGTCAAGCCGAGCTTGCCCCAGGGCGTATCGGTGACGACCGCATGCGCGCCGGGACGATACGCGGAGGACTCGCGGATCGCCTTGCCGTCGGGCAGCACGCAATCGAACATATGGATCTTGTCGTAGGTCGCGACGACCCGACCGTTCGTATCGAGGAGATAGGAACGGTTGGCGATGCGGTCGCTGTCCGTGCGCAGCGTGAGCGATCCCACGAGCAGCCACACACCGCATTCGCTGGCGAGTGACTGAAGCTCGGGGAGCGCGGGCGAGCCGTCCGGGGCGAGCGCCCGCTCCCGCATCGTGCGCCCGCTGCCGTCCATCATCAGCGCGTATTCGGGCGTCAGCACGAATTGCGCGCCGTTGCGCGCCGCTTCGCGCGTCATGCGCTTCACGCTCTCGAGATTCGCCGCGAGATCGTTGCCGGTCTGCATCTGCAGACAGGCGACGCGAAACGGTTCCGGCATCGAAGGCTAAGCGTTGATCGGCGCGTTGGTGCGAGGCGCCATCGTCCCGCGCTCGATGTCGTTCGGCGCTTCTTCGTTCGGGAAGTTGAATTCGAGCACCGTGCCGACCGGGTCCTTCATGAAGATCTGGTAACCGGCTTCGGGCACGTTCTGCTCTTCGAACTGGATACCGAGCTTGCGCACGTGATCGCGGAAATCGGTGGCGCCTTTCATGCGGAAAGCCATGTGGTCGAAGCTCGCATTGTGCTTGTCCGAGAGGAACCCTTCCTGTACGCGCGCACCGACGTGGAGGATCGGCTCGTCGCCCGCGTAGAGCCAGATGCCTTCATTCTTGAAGTTCGGACGGTAGCCGTTCTTCAGACCCATGACCTCGCCGTAGAACTTCTCGATCTTCGGCAGATCGCTCTTGGTGCAGCGGATGTTGAAATGCAGCAGGCCTTCGAATTTCATCGTGTCTCCTTGTGTTGTCGTCCTCACGGGATGATGCAAAACGGTGTCACCCCGGCGAGGGCCGGGGTCCAGGCGCCTCTGACGTATGCAGCTCTGGATTCCGGCCTCCGCCGGAATGACGTCTTTGAGTGGTTCCGCATGAAGCTACCTACACATCCTGCGGCGTCGGCAGCGCGGAGCTGTGGCCTTTGATCTCGCGCGCGGGCGCGCCGCCGGAAACCGTGCGGCCCGTGGGGTTCCACGTGCAGACCGAAGCGCCGGGCGACCAAACGGTCCTGTATTGCCCTGGCACGAAGAACTCGACGAACACCATGTCTTCGCCGCCGTCGCTGATCAAGTGATGGCGCTCGCATTCGCCGTAGTAAATGAGGTCACCCTTGCGCAGCGCGATCGGCGCGTCATCCGCGTAGGCCGTGCCGCGGCCTTGCAGCACGTACATGAAATGCTCGGCGCCTTCGTGATGGTGGTCCGGCGCCTGCGTGCCCGGCGGGTAGATGATGATCTCGCCCTTGATCGCCTTCGTTCCGAAAAGCTTCGGCGTCGCAACGTAGATTCGCTTGCGGGCGTCGTGCTGGGAAGCAAGGACCGGCTCACGCGCCCAGTCCACGATCTTGAGCGGCGGAGGATTTCGCTCGAGCGCGGGATCGAACCGCACCGCATCGGGAACCTGCGCGCAGAGCAATACCGCGCTGGAGCGGCTGCTCACGCGCGCTTCGCAGCCCGGCGGCAGGAAGACGAGATCCGTCGAGCCGAGCGTTCGCCGGTCGGCCTCATGCTCGAGAACCGGATTGCCTTCGAGCACTTGCAGCCAGCCGACGTCCGCGCGACGCGTGTGCATCTCGAGCGATGCGCCCGGCTCGAGCACGATGCGATCGAGCAGGACCCGGGTATCCGGAACGCGGCCGCTATGGAGCAGGCGCTGGCGGAGCGCGCCGCCAGCGATCGCTTCCTGTTCTACAGCGCTTTCATTGAATGTCGTCGCCACGCGAATGTCCCTTCGATGTCGCGGGTACTGTAGCGGCGAGCGACTCGATGCGCAAACGCGCGACGCGGACTGGTCAGGCGTCCCAGGGGTTGGCGGTGCCGCTCGCGATTCCGTAGCGCGTCATCGTTTCTTCCACCGTCGCCGGTGCCACCCGCTCTTCGTCGGACAGCGCCTTCAACGCGGCGACGACGATGGCTTTCCGGTCCACTTCGAAAAAGCGGCGCAACGCTTCGCGCGTGTCGCTGCGGCCATAGCCATCTGTCCCCAGCGTCACGTAGCGCCGCGGCACCCAGGTGCGGATGAGATCCGGGAGCGCGCGCACGTAGTCGCTCGCGGCGACGATCGGGCCGGCGGTCGGCGAAAGGCACGTCTCGACATAACTCGTGCGCTGTGGCGCCATCGGATGCAAGGTGTTCCAGCGTTCGACCGCGAGCCCGTCGCGGCGCAGTTCGGTGAAGCTCGTCACGCTCCAGACGTTGACGGCGATCCCGAATTCCGCTTCGAGCATCTCGGCGGCGGCCAATGCTTCGCGCAGGATCGTGCCGGAAGCGAGGAGCTGGACGGTGGCGGTTGCGGTTTGGTTTCCCCTCCCCGACCGCTCCGCTCCCTTCCCCTTCTCCCCGGGCGCGGGGAGAGGGGACGTTTGCGGCCCCCGCCGATCGCCACCCGCCTCATCGGCAGAAGCCCCACGTCGCTCCTCCCGCCGATCGCTGCCCGCCTCCCGCAACAGATACATCCCGCGCAGGATCCCTTCGCGCGCGCCCTCGGGCATCGCGCCGTGAGCGTAGTTCTCGTTCATCACCGTGGCGTAGTAGAAGACGTCCTCCCGCGCATCCAGCATGCGCCGCATCCCTTCCTGCACGATCGCCGCGAGCTCGTATCCGAAGCACGGATCGTAAGCGCGACAGCTCGGCACAGTGGCCGCATGGAGGTGGCTCGAGCCGTCCTCGTGCTGCAATCCTTCGCCCGAGAGTGTCGTGCGTCCGGCCGTCGCACCGATCAGGAAGCCGCGCGCGCGCGCATCGGCGGCCGCCCAGATGAAATCGCCCACGCGCTGAAATCCGAACATCGAGTAGAAGATGTAGAACGGCAGCATCGGGACGCCGTGCACGGAGTACGAGGTGGCGGCCGCGATCCAGGAAGAGAGCGCGCCGGCTTCGTTGATGCCTTCCTCGAGGATCTGTCCGTCTTTCGCTTCCTTGTAATAGAGCAGCTCGTCGCGATCTTCGGGATCGTAGAGCTGTCCCACGGACGAGTAGATCGCGACCTGCCTGAACAGCGACTGCATGCCGAACGTGCGCGCCTCGTCCGCCACGATCGGCACGATGTACTTTCCGATCGACGGCTCCTTCAGGAGCTGCGAGAGCATGCGCACGAAAACCATCGTCGTGGAGTCCTCGCGCTCGCCGGAGCCTTCGAGCATGCGAGCGAAGAATTCCAGCGGCGGTACGGGCAGACGCTCCGTCGAGCCGCCGCGTGCCGGCATGTAGCCGCCGAGTTTTTCGCGCTGCGCGCGCAGGTAACGCATCTCGGGACTGTCCTCGGGCGGCTTGTAGAAGAGCAACTGCCGCACATGGTCGTCGGAGAGCGAGAGGGCGAAGCGGTCGCGGAAGGCGAGCAGCGCGTCGTCCTCGAGTTTCTTCGCCTGGTGCGCGCCCATGCGTCCCTGCGCCCAGTGCCCCATTCCGTATCCCTTCTTCGTCTGCGCGAGGATGACCGTCGGGCGTGCCTTGTAATTCGCGGCGGCATGATACGCGGCGTAGATCTTCACGAAATCGTGTCCGCCGCGACGCAGCCGGTCGATGTCCTCGTCGGAGAGATGCGCCACGATCTTCTGAAGCTCGGGATACTTGTTGAAGAAATTCTCGCGATTGAAGCGGCCGTCGGTGGCGGCGTACTTCTGGAATTCGCCGTCGACGGTCTCGTGGAGCCTGCGGATGATCACGTTCTCTTCGTCGCGCGCGAAGAGCGGGTCCCAGTCGGAGCCCCACAGCACCTTGATCACGTTCCAGCCTGCGCCCGCGAAGAGTCCCTCGAGCTCCTGGATGATCGAGCCGTTCCCGCGCACGGGTCCGTCGAGGCGCTGCAGATTGCAATTCACCACGAAGATGAGATTGTCGAGGCCTTCGCGCGCGGCGATCGAAAGGCCGACGAGCGATTCGGGCTCGTCCATCTCGCCATCGCCGACGAACGCCCACACTTTGCGTCCCGCGGTGTCGAGGATGCCGCGGTTCTGGAGATAGCGCATGAACCGCGCGTGATAGATCGCGGTGAGCGGGCCCACGCCCATCGAGGCATTGGGAAACTGCCAGAAGTCCGGCATGAGATACGGGTGGCAGTACCGACGAGAGCCCCTTGCCGCCCGTCTCACGCCGATAGTGCGCGAGGTGTTCTTCGGTGAGGCGGCCTTCGATGAAAGCACGCGCGTAAACGCCCGGCGCGGCGTGAGGCTGATAGAAAACGAGATCGCCGTTGCGACCGGCGCGGAAGAAGTGATTGAAGCCCACTTCGAACAAGTCGGCGATCGATGCATACGTCGCGAGATGCCCGCCGAGCTCGGGATAGTCGCGGTTCGCGCGCACGACCATCGCGAGCGCATTCCAGCGCACGATCGCGATGATGCGCTGCTCGATATCGATATTGCCGGGGTACTGCGGCTGCTCCGCGAGAGAGACCGTGTTCTCGTAGGGCGTGTTCAGCACCGGCGGCAGCGGCACGCGGCGCGAGCGTGCGCGATCGAGCAGCTTGCGCAGCAGAAACGTCGCGCGTTCGCGGCCTTCGTTCTCCACGACGGCATCGAACGCCTCCAGCCATTCGGCGGTTTCCGTCGGATCCGCGTCCTTCTCGAAGACGCGCCAGAAGCCGATGGATGAGAGGTCGGTGAGGTCGGTCAAGTGTGCCTCCGGAAGGAAGAACGAACGTGCATGGCGGACTCTTAGCACGACCGGCGCGCGAACGTGAGATGGCAGCTCGACGCAACCGATGACGCATTCTATCCAGACTGCACCAGCACTGTTGCGCAGCGCGGCGCTTTCCCTAGCCTCTTGCCGCTGCGACGACTCGATGACCGACACGTGATGAGCTTCTTCGATCGGCCCCAACTCATCGAAGCCGAGGTCTTCGCGTCGGTCCCGTCGACGCTCGGCAGGAAAGGCGAACCGTCGACCTGGATCGACGCGAACCATCCCGGCGCGGCGCTCGAGTGTTTTCTGGAGGGACCCGCATTCGATCGCGCCGGCAATCTCTACATGGTCGACATTCCGTACGGACGCATTCTGCGGATGTCGCCGCGTGGCGAGTTCGACGTGGCGGCCAGGTATGACGGCTGGCCGAACGGTCTTGCCATCCATCAGGACGGCCGGATCTTCATCGCCGACTATCGACTCGGCATCATGGTGCTGGACCCCGGCAGCGGCCGCGTCGAGCCGTTTCTCACACACGCCTTCTCGGAGAGCTTCAAAGGCGTCAACGATCTCACGTTCGCCGGGAACGGCGATCGGTAATTCACCGACCAGGGTCAGACCGGCATGCACGATCCGACGGGGCGCGTCTATCGCTACACCCGTGACGGACGGCTCGAATGCCTGATCGCGAACGGGCCGAGCCCCAACGGCATCGTGCTCGACCCGAAAGACGCGGTGCTTTTCGTGGCCATGACGCGAGCGAACTGCATGTGGCACTGTCCGCTGAAAGACGGCGGCGGCGTCGCGAAAGTCGGCGTCTTCGCGCAATTGCCGGGCATCCACGGACCCGACGGGCTCGCGATGGACGAAGCGGGCAATCTGTCGGGGGCCCATGCGCGGCCGGGCATCATCTGGCTCTTCAGTCCCATCGGTGAGCCGCTCTGCCGCGTGCAGTTGCCGGGCAAGTCGGCGCGCATGACGAACATGGCCTACGGCGGCGCGGATCGGCAGGACGCTCTTTATCACCGAGTCGTACAGCGGTTCGATTCTGCCGCCCGCATGCCGATCCGCGGGAAGACGCTGTACTCGCATCTTTGAATAATCCTCTATCACGCTTAGAACCGCACCTTTCCGTGAGCGGGGGCTGCGGAGGAGCGGGGTCCTTGCGAACGAAGCCTTCCGGCGCCAGTCAGTATTCCCATCAAAATGTAAGAGGCCTTTAGCAGAACGAGCGGGCGCCCGAGCTGAAGGCGAGCGTCGGCCGTGAAGCCGCTCGCACAGCGGATGAAAGCGATCGAGCCTTTTCACGTGATGGCGCTGCTCGCGCGTGCGAAAGCCCTCGAGGCGCAGGGCCGCTCGATCATTCACATGGAGATCGGCGAACCGGACTTCCCGACGCCGCGGCCGATCTGCGAGGCAGGCATCCGCGCGCTGGAACAAGGCAGCCTTTTTTACACGCCGGCCCTCGGCCTGCCCGCCTTGCGTGAAGCGGTGGCCGGGTATTACCGCACCCGGTACGGCATCGTCGTGCCGCCGTCGCGCGTCGCCATCACCGCCGGGTCCTCCGCGGCGCTACTCCTCGCGCTTGCGGCGATCGTCGATCCCGGCGCGGAGGTGCTGGTGAGCGATCCGGGGTATCCCGCGAATCGCCATTTCGTGCGGCTCCTCGATGGCGAGCCCGTCAACGTGCCGGTGGGCGCCGACAGCAACTATCAGATGACTCCGGAGCTCGTCGAACACTACTGGAGCGACCACACGTGTGCCGCGCTCATCGCCACGCCGTCGAATCCGACCGGCACGCTCATGCCGGGCGAGGACCTCGAGCGCGTTGCGCGCTTCGTGCGGGAGCGAGGCGGCGCACTCATCGTCGATGAGATCTATCACGGTCTCGTCTATGAGGGCGAGACGCGCACGGCTTTGGAAACGAGCGACGGCTTTTCGTGATCAACAGCTTCTCGAAGTACTTCAACATGACGGGCTGGCGTCTGGGCTGGATGGTCGCGCCGCAAGGCTACGTCGATCAAATCGAGAAGCTTGCGCAGAACATTTATCTGTCGCCTCCGACGATCGCTCAGTTCGCGGCGCTTGCAGCCTTCGCGCCGGAGACGCTCTCGATCCTGGATGCGCGCCGCAACGAGTTCCGGCGCCGCCGCGACCATCTCGTGCCCGCCTTGCGCAAGCTGGGTTTCGAGGTGCCGCAGTCGCCGCAGGGTGCGTTCTACATCTATGCGGGCTGCGCGCGCTTCACGAAGGACAGCTTTGCATTCGCGGGCGCTGCTGGAGGAAGCCGGTGTGGCCGTGACCCCCGGACTCGATTTCGGCGCCCACCGGGCGGCGGAGCATATCCGCTTCGCGTACACGAACTCGATCGAGCGCCTGGAAGAGGGGGTGTGTCGCATCGGGGCGTTCGTGAACGGCGCATGAGCGGCTCGCCGGCTTCGCGCGAAACGCCCGGCACGCATCCCCAAACGCGCTAGAATTCCCGCCGCAAGACGCATGCGGTCGCCACCCCCGGCTGCCGCCGCGACTGCTCATAAACTTCCACCGGAGAGGATGTCATGGCAACCCTCAACATCAACGGCAGGACATGACGTGCAGGTGGAGGCCGACACGCCGCTGCTGTGGGTGATCCGCGAACAGGTCGGCCTGACCGGAACCAAGTACGGTTGCGGCGTCTGCGCAGTGCGGCGCGTGCTCGGTGCACCTGAACGGGGAAGTCGCTGCGCTCGTGCGTCGACCCGCTGAGCGCGATCAAGCCGACCGACCGCATCGTCACGATCGAAGGGCTTTCGCCGAACGCGCTCGCACCCGGTGCAGAGGGCGTGGGCCGCAGCTCGATGTTCCGCAGTGCGGCTACTGCCAGTCCGGCCAGATCATGGCCGCGCGGCGCTGCTCGCGAAGAATCCGAATCCGAGCGACAGCGACATCGACGAGGCGATGACGAACATCTGCCGTTGCGGCACGTATCAGCGCATCCGCGCGGCGATCCACACGCGCCGCCGAAGCACGACGAAGCATGCAAGACCGCGTGAGGAGCGACACCATGAAAACATTACGCCGCTTGCCAATCCGTCGCGCCGCAAGTTCATCGTCGCCTCCGCCGCCGCCGGCGGCGGCCTCGCCATCGGTATGCAGCTTCCGTTCGTGCAGCGAGCCAGCGCGTCGCGCAGTCCGCGGCGACGGCCGGCGCCGAGGTCAACGCGTGGGTCGTGGTGAAGCCCGACGACACCTGCGTCATCCGCATCGCCCGCTCCGAGATGGGGCAGGGCACGCTCACCGGACTCGCTCAGCTCGTCGCCGAAGAGCTCGAATGCGACTGGAACAAGGTCGGCGACCGAGTTTCCGACGCCGGGCGAGAGCCTCGCGCGCAAGCGCGTGTGGGGCGAATTCGGCACCGGCGGCAGCCGCGGCATCCGCATTTCGCAGGATTACGTGCGTGCGCGGCGGTGCGGTCGCGCGCGTGATGCTGCTGCAGGCGGCGGCGGACCAATGGAAGGTGCCGGTCGGCGAGCTCACCGTCGCCGAAGGGCGTGATCACGCACGACGCCGGCGGGTCGCAAGACGACGCTACGGCAAGGTCGCGCCGACGGCCGCGAAGCTGACGCCGCCGGATCCGAAGAGCGATCACGCTGCGGGATCCGCGCGAGTGGAAAATCGCCGGCAAGCCGATGAAGCGCCTGGACACGGCGCCCAAGCTCGACGGCAGCCTCGTGTACGCGATCGACGTGAAGCTTCCGGGCATGCTGAACGCGGCGATCAAGCGATTGCCCGGTGTTCGGCGGCAAGCTCGTGAGCTTCGACGAAGCGAAGATCGCGACGATGCCCGGCGTGAAGCGCGCCGTCAGCGTCAACGATCACGACAGTCGCCGTCGTCGCGGACACATGGTGGCACGCGAAGAAGGCGCTCGACGCGCTGCCGATCGTGTGGGACGAAGGCGACGAACGCGACGCGCACAGCGCGCAGATCGCCGAGCACCTGAAGGAAGGACTGACCGCGGCCGACGCCTATCGCGATGACGCAACGAAGGCGATGCGCTCAAGGCGATCGAGCGGCGCCGGTCAAGGTCGAGGCGGTGTACAGCACGCCGTTCCTCGCGCACGCGACGATGGAGCCGATGAACTGCACGGTGCAGCTACACGCCGGAGCGCGCCGAAGTGCTGGGTGTCGACGCAGAACGGCGAAGCGGCGATGGCCGCGTTGTCCGAGCAGTCGGGCCTGCCGCTCGAGAAGTGCGAGGTCTACAAGCACATCCTCGGCGGCGGCTTCGGCCGGCGCGGCGGCGCGCAGGATTACGTGCGGCAGGCGAGTGATCGGCAAGCAGTTTCCCGGCGTGCCGGTCAAGATGATCTGGAGCCGCGAGGAGGACATGACGCACGACTTCTACCGCCCGATCTCGCAGTGCCGGATGCAGGCGGGCATCGACGCAGCAGGCAACCTCGTGGCGCTGCACATGCGCGTCTCGGGCCAGTCGATCAATGCGTTCAACAACCAGGCCGCATGCGCAAGGACGGCAAGGACGATCGCCAGCTGCAGGGTCTTGCGAAGCGCCCGGCGACGCGCAATTCGGTTACACGGTGCCGAACCTGCTGATCGAGTACGCGATGCGCAACACGCACGTGCCCGTCGGTCCATGGCGTGGCGTGAACACGAACCAGAACGGCCTGTACCTCGAATGCTTCATCGACGAGGCGGCGAAGGCGGCGAACAAGGATCCGCTCGAGTTCCGGCGCGCGCTGATGGGCAAGTTTCCGAAGCATCTCGGCGTGCTCAACGCAGCGGCGGAGAAGGCGGGTGGGGCAACGCCGCTGCCGCCGGGCGTTCATCGCGGCATCGCGCAGTTCATGGGCTACGGAAGCTATTCGGCGGCCGTCGCGGAGGTCTCCGTCGGCAAGGACGGCAAGGTCAAGGTGCACCGCATGGTGCTCGCGCTCAATTGCGGGCACGCGGTCAATCCCGACCAGATCGCGGCGCAGGTCGAAGGGTCGGTCGCGTACGGGCTGTCCGCGACGCTGTATGGCGAGCTCACCGTCGACAAGGGCCGCATCGTCGAGGACAACTTCCACACCTATCCGATCCTGCGGCTCGCCGAGATGCCGAAGGTCGAGACGGTGATCGTGCCGACCTACGACTTCTGGGGCGGCGTCGGCGAGCCGACGATCTGCGTCGTCTCGCCTGCGGTGCTGAACGCGATCTATGCGGCGACCGGGAAGCCGGCTCGGACCTTGCCGCTGAAGAACCTGAACCTGGCATAAGCGCCGCTCACGCTGAAGGGCGCGGCTTACGGGTCGCGCCCTTTTTCGTGGAGGCTCGCGACTGATTCATCATCCCCTTTCGATCGACGAGTCACGAATCACGCAGTCACCGGTGTTGAATGTCTGAAATCCTCCTCATACGCCACGGCCAGACCGAGTGGAACCTGCAGGGCCGCATGCAGGGCCAGCAGGACAGCCCGCTCACGCCGCTCGGTTTGCAACAGGCGAGACAAGTGGCGCGGCGGCTGCGCGCCGTGCCCCACGCCGCGCTCTACACGAGCGACCTCGGGCGCGCGCACCAGACGGCGCGCTACATCGCCGACGAAACGAAGCAGCAAGTGGTGAGCGAGCCGGGCTTGCGCGAACGCAACTTCGGTATTTTCGAGGGGCTGACGAACGCCGAGATCGAAGTCCGGCATCCCGATCTCCACGCGCTGTTCGAAAAGCGCGACCCGCATTTCGTAATGCCCGGCGGCGAGAGCGCTGCGCAATTTCACGAGCGCTGCCTCGGTACGCTGCGATCGATCGCCGAGCGTCACGATGGCGAAAGCGTGGTGGTCGTCAGCCACGGTCTGGTTCTCGACGCGCTCTATCGCGCCGCCTGCCGGATGCCGCTGCAGGTCCCGCGCGGTTTTCCGCTGCTCAATTGCAGCATCAGCACGTTCCGATATACCGCCAAAGGCTGGCTCGTCGTCGCGGTGTGCGACGTGCAGCATCTCGCGTGCGAAGACATGACGAGCGCTTCGGATGCGAGCGTGCAGGTGCCGGCGGATCGCGCGTCGGCGTAAACGCTGCACTCACCGTGGACACGGTCGTCATCGTCCATGGCCTATGGCTGCACGGCTTCGTCATGTCGCTCATGGCTCGCCGGATCGCGCACCACGGCTACGCCGTTCGAACCTATTCGTATCCGACGGTGCGCCTCACGCTCTCCCAGAACGCGGAGCGCCTCGCGCGCTTTGCCGGCGGTTTCGGCGGCAAGGTCCACTTCGTCGGCCACAGCATGGGTGGGCTCGTCGCCGTCGAAGCGGCCCGGCGCATGCCGGCGGCCGTCCGCGGCCGCGTCGTCATGATCGCCCCGCCGTATGCCGATTGCTTCGCCGCCCGGTGCCTCGTGCGATGGCCCGGCGGCCGGGCGATCCTCGGCCGCAGCATCGTCGAATGGATCTCCGAGCCGCGAACCGCCGCTCTACACGACTGCGAGATCGGCGTGATTGCCGGAACCGGCGGCGTCGGGCTCGGACGGCTGGTCGCGCGAGGGCTTCCCAAGCCCCACGACGGCGTCGTCTCGCTGCCGGAAACACGGGTTCCCGGCATGCGGGACCACGTGGTGCTGCCGGTCAGTCATACGGCAATGATCGTTTCTTCGAGTGTCGTTCGCGAGGCGTGTGCGTTCCTCGGCCGCGGACGATTCGACCGCACCGGAGGGTAGGGGGGCGGCGCTCGCCTTCGGCTCGGGCCTCGCCGCCCTACGGAACAGAGGAAAACCCAGGTTTTCCTCCGTAACCTCCTTTCCTGTGCTGGTTGGCGCTCGCCTTCGGCTCGGGCCTCGCCGCCCTACGGAACAGAGGAAAACCCAGGTTTTCCTCCGTAACCTCCTTTCCTGTGCTGGTTGGCGCTCGCCTTCGGCTCGGGCCTCGCCGCCCTACGGAACAGAGGAAAACCCAGGTTTTCCTCCGTAACCTCCTTTCCTGTGCTGGTTGGCGCTCGCCTTCGGCTCGGGCCTCGCCGCCCTAACGGAAAGAGGAAAACCCAGGTTTTCCTCCGTAACCTCCTTTCCTGTGCTGGTTGGCGCTCGCCTTCGGCTCGGGCCTCGCCGCCCTACGAAACAGAGGAAAACACAGGCTGCGAGGCGCGTAAACTTTAGCCATGCTTTCCCGCACACGCCTTGCAGTACCTCATGGTTGCGCTGACCGTGGCCGGCGGCTGCGCGAACCTCACGTCCTACCTCCAGTCCGTCCGCGGACAGCTCGACATCTGGAGCCGCCAGCGCGACATCCAGACGGTGCTGGCGAGTGAAGACACGCCCCCCGCATTGCGGGAGAAACTGCGCTCCGTGCTGGAGATTCGCGATTTCGCGAGCAGCGCGCTCGGACTGCCGGAGAATCGAAGCTATCGGCTTTATGCGAATCTCGAACGCCCGTACGCCGTGTGGAACGTGTTCGCCGCGCCGGAGTTCTCGGTGCAGCCGCGCCAGTGGTGCTTCGCGTTCGCCGGCTGCGTGAACTATCGCGGCTACTTCCAGAAGGGCGCTGCGGAGGATTTCGCGGCCGAGACCGTGACGCGAGGGTGTGGATGTCTTTATCGGCGGCGTTCCGGCTTACTCGCTTCTCGGCTATTTCCCCGATCCGGTTCTCAACACGTTCATTCACTATCCGCCGCCGCATCTCGCGCGTCTCATCTTTCACGAGCTCGCGCACCAGGTCGTCTACGTTCGCGACGACACCGTTTTCAACGAATCCTTCGCGGTTACCGTCGAGCAGGAGGGACTGAAGCGCTGGCTCGAGCGCTACGGCACCGACGCCGACCGGAAGGTGCTCGATATCGTCATCGGACGACGCGATGCCTTCGTGCGGCTGATCGAGAGCTACCGCCAGCAGGCGGAGGCGCTTTATGCTTCGGGCTGCCTCCCCTGCAGATGCGTGAGCGCAAGTCGGAGCTCTTTGCGGAGCTCGAAGCGGATTTCGGAAGGCTGAAGGAGAGCTGGGCGGCTTCCCGGGCTACGATCACTGGTTTTCGCAGAAGCCCAACAATGCGCTGCTCGCTTCCGTGTCGATCTACACTCGGCGCGTTCCGGCGTTCCAGGCGCTGCTTGCCCGGGAAAACGGCGACCTCGAGCGTTTTTACGAGGCTGTCCGACAGATGGCGCGCCTGGGTAAGGTGGAACGGACGGCTGCCCTTGACCATCTGATGCCCCGGACCGCGGACGCCGTCCACATCGCCCGGTAGAGGGCGGCGCTCACTTCCAGCTTGCGCCTCGCCACGCAACCTACGTAGCTCGAGACCAGCCGCCTCCACTCAAAGAGCGACCCTATTGTCTGACAAGCGCCGGAATGCTTCGTTTGCGGCGCCTCGCTGCGCCGCAACCCCGCTCGCCCGATAGGGGTGGTTCAGGCAAGGTTTGCTTGCTCCCGCCGGCAGGCCCCAGCCCGTGGAGGCTTCATTATTGCTTTATCGGTCTGCCGGGCGGCAGATGCGCCTGCGGCCCCCTCGCCGGAACGCGAGGCTCGCGGCGGCGTCCAATCGCCGGGGGGCCGCTCCCTGGGACGGCCGCAAAGGTTTCGGTTCGACACGACAGAGGGCCCATGCAGATACAAATCAACAGTGATCACCACATCACCCACATCATGCGTTCACCGCAGCTCGCGGGCCGGGTCCAGGCGCTGGTGCGCGGTTCGCTCGAGCGTTACAGCGACCGGATCACCCGCGTCGAGGTCCACCTGAACGATCTGAACGGGGACAAGCGGGGCAGCACGGACAAGCGCTGTCTCATGGAGGCGCGTATCGGGGGCATCGGCTCGGTCTCGGCGAACCATGAAGCGACCAGCGTCGAGCTCGCGATCGATGGGGCGATGGAGAAACTCGAGCGGGCGGTCGAACACAAGCTGGGACGCATCGAAATGACCGCGACCGGGCGCAGGAGTGGCAAAGGATGAGCGCAAACCTCGATGCCAACGTGCATGCAACGGGACAGCACAAGGCGGTGCCCGTGTTTCAGCGACTGCGTCCGCTGCTCGCGGCCTACACGCCGCCGTGTCTTTCCCTTTATCAGCCGACGTATCGCGCGTTTCCGGAGGCGCAGCAGAATCCGGTGCGTTACAAGAATCTCCTGAAAGAGCTGAAGGCTGCGCTCGATCAGCGGTATCGCACGGCTGCGCATGCGGACCTCATGGCGCCTTTCGAGCGCCTGCTCGAAGACGACGATTTCTGGGCTCATCCGCAGGATGGCATAGCGGTGTTCGGCGCATCGGGCTTCTTCCATGTCGAGAAAGTGCAACGCCCCGTGCCGGAGATCGTGGTCGCGAACGAACATCTCTATCTGCGGCCGCTGGTGCGCGTGTTCCAGTCCGAGGACACGTACCAGATCCTCGCGCTCGACCGGGAATCGGTCGCCATGTATCAGGGGAACCGCTATGTCGTGGACGAGATCGTGATGGCGCCCAGCGTGCCGCGCACGATCGAGGAGGCGCTTGGCCAACGCGTGAGCTTGCAGGGCGTCGAGAAGAAGGGCACGCAGGGCCAGGGTCGTGCCGGCCATGCGGGGGCGGGTGCGTTTCACGGTCATGGCTCCAAGGCGGACGAGCCGCGGCTCGATATGGAGCGGTTCTTCCGCGCGGTCGACCGAGCGGTGATGGAGGCGCATTCCAAACCTTCGGAACTGCCTCTCATACTGGCGGCGCTGCCCGAATACCATTCGGCGTTCCGCGAGGTCAGTCACAATCCATGGCTGCTCGCGGAAGGCATCCCCAGGCATCCGGGTCTGATGGGACGCGAGGAGCTTTGCGAAGCGGCGTGGCGCCTGATCGAGCCGCGTTATCACAAGCGGCTGCAGACGCTGCTCGATGCCTACCACGCGGCGCATGCACGCGGCCTTGCTACGGACGATCTCACGCACGCGGCGGAGTTCGCCACCGACGGACGAGTCGGCACGCTGCTCATCGAGGCGGACCGTCGCATACCGGGCCACATCGAGGGCCGGATGCCGCGGCGGGCCGAGCGCGACGAGCCCGGCATGGGCGACATCCTCGACGACCTCGCCGAGCGTGTGCTGAAAACCGGCGGACAAGTCGTCGTGGCGCCGCTGGGGAGCATGCCGACGGACAAGGGGCTGGCGGCGGTATTTCGTTATTAGAACCGACACCAAACTGGTGAGCGGGGGCCGTGGAACGGCGGGGTCCCCGCGAACGAAGATTCGAACGTTCTTTAGCACTCTCGTCCGAGCGTACGAGGGCCAGGGCCGAAGGAGGGCGCGCTCGGTAGAGCGCCGATATAATCCTCCGAGTACCAACGGAGGACGAATGAAAGTCACGAGCACCAGTTTCGAGGACGGCGAGCGCATTCCGGAAGCGTATGCCTTCTGCGCGCCCGACCTCAAGTCGCACGTCAAGCTCGGAGGCAATCGCAACCCGCAGCTCGAGTGGAGCGAGCTTCCCATGGGCACGCGCTCGGTGGCGGTGATCTGCCACGACTACGACGTGCCTTCGCAGCCGGATGACGTGAACAAGGAAGGCCGCACGATTCCCGAGTCTCTCGCGCGCATCGATTTTTTTCACTGGGTGCTCGTCGATCTCGATCCCCACTCGGGCCCGATCAACGAAGGTGAATTCTCCGATGGTGTCACGCCGCGGGGGAAGGCCGGGGCGCAAACGCCGCGCGCCGCGCGTCAGGGCGTCAACGACTACACGATGTGGTTCGCGAACGACGCCGACATGAAAGGCGACTATTTCGGTTACGACGGCCCGTGCCCGCCCTGGAACGATTCGATCGTGCATCACTACGTGTTCACCGTGTATGCGCTCGACGTCGATCAGCTGCCGGTCACCGGAACGTTCCGCGGGCCCGATGCGCTGAACGCGATGAAAGGCCATGTGCTCGAAGAGGCGAAAATCACGGGTGTCTACAGCTTGAATCCACAGGTTGCGTACTGATAGCACCGCCCCATTGTCGTGAGCGGGGGCTGCGGGGCAGCGGGCGCGCTGAAGCCGGGAAGGAGGGGCCCGCTTGCGGGGATCCGACGGCGTAAGCGTGCATAAGCACGCGGCTTCTAAGCGCGCGCCTCAGCCCGCTTCCGGGTCGCCACGACCGCTCCGCTACTACCGCGCCCGCGGCAGGCACTGCGCCGTCCGCGGGCTCCCGCGAACGAAGCAGTCCGGCGTCAGTCAGTATTTCCATCAAGATGTACAAGGCCTCGAGCAGAACGTGCGCTGGCTGCGCAGTTAGCAAGCCCGAGCCCCAAGGCGAGCGCCGCCCCATTTGAAGCCTGATCCAGCACGCCGGCTCGCTCATCTTCCGCGGCCCCGCTACCCGGACGACCTGCCGGTCGTCGCGCGGCGCGAGGAGATCGCGCGCGCGATACGCGAGCACCAGGTCGTGATCGTGTGCGGCGAAACGGGTTCGGGCAAGACCACGCAGCTGCCGAAGATCTGCCTCGAGCTCGGGCGCGGCGTCGAACGGCCTGATCGGCCACACACAGCCGCGGCGCATCGCCGCGCGCACGGTGGCCGCGCGCATCGCGGAGGAGCTGGAGACGCCCGCTGGGCCACGCGGTCGGCTACAAGATGCGCTTCGCCGACAAGATCTCGGCCGAGACGTACGTGAAGCTCATGACCGACGGCATCCTGCTCGCCGAGACGCAGGGCGATCGGTTGCTGCGGGCCTACGACACGATCATCATCGACGAAGCGCACGAGCGCAGCCTCAACATCGACTTCCTGCTTGGCTATCTCAAGCGCCTGCTGCCGCAGCGCCCGGATCTCAAGGTGATCGTCACCTCGGCGACGATCGAGACCGAGCGCTTCTCGAAGCATTTCGGCGACGCGCCGATCATCGAGGTGTCGGGCCGCACGTATCCGGTGGAAGTGCGCTATCGGCCGCTCGAAGCCGCAGAGCGAAGACGAAGAAGACCAGGACATCGAAGACGCGATCCTCGATGCGGTCGACGAGATTGCGCGCGAACGAGCCGGCGGCGACATCCTGGTGTTCCTGCCGGGCGAGCGCGAAATCCGCGAGACCGCCGAGGCGCTGCGCAAGCACCATCCGAAGGGCGCCGAGATCCTGCCGCTCTATGCGCGGCTGTCGTTCGAGGAGCAGGAGCGCGTGTTCAAGCCGGCGGCCGCGCGGCGCATGGTGCTCGCGACCAACGTCGCCGAGACCTCGCTCACCGTGCCGGGCATCCGCTACGTCATCGATACCGGGCTCGCCCGCATCAATCGCTATAGCTGTCGCAACAAGGTCGAGCAGCTGCAGATCGAGAAGATCTCGCAGGCATCGGCGAATCAGCGCGCGGGCCGCTGCGGGCGCGTCGCCCCGGGCATCTGCATCCGGCTCTATTCGGAGGAGGATTACGCGCGCGGCCGCGAGTTCACCGATCCCGAGATCCTGCGCTCGTCGCTCGCCGCGGTCATCCTGCGCATGAAGTCGCTGCGCATCGGCGACATCGAGGACTTTCCGTTCCTCGATCCGCCGCGCCGCGCGCATGATCGCCGACGGCTATCAGCTGCTCGCGGAGCTCGGCGCGGTCGACGAGGGGAACGGCCTCACGCAGATCGGCTGGCAGCTCGCGAAGTTCCCGATCGATCCGCGCATCGCGCGCATGATCCTGGCCGCGCAGCGCGAGAAGTGTCTGCCCGAGATGCTCGTCATCGCTTCCGCGCTTTCGATCCAGGATCCGCGCGAGCGTCCGTTCGACCGTGCCGAGGCCGCCGATCGGGCGCAGGAGCAGTTCCAGGAAGAGAAGTCGGACTTCATCGTCGTATCTGAAGCTCTGGAGCTTTTTCGAGGAAGCGCTCAGGCACAAGAAATCGAACCGCAAGCTGACCGAGCTTCTGCACGAGCATTTTCTCTCGCACCGGCGCATGCGCGAGTGGCGCGACATCCACGGGCAGCTTGCGGCGCTCGTGGGTGAGCTGGGCATGCAGCATCGAACGAACGCCCGCAACGTACGAGCAGATCCATCGCGCGCTGCTGGCAGGCCTGCTCGGCAACATCGGATCAAAGAGCGAGGAAGGCGCGGAGTATTACGGTGCGCGCGGCATCCGGTTCGCCATCTTTCCCGGCTCGGCGCTTCGCAAGTCGGCGCCCAAGTGGGTCATCGCGGCGGAGCTCACGGAAACGACGCGCCTCTATGCGCGCTGTGTCGCGCGCATCGCCCCCGAGTGGATCGAGCCGCTCGCCGCCCGACTCGTGCAGCGCCAGTACTTCGACCCGCACTGGAGCAAGTCGCGCGGCATGGTAATGGCCTACGAACGCGTGACGCTGTACGGCCTCACGATCGTTCCGAAGCGCCTCGTGCAGTACGGGCCGATCAACCCCCTCGAAGCGCGCGAGATCTTCATCCACAAGGCGCTCGCGGGCGGCGAGCTGGAGACACGCGGCGCTTTCTTCGAGCACAACCGGCGACTCGTACGCGAGCTGCGCGAGCTCGAGAACAAGGCGCGGCGCCGCGACGTCCTCGTCGACGAGGAGACGATCTATCGCTTCTACGACGAGCGCGTTCCGGAGGGCATCTACAACGCGGCAGGCTTCGAGCGCTGGCGCCGCGACGCGGAGGAAGCCGCCCCGCAGGTTCTGCACCTCACGCGCGAATACCTCATGCGCCACGCCGCGAGCTCGATCACCGAGTCGCTCTTCCCGGACACGATTCACGCGGCAGGGGCCGATCTCGCGCTGCGTTATCGCTTCGATCCCGGGCATCCGTCGGACGGCGTGACCGTGACAGTCCCGCTTCATCTCCTGAACACCCTCGAAGAAACGCCGTTCGACTGGCTGGTGCCCGGCTTTCTGCGCGAGAAAGTGACGTGGTGCATCCGCGCGCTGCCGAAGAACGTGCGGCGCCAGCTCTTTCCGCTGCCGGATCAGGTGAGTGCATTCATCGACAGCATCGAGATGCGTGACGCGGGACGCGAGACTCGGGAGGCGGAAGGCGAGCAGCGGGAGGCGCCATCGTCCCCGCTCCCTGTGCGCGGGGGAAGGGTCAGGGTGAGGGGAAACCAACCTGAACCCTTTGAACTCGCTCTCCGCCGCTTCATCCAGCGCCGCATCGGCGAACCGATCCCGGAGCATCCGTGGCAGGGCAAGGAGCTGCCCACCCACTTGCGCATGAACTTTCGGATCGTCGACGACGCGGGCCGCGAGCTGGCGCTGGGCCGCGATCTGCTCGCGCTCAAGGGGCAGCTTGGACAGGCCGCGCAGCTCACGTTCAGTCAGTCCGATCCGGGCATCGAGCGCGAGGGGCTTCGCGCCTGGGACTTCGGAGACTTGCCCGAAAAGCTGTCCTTCACTCGCCGCGGCCGTGCGCTCACCGGTTATCCCGCGCTCGTCGACGAAGGATCGAGTGTCGCGATACGTCTCTTCGATCTCGAGGCCGCGGCGCACGAAGCGATGCGTTCGGGCGTGCGCCGACTGGTGCGCATCGCACTCAAGGAGCAGATGCGTCAGCTGGAGAAGGGCTCGCCGGGTTTTCTGCAGGCGGCTCTGCAGCTTCGCACCGCCGTCTCGGCCGATGCGCTGCGCGAGGACCTGTTGAACGCGATCAGCGACCGCGCATTCATCGGCGACGATGTGCTTCCGCGTACGCAGAAAGCCTTCGAAGCGCAGCGCGCGCGTGCGCGCGCGCGGTTGCCTGCCGTCACCGAGGCCGCGATGCGCCTGCTCTCGACGATCGCGGCGGATTATCAGCGTGTATCGGCGCGCCTCGCCTCGACCAGGGGACCGCTCACACGTCCCGCCGCCGACATCCGTGCTCAGCTCTCACGGCTCGTCCACCCCGGCTTCTTCAGCGCGACGCCATGGGAGCGGCTCGCGCATCTGCCACGCTATCTGAGAGCGATGGAGGTGCGACTCGACAAATACGGCAACGACCCGGAGCGCGATGCGAAGCACACCGAGAACATTGCGCAGCTCACGAAGCGAATGGACGAGCGAGTGGAAAAACAGCGCAAGGCGGGTGTTGCGGACCCGCGCCTGGACGAATTTCGCTGGCATCTCGAAGAGCTTCGCGTGTCTCTCTTCGCGCAGGAGTTGAAGACGCCGTATCCGGTGTCTTACAAGCGGCTGGAAAAGATCTGGAATGCGATCCGCTGACTTCGAAACTTTCAGATGAAGTCAGAGCACGGCGGAAGGCAGCTTGCGTGCTGTAAGCAAGAAGGCGCGCAGATGGCCGTGCTCGGGCACCTCGATCGTCGCAGGGGTACCAATGTCGAATTTCTCGTTCAATCTCGCGCATGTCGCCGCAGAGACGTAGATTCTCCCGGCAGGTGCCTGTCTCGCGATCGCGTCAGCGGTGCTGACTGCGTCGCCCCACATCCCGAATACGAGCCGGTCTCCTCCGGCAACACCCGCGGTCAGTGCTCCCGTGTTGACACCGATTCTGACCGTCGGACGATCTGTCCCTTCCTGCGAGTGGGCCTCCATGGCCTGAAGCACACTCAGCGCATAATCCGCTGCCGCCTCCGCATGATCCTCCCGCCATTCCGGAGCGCCCACGATTGCGGTGTAGGAGCGCTCCGCGGCGCGAACGAACTCGAGATCCTTCGTTCGGCTGCATTGTTCCAGGATGCCCAGCGTTTCATCGACGCATTCAATCGTCTCCGCCGGGCCGCATCTTGCAGCGATCGCATCGACACCGTCGATTCGAGCGACCACCGCCGTCACGTCGCTGTAGTGCGCGCAGGCCGATCGCTCGCCTCGCTTGAAGCCATCCGACAGCGGCCGCGGCGCCACGCTCCTCATGAGCGCGTCGATGGATGTGCGGTTTGAACCAGCTCGTTCTCGGCACGCCGCAGATCCTGCCTGAGCTGATGGATTTGCAGCGGCGCGGCGACACGCGTTCGTAACAGGACGGGGATCGAAAGGCTTCGCAAGATAATCGGCAGCGCCCTCCTCGATGCAGCGCACCACGCCATCGATTTCGTCGAGCGCCGAGATCATCACGACCGGTATCTCCGCGCAGCGAGGGCTCGTTCTGGATATGCTCCAGGACTTGAAGGCCGTCCATCTCCGGCATCATCACGTCGAGCAGGACGAGGTCGAAATCGTGCAGCCTCAACTGCTCGAGGCCTCCTTCCCCGAGGCGGCAGTAAACACGTTATAGCCCTCACGCACGAGCTGCCGCGTCAGCAGATCGCGATTCATCGCGTCATCGTCCACGATGAGCAACGTGCCGGCATGCAGTGTTTCGCGAGCTGGCCCGACGCCCGGATGGAGACGGCTGAAGGTCTGTTCGAAGCCGGCGTCGGTGCCGCGCTTTCGCTCGGTGCGACGAGAGGCGCGGCGAGCTGTTCCACGAATGCGAACAGCGTTTGAGCAGCTCCGAGCTGTCGCTCCAGATCTGCCGATGCCCGTTCGGAGTGGCCGACCTTTGCAAGCAGCTCCTGCGATAGCTCGGACTATTTGCTGCAGTCGGACTGCAGCAATCCGCCGTGCAAACGTAAGCGGCCGAGTCGACGTCCACGTCTCCGGCCTCCGGTCCGGACGGCAGCAGGTGATCGATCTGCTCGAGTAATTTCTTCGCTGCGCCATGCGAGCGCTGGATGTCCGGTACAAGCGCGGCAATGCCCAGTTCTTCCGCCTCGATCATGAGCACGTCGCCATAGCCCAGGATCGCATTCATGGGGTGCGCAGATCGTGTCGCAGCCGTGCAACCGCGGCACGCCTGTCGCGTTGCGGATCTGTGGTCGGTGGACTCGTCCTTCGGAGGCGACCTGGGAACGGTGTTGGGCGGGTGGTGCGCGGCGAGACCGGGCCCGAGCGCGTGATGGCGCGCGTGGATTGCGACACGCGCGTCGCGGGAGCCGGCGGTGCATCCGTGGTTCGCTCCGGGCGTACGCCGCTGGGCGTGAGCTCCAAGGTCCAGGCCAGCACGATGGCGATCGGAAAACCGAGGATCGTGAGGACTATGACGAGGGTCGCTGCCCAATCGGGAAGATGCAGAGCCGGAAAGGTCTGAGTCGCGATCTGGATCACCAGCCACGCGACGACCGCGTAGACGCCGGCGACCTTGATCACCTTTCTCCGCCCAAGCTCGGCAAAGCCTTTCCTGACAGATTCGAGACGGGTCTTGAGGACTGCTCATCGCCGTCAGGCGTTGCCCGTTTTCACGTGTGCCCGGATCTTTTCCATCAATCGCTCGATATCGATCGGCTTCGTATCGAAGTCATCGCAGCCCGCGGCAAGCGCCTTTTCTCTGTCGCCGGCCATCGCGTTCGCGGTCAGAGCGATGACTGGGATATGCCGCGTGACGGGAGACGCTTTGATCTGCCGCGCCGCCTCCCAGCCATCGATGCCCGGCAGGCTCTGGTCCATCAGGATGAGATCAGGCAATGCCTCCGCGGCCATCGCGACGCCTTGCTCTCCGTCCGGCGCTACGATCAATTCGAAGCCCATGATCCCGGAGAACCGCTTCAGGACGTACACGTTGTCGTCGTTGTCCTCCACGTACAGGATCTTCATCGCGGCGGTATCGCTTCGCTCGCGGTGTTTGCGGGCACTGCCGCAGGCTGGAAATCCTCGGCTGTCGCAGGCAGACGAATCGTAAAGGTCGAGCCGATGCCGGGCTCGCTTTCGACCGTGATGTCTCCGCCCATCATGTTGCACAGTCTCCTGCTGATGGCGAGTCCCAGCCCGGTGCCGCCGTACTTGCGCGCTGTCGACGCGTCGGCTTGCACGAAATCCTGGAACAGACGACTCACCTGTTCGGGCGTCATGCCGATGCCGGTGTCGGAGAGGCGGAAACGAACCCATCGTCGGCCGTCGGCTTCCTGATCGACGGTGAGCGTAACGCTTCCATTACTCGTGAACTTGTTCGCGTTGCTGCCCACGTTGAGCAACACCTGTCGCACTCGCACCGGGTCCGCGTAGACAGTCGCAATGTCCGGCGCGCAATGTACGGTCAGCGTGTTGCCGTTCTGCGCCGCCAGCGGCTCCATGTTGCTCCTGAACTCCTCCAGGAGCGGCGCCAGCGCCACCGGCTCGAGCTGAAGCTCCATCCGGCCGGCCTCGATCTTCGAAAGATCCAGGATCTCGTTGATGAGCGCCAGCAGATGACGTCCCGCATTGAGAATACGCTGCAGCGGTTCGAGCTGGTCTTCATGCTTCGAGAGCTTCGCCTCGACCTGCAGCACTTGCGCGATTCCGAGGATCGCGTTCAGCGGCGTGCGCAGCTCGTGCGACATGCTCGCGAGGAACTCGGATTTGTGGCGGTTGGCGACTTCGATCTCGCGGCTCTTGTCCTGGATTTCGTTGAACAGGCGGACGTTCTCGATCGCGATCACGGCCTGATCGGCGAAGGTCTCGAGCAGTTTGATCTGCTCGGCGGTGAACGGCTGCACGTGCGTGCGACGCAACGCGATGACCCCCAGCCCTTTATCGTCTCGCACGAGCGGCACCATCAGCATCGTTCGCCAATTCCTCACCCAAGCGGCTTTCGCTGAACTCGCGCCTCACCGCTTCGTCCCTGATATCGGGGATATGAACGGTCTGGCCCTCGAATACGGCGCGGCCGGAGAATGTCTTTCGGCCTGAGGGTGCGAACGGGATCTCGGAATCGAGCCATAGTGTGCTGCAGAACGGTGCGTGTCGCCGTCTATCAGGCGGATCGTCGGCATCGTCGGTATTGCATAGGCGTGCAGCGTTTTCCGCGACCGCGTCGAGCACCGGCTGAATGTCGCTCGGCGAGCTCGCGATGATGCGCAGAATCTCGGCCGTGGCGGTCTGCTGCTCGAGAGACTCGCTCAGCTCGGCATTGCGCGCCTGCAGCTCCTGAAACAGCCGCGCGTTCTCAAGCGCGATGACTGCCTGGTCGGCGAAAGGCCTGCAGTATCGCCACCTGCGTTTCTGGAAACCTTTGGCTCTCCGCGCGGCGCGACCCCGATCACTCCGACGCATCGCTCGTCCTGGAGCAAAGGCACCCAAACCTGGCTTCGTAGCCTTCGAGCTGCGCCAGGCGCCTCTGGCCCTCCGTGAGCGATGGATCGGTGTCTGCGTCAGTGACATGAATCACGGCGCGCTCGCGAACGGAGCGTACCGAGTTGTAGGCAGCGCTTAGTGGTGCCGGATACCGGCGTCGGGTCTCCTCAATCCGGCTGCTGAGACTCCATGATGTGCCATGAGATGCAAGCGATCGCCTTGACCCTGAGCACGAAGCAGAAGGTGCCCCGGCAGAGGTGTGCCGAACTCCGTGCGAGCCTGTCGAATACGGGCTGTACATGGTCTGCGAGCTCGCGATGACCTTGAGAATCTCGGCCGTCGCGGTCTGCCGCTCCAGGGATTCGGTGAGCTGTTCGTTGCGTGCCTCAAGATCCTCTAACAGCCGCACGTTCTCGATCGCGATCACTGCCTGGCGGCGAAGGTCTCGAGGAGCTTGATCTGTTTGTCAGTGAACGGACGAACTCCAGCCGCCGCATGTCTATCACGCCGATTGCCATGTCTTCGCGCACCAGCGGCACGGCGAGAAGCGGAACGATGCCCGCTTGAAGTTGCGACATCTCCGGGTATTCCTCACGCACGTGCGCTGCTAGGACATCGGGGACGTGGATCGCCGGACGTCGAGGATTGAGCGGCCGGCGATAGCTCCACGTGCAATAGGACGATGACGCCGGCGCGGGAATCGGGCCATAGTGCGCGACGGCACGGTGCATATTCGCGTCTACGAGGCGAATCACAATGTCGTTCACGGCCAAAGGCGCGCGGCGCTTTCGGCCACCGCGTCGAACACCGGCTGGGTGTCTGTGGGCGATCTGCTGATGGCGCGCAGGATCTCTGCGGTCGCCGTCTGCTGCTCGAGGGCTTCCTTGGTCTGCGTTCCGAAGAGCCGGACATTCTCGATTGCGATCACAGCCTGGTCGGCGAAAGATGCTCACGAGATCGATCTGCTTCTGCGTGAACAGACCCACCTCCGGACGGTAGATGGTAATGCCGCCGATGACCCGCCCCTCCTTGAGCATCGGCAGACAATGAAGTGACTTCGGGCCCCACCCAATTCGACCAGCGCGACAAGGCCCGGAGCGGTGCGATCGCGGTATCGGGGTGAATCCCGTAGGTCGGCGATCTGGATCGGCCGCCGCTCAGCGATCGGGCGCGTGCGACGGGGCCACCGGCGAGGTGAATCTGAATCGGCCCACTGTTCGCGAGCCCAGTTGACGTACTCGGCGCTCCCTCCGCGCTGCGCGACGGAGAATACGCTTGTCGCCGTCATACAACGACAGGTTGCCCATGTGCGCCTCGCACAGGCGCATCGCATTCTCCAGAATGGTGTCGAACACCGGTTGCAGGTTCGTGGGGGAGCTGCTGATGACCTTCAAGATCTCAGCGGTCGCCGTTTGCTGCTCCAGCGGCTTCCGTGATCTCGACATTGCGGGCCTGAAGCTCCTTGAACAGCCGCACGTTCTCGATCGCGATCACGGCTTGTGCAGGCGAAAGTGCTCGAGCAGTTCGATCTGCTTGTCCGGTGAACGGACGCACTTCCGGGCGATGCAGATCGTTACGTGCCCAACGCACGTCCTCGTCCTTCAGCATCGGCACTGCGAGCGTAGGTGCTTCACTCCCCGATGCTCGATCCAACTGTCTCGTATGAACACCCGTGCCATCTTATCTTCACGTCAGGGACGTGGATAGTCTGCCGCTCGGTAATCAGGCGTCGCAGGAGCCTACCCCCGGGAGCCGGTTCAAAGTCGCCTCTATCGAGCGAGCCATTTCGCGAATTCCGGACTGGCACCCCGCTGAGCGACGGTGTGGTACAGTTTGTCCGTCATACAAGCTCAAGAACGCCAGATGCGCACCGCACAAGCGCGTTGCATTCTCGAGGATCGCGTCGAACACCGGCTGGAGGTCGGTGGGCGAGCTGCTGATAACGCGCAGAATCTCCGCAGTCGCCGTCTGCTGCTCGAGCGCAATGTTCAGTTCGCCGCGCGCTTCGGCAAGTTTCGATTCGAGAGCTGCATGTGACTCCCGCAGTCGGGCGTTCTCGGCACGAAGCTGCAGCAGCTCCTTCTTTTCGACTTCGGGACGATTCGCTTTCGAGACGCTCATTTGGCGAGACCGAGATCGACCAGCACCGCCCTGGTCGCAGCGTAATCGCTCTTCGACGATTTCCCTGCGCAATTCGGCGCCGGTGATGAACTCCTCGCTCCAGTAGTTCTTTTCGAGGTCCGCTTTCCACTCCGGCGTCTGGGTTACCTTGCGGAGTGCGTTTTCCCGGTCAGGCGATCTGTGCCGCGGTGAGCCCCTTCGGCCCCATGACCGCGCACCATGCGCCGTAGGCGAGATCGATGCCCTGTTCCTTCCAGGTGGGGACGTTCGCGAGCGCGCCGCTCAGACGCTGCGGAGCGGCCACGGCGATCACCCGCATACGGCCGCCTTCGACGTGCGCGCAGCCTTCCCCGCACCGATGACCACGAGATCGAGATGACCGCCCAGCATCGCCGAATCGCTTCCGCGGAGCCTTTGAACACCACGGGCTTCAGGTCGCGCGGATTGCCGCCGAGCGATTTGATGAGTAGCCCCGCCGCGATGTGCCGGCTCGTTCCGAACGCGGACGGAACGCCGATGCTCACCGAGCGCGCGTTCGCCTTGAGCTTCTCGGCGAGGTCTTTTCCGTCTTGATCGCAGAAGCCGCGCTGACCGCGAACACGATGTAATCGTTGGTGAGCATCGCAATCGGCGTGAAGTCAGCCACGGGAGATGCTGCTGAGCCCGTTGATCTGATTGCTGATCAACGCGCTGGTGATGATGCCGAGGGTGTGCGGATCCGCCGGACCGTTGCAGGACATACGTGTGAGCAACGGTTCCGCTGCCGCCGGGCTTGTTGACGACCGTCATCGTCGAGGGGACGAGCGTGTTCGTCGAGAACACACGCTCGATCAGCCGTGCGGTGTTGTCGTTGCTTCCACCCGGCGCCGGAGGCGGCTACGATCTCGACGTTCCTGCGAGGCGACCACGCCGGTTCGGCGGCCACGGCACTTGTCGCTGCGAACAGCAAAGCCATCAGCCATGCTGACGCTTTCATAACTCCTCCGGAGGAATGCCGCAGTAGAGCTTTACGAGTTCCTGAGCGAGAGTCAAGTCGGCAGTCAGCCGATCTCACGGGCCATGCGGCAGGTGCACGTCTCGACATCTTCGTCCGCTGCGGCAGGTTCCCGGATGAGTGCGATTCACGCATCCAAAAGCCGTACACCTTCGTATCGCGCGAGGACCGGATCGCCCGTCATGAGAGTCATCCGGTCGGCGATGGCCTGGCCGACGATCATGCGGTCGAACGGATCACGATGCACCGGAGGCAGTGCGGCAGCCGTCGCCACGTGCTCGAGGGTGATGTCGAGCACCTCTATGCCCGATTCGCGCGCGGCGCCGAGGAATCCAGGCGCGCCGGAGTTCAGCATCGCGGCAAGTTCGCGCATCGGCTTCGTGCGTGTTCGATCCAGATTCCCAGGCGCTCGCCACGCTGACGAATACGTCGTTAGCCGGATCGATCAGCGCGGCCCGCGCTTCATCGCTGAGATTTCGGGGGCACACTACGCCCAGACGAACACGTGTGAGTCAAGAAGAAGTCGCATCAACGCGACCGTTTGCGCGGCCGTGATCCTGGCGGAAAAGTCGTCTTGGTAGCCGCCGCTTCGAAGTAGGCCTCGATCGCGCGATCGGCCTCTTTCCAATCCCGCCACCATGCTTCCCAATCGACCTCGCGAGAACGTGGAGCGAGCTGCCCGAGCCTGCGTGGCAGCGCGCGGCCTCTGCTCATCGGGCCGAGTCGTGCCATCGGCTTGCCTCCCTTGGCGATGATGATCGTCTCGCCCTTGGCCGCCTCTTCTACGAAGGTGTGACAGGTGGGTCTTCGCTTCATACAGACTGATCTGACACGCCATAGGGTCACCATAACGCACCGGCAGCTCTTGGTCAACGCTTGGTCACGAGGCTATGAGGCTGTCCCTCGGCAGCTCCACGGTTGGCCAAACTGATGTCGACAATCGAGCTCCGCGACTGGCCACGCTCTCACTGAGGCGACAACTGACTGACCCGGTTTGCTCAGGATCTCTCGAGCTTCGCCTTCAACCCCTCGTCGAACTCGCCGTCGATCAGCACGTAGAGCATCTTCACCGGCTTGCCCGAGCGGTTGCTCCACGCGTGGTTGGTGCCGCGCTGGATGACGACGTCGCCCGCTTCGAGATGCACTTCCTCGTCGTCGAGCAGCATGTCGACTTCGCCTTCGAGCACCACCGCGTAGTCGACCGTCTCGGTGCGGTGCATGAACGGATGCCGCTGGTTCTGCCCGAAAGTCGACGCGTTCTCGTTGCCCATCGCCTTGAACACTTCCTTCGCTTGCTCCGGCGTCCATGTTGCGGATCGCCTCGGTTTCCGGCGCGATCTCGGAGATCCGGAACACCGTGCCGTGAGGCGGCGGATGGATCTGACTTTAGGGCCCTCGGTCGGGGTCGGCCTCCTCGCGCTTCACGATCGACCGGCGAGGCGCTCGTCTTCCAGAGGTCGACCGAGATGTGGCCGGGCCGGTGCGGATTGGTGCGCACCGCCGGCGCGAGGCCGTCTTCGAGGACGACCGCCTTGCCGTTGGCGTCGTGACCGGTCACTACGCGTCTGATCTTTCCTTGCATACTCCTGATTCATGCCGCCCTTCGGGCTCAACGTCCCGCTTATGCGCCTTTCGGCGTACTCCTACTCCGGTTCCACGCCCGCGAGCTTCACCATTTCCGCGAAGCGCTTCACCTGGTCGTCGATGAAAGCGCGGAATTCCGCGGGCGAGTTGCCCACGGGCTCGAGCTGCAATGCCGCGAGGCGCTCGCGCACCGCGGGCTCTTCAGCGCGGCTTGTCGCCTCCGCGTGCAGGCGCGCGACGATCGCCGGCGGGCGTTTTCGCCGGCGCGAGCAGGCCATACCAGCTCATCGCGTCGAGCGTCATCGCGGGAAGGCCGGCTTCGGCGATCGTCGGCACGTTCGGGAGGAACGAGGCGCGCTTCGGCCCGGTGTACGCGAGCGCTTTCAGCTTGCCCGACTGGATATGCGGCAGACCGAGCGGCGTAGTCGCGAACATCATCGTGACTTCGCCCGATAGCACGCCGGTGATCGCCTGGCCCGCGCCCTTGTAAGGCACGTGCACGATCTGCGTGCCGGCGCGCGCGTTGAAAAGCTCGCCGCGAGAGATGCTGCGTGTTGCCGATGCCCGGCGTGCCGTACGAGAGCTTGGACCCGGCTTTTTCGCGAGCGCGATCAGTTCCTTGACCGATTCACCGGCACCGACGGGTTCACGACGAGGATGTGTCCGCCGCCGCTCGCGAGATTGGTGATCGGCGCGAAGTCCCGGCGCACGTCGAAAGGCAGCTTCCTGTGGATGCTCGGGTTGACCGCGAACGACGCGGAGGTCACCAGCAGCGTGTAACCGTCGGGGGTGGCTTTCGCGACGAGGTCGGCGCCGATGATGCCGTTGGCGCCGGCCGGTTGTCGACGACCATCTGCTGGCCGATCTGCGTCGAGATCTGCTGCGCGATCAGCCGCGCGACCGTGTCGGGCGCGCCGGCGCCGAAGCCGACGATGACGCGGATGGGCTTGGTCGGGTAGGTCTGTGCGCCGAGCGGCGGAGCGAACAGCGCGACAAGCGCGAGCGCCGAGAAGTAGGTGCGTGACACGAGTGGATCTCCTCGAAGGGTTCTTTTGTCCGCGATTACTCAGCAGTTGAAGCTCCGAACGCGGCACTTACTCGGCGACGAGCCAATCGACTTTGCCGCGTTCCCCGGCCGCTCACGACGAGCTTCTTCGCGAGCTAAGCACGATGCGCGTCGCTTCCTCGTCGAAACGCCAGGGCGGATTGACGACGAGCATGCCGCAGCCGGGGATGATGCCGGTCTCGTCGCGCTCGCGCACGACGATCTCGGCGCGCAGTACCTTGCGTATACCCGAGTGCTCGGATGTGTGCGCGAAGTCGCGCATCGGCGCCGGCTCCATCATCGGATACCAGACCGCGTAGACACCCGTCGCCCAGCGCGCATGTGCATCCTTCAGCGCCTTGACGATGCGGTCGAACTCGCGCGGCGGTCGAACGACGAATCGATCAGCACGAGCCCGCGCCGCTCCGGCGGCGGCAGGTAGGCCTTCAGCGCCTGGTAGGCGTCCATGAGCTGCACCGCCACGTGGTTCTCGCGTGCCAACGCCGAGGTCGAGCTCTCGCAGTCCGCCTTGTTGAGTTCGACCAGGACCATCCGGTCGATCGCCGCACGAAACGCCGCGCGATGAGCGGTGAGCCTGGATAGAACCGCAACCTGCCGTCCGGATTCAGCGCTCGCACGGCGTCCAGATACGGCTGGAGCGCGGCCGGCGCATCGTTTGCCTTCCAGAGCCGCGCGATGCCGTTTTCGTATTCGCGCGCTTTCCGCGCCCAGGCGTGCATGAGATCGTAGCGCCCGATGCCGGCATGCGTATCGAGATAGCAGAACGGCTTTTCCTTGGCGGCGAGCGAGATCAGCAGGCGCGTGAGCAGCGCGTGCTTGAACACGTCCGCGAAGTTGCCGGCGTGGAAGAGATGGCGATAGGAGAGCATCGATCGAAAGGTGCTTGCGGCGGCCGGCGTTCGTGCCGGCGCGTTCCAGCTTATAATCACGGCCGAACCGGATCGTCTCGGCGTCCGAGGGTGCCGCCCCGCCGATGCGCTCGAGCGAGCTGCCTCGGCGGCGAGGCGAATGGCCCCGATGAAGGAAACACCGCCATGAAGCGCGCATTGTCCTTGTGTTCGGCAGTCTTCGCGGCAATCGTTTGCACGGCAAGCCATGGGCAGACGCCGGTCGCAGGGCCGTCGTATCCGTCGAAACCGATACGCCTCGTCGTCGGGTTTCCGCCCGGGGGCTCGAACGACATCGTGGCGCGGTTGATCGCACCGAAGCTCACGCAGATCCTCGGCGCGCAGATCGTCGTGGAGAACCGGCCGGGCGCCAATGCGACGATCGGCACCGATCTCGTCGCGAAGTCGGCGCCGGACGGCTATACGCTCACGCTCGGAAGCGCGAGTCCGCTCGCGATCAGCCCGTTCACCTATCCGAATATTCCCTACGACACGCTGCGCGATTTCGTTGCCATCACGACTGTCGCGAGCACGCCGGAAATGCTCGGCATCCATCCATCGCTTCCGGCGCGCAATTTGAAGGAGTCGATCGCGCTCGCCCGATCTCAGCCGGGCAAGCTCAACTTCGCTTCTTCGGGCAACGGCGGCTTGCCGCATCTCGCGATCGAGCTGTTCAAGAAGCTCGGCAAAGCGAACATCGTTCACGTGCCGTACAAAGGCGCCGCGCCGGCGCTCACGGATCTGCTCGGCGGACACGTGCATGCGACGATCATCGACATGCCGGCCTTCTACCGCACGTGAAGAGCGGGAAGGTGCGCGGCGATCGCCATCACGGCCGAGAAGCGCACGAGTTGCTGCCGGATCTCGCGACTTCGGTCGAGCAGGGCATGCCGGGCCTGATCGCGGTGAACTGGTTCGGGATCATGGCGCCCGCGAAAACGCCCAGGGCAATCGTCGACCGGCTGTACGGCGCCATCGTCAAGGCGGCCACCGCGCCCGAAATGAAGGACCAGTTCCGCGCACAGGGCGTCGAAGCGTTACGTCCAACCTTCGCCCGATGCCTTCACGGCATTCCTGCGCAAGGAGCTCGAACGCTGGGCCAAGGTCGCGAAAGAGTCCGGCGCCCGAGCCGACTGAGCGCTGCTGCTCCTGAGCAGCCCGGGCGCATCGGCCCTCTGCGGGTGCGCAATCGCGTGATCATGGCGCCGATGGGCACGAACTACAGCACGACCGACGGGCTGTCGACCGAGCGCGACAAACTCTATTACGCCGAGCGCGCGCGCGGCGGCGTCGGCATGATCATGACCGAAGCGATGGTCGTGACCGAGTATGCGCGGCCGCATCACAACTCGCTGTGCTGCTATCACGACCGCTTCATTCCCGGGCTCGCGACGATCGTCGAGGCGATCAAGCGCGCACGGGGCGCTCGTGTGCGGGCAACTGAACCATCGCGGCGGGCTGCTGCGCCGTTCGGTGCTCAACATGGAGCCGGTCGGCCCGTCGCCATGGACGAATCCGAACACCGGCGATGCGGTCCGGCCGCTGACGGTCGCCGGAGATCGTCGAGATCCAGAAGCTCTTCGTCGCGTCGGCGCGCCGGCTCAAGCAGGCGGGCTACGATGCGGTCGAGATACACGCGGGCAACGGCTATCTCTTCCAGCAGTTCTTCACGCCGCGCATCAACAAGCGCACCGAGCGTACGGCGGCTCTTTCGACAACCGCGCGCGCTTGCTGCTCGAGACGATCGCGAGGATCAAGGACGAGCTGCCGACTTTCCGCTCGTCGTGCGGCTGTCGGCGAGTGAATTCACCGAAGGCGGTTACACGCAGGAAGACATCGTCGAGCTCGCCCGCCGTCTCGAGCGCGCCGGTGTCGTTGCGCTCGACATCTCCGGCGGCAGCAACGAGAGCCCGCAGCTATCGAAGTACTGCATCCAGCCGCCCTCGTTTCCGCGCGGCTGTCTCGCGCCCTATTCGAAGCCCATCAAGGAAGCGGTGTCGATCCCGGTCTTCGTCGCCGGCCGGCTCGTCGATCCGGACGATGCGGAGGCCGTGCTCGCGAGCGGCAGCGCGGACTTCGTGTCGGTGGGCCGCGCGCTCTATACCGATCCGCACTGGTGCCTGAAGGCGTTCGGCAAGCTCGACGCGCCCATCCGCAAGTGCATCGCCTGCAACGTGTGCTTCGAGCGGCTCACGCTCGAGAAGGACGTCGCGTGCGTGCACAACCCGGTGATCGGGACCGAGTTCGAAGCGCTCGAATATGCCGAGCCGCAGCTCGTTGCCGGCGCGCAGGAAGACGATGCCCGGCGTGTGCTCGTGCTCGGCGCGGGCGTCAGTGGGATCGAGGCGGCACGCGTGCTCGCCGCGCGCGGACACGCCGTGGAAGTGTGGGAAAAGGCCGGGCGTCCCGGCGGACAGATCCACGCCGCGATCGCCGCGCCGGACAAGCGCGAAGTCGAGCCTGTCTGGACGTATCGCTGGGAAGAAGTGCGGCGGCTGAACGTGCCGGTGAGGATGAACGTGACGCGACGGCCGAGGCGATACGCGCGTTCGGTCCCGACTTCGTGATCGTCGCGACCGGCGCGCATCCACGGCCGTGCCCCTTCGACGACGTCGCGTCTGGACCGTCGAATCACGGTCGTGCACGCGTGGGACATCCTCGTCGCGCCCGAGCGCGTCGCCGCCGGGAGCGCCGTGACGATCATCGGCGGCGGCATGGTCGGCATCGAGACGGCGGATCTCCTCGGCGTGCGCGGCGTGACCTGCACCGTCGTCGAAGCGCTGGCGAGCGTGGCCCCCGGCATGGCGCGCAACAACCGCATGGAACTGATCGAGCGCGTGGCGGCGCGGGGCGCTCGCATCCTCACGCAGGCGCGAGCGTGACCGGCGCGCAGGGTGCGGCGCTGGAGTTCGTCCGGCGCCGACGGGGCGAAGACGTCGCGTCGAGGTCGGCGACTTTCTGATCGTTGCGATCGGACCGGCGTCGGACCGGGAAGCGCGCCGACAGTGTGAAGACGCCGGCGTGCCCATTCGTCTGTAGTGGGCGATGCGTACAAGCCGGGCGATTTCCTGTCGTGCCTGCGCGATGCGTGGATGACCGCGCTCAGCGTCGATCGCCGCCTGCGCGGCTCCATATCGGCCGGCCACGCGAGGGGCGGCGCACACGGTGCGCTTAGGGCAGACTCACCCGAGTCCTCGTTTTGCGGGCCGGAATGATGACGCATGACGAAAAATCGGACGCCGATACATGGCTCCTCGAATTGCGGCCGACCGCCCGGCAGACCCGGTCGGCATTCGCCGTTGCGGTGCTCGCGCTCGCCGGATTCGCCGCGGCGGCTCCGTTCGCCGGCACGCGCCTGACGGCGATCAATGCCCTTTTTCCTGCGCTGGATGCCCTCGTCTTCGTCACCGACCTCGTCACCGCGGTTCTACTGTTCGCGCAGTATTCGATATCCCGGTCGCGCGCCCTTTTCGCGCTCGCAACCGGATATCTGTTCACGGCATTCATCGTCGTTCCGCATGCACTGACCATCGCGGGCGGATTCACGCCAGCCGGACTTCTCGGCGCCGGCATCCAGACCGGGTCATGGCTCTTCATCTTCTGGCATATCGGGTTCGCCGCGGGATTGCTGGCATACACGGCACTGCGGGCGGAGAAACGCCCGATACCAGAGGGTAGTGCGCTGGCGGCGATCGGCTGGAGCGTCACCGGTGTGCTGACTCTGGTGATCGGCCTGACATGGTTATCCACTGCGGGCGCCGATCTCCTGCCGCCCATCATCCTCGACCAGAACCGGATGAGCCCCATCGTCGTCTATCCCATCTCGTTCACGATCCTGCTCTGCGCGGCGGCTATCGCCCTGTTGCTCCTGCGTCCGCGCTCGGTGCTCGATCAATGGCTGATCGTCGTGGCGCTGGTGTTCATTGCCGAGCTGGTGTTCAGCGGCTTGCTGCCCACGGAGCGCTTCAGTCTCGGCTTCTATGCCGGGCGTGTGTTCTCGATCATGACCTCGAGCATCGTCCTCATCATTTTGCTCGCAGAGACGACCCGGCTCTACATGCGCCTGGCCCGCTCGAATGCGATGCTGCGGCGCGAGCAGGCGAACAAGCTGATGAATCTCGAGGCGGTGGTGGCGTCGATCTCGCACGAGATCGAGACAACCGATAGCGGCCATGTCAGCCAATAGCGCCGCCGCAATTCGTATTTATGCAGCATGAGCCGCCCGGATTTGGCCGAGACGCGCTCCGCGTTGAAGGACACTCAGACGGACTGTCGGCGTGCCGACAAGATATTGGACGACATTCGCGCGTTGTTCGGCAAAGGCGATCAGATGCAGGAGCGAATCGACGTCAATGAAACGATTCTTGCGGCACTGCGGGCCATGCGCTGGGCGTCGAACGAGCATGGTATTTCAGTGCACACCGATCTGAAGTCCGACGTGCCGCATATCGTCGGCCAGCGTGGTCAATTGCAGGAGGTCATCATCAACCTGCTGCAGAACGCGGTAGAGGCGATGGCGGCAAGCAGGGATGATCGTCGAGTGTTGACGGTAAGAACCAGCGAATGACGGAGACAAGGCGATCGTCGTGGAGGTCGAGGATACCGGTCCTGGCATCGATGCAGAAAGCCGCGACAAAGTCTTCGATGCATTCGTGACCACAAAGCCGGAGGGGATGGGATTGGGCCTCGCAATTTGCCGGATGATCATCGACCGCCATGGTGGCCAGCTCTCGGCTTCGCTCGCCCATTCGCGCGGCGCTGTTTTTCGGATAGTCCTTCCGCAAGGGAACTCGCCTCGATGATCGGTTTTGTGGTCCTTGCCGTGGCGCGATCCGATGAGCCGCATTGTCGCCGCGGGCGGGCAGGCCCAGGAGGCTGGAGTTGCTGGCAACTTGAAACGGAATGCGTGTTCGAAGGCCTGAACGTTAAAGGCATGCGAGTCGAGCAACCAGGAGGAGCTCATTTACCGCGCTTACGATTCACAATATTTCACGTTTCATCGCTGATCGCTCTCTATAATCCTTCACTCTTCACGCCTTCACGCCACAATCCCGGCCATCCCCACCTAAAGACGTCTACGCGATCAAGTGCCTGCGCAACGCGAAGCGGCGTCGAGCGAACCATTCCCGGTGGCGATCCGCACGATGCGCCGATGCCGATGGATTACTTCGTGTGGCTCATCCGCGACGACCGGCGCACGATCGTTCGCCGATGTCGGCTTCACGGCGTAAGTGGCCGCCCGGCGCAAGCGCGAACACTTGACGCCCGCGGCGGGGCTGGCGGTGGGCGTCTGAAGGCGGAGCGTGCGTGAAGTGATCGTGAGCCACAGGCATTACGACCAGCATCGGCACCTTCCATGATTTTCCGCAGAGCGCGCATTCACCTTCAGGACGACGAGATCGCGTTCGTGACCGGCCGTCACATGTGCCACGGGCTGCTGCGGCACAGCTTCGAGGTGGAGGACGTGGTCGGCGTCGTGCGGATGATCTATGACGAGCGTGGTCGAATTTCACGACGGCGACGACGAGATCGCGCCCGGAGTGACGCTGCATCGCATCGGCGGGCACACCGCGGGATTGCAAGTCGGTGCGCGTGCATACGAAGCGCGGGTGGGTCGTCCTCGCGTCGGATGCAAGCCACGATTACGAACACTTCGAGAAGGGCCGCTGTTTCCCGACCACCTATGACATCGGGACGACACGCTGGAAGGCTATCAGGATACTTCATCGGCTCGCGGACTCGAACCGCAGCACATCGTTCCGGGACACGATCCCCTCGTGATGGCGCGCTATCCCGCCGTCTCGCGCGAGCTGGAGGGGATCGCGGTGAGGCTTGATGTGATGCCTGTGAATGCAGTGAGGGAGTCATGAGCGCCGCGCAGCCGCCTCTCCAGGAGAACGCGACCCGCGATCTCGCCCGTTTCGCATCCGGCCTCGCCTACGAAGATCTGCCGTGGGACGTCGTCGAGCGCATCAAGCTCTGCGTGCTCGACAGCATCGGCTGCACGCTCTTCGGCGCGACGCTGCCGTGGACGCGCAAGGTCGCCGATTTCGCGATGAACGAAGGCGCACGCCCCGTCGCGTCGCTCGCGGGCATGGGCGAAGAAAACGTCGGTATCGCTCGCGGCGCTCGTCAACGGCACCGCCGGCCACGCGTTCGAGCTCGACGACATCCACAAGGAATCGATCATCCACATCGGCTCTCTCGCGACGCCGGTCGCCTTCGCGTTCGCGGAAGAGCGTGGCGCGAATTCCGCGCGACGTGATCGCCGCGATGACGGCCGGCTACGAGATCGGTGCACGCGTCGGCAACGCCGCCACGATGAGCCTTTTCTTCCGCGGCTTCCATCCGCAGGGCACGTCCGGCGCATTCGCTGCCGCCGCGACCGCCGCGCACATCGCTGAAGCTCGATCCGAAACGGTTTCAGCATGCGCTGGGCATCGTCGGATCGCAGGCGGGCGGGCTCATGGCGGCGCAGGAAGGCGCGATGGTGAAGCGCTTCCATTCCGGCCGGGCGGCGCAAAGCGGCGTCTATGCCGCGTCGCTCGCGGCGTCCGACTTCACCGGAATCACCGACGTGCTCGAGGCGCCCTACGGCGGCTATCTCACGTGCTATTCGAACGAGCCGAATCCTGCGAGATTGACTGCGGGTCTCGGCAGCACGTGGGAAACGCTCAACGTGGGCTACAAGCCGCACGCGTCGGTCACGAGCATTCACACGGCGCTCGACGGGCTCGCGGAGATCATGCGCGAGAACGCGCTCGAAAGCGGCGGATATCGAGCGCGTGGAGACGGGCTTGAGTCCCATGACGCACGTGCACTGCGCCTGGGAGTACAAGGCGCAGGGCGTTACCGCGGCGCAGATGAATCTCTATTACGGGCTCGCGGTGATCGCGCTCGACGGCATGGCTTTCACGGAGCAGTACCGCGAAGGGCGGCTCGCGCGATCCGGCGATCCTCGACTTCATCGGGCGCATCAAGGCGTACGTCGATCCCGAAATCGAGGGCATGGGCGCGCCGTTTCGCCATGCGGCTCGCGTGAAGGTGCGTGCGCGCGACGGGCGCGAGCTCGAAAAACTGCTGCTCCACCGCCGCGGCAGCCCCGAGCAGCCGCTCAGGCCCGAGGAGATCGAGTACAAGTTCCGGCACGTCGTAAGCCCGTGCCTCGCGAAACCGGCCGTCGATCGCATCGTCGAGCTCGTCTCGAAACTGGAGGCGCTGCCTGACTTGTCGGAGCTGATAAGTCTCGTCGCAGCGCCGGTTGCGGCTCGATAACCCGGCGAAGTATGGTGATTCACAAGGTATTGATAGTACGTCACCCGGCGAAGCCTGCCCCGGAAGGCTTGAATCCGGGGGCCGGGGTCCAGAACCTAATCGCTCTGGATTCCGGCCTGCGCCGGAATGACGATGTCGGGCGAATTGACGATCCAGCACACCACCGCTCGCTCCCATCAGACACCAAATAAACCCATAAGCACAGCATCATGCCAACGCAGACTTATGCCCAGCAGGTGGCCGCGCGCTTCGCGGCCCTCCGCTACGACGACATCGCACCGGCTTCGCGCGAAGCGGTGAAGAAGCTTCTCCTGGATTACCTCGGCGTCGCGCTTGCCGGAAGTCAGACCGAAAGCGGCAGGATCGCCCGTCTCTTCGCGAAGGAGCACGGCGCAAAGCCGCAGGCGCGTCTCATCGGCGACAACGCCCGCGTGGACATCACCGCGGCTTCGTTCGCCAATGCGATCTCGTCGCATTCGATCGAGCTCGACGACATCGACGTGCTCGCGCTGTTTCACTTCAGTCCGCCCGTTTATTCCGCGGCCCTGGCGGCTGCGGAGTATGCGGGAGCGGACGGCAAGCAGCTCCTCACCGCGCTCGCGGCCGGCTGCGAGATGATGGAACGGGCGAGCAAGGCGACCAATCCTTCTCTGCGCAATCGCGGGTTCCACACGACGCCCACGTGCGGTGTCTTCGGCGCGACGGTGGCGGCCGCGAAAAGTGCTGCGACTCTCGAAGGACAAAATGGTTTCGGCGCTCGGTCTCGCCGGAGCGCAGGTCTCCGGGCTGATGGAAATGTACGGCCCGTCGATGCAAAAGCGCTTCAATCCCGGTCCTGCGGCGCGCAACGGTGTCACGGCGGCGCGCATGGCGCAGCTCGGGTTTACGGGGGCGGACACGATCTTCGAAGGCGAGCGCGCTTTTCTGAAAGCGTTCAGCGACAAGACGCAACCCGAGCGCCTGGCGGAGGGCATCGACAAGCCCTACGAGCTCCAGATCGAATTCAAGCCGTATTCGTGCGCGCGGCCGATCCACAACGCGATCGACTGCGCGCTGGAGGTCCGCAGGGAGCCGGGATTCGCCACGAAAGACGTGGAGGTGATCCACGTCGATCGTCATCCCGACTGGGCCCGCTACCATCAGAACACGACGCCGCAGACATACCACGAGGCGCAGGTGTCGCTGCCGTTTTCGGTCGCGATCGCGCTGATCGAAGGCCGCGCGCTGCTGGAGCAATACAGCAACCGCACTATCCGCAACGCCGAGGTGAAGCGCCTCTCCGGGCTCGTCAGGATCAACGAAGATCCGTCGCTGCCGCGAGGCGTTTCATGCCGCATGACCGTCCATGTACGCGGCGGCCGCAAGCTCGCTTCGCAGGTCGATTATCCGAAAGGCTCGATCCAGAACCCGATGAGCGATGAGGAGATGCGCGCGAAGTTCGACAGTCTCGCCACGCCCGTGATCGGTGCGAAGCGCGCCGCGGCGCTTGCCGGGCAGGTGATGGCGCTGGAGAAGGTCCGCGAGGTCTCGGACCTCATGAAGCTGACGGCCGTCGGAGCGGCGGCTAAGGCTCGTCGGAAAGCGCCCCATTAATCCAGACTTGCTTTTTCGCCTGGGTTCCGGCCTGGCGCCGGAACGACGAATCGAGAAAATCGCTGGGGCCGCAGACTACAGCTTGTCGTACTTCGTCGCGCGGCCGCGGGACTGATCCGCCGGATATCTCGCCGCATTGATCGCGAGCTTGCGCTCCGCCGCGTCCGCGAGATCGATGCCGAGCTTGTCGCACAAGCGCAAGAGGAAGAGCAGCACGTCGGCCGCTTCGAGGGCCACTTCCTCGCGCGTTTCCGGCGTGAGGTTTTCGGCCTCTTCGAACGTGAGCCACTGGAAGTGCTCGATCAGCTCGCCCGTTTCACCCGCGAGCGCCATCGCGAGGTTCTTGGGATTGTGGAACTGATCCCAGTCGCGCTCGTGCGCGAAGGCGGCGAGTCTGCGGGAGAGTTCGGCGAGGGTCGGGCTGACTGAGGACATGGGAGCACGGACAAGGGTGGGTGATGCGATTCTAAAGCCCTCGTGGCTCGTGACTCGTAACCCGCGACTCGTTACTAATCGTCATTCCGGTGCGAGGCCGGAATCCAGGCGAAGATCCTTTGGCGTCGCCGTTCTGTCACTCACCCCCTTCCACGGTCATGGGCCCTGCGATCGAGTTCTGGACGCGCGAGCGATGCGCCTCCAGAATGACGCCGCGTGAAATCCTCCGAACGACAGTTCGAGCCGTACACCACCGACATCCCCGCACGGCTCGACCGCCTGCCGTGGAGCCGTTTCCACTGGCTCGTCGTGCTGGCGCTCGGCGCGAGCTGGGCGATCGACGGCCTGGAGGTGACGCTCAAGGGCGCCGTGAGCGGCGTGCTCCAGGACGCCGGCACGCTCCACCTCACGAGCACCCAGATCGGCTTCGCTGCCTCGTGCTACCTGCTGGGGGCGGTCGTCGGCGCGCTCTTCTGCGGCCATCTCACCGACCGCTACGGACGCGCACGACTCTTCTTCATCACCATGGGCATCTACCTGACCGGGACGATGCTCACGGCGTTTTCCTGGGATTTCTGGAGCCTGTGCGCGTTTCGCGTGATCACGGGTTTCGGCATCGGCGGCGAGTATGCCGCGATCAACTCCGCGATCGACGAGCTCATTCCGGCGCGCGTGCGCGGCCGCGTGAATCTCCTCATCAACGGCAGCTTCTGGCTGGGCGCGGTGGCGGGGTCCGGCGCGACCGCGGTGCTGCTCGATCCGGATATCTTCGACGTGGACACCGGCTGGCGCGTGGGCTTCGCGATCGGCGCCTCCCTCGGCTTCATCGTGCTGTTCGCCCGGCGCTTCATCCCCGAAAGTCCGCGCTGGCTCGCGATCCACGGCTATCGAGCACGCGCGGAAGACGCGGTGTCCGGGATCGAAAAGCGGATACGACGGCGGGGAGACGCGCGAGCCGCTGCCGGCTGCTGCGCGAATCTCTGTTCAGCCCGCGCACGCATACGGCGCTCGCGGAGGTCTTCGCGACGATGTTCGCGCGTCTATCGCGCGCGCTCGGTGCTGTGCTTCGTCCTGATCACGTCCCAGGCGTTTCTCTACAACGCGATCTTCTTCACCTACGCGCTCGTGCTGACGCGCTTCTACGGCGTGCCGTCGGAGCACACGGGGCTCTATCTGCTGCCGTTCGCAGTCGGCAACTTCCTCGGGCCGTTGCTCCTCGGAACGCTGTTCGACACGGTCGGCCGGCGCGTGATGATCGCGGCGACGTACACGCATCTCCGGCCTCCTCCTGCTCGTCGACCGGGATGCTGTTCATGCAGGGCGTGCTGTCGGCGTATCGGGCAGACGGCGCTGTGGGCCGTCATCTTCTTCTTCGCTTCGGCCGCGGCGAGCTCGGCTTATCTCACGGCGAGCGAAGTGTTCCCGCTGGAATTGCGAGCGCTCGCGATCGCGGTGTTCTACGCGCTCGGCACCGCGGCGGGTGGCGTCGCGGCGCCGTGGTTGTTCGGCGCGCTCATCGGCACCGGCGAGCGCGTGGCGGTGTTCTGGGGCTATGCGTTCGGCGCGGCGCTCATGCTCGTCGCAGCCGCAGTGGCATGGCGTCTCGGGGTGAATGCAGAGCGTGCGTCGCTGGAGAGCATCGCGGCGCCGCTGTCGGTAGCGCGTGAGTAGGCACTACCCCGTCATGGGATAGCTGAACGTCGGCACTTGTCGCGGGACACGCGCGACTTCGGCGGTTTCGGTGTCCTCGACCACACCGGCCGGTCTCGCGGCGAATTCCAGCGTGAAGCGGAACACGGTCCTGCCGGGTGCGCTCGTGACGGTGATCGTGCTGCCGTGCAGGTCGAGAATGCCCTTGGTGATCGCGAGGCCGAGACCGGCGCTGCCGTCGCCGGGCGAGCGGCTTTTCTCCACGCGATAGAAACGATCGAAAATCCGAGGCAGCTCCTCGGCCGGAATACCGACGCCCGTATCGGATACCTCGAGCACGGCGCGGCCGGCGGTTCGGCGCGCCGACACCGTGACGCTCCGCCGCGTCGGTATAGCGCAGCGCATTCTCGATGAGGTTGCGCAGCACCCGCTCGATCAGCGCCGATGTCGGCGACGACGAGCGGCAGATCGGGCCGTGCATCGAGCGCCGCACGGTCGACACCTTTGCTTCGCGCGGCGAGCTCGAAATCCTGCACCACGTCCTGCAGGAGATCGCCGAGCGCGAAAGGTTCCGCATGAACGACGACCTGACCGGAATCGAGCTTCGCGAGATCGAACAGCCGGCTCGACGAGGCCGCTCAACTGCTCGGTCTGCTTGAGCGCGATCTCGAGGTAGCCGCGCTGCTCCTCGGCGCTGCAGACCCGTGCCCTTCAGGTGCAGCGTTTCGAGATAGCCCTGCAGCGACGCGAGCGGCGTGCGCAGGTCGTGCGAGATGTTGGCGACGAGCTCGCGCCGCATCGCGTCGGTCTGCCTGAGCGCGCTCATCTGCTCGAGGATGCGGTCGGCCATGCGGTTGAACGTTTCGGTGAGCGTGCCGATCTCGTCGCTCGGCGGCCGGAGCGTCTCGGGATGTTCGGCGAAGCCGCTGCGGCGGAACTTGTCCACGACGGCGGTGAGCTTGCTGCAGCGGCCGCGTCATGAGCGTGATGATGAGCGCGCCTCGCGAACAGCGCGACCAGCGAGCCCGCTGCCGATGAGCCACAGCGTTTCCTGCAGCACGTAGCTCTGCTTGATGCGCTGCGCGAGCGTGTCGCCGCTGAAGCCGCGCAGGACGAGGTAGAGGTAGCCCTCGGCATTGTCCGCGAGCGGCACGGGTGCCACTGAGAACACGCGCTGCCGTGCTGCCTCCGAAGGATCGTCGCCGAGGATCGGCAGCTCCGCTTTCTCATCGAGGAAGCGCCGTATCGGCGCGAGATCGACACCGTGCGCTTGACCGCGTTCTGGACCGGAAGCCGCGACGACTTGCCCTCCGCTGTCGAGCAGATAGACGTCGACTCGCGGATTGACGAGCGGATGCGGTCGAAAACCTGCTGCACCGCAGCGGGATTCGGCCGGTCCTCCTCGAGGATGTGCTCGTCGATGAGGCGGCTCGCGAGATTGCGATAGAGCTTCTGGTTGATCTCCTGATTGCGCGCGACGTCCGAGTGCCGGATGACGACGAGAAACATGATGCGCCATGACGACCGTCAGTCCGACCAGCACGGCGAGCAGCTTCGCGTAGAGCGTCTTCAGCACGTTATGCCTCCGCGCACGCCGGCTGCACTTCGCCGAGCTTGTAGCCGACGCCGCGCACCGTGAGGATGAACTGCGGGCGCGCGGGGTCGCTCTCGATCTTGCTGCGCAGGCGGTTGATGTGGCAGTTCACGTTGTGCTCGTAGCCCTCGTAGCCGTAGCCCCAGACCGCGTCGAGCAGCTGCACGCGCGTGTAGACGCGGCCCGGATTGCGCAGGAAGTGCAGCAGGAGGTCGAACTCCTTGGACGTGAGATTGACGACGTTGCCGTCGAGCGGCGCACCTCGCGTTTCGCGATGTCGATCTCGAGATCGCCGCGAGCGCGATGATCTCTTCCCCGCTCTGGCCGGCGACGTCCGCCTCGAAGATGCTCCAGCGCCGGAACAGCGCTTTCACGCGCGCCACGAGCTCGCGGATGCTGAAAGGCTTGGTGAGGTAGTCGTCGGCGCCAAGCTCGAGCCCGAGCACGCGGTCGAACTCCGCCGCTTTCGCCGTGACCATCATGATCGGCGTGTAGGGCGGCGCGCGCGCGCAGGCGGCGGCAGATCTCGAGCCCGTCGATGCCGGGCAGCATGAGGTCGAGCACCACCAGATCGAAGTTCTTCTTCGCGCGGCGGCAAGACCGGCCACGCCGTCGAAGGCGAGCTCGACCTTGCAGGGAAGGTCCTGAAGATGCAGGCGGACGAGGTGGGCGATCTCCTGCTGGTCCTCGATCACGAGAACGTGCGCATCTACCATCTGCCTTCGTCTGCGAAAATCTGACTTTGACCACCCCATGCAGGCTCGTCAATTGGGTGAAACCCGATGCTGCGGCTCTCGCTTGCCAGAGCCGGCCGCGAGGCTTTCACCCCGCAGCCGCTGGTGCTCAGTCTTTACGCTCTGTCTGCGAAAATGAATCATCGTAGGACGGCATTCCGCTGCAACCCGCGAACGCAGCGCTCAGCGCGAGCGCGATCAGCAATTTCACGACGACCTTCATGGGTAACTCCCTCTGGTTGTTGAGACACGAGCCCGCTATCGGCCCGCGGTCTATGCTCCGAGGGGAAGTTCGTTCTTATATCGCGGGTTTGTCGCTTTTTCGTCTCGCTCCTGTGTGGAGCGCTCGCCAGCACGCACATGCCGACGAGGCGAAACATGGGCTGTCTGCCTGATGAGCTGACGATTTGGGTTGGCCGCCGATTGCAGCCAAGCGGTCCGGTCCAACCGAGACGGGTGGCTTCGCGATCGCCTCAGTGCCCGGTCGAAGACCAGTGCGGCGGATCGCTGGCGAGCTTCTTCACGCCGTAGGTCGCACCGATGCCGTGAAGGGTCGTGTTGCTGGCTCCGTCGCGCGGGGCGCTGATCGCGACCGAGTCGCCGTTCTTCTTCTTGACCTCGAGCGTGCCCGACCATGTGATATCCATGTCGATGGCGAGACCCGATATGTGAAGCGAGGTGAGCGACGGCCGGTGCGCGAGATCGAACAGGTCCATCATCGCCTGCGCAGCCATTTTCGATTGTGCGAGCTGCCCGTGATCCCACCTGATATCCACACCGGCCTTGGCGGGTACCTGCGCGGGGTCGATGAGTCCCTTGGCGATGTCCCAGCTGTAGTGCATGAGATAGGCGCGCTTCTCGTTGCGCCGTGTGGAACCTATTTGCACGGTGGCGCCGGCCGCGATCAGCGCGTTGAAGAAGCTCTGCACGTTTTCCCTGAACGGGGATGCAAGGTCATTGATCGAGTGGCTGGTCGGAAACCTGGCCTGATTGGCGTGCCACCAGGCGGCTCCGCTCAGATTCGTGGACGCACTTCCGTTGCCCGGTGTAGCGGCAGCGAGCGCGGCGAAAGTGCGGCCGCCGACATCCACGCGGCCATCCGGCTGGCTGAGCTTCACTACGCGCTGCTGGAAAGCTTCGATTGCCGCGATTGTCTTCGGACCTGCAGAGTTGTCGATCTGCAGGGGAGCGATCCCCAGCGTGGCCGTGTGACGGTTGAGCAACGTCTGCACCGTGCCCACATCAGACGGTAAGTTCCTTCCGCCGCGACCAACCGATGCTGAAATTGCCGTCATGTGCCTCTCCTTTCTACTCGATGCGCACTTCGTACACGTTCAGGGTCTTCATCACTGCCGGGTCCCCGGCATACTTCTGCTTGAGCTTCGCGAGTTCCGCGTCCGTCCCGCTGCAGTACCTTCGTCATTTGTTCGCGCAGGAACGCCGCACGTTGCTTGTCGTAGGGCTCTTCGCCACGAAAGTGATCGCACTTCGCGCGGCGCTCCTCGAACACTGCGATGTCATCGACGCGCGCTCCGCACGCTGCGAGCGCAGGAAGCGCCGTGAACATGACGACGAGCCAGCAAGTGCACCAGCCACTCATGTGTCCGCCTGATCGCATTGCCCCGTATGCTAGCGAACGGCGCAGCGATGTGAATACGCCATACGTCCGAGGCGGGGCGTAGATAGGACGTGGCACCGCGACGCGCCTAAAGGGTGTAGTTGCGCCCGCACGCAACGCGGCGCGAGCCGCAGCGCCGAAGGAGCGGCGTAAGGATTTACGGCTCGAGCTTTACCCCTGCCTCCCGGATCACCTTGCTCCACCGTTCGACTTCGGCCCTGATGTGGCGCGCAAGCGCTTCCGGCGTGCTCGGAAGCGCCTCCAGTCCGCGCGCCTCGAGCTGTCGTCTCAACTCGGGCTCGGCGAGCACTTTTCGGACATCCGCGTTGAGTTTGCCGATGAGCGCACGCTCCACCTGGCGCGGCGCGAGCAGGCCGACCCACGACGTTGCGTCGAATCCGCGCAACCCGGATTCGTCCAGCGAAGGCACGCCGGGCAGGGCGCCCTTCCGCTCGAGGCTCGAGACCGCGAGCCCTCTCAGCTTCCCGGACTTCACTTGCGGAATCGCCACGGACAGGTTGGAGAACGTCATCTGCACCTCACCCGCGACCACAGCGGCCATGGCGGGTCCGCCGCCTTTGTAGGGCACGTGCGCGAGATCGACTTTCGCCATGCTCTTGAAAAGCTCGGCGACGAGATGCGCCGAGCTGCCCTGTCCGAACGAGGAGAAATTGAGCTTTCCCGGCTGCGCTCTGGCGAGCTGAATGAGTTCCTGCACCGATGCGGCCGGGAGAGACGGATGGACGACGAGCACGTACGCCCCGGTGACGAGCGTGCTGACCGGTGCGAAGTCGCGCTCGAGATCGAATGCGAGCTTCCGGTAGAGCGCAACGTTGCTCGTTATGCTCGAAGAGACGATGAAAAGCGTGTAGCCGTCGGGATTGGCCTTCGCCGCGATCTCGGCACCGATGTTGCCGCCTGCGCCTCCGCGGTTGTCGATGATGACCGGACGCGCCCAGAGCGCATTCAACTCGTGCGCGACGAGGCGCGAAGCGATGTCGTTCACACCGCCGGGTGGGAAGGGCACGATGAGGCGCACCGGGCGCTCCGGAAAAGCGGCGCCGGCCAGGGGGGTGAAGATCGCTGCGGATGCCGCGATCAGAATGGACACACGAAGAGGGCTGGAGCGGTTCATGGTCGCCGAGTGTACGCCAGTGCCGCATGCGGTCGGGCCGGGCTATGGGTGTCGCTCGTGCCCGCGCGCCACGCCCGCGCCTGACGTCCGCTGGGCACGATCGTGACCCGCAGCGAACAACGCACAAACGAGCTGGCAGCGCCTCCTGGATGTATCCTCTTCGTTTTGCGTTCGATGCGAACCTCGGAGTATTCGCTGACTTCGGAGGCGGAGGTAGGGTATCCGGCCATGGGCGTGAAGCTCCTCCTGCTCGCATGGGCCCTTGCCGGGCTCGTTCCGTGCGCGTGGGCTTTCGATGAGTACCCGACGAGGCCCGTACGCGTGATCGTCGGCGCACCGGCGGGCGACTCGACGGACCTCACCGCGCGCATTGTCGCGTCGGGCCTCGCGGAATTTTTCGGCAAGCCCTTCATCGTCGAGAATCAGCCCGGCGCGACGGGGAATGTCGCGGCGATTCACGTCGCCCGCATGCCGAGCGACGGCCATACGCTCCTGGTCGTGGCCGCTACCTTCTCCAGCAACATCAGCGTTTATCCCGGACTGCCCTATCGCCCCGAGCGCGACTTCGTGCCGGTCGCGCGTCTCGCCCGCCTGCATCACGCGCTCGTCGTGAACAAGACAGTGGACGCGACTTCCGCGCGCGAATTCTTTTCGCTCGTGCGCGCGCTTCCCGGCAGGATTTCCATTGCCTCCGCCGGCAGCGGCAGCACGTCGCACCTCGCCGCCGAGCTCCTGATGCTGAAGGTGGGCTACCTCTCGGCGCTGCACGTGCCGTATCGCGGCAGCGCGAAAGCGCTTGCCGAACTGCTGGGCGGACACGTCCATGCCATGGTCGCGCCGGTGCTCTCCGTGCAGTCGCACGTCCTTTCCGGCCGCCTGAAGGCGCTCGCCGTCGCAAGCCGCGCGCGCATCGCGGCGCTGCCGCAGGTGCCCACACTCATCGAATCGGGCGTGCCTCGGTTCGATGCAGTCTCATGGGTCGGCGTCGTCGCTCCGGTCCGCACGCGATACGACACGGTCGTGCGGCTGAATGTCGCCGTCGCAGGCGTACTGCGCGAGAGCGCGACAAGGCATCGGTTCTCGTCACAGGGCGCGGAGCCGGTCGTCGAGACGCCGGATGAGTTTCGCGATTACCTGCACGCCGAAATCGTCAAGTGGGCGAGGGCCGCCGAGGAAGCAAGGGCCGCGCACGAGTAGAACGCGCACCTGACGGCGAGGAGCGGCGGTCATAATGTGGTCGATTCGCCCCGCGATCAGGCGATGGCATTAACATTGTCCGCATGGACATGAAAGAGCCCAAGAGCGAAACATTGGGCCGGAGGAGGCGGCGGCTCTCTCCATTCGCGGGAAGTCTAAAGGTCTGGTTGATCGGCGCCGCCGTCATCGGCGTGCTGGTCTGGGCCGGCATGTGGCTCGTGCATCGATGGACGCACGTTTACGTCGACGACGCCCGGATCGATGGAGAAGTGGTCACGATATCGAGCCGTGTCTCGGGCTGGATCACCGAGTTGAACGTGATCGAGGGGGACGAGGTCAGGAAGGGCGACGTGATCGCCCGCATCGACGATCGCGACGCGGCGCTGCACCGGGAAGTGCTCCTTGCGCGGCTGAAGACGATCGACGGCCAGATGGCGGTTCTGCGCGCACAGACCGGCCAGGTCGACCAGGAGACGCTCGGCAAGTACCAGACGGAAGTGAGCCGCGTCGCGGCGGCCGAAGCTGAGCTCGCCGCCATTCAGGCGACGCTGAAGCACACACGCCTCGAGCAGGACCGCGCACGCAGCCTGCACGAGCGTGAATACATCTCTTCGCAGGAGATGGATCGTGCCCGCATCGCATATCAGCAGGCACAGGAAGCCCACCGCAAGGCGACGGCCGAAGTCGCCGCGGCGCGTAGCACGCTCTCGGCCGCGGGCGGCAGCCGCAAGCAGTTGAACGTGATCGAGCGACAACTGCTCGTGCTCACGGCCCAGGCGGCGGAGGTGCGCGCCGAAGTGCATCGTCAGGAAGCGGATATCGAAGATCGCACGATCCGCAGTCCCGCCGACGGCCGCATCGTGATGACGTTCGTGCGCCAAGGCGAACATGTCGCGAGCGGACAGCGCATCGGGATGTTCCACGATCCGAACCGGATATGGGTCGAAGCGAACGTGAAGGAAACGTCGATCGGGCTGCTCAAGCCGGGCATGCCGGTGAGCGTACGTGTCGACGCGTATCCGGGACAGCGTCGTGCGCGGCGAGATCTACCGCATCGGCCAGGCGGCCACCAGCAAGTTCGCGCTGCTGCCGGACCCGAACCCGAGCGGCAATTTCACGAAGATCACGCAGCGGCTGCCGGTGCGCATCCTGCTGAAGGACAACGACCTCGCGCTGCGTCCCGGCATGATGGTGGAAGTCGATATTGCCCTCGGAAACGACTGAAGTTCTGTCGGAACGATACGGGCCGCGCTATCGCTGGTTCGCGACGGTCACGGTCATGCTCGGCACGATCTCGGCGGTGCTGACGACGACGACCGTCAACGTTGCGATTCCGGACATCATGGGCGCGTTCGGCATCGGCCAGGACCGCGCGCAGTGGCTTTCGACCGGCGCGCTCGCCGCGATGACCATAGGGATGCTGCTCAACGCCTGGCTGATCTCCCGCTACGGTCAGCGACGCACCTTCATCGGCGCGCTGTGCATATTCATCGTGGCACTGCTCGTCGCGGGCATGTCGCCCAACGATTCCGTGCTGATCGGATGTCGCATCGTGCAAGGCGCGATCGCCGGGATTCTCCAGCCGTTGTCGATGTACACGCTCTTTCGCGTGTTTCCGCCTCATCAGCGCGGGATGGCGATGGGCTTCTTCGGGATGAGCGTCATTCTCGGTCCGGCGTTGGGGCCGACGCTCGGCGGCGTCATGATCGAGCACTTCAACTGGCGGTATATTTTCTACCTGGCGGTTCCTGTTGCGGTGCTTGGCATGTTGCTCGGAAGCATCTTCATGCCACAGCGCGAAGAATCCGCCGCACGCACGCGCTTCGACTGGACCGGCTTTGCGCTGCTCACCACGGCCCTGGCCTGCCTGCTTACCGCGTTGTCGAGCGGTCAGCGCGAAGGCTGGCACTCCGATTACATTCTGGCCCTGTTCGCGATGTCAGCCGGCGCCGGTATCGGCTTTCTTCTGTGGGAGTTGCATACGCCCCAGCCGCTCGTCGACTTGCGCGTGCTGGCAAACGGGCAGTTCACGTGCGCTGCGACGGTTGCCTGCATGTTCGGCGTGGGCCTGTTCGGTTCGACCTATCTCGTTCCTTTATTCGTGCAGACCGTCCAGGGCTACACGCCGTATGCGTCGGGACTGCTGCTCATGCCGGGTGGCCTGATTCTGGGTCTGTTCATGCCCTTCGGTGGTTGGATGAGCGACCGCATGGCTGCCCGCACGCTCGTCATTTCCGGGCTTGTCTGTTTCGTGCTGTCTTCGTACTGGCTTGCCGTGGTCGACGTGAACAGCGGATTCTGGATGGTCGCCGGCTGCGTCGTGCTTTCGCGCATCGGATTGGCGCTCATCAAGCCGGCGCTCAACGTCACCGCACTGCGTGCGCTGCAACCGGAGTTGCTCGGTCAGGGCGCCGGCATGATCAACTTCGCCCGCCAGCTCGGCGGTGCGTTCGGCGTGAATCTGCTGTCGGTGACGCTCGATCGGCGAACGTTTTTTCACAGCGACGCGATAACGAGTTTCCAGACTGCGGCCAACAGCGGGACGGCCGAGCTTTTGCGCCAACTTGAAATGCTGCTCGCGCAAGGCGGCCTGCCTCCGGACATCCAGACCTCGGGCGCGCTGCATTTTCTCGGGCGTGTTGTTTACGCGCAGGCGTACACGATGGGCTTTCGCGACAGCTTCCTGCTCGTCGCGATCATCTTCACCGTGGGACTGATTCCGGCGTGGATCATGGGAAGGGCGGTGGCGCGGAAAGAGGCGGGAGGCACGTGAGAGTGGGAGTGATAAGGTGAGGGTCAGCTACCGCTGACGAGCTGTGGGTGACGAGAGGTGGATGAGCTGCAACGGGCAGGACTTTGTTTTTTGTCTGCATCGCAGGCAGATCATGTCGATCAATAGCTGCTCTCGGCCAGAACCAGCCCCCTCAATTCACGAGAGCAGAAAACGAGACACCGCGTGCGCGTACAGTGTTGGTGCTGTGGTCATTGCTTCGTGGGCCTGGCCTGGCAGTTCTTGCACGCGCACATCGGGAAGCACAGCGGCAAGCACATCAGTGATGTAGAGTTCACGCGGGCTACGCGTGCCGATCTGGAGCATCACCGGAACTTCGAGCATATTGAAAGACTCAGCTCGGAACTCGTGCGCTTTAAGCGCACGCAGATCATTCAAGGATGCCTTGGCATCTCCGACAATCGGCGGCCAGAGCTCGGTCTCGCGAAGCTCCTCCAGCTCCTCGATTGGCACGAAAAGACTGTCGCGGAAAAACGTTAGCGCAAACTGTTCCCAATCGCCCGCCTGCGCCAATTTCTCGAGCCGGGCAAGGCGTTCGCCCTCGAGAATGCGAGGGCTTGCCGGTTCGTACAGCACGAGCTTCAGAATACGATCCGGAATTCGGGCGGCAGCTGCCAGTGCAGTAAGAGCCCCGTAAGAGTGCCCGAGGAGAAAAACCGGTCCGCCGATCGATTCAATCATCGCCACGGCATCCGTGCTCTCATCCTCAACACTGTGTCCTTCGGTTGCTTCCGTTTCACCGCGGCCACGGCGCGCTATGGCATAAACCGTGAATAGCGGCTCGAGCAGCAGCTTGACCTGTTGCCAGTTCGTGACGTGGTCGCTGAACGAACCATGCAGGAGCACGAGGGGTGTGCCGCTCCCATAAACATCGTAAGAGATTGCGAGCCCGGTGGTGGGTGAGGAAACGCAGTGCATAGATTCGCCTATCTTCGACGACCTAAGATCCAGTGAGCGCGTTCGCGCAGGACGCTCGAGAGTTGAGCATTTACTCTTCACGCGATAGGAGAAGGAATACTCCCAACGACGCGTTCAGCCGTTTGCCATCAGGCGTTCCGATCGTGCCGAACGCCTCGAAGCAGGGCCACCGTTCGCGGCAACCTTCTCAAGAGGCGAACGGCGAATGCTTGCCCGCTCCGTCTCGAGCGCGGCCGCCAGGGCTTTGTGCCCCGCGCGCTTCGCGGCTTCAATCAGCGTGAGGTCGAGCACGTCGCGTTGCGCGTGGCTGCCGCCGAACCGATGCGCGTAGCTGCGGATTGAGCGCAGCAGCCGCACGGTCTCTGCGTAGTCCCCATCGCCGAACGCTTTGATCGCGAGCGTCGCAGAATGGCCCACTTCACCCGTAAACATCGCGTTATCGCCGGGCTGCTCCATTGCGGCGCGCTGCGCCTCGAGCACCGCTTGTACCTCGCGCATGCGTCCCGCGCCGACGAACGCCATCATCGCATGCATGTCGTTGAAGGCGTAATTGCCCGCCAAAGCGATCGGCGCCCAGCCATTGGCGAGCGCTTCCCAGCGATTGCCCACGTCGATTCCGCGCAGGTGCAGCCGCCACAGCATGGCGCTCGCATCGATCATCTCGAGCACTATAGTCGAGCCCTTGCCGTAGATTGGTCCGTCAAACAGAGTGAAGACCTCCTCGACCTCCTCGACTCCGAGGTGAAAGAGCGCAACATGCCACCAGTTGTGAACGGCGAGGAAGCTCTCGCTCGACCATGCTTCCGGATTTGCCTGCATCCAGGCGATGCCATCGCGTCTACGGCCCTGCATTTCCATGACATGCGCCACCGCGTGCTGTCCCCAGCCGTCGCGCGGTTCGAGCTCGACGCTTGCGCGGCCCTGCGTTTCCGCTCGGGCGTACTCGCCGGTTTCCTCGAGTCCGAAGGCATGCATGCCGAGCACCGCGTGATAGCCCGGCATCGAGCGGCTCCATGCCGGCAGCGCTCGCGCAATGCGGTCGCGCAGCATGCGTGAGTCGCCCGTAAAGAAGTCGATCTGATGCCCGGCCTGCAACGCGAGCGCATCGCGCGGGTACTCGATCGTCAAGTCTTCCAGCACCGCACCAGCCGCGCGCCAGCGACCCTGGACGAGTTCCGAGATCGCCTGGATGTGACGGCGCTCGCGATCGTTAGCCGGCCGCGCACGGGCATCCACGAGCGCTGCGGCCGCGACGGGAAGTCCGTCGGGCTCTGTGCCCATGAGGTGCAGATAAGCCTTCAGCACATGGGCCATGACGAGCGTTGGACTCGTCTCGAGTGCGCGCTGAACCGTCGCGACGGGATCCCCGATATAGCAACGCAGCTCATGGAAGGCCTGCTCGAGGAGAGCCAGACTGGCGCCGTTCGCGCCGCTCGTTTCGTAACCTGAGAAATCCTTCATCGCTTGGGCTCCTTGCATGATCCAGCCGGTTTATCCTTGCGACTATAGCTACCTTACGTTTCGGTTTGCCATCACAATTGAAACACTTCGTTTCACTCGCGTATCGATAGAGCCGTGCAACCAGGGAAAGCTCGTCGGCCAGAAGCGCGAGTTCACGCGAGCCTTCATCGAGGATCGTCCTGCGCCAAGGCAAGATCGCGGGACTTTCGGTGCGTTCGATTGGCCGCGCGCTGCTGCGGCCAGCACTGGAATTGGCGCGTTCGGTATCGCCGCTGCGTTCGTGTCTGTCACCGGCCGGTAAACGACCAAACGGCTGACGGTATTCACACACCCTTGGTCGTGAGTTGCCTATCTCCGAGTGCTGAGTTCGGCCACAAGCAGTAGCTCACGAGCCGACGCGTCCGTAGCATCAGCACCACTTCAGTGAGGTCTGCCGATCAAACTCCCCGTCCGCGCCGCGGCTCCGGCATCGTGAATCGCTTTGAACACACGACGGTATCGAGCCGGGGTAATGCCAGTCGATCGTTTGAAAAGTCGTCGGAAGAACGATGCATCCTCATATCCGACCATATAGCTGATCTCCTCTGCCGCTTCCTGCGAGGTCTCCAGCAGCCGTTTAGCTTCTTCGATCCTGAGATTCTGCAGATACGTGATCAGCGGGACGCCGGTCGCTGCTTTGAACCGCCGCTTCAGCGACCGTTCGGGCAGTCTCGAGCCTTTCACGACACCCGCAACCGCATTGCGGTCGCGAAAATGCTCACGTAGCCACGCTTCACATGCTCTCGCTATAGCGTCAGAGTGTGGCTGCGGCCGGACCAGTGGCTCGTACGGCAGCTGGCCCTCATCGTGCCATTTGAGCAGGTAGACCTTGGCTATACGCATTGCCTCTCCCGGACTCACGTGCCTGGCAATGATATGCAGCGCCAAGTCATGCCATGACGTCGTGCCTCCGGCGGTGACGATGCGCCCGTCCACATCGGCAAAGCACAGATTCGGTTCTGGACGAAAGTGAATCTGGGGATAGCGACGTCTGAAGAGATCCTGGTAACCCCAGTGCGATGTGGCATCGCGACCGTCCAGAAGACCGGTCTCGGCAAGCATTAGCGCGCCGGAACACGCCGAGTAGATACACGCGCCATCGTCGTAGCGTGCCCGAAGCCATCGAACGAGCGCGGCATATCGTCCCGCGAGATCTTCGTCCGGCCCGAGCCACAGCTCAGGAAGGATGATGATGTCGGCGGATGGATTGTCGAGCACGGAGACTGCTGGTGTTACAGGAATGCCATTGCCGCAGCGAAATCGGCGCGTGTGCAGCGAGGCGATCTGGACTCGGAAGGGAGAATCGCCGTGCTCCGACCGCAGCAGCGTTTGCCACAGGTTTCCCGCAGCCATCAGCACGTCAACCATGCCGTACAGTGCGGAGCCGGCGGTTTCTCGCACAGCCACGATCACTGTCTCAATCGGTTGCGTGGAACGAGTTTTCCGCTCGGGCATTGGCACGAAAGAACCTTTTCTGGCAGGAATCCATCTTAGTTGTATGTGTCACGGTTAATGCCATGATGTCGGAATCTTCATTGCTGAAGGTGAAGATTCATGGCCGACCTGGCTGAGTTTGATCGCTACATGGCGTATTTGTGCGAAGGGCTGGGCAACTCGATGCGCCATCAGAGCCTCCTTGAATATTGCAGCGGACTGATGTTGCCGATCCAGCGTAAGAGCGTAGAACCGCTCGCGGCGCATGCCGATCCGCTGAACGTTCCTGCGAAACATCAGGCGTTGCATCACTTCGTGGCGAATGCGCGCTGGTCGGATCGGGTACTGCTGGAGCGCATTCGACAATACGTCGAGCCGCACTTGGAACTGGAGCACGGCGTCTATTGGATCATTGACGACACTGCGCATCCGAAGTGTGGCCGGCACTCGGTAGGCGTCGCACGGCAATACTGCGGCAGGCTCGGCAAGCAGGACAACTGTCAGGTGGCGGTGAGCTTGTCGTTGGCCACGGCCGAAGGCAGTGTGCCCGTGGATTACCAGCTGTATCTGCCGCAAGATTGGGCGAGCGATGTGAAGCGCAGGCGCGAAGCAAAGGTACCGGAGACGGTGCTCTTTGCGACCAAGTCGCAGATCGCGCTGCAGCAGATCCGCGCCGCCAAGGAACGCGGGATTGCGCCGGGTATCGTGCTGGCCGACGCGGGTTACGGCAGAGACACGGCATTTCGCGAAGCTTTGGATGAGCTGGGGCTCACCTATGCAGTAGGCGTGAGCTCGAGCACGACTGTGTGGGCACCCGGTAGCGGGCCGCTGCCGAATGCGCCATATCCTGGCATGGGCCGTCCGAGCAAACGCCTGCGCCGTGGCCCAGGCCACGAGCCGCTCAGTGTGCAGGAACTCGCCTTGACACTGAAGCGCTCGGCGTGGAAGCGAGTCGCGTGGCGTGAAGGTACGAATAAAGTGCTCTCTTCGCGCTTTGCACGAGTGCGTGTGCGCGCGGCGCATCGTGATTACCTGCGAACCAAGCTGCGTGACGAGCAGTGGCTACTCATCGAATGGCCGCTCAAAGAGACCGAGCCCACGAAGCACTGGCTGTCCAACGTGCCTGCCGATATCAGCATCACCGAATGGGTGAACACCGCGAAGATGCGCTGGCGCATCGAACAGGACTACCACGAGCTTAAATCCGAATTCGGCTTGTCTCATTACGAGGGCCGCGGCTGGACTGGCTTTCACCATCACGCAACGGTGTGCATCGCCGCCTACGGCTTTCTACTCGCACAGCGACTGCAGAATGCTTCCAAAAAAAACTCCAATCGACCAACGGCGCTTGCCCTACCCGAAGATTACAGACCTCGCGGCAGCCGGCCGAGCGCAGCGCCATGTGCCGGATTCGATTCCCACGCTGCGCCATCTCGTGAGCACCGAAATCGCGCGTCGACACATCCAACTGAAAGGAGATGGCAATGGAACAGCAGATGGTTGAAGGTATGAAAGCGGAGCAGCTCAACGGGCTCGACGTGACAGCGATGACTCAGACGGTCAATGCGCTCAAGGCTGACCCCCAGCTTGCGGAATTTCAGTTTCGCGCAAAGAACCAATGGATCGGCGGAGGGGAGAATCGCTCGACGATCCAGGGTTTCTTTGGCGCTGGAGTCGAGGACCAGTCGCGCGGCAAGCCGTTCGTTTTTACCAACGGCGAGCCGCCCGTCCTGCTCGGCAACAACGAGGGCGCGAACCCGGTAGAGTTTCTCCTGCACGCCTTGGCGGGCTGCGTGACAACGACCACCGTGCTGCATGCGGCGGCGCGTGGCATCAAGATCACGTCGCTCTCAACTGAACTCGTGGGAGACATCGATCTCCAGGGGCTGCTTGCGCTCGATGATTCAGTGGCCGCGGGCTACAGGCAGATCGAGATAAAGATGGATGTGCGAGCAGACTGCACCGATGAGGAACTGGACGATCTGCTCCGTTTTGCACAGACGCATTCGCCGGTATGCAATACTGTGTGCAGGCCGGTACCGGTGGTCATTCGGCGCTTGGCAAAACCCTAATGAGACGTTTCGTCGGGCGCCGCCTGAGAGGTAGCGCCCGCACTCGTCTGCTAATAGAGCAAGTGACGAAGAAATGCGGGCACGGTTGCGTTGCCCACAAGCAGACCTTCAACAGACTCGCCACGACGGGCA